>NZ_CP036426.1:4800000-6089646 GCF_007752535.1 Tautonia plasticadhaerens
CGGAGACGATCCGGGACCCCGACTCGCTCGGTCGCTGGCTCCACGGGGTCGCCAATCGGGTCGCCTTGCGGGCCCGGGCCGACGCCCGACGCCGGCAGATCCGGGAACGCCGGGGGGTGGAGATGGCGGCGATGGCCCCCGATCACGACGACGACGAGGCGGCGCTCCGGGAGCTCCGCCCCGTGCTGCATACCGAACTCGACCGCCTGCCGAAGAAGCTCCGAGACCCCCTGGTCCTCTGCTACCTGGAGGAGCTGAGCTACGAGCAGGCCGCCCGGCGCCTCCGCCTGCCCCTGGGGACGCTCAAGGCCCGGCTGAGCCGGGGCCGGGATCTGCTCCGATCCCGGCTGACCCGGCGGGGGGTCGCCGTCTCGACGCTGCTGCTGCTCGCCCTGCTCGGCGAGCGGGCGGGGGCCGTCCCGCCGGCCCTCATCGCCTCGACGGTCGACGCCGGGATCCTCCTCGGCCGGAGGTCCCGGGCGATGCCCCCGACGATCCCCTCCCGGATCGCCGGCCTGGTCGACCGCGAGTCCGGGGCCGGGGCCCTGCGGCGTTGTGCCTCGCTGGTGGTGCTGGCCGCGATGCTCGGCGTCGGCGGGCTGTTCCTCTGCGTGGCCGTCTCGGCGGCCACCCCGGTGATCGCCGACAGCCTCGTGCCCTCGAAGTCGACGCCCCCTTCGGGGTGCCACGCGGACTGACCTGGCCCCGGACCCCCGAGGCCCGGGGCGGGCCGACCACACCGAATCACGACCCCGACGGGGAGGCGTCCCGTCGGGGAGGGGCCCGGGCCGCGCGCCCGGGCCGGACGATGCCCCTGCGATCCCCGATCGCGACATCAACCGGAGGACGGAATGCGACGGACGCACGCTCGAAGCCCCGGGGGGGCCGCCCCCCTCCCCGCCCTCGGCCCCCCCGGGGGCCCCGTCGGGCCCGGCCTGAGGCGCCTGGCGGCGCTCGGCCTGCTCGCAATCGCCTCGGCCTCCCCGACGACCGGGGCCCTCGCCCAGGACGAAGGCCCCTCGATGCTGGTGCCGGACCTCCGGGTCGAGCCGGTCGTCGGCGGCCTGACCACCCCGATCGGCCTGGCCTTCCTCGGCGAGGACGACTTCCTCGTCCTGGAGAAGGACACCGGCCGGGTCCTCCGGGTCGTCGGCGGCGCGGTCGATTCCACCGTCCTCGACCTGGCGGTCAACTCCGCCTCCGAGCGCGGCCTGCTGAGCATCGCGCTCGACCCCGACTTCCCCGAGGACCCCGGCGTCTACCTCTACTGGACCGAGAGCACCTCGGGCGCCGACTCCGGCGACGTGGCCCAGACCCCGCTGCTGGGCAACCGGGTCGATCGCTTCTCCTGGGACGGCTCGACCCTGGCCTTCGAGTACAACCTGATCCGCATCCGGGCCCTCCAGGTGGACGCCGGCCAGCCCGGCCGGGGCAACCACGACGGCGGGGTCATCCGGTTCGGGCCCGACGGCATGCTCTCCATCATCATCGGCGACCTCGGCCGCCGGGGGCAGATGCAGAACCTCCGCTTCGGCCCGACGGTGCTCGACGCCCCGGTCCCCGACGACCAGTTCGGCGGCCCGGGGCCCGATGACGCCCACCTCAGCGGCGTCATCCTCCGGGTCGACGAGCAGGGCCAGGCCCCCCCCGACAACCCCTTCTTCGCCGTCGGGGCGTCCCTCGGCGGCGAGGTCGGCGCCAACATCCAGAAGCTCTTCGGCTACGGCGTCCGCAACAGCTTCGGCATGGCTTTCGACCCCGAGACCGGCCTCCTCTGGACCCAGGAGAACGCCGACGACGCCTTCAGCGAGCTGAACCTCGTCGGGCCCGGCTTCAACGGCGGCTGGATCCAGGTGATGGGCCCCATCGACCGCATCCGCCAGTTCAAGCTCATCGAGGCGACGATGTTCGGCGGCGCCATGCAGCAGATCCGCTGGCCGCCGATCCTGATCGCCTACACCCCCCGGCTGGTCCTCTCCCGGCTCTTCCTGCTGCCCGGGGCCGAGTACACCGACCCGGCCTTCAGCTGGAAGTTCGAGGTCGCCCCGGCGGGCATCGCCTTCGTCGAGGGGGACGGGCTCGGCCCCGACTACGAGGGCGACCTGCTCGTCGGCGCCTCCCGGCCCTTCCTGGCGGGGGGATACCTCTTCCGCTTCGACATGAATGAGGACCGAGACGGGTTCGACTTCGACGACCCCCGCCTCGACGACGGCGTGGCCGACAACCTCGACAAGCACGAGGGGACCGAGAGCGAGTCGCTGCTGATCGGCCGGGACTTCGGCATCGGCACCGACATCCAGAACGGCCCCGACGGGTTCGTCTACGTCGTCTCGCTGTCCCTGGGCACCGTGTACCGGATCCTGCCGGCGGAATGATCGGCCCCCTCCCAAGACCGGGCCCCCGTGCCGCCGATCGGCCTGGCCGACCGGCGGCCCCGGGCCCGAGATCGCACCCGGAGTCATCCCATGATTCGATCCGACCGGGCCCGGCGGGCCGTCGCCCCGCCGCTCGCCCTGCTGCTGATGGTGCTGGGGTCCTCGAGGGCCGGCGCCGAGACCCAGCTCATCACGAACGGGGGCTTCGAGGAGGGGGGCGGGAGCCTGCTCTCCTGGACCACCGCCGACCAGCCGGGAGGCGACGGGGGCTTCTTCCCCCAGTCCGGCACGACCAGCCCGATCCTCGGCGACCCGGTCCCGGGCCCCCCCGAGGGCGGCTTCGCCGCGATGACCGACGCCGAGGGGCCCGGCTCCCACGTCCTGTATCAGGACGTCGTCCTGCCGACCCAGCAACTCCTCTCGGCCACCCTGAGCTTCGACCTGTTCATCGGCAACCGGGCCGACGTGTTCGCCACCCCGGACACCCTGGATTTCACCGGGGTCATGAACCAGCAGGCCCGGGTCGACCTGCTCTCCCCGACGGCCGACCCCTTCAGCCTGCTGGCCGGCGACGTTCTGATGGACCTCTACCGGACCGAGGTCGGCGACCCGGCCGTCTCGGGCTATACGACCTTCTCCTTCGACCTGACCCCCCTGCTCTCCTCCCGCGCCGGGGAGACGGTCCGACTGCGGTTCGCCGAGGTCGACAACCTCTTCTCGTTCCAGTTCGGCGTGGACAACGTCAGCCTGACGGTCCAGGCCATCCCCGAGCCCGGCACCCTGACCCTGGTCGGGATCGCCGCACTCGGACTGGCCGGCGTCGGCCTCCGGCGTCGGCGTCGGGAACGCCGCTGATCCGGCCCTGCCCGGGGCCCCTCCGACGGGCCCAGGCCCCCGTCGGGGGCCTGCCCCGGGGACGGGTCCCCGACCCCGATCCCGCCGGGGGGAGGCGAGAGGAGGGCCCCTGCCCCTCGGGCGCGTCGGGGCCTCGAGGTCGGATCGGCGGGAGATCTCGGGGGACGATGGGGGGAGGAGGAGCGGGGAGGGCCCGCCCTCCCCCGGCATCGGGCGGTGGGGCGGGCGTCGAGTTCGTCGACCCGACCGCCCCCCCCGAGGTCGACACTCGGCCGTCTCCCGGGTCGGGCCCCGATGCCCCGGCCGCAGCGGCCGGGGCGGGCCCCGCCCTTCATCGGAGGAGGCGGTCCCGGAGGCGTCGGGCGTATTCCTCGAGCGCGGCCCGGCCCTCGTCCCGGGCGTCGATGATCTGGCCGCCGACGTGGACGAGGGGGCGGTCGGTGGTGCCGGTGACGCGAAGCTCCAGCAGGTCCTCGGGCTTCACCCCGGCCTCGCCGAGCAGGGCGAGGGCGTCGGGGCCGAGCTTGCCGGCCAGCGGGCCGGTGTCGAGCCGGTAGGAGATCCGTCCGTCGAAGGCGGCGCCGCCCTCGAGCACGATCGGCGTGCCCCCCAGGTCGAGCTGGATCCGGCGGCTGACGACCTTGCGGTCGGCGACGAGGAAGTCGCTCCTGAGGGTGCCGATCTTGCCGTACTGCGTGGCCGGCAGCACCCGGGCCAGGTCGACCAGCAGCGACGAGCCGTCCAGCCGGATCGGGTCGAGCCGCACCTTCCCCCGGCCGGCGAGCGAATCCCGGAGGGCCGGGCCCGAGGCCCCCTGCCCCTTCAGCTCCAGGTCGAGGTCCAGCCGCCCTTCGAGCCCGTCGGAGGCCCCGGCCAGGTACGGCACGAGGTAGGCCAGCAGGCCCAGCTCACGGCCGAGGTGCACCCCCCTGGCCTCCAGCTGGCCGGCGAAGGCGGGGGTCGGGCCCCGCTCCAGCTCGACCGCCAGGGCGAGGGTGCCGCCGTTGAGCGTCCCGCTCAGGTCGTCGACCGCGACGACCGAGGGCCACCAGGTCCCCGAGCCGTCCAGGTCGTCGACCTCGATCGTCGTGGCCAGCTCGACGTCGACGTAGGCGACCCGCCCCCGCACCAGCCGGAAGGCGATCGGCCCGGCCCGCTCGTCGTCCTCCCCGGCCCGGCCGACGGCCAGGTCGGCCGGCTCGGCGTTGCGGAGCAGGAACCACGGGGCGAAGGCCCCGTCCCGTCCCCGGACGAGCCGCAAGTCCAGGTCGCGGACCTCGACCCGGGTGGGCTCGACCCGGCCGAGCAGCAGGTCGGCCAGGCTCAGGTCCACGTCGATCGCCCCGGCCTCGACCCAGGGGGGCGGGCCGTCGATGCCCCCTGCCCCGGGCTCGCGGACCGCCAGCCCTTCCAGGCGGATCCCGCCGAGCGGGCCGAACCGGAGCGCGGCCAGGGCGGTCGGGCAGCCGGTCAGCTCCTCGACCCTCCGCTCGACGATCCGGGCGGCCCAGCCGGTCGGGAAGAGCAGCAGCACGAGGGCCCAGAACAGCGGCGGCACGACCGCCAGGGCGATCAGCCGGCGGCAATGGCGTCTCGGGCGGCTCGGACCTCGCATGGCGAGCCTCCGTCGGCCCCGTTGGGACGTGCCGGGCCCGCCCGACGCTCGACGCGAGCGGCGGGGCGAGCGGCCCGGCGAGTCGCGGGGACCATAACGCAACCCGCCCGGGGCGACAAGCGGAACTTCGCCGACGGCCGGTTGCGTCGGCCCCGCCGGGCGGCTAGGTTCGGCGGGCGGGGGGCGAACCGCTTCGCCCCGGCCGGACCCGCTCCCCGGGAGGATCGAGCCATGAACGCGTCGACCAGGGCCGTGATCCTGCTCCTCCTGCTCGCTCCGGCGTCGACCACTGCGGGCGAGCTGCCCAGGGTGCCGGGCGTCCCCCGGCAACCCCTGGCGGCCCAGGCCCGCCGGGTCGTCGAGGCGCTCGACCTGATCGGCCGCCCCCTCCCCCGGGCCGACCGGGACCGCCTGGAGCGGGCCTCCACCCTGGACGACGACGCCGAGGCCGCCGACGAGATCCAGGACGTCCTCGACCCCTACTGCCTCGTCGGCGTCTCCATCAACCCCGAGAGCCGGGTGAAGGCCCAGCAGGGCCCGGCCGACCCGAGCCTCATGCAGCAAGGGTGGCGGGCCTTCCTCATCAAGGTCCACAACGAGGCCGGCGTGACCGCCCCGCTCCGGGTCGCCAGCCCCAACGCGGCGCCGATCTACTCCCGGTCCACCGGCTCCCCCGACCCGAAGCAGACGATCCTCCCCGAGACGATCCCCGACCGCTGGGTCGAGCTGTCGCTCTACGACGACAGGCCGCTCAACCCCACCCTCTCCGGCCTGCCGCTGGAGTACCGGATCCTCCAGATCTACAGCCGGGACGCCGGCCCGAGGGAGGCGAAGCTCACCTTCGACGTCGGCCAGGGGACCCAGGATCTCGGGTTCCGCTCCGACGTGGACATCCTCTTCCAAAGCGAGCCCGGGGTGGTCGTCGCCTTCGAGGTCCGGGACGAGGACGGCACCCCGACGATGGCCTCGTTCCTGATCCGGGACCCCCAGGGTCGCGTCTACCCCTCCCCCGGCCGTCGCCTGGCGCCCGACTTCTTCTTCCACCCCCAGGTCTACCGCAAGTCCGGGGAGTCGGTCATCCTCCCCCCCGGCACCTTCGACGTGGAATTCACCCGGGGGCCCGAGTACCGGGTGAAGCACAGGGAGATTACCGTCGAGGAGGGGGCGGGCACGCAGACCGAGGCCTTCGAGCTGGAGCGCTGGGCGGACCTCGCCGGGCTCGGCTGGTACTCCGGCGACCACCACGTCCACGCCGCCGGCTGCGCCCACTACGAGAGCCCGACCGAGGGGGTGCAGCCGGAGCACATGATGCGGCACATCCTGGGGGAGGACCTGGTGGTCGGCTGCGTCCTGAGCTGGGGCCCCTGCTGGTATTACCAGAAGCAGTTCTTCGACGGGAAGCTCCACCCGCTGTCGACCCCCGACTACCTGATGCGGTACGACGTGGAGGTCTCCGGCTTCCCCTCCTCCCACGCCGGCCACCTCTGCCTGCTCCGCCTGACCGAGGACGACTACCCGGGGACGAGCCTGATCGAGGAGTGGCCGAGCTGGGACCTGCCCGTGCTGAAGTGGGGCAAGTCCCAGGGGGCGGTCGTCGGCTTCTCGCACTCGGGATGGGGCCTGCAGACCGACTCCAAGGAGCTGCCCAACTACGAGATCCCGCCTTACGACGGCATCGGCGCCAACGAATACGTGGTCGACGTGGTCCACGACGCCGTCGACTTCATCTCCAGCGTCGACACCCCGGCCCCGTACGAGTTGAACATCTGGTACCACACGCTCAATTGCGGCTTCCGGTGCCGGATCAGCGGGGAGACCGACTTCCCCTGCATCTACGGCGAGCGGGTCGGCCTCGGCCGTTCCTACGTGAAGGTCGACGGCCAGCTCGACTACGACCGGTGGGTCCAGGGGATCAAGGACGGCCGCTCCTACGTCGGCGACGGCAAGAGCCACCTGGTCGACTTCACGATCGACGACGTGGCCGTCGGCGAGGAGGGCAGCGAGCTGGGCCTCGACGGGCCGGGCGAGGTGACCGTCTCCGTGAGGGCCGCCGCCCTGCTGGAGCCCGAGGTGACCGACCGGACCGAGGCGATCCGCTCCCGCCCGCTCGACCAGCAGCCCTACTGGGACGTGGAGCGGGCCCGGGTCGGCGACTCCCGGACCGTCCCGGTCGAGGTGGTCGTGAACGGCCAGCCCGTCGCCCGCCGGGAGATCGAGGCCGACGGCAGCTTCAACGACCTCTCCTTCGAGGTCCCGATCGAGCGGTCGAGCTGGGTCGCCCTGCGGATCTACCCCAGCTCGCACACCAACCCGATCTTCGTGGTCGTGGACGACGCGCCGATCCGGGCCTCGAGGCGGTCGGCCGAGTGGTGCCTCGAGGGGGTCGACCGGTGCTGGTCGCAGAAGGCCGGCAACACCCGCCCCGAGGACCGCGACGAGGCCGAGGCCGCCTACGAGGTGGCCCGGGAGGCCTACCGCCGGATCCTCGCCGAGAGCGAGGTCGAGTGACCGGTCGACCGCCCCGAGCACCCGAGGAGGGCCCTCGATGTCGAAGGACGGTCGCCCGTCGCCGCTGACCCTGGTCGCCCCCGGCCTGCTCGTGGCCGCCACGGGGGTGGGGGCGGGCGACCTGCTGACGGCCAGCTACGCCGGATCCAGGGCGGGCATGGCCCTGGTCTGGGCGGTGGTCATCGGCTGCCTCTTCAAGTGGGCCCTGACCGAGGGGCTCGCCCGATGGCAGATGGCCACCGGCACCACCCTGCTGGAAGGGTGGGCCACCCGGCTGGGGGGCTGGATCCGCTGGGCCTTCCTGGCTTACCTGCTGCTCTGGTCGCTCGTCACCGGGGGCTCGCTCTCGAAGGCCTGCGGCGTGGCGGGGGACGGCTTGCTGCCGCTGGGGGACCGGGGGCAGTCCCAGGCGATCTGGACCGTCGTCCATTCGCTGCTCGGCCTCGGGCTGGTCTGGGTCGGCGGCTTCAAGACGTTCGAGCGGGTGATGGCCGCCCTGGTCGCCTCGATGTTCGTCTGCGTGATCGCGGCGGCGGCGATGCTCGGCCCCGACTGGGGGGCGATCGCCCGGGGCCTCACCCGGCCGACCATCCGGGCCGGCGACCTGCCCTACGCGATCGGCCTGCTCGGCGGCGTCGGCGGCACCGTGACCCTGCTCTCCTACGGTTACTGGATCCGGGAGACCGGCCGGTCGGGCGAGGCCGGGGCGAGGCTCTGCAAGATCGACCTGGCCGTCGCCTACGCGGCGACCGGGCTCTTCGGGGTCGCCATGCTCGTCATCAGCTCCCGGATCACCGTCGACCGCTCCGGCGCCGACGTGGCCCTCCAGCTGGCCGACCAGCTCCGGGAGGCCGCCGGGCCCGCCGCCCGGTGGATTTTCCTCGTCGGCTTCTGGGGGGCGGTCTTCTCCAGCCTGCTGGGCGTGTGGCAGAGCGCCCCGTACCTCTTCGCCGACTTCCGGAGGCTCAGCAAGGGCCGATCCGACGCCATCGCCGAGGTCGACCTCGACCGCACCGCCTCCTACCGGGCCTACCTCGTCGGGATCGCCGTGGTGCCCCTGCTGCTCATCAACCTGCCGGTCCGGTTCGTGCAGCTCTCGCACGCGGTGATGGGGGCGCTGTTCATGCCGCTGCTGGCCGTGACCCTGCTCCTGATGAACAACCGGGCCGACTGGGTCGGCCCCTCGTTCCGCAACGGCCGGGCCTCGAACGTGCTGCTGGCGTTGACGCTGCTGACCTTCGCCGGGATCGGCGTGATGGAACTCGTCGAGCGGTTCGGCGGCCCCGGCGCCTCGTGAATCGGCCCGGGCCGCCCGCCCGTCGAGACCCCACGACGCCGACGAACGTCGGGCCGCCGGGGCCGGGCCGGGTCAGATGATCCCGTGGAGCGGGCCCCCGGGGGCGCCGAGGGCATCGACCCGGCGATCGACCTCGGGGTCGTCCTCCAGCGGGGGGGCGTGGTGGGGCTTGATCCGGGCGTCGACGACCAGCGACCCCTTGCATCCCCAGTGTTTCTGGTGCGTGAAGGCGCCGATCCCGGCCAGATCGGCCGCCGGGTTCGACCGGGTGAAGGTGACCCACAGGAAGTTCCTGATCGACCGGGTGGCGAAGTCGCTGTCGTCGACCAGCACGACCATCGGGAAGGCGTTGATCGGGTCCCCCGGCTCGAAGGACCAGCAGAAGCCGGCGAGCCCCTGGTCCTCTCCCTTGCGGTCGGGCGAGAACGGCGGGGCCTGGACCGCCAGCACGCCCGGCAACGCCACCCTCGGATCGGAGAAGCCGTCCGGCAGGTTGAGCCCCTCGGGGACCTCCGTCGGCAGCTCCCTCCGCCTCGGCCCGGCGCAGGCGATCACCACCTTCGACCCCTGGTTGAACCCGTGGCCGGAGTAGTCCAGGGTGTCGATCGTCGTCCGTGTCTGGAAGTGGAGGTCGTCCTCCCAGTCGGCCCGCTCCAGCAGGTGCCGGAGGAAGGCGGAGGTGTCGTGGAGGTCCAGGCCCGGGTCATCCTCCTGGGCGACGATCAGCAGATACTTCGCCAGCGACATCTGCCCCTGGCCGAGGATCGCGTTGGCCTGGGTCAGGATCTCCTGGGGCCGGCGTACGCTCGCGTAAGGGACGTAACGCTCGCTGCCGATCGCGAGCAAGAGCGGATGGACCCCGGCCTCGTCGACCGCGTGGACCGCCTTCACCCCCGGCAGGACCGTCGGCACGAGCGGGCCGGTCAGGTCGTGGATCAGCTGGCCGAACGAGGTGTCCTCCTGCGGGGGCCTCCCCACGGAGGTGAACGGCCAGATCGCCCCGGGGCGGTGGTAGACCCGGTCGACCCGGAGGAACGGGAAGTCGTGGACCATCGCGTAGTAGCCGAGGTGGTCGCCGAAGGGCCCCTCGGGCCTAGTCACGCGATCGGGGTCGATGGTGCCGCAGATCACGAAGTCGGCCTCGGCGGGCATGGGCAGGGTCCAGTCGGGGGGGTGGACCATCCGGACGGCCCGGCCGCCGAGGGCGCCGGCGAAGCTCAGCTCCGGCAGCCCCTCGGGCAGCGGCATGACGGCGGCCACGGTCATCGCCGGGGGCCCGCCGACGAAGACGTTCACCCGGAGCGGCTCCCCCCTGCGGATCGCCGACGAGTGGTGCACGCCGATCCCCCGGTGGATCTGGTAGTGCAGGCCGACCTCCCGGTCCGGCTCGTACGCGTTCCCGGAGAGCTGGACCCGGTACATCCCCAGGTTCGACTTCGCCAGCCCCGGCCGGTCGGGGTCTTCGGTGTAGACCTGCGGCAGGGTGACGAACGCCCCGCCGTCCCCCGGCCAGCTGACGATCTGGGGGAGCTTCGAGACGGTCGTCCGGTGCCCCAGGATCGGCCCCGACCGCACCCGCCGGGGCAGCAGGTTCAGGCCCGTCCCGGGCACGTCGAGGTACCGCCAGGGGCGCTTGAAGCCAATCGGCGGGCTGACCTTCAGCTCGACCAGGTGCCGGACGGCCTCCAGGGTGTCCCGGAACAGCCATCGGGTCCGCTCGATCGTGCCGAAGAGGTTCCCCAGGACGGGGAAGGCGCAGCCCCTGACCCGCCGGAACAGCAGGGCCGGGCCCTGGGCCTCGTAGACCCGGCGCTGGACGGCCGCGACCTCCAGCCGGGGGTCGACCTCGGCGTCGATCTCGAGGAGCTGGTCGGTCTTGCGGAGGTCGGCGACGCAGTCGGCGAGCGATCGGTATCCCACGGGGGTCCCTCGGGTCTTCGGGGCGGGCGTGGCGAGTCGGATCGGATCGGGGCGGGATGGCGGCGGACCGATCAGGCCTGGGGCGGGAACTCGTCCGGGTCGTGGTAGCCGAACAGGGAGATCTCGTCCCGGTGGTCCCGGAGCAGCCGACGGACCTCCTCCAGGCTGGCCCGTCGTCGGGCGTCGTCGTCGGCCCGCATCGCGGCGAGCCGGGAGACGGGGTGGTCGTCCCGCTCGGTCTCGACCCGGAGGTAGTAGGCGTCGCCGACGTGCAGGGTCCAGCCCTCCCCCTCCCGGCCGATCGCCACGCCGCAATGGCCCCTCGTGTGGCCGAACAGGGGGATCAGCAGGACCTCGGAGGCGAACCCGAGCGGCACGGGCCGGGCCTCCAGGCCGAACCAGCGTCGGGACGAGGGGAGGATCGGCTCCCACCTCGGCCCGTGGTCGAAGTGGGTCGGCACGTAGCGCGGGTTCCCCGAGTCGAGGGCCGCCCGCTCCTCCACCGACAGGAAGACGGAGGCGTCGGGGAAGTCGGCCAGCCCCCCGGTGTGGTCGGGGTCGGCGTGGGTCAACACGACGTGGGCCACCGCCGCGGGGGCCAGGCCGAGCCGCTCGACCCGACGGACGGCCGTCTCGGCCTCGTCGAACCGGAAGCCGACGGCCTCGACCAGCCCCCGGCCCAGCCGAGCGTCCGGACTCCGGACGTCCTCCAGCCCGATCCCGGCGTCGACCAGGGCGAGCCCCCGGTCGTCCTCCAGGAGCAGGCAGTGGCAGATCGCCTTCGCCCCCCCCGGGGCCTCGATCGTTCCGCAGCGCAGGTGGTGGACGTCGGTCATCGGCTCGATCCGCCTCGGGTCCTTCGGGGAGGTCGACCGGTCCTCGACCGGCACTCCCCCCAGAACAGGGTAGCCACCTCTCCCGACTCCGCCAGGGCCCCGCGTCCCGAGACGCCCCGACGGGTCGCCGCCCGCCCCGGGGCCTCGCCGCGACCCCCTCGCCGCCGACCGGCACGGTGCATCGCGTCGGAGAATCCGGGAAAATCGGGAAGGCCGGCGGGTCGGCCGGGCATTTTCCCCCGGACTCGCCGGACAGGGAGGGACGGGAGACGCGATGGGAAGCCGATCGACCGGTGCGACGCTCCGACACCTTCGCTCGATCTTCGAGGGCGGCTCCCTCGCCGGGCTGGCCGACGGGGAGCTGATCGACCGGTTCCTCGACGGCGACCGCCCCCGGGCCGATGCCGCCTTCTCGGCCCTGGTCGATCGGCACGGGCCGATGGTCCACCGGGTCTGCCGGGGGGTGCTGGGCCGGTCGAACGAGGCCGACGCCGACGACGCCTTCCAGGCCGTCTTCCTCGTGCTGGCCCGACGGGCCGGGTCGCTCCGGGGCCGGGACTCGATCGCCCCCTGGCTCTTCGGCGTGGCCCGACGGGTCTCCAGGAAGGCCCGGGTGGCCGCCTCCCGGCGGTCGAGGCACGAGCGGATCGCCGCCGGGCGCCGGACCCCCGCCGTCCCCGACGAGGCCGACCGCCGGGACGATTGGTCGGCCCTCTACGACGAGATCGACCGCCTCCCCCCCGCCTTCCGGGCCCCGGTCGTCCTCTGCGGGCTGGAAGGCCGATCGGCCGCCGAGGCCGCCTCGGCGCTCGGCGTGGCCGAGGGGACGATCCACAGCCGACTCTCCCGGGCCCGGGACCGCCTCCGCCGCCGACTCTCACGCCAGGGGGTGGCCCTCGGCCTCCCCCCCCTGCCCTTCGCCCCCCGGGCCGCCTCGTCCGGCCCCCCCGAAGCGCTGATCGACGCCACCATCCGCCTGGCCTGGGGCCTCGCCGCCGGCCGGGTGGCGACCGGGGAGGTCCCGGCCGCGGTGGCGATCCTGGCCGCGTCCCTGTCACGGAGGACCCTTCTCATGAAAGCAGGACTCTCGATCTCCCTGGTCGCCCTCGCCCTCGGCCCGGCCTCGGCCGGGCTCGGGATCGGCTCGCTCCCCGACGAGCCCCCGCCCCCGACCGCCGGGGAGGCGACCCCCTCGACCGTCGACGTGCCCGACGACGGGGAGCCGCTGCACGTCCTCGTCGTCGAGCAGGACGGCACCCCCGCGCCGGGCGTCCCGGTCCGGGTCGAGAACTTCGTGTTCCGGGGGACATTCGTCACCGACGACGACGGCCGGGCCGTCGTGCCGGGCCGCGCCCGGGGGATGAGCCTGATCGCCGTCCGGGGGGCGAGCCCGCAGGTCGGAGGCAACGAGGCCGGCCCAGGGGATCGTCCCCGGGCCATCGGCTACTGGACGAATCACGGGCGATCGGGGACCGAGGACGATCCCGCCACGATCACCCTGCAACCCCTGACTCGGCCCGTGACCGTTCAGGTCCTCGACGAGTCGGGTCGGCCGGTCGAGGGGGCCCGCGTCTTCGTCGACGAACTGATGGACAGGGGACCATTCGGGATCGGGATCCGACGACTGGAGGGCATTGCCACCCTGGACCGGGACGGTTCGATCGGACTGTTCGGCGAGCTGACGACCGGCCGGGACGGCTCGATCTCCATCCCCCTGCCGGACAAGACCTGGGCGTTCCTGTCCGCCGAGTCGAGGCACCGCTCGGGACTGGCGGTGAACGTCGCCGCGAGGGCCGAGTCGCCCCCCCCGATCATCCTCCGCCCGGCCGGTGGCATCGCCGGCCTCGTGACGGACTCGCACTCGGGCGAACCGGCCGAGGGGATTCAGGTGGTGGCGACCATGCCGAATGCCCCGGTCGACTTCTCCGTCTCCCTCCCGTACGAGGCCCGGACCGGCCCCGACGGCCGCTACCTGATCCCCGGCGCGAGTCCCGGGGTCTATGTCGTCCGGATCCTCCAGGGTCCCGAGGCCGATCGACTCGCCCGGGACGTGGTCGGCGTCCGGGTCGAGGTCGGGCGGGACTCCCTGGCCGACCTCCGGCTCGATCCCTCCCGAAGGCTCTCGGGCGCCGTCTACTCGGTCGACGACGGCCGCCCCCTCCCCGGCGTCGGGATCAACCTCGTCAACGCGGAAGGAGCCGGCCATCACTGGGGAAACCGCTTCGTCGAGTCCGACGCCTACGGCCGATTCTCGATCTCGATGCTGCCCGGCGAGTACCGCCTGCTCCCCTTGACGACTGAATACGCCTTCGTCGCCGACCCCCGACCGATCATCGTCCCGGAGGATCGCGACCCTGCTCCCATCCGACTGGCCTGCTCGCCTCGCCCCGAGCCTCGCTCGGTCGTGCTCCCCGCCAGGCGGGGCCTGCCGAGCGCGGGCGAACTCGGGCAGTTCGCCGTCAACCTCATCGGCCAGCTCGGCCTGGTCTACTGGGGGGAGGGCCAGGGACATCGGGTCGTCCGAGGTCGGGTCGTCGACGAGCAGGGGATGCCGGTCGCCGGGGTCCATATCTGGAACATCCGGGACGAGGATCGGGATGCCAGTGGCATCGTCCGGGCGATTGCCGTGGACGGCAAGTCGGCCACGACGGACCGCGAGGGGGTCTTCGTCCTTGGCAACCAGCATGAGGGGGAGCTGACCCTCGGCCTCTGGAAGTTGCCGAGCGACCTTCGGGAGGAGGTCGTGGGCTCCGGCCGGGACGAGGTCGAGTTCACCCTACCGATCCGGCGCTGATCGAGGCCGATCGCCGCGAGCCCGAGGAGCCCGAAGCCCCATCGGGAGTCGGGCGGCATCCCGGGGTCCTCGATCGAACGACGCGGTCCGACTCGTCCGGGAGCCCCCTCACCCGGGCTCCGCCCGCCCGCTCCCCCGAAGACGGGGGCGAGGGACCGGATCCGACTCCCTCTCCCCGCTCGCGGGGAGAGGGCCGGGGTGAGGGGTCGGTGCGTCGGACACAGGGCCTGGCGCCTCATCCGAGCCCCCTCACCCGGGCTGCGCCCACCCTCACCCCCGAGGACGGGGACGAGGGTCGATGACCCGGCCGATCGTGTGCCGAGTGCCGGGGTCCGCCGGCGCACCCGATCCGGCCCCGGTCCCAGGGCCTCGGCCCCCAATCTCCCCGTCCCGGCGGAATTCCGCAATTAAGCCTGCCGGATTTCTCGATAGTGAAGTCAAGGGGGATCGATTGCTCCCCTGCCGAGCCGACCCGCGCCACTCGATGCCGCACCTCGACCGGGAACGACCCCCATGCCCGCCACCCCGTCCCAGACGATCGCCAACCGGCTGAACGCCCTGAAGTCGACCGGCCCCCGCACCGAGCAGGGCAAGGCCCGATCCTCCCGGAACGCGACCTCGCACGGCCTCTCCCGGCTCGGCGCGACCCCCCCGTCCGCCATGGCCGACGCCATCGCCGACCGCAAGGAGCAATGGCTCGCCTCGTACCGCCCCGAAGGCCCGGCCCAGGACTGGCTGTTCGAGCGCCTCTGCGCCGAGTCCGTCCGCCTCGACTCCTGCGAGCGACGCCTGATCGCCCTCCGGGCCGAACTGGCCGACCGGGCCGCCGAGGCCTGGGACGACGACCGGGCCGCCCTGGTCGCCGAGCAGGCCGACGCCCTTTCCCGACGCCCCGAGGTCGTCCAGCCGAGGCTCTTGCAGACCCGACACGGCGTCCTCTGGCTCATCGGGCGCTGGGACGAGGTGGCCGACTCCCTCCGGCGCTGCGAGGGCTGGAGGCCCGACACCTGGGACCTGGCGATGGACCTACTCGGGGCCTCGAAGGCCGCCCGGGTCGGCTCCGGTCCCTGGGACCTCCACCCCGAGGACGCCGGCCCCGGGCCCGGCCTGGAGCTGGTCCGGAGCGTCGTCGAGGCCCTCCGAGCCCGCCTCGCCTCCCACCTGGACGACCGGGACGCCCGGGCCCGATCCGACGCCGAACTCGGCCTCGGCCTCGGCCTCGACGACGCTCCCCCGATCCGCCTCTTGGAGCGCTACGCCCGGGACGCCCGCCTCCAGATCTCCCGATGCCTCGACGGGCTCCGCCGCCTCCAGGCCGAGGCCGAGGCCGCCCGAGCCCCCGACCAGGCCCGGTCGAATCCCGCCCCCTCCCCATCCCCAACGCCGGTCCCGCCGCCGAGGCCCGTGCGGGCCCCGGCCCCCCGGCCGACCGCCCCGCCAGCTGCCGTCGCCCCCGGGGGGGCCGACGCCTTCCCGGCCGAGGCCCATCCCGAGCCCCCCGCCCCCCGAGCGACCCCGGCCGCCGGGCCGCTCTCCTCGACGCTCCGGGACCGCCTCTCCCCGTCCCCCTCGGGCCCCAACCGCCGGGCCCGACGGGCGGCCCTGGCCGCCTCCCGACGCTCCTGACCCGGCAACCCCCGGCCCCGCCTCCCCGGCGATGCGGTCGCCCCCCTCGACGACCCCTCCGCCCCCGACCGTCTCCGATCCCGAACCCCGACGCCCCGGCCCCGCCCGGTCCCGTCCCCCGTCCGCCCCGACCGGCTTCCGACCCGATCCGCCCTGGCCCGCCCCTCCCCGAAGCGGACCGCTCGACCGGCCGATCGGGTCCGTGGCCCCCGGCATGACGAAACGAACCCGACGCCTCGCACCCCCCGGGAGGGGCCGCGACCGGTCCCACCGCAGGGCGGCCCCGGTCGGGGGGCGGACCCCGACCCTCGCCGCAGCCCCCGGGGAGAGGTCGGGCGTCGTGGACAAGTCGGGCGGCTTGCCTATATCATCCGAGGTGGACGGCCGCCCTGCCCGCCCCCCCGACGCTTCGCCCCTCGAACCAACCAACGGACTGCGAGACGTGGCCACCCAGACCGATCCCGACGTTGCGAAGGCCGGGCCGGAGGTCGACAAGTCCGGGCATCGGGTCCGCTCGATGTTCGCCTCGATCGCCGGCAAGTACGACCTGCTCAACCACCTGCTCAGCCTGAACGTCGACCGGATGTGGCGGGCGTTCACGGTCCGCACGGTCCCCCCCGAGCCCGGCGTGCCGGTGCTCGACTGCTGCACCGGGACGGCCGACCTGGCGCTGGCCTACGACCGGGCGGCCGGGGGGAAGTCCCCGGTGATCGGCTCGGACTTCTGCCGGGAGATGCTGCTCATCGGCAACCAGAAGGCCCGGAAGCTGGGGGCCCAGGACCGGGTGACCCTGATCGAGGGGGACACCCAGCGCCTGCCCTTCCCGACCGGCGAGTTCGGGGTCGTCACGGTCGCCTTCGGCCTCCGCAACGTGAGCGACACGGCGAAGGGGCTGGACGAGATGATCCGGGTCGCCCGGCCGGGGGGCAAGGTGGCGATCCTGGAGTTCTCCCGGCCGAGGGGGCCGGTGCTGGGACGGCTGTACCTGACCTTCTTCACGCACGTCCTCCCCCGGGTGGGCCAGGCGGTGGCGCCGAACCGTTACGACGCCTACCGATACCTGCCCGAGTCGGTGATGCAGTTCCCCGACGGCCAAGAGATGCTCGACCTGATGACGAGCCGGGGGCTGGTGGACGCGGTGCAGCACCCCCTGACCTTCGGGATCGCCACCCTGTACGTGGGCACCAAGCCGGGGACCCCGGGTTGACCGGGTCGGGCCCCGACGGCGACGCCGGCCGGCCGATCGTGCTGGCGATGACCGGCGCGAGCGGGGCGCCGTATGCTCTGAGGCTGCTGCGGGTGCTCTGCGGGTCGGGCCGCACGGTCCACCTGGCGATCAGCCCGAGCGGGGCCCACGTGATGCGGGAGGAGACGGGGGTGGCCCCGTCGCAGTCGGCCTCCCGGTTCGACCCGGCGGTCTTCGGCGACCTGGGGCCCGGCCGGGTCGTCTTCCACCACCACGCCGACTTCACGGCCGGGATCGCCAGCGGGTCGTTCCCGACCGGGGGGATGGTGGTCTGCCCGTGCAGCATGAGCACCCTGGCGTCGATCGCCCACGGCGTGACGACGAACCTGATCACCCGGGCGGCCGACGTCCATTTGAAGGAGCGTCGGAAATTGATCCTGGTCCCCCGGGAGATGCCGCTGAACCTGATCCAGATCGAGAACATGGCCGCCGTGACCCGGGCCGGGGCGGTGGTGATGCCGGCGATGCCGGGCTGGTACCACGGGCCGACGTCGCTGGACGACCTGGTCGACTTCGTGGTGGCGCGGATCTGCGACCAGCTCGGCGTGGGCAACGACCTGATCCGGCGCTGGGGCTACGGCCCGCCCCCGGGCGGCCCCGAGGACTGAGGGCACCTGGACTCCCGACCATGTCGACCGACGCACCGACCTCCTCCGGGCCGATCGAGACGCTCCGGGACATCCTCGGGATGATCCGGTTCAGCCACACGCTGTTCGCCCTGCCGTTCGCCCTGCTGGGGGCGGCGATGGCGGCGCACGACCATCCGACCGGCCCGAAGCATTGGCTCGGCATCCTGCTCTGCATGGTGACGGCGCGGTCGGCGGCCATGGCCTTCAACCGGCTGGTCGACCGGCGGATCGACGCTCGCAATCCGAGGACCGCCACGCGGCACCTGCCGAGCGGGAGGCTCTCGGTCAGGGCAGTGACGCTCTTCACGGCGGGCAGCGCGGGGCTGTTCGTGGCCTCGACGGCCCTGTTCCTGCCGGAGAACCCCTGGCCGATCGCGCTGTCGGCGCCGGTCCTGCTGTGGTTGCTGGGATACTCGTATGCGAAGCGGTTCACGAGCCTGGCGCACTACTGGCTGGGGGCGGCGCTGGCGATGGCGCCGATCGCGGCCTGGATCGCGATCCGGGGGGACCTGGCCTGGCCGCCGGCCTTGCTGGGGCTGGCGGTGCTCTGCTGGGTGGGCGGGTTCGACATCATCTACGCCTGCCAGGACGCCGGGTTCGACCGCGAGAGCGGCCTGCGGAGCATCCCGGCGCGGCTGGGGGTCGGCGGCGCCCTCCGGCTGGCGGCGGCGAGCCACGCGGCGATGGTGCTGGCCCTGATCGGCCTGGGCCTGGCCTACCCGCCGTTCGGCTGGATCTACGGGGCGGGCGTGGCGGCGGTGGCCGTCCTGCTGGCGTATGAGCACGCGATCGTCCGTCCGGACGACCTGGGCCGAGTGAACGTCGCGTTCTTCCAGGTGAACGTCGGCATCAGCCTGGGCCTGCTGGCGGTCGGGCTGATCGACCTGGCGGCCTGAGCCCGGCCGTGGGCGCCGGGCGGTGGGGGGAGGGCGGTCGAGGTGTTAGAATCGCCGGGCGATCGATCGGGCCGGGGGCGTCGGAGCCGTCCGGCCCCCGGATCGGCCCGGAGCCCCGACCATGACCGTGATGACCTCGCGATGGACCCTGGCCCTCGCCCTGCTCGGGGCCCCGGCCGTCGCCCAGGACGACCGACACCCGCCGACCGAGGAGCAGCTCGCGACGATCCGGGAGAGGTCGGCCGAGTTGGCCGACCGGCTGGACCGGCTTGAGGCGTCGCTGATCGCCGATGAGCGGGAGGTGGGGGACGCCTTCGCCGACGTCGCCGTCTTCCTGAAGGCGGCCGAATGGATCGATCGCCACGGCGAGTACTTCGAGGAGGGCTCGGCCGCGTGGACCCTCGACGCCCTCGACCGGGGCCTTGCCCGGGCGGAGCAGGCCATCGGCGGCGATCGGCCCTGGACGACGGCCGGAGGGGGGGTGGTCCGGGGGTACGTCTCGAAGGTCGACGGCTCGGTCCAGCCGTATGCGGTGTACCGGCCGGAGGGGCTGGACCGCGAGGCCCGGGTCCGGCTGGACGTGGTCCTGCACGGCCGGAACGCGCGTTTGAATGAGGTCCGGTTCATCCGAGATCATGAGGGCAAGGCCACGCCCGAGGGGATCGACGAGCGGATCGTCCTGCACGTCTACGGGAGGGGGAACAACGCGTACCGGTGGGCGGGGGAGTCGGACGTGTTCGAGGCGATCGCCGCCGTCCGCCGCACGGAGCGGATCGACCCGGAGCGGATCGTCCTGAGGGGCTTCTCGATGGGGGGGGCCGGGGCCTGGCACCTGGGGCTGCACCACCCGAGCCTCTGGGCGGCCGTCGAGGCCGGGGCGGGGTTCTCGGAGACGATCCATTACGCGAAGCTTGAGGACATCCCCGAATACCAGCGCAAGGCGTTGCACATCTATGATGCGGCCGATTACGCCCTGAATGCGTCCAACGTGCCGATCGTCGGCTACGGCGGCGAGGAGGATCCGCAGCTCCGGGCGTCGGAGAACGTCGTGGAGGCCCTCAGGGTCCTCGGCTTCGAGACGACGACAGAGGGGCTCCAGACCAGGGCCGAGGGCCTGGAGTTCCTCCGGGTCGTCGGCGCAGGGATGGGGCACCGCGTCGACGAGGCGAGCCGGGCGGTGATCGACGCCTTCGTGGATGAGCACGCCGAGCGGGGGGTCGCCTTCGACCGCCCCCGGGTCCGGTTCGTCACCTACACGGCGAAGTACCACCGGGCGGCCTGGATCCAGGTGGAGGAGCTGATCGAGCACTACGCCAGGGCTACGGTCGAGGCCGAGGTCGACCCGGAATCGAGGGGCGTGGTCGAGGTCGCCACCGAGAACGTGGCCGTGCTCGCGGTGGAGCGTCAGGTGGCCGATCGGGCGAGGATCGACGGCGTCGAGCTGCCGCTGGCCGACGCGGCCGGGAGCCTGCTGCCGTCGGTCTACTACCGACGCCGGGGCGATTCCTGGTTCGCGCTCGACTACGACGAATCCCGGGAGATCCAGCTCAACGCGACCGCCCGCAAGCGACCGGGCATCCAGGGCCCGATCGATGACGCCTTCACCGGGTCGTTCCTCTGCGTCCGGGGAACCGGCCCGGCCTGGAACCCCCGCGTCCAGCGGTGGGCCGAGGAGCGGCTCGACTGCTTCGCCTCGGAATGGGACGAATGGATGCGCGGGGATTTGCCGATCAAGGACGACGCGGACGTGACGGCCGAGGACCTCCGGCGGTCCCACCTCGTCCTGTTCGGAGACCCGGGGTCGAACCGGCTGATCGGGCAGCTGCTCCCCGAGCTTCCCCTGGCCTGGACCCGGGATCGCGTCGGGTTCCTCGACCCCTTCGAGGCGGCCGACCACGCCCCGGCGATGATCGCGCCGAACCCCCTGAATTCGGGGCGGTACGTCGTCGTCAACAGCGGCCACACCTTCGGGGCCGACGCGTTCCGGGGCACGAACGCGTTGCTGTATCCCCGGCTGGGGGATTACGCCGTCTTCCGGGTCGATGACGACGGCGGGGAGGTCGTCAGCTCGGGGTACTTCGACGAGTCATGGCGGCTGGAAGTGGAGGGAGACTGACGAGGCGAGGACGGCCGATGCCCGGTCGGCGGTGGGGCATCGGCCATCCGGGTTCGATCGGGGGAGGCTCAGCGGACCACGCCGGCGAGGGCGGGCACGTCGATGTGCTCCCCGGGCCACCAGCGGGCGCCTTCGCGTTCGATGCGGTTGTAGAGGGTGTCACGCTCGACGGGGATCCGGCCGGCCTCCTCGATGAGGCGGCGGATCTCGGCGATGTTCATCTCCTGGGGGGTCTCGGCGCCGGCCTCGTGGTAGATCGTCTCGTAGACGACCGTGCCGTCGAGGTCGTCGGCGCCGAAGGCCAGGGCGACTTGCGCCGTCTTGATGCCGAGCATGATCCAGTACGCCTTGATGTGGGGGAAGTTGTCCAGCATCAGGCGGCTGATGGCCATCGTCTTCAGGTCCATCACGCCGGAGGGCTTGGGGATGTCGTCCATCCGGGAGTTGTCCGGGTGGAAGGCCAGCGGGATGAACGTCTGGAAGCCGCCGGTCTGGTCCTGCAGCTCCCGGAGGCGGATCATGTGGTCGATCCGGTGCTCGGGCCGCTCGATGTGGCCGTAGAGCATCGTGGCGTTGGAGTGCAGCCCCAGCTCGTGGGCGGTCCGGTGGACCTCCAGCCAGGTCTCGGTCGAGGCCTTCGCGCCGCAGATCTCGTCCCGGACCTCGGGGTGGAAGATCTCGGCACCGCCGCCGGGGAGGCTGCCGAGGCCGGCGTCGAGCAGTCGGCCGAGGATGTCCTTCAGCGGGGCCCGCTCGATCTTGCGGAACCACTCGTACTCGACGGCCGTGTACGCCTTGACGTGGATCTCGGGGGCCGCCTCCTTCACCCAGCGGACGACGTCGACGTAGTACTGGAAGGGCAGCTTGTTGTGCAGGCCCCCGACGATGTGCAGCTCGGTCGCCCCCCGGGCGTGGGCCTCCTCGGCCCGGCCCTTCACCTGGGCCTCGTCCATCGTGTAGGCGCGGTCCTCGCCCAGGTCGGCCCGGAAGGCGCAGAAGTCGCACTTGTAGACGCAGACGTTGGTCGGATTGATGTGGGTGTTGACGTTGTAATACGCGTAGTTGCCGTTGTAGCGCTCGCGGACGAGGTTGGCCAGCTCGCCGATCGTGAACAGGTCGTTCGACGCGTAGAGGGCCAGGCCGTCGTCGAAGCTCAGCCGATGGCCGGCCTCGACCTTCTCCCGGATCTCTTGCAGCCGATGCGGGTCGGTCGCCATGCGATGGGGTCCAGGTTGGAGGAGGGTCGTCGGGGTGGGGCCGTTTCGTCGGAAATTTTAGTCGGAATTGAACGATCCATCAAGGAGGGCTTCGCGAGCCGAGGTGGGGAGGCGGGATCAGTCGTCCTGTTCAGCCATCCGGCACCGGGCGTCGTCCCAGCCGATGAGCAGGACGCCGCCGAGGACGATCGTCAGGCCGACCGGGTGGGCCCAGCGGAAGGGCTCGCCGAGGATGACGTAGGAGAGCACGAGGGCCGAGGCCGGGATCAGGCCCTGGAAGCCGGCGGCGGTGGAGGCCGCGACCCGGGAGAGGCCGTTGAACCAGCAGAGGGCGCCGATCGGCAGCGCCAGGCCGACCCAGGCCAGGGCCGCCCATCCGGCGGGGCCGGGGGAGATCGACTCCGAGGAGGAAAGCCCCGCGACGATCGCCGCCGGGGTCGCCAGGCCGACGGCGACGATCGCCGCCAGCCCCAGCGCGGCCCCGGGTTTCACCTGCATGGAGACCGACTTGGCCGCCACCGTATTCAAGGCCCCGCAGCCGACGGCCAGCACGAGCAGGCCCGTCCCCAGCACGGGCATGCGGCCCCCGCCTCCCTCGGTGCCTCCGCCGAGCTGGATGGCGAGGATGCCGAGGATGGCCAGGCCGATTGCCCCCAGGCGACGCCACCCCAGGGCCTCGCCGAGCACGGCGCAGGAGGCGATGGCCGTGGCCGCCGGGCTGGAGCTGCGGACCACGCTGCCGACCACGCCGGAGGTCAGTTTCAGCCCGAAGAAGAGCAGGACGCCGAAGCCGTAGAGCCCCAGCGCCGCGACGGTGAGGATCTTCACCCAGCCGGCCCGGTCGAGCCCGAGCAGCGCCCGGCGCTCCCGGATCACCAGGGGGGCCAGGATTAGGGCCGCGGGGACCTCCCGGAGGCAGGAGGCGACGAGGACCGGGAAGGCGTCGGCCACCAGCTTGCCCGCCGGGACGACGCTGCCGAAGCAGATCGCCCCGAGGGCGAGCATGAGGTAGCGTCGGAGGCCGGTGAGCCGTTCCGAGAGCTGATGGGCGGATTCGACGGGCAGGGGGTGGGTGAGTTCGAAGGGCATGGCTCGCGATCGGGGGTTCGGTTCCAGGCCGAGGACCCGGGGGCGAGTCGGGTCCTCGGGATGTCACCGGCGGGGTGCGAACGCCATGCCGGGCGGGATCGTTCCCGATCGGGATCAGAACGGCGTGCGGGCCCGGATCGGGGGCCGGGAAGGGGGCGAGGGCCGGGGGTCGCCCCGGTCCTCCCGCTCGATCAGGCCGCAGGCGACCAGGGCCCGGACGTGCTTGCAGCCGAGCGGGTCGAGGCCCTCGCGGCGGTAGATGAAGTCGGGGCAGTCGCAGCAGGCGCCGTGGTGGGTCTGGGCGATGTCGTATCGGGTGCCGTCGGGCTTGGTCAGCTCGAAGGCACGGCGGGCGACGTAGGGATCGCTCAACACCGGCCGGACGCCGTACGGGAACCCGTCGATCGTCAGGTAGAGCTGGAACTTGCGCCCCTTCGCCGGGGGGGGGGCGTCGGCGGGTCGGGCCGGCAGGGTCGAGGTCGCCATCGGTGGGGATCCTCCCGGGGGGTCGGACGGCTCCGGTCGAGTCGCTCGCGTCTTCGTGCAGTATACGTCTGTATTGTATACGTCGTGACGGGGGGTTCAAGTTCGCCGGGGGCCGGGATTTCCGCCCGAATTGACAGGGGGAGGGGGGCCGTTAGAATCGTGGCCTGGATTGACCGACCAGGAGGGGAGGCCCGAGGGAGCGATCGGGCTGGCAGCGACCGGGAGGGTGCCCGATGGCTCGATTCGGAGCGGACGCGCCGGGGCACCGGCCCGCCCTGGTGCTCGCCCTTTGGGGGGGGCTGGCCCTGCCGGCGATCGGCCAGGAGGGGCCGCCGGCGGTCCCGGCGGCCGAGGCCGCGGCCGATCCGCCGGTCGGGGCAGAGGCCGAGACAGAATTCGAGGCGCAACCCGACGCGGGAGAAGAAGATCCGGCCATCGCCGTCGGCACCGAGGGGGTGACGGCGCTGATCCGGGACGCCAACCCGATGCTGATCCCGCTGGTGCTCTGCTCGGTGGCGACCCTGGGGTTCGCCTTCGAGCGGCTGTTCGCCACCAGGCGGGGGCGGGTGATCCCGAAGGAGTTCGTCGAGCGGTTCCTGGACCGGCTCTCGACGGGGAAGCTGGACCGGGACCGGGCGGCCGAGCTGTGCCGGGCGCATGAGAGCCCGATGGCCCGGATCTTCGGCCACGCGATCCGGTACTGGGGGCAGCCGGCCACGGCGATCCGCCAGGCGGTGGACGCGGACTCGGCCTCGGAGGTCGCCGACCTGAAGCGGAACGTCCGGGTCCTCAACGGCACGACGACGCTGGCCCCCCTGCTGGGGCTGCTGGGGACGGTGGTCGGCCTGATCGAGGCGTTCGACGCCCTCGGGGCCCCGACGGCGCAGGGGGCGGAGAAGGGGCAGGCGCTGGCGCACGGGATCAGCCTGGCGCTGGTGGCCACGGCCTTCGGCCTGGCGATCGCGATCGTCTCGGTGGTGGCCTATTACTTCCTGCTCAACCGGATCGACGGCCTGGTCCGGGAGATGGACGAGCAGGTGCGCCGGGTGATCGAGCTGGTCTCGGCCGAGAGCTGGGCCGGGGCCGATCGCCGGGCGATCCCCCCCCCCGGCGCCACCGCCGCCGAGCGGGCGAGGCCGGAATCCCGGGTCCTCTGACCGACCGAATCGGGTCCCCTCCCCCGGAACCGAGGCCGACGATGCTGGGAGAAGGCAAGCAGGACGAGGAGATGCCGTCCGTCACCATGACCCCCATGGTGGACGTCATGCTCTGCCTGTTGATCTTCTTCATGGTGGCCTCCCGGCTGTACGATTGGGACGAGCAGCAGTTCAACGTCCGGGTGCCGGAGGTGGGGGATGCGTCGCCGCTGACCTCCCGGCCGGAGGACCTGACCCTGACGGTCGTCGAGCCGGGGTTGGTGGCCGTCGGCGGGGAGCAGTACGACCTGGAGGCGCTCCGGGGCGTCCTCGAATCGGCCCGGGAGGCGTACGAGGACCAGGGGGTCCGGATCCGGGGGGACGCCTCCTTGAGCTTCCAGGACCTGGCCGACGTGCTCTCGGCCTGCGACTCGGCCGGGATCCGGCACGTCTCGCTCCTCGTGAGGCCGCGGGACGAGCCCGACGCCGGGGCCGTCGGCGGGGCCGAGTGACCCGACCCGGTCGACCCCCTCCCACTCTCCTCGTCCGACGTCAACCCGATCCCCGCCCCGAACGACCTCGCCCTTCCCAGGAGTCCCCGCCGCCCATGGCCTCTCACGACCTTCCCGCCGAGATCGCCGCCGAGATCCACCAGCCGGTCCCGAAGTGGGCCCTGCACCGGAGGATGTACAACTGGGTGCTCCACTGGGCCGAGACCCCCTACGCCCTGCCGGCGCTGGTGGTCATGTCGTTCGTGGAGAGCAGCGTCTTCCCGATCCCCCCCGACGTGCTGCTGATCCCCCTGGTCCTGATGGCGACCACCCGCTGGTGGCGCCTGGCGGCCTGGTGCACGGTGGCCTCGGTGCTGGGGGGGCTCTTCGGCTATCTGATCGGCTTCGCGGCCTGGGAGACGGTGGGGGTCTGGATCGTCCAGAACCTGGCGCACGTCGAACTGGTCGACGTGGCCGGGCAGAAGGACATCGCCCTGCCGCCCTACATGATCAAGTCGATCGGCGTCGATCGCCTGGGGGGTGAGTACCTGTTCCAGGTGTACGACCACTGGAACGCCTGGATCGTCTTCATCTTCGGCCTGACCCCCCTGCCCTACAAGCTGGTGACGATCACGGCCGGGGTGGCGCAGGTGGACCTGGCGATCTTCACGATCGCCTCGGTCGCCTCCCGGGGGCTCCGGTTCTTCGTGGTCGCCTGGATCATCAAGACCTGGGGCCCGCCGGCCCGGGTCTTCGTGGAGAAGTACTTCAACCTGCTGGCGGTCGCCTTCGTCCTGCTCCTGGTCGGCGGATTCGCGGTCTTGAAGTTCGTGCTCTGAGCCGGCGGGATGATGACCCCGGGCCTCCTCATCCGGGCGACGCCCACCCTCTCCCCCGCCGACGGGGGCGAGGGTCGGATTCTTTGGTGAGGGGGCACGGCGCTCGAATTTGAGCGCCTTGCCCCCTCACCCGGCCTCCGGCCACCCGCTCCGCCCGAGGCCGGGAACGAGGGTCGGGAACTGGCCCGATCCCGATCCCGATCGCGTGCCCGTCCTCCGGATTCGGTCATTCGTGCCGCAGGGCGTCGATCGGGTTGAGCAGCGCGGCCTTGAGCGCCGGGAGGATGCCGAAGACGACTCCCGTCCCGGCCGAGATGCCGAAGCCGATGATGACGGCCCAGAGCGGCACGGCCACGTCGACCATCTGCGGGTGCAGGCTGACGATCGCCGTGAGGCCGTAGCCGAGCCCGACGCCGAGGCCGCCGCCGAGCAGGCTGAGGACGACGGCCTCGGTGAGGAACTGGAGCATGATGTCCCGCCTCCGGGCGCCGACCGCCTTGCGGAGGCCGATCTCCCGGGTCCGCTCGGTGACGCTGACGAGCATCACGTTCATGATGCCGATGCCGCCGACCAGCAGCGAGATGCCGACGATCCCGGCCAGGACGGCGGTGGCCACGATGCTGATGCTGTTGAAGGCGGTGAGGATCTCGTCCTGGGTGCGGATCTGGAAGTCGTTGGGCTGGTAGGCGTCGAGCCGGTGGCGGCGCCTGAGGATGCTGACGACCTGGGCCTTGGCCTCGGGCACCTGGGTCTCGTCCAGGGCCCGGGCGGCCAGGGCGATGTTGGTCCGGGAGGCGGGGTACATCGTCAACGCCATCGTGTAGGGGATGAGCACGAGGTCGTCCTGGCTGTTGCCCAGCACGCTCCCCTTCTCGGCGAGGATGCCGACGACCCGGAAGCGGCGGCCGTCGACCAGCAGGGTCCGGCCGACGAGGTCGTCCCCCTGCTCCAGCTTGCGCAACACCTCCCGCCCCAGGACGCAGACCGGGTGCCGGCGCTCGATGTCGAGGAAGGTGAAGGCGCGGCCGACCTCGACGGGCATGTTGCGGATGGCGTGGTACTCGGCCGAGACGCCTTCGAGCTGGGTGGTGACCTCGGTCCGGCCGATCGCGACGGTGGCCGTCGGCTGGGGGATGAGCGGCGAGATCGACTCCAGGGTGGAGCACTCGGCGCGGAGGGCCTCCACGTCCCGGAGGTCGAGCGTGACCCGGCCGAGCCGCTTGCCGGCCTCGCCGCCGGGGCGCTCGGGCCAGATCCACATGGCGTTGGTGCCCAGGCCCTGGAGGAACTCCGAGACGTACCCGGTGAACCCCTGGACGACGCTGACCACGGTGATCGTCGAGGTGACGGCGATGATGATGCCGAGCACCGTCAGGACCGACCGCATCTTGTTGGCCCAGAGCTGTTCCAGGGCGCTCCGGACGTTGGCCAGGACCATCATCATGCGATCGCCCCCCGATCCGAGGGATGAGGGGCCCGTTCGCCCGGCCCGTCGGACTCGACCCGGCCGTCCCGGAGGCGGACGACCCGCCGACATCGGGCGGCGACGTCGGGCTCGTGGGTGACGAGAACGATGGTCTGGCCCTGCTCGTGGAGGGCGTCGAAGAGGTCGAGGATCTCCTCGCTGGTGCGGGTGTCGAGGTTGCCGGTCGGCTCGTCGGCCAGGATGAGGGCGGGTCGCTGCACCAGGGCCCGGGCGACGGCCACCCGCTGGCGCTGGCCGCCGGACATCTGATTGGGCCGATGCCCCATGCGGTCGGCCAGGCCGACCTGGCGGAGGGCCTCGACGGCCCGGTCCCGGCGGTCCCGGGCGCCGGAGTAGACCAGCGGCAGCTCGACGTTCTGCAACGCCGTCTGCCGGGGGAGCAGCTCGAAGGTCTGGAAGACGAAGCCGATCCGGCGGCCCCGCTCCCGGGCCTGCTCCGACTGCGAGAGTCGGGCCACGTCGCGGCCGGCGAGCCAGTACTGCCCGGCGGTCGGCACGTCGAGCAGCCCAATAATATTCATCAGGGTCGACTTGCCCGATCCCGAGGGGCCCATGATCGCCACGAACTCGTTGCGGTCGATCCGCAGGTCGACGCCGTCGAGGGCCCGGACCTGCTCCAGGCCCATCGGGTAGACCTTGGTGATTCCGGTCAGGAGGATGACCGGGGACGACTCGTCGGCCCCGGCCGGGTCGTCGAGCGGGGTCGGGTCGGCGGTCACGGCGAGCCCCCCGTCCCGGCTTCGCCCTCGGCCTCGGCCTTCGCTTCGGTGATCGGGTCGCCGTCCTTCAGCTCGTCGAGGGTGCGGAAGGGGCCGACGATGACGAGGTCGTCCTCGGTGAGGCCCTCGCGGATCTCGACCCGGCGCTCGTCGCTCAGGCCGACGTCGACGGGGCGGGCCCGGGCCTTGCCGGAGTCGGCGACGAAGGCGGTGGTGACGTACCGGGAGCCCATCTCGCCGACCGCCTCGCCGGGGGCGGGGGGATGGCGGTCGAGCCAGGCCCGGAGGGCGGGGGAGTCGGGCAGGTCCTTGCGGCGGCGCTGGACGACCGCCTGGATGGGGACGCTGAGGGCGTCGTCGGTGCGTCGGACCTCGATCTCGACGGTGGCGGTCATGCCGGGCTTCAGGGGGGAGTCGGCGCCGCCCCGGTCCCGGATGATCGTCTCGAAGGTGACGACCGCCGCGACGGCCTCCGCGTCGGCCTTGCCCCGCGGGGCGACGCGCCCGACCTCGCCGGGCAGCGCGGTCAGCAGGTCGGCCTGCAGGTAGATGCGGGCGGGTTGGCCGGCCCGGACGAGGGGGACGTCGGTCTCGTCCACGTCGGCTCGGACCTGCATGAGCGTGGGGTCGAGGATGGTCATGAGCAGGGCGCCGGGCAGGTTCGTGGTGCCGGCGATGGCGACCTCGCCGACCTCGACCTCGCAGTCGGCCACGACGCCGTCGATGGGGGCCCGGATCTCGGTGTATTGCAGCTCCTGGAGGTTCATCCGGCGCATCGCCTCGCTCTCGAGCAGCTCGTTGCGGACGCCCCCGAGCACGGCCCGGGCCTTGGCCAGGGTGCTCTGGGAGTCGAGCAGCTCGGTATTCGTGGCGACGTTGCGGCGGGAGAGCTGTTCGGTCCGGGAGAAGTCCCGGGTGGCCTTGTCGACGTCCTCCTCGGCGTCGAGGATCAGGGCGCGGAGGCGGTCGATCCTCGCCTCGGCCGAGTCGAGCCGGGCCTGGGCCTCGGTGGGGTCGAGCTGGATGAGCAGGTCCCCTTCCGCGACCCGGTCGCCGTCCTCGACGTGGACCGCCACGACCCGGCCGACGATCTGGGGGGCGATCTCGGCCTCCTCGACCGGCTCGACGGTGCCGGCGGCGGTGATCGTCTCGATGATCTCGGCGTGCTCGGGGGAGGCCAGCTCCACCTCGCGTGGGGGGGTCGGGATCAGCTGCCAGTCCAGCTCGTAGCCGCCGCCCTCCCGGCCGAGGTTCGCGGCGGCGAGCCCGGCGACCAGGACGGCCAGGCCGAGCATCGAGAGCAAGGTTCGTCGCATCGCGGTCCCGTTCCCTTCGGTCAGTCCCGACCAGTCCCGGCTCAACCGGGCAGCAGCGTCGCCCGCATGGCGGCGCCGAAGGCGGAGGCGACGCCGATGCGGATCGACGACTCGGCCGCCCAGAGCACCAGGCAGATCGAGGCGGCGGCCCCCCAGCCGACCAGGCCGAGCCGCCATCCCGCCCGCCCGACGGCGATCCACCCCAGGATCACGAACGGGTCGACCTGCCGCAAGGCGACCCACGCCGCCGCCGGGTACGCCCCGGGGGGCAGCAGCAAGGCGGCCGAGGTCTCGACCTCGGCCCGGCCGGTCGCCGCCATCAGGCCGACGCGGGCCCCGAGGCCGACCACCCAGAGCCACTGGGCCGAGGCCGCCGCGCCGAGCACCTCCTCGAACCGGACCGGCCGACCCCGCAGCGCCGCGACGGCGGCGAAGCCCGAGGCGGCGAGCACCGCCCTCAGGGCCGGGGCGATCGGCTCGACGACGAAGTCGCCGACCGCGGACAGCACCGCCCAGAAGCGGAGGGTGGCCCGCTGGTCGTCGATCGCCCGGCGCGTGTCCGCCTCGGCGACCTCGCCGACGGATCGGGCCTCGACCCGGGCCGCGCCCCGCTCGACCGCCTCGGCCAGCCCCCGCCCCCGCACCCCCGACCCCCAGGCCAACGCCTGGAGCAGGACGACCGCCCCCATGACGGCGAGGAGCCTCGGGGAGGCGGGTCGGGGCATCCGGTCTTGCGGGGACTCGTCCATGGATTCGATCCGCGTGGCCCTGACGGGTCGCCCGCGGGGCGATCCCGTCCGTTCTCCGGTCGCGCCGGGATCTTCGCCCGGGGGGCGGGAATCTTGGGAGGGTGGGGGGGAGATCCCGGGGAGGCCCCCGACCGAGTACCCCGCCATCGGGCCCCGGGTTTCGCCCCCCCTCACCCCGCGCCGTTCCCCGAGGGCGGGGGGCGGGGGCCGCGTCGCCGGAGGCCCGACCGACGCGCCCCGCCCCCCCCGGGCCGATCGCCGGGCCTCGCGGGGCGGGCGTCAGGTCGGCCGGGGGACGAGCCCCCGTCGCCGAACGCCGAGCGATTCGACGAGCCGATCCGGCCACGACGCCGGGGTGTCGGGGCGGTCTCTCGGGCGGACCCTGTCGAGGTCGAGGGGCCTCGACCCCGGGGATGCCGGCCCCCGGGCCGGGATCGAGGGGGGCCGTCCCCGCCCCCCGAGCGGGGCGGTCCCCGACCGACCGATCATGGAGCGAGGCGTGCGGGCGGGCCCCTCGGGCACGACCCCGCCCGCCCGGGACGCGGCCCGGGCGGTCCCGGAGGCCTGCGGGGCCGAGGCGAACCCATCACGCCGGAATCGGACGGAGGCCGGGGGGATCGTCAGGGCCACGTCCCGTTCTCCCCCGAACGGTTGACTGATCGCGGGGCCCTCGCCCGAGGGGAGGATCGCGAACCGAGAGACGCCCTCGGCCGGGCTGAAGCCGTAGACGCCCAGGTCGCTCGTGCCGTCGCCGTCGAAGTCGCCTGAGACCGGCAGGTCGTCGGGCCCGCCGAAGGGCCGGCTGATGAACCCGTCGGGGTGGGCGTCGCTGGCCCCGCCGGAGAGCAGGATGGCGAAGCGGGCGAACCCCTCGGCCGGGCTGAAGCCGTAGACGCCGATGTCGGTCGTGCCGTCGCCGTCGAAGTCGCCGGCGATCGGCAGGTCGCCCGGCCCGCCGAAGGGCCGGCTGATGAACCCCTCGGGGTAGGCCTTGCTGGCCCCCCCGGAGAGGATCACCGCGAAGCGGGCGAACCCCTCGTCGGGGCTGAAGCCGTAGACGCCGATGTCGGTCGTGCCGTCGCCGTCGAAGTCGCCGGCGATGGGGATGTCCTCGGGGCCGCCGAACGGCTGGCTGATGAAGCCGTCGGGGTGGGTGTCGCTCGGGCCCCCGGAGAGGATGATGGCGAAGCGGGCGAACCCCTCGGTCGGGCTGAAGCCGTAGACGGCGATGTCGGTGATGTCGTCGCCGTCGAAGTCGCCCGCGACGGGGAGGTCGTCCGGGCCGCCGAAGGGTCGGCTGATGACCTCGCCGCCGGAGGCGAGCACCGCGAAGCGGGAGACGCCCTCGGCCGGGCTGAAGCCGTAGACGCCCAGGTCGGCCACGCCGTCGCCGTCGTAGTCGCCGGCGATCGGCAGATCTTCGGGGCCGCCGAAGGGCTGGTTCAGGAGCCCCCCGGCGCTGGTCAGCACGGCGAACCGGGCGAAGCCCTCGACGGGGCTGAACCCGAAGGCGCCGAACTCGGTGACGCCGTCGCCGTCGAAGTCTCCCGGGGTCCTCGGCCGCTCCGGGGGCGGGGGGGGAGGCGGCAAGGGGGGCGGGACCATGACCGACTCGTCCGACGCCTGGCCCCGGGGGAAGCTGACCCGGATCGTGTCGGGGATGTCGGGGCGCTCGACGCCGAAGAATTCGAGGAAGCCGCCGACGACGTCCTCGATGACGGCGGCGCCGGGGATGTCGATCTCGAAGCCGAATTCGTTGCGATCGGCGAAGATGCGCAGGCCGGCGTCGATGCGGAACTCGCCGAGGAAGAGGCTCCCCCGGGCGGAGCCGTCGTAGGTGAGCTGGCCCCGGGAGAGGCCGACGCTGAGGCTGAAGCTGACCGAGCCGCCGAACTCGACCCCGGCGATCTCGGTGTTGGCCCTGGCCGAGAAGCCGGCGGTGAAGGAGACACCCGAACCGATCCGGGCGAACCGGACGTCGGCGTTGCCGGCGAGGATGCCGAGGTCGACCTCCACTCGGCCCCGGAACTCGAAGTCGCCGTTGCGCTCGATGTCTCCCGTGACGACGGCCCGGGCGCCGAGCAATCCCACGTCCCCTCGGGCGGTGACCCCGGCGTTGGAGACGGTGATGGTGCCCCCGGACAGCCGGTAGCCGAGCACTCGGTAGTTCGTCTCGTAGGTCAGCCGGAAGGTCCCGTCCCGCTTGATGAAGCCGTCGGCGAGGACGCGGTCGTTGCTGCCGAAGGCTTCGAGGAAGGTCCCCTCGAACGGGTTGACCGAGCCCCCCCGGGCGAAGATCCCCTCCTCGGCCGGGTCGTAGACGATCGTGCCCTCGCCGATCGGGACGGTCAGCGCGACGAGGCCCGAGGAATCGCCGCCGCCGCCGGATTCGGCGTCGCCGATCTCCAGGCCGACCCGGATCTCGGCGTTGGCGCCGATGGCGACGTCGGAGATCGCGTCGGTGGCGGCGGAGCCGAGCACGGCCGGGTCGAAGCCGCCGGAGACGAACCGGGAGGGGGCGTCGGCGATGCCGCCGAGGATCCGGCCGTCGTCGTCCACGTCGAAGTCGATGACGAGGTCGCCGTTGATGCTCACCGGGGCGCCGACGAGCTTCGAGAGGTCCACGTCGGCCCGGAGGTAGATGTTCCCGAAGACGGAGCCGTTGTACTCGCTCGGCCGGGAGAAGGGATCGAACGGGATGTTCCCCTTCACCGAGCCGGCGACGGCGAACTCCCCCAGGGGGGAGGGGATGCCGCTGACCCCGGCGTAGAGGAAGACGTCGGAGGGGTCGGTCACGATCGACCACTCGTAGCCCCCCAGGGTCCTCGCCTCGAAGCCGCCGAACTCGGCCGAGAGGCCGCTCTGGTAGGTGTAGAAGAGATAGGGGACGTTGGCATTGACCGGGGCCCCGGTCTCCTGCACCAGGCCATCCCGGCCGAGCTTCAGCCCGTACGCCTCACGGTCGAGCGAGAGGCTGCCGGCCGGCGTGCCGAGCGACACCCCGAGCGCATCCTGGAGGGGACGGGCCAGGGCGAAGGGGCCGAGGTCGGCGTTGAACTCGATCGTCTCGACGGCGCCGAAGCGGGGGGAGCCGTCGTCCCCGGGCGAGGTGGTGACGGTGAAGGTCAGCCCGGGGGGGATGGGCAGCGGGAGGTCGCCGATCGCCGATTCGAGCTGGAGGGTGCCCCCCGCCTCGAATCGGAGGCGGGACCGCCCCTCCCCCGCGTCCTCGACGGTCGAGGACCAGGCTCCCCTCAGGGCGAAGCCGATCCCGACCGGCCCGGCGAGCAGGAGGCGATCGCCGGCCAGCCGGGCGACGATCTCGTTGCTGGCGCCGATGTTCAAGAAGAGGCGGTCGAGCGTGCCCGACTCCAGGCCGATCGTCCGGAGGCCGACCGTGTAGGACTGCTCGGGACTCCCCAGGTCGGAGCGGTCGGCCAGCTCGACGAAGTAGGTGCCGGTGGTCGGCACCTCGAACTCGAGGCGACGGTCGCCCTGGAAGGACGACGAGGCCGGACCTCCCGGGTCGAACACGGTGGTCCGGAAGGGGGAGTGGGTGACCTCGAATGACTCGTCGGCCAGGACCGAGCCGTCCGGCCCCCGGAGGACCAGGCCGTAGGTGCCCGTGCGGGAGTCATTGGTGAAGAAGTCGTCGAGCGAGGCGATGAACACCTCTCCCGCCCGCAGCGACACGGCGACCGCGTCGCGGTCGCCGGGGGACTCCAGGCCCCCCCTGGCCTGGGTGACCATCATCCGGGCGGTCGGCACCCGGGGGGCGCCGGAGACCTCGGCGGGCCAGTCGGCGTCCCCTTCCTCGAAGGTGTCGAAGCGGACGAGGCCGGTGTCGGCCGCCAGCAGCGTCCGAGTCTCCAGCGCCTCGGCCGACGGCCGGGCGGCCCGGTCCGGGCCCTTCCCGGCGGCGCGAGAACGCCCCGGGCGACGAGTCGCCATAGTCATGGGCGAGTACCTTTCACCTTCAAGGGCCGGCGGCCCGCACCGGCGCGGGTCGCCATGTCCGTCGGACCCCGGCCCGACCGCCCGGCGGTCGGGCCGGGAGGGCGGGGCCCCGGACGGGCCGAGGGCCCGATGATCGCGGGAGGGCGGCCCGGGCGTCCGGCCCACGTCTCGGGGCGGATCACCACAGTTGTCCCGCATCGAGATTCGTGCCGTCAGCCCATGCTTGCCGCGTCACCGGTGCCAGTCAAGCATTCTCGCGGGGAATCCCGGGGACGCCGGGCCACGGGACCCGGGGATTCCCGACATCCCGAGCGCACCCGGCGTCGCGCCCCGCCGCCGCAATCGTGGCGTCGGCGGCCGATGGGCCCGTCGGGAGCGGAACCCGCCCCCTGCCCGGCTCAGCCGAGGCGGAGTTGCCGAAACGCCTCATCCATGGCGACCTTGAGCATCAGCCCGTCGTTGGAGAAGACGACGAACCGGGACCCCTGGCGGATCGTCCGGAGGGCCTGGGCCGGGTCGCCGAACCAGCACCCGGCGGGGACGTGGGACGCGTCGCCGACGTCGATGATCCGCTGCAGCGCGGCGATCAAATCGGGGTTGTCGTACTCGTTGGGGATCCCCATGCTCACGGTCAGGTCGTTGGGCCCGACGAACAGGGCGTGCACGCCGGGGACGGCGCAGATGGCCTCCAGGTCCTCGACGGCCCGGACCGACTCGATCATGGGGACGAAGACCGTGTTCGCGCAGCGCTCCTCGGTGACGTAGCGGCGGGTGGCCTCGCTGGGCCACTCGCCGGAGGCGATCAGGCGGTCGAGCGCCTCACCCTTGAGCGGCCGGTAGACGGCCGCCGCGGCCAGGCGTTTCGCCTGCTCGACGTCCTCGACGTAGGGGACGACCACTCCGTCGAAGGTGTCGCAGGCCTTGGAGACGTCGTCGGGATCCCGGCTGTGGGTCCGGGCCAGGCAGGCGATCCCCTTCGAGGCGAGGGCGTACTTGATCGGCAGGAATTCGGCGAGGTCCAGGGCCGTGTGCTCGGGGGTGACGATGACGAAGTCGAGCGCCCCCTCGGGCATCGACTCGATCCAGCCGGGGTTGACCGCGTGCTGGAAGAAGGTGCCGAAGACGCGTTCGCCCCGGATCATCTTGTCCTTGAGTGCCTTGCCGTTCATCGGTTGCCGAGTCCCCCTGGTGCGGGTCGGGTCAGGTCGCGTTCTCGTGCCGGGGCCGGGCGCCGAAGCTGAGCGAGACGCCGAGGATCGCCACCCCGCCGGGCAGGGACGGCGATTCGAAGGGGGGCCCGCCGGCGTGCTCGACGACGACCGCGACCCCCAGCCCCTGGCCGATCGGGAAGTTCACGTTCCCCTGGGTCGAGCCGAGGAAGCGCCTCAGGGTGATCGGGCGGGGCGAGTCGAACTCGGGCCGGAAGGGGAGCGAGGCCAGCTCCTGGACGGACCTCGGGTCCTTCGCGGCGTCGGCGAACCGGAACAGGACGAGCCGGCAGGAGAGGCCGGCGAGGATCTCCCGCTCGAACCGCTCCTCGGACTCGCCGACGCCGACGGCGGTGACGACGAACTCGTACTCGCCCCCCCGGGCCGACCGGATCTCCTGCGCCAGGATCGCCCTCGCCCCGGGGGCGATCGTCGCCCCGGGCCTCGGGCCGAGCAGGGCATGCCGCTTCGGGGACTCGCCGATCCGGGCGATCAGGCCGTTCGGCTCCCCTTCGGGCTCGTCGCCGAGCGGCCAGCCGCGCCAGCCCTTGTCCCGGGAGTAGGGGGCGACCGCGATGAGGGGGCGGCCGGAATCGAAGTCGGCGTCGACCAGCTTGCGGTCGTCGTAGGGAGGGACGAACGCCGGGTCGCCGCCGGGCTCCCGACGCTCGAGGGTGGCGGGGCCGTCGCCGAGGATCGATGTCAGGGGCGCCCCCCGGGTGAGGAGCTGGGGGCGGCCGAGCTTGTCGGGGAAGGTGCCCTGGTGGTCGATGCCGAGCAGGTGGAAGATCGTCGCGGTCAGGTCGTGGGGGCGGATCGGGTCGCTGGCGGGCTCAGCGCCATCCCGGTCGCTGGAGCCGAACACCTGGCCGCCGGAGATCCCGGCCCCGGCCATGGCGAAGCTGAAGACGTTGCCCCAGTGGTCCCGCCCGCCCTGGCCGTTGATCCGGGGGGTCCGGCCGAACTCGCCGATGGCGACGACGAGCGTCTCGTCGAGCAGCCCCCGGGATTCGAGGTCGTCGAGCAGGGCGTTGAAGGTGACGTCGAACTGGGGGCAGAGGACGTCTTGCAGGCGGTCGGCGTTCTGGGCGTGGGTGTCCCACATCGGGTTGTCGACGGCCGAATCGCCCTCCTCCCGGGTCCAGTTGACGTGCACGAGCCGGACGCCGGCCTCGATCAGCCGACGGGCGAGCAGCACGGTCTGGCCCCAGGGATACCGGCCGTAGCGGTCCCGGACGGCGTCGGGCTCCCGGTCCAGGTCGAATGCCGCCCGGGCCTTGCCGGAGGAGACGAGGTCGTAGGCGTGCTGGGCGTAGCGGTCCCAGCCGTCGAGCACGCCGCCGCGCTCGACCCGCCGGAGGTGGCCGTCGAGCTGGCCGAGCAGGGCCCGTCGGCGATCGACGCGGAGCCGGGGGAGGTCGTCGGGCAGGTCGAGGCCCTCGATCCGGTAGTCGGCCCGGGAGGGGTCGCCGACGAACCGCTCGGGCTCCCAGGCCCGGCCGAGGAAGCCGGCGGTCTGGCCGGCGGGGGTGACGCTGTCGTTGAGCCGCATCAGGTCCGGGATCCAGACCGACGAGAGGGCGGGCAGCTCCTCGCTGGGCCGGAGCATCTTGACGATCGAGCCGAAATAGGGCCAGTCGGTCGGCTTGATCTGCCGGGCGCTGCCGGGTCCGTAGGGCTGGCCGGTGAGGACCCAGTAGCCGCTGACGTCGTGGTTGGGGTCGTCGGTGGCGATCGACCGGACCACGGCGAGCCGGTCGGCCCGCCGGGCGGTCCGCGGCAGGAGTTCGCAGAAGTCGATGCCGGGCACGTTGGTGGCGATCGGCCGGAACGGCCCCCGGATTTCGAGCGGGGCGTCGGGCTTGGGGTCGAACGTCTCGTGCTGGGGGGGGCCGCCCTGGAGCCAGAGGTAGATGACGTTCTTCGCCCGGCCGAAGGTGGCGCCGTCCAGCCCCCGGGCGAGCGGGGGGGCGGCGGGGGCGGCCGAGGCCGGGCGTGTCCCGACGCCCGGCCGGAGGAGGTCACCGAGGCCCAGGCCGAGCACGCTCAGCCCGCCGACCCGGAGCCATTCGCGTCGGTTGTGCCCGTCGCAGAGCCTGGTCGGTCGATCGTCGATCCCGAACATCGGCGTACCCCCTCGGCGGCGATGCCCCTCGGAAACGGCCCCCTCACCGTATCCCCCGGATCGGCGGGCCGCAACGACGCCCCGGGCCCGGCCGGGGTCGAAATCCACGGGCCTGGATCGAATTCACCCGTGGATCGCGAGATCCCCCGCCCGGCCCCCCGGGCGGTCGGCCCGAAATCGGCCGGAGGGTGTTGCAGTTCAGCGAATGTCCGACTATTGTTAAACACAAAGCTGTGATCGAGACCTTTTCAGCCCGCCCGCCCCGGACCGGGGGCGGGTCGGACTCGCGAGGGAGGCCAGGCCATGCGAACCCGACTGCTCGGCATCCTCGCCGGCCCGGTCGCCCTCGTGCTGGCGACGACCGCCCGGGCGGAGGGGCCTCCCCGGCCCCTGCACGAGCGGGTCGACCGACTGATCGAGGACGCGACGGACGGCCCGATGGCCGCCCCCGCCACCGACGGCGAGTTCCTGAGGCGGGCGTGCCTCGACCTCGCCGGGATGGTCCCGACCGCCGAGGAGGCGAAGGACTTCCTGGATGATCCCTCCCCCTCGAAGCGGGAGCGGCTGGTCGACCGGCTGCTGGAGGGACCCGGCTACGCCCGGCGGATGCAGTACGCCTTCGACGCGATGCTCATGGAGCGCCGGGGGGACCGGCACGTCCCCCGGGCCGACTGGGAGGCGTTCCTCCGGCGGTCGTTCGCCGAGAACACGCCGTATGACGAGTTCGCCCGCCGGATCCTCTCGGCCGACGGGTCGGGGCCCGCGGCGGATCGGGCCCCGGCGAAGTTCGTGCTCGACCGGGAGGCCGACCCGGACCTGCTGACCCGGGACATCGGCCGGATGTTCCTGGGGAGGGATCTCCAGTGCGCCCAGTGCCACGACCACCCGCTCGTGGAGGACTACTTCCAGGCGCACTACTACGGCATCCGGGCCTTCCTCGACCGCTCCAGCCTGTTCACCGACCCCGCGTCGCAGGTCGTCATGCTCGCCGAGAAGGCCGAGGGGGAGACGACCTTCCAGTCGGTCTTCAAGACGAGCGTGACGCATTCCACCGCCCCCCGGGTCCTCGACGGACCCCCGGTCGTCGAGCCCGAATTGCCCGAGGACCGGCGGTACGAGGTCGCCCCGGAGAAGGACAAGGTCGTCCGGACGATCCCCACCTTCAGCCGGTACGAGCACCTGGCCCCGGCCCTGGCGAACGACGGGGTGGACGCCTTCTCCCGGAACATCGCCAACCGGCTCTGGGCCCTGCTGATGAAGCGGGGGCTGTACCACCCGCTCGACCTGGACCACTCGTCCAACCCGCCGTCGCACCCCGAGGCCCTGGAACTGCTGGCCGGGTGGTTCCGGGACCACGAGTACGACGTGAAGGCATTCCTGCGAGAGCTGGCCCTCACCCGGGCCTACCAGCGGTCCAGCGAGATCCCCCCCGGGGCGGATCCCGAGGCCGCCGAGCCCTCCCGGTTCGCGGTGGCGAACCTGGAGCCGCTCTCGCCCGAGCAGCTCGCCTGGAGCCTGATGCAAGGCCTCGGCGTGGTGGCGGCCCACCGGGAGGATGCCGAGGCGGATCTCGACCACCTCGACGCGGCGCTCTGCGACCGCTGCAAGGCCGACGAGGGGAGGGAGGCCCGCCGGCCCTGGCGGGTCGAGGAGGCGGTCCACGCCCGGCTCTCCGGGAACGTCGACGCGTTCGTCCGCTACTTCGGCGCCTCCGAGGGGCAGCCGGACGACTCGGTCGAGGCGGACGTCCACCAGGCGTTGTTCCTGAGCAACGGGCCGCAGGTCCAGTCCTGGCTCGACCCCTCCGGGTCGAACCTGACGGCCCGGCTGGCCGGGATCGGGGATCCGGCTGGGGTGGCCGAGCCGCTCTACCTGGCCATCCTCTCCCGACGCCCCTCGGCCGGGGAGCGGGCCGAGGTGCTCGGCTACCTGGAGCGTCGGGGGGCCGATCAGCGGGCGGATGCGGTCCGGGAGCTGGCCTGGGCGCTCATCACGTCCTCGGAATTCCGATTCAATTACTGACGGAAACCAGGATCGTCGGTTCGCACATCCCCGAAGGAGGTCCCGACATGTGGTGCCCCTATTCCTGCCGGTCGGCCGAGCACGCGATCTCCCGGCGCTCCTTCCTCGGCGGGGTGTCCGCGGGCCTCGGCGCGGTGTCGGGGTTCGCGGGGAGGCCGATGACCTCGCTGGCGGGAGAGCTGGGCCGCCAGGGCTCTCAGGTCCTGATGGTCTTCCTGCACGGCGGATCCAGCCAGCTCGAGACCTGGGACCCGAAGCCGGGCACCGCCACCGGGGGCCCCTTCCGGTCGATCGAGACGTCGATCCCCGGCGTGAGGATCTCCGAGCTGCTGCCGAAGACCGCGCAGCAGATGCACCACCTGTCCCTGCTCCGGAGCCTGAACACCGCCGAGGACGACCACGGCAAGGGCAGTTACCTGATGCACACGGGCCGTCGCCAGGCCCCGGGGCAGGAGCACCCGCACCTGGGGTCGCTGGCGGCCCGGTTCCTCGCCCCGGAGCGGGACCCCCTGCCCGGCTACATCCACGTGACCGCCGGGGGGGGCGGCCTGAGCGGCAAGGACGCGGCCTTCCTCGGCCCGAAGTACGGCGCGTTGACGCTCGGCGACGGTAAGCCGCCGGCCAACACCGAGCGGCCCGGGTCGGTGGAGGAGGCCGAGGACCTGGCCCGCCACCAGCTCCGGATGCAGCTCGACCACCGCTTCGACCTCCGACGCCGGACCGCCGAGACCGAGGCGTACACGACCTCGTATGAGCAGGCGTTGCAGCTCATGGAGCGTCGGGAGGTGTTCGACGTCTCCAAGGAGCCGGCCCGCGACCAGGAACGCTACGGCTCGCACGATTTCGGCCGCCACTGCCTGCTCGGCCGGAGGCTGCTGGAGGCGGGGGCCACGTTCGTGAAGGTGTCGCACTCCAACTACGACACCCACAACGAGAACTTCGACTTCCACCTGGAGCAGGTCGGCGAGTTCGACGTCTCCTTCGCCGCGTTGCTCTCGGACCTGGCCGATCGCGGGATGCTCGACCGGACGCTCGTCGTGGTGATGTCGGAATTCGGCCGGACCCCCCGGATCAACCAGTACTACGGCCGGGACCACTGGAGCACGGCCTGGTCGGTCGCCCTCACCGGCGCCGGGCTCAAGCGGGGGGTGGTCCGGGGGGAGACGAACGCCGACGGCACCGAGGTGGTCGACGGCCAGGCGACCGGCCAGGATCTCTTCCACACGTATCTGAGGGCGGTCGGCATCGACCCGGTGGTCGACGAGTTCGCGGTCAACGGCCGGGACTTCCAGATCGCCGACCCGGCCTCCTTCGCCATCGAGGACCTGCTGGCATGACCCGCCCTCGACGCCGCTCGGAGGAACCGGAGACCCCCGACGCTGAGGGGACCTGCCCCGTCGCCGACCCGACCCTGGCGCACGTCTCGGCCGAGCTGCCGCACGACCAGCCCCTGATTTGCTGCGCCTTCGACCCGGCCGGGCGGTTCGTGTTCGCCGGCTCGGAGGACTTCACCGTCCGGCGCTGGGACCTGATCGCCGGCCAGGCGGCCGCCGTCCCGTTCGTCGGCCACGAGAGCTGGGTCTTCGACCTCGCCCCGACCCCCGACGGCGACACGCTGCTGACCGCCGGGGGGGACGGCCGGGTGATCTTCTGGGACGCTGGGGCCCACGAGCCCCTGCCCCGGCTGGTCCTCGACGCACACGACGGCTGGGCCCGGGGGGTCGCCGTCAGCCCGGACGGGACGCTCGCGGCCTCCTGCGGCAATGATCGGCTGGTGAAGGTCTGGTCGATCGAGGATGGTTCGCTCGTGCACGTCCTGCCCGGCGGTCACGAGAAGCCGGCCTACTGCGTCGGCTTCCACCCGGGGGGAGACGCGGTGGTGTCGGCGGACCTGTCCGGCCGGGTCGTCGAGTGGGACCTGGCCTCGGGGGAGGAGCGGAGGAGGCTGGATGCCTCGGCGTTGTACTCGTACAACGGGGGCCAGCAGGTCGATTACGGCGGGATCCGGGACCTCGCCTTCAGCGCCGAGGGGGATCGACTGGCCTGCGCGGGGCTGGTCAACGCGTCGAACCCGCTCGGGGCGGTCAACGACACGGCCGTCCTGCTGTTCGACTGGGAATCGGGCACGGAGCCGGCGGTGCAGCGGGGCAAGGGGGACCTGAAGGGGGTCGCCTGGGGCGTCCGGTTCCACCCGGGTGGGTTCCTCGCGGTCGCCTCGGGGGGCTCCGGGGGCGGCCACCTGCTCTTCTTCCGGCCGGGAGAGGCGGAAGAGTTCCACCGCCTCTCACTTCCCAACACGGCCCGGGGGCTGGACCTGCACCCCGACGGCCTCCGACTGGCCACCGCCCATCACGACGGCAAACTCCGGATCACCCGGCTGGAGGCGGCCCCGGCCTGATCGAGTCTTCGACTTGGGTCGGGCCGCCGGCTCAGGGCTTCCGTGCGCCGTTCTCGAAGGCCTTCTCCAGGTCCTCGATGGCGAAGTCCCCCACGTCGTTGCCCAGCAAGGCGCTGAGCTGCAAGCCGACCAGCGTCTCGCTCGGGTGGGAGCGGTCGCCGACCAAGCCCAGGAAGGGCTGGGCGCCGACGAGGACGGCCCGGGGCTTGCCATGGACGGTCAGGACGTAGCGGACGTCGGGGTCCTGGAGTTCGTTGAGGATGGACGGCAGATTCTGGTGCAATTCCCGGCTACCGATGATACGGACGGGGGAATCGGCCTTCTTCTGGCCTGCCATGAAACCCGGCCTCCACCGAGGTGATCAAACACGAGGATGAGCCCGGGTCGGTACTGGAACCAGTGATCCCGGAATCCCGAGCGAAGACGACCGAGCGACTCGGTGAATTCGACGTCCATACGGACTAGGGCGACAGCTGAGTGAAGACGGGCCTCAGCAAACGACGGCCGGAAGAGAATTTCCGGGAGAAGAAGAAGATGAAGCGAGTGGAGGATAGGGGACTTGAACCCCTGACCTCTTGCATGCCATGCAAGCGCTCTCCCAACTGAGCTAATCCCCCTTGCGTGTGGTGGTAAGTTATCAGGTGTGCCGTCGGAAGTCAACGGTCCGACGCCGACGGATTTCGAAGGCCGACCGGCCCGGGGAGCGTGACGCGATGGACGGACGGAGCGAGGGGGATCGGCCCGGGGTCGGCCTGCTGGTGCTGACCAACGACGACGGCGTCGACGCCCCGGGCCTGGAGGCCCTCCGGGGGGCGAGCCAGGGCCTGGGGGAGGTGCGGGTGGTGGCGCCGAGCCGGGCGTGGTCGAGCATGGGGCATGCGGTCACGGGCGGGGGGCCGATCCGGGTCGATCGCCGGGGGGAGGGCCGGATCGCCGTGGACGGGTCGCCGGCCGACTGCGTCCGTCTGGCCCTGCACCACCTGGCGCCGGGGCCGAGCTGGGTGCTGGCGGGGATCAACCGGGGCGGCAACCTCGGGGCCGACGTCCACCACTCCGGCACCGTGGCCGCGGCCCGGGAGGCGGTCCTGCACGGCGTCCCGGCGATCGCGTTCTCCCAGTACGTCCGCCGGGACCGTCCGCTGGACTGGGACCGGGCCTCCCGGTTCGCCCGGCGGGCCCTAGATCTGCTCTTGGCCCGCCCCTACCGGCCCGGCACCCTCTGGAACGTGAACCTGCCGCACCCGAGCCCCGAGGACCCCGACCCGGACCTCGTCTTCTGCCCGCTCGACCCCTCCCCCCTGCCCCTCGGCTTCTCGGTCGTCGGCGACGAGGCGACCTACGACGGCGACTACCACGGCCGGGCCCGGGTGCCGGGGGCCGACGTGGAGACCTGCTTCGGGGGCCGGGTGGCGATCACCCGGGTCCGGATCCTCCCCGACCCGGACGGGGCCGCCGAGGATCCCCGGGAGGTCGTGCCGATGAATCCCCGGGCGGGCGGCGCATCGCCGGCGCCGGGGCGATAGAATAGGGCGGTCATCCCCGGGTTTCCGGGTCATCCCCCACGGCAACGCGAAGAGACGGGAGCAGGACACCATGACGACGGTCCTTCGTCGATGGTCCGGTTGGGCATTGGCGGCGACGCTGGCCGCCAACGCCGGTTGCGGGCAGCCCCCGCCGATGGTCTCCATGACCCCGCCGGGCTCCACCGTCGACCAGCTCACGGTCGACGTCAACGACGACGCGTACAAGGCCCAGGCGCTGGGCGAGGTGGCGTTGCCCCAGGGCGGTACCGACGGCCCCGGGGGCGAGGCGGCCGTCCCGGACGCCCCGATGATCGAGCCGACGGCGCCCGGCGAGGAACTCGTCACCGACTCCGGCCTGCGGGTGACGACCCTGGAGCCGGGCGACCCCGAGGGGGAGACCGCCCGGGTCGGGACCACGATCCGGGCCTACTACAAGGGGATGCTCGAGGACGGCACCGTCTTCGAGTCGAACTTCGGCGAGGAGCCGCTGGAGCGCACGCTCGCGGCGGGCTCGCTGATCCAGGGCTGGGTCGAGGGGATCGCGGGCATGAAGGTCGGCGAGCGCCGCAAGCTGGTCATCCCCCCGGAGCTGGCCTACGGCGAGCGCGGCTCCCCGCCGGCGATCCCTCCCGCCGCCCGGCTGACCTTCGAGGTCGAGCTGCTCGGGGTCCGCTGAGCGTCGGGCCCCGCCGGGCCCGGGCCCCGGCCCGGGGCCCGGCCGGTCCGGCTTGCCGGATCGGCCGGGCTCGGGTAGGGTCCGGTTCGGGTCTTCGGGAGGTCGGCTCGCGGACGGATCCGCGGAGCCCGGACGAGGCCCGGGTCGATCGGGAGCCGGGCATGGAGGCGGGCCCTCACGTCCAGATCGGACCGCCGCCGGCGGTGGATCGCCGTCCGGGGCCGGTCCGGGTGGCGCTGGTCCACGACTGGCTGACGGGGATGAGGGGCGGGGAGAAGTGCCTGGAGGTCCTCTGCCGGGCCTTCCCGGCATCCCCCCTGTTCACCCTGATCCACCGGAGGGGGGAGATGAGCCCCCCGATCGAGGCGATGGACGTCCGGACCTCGCCGCTCCAGCGGTTCCCGGGGATCTTCGAGCACTACCGCCACCTGCTCCCCCTGATGCCGATGGCGGCCCGCTCCTGGAGGCCCGCCGGGGTGGACGTGGTGGTGAGCCTGAGCCACTGCGTGGCCAAGGCGGTGCGGGTCCCCCGGGGGGTGCCGCACCTCTGCTACTGCTTCACCCCCATGCGGTACGCCTGGGACGGCCGGTCGGCCTACCTCGACGCCTGGGCCGGCAAGCCCGTCCGGCGCTCCCTGGCCGGGGCCACCCTGGACCGGCTCCGGGACTGGGACCGGGACACCGCACGAGGAGTCTCCCAGTTCGTGGCGATCTCCGAGACGGTCCGACGCCGGATCGCCCGCTGCTACGGCCGGGACAGCCGGGTCATCCCCCCCCCGGTCGACACGAATTTCTACACGCCCGACCCCGCGGCCCGGCGGGACGACGCCCCCTATCTCTGCGTCTCGGCCCTGGTGCCGTACAAGAAGCTGGAGCACGCGGTATCGGCCTGCTCGGCCTCGGGCCGGGAGCTGGTGGTGATCGGCTCCGGGCCGGAGCGCCCCCGGCTGGAGCGGATCGCCGGGCCGACCGTCCGGTTCCTGGGCTGGCAGCCCGACGAGGTGATCCGCGACCACTACCGGGGCTGCCGGGCCCTGCTCTTCCCCGGGGACGAGGACTTCGGCATCGTCCCGGCCGAGGCGATGGCCTGCGGCGCCCCGGTGATCGCCCTGAACCGGGGGGGCGTGGCCGAGACGGTGGACGACCGGGTCGGCCTGCTCTACGACGAGCCCGGCCCCGAGGGCCTGCTCCGGGCCATCGAGGCGTTCGAGGCCGGGGGCGGTGTCCGGGACGGGGAACTCGCCCGGAAGAAGGCCGAGGCCCTGGCGCCGGAGGTCTTCCGGGACCGGATGCTCCGGCTGATCGACGAGCTGGTCGAGGGCCGGGCCGTCCTGCCGACGCCCCGCCTGCCGGGCCGGGCCCGGCTCGGGGCGCGGCGGCTCGCGGGTTGAAGTCGGGGAGGAGACCTCACGCAGAGGCGCGAAGTCTCAGAGTAGAGGGAGGAGAATACCTTCCTTTGCTTGCCTATGTGTGAGTGGGAACGAGACATGTCCCGAGATGGCGATTCTTGCCTCTCCCGGGAATCCTCGGCGTGAGGGCGTGGGCCGTTATCCACGCATCCGGCAGCAGCCACACCGCGCAGCCCTCGAGCCGGCTCGGCAGCCGCTCCAGCACATCCTTGAGAGAGGCGAAGGGGGCGACCCCCCCAACGCGGCTTGCGACTGCCGACGAACCCGGAAGGGGATCGCCGCCTTGCGGCCGACGCGGTCACTCCCGACGAATCAAGACGGTCATCACCCGTCCGGTCGCCGTCCCCGGCGTGTCCGGTATCCCGGGGCGGGAGGGCAGGCGGTTCGGGGCCGAACGACGCCGGTGGACTCCCTGCCGACGGCTGGGGAGGGCGTTACAGCGACAGCAGGAGATGGATCTCGACGCGGCGATTCCTCGCCATGTTCTCGGGGGTCGTGTTCGGGACGATGGGGAACTGCTCCCCGCTGGAGAGCGGCGCCTGGATCTTCGCCCGGGTGATTCCCTCGGCAACCAAGAACGCCCGCACCTCGCTCGCCCGCAAGTGGCCGAGCTGCTGGTTCCTCGCCACGCCCCCCGAGCTGCTTCCGAAGCCCTGCACGAGGATCGCGTTCGGCCCGTTCCTCAGGGTCGGCACGATCGACCGCAGCAAGGCACGGTGCTCCGGCTTGAGGGTGTGGCTCCCCACGGCGAAATTCCAGACGAGATACAATGACGGCGGCGGGGTCGGATGTTGCAGGCGATCGACCTGTGCATCCACCCTGCCGGCGGGATTGGCCCGCTCCCATGCGACTTCCGGGGTCATTGCTGCGACTCCGCTGTTGCTCGCCGATCGCGACGATCGTCGCCCCCGTTCGAACCGTCCCGTGGCGGTCGGCGACATCGGCGCGTTGCTGGGTGTGAAATAAATTCATACAATCGAAATTGCGAATATCTCGATTCCGTTGCGAGGGGCGATGTTCGCGGCTGTCACGCGATCGACCAGCATCGATCACACGGTCATCCAGTTATTCGGAGTCGAGGGGCGTTTCCCGTCAGGGGGGCCGTGACCCGACCGTTATGGTGTCCGTCTCACCAACCCCGTCGCTTGAACGTGTCGTTCGAATGATGGGCATCAACTCTTCTTCGGCCTGCCGCCGGGCCGGCCACGTGCCCTGGCTGCCTCCAGGCCCGTATTGGTGCGCTCTCGGATCAGGTTCCGCTCGATTCCCTGCCGTTCATCTTCGCGCCTTCGAGCGAGGTCTCCTGCCGTCGCCTGGCTGCCGGTTGCGACCGCCCCGGCTCCCCCGTAGGATGGCCGCGATACGGTCCAGCCGCGACATCCGCTCTCCCCGGGCTCGTCGACATCATGAGCAGCACCACGACGGCCGAGCCGGCCGAGGACCCCCGCATCGGCATGCTCGACCAGATCCAGGAGCCGCCGTCGACGCTGTCGAGGGCCTTCCGGCAGGTCGGTCCGGGGCTGATCCTGGCGGCGGCGATCGTCGGCACGGGGGAGCTGATCGCCACGACCCACGCCGGGGCGAAGGCAGGGTTCGTGCTGCTCTGGCTGGTGATCGTGAGCTGCTTCATCAAGGTGTTCGTCCAGGTGGAGCTGGGACGTTACGCCGTCTCGACCGGCCGGACCACGTTCTCGGGCTTCCGGTCGCTCCCCGGGCCCGGCCCGGTGCTGGTCTGGTGGTGCGCCGGGATGCTGATGGTGACCCAGCTGCAGATCGGGGCGATGATCGCCGGGATCGGCCAGGCGGCGCACATGGTCCTGCCGGGGGCCTCGGAGACGCTCGGGCCGGCGCTCGGCCTGGGGGACCGGCCCGAACTGCTCTGGGGGGTGCTGGTCACGGCGCTGACGGCGGCGATGCTCTGGACCGGCAGCTACCGGCTGGTCGAGCGGACGATGACGGCGTTCGTGGCCGTCTTCACGCTGATGACGGTGCTCTGCGTCGCGTTGCTGCCGAAGGAGGTGGCGATCAACTGGGACGAGATCGCCTCGGGCCTCACCTTCCGACTGCCCCGGGACCGGGAGGTGATCATGGCCGCCCTGGCGATGTTCGGCATCACCGGGGTGGGGGCGACGGAGCTGCTGAGCTACCCCTACTGGTGCATGGAGAAGGGGTATGCCCGGTCCGTCGGGGCGAGGGACGGCTCGGCCCCCTGGGCCGCTCGGGCGAGGGGGTGGCTCCGGGTGATGCAGCTGGACGCCTGGGTGAGCATGGTCATCTACATGGTCGCCACCGTCGCCTTCTTCCTGCTCGGGGCGGCCGTCCTGCACGACCAGACCGAGGCCGTCGGCCTGCCCGACCGGGTGGACGAGATGATCAACACCCTGGTCCGGATGTACGAGCCGGCCCTGGGGCCGACGGCCGCCCGGTGGTTCCTCGTCTGCGGCGCGATCGCCGTGCTCTACTCCACCCTCTTCGCCGCCACGGCCGGCACGGGAAGGCTACTGGCCGACTTCCTCCGGGTCTGCGGCTACTACCCGAGCGACTCCGAGGTCTACCGCAGGCGCTGGGTCCGCTTCTTCTGCGTGGCCCTGCCGATCCTGGGGCTGTTGCTCTACATCAGCCTGGGGAACCCGGTGACGATGGTCACGATCGGCGGCCTGATGCAGGCGGTGACGCTCCCGCTGATCGCGGCGGCGGCGGTCTTCCTCAGGTACAAGCGGACCGACCAGAGGCTGACCGGCGGGATGCTCTGGGACCTCCTGCTCTGGCTCTCGATGCTCGGCCTGGTCTTCGCGGGTGGGTACCTGGCGGCCGACCGGCTCGGGATCATCTGACGGGGATCCGGAGGGCGGCCCGGCTCGACGACGGGAGGGGCGTCGGCCTATAACGGTCGGGAGACACCGAACCCGACCGCCGTCCCCCCTCCCCCGAGGACCTCCCCTGGTGATCGCCCTGATGCTCCGGGTCCGGCTCCTGATCTTCGCCGGGATCGCGCTCGCGCTGGTCCTGCTGCTGGCCTTCGGCAAGGAAGTCCGCTACGACCAGTCGATCGAGTCGTTCTTCGCCGAGGACGACCCGGCCGTGGTCGCCTACCGGGACGCCTCCGGGATGTTCGGCAACGACCAGTTCGTCTTCATCTCCTACCATGACGAGGCATTGCTGACCCCAGGCGGGATCGATCGGGTCGCCGAGCTGGCCGGGGAGATCCGATCGGCGGGGATCGAGGGGGTGGTCTCGGTCCAGTCGCTCGACGAGATGCCCCTGTTCTGGCAGCTCGACGACTCCTTGCTCCTGCTGGAGAAGCTGCCGGAGGAGAAGCGCCTGTTCGTGCCCGGCCGGGCCGAGGTGCTCGACCTCATCAAGGGGGGGCTCTCCGGCGAGGGGGGGGGCCGGTGGGCCACGCCGACGATCGCCGGGGCGATCCGGTCGGCCGGGGAGGAGCCCGATCGCCTGGCCGAGCTTCGGGGGAGGATCACGTCGCATCCCCTACTGGAAGGGACGCTGGTCGACGACTCGGGAACCTACACCGCCCTGATGACCCGGCTCCTGCCGGCCGGGGAGCACGACGCCAAGGTCACCGTCTCGGAGCTTCGGAGGATCGCCGACGCCTTCGCCGACCGGCACGGGCTGGACCGCCCCCCGGCGGTGGTCGGGCCCCCCGTCCTGCTGGCCGACGGCTTCCGGGCCATCGAGGTCGACGGCCGTCGGCTGGCCACGGTCGGCATGCTGCTGATCGGCCTGGTCACCCTGACGGCCACCCGGAGCCTCTGGTGGGCGGCGGTCCCCCTGATCGCCGGCTGGACGACCTGGCTGGGGACCGAGACGATCCTCGGGCTGCTGGACCTCCGGCTGTCGCTCTCCAGCGGGCCCCTGGTGGCGCAGATCATCGTGTTGACGATGCCGGCGGCCAGCCACCTGGCCCTGCACTTCCGGGACGACCTGAGGAAGACGGCCGACCGCCGGGCGGCGGCCGAGGAGACCTTGCGGTTCGTCTCCGAGCCGATCCTCTGGTGCGCCCTGACGGCGACGGTCGGCTATGCGGCCCTGGTGTCGAGCAACGTGGTGCCGATCCGGCAGTTCGGCACCGTGCTGGCGATCGCCACGGCGGCGGCCGCGCTGCTGACGCTCCTGCTGGCCCCTGTGGCGATGGTCCCTCCCGTCCGCCTGGAGATCCCGGTCCGGTACGGGTCGACCTCCCGGCTCTCCTCGGCGATGGACCGCCTGACGGGGGCGGTCTACCGGCACCCGGGGCCGATCGTCGTCGGGACGTTGCTGGTAGTGGCGCCGTTGGCGGCCGGGATCGCCTTCATCCGGTACGAATCCAACTACATCAATGCCTTCAAGCCGACGACCCGGGTCGCCCGGGACTACCGGTTCGTGGAGCAAAACCTGGGCGGGATCGGCCTGGCGGGCCTGGTGGTCCCGGTCGAGGGGGGGATCACCCCGGAGGCGATCGAGCGGGTCCGGGCCCTTGATGAGGCCGTGCTGGGCATCGAGGCGACGGGAGGCGGAGAGGGCGTCGGCTACGTCACCTCGCTGGCCACGGTGCTCGACCCGGACGGGAGGCTCGGGGGGCTCGACCCCGGGCGACGGGCCTGGCTGCTCCGGACGAAGCTGGAGCTGATCGCGGCCACCCCGCAGGCGGACCTGCTCCGGAGCTTCTGGAATCCGGAGGCGGGCCGGGCCCGGACGATGGTCCGGCTCTCCGAGAGCCAGCCGGCCCCGGCCAAGATGGCGATCTTCGAGCGGGCCGAGGCCCTGGCGAAGGCCGAGTACGGCGGCCTCGCCTACCTCACCGGGCTCTCCCACCTGCTCACGCAGACGACCCGGGGGGTGATCGCGACCCAGTGGACCACCTTCTCCTGGGCGACGCTCGGGATCCTCGTCATGCTCACCCTGGCCTTCCGGGGGCCGAAGCTGGCCGTGCTGGCGATCCTGCCGACCTTGCTGGCGGTCGGCCTGGTGCTGGGGCTGATGGGCTGGCTGGGCCTGAAGCTGGACATCGCCACGGCGCTGGTGGCGAGCGTGGCGCTGGGGCTCTCGGTCGACGACACGTTCCACTGCCTCTTGCAGTTCCGGAGGCTCCGGCAGACCCGGCCGTTCGAGGAGGCGCTCTTCTCCAGCTACCAGGTGACGGGGCCGGGGGTGTTGCTGTCGAGCCTGGCGGTGGCCCTGGGGTTCACGGTCCTCCGCTTCAGCGAGTTCGTCCCGTTCGCCACCTTCGGGCTGATGGTCGCCATCGCCACGGCGGGCAGCTCGCTCGGCAACATCGTGCTCCTGCCCGCCTGCCTGAGCCTGGCCCACCGCCGGGCCAAGCGTCGCCGCCCTCCCTCCCCCGAGCCCGTCGGGGCCGACGCCGACGCCGAATCCTGAGCCCGCCCGGGTGCGCCCGGGGTGGGGCGGGCGGTGCGCCCGTGTGTGCCCCGGGCGATCGGCCGATCTCTCGATCCTGAAATGGGTTGGAGGATGGACCTCGGGTTCGTTTCGGGAGTCGAATCGATCGGACCGGGTCCGATGCGCCCCGGCCTCGGTGGACCCGGCCCCAGCTCGACGTCCGGCCCGTCGGCCTCATGGTGCGCCCCGGGGGCGTCGGCCGGTGCGCACCGACGCCACGGGGTCCGGTCGACTGAACCGATTCCCGGGAAATGAGATGCGGCGGAGGGGGGCGGTCCGTTTCGGGAGGATCGCGGCGTCGGACGCCGGTCCCGGCCCGCCCGGCGCCGCCCGGCGGGTGGCATCACCCGGGCCACGTCCCACGCCCGGGGGAGGCGAGACGGGGTCGGCCCGATCGGTCGGTTCGGATTGCCAAGGAGCAGGGAGCGGGCGACGGATCGCCGCAACGAGATCATCGGGAAATCGACCGTTTTCAGTCACACAATCCGGGATCCCCGGCGGAGGGCGTCCGGAGGGGAGGCTGCCAGGGGGCGTCTGCCCGGTCCAGCCGGTACACGACGCAGTCGTCGTCGCCGAAGCGTCGGCGTTCGACGGCCCGGAAGCCGAGGCGCTCGTAGAAGCGGTGCGCCCGGGCGTTCGAGGCGAGGGGGTCGACGAGGACGGCGGTGACGGAGGGGTCGGCGAAGCATCGCCCCAGGGCGAGCCGCATCATCCGGGTGCCCAGGCCCCGGCCGAGGTCGGACGCCTCGCCGATCCAGAGGTCGATCGCCCGGAGGCCGGGGGGGACGTCCGGCCCCCAGTAGTGGGACTCCTCAAGTCTGGGGTCGATGATCTGGAGGAAGCCGACGGGGCGGCCGTCCTCCTCGGCGACGAGCAGCTCCCGCCAGGAGGGGGAGCGGGCCAGCTCGACCCCCCAGGCCCAGTCGTCGTTGGGGTCGGAGGCGATGACGTGCGGCTGCTCGTCCCAGTATCGGAGGAGGTCGAGGTCGTCGGGAGTCGCGGGGCGGAGCCTCATCGCATCGGGCCTCCGACGGAGTGCGAAACGGCAGCGAGGACGGGCCTCCAGGCCGGAGATTCCGGGAGGTCAGGAGCGGCGTCGGGCGACCCGGAGGCCTCCGGCGCCGAAGATGGAGTCGACGGCCGGGGCGGAGACGGCGACGTCGGCCGAGGGCCCCTGGCCGGTGCCCCGGACCAGCTCGCCGCGCTCGAAGAGGCCGACGAAGTCGTCGCCGGGGTCGCCGTCGTTGTTGCCGTCGAGCGCCAGGCCGAGGCGGTTGGTCAGTCCGGCCGGGGGGCGGCTGACGACGACCAGGCGGAAGGGAGCGTCGGCGGCGATGGGACGGGAGGTCCGGAGCGTGACCGTGTTGTCGACCTCGTCGTAGGAGGCCGAGGCGATCGGCACCGTCCCGAGGTTGCCGGCCCGGCCGAGGCTCAGGCGGTAGTTGCGCACCTGCTCGGCCCGGGGGCGGTTGAGGGGCTCGCTGAAGGTGACGACCACGGAGGAGATCGCGCCGGAGGAGTCCCGGAGTGCGGTGCCGTCGACGACGAGCGGGCCGCTGTTGCCGACGACCAGGGTGTTGGCGGCCCGGTTGCCCCGGATCACGTTGGACTGCTCCGGCGGGGTGGGCATCGGCCTCAGGCCGGGGACCCCGGTGACGAACAGGCCGACCTCGTTGCCGAAGGCGGGCGGGTCCCCGGCGCGGGGGGTGCCGATGACGTTGCCGACCACGGCATTGTCCAGGGCCGCTTCCCCGGAGATCACGACGCCCGAGCCGAAGTTGCCCGAGACGACGTTGCCGGGCCCCCCGGCGAGGCCGCCGACGGTGTTGCCGGGGGCGTTGTTGAGATAGACGCCGCCCTCGGCGTTGGGGATCGGCCGGGTGGTGGTCCGGTCCACGCCGATCATGTTCGCGGCGATCACGTTGGCGGCGGTGCCGGGGGTGAAGGCCTGGATCCCGACGCCCCCGTTGCCGGAGATGACGTTGCCGGACTCCGGGGTCGGGCCGCCGATCGTGTTGCCGGGCGCCGCGTTGAGGAAGACGCCGCCGGATCGGTTCGGCAGGGCCCGCTCCCCCGAGGCGTCGGTGCCGATGAGGTTCCCGATCACCGCGTTCCGCGTGCCCCCGGCGTTGGCGATGACCACGCCGAGCAGGTTGCCGGAGATCAGGTTGCCGGCGCCGGGCTCGACGCCGCCGATCGTGTTCGACGGGGCGCCGTCGATGGTGATCCCGTGCTCGTTGCCGACCGCGGCGGTCCCGGCCTCGTCCGTGCCGATGAAGTTGCCGAGGATCAGGTTGCCCGAGGCGTCGGGCCCGAAGAGGTGGATGCCGGCGAAGCGGTGGCCGGAGACGAGGTTCCGGGCGTCGGGGGTCGTGCCGCCGATCGTGTTGCCGGGCGCCCCTTCGAGGTAGATGCCGGTGCTCGCCCCCCGGAGCGATCCGACCCCCCCGGGGCCGGTGCCGACGAGGTTCCCGGCGACCAGGTTGCCCGAGGCGTACGGCCCGGTGACCTGGAGGTCGACCACCCCGTTGCCGGAGATCAGGTTGCCGGCGCCGGGCCCGGTGCCGCCGATCGTGTTGCCGGGGGCGTTGTCGACGTAGATGCCGTTCAGGTCGTTGGGGGCCGCGGTCTGCTCGCCGAGCCGGGTGCCGACCTGATTGCCGGCAACGAGGTTGCCCGAGGCCAGCGGCCCCCGGATCTGGACGCCGACGGCGCCGTTACCGGAAATCAGGTTCCGCTGGAGCGGGTCGAGGCCGCCGATCGAGTTGCCCGGGGCGTTGAGGATCAGCACGCCGTTGGAGGCGTTGGGGACCGGGAGGCGGCCGGCGACGTCCAGGCCGATGGCGTTGTTGATGACGAGGTTGCCGGTGGCCATAGGCCCCTCGATCCGCAGGCCGACGCCGTTGCCGGAGATGACGTTCCCCTCGCCCGGGGCGATGCCGCCGACGGTGTTGACGGGGGCGTCCCGGAGGGTCACGCCGGCGTCGAGGTTGCCGGGGGTGCCGACGCCGTCCCCGGCGCCGATGGCGTTGCCGAGGATCAGGTTCGAGGAGGCGGCGGAGTCGACGATGACGCCGAAGGTGTTCCCGCCGATCCGGTTCCCCCGGACCGTGTTCCACCACGAGGCGCTGCGGATCAGCACGCCGACGCCGTTGCCGGGCGCCCGGCCGACGAGGCCGATGCTGTTGCCCTCGATGACGTTGTCGAGGGCGGCGTTGGCGACCTGGATGCCGGCAGCGTCCGAGGCGGAGATCGTGTTCCCCGCGCCGGGGGCGGGCCCGCCGATGAAGTTGGAGTGGGCCTCGTACTCGATCGCCACGCCGGGCCCGGTGCCGGGGAGCGGGAGGCCGTCGGAGGGCCTCAGCCCGATGGCGTTGCCGAGGACGATGGTGCGTTCGGCGCCCCGGCCGACGATGTAGATGCCCGGGGCGTGGCCGCCGGCGATGACGTTCGCCTCGCCCGCCGAGGCGCCGCCGACGGTGTTGTGCGGCGACTCGCTGATCAGGACCCCGGCCAGGCCGTTGGCCCGCACGTCGTCGGCCCCGAGCGAGGCGCCGATCGTGTTGCCGAGGAGCCGGTTGCCGGAGGTCGTCGCCGGATCCCCGTCCTGGGCCGCGTCGATCCGGCCGGGGGCCGTCCCGAGCAGGGCGACCCCGGCGGACCGGTTGGCGGCGATGACGTTGCCGTCGCCGGCGTCCGGGCCGCCGACGTCGTTGCCGGAGGCGCCCCGGTGGGCGAGGATGCCGGAGTTGGAGTTGCCGAGCATCCCGAGGCCGTCGCCGGTGGTGCCGACGAGGTTGCCGAGGATTTGGTTGCCGGTGGCGGTGGGGCCGCCCAGCTCGACGCCGTTGTCCCGGTTGGCGGAGAGGACGTTGCCCCGGAGCAGGTTGTCGGGGGAGCCGAGGACGGTGACGCCGTCGTCGCCGTTGCCGAGGTCGAGCCGGGCGTCGGGGTCGGAGCCGAGGACATTGTCGACGAGCTGGTTGCCGCCCCCGGGCCCGACCAGGACGACGCCGCTGCCGGAGAAGCGGTTGATGGTCAGCCCGGCGATCGTGGTGCCGCCGGCCGAGACGACGATCCCGTTGGCCCGGGGGCCGGCGAGGGAGCCGTCGAGCTCGACCCGGCCGACGGGCTGGGAGTCGCCGTCGATCGCGACCGCCTCGGTGAGGGCCGGGAGGGGGGAGCGCGGCCGGATCGTCGCGCCCAGCTCGGCCGGGATGTCGAAGGTGATCGTGTCGACGCCGGGGAAGGCGTTGGCGAGCCGGATCACTTCCCGGAGCGAGTCGGGCCCGTCGTCATTGGTGTTGAGGACGACGAACGACGGCTCGGCGACGACGGTGATGGCGGTGGCGGTGTTGTTCCCGGGGTCGGGATCCATCGTCTCGGAGGAGACGGTGGCGGTGTTGGTCAGGGTGCCGACCTCGAAGGCGACGCCGACGATCGTCACCGTGGCCGACTGGCCGGGCCCGAGGGAGTCGATCTCGACGGTGGCGACGCCCTCGCCCAGCGTGGGCGTGCCGAACGTGGTGGTGACGCTGGAGGCCAGGAACCCGGCCGGGAAGGGGTCGGAGACGACCACGCCCGAGGCGTCGTCGGGCCCGAGATTGGACACGAAGAGCGTGTAGGTCAGCTCGCCTCCCGGGAAGACGGACTCGGGGGCCGACTTGGCGATGGACAGGTCGGCGGCCCGGGCGATGACGGTCGTCGAGGCGGTGGCGGTGTTGTCGTCGGGGTCCTCGTCGGGCGTCCGGGAGGAGACGGTGGCGGTGTTGGTCAGGGTACCGACCTCGGAGGCGACGCCGACGATCGTGACCGCGGCCGACTGGCCGGGCCCGAGGGAGTCGATCTCGACGAGGACCAGGCCGTCATCCTGCGAGGCGGTGCCGAGCGTGCTGGCGACCTCGACGAACTGGAAGCCGGCCGGCAGGGGGTCGGAGACGACCACGCCCGAGGCGGGCACGAGGCCGAGGTTCGAGACGAGCAGGGTGTAGGTCAACTCGTCGCCCCGGGCGACGACCTCGGGGGCCGACTTGGCGATCGCCAGGTCGGTGGGCACCTCGAGGCCGGGGGAGAACTCGGAGGTGTTGCCGATCGGGTCGGTGGCGGTCGCGGTGATGAGGGTGCCGGGATCGCCGGCCGGGAACCCGAGCGGGACGGAGAAGGTCGCGAGGCCCGAGGCGTCGGTCGTCGCCGAGGCGGCGCCGAGGAAGGTGCGGCCCTCGGCGATGCCGTCGGGCTCCTCGGGGGTGAGGAAGAACTCGATCCGGTAGGGGCGGCCGGGGATCGAGTCGAGCGTGCCCTCGACCAGGATCCGGCCCTGCCCCGGGTCGGTGCCGACCGAGGAGAGCACGGGGGCGTTCTGGGAGTCGTTGGGGCCGGCGTCGAGGTCGCCGGGGTCGTCGGCCGTCGGGCCGTCGGCGCCGAGGTCGATGCCGAGGCCGTCGTTGCCGGAGATCGAGTTGCCGAGGATGGCGATGCCGAAGGGCGGGGGCAGGCTCGGGTCCCCCTCCGAGTCGCCGACGGCCAGCTCGACGCCGTTGCCGCCGTTGGCCCGGATGACGTTGCCCGAGCCCGAGCCGACGCCGCCGATCGTGTTCCGGCTGGCGTTGTTGTGGACCCGGACGCCGGCCAGGGTGTTCTCGGCGATGTCGTTGCCGACCACGAGGTTGCCCGTAGTCGCGCTCCGGCTGATGAGCATCCCCCGGCCGATGTTGTGGCGGATGGTGTTGCCCGAGACCTCGTTGTCCGGCGCGTGGGCGAGGAAGATGCCGGCGGCGAGGAGGTCCTCGTCCTGCCCGTTGCCCAGGCCGGGGGCGAGGTCGGCGTTGGTGCCGACGAAGTTCCCCTGGATCAGGTTCCCCGAGGACCGGAGGGCGGGCTGGGACTCGCCGTCGGGGGCGGGCCCCCGGATGGCGATGCCGTCGTCGCCGTTGCCGGCGATGACGTTGGCGGCACCGGCGGCGAGGCCGCCGACGGTGTTGTCCGGGGTGTTGACGAAGTAGATCCCCTCCTCGCCATTCCCCAGGACCGCCGCGCCGGCGGCGTCCAGGCCGATCAGGTTCCCCTGGACCAGCGTGCCGGAGGCGTTGCCGGGGAACGAGGTGGTGCCGATCAGCGCGAGGCCGTGGTCGACGTTGCCCGAGATCAAATTCCCCTGCCCCGGGGCGGTGCCGCCGACGGTGGTGTCCCGGGAGAACCGCAGGTGGATGCCGTCGACGGTGTTCGCCAGCCGGGAGGAGCCCGAGGCGTCGGTGCCGACCCGGTTGCCCCGGATCGTGGTCCCCCGGGCGGCGAGGACCGCCGTGAACTCGTCGTCGAACTGGCCGTCGAGGAACAGGCCGTGGTCGAAGTTGCCGGAGAGCAGGTTGTCTCGGACGACCGCCCCGGGCACGTCGCCGACGATCCGGATGCCCGACCGGAAATTCCCCCGGGCGGAGGCGCCGGGGGCGTCGGTGCCGACCCGGTTGCCGAGGATCATCAGTCCGGTCGAGGCGGGCCCGGAGACCTCGACGCCGGAGCCCTCGTTGGCGGAGATGACGTTGGCGTCGGCCGGGGCGAGTCCGCCGATGGTGGTGTCCGCGGCGTCCTCGATCCGGATGCCGCTGCCGAGGTTGCCCAGCGAGGCCAGGCCGTCGGCCCCGAGGCCGATGGCGTTCCCCGCCGCCAGGTTGCCCGGGGCCCGCTCGATGAGGATCCCGGGGGCGGCGGGCCGGATCTGATTCAGGACGGAGACGCTCTCGCCGAGTTCGTTGAGCACGGCGAGGGTGGACCGGAACGAGAAGTCGACGGGGTCGAAGGTGTCGACCGTCGCCAGGGCCGCCGGGCCGAGGCCGACGGGCACCGTCTCGGCCAGCCGGAGGGCGTTGTTGGGCAGCCGTCGCAGGAGGGTGACGGCATTCGAGGACCGGTCGGCCGTGGCGACGTCGGAGCGGCCGTCGCCGTCGAAGTCGCCGATGGCGATCGCCTCGGGGTCGGCCCCCACGGCCCGGGAGGGGCCGGGGACGAAGCTGCCGAGGCTCGGCTGGATCAGGGTCGTGACCCGGTCGTCCCCGGCGTTGGCGACGGCGAGCTCGGCCAGGGAGTCCCCGGTGAGGTCCCCGACGGCCAGGGCCGTCGGGCCGTCCCCGGTGGCGAACGCCTGCGCCGGGGCGAAGGTGCCGTCGCCGTTGCTCCGGAAGTAGAGCAGCTCGTCGGTGTCCACCCGCAGCGCGGCGACGCCGACCTCGGTCTCGAAGGTGTCCGGGTCGAAGCCGAGGGGGGCGTAGGCCGGGTCGCCGGGGATGAAGCCGGTGGCCAGGGGGACCGGCGCCCCGAAGCCGCCCTGGCCGTTCGAGAAGAGGACGTAGAGGCCGTCGCCGCCCGTCCCGGTCGGATCCCCGGCCACGATCAGGTCCGGGATCGAGTCGCCGTCGAGGCTGCCCAGATCCAGGCCGTCGACCCGGTCGAAGCCGATGTCCAGGGGGATGGCCGTGGGGGGCAGCCCGACGTTCCGGGTGAGGACGGTCAGCGGGTCGCCCGGGTTCGCGCTCGCCACGTAGACGGAGTCGGACTCGTCGGACTTCGCCAGGAGGCTCGGGCTCAGGCCGGGGAGGGGGATCGACTGGTTGAACGCGAAATTGCCCTGGCCGTCTCCCTCGAAGAGGTGGACGAATCCGGTCCGGTCGGCGACGACCAGGTCGTCCTGGAAGGTGCCGACCAGGTCGGAGGCGAGGAGGTCGGACAGGTCGTCCATGCCGGGGGTCGGGCCTTGCAGCACCTGGGCCGGCCCGAACAGCGAGCCGTTGGCCGAGATGACGTTCCCCCCCGCGCCGGACTGGCCGCCGATGGTGTTGGCGGTCGACCCCTGCCGCAGCGAGATCCCCCCGCCGAGGTTCGGCATCCGGCCCAGCCCCCCGGCGTCGGTGCCGATGAAATTGCCGGCCACGAGGTTGCCGGTCGCCGAGCCGAGGAACGACCCGAATTCGGCCCGGATCTGGACGCCCTCCCCCGAGTTCCCCGAGATGACGTTGCGGGCCCCGGCCGAGGCCCCGCCGATGGTGTTGTCCAGCACGTTGACGCCCAGCCGGACGCCGTCCCCGCCGTTGCCCAGGTCGAGGGTGCCGGTCGCGTCGGTGCCGATGAAGTTGCCGGCGACCAGGTTGCGGGTCGAGAACTCGTCGGTGCTGGAGATCGCGAACAGGATCCCGTCGCCCCCGTTGCCCGAGATGACGTTGCGGGCCCCGGCCGAGGCGCCGCCGATCGTGTTGCCCGAGGTCGACAGCACGGTGACGCCGCTCGTTCCGTTGCCAATCGCCGAGGTGCCGGCCGCGTCGGTGCCGAGGTAGTTGCCGGCCACCACGTTCCCGGTGGCGCCCCCGGTCGGCGGGCCCCCCGTGGCCCGGATCCCAACGCCGGCCACGGCGTTGCCCGAGATGACGTTGCGGGCGCCGGCCGAGGTGCCGCCGATCGTGTTGTTCGAGGCGAAATCGACGGTCACCCCGCTCCCCGAATTGCCCAGCGCCAGGGTCCCGGTGCGGTCGGTGCCGATGAGGTTGCCCAGGATGAGGTTGCCGGAGGCGGCCGGGCCGGAGACCAGGACGCCGTTCCCGAGGTTGCCCGAGATGAGGTTGCGGGCGCCGGGCGTCGCGCCGCCGATCGTGTTGCCGGGGGAGGCGTCGGCGACCCGGACGCCTCCGGCGTTCCCCCGGGGGGCGACGCCGGAGGCGTCCGTCCCGAGGAAGTTGCCGACGACGAGGTTGGACCGGGAGTCGACGACGAGGATGCCGGAGGAGCCGAACCCGCCGACCGCCAGGCCGGTGACCGTGCTGCCGTCGCTGCCGGCCGCCAGGGTCAGGCCGTCGAACGGGTCCCCCGGGGGGCCGGGCGTCAGCTCGACCAGGATCACCGCGTCGGTGCCCTCGGGCAGGGTGTTGGGGCTGGCGCCGGGCTGGGTGTAGGCGTCGATCAGGACCGTGTCGGTGACGTCCGGCAGGGCCGTCGCCACGGCGATCGTCTGCACGCCGTTGCCGGGGATGTCGAAGCGGATCGCCTGGGCGCCGGGCACGAGGTTGGCGTTGAGGATCGCCTGGCGGAGGGAGCCGGCCCCCAGGTCGTCGGTGTTGATGACGAGGAAGGGGTCGAGGGCGAGGGAGAACTCGGAGGTGTCGCCGGTCGAGGTGTTCGTGGCGGTGGCGGTGAAGCGCACGTCCCCGGGCAGCGGGATGGGGGCGTCGAACTGGAGCCCGGAGAACGTGGCGAGGCCGGCGTCGTCGGTCGTCACGGTCGCCCGGCCGAGCACGGAGTATCCCTGCAAGTCGACGGGGTCCGGGTCCGAGCGGTCGGCGAAGAACTCGACGAGGAAGTCGGCATCCGGGGTGCTGGTCAGTGTGCCGAAAAACTGCACGGTGTCGGCGTCGAGGATGGCGGCCCCGGCCAGCTCGGGGGAGTTCTGGAGGTTGTTGGGGCCGGCATCCGAGTCGTCGGGGTCGTCGGGGGTGGGGCCGTCGTCGGCCAGGTCGATGCCGATCCCGCCGTTGGCGGCGATCAAGTTGCCGAGGATCGGGTTGCCGCTAGCGGTGGGGCCGTCGATGACCACGCCGTTGCCGAGGTTCCCGGCGATCGTGTTCCCCGCCCCGGCGACGACCCCGCCGATCGAATTCCGGAGGGCATTCGAGACGAGGATGCCCCCCAGGTCGTTCCCGTTGAGCGGCACCCCGCCGAGGTCGGTGCCGATGAGGTTGCCCTGGACCAGATTCCCGGTGCCGGTGTCCCCGCTCGGCTCCCCGACGATGCGAATCCCGTAGCCCCCGTTGTTGGCGACGACGTTCTCGTCGGGCGGCGACGCGGTGCCGCCGATGATGTTGTCGCCGCCGAAGGCGATGGAGATCCCGTCGCGCAGGTTCCCCAGGTCGCCGACGCCGGTGACGTCGACGCCGATCCGGTTGCCCCGGATCAGATTGGCGTCGGGGGTGTCGGGCACGACCGACACGTCGCCGTCCAGGAAGAGGCCGTCCTGGAAATTCCCGGAGAGGACGTTCCCGTCGATCGTGTTCCCGTCGGAGTCCCCGGCCACCCGGATCCCCGACCCGAGGTTCCCCAGCGGGAGGCCGTCGTCGCCGACGACCCGAGTCCCCGAGGCGTCGGTGCCGACCCGATTGCCCTGGATCCGCAGGCCGCCGGCCCCCACCAGCTCGATCCCCGGCCCCTGGTTGCCCGAGACGATATTCACGTCCTGCGCCATCGGCCCGCCGATGGTGTTCCCGGTGGTCCCCCCCACCAGGACGCCCGCCCCCTGGTTGCCGAGGGCCGCCCCGCCGTCGGCGACCAGGCCGATCAGATTGCCGACGACGAGGTTGCCGAGCGTGCCCGACCCGGCGACCTCGACCCCGGGGCCGGAGTTGCCGGAGATGACGTTCCCCCCGCCGACGACGTTGCCTTGGGCGTCGGAGACGAGCACGCCGCCCAGCACGTTGCCGACGGCCGAGGTGCCGGCCGAGTCCGTGCCGATGAGGTTGCCGGCCACCACGTTGGCGCTCGAGCCGAACGAGGTGATTGCGACCCCGTGCGCCGAGTTGCCGGAGATGACGTTGCGGTCGGCCGGAGAGGTGCCGCCGACGGTGTTGCCCGGGGCCGAGTCGATCGCGACCCCGTTGAGGACGTTGCCGGGGGCGACGCCGGCCGAGGTCGACGGGCCGAGCAGGTTGCCGGAGAGCAGGTTGGCCGACGCGGCCGGGCCGTTGAGGCGGATGCCGTTGTCGAAGGAGTGGATCGCGAGGCCGCGGATCGTGCTGCCGGAGGCGTCGATCCGGAGGCCGTCGGCCAGCCCCGTCGTGCCGACGACCTCGATCAGGATCACGGCGTCGGAGCCGGCCGGCAGGGTATTCGGCCTCGAATCGGGCTCGGAGTAGCCGTCGAGCAAGACCGCCTCGGTGATCGGCGGCAGCGGGCCGTTGGAGCCGTCGAGGGTGATGAGGTGGGGGCCTGCGCCGGGGATGTCGAAGCGGATCTCGTCGGCCCCGGCGGTGCCGTTGGCGGAGGTGATCGCCTCGCGGAGCGATCCGGTGCCGGCATCGGCGGCGGTGTCGACGGTGAAGACCGCCAGCAGGACGCGAGGCTCCAGCGCCTCCAGGGGGGGCGTCTTCCGGGTCCGCCCGTCGATCGCCCTCGGCTGCCGACCCGATCCGACCTTGCGGCGCGTCCCCATGGCGGTGCACTCCCAGGGACGTGGGACCACGTCCCGTTCGACACACGTTCTCGACTGCCAATCAAACTGGGCCGCTCGAATCCGGTTAAGGTCGAGAAACCGGGCAGAATAGGACGAATCTAGGGGCGAGTTTACCACGAAATCAAGGGCGAACCCGCAGGTCGGCGAATTCGGGGCGCCTCGGGAGATGAGTCCGACCCGGCCGACCCGGAGACGCGTCCCCCCGGAGCGACGCCCCGATCGGGGGAGGAGGGATGCGAGTCGGCGGCGCTGACACCCACGCAATCGCCGGGGGGAGAAGCCCGGGGCGTGGGCCGGACCGCCGATCGGGCCGGAGGGTCGGCACGGGGGGCGAGGCGAATGCGCACGAAAAAACCCGCCAGGGGGCGGGTTTTGCGGGGGAGCGAGATGTCCCCAGATTCGGAAAAACTCCCCGACTAGGACTCGAACCTAGAACCTAGCGGTTAACAGCCGCTCGCTCTACCGATTGAGCTATCGGGGAATGGCGATGTCGTAGGATACGGGGATCGGCCCGCCGAATCAAGGGGGGCGGGGTGGGTCGGGAGGAAATCGCCCGAGGGGGCCGGCGCCCCATCCCTCCGGCCGGGTTGCGGTCGGCGGGATGGGGATCCATCATCGGGACGATCACGACGATCAGCTCGACAGTGACCGCTCCTTGGCGCCGGATTTGTCGTGCTGCTCGACCGCCTTCTCCAGGAGCCCGACGATCAGGGCGTTGAGCGACGCCTTGTCTTCCTTGGCCCAGCTGGCCAGTTGCTCGTGGAGTGATGGAGGCATCCGGATCTGGAAATGAACGACGGTCTCTGGCATCGGGAGGGGCCTCCTGATCGAGGTTCCGATGGGGGAGCTTCCACACGACGGCGGCCAGCCGAACGGTCTGGTGCTGAACGTGACAAGCCCGAATGGGAGGATGTGCTCTATTCTATCCTGAACTTTGGCGGGACGCCTAGTATCTTCTAACTTCGGATTCGCCGATCGGTCGGTCGCGACTCGCGTTGCGTTGGTGGGTGCCCTCATCGAGGCCCCGGTGGCGGCCGGGCCGGGCCGGCCGGGCGTCGGCCGCCCCCAGAGCCCCCAGGACGGTGCATAGTGATGACGCAGCCACCCCCGCCAGGCCGGCCGGGCGACGAGCCGGAGGAGCCGATCGAGGAGTCCCCGGGTCCCCCCGCCGAGGCCGAGATCATCCGCCAGTTCGTCGAGCACTGGGGGATGATGGCGCGTTCCTGGGGCATCAACCCGACGATGGGGGAGTTGTTCGCGCTGCTCTACATCACCGGGTCGGACTGGACGGCCGACGGCCTGAGGCATCGACTGAAGGTCTCCCGGGGCAACGTGAGCATGAACCTCCGGGAGCTGATCGCCTGGGGGGTGGTGCACAAGGTCCACCGCCAGGGGGAACGCCGGGAGTACTTCCGGGCCGAGGTCGACGTCTGGACCCTCTTCCGTCGCATCCTCACCGAGCGGAAGCGTCGGGAGCTGGACCCGACGCTGGCGGTCCTGGACCGGGCGGTCGGCCGGATCGCCGCCGACCCGGATCTCTCGGGCCGGTACCTCGACCGGATCGGCTCGCTGCGACGGTTCTTCGCGCTGATCAACGCCCTGGCCGCCCGCGTCGACGCACTGCCCCCCTCGGAGCTGGAGGAGCTGGCCGTGCTGATCAACCCCCCCGATCCCACCCCGGGGCCTCCGGCCGCCGACTGACCCGCCGGGCCCCGCTCATTGGCTCCCGCTCATCGGGCCGTGCGGGTCGGGGTGCGCCCGGGGAGGCCGTCGAGGAAAATCCAGAGGAAATTTGACTGGCACCCTTTTCAGTCGGAATTGAACCGCCTAGAACATCGTCATGCCCGGGAGGGCGACCACGAGCCAGCGAGCGGACGGTTCCCGTCAAGTCGCTTGCGCGTTTTGGGCGGAAGGCGTGAGCAACTCACCTCGGGGGTGAGGGCTTGTCGGGGCCGTAACGAGCCGGGGGCCCGGCACGTCCAAGGGCGTGTCGAGGCCCCCGGCATCTTCGTCGAGGGATCGAGCCGGGGCGATCGAGGCGGATCGTCCCGGGGAACTCGTCGGTGGCGCGAGTTCGGTCCCGGCGGCCGGGCGGGGAACTGGAAGTGGAGCCCCGGGCGGCATAGACTAGGGGCCATGGCGTTTCGACGACCGTCGACTTCCCTCGGGCGAGGGGCGGCGCCGCGCCCGACCGCGGACCCCTCGATCGCCCAACCCGGCCGGATCCGACGCAACCGATCCGAGAAGGGCCCCCGGGCCGCGAGCCGATCGATCGCGGGCCGATGCGGGGCGACCGGGCCGGGGGCGAGGGTCGTCATCCTCCCGGCCGCCGAGGCCCGGAGCATCTGAGGCGGAACCACTGGAGCCGAGCCGAGATGAGCAGCGCGTCGGAGGATACCTATTTCCCGGGCCTCGAGGGCGTGATCTCCAACGAGACGGCGATCGCCGACATGCAGGGGACCGAGGGCCAGGGCGGGCTCGCCTTCCGGGGTTATGCCATCGAGGACCTCGCCGGCAAGGTCTCCTACGAGGAGGCGGCCTTCCTGCTGCTGCACGGCGACCTGCCGTCGAAGGCCCAGCTCGAGGAGTTCGGCGGGAGGCTCTCGTCCGCCCGGGCGATCCCCGATCCCCTGGTGACGCTGCTCAAGGCCGTACCCGAGGGCGTCCACCCGATGGACACCCTGCGGACGGCCGTCAGCGTGCTGGCCCATTACGACCCGGAGGTCAACGCCCCGGTCCAGGACCACGCCGCCAACGTCCGCAAGGCCGAGCGGCTGATCGCGCAGATGGCCACCGCCGTGGCCGCCGCCGCCCGGGTCGCCCGGGGGCAGGAGCCGATCGCCCCGAAGGCGGGCCTCGGCCACGCGGCCAACTTCCTCGCCATGCTCAACGGCGCCGACCCGACCGAGGCCCAGGCCGAGGCGTTCGACCTGTCCCTGACGCTCTACGCCGAGCATGAGCTGAACGCCTCGACCTTCGCCGCCCGGGTGACCGCCTCGACGCTCTCGGACATCCACTCGGCGATCGTCTCGGCCGTGGGCACCCTGAAGGGGTCCCTGCACGGCGGGGCGAACGAGAAGTCGTGGGAGGTGTTGCAGCAGGTCGGCGAGCCGGAGAAGGCCGAGCGGTGGATCCAGGACGCCCTGGCCCGCAAGGAGCGGATCATGGGCTTCGGCCACCGGGTCTACAAGACCGGCGACCCCCGGGCCGTGATCCTCAAGCGGCACTGCCAGCGGGTGGCCGCCGAGATCGGCGACGACCGCTGGGAGCGGATCGCCGAGCCGATCGAGCGGGCCGTCACCGGGCAGAAGAATCTGCCGCCGAACGTCGACTGGCCCAGCGCCCGGCTCTACCACTACCTCGGCATCGAGGTGCCGATCTACACGCCGATCTTCGCCATGGCGAGGGTCGCCGGCTGGGCCGCCCACGTCATCGAGCAGCTCGACAACAACCGCCTGATGCGCCCCCGGGCCCGATACGTCGGCACCCCGAACCGGGCCGTCCGGCCGATCGCCGATCGGGGCTGATTGGCCGCCCCGGATCCCCCCCTCCCCCGCCGGGAGGGGGGCGGACGGTCAGCCGCCGACCAGCGCCTCCTCGGCCTCCTCCCGGTCCTCGAAGGGGAGCTCGGAGGCGGGGTTGGAGGGGTCGAGCCGGCCGAACCCGCCGAGGGTCCAGACCAGCTCGGTGTAGTGTTGCAGGTCGAGCATGGTGAGGGTCTGGACGGTCCGGAGCGTGAGGATCTGGTCGCTCCAGAGGTCGGTCCGGAGCATGACCTCGGCCAACCGGGCGCGGAGCGTCGCCACCGGATCGGCGCCGCCCTGGCCCCGGAGGATGCGGGTCCAGCCCTTGAGGGCCCGGCGGTGCTTGCGGAGGTATCGCGAGGCCCGCGCCCGGGCCTCGCCGTCGAGCCGGGGGACGCAGGGCAGGTCCAGCAGCTCGGCGATCGGCCGGCGGACGTCCCGGACCGCGTGCCAGAGCGGGACGCCGTTGCCGGGGGCCTCGGGGAGCCCCTCGGGCAGCCGCCTCGGGTCGCCCGACGGGTCGGCGCCGTGGGAGACGACGGCCCGGATGGCGTCGATCGAGGTGCCGAGCGTCGCCACGTCGTCGTGGTCGGCGACCCAGGCGGTCACGAGGGCCCGGAGCACTTCGGCCCGGCGTTCGACCAGGTGGGGCAGGTCTTGGTGGAGGACCGCGGCGATGCCGTCGAAGTCCCAGCCGAACTCGCCCAGCCAGCGGGAGAACCGGGCGATCCGGGCGCGCTGACCCTCGCGGAAGCGGTCGGCCATCACCCGCTCGTGCCGGGAGGCGCCGATGAAGTCGAGGTCGATCTCCATGAGGGAGTCGCTGCCGACGCTGATCGGCACGCTCGGCAGGGGGAGGCCGAGGTACTCCACGTCGAACTGGGCCCTCAGGCGGAGCGATTCCATGAAGGCGGGCTTGCGCATCCGGTGGATCTTCCGGACGGCCGCCTCGTACGACTCCTCCGGCTCGGTCGGGGAGGCGGCGACCGTCGGGTGCAGGATCTCGCGGATCACCCGGGAGACCCGGGCCACGACGTAGACGGCCCCCCGGGCCGCCCACCAGAGGATCCGCAGCGGGAGCACCAGCAGCTTCCCCTTGGCCAGGAACGACTCGTAGAGGTGGAAGACGTTGATCGTCCGCTGGGAGGCCGGGGCCCGGTGCAGGGGCAGGCTGCGGAAGGCGCCCCGGAGGTTCTGCTCGCGGTCGTTCTGGAGCAGGGCGACGACGGCGTCGCCGTATCGGGCGCGGATCTCCTCGTCCCGCTCGGCGTCGGCGATCAGGAAGTCGACGGCGGTGAAGTCGACCGTCTCGAAGAATTCGGCGGCCTCGGCGCGCTCCCGGGCGGGGGAGAGGCGGTCGGCGTCGGGGAAGCTGCCGACGGGCCCGGGCAGGGCGATCTCGCCCTCGGGCACCCCGAGCCGGGAGGAGAGCCAGCGGCGGTACCGGGCCCGGACCGACTCCGGGCTGCACGCCAGGCGGTCGAGCGGCACGGCGTGGCGGTTGAAGTCGATCAGCAGCTTGGCCGTCTCCTGGACGATCATCCGGGTGATGTAGTCGAACCACAGGTAGGGGCCGCCGAAGAGGCTGGCGGCGGCCCGGCTCAGGTCCAGCCGGTCGAGCCGCTTGCGGCCCTTGAGGAAGTACGGCAGGTTGCTCAGGCTGAGGTTCCGCAGCGCGAGGTTGCCCAGCAGTTGGGTCGACGCCTTGGTGTCGTTGCGGTGGAAGGGGGAGCCGTCGAGGTAGTCCTGGTAGAGCAGCCGGAGGGTGTGCAGGAAGTCGGACTCGCCCGCCTTGATCCGGGCGTCGAGGCGGAGTCCGAGCTCGTCGCCGTCGGGGGCCGCCTCGCCGTCCCCCCGGCGGCGCCCGAGGGGGGTGGAGACGGCGAGGACGCCGGCCGGGTCGGTCGCCCCCCCCCCGCCGTCGAGGTCGTCGGAGGTCCTCAGGCGGATCTCGGGGGCGGTGACGCGCTCGGCCAGGAACCGCAGGTCGCGCTCGCGGTGCAGCTGCTTGAGGCTCTTGGTCTGGGAGGCGAACTGGGCCTCGACGACCCGCTCGCAGAACTCGGCCGCCTGGTTGGCGATCCTCCGGAACCAGCTGCCGACCTGCATCAGCGCGAAGCAGACGACGCCGATGACGATCACCGGCAGGCCGAGCTTGTCGGCGAACCAGCCGAGGACCGACCGCAGCCTCAGGCCGAAGGCGTGCATCAGGCCGATCGGGCGGGGCTCGACGCCCGCCGGCGCGGTCGGGGACGCGTCGGAGGCGGGCACCAGGAGGTAGACCAGGGCGTAGAGGGCGGCGAAGGCGACGCCGAAGGTCAGCAGGCGGAACGCCGGGCGCCGGGTCGCGTTGACGATCGTCCGGCCGAGCTTGTCCAGGAACAGGGGCGGGGAGACGGTCGCCTGGAGGTCGGCGAAATAGTAGACCACGTCCAGGGCCCGCTGCATGGCGTAGCCGAGGTAATTGGCCGCCAGCGCCCCGGCCTCGGCCGGCCCCTTGCGGCGGTGCTCCAGCACGGTGCGGACGGCCGGCAGGCGGCGGACGACCGGCACGTCGAAGAGTTGCAGGTAGCGGTCGATCGAGCCCACGAAGGCCGGGCCCATCTGCTCGACGAGCTCCTCGGGGGTCAGCTCGATGAGTCGCTCGACGACCTCCTCGATGGGGATGTCCCGCACCTCGTCCTCGACCCGCTCGGACCACTCGGCCGAGGGGATCTCGGCCAGCCGGCGGCCCAGGTCCTCCAGCCCCAGCTCGGCCAGCGCGAGCCGCTGCTCGGCGTCGAGCCGGGAGAAGTGCTCGGGGGCCCGGCGCTCGAAGTGGCGGCGGAGCAGGTACAGCAGGTGCCGGTTGCGGGTCTCGTCGTCCCGGTCGGACTTCGGCTCGAAGAGGATGATGTTCCGGTTGAAGACCGAGGCGTACCGCCGCACCAGCCGGTCGGTGAACCGGAAGAAGAAGATGAACAGCCGGGCGAAGCGGATCGCGGGGCGGAGCAGGCGGATGTAGCGGATCAGCCGGGGGAGCCGCAGCATCCGGATCGCCCCGACCGTGCCCGCCGAGGACGGCGCGACCAGGACGAAGGCGAGGAAGCCGAAGGGGATCGACGGCAGCACGTCGATCAGGAAGTGCCTGCGTAGATACAGCAGCTTGCCCGAGACGAGCGAGAGCTTCACGCCGAGGTCGGCGAGGAACACCGAGCAGATCGCCAGGTCGAGCCAGGCGAAGGCGGCCTCCAACCGGGGCGTGAGCCGGCCCGAATTGGACAGCACCACCTCGACGATGATCTGGGCCGTCAGCACCAGGATGAGCACCAGGATCAGCCCGTCGACCGCCCTCGGGAACTTCGGGCCGAAGCGATCCTCCAGGCGGGAGGAGAGCTGCTTCTCCTGCCACTCGTTGCGGGCGGTCCTGGCCATGCGGCGGAACCGGCGGGAGAGGCGGCGGAGGTGGCCGACCGCCTGGCGATCCGCCCCCCGGTCGGCGAGGCGCCGGGCGGCCTCCTCGCAGTCGACGCCCAGCCGGAGCATGTCCTCCCGGGAGTGGTCGAGCATCAACACGGCCTGGCGGGGCTCGAGTTCCTCCAGCAGCGAGACGATCTCGTTGGACTCCCCCCGGGCCCCCGCGAGCAGATCGTCCCAACCGAGGGAGGCCGCCTCGGGGGGGAGGTCCCGGAGCCGATCGGCCGCCGAGGCCGCGAGCGCCTCCCGGCGTTCGACCAGGGCGGGGGCGAGGGGGGGGCGGGGGGAATCGGCCCCGTCCCCCGCCGGGGACTGGGCCTCGACCTCGGCCTGGAGCCGGGAGAGGAGGAAGCGCCGGGCCCACAACTCGGGGGGATCGGCGTCCGGGATCGGCCGGCGGAGGATCTGGCCGATCCGGGCCTCCAGCAGCGACCGGCGGAGCGCCTCGGCCCGGTCCGACAGCTCGACCCGCCTCGGGCCAAGGCCGGGGGAGCGGTCGAGCTGGATGGCGTCCTTGAGCCGGTCCAGCTCGATCCGGGCCGAGACGGCCGGGTGCGTCGGCACGCCCCCCTCGACCAGGGCGACCAGCTCGGAGAGCCAGGTCAGGTCGCGCCGGAACCGGTCGAGCAGGGCGGCCTTGCGGACCGGGTCGTCCCCGGGGCGGGTCAGCAGGGCGCCGAGGTACGACTGGTCGGACCGGAGGCGTCGGGAGGTGATCGCGACGAGCTTCGGGTCGACCGGCTCGGCGTGGTCGAGGGCCGAGAGCCGCGCGGTGGCCTCGTCCTGGAGGCGTTCGAGCAGGTCGTCGACCTCGGGGTGCGACGGCCGGAGCGGGTCGGGGTCCGACTCGTCGAGCCTGCGGCGGAGCCTGGTCCCCTCGTGGATGAGGCGGAGCAGCCGGGGGAGCGCCCCGCGGCCCGCGTCGTCGCCGTCGCGGCCCAGCAGTTCGGAGGCCCTCGACAGCCAGGAATCCTGCCACTCGATCGGGTCGCTCAACGTCGTGCTCCGAAAGTACCTGGCTTTTGGGGATGGCCTATTGTCCAGTTTCGATGGGACAGGGTAAAGGTCGGCGTCGTCGCCGGGACACGGGGGGCCCGGCCGCCTCGGATCGGGGCCGATCGGCCGGGGCGGCGGTGGGGCGTCCGCTTGACATGAGGTCGAACATCCCGTACCTTGGTCTTCATCAAGTCGCTCATGACGGGCGACGTTGGATCGGCCAAGTGAGCCCCTTCATGCGATTTCTTTCGCGTGAGAGGGGCTTTTTTCGTTGCATGCCGCGCACGAAAAACCGAGAACGACCTCGGCCGGTACGCGCGGCTCGCGCCCTCCTTCCCACTCTTCGACGACGACGCGAAGGGAGGCCGGCCGACGAGGCCGATCCGACCCCCAGACCCGCAGGACGGGCCCTCCCCCGAGAGCCGGAGTTTCCCTGGCGATGGCGACCGCACCCGACTACCCCGAACTGACCGCCGAGGAGGCGGCCGAACGGATCCCCCACGGGGCGATGCTCGCCGTCGGCGGGTTCACGCCGGCCGGGGCCCCCAAGGCGGTGCCCCGGGCCCTGGCCCGACGCGCCCGGGCCCTGCACGAGGGCGGGACGCCGTTCCAGGTCCGGGTGATCAGCGGCGCCTCGACCGGGGACGCCTGCGACGACGAGCTGGGCCTCGCCGAGGCCGTGAGCTGGCGTGCCCCCTACCTCACCTCCGCCCCGCTCCGGAGGCTGGCGAACTCGGGGAAGCTCGACTTCGTCGACATGCACCTCTCGCACGTCTCCCAGGTGGTGCTGGAGGGGTTCCTCGGCCCGATCGACGTGGCGGTGGTCGAGGCGACGGAGGTGACGCCGGACGGCAAGGTCTACCTGACGACCGGCATCGGCAACGCGCCGACGTTCCTCCAGTGCGCGGACGAGGTCATCATCGAGCTGAACGCCCGGCACGACCCCCGGCTCCGGGAGATGGCCGACATCCTCGTCCTGCCGCCCCCCCCCAATCGCAAGCCGATCCCGATCAACGACCCGCTCGACAAGATCGGCACGCCGCACGCGCTGGTCGACCCGAGGAAGGTGATCGGCGTGGTCCGTTCCGACGAGCCCGACGGCGGCCGGGGCTTCACCCCCCCCGACGAGGTCAGCCGGAGGATCGCCGGGCACGTCTCGCAATTCCTGCTCGACGAGATGGCGAAGGGGCGCATCCCCAGCGGGTTCCTGCCGCTGCAGAGCGGCGTGGGGAACGTCTGCAACGCGGTAATCGCCGGGCTGGCCGAGAGCCCCGATTTCCCCAAGTTCAAGGTCTACACCGAGGTCCTCCAGGACGCGATGCTCGACCTGATCGCCGCCGGGAGCGTGACCGGGGCGAGCACCTGCTCGCTGACCCTCTCCGACGAGAAGCTGGGCTGGTTGTACGAGCACTTCGACGACTTCGCCGACAAGATCGTGCTCCGCCCGCAGGAGATCTCCAACAACCCGGGGATCGCCCGACGGCTGGGGGTGATCGCCACCAACACGGCGATCGAGGTCGACATCTACGGCCACGCCAACAGCACCCACTTCTTCGGCACCCAGGTCATGAACGGCCTGGGGGGCAGCGGCGACTTCGAGCGCAACGCCTATCTCTCCATCTTCATGTGCCCGTCGGTCGCCAAGGGGGGGAAGGTCTCGACGATCGTGCCGATGTGCTCGCACGTCGACCATAGCGAGCACTCGGTCCAGGTCATCGTCACCGAGCAGGGCCTGGCCGACCTCCGCGGCCTGGCCCCGGTGCCCCGGGCGAGGAGGATCATCGAGTCGTGTGCCCACCCGGCCTATCGGGACTACCTGATGCACTACCTCGAATCGAGCCCGCCGGGGCACATCCGCCACGACCTGAGGCGCTGCTTCGAGCTGCACTCGAACTTCATCGAGCGGGGCGCCATGCTGCCGGAGCTCGATCCCTCCCGGTTCGGCTCGCGTTGACGGGCCCCCAGGGGCCCGGGGAGTTCGTTCCCGATGATTGCGAAGGATCTGGACATCGCCGCCGACTTCCCGCCCGTCTCATATGAGCAGTGGCGGGAGAACGCCGAGGCGGAACTCAAGGGGGCGCCGTTCGAGAAGAAGCTCGTCGGCCGGACCTTCGAGGGCATCGACATCCAGCCGCTCTACGGGGCGCAGCACTGGAGGTCGGCCGGGGACGCCTCGGGTTTCCCCGGCCTCTCCCCGCTGACCCGGGGGGACCGGGTGCTGGGCAACGCCGCCGCCGGCTGGGACATCCGCCAGGAGCACCTGCACCCCGACCCGGCCGAGGCCAACCGGGCGATCCTCGACGACCTGGAGCACGGCGTCTCCTCGATCCAGCTCCGACTGGATGCCGCCGCCTGCTCCGGCCTGGACGCCGACGACCGGGACGCCGTCAGCCTCGCCGGCCAGGACGGCGTGATGGCCTACTCGGTCGGTGACCTCGACCGGGTGCTCGACGGGGTCCGCCTGGACATCGCCCCCGTCTCCATCGACTGCGGCGGCTCGTTCCTGCCCGGCGCGGCCCTGCTGGCGGCCCTGCTGGAGGCGAGGGGCGTGGAGCCGTCGGGCGTCCGGTGCGCCTTCAACGCCGACCCGATCGGCGCCCTGATGCGGGATGGCCGGCTGAACGTCCCGCTGGACGAGGCGATGGCCGAGCTGGCCGACCTGGCCTGCTGGACCGCCGATCGGTACCCGGAGGCGACGTCGGTGGAGGTGGGGACCGGGGCGTATCACCACGCCGGGGCGTCGAGCACGCAGGACCTGGCCTTCGCGGTCGCCACGGGGCTGGAATACCTGAGGGCGATGACCGCCGCCGGGCTGGACGTGAACGCGGCCGCCCGGCAAATCGCCTTCGGCGTGAGCCTGGGCACGCAGTTCTTCCGGGCGATCGCCAAGCTCCGGGCCCTCCGGCTGATGTGGTCGAAGGTGGTGCTCGAATGCGGGGGGGACCCCGACGCCGGCCGGACGATGCGGCTGAGGGCCCGGACGAGCCGCCGGGTGCTGACCGGGGTCGACCCCTGGGTCAACCTGCTCCGCAACACGGTCTGCTGCTTCGCCGGCGCGGTGGGGGGGGCCGACTCGATCACGACCGCCCCGATGGACGCGGCCCTCGGCCTGAGCGACCACTTCGCGCGGCACCTGGCCCGGAACACGCAGATCATCCTCCAGGAGGAGTCGCATCTGAATCGGGTGATCGACCCGGCCGGCGGGTCCTGGTTCCTCGAGACGCTGACCGGGCAGCTCGCCGAGAGGTCCTGGGAGATCCTCCGCCAGGTGGAGGAGCGGGGCGGCATGATCCCCGCGGCCACCGGGGGGTGGGTCGGCGACCAGGTCGAGGAGGTCGAGGCCGCCCGGGAGGAGGCCATCGCCACGCGCAAGCTCGTGGTCACGGGGGTGACCGAGCATCCCGACGTCCGGGAGGAGCGGCTCGTCCGCGAGCGGCCGGATTACGCCCGGCTGCGGGCCGAGGCGTCGACCCGGCTCGTCTCCTGGAGGCGCGACCACAAGGGGGGGGAGGCATTCAGGGCGCTGGCCGAATCGGCCGTCGATGCCGACCGGTCTCCCGGCTCGCTGACGGCCGCCGCCATCCGGGCCGCGAGGGGGGGGGCGACGATCGGCCAGATGGCCTCGGCGCTGGCCTCGGCCTCGGGGGGGCGGGAGCCGGCCCGGGTCGCCCCGCTGGCCGTGCATCCGTATGCCGCGGCCTTCGAGGAGCTGCGGGCCGCCGCCGACATCCAGGCCCAGGAGGTTGGCCGCCGCCCGAGGGTCTTCCTGGCGAACCTGGGCATCCCGGCCGAGTTCATCGCCCGGTCGACCTACGCGGCGAACTTCTTCCAGGCGGGCGGGTTCGAGGAGGTCAACAACGACGGATTCCCCGACCCCCGGGCCGCCGCCGAGGCCTTCGCACGCAGCGGGGCGGCGATCGCGGTCATCTGCTCGACCGATGCGCGGTACCAGGAGCAGGCGGAGCCGCTGGCGAGGGAGCTCAAGGCGTCCGGCGCCCGGACGGTCGTGCTGGCCGGCAACCCGGGGGCCAACGAGGCGCGATACCGGGCGGCGGGGGTCGATCGATTCATCTTCATCCGATGCGACGTCCTGGGCACCCTCCGGGACCTGCTCCGCGAGGAAGGGGCGCTGCGATGAGTGCCATCCCGAACTTCAAGGACGTGGGCTGGGACGGCGGGCCGAGGCCCTCGGCCGACCTCGCACGGTGGCGGGCCGCCGCGGAGGCCGAGGCGGGCCGTCCGGTCGACCGGCTCGCCCGGCCGACCCCGGAGCAGATCCCCGTCCGGCCGCTCTACACCGCCGCCGACCTCGACGGGCTGGCCCACCTGGACACGATGCCCGGCATGCCGCCGTTCGTCCGGGGGCCGTACACGACGATGTACGTCGTCCGCCCCTGGACCGTCCGCCAGTATGCCGGGTTCTCGACGGCCGAGGAGTCGAACGCCTTCTACCGCCGCAACCTCGCCGCCGGGCAGAAGGGCCTCTCCGTCGCCTTCGACCTGCCCACGCACCGCGGCTACGACTCGGACAACCCCCGGGTCACGGCCGACGTGGGCATGGCCGGGGTGGCGATCGATAGCATCCTCGACATGAAGATCCTCTTCGACGGGATCGCGCTGGGGGACATCAGCGTTTCCATGACCATGAACGGCGCCGTGCTGCCGGTGATGGCGCTCTACATCGTGGCCGCCGAGGAGCAGGGCGTCGGGCAGGAGCAGCTCGCCGGGACGATCCAGAACGACATCCTCAAGGAGTTCATGGTCCGCAACACGTACATCTACCCGCCCGGGCCGAGCATGCGGGTGATCTCCGACATCTTCCGCTACACCTCGGCGCACATGCCGAAGTTCAACAGCATCAGCATCAGCGGCTACCACATGCAGGAGGCCGGGGCGACGGCCGACCTGGAGCTGGGCTACACGATGGCCGACGGGCTGGAGTACCTCCGCTCCGGAATCCGGGCCGGCCTGAGCATCGACGATTTCGCCCCTCGCCTGTCGTTCTTCTGGGCGATCGGCAAGGACATCTTCATGGAGATCGCCAAGCTCCGCGCGGCCCGGCTGATCTGGGCGAAGATCGTCAAGGGGTTCGACCCGAAGAATCCCAAGAGCATGTCCCTGCGGACCCATAGCCAGACCAGCGGCTGGAGCCTGACGGCCCAGGACGTGTACAACAACGTGATCCGGACCTGCATCGAGGCCATGGGGGCGACCCAGGGCCACACGCAGAGCCTGCACACCAATTCGCTGGACGAGGCGTTGGCGCTCCCCACCGACTTCTCGGCCCGGATCGCCCGGAACACGCAATTGTTCCTCCAGGAGGAGACGGATACGGACTTCGTCGTCGACCCCTGGGGCGGCAGCTACTTCATCGAACGCCTCACCCACGAGCTGGCCCACCGGGCGTGGTCGCACCTGTACGAGGTGGAGCAGCTCGGCGGCATGGCGAAGGCGCTGGAGGCCGGGATCCCCAAGATGCGGATCGAGGAGGCCGCGGCCCGGACCCAGGCCGACATCGACTCCGGGGTGCAGACGATCGTCGGCGTGAACAAGTATGTGCTCGAACGAGAGGATCCGGTCAAGGTCCTCAAGGTCGACAACAAGGCCGTCCGGGAGGCGCAGGTCCGCCGCCTGGCCGAGTTGAGGGCGAATCGGGACCAGGCCGCCGTCGATGCCGCGCTCGGTCGGCTGACCGAGGCCGCCCGCTCCGGCGGGGGGAACCTGCTGGAGCTGGCGATCACCGCGGCCCGGGCCCGGGCCACCGTGGGGGAGATCAGCCTGGCGTTGGAAGCCGTTTACGGCCGGCACGAGGCGGAGACGGTGGAGATCGCCGGGGTCTATGCCCGGCAGTTCGGGGAGCGGAGCGGGGCGATCGCCTCGGTGCAGCGGAGGGTCGAGCGGTTCCTGGACCGTGAGGGCCGACGCCCCCGGATCCTCATCGCCAAGCTCGGCCAGGACGGGCACGACCGGGGGCAGCAGGTGGTGGCTACGGCCTTCGCCGACTTCGGCTTCGACGTGGACGTGGGGTCGCTGTTCCAGACCCCCGAGGAGGCCGCCCGGGAGGCGATCGACAACGACGTTCACGTCGTCGGGGTCTCCTCGCTGGCGGCCGGGCACCTGACCCTGGTCCCGGCGATCCGCAAGGTGCTGGACGACCAGGGGAGGGAGGATATCCTCGTGGTGGTCGGCGGCGTGATCCCGCCGCAGGATTACGAGGAACTGTTCGAGTCGGGCGCCGTGGCCGTGTTCGGCCCCGGCACGGTCATCACCGACGCCGCGCTGAAACTCCTGGAGTTGCTCGATCCCGAGGGCCGCGAGGAGCCGGTCGGTGCCGCCTGAGGGAACCATGTCCAACCCAAGCGGGCCGCCGATCCCGCCGCAGAGGCGACGGCTCTCCCCGGATCAGTACGTCGAGGGCGTCCTGTCCCGGTCTCGGGGCGTGCTCGGCCGGGTCATCACGCTGTTCGAGTCGCGTCGGCCCGACGACCGGGCGCTCGCCCGGCTCGTGCTCGACACGCTGGTGCCCCACTCCGGCCGGTCGATCCGGCTGGGGATTACCGGCGTCCCGGGGGCGGGCAAGAGCACGCTGATCGAAGCGCTCGGGCTGAGGCTGCTGGCGGAGGGGCATCGCGTGGCCGTCCTGGCGATCGACCCGTCGAGCCGGGTGACAGGCGGGAGCATCCTCGGCGACAAGACCCGGATGGCCCGCCTGAGTGTGGAGGATGACGCCTTCATCCGCCCCTCGCCCACCGGGACGGCCCTCGGCGGCGTCGCCGGCCACACCCGGGAGGCGATGCTCGCGTGCGAGGCGGCGGGCTACGACGTTGTGATCGTCGAGACGGTGGGCGTCGGCCAGTCGGAGACGGCGGTGGCGGACATGGTCGACACCTTCCTCGCCGTCCTGATCGCCGGGGCCGGGGACGAACTCCAGGGCATCAAGCGGGGGCTGGTCGAGATGATCGACGTGCTCGCCATCAACAAGGCCGACGGCGAGAACCGCCCCCAGGTCGACCGCGCCGTCTCCCAGTACCGCAACGCGATCCGCCTGATGCACCCTCCCGAGAGCCCCTGGATCCCTCCCGTCCTGCCGTGCAGCGCCCGGGAAGGCACCGGCCTCGGGGAGATCTGGGCGCAGGTGCTCGCCCACCGGGCGGCGATGGAGCGGGCGGGGTTGCTCGCCGAGCGTCGGCGATCGCAGGCGGTCCGGTGGATGTGGGATCTGGTGGAGGAGCAGGTCCGGCGTATGCTGAGGGACGCCCCGGGCACAGGCGACCTCGCCGCCCGGCTCGAATCGGAGGTCCGGGGCGGCCGGATCTCCGCCTCGTCCGCCGCCGATCGGATCGCCTCGGCCCTCGGCCTGACGGCCCCACCGGGGGCCGGGCCGGACGGGCCGGGCCCCCCTTGAAATCGAACCGAAACCTCATTTCGACGATCCGACGATCTTCAACGGATGGAGTCCGAATCCATGGCACGCACGGTCGAGGTCACGGAGCTCGCCCTCCGGGACGGTCACCAGAGCCTGCTGGCGACCCGGATGGCGCTGGAGGACATGGTCCCCGCCTGCGAGGACATCGACCAGGCCGGCTACTGGAGCGTCGAGTGCTGGGGGGGGGCGACCTACGACTCCTGCATCCGGTTCCTCAACGAGGACCCCTGGGAACGGTTGCGGACCTTCCGCAAGCTGATGCCGAATTCCCGGTTGCAGATGCTCCTGCGCGGGCAGAATTTGCTGGGATACCGGCACTACGAGGACTCGGTGGTCGACCGCTTCGTTGAGAAGTCGGCCGAGAACGGCATGGACGTCTTCCGGGTCTTCGACGCCCTGAACGACATCCGGAACCTCCGCCGCGCCATGGAGGCGGTCCGGCGGACCGGCAAGCACGCCGAGGGGACGATCTGCTACACGACCTCCCCCCTGCACACGGTCGGCAAGTTCGTCGAGATGGCGAAGCGGCTCCAGGACCTCGGATGCGACTCCATCTGCATCAAGGACATGGCCGCCCTGCTCCGCCCGCAGCCGGCGTACGACATCGTGAAGGGCATCAAGGAGTCGTGCGGCCAGGAAACTACGGTCCATGTCCACGTCCACTCGACGACCGGCGTCACGCTCGTCAGCCTGATGAAGGCGATCGAGGCGGGCGCGGACATCGTCGACACGTCGATCTCGTCCCTCAGCCTCGGCCCGGGGCACAACCCGACCGAGGCGCTGGTCGAGATGCTGGAGGGCACCGGGTACACCACCCGGCTCGACAAGGATCGACTGCTGAAGATCAAGGACCACTTCGCCCGGATCCGGCCGAGGTACGCCGAATTCGAGTCGAAGTTCGTGGGGGTGGAGACGGAGATCTTCGACAGCCAGATCCCCGGCGGGATGATCTCCAACATGGAGAGCCAGCTCCGGCAGCAGGGGGCCGGCGACCGGGTGAAGGAGGTGCTCGCCGAGGTCCCGAAGGTCCGCCAGGTGGCCGGATTCCCCCCCCTGGTCACGCCGTCGAGCCAGATCGTCGGCACGCAGGCGGTCTTCAACGTGTTGATGGGGCCCTACAAGGTGCTCACCGGCGAGTTCGCCGACCTGATGCTCGGGTACTACGGCGAGACGATCGGCGACCGGGACCCGGAGGTCACCCGGCTCGCCGCCGAGCACAACAAGAAGGACCCGACCACCGACCGCCCCGCCGACCACCTGAAGCCCGAGTGGGACGGCCTGAAGGCCAGGGCCACGGCCCTCGACGGCTGCGACGGGACCGATGAGGACGTGTTGACCTACGCGATGTTCCCCCAGGTGGCCCCCAAGTTCTTCGCGGGGCGGTCCTCGGGGCCGAAGAACCCGGGCAAGGACCCGGTCTCGGCCGCCGCCAGCGCCGCCGCCGCCAGCCCGGCCGCCCGGGCCATCGACTCCAAGGGCCCCGTCACCGGACCCATCACCTACACGGTCCGGATCGGCGACACGTCCCGCACGGTGACCGTCGAGCCCGCGTGAACCGGGCGTGCGAGCGACCGATCGAGAAAGGACGAGGCAGCGATGAGCGCCGATTCGAAGAGGCGGACGATGGACGAGCTCGTCCAGGAGCTCCGCGAGAAGAAGGACCACCTCCGCCAGGGGGGCGGCCCCGATCGCCTGGCCAAGCAGAAGGAGCAGGGCAAGCTGACCGCCCGGGAACGGGTCGAGACGCTGCTCGACCCCGGGTCGTTCGAGGAGTTCGGCCTGTTCGCGAGCCACCGGCAGTCCCACTTCGGGATGGCCGGCAAGGAGGCACCTGCCGACGGCGTCGTCACCGGCGCCGGGTCGATCGACGGCCGGCTGGTGCACCTCGCCAGCCAGGACTTCACCGTCCTGGGCGGCTCGGCCGGCGAGATCCACTCGCACAAGGTTGCCGACGTGATGGGGATGGCGCTGCAGACCGGCACCCCGTTCGTCTTCCTCAACGACTCGGGGGGCGCCCGGGTGCAGGAGGGGATCGACTCGCTCTCCGGGTACGGGCGGGTGTTCTACGCGAACGTGGAGCTGTCGGGCGCGGTGCCGCAGATCTCCCTGATCTGCGGCCCGTGCGCGGGGGGGGCGGCGTACTCGCCGGCCCTGACGGACTTCGTCATCCAGACGAAGCAGTCGCAGATGTTCATCACGGGCCCCCAGGTGATCAAGCAGGTGACCGGCGAGCAGATCACCGCCGAGGCCCTGGGCGGTGCCGACGCCCACATGACCCTCTCGGGCGTGAACCACTTCGTCGCCGAGGACGACGAGGAGGCGCTCCACCTCTGCCGCCGCCTGCTCAGCTTCCTGCCGGCGAACAACCTGGAGGATCCGCCCCGGGTCCCCTTCGACAACAACGTCGACCCGGACCCCGGGCTGCCGGGGATCGTGCCCGTCGAGCCGAAGCAGGGATACGACGTCCGGGACGTGATCGGCGCGATCGTCGACCGGGGGGACTTCCTGGAGGTCCAGGAGGGGTACGCCCGGAACATCGTCGTCGGCTTTGCCCGGATCCTGGGCCGGTCGGTGGGGGTCATCGCCAATCAGCCCTCGGTGATGTCCGGCGTGCTGGACGTGAACGCATCGACGAAGGCGAGCCGATTCATCCGCTTCTGCAACGCCTTCAACATCTCGCTGGTCACCTTCGTCGACGTGCCCGGCTTCCTGCCGGGCGTGGCCCAGGAGCACGGCGGGATCATCCGGCACGGGGCGAAGATGCTCTTCGCCTATTCGGCGGCCACGGTGCCGAAGATCCAGGTGATCCTGCGGAAGTCGTATGGCGGGGCCCACCTGGCGATGTGCTCGAAGGACCTGGGGGCCGACCGCGTCTTCGCCTGGCCGACGGCCGAGGTGGCCGTGATGGGGGCCGAGGGCGCCGTCGAGGTCGTCTTCCGCAAGGAGATGCAGGAGGCCGGGGACAAGGCCGCCCGGCGTGCCGAGCTGATCGAGCAGTACCGATCCACCTTCTCCTCGCCGTACGTCGCCGCCGGGCGTCGCCTCGTGGACGACGTCATCGAGCCGGCCGACACCCGCCGACACCTGGCGCAGGCCCTGGAATACCTCCAGGCCAAGCGCGAGGTCCGGCCGCCGAAGAAGCACGGCCTGATCCCGCTCTGATCGGCGCGAGATCGATGAACCCTGATCGGAGGATCGGATCCCATGCCCCCCGAGTCGCACGACCTGTCCCGGATCCTCGAGGCCGTCGAGGCCCTGAGGGGCGAGGTTGCCCGGCTGTCCGCCCGCGTCTCGGCGATCGAGGCCTCGGCCCCGGCCTCCCCCGCCGGGCTCGCCCCCCAGGCGGCCGACCGGGCGTCCGACGCGATCGGCCCGGAGCTGGCCTTCGCCATCTCCGCGGCGGTCGCCGCCTACCTGGGCAAGCGGGCCCACATCCGTCAGATCCGCCTGCTCGGCTCGGCGGCCTGGGCGCAGCAGGGGAGGGTCACGGTGCAGGCGTCGCACCGGCTGCAGGTCCAGCACGGATCCTGATCGAGTTCCCCGGCCGTCCCCGCGTGCGACGGACCCCGAACCGACACCGAAGGGGGCCGCCGGGCCCCCGGGTCGGCCATCCCAGACCCCACCCGACCCCGCGATCGGACCCGGCCGGCGTGGCCTTCGAGGAGCGAACGTTGAAACTCAAGATCACCGTCGACGGCAGAGTCTTCGAGGTCGATGTCGAGGTCGCCGAGCCGGAGCCGATGAGGCCCTCCTACGTCCCGCCCTCCGGCCACGCCCGGATGCCGGCCTCGCCGGCGGGCCCCCCGGCCTCCCCGGGGGCCGGGCCGGGCCCGGCACCGGTGGCGGACGAGGCCAAGGTCTGCCGGAGCCCGCTGGCCGGCGTCGTCTCCCGGGTCGAGGCCAGGCCGGGCCAGGCGATCCGGGTCAATGACGTCCTGATCGTGCTGGAGGCGATGAAGATGGAAACGGTCATCACCGCCCCGGTCGCCGGCGTCGTCTCCCGGGTCAACGCCGGGGTCGGCGACGGCGTCCAGCAGGGGCAGGTGCTCGTCGAGTTCGAATGACGGGCATCGATCCCCCCGGGGGCCGCCCGTCTCGGGCGCCCCGGGCGGCCCGAATCGAAATGGAGCCCGGCCCCCGGGCGATCACCGAACGAGGAAGGTCCCATGACACCGGTCAAGGCGCTCAACCACATCGGCATCGCGGTCCGATCGATCGAAGAACACCGCCCGTACTACGAAGGCACCCTCGGCGCCGAGTTCGAAGGGGTCGAGGAGGTGGCCGACCAGAAGGTCCGCGTCGGCTTCTTCCGCATCGGCGACGTCCGATTCGAGTTGCTGGAGCCGCTCGACCCGTCGAGCACCATCGCCGGCTTCCTCGACAAGCGGGGGGAGGGGATGCACCACGTCGCCTTCACCGTGGAGGGGATCGAGGACCGCATCGCCGAATGGAAGGCCGGCGGCCTCCGGATGATCGACGACGCGCCCCGTCCGGGGGCCCACCACATGCGGATCGCCTTCGCCCACCCCAAGAGCACCCACGGCGTGCTCACCGAGCTGTGCGAGCCGGCCGGCGGCCAACCCTGAGCGCCGCCCTCCCCGGCCCGGCCCGCCCGACCCGTCGGGCGGGTCGCGGCGTCGAACACGGATGGAACATTCATCCAATCGGAGGTCTCCGAAGGATTTCATTTGCAGGTCGCCGCGGCCCGCCGCATGATCATCGGGCCGGGACGAGACACGTCGACGCGGGTCGGTCCGATCGTCGGCCGCCCCGCCGACCCGCCCGAGCGGCGGTGCCCCGGCCGGGGACCTTCTCCATGAGGCGTGCAGTGCGGCGGGGAGGAGCCCGGGCGCCGGCGGGGCGCGTCGGGTGGGCGATCGCGGTCGCGGCGGCCGGGGCCCTGCTCGGGCCGCCCGGGCCGGCCTCGGCGGAGGACCGGGTCGAGACCTCGTTCGAGGGGGCCTCGTACGACCGCTGGGTCTTCCGGCCCATGCCGGGGCCGCCGGGGTCGAAGTGGCGGGCCGAGGACGGATTGCTCGTCGGCACGGTCCGCCCCGGCCCGGTCGGCTACAACGCTTTGCGGTTCCTGGCCGACGTCCACCTCGTCGGCGACTTCGAGGTGGTCGCCACCTACGACGTGCGGTCCCTGCCGAAGCCGAAGACGTTGCCCGACTTCGAGGTCTGGGAGCAGGCTAACGTCATCGAGCTGCACCTCTCCAACGCCTCGGGGGAGGTCGGCGTCTACCACAACCACCGGCCCGACGGCCAGGGCATCGGCTTCTTCGCGCGGATCCCCGGGGGGGAGGACGGCTGGGCCCACCTGCCGACCGCGGCGACCTGGGGGCGGCTCGGCATCCGTCGGGCCGGCGAGACGTGGACCCTCTTGCATGGGGCCGAGGACGGCGAGCTCGCCTCCCTCGGGGAGGCCGTACTCGGGACCGATCCGGTCGACTACCTGGCCCTGATGGCCGTCCCCATGAACACGACCTCGGGCCTCGAAGTCGGCTTCCGCGACTGGTCGATCCGGGCCGACCGGGTCGTCCGCCTCCAGCAGCCGCCGAGGAGCCGGGCGCCGTATTACTGGGCCGCGGGGGCCCTGCTCGTGGCGATCGCCGCCGGCCTGATCGCCTGGCGGTGGCGGGCTTCCCGGGACGCCGGGCCGGCGACGAGGGCCGCCGCGACCCGACGCGGGTTCACGCTGATCGAGGTGCTCGTGGTGGTCGCCGTGATCGGCATCCTGGTCGCCCTGCTGCTGCCGGCGGTGCAGATGGCCCGGGAGTCCTCCCGCCGGGCCCAGTGCTCGAACAACCTCCGGCAGATCGGCCTGGCGCTGCACAACTACGAGGCGGCGTTGCGGGCCTACCCCTTCGGCGTCGGCGGCTGGGCGCCGGCCGGGAGGGAGCCGCGCTGGTCGGCGCACTCGCAGCTGTTGCCGTACCTTGAGCAGCCGGCGCTCTTCGACGCGCTGAACTTCGTCGGGGTGCCCTGGGCGCACGACCCGATCCCCGACAACCTCTGGAACCGGTCGATCCTCCAGGCGACCGTCTCGGGCTTCCTCTGCCCGTCCGACGCGGTCTCGCCGGCCGACACGCTGGTCTACGGGCATAGTTCCTACCGCGGCAACGCCGGGACGCAGCCGATCAACCTGCCCGGCGACTCCCCGGACGGCTCGGGGCGCAACGACGGTGCCTTCTGGTTCCAGAGCGCCATCAGGACGGCGAACGTCCGGGACGGGCTGGGCAACACGGCGATGTTCAGCGAACGCTGCCTGTTCGACCCCGGCCTGGTCGACCCGCTGGGCGACTTCTTCCTCTCGGGCGACTCGATCGAGTCATGCCGGTCGGCCGGCCCGATGACCTCGCCCCGGATGCTGGTGGCGAACCAGCGGCCGGGGGGGCGTTGGGCGGACGGCAATGCCCTCTACACGAGGTATCACCACGTCCTGCCGCCCGGCAGCCCGAGCTGCCTGCTCGGGGGGATCGAGGACTACGGCAGCCCGGTCGTCTCGACGGCGTCGAGCCGCCACCCCGGCGGGGTCAACCTGCTCACCGGAGACGGCTCGGTCCACTTCGTCAAAAGCACGATCGACCCGGAAGTCTGGAAGGCCTACGGGACCGTCGCCGGCGGCGAGGCGGTCCCGGGGCTCGGCGATTGATCCGGCGTTTCCTGGGTCGATCCCCCTCGGGTGTCCGGGGCCTCGGCCGTGACTCCCCGGTCGCCGAGGCCCCCGGCCGGTTCCTCTCGGCCGAGTCCTCGGCCACCCCGGCCCCCGGAGGTACGGCTTCCCGGTCAATGCGGCCCGGGGCGTCGCGGCCGCGGTCCGCCGCCGCTCAGCGGTGCAGCCGGTCGGAGATCGCCCGGACGGTGGGGGAGGCGGGGTCGATCGAGGCGGCGTGGGCGATGGCGTCTCGCGCCGCGTCGAGGTCGTCGGCCTGCTCGAAGGCGAGGGCCAGCATGCAGGCGAGGTCGGCGCGGCCGGGGAAGCGTTCGGAGGCGAACCGGAGGTCGTCCAGGGCACCTTCGGTGAGCTGGAGCGCCACCCGGGCCCGGCCCCGGACGGCCCTGGCGTCGGGGTCGTCGGGGGAGAGCTCGACGAGGTGGTCGAGCCGGGCGAGGGCCGACTCGGGCTGATTGCGGTCGAGCTGGATCGAGGCGACCCGCATCAGGGCCTCGGGCGTGTCGGGCTCGATCCGGAGGGCCCGGAAGTAGGAGGCGAGCGCCTCGTCGGGCCGGCCGAGCCGTTCCAGCGCCCGGGCCCGGCCGAGGTGGGCCCCGGTCTGGCCGGGGTCGATCTCGATGGCGGCGTTGAAGCGATCGATCGCCCGGTCGAGGTGGCCGCGGTCGGCCTCGATCCGGCCCAGGCCGATCAGGGAGTCGACGTCGTCGGCGTCCCTCTTCAGGGCGAGGCCGAAGGCTTCGGCGGCGTCATCGACCCGGCCGAGCTCCACGTAGATGGCCGCCATCCGGGCCGGGGCGTCGGCCGATCGGGGATCGGACTCGGAGAGCCGGGCGAGGAGGTCGAGGGCGCGGGCGAAGTCCCGGGAATCGGCGGCGGCCCGGGCCTGCCGGCTGAGTTCCCGACGCTGCTCCCAGCGTCGGGCATCGGGCCCGTCGAACGGCCTGGGGCCGAGCCCCGCGCAGCCGGCCGAGAGGGCCGCGAGCACACCAGCCAGGACGGCCCCTCGCCCCATGCCACCTCCCATCGATTCGGCTCCGGTCCGCCGTCGGCCCACGCCCGATCCGGGCCGACGGTAAATTCCCCCTTCCCGCACCATCGGCAGGGTCGTGCGCCGAGCTTGAGGATTCTTCCGGGAAAACGGCCTCGATTTCCGGGGTGGGCCGCCCCGGGCCCTGCCCGGGCCGGCCGCCCTCGCCGGATCGGGGGCCATGCGACACGGGCCCGAGGGGGAGGTCGGCGGGGGATCCCTCCCCTCCCCTCCGCGACGGGTTCGGTCCGGGGCGGGGAGGCGGAACGGCCGGACGTTTCGGTTGACGCCGGCATGGCGATGCCGTTACCATCCGCGTTCCGTCATCAGACGCGAGGTGACCGTCCCCCGAAGCCTTCGGGGGCGGTGAACAGGGAACCCGGTGCGAATCCGGGACGGCCCCGCCGCTGTGACCGGGCAGTCAACGAGCCCCTCCCCTCCTCCAGCCATTGTCGATGAGCCCAGGCGCACGGCGCGGGGGTCGCGATGAGAAGGCTTGGGGCTCGTGCCCGGGAGTCAGAAGACCTACCTCGAGTCGCTCCCGGCCCTGCTCTGCGAGGGACGAGCACGCCGGGCGGAATGCGTCGAGACCTCCGTTCGACCCCCGTTCCGAGGACCCCCCCGGTTTGCGGCCGCCGATCGCCCGGTCGGACGAATCCCCCTGCCCCGGCCCGACCCGGGGGATCGAAGGGATCCGGCCGAGGGTGCGTTCCCGTCCGCTCGCCGGGACCATCACCCATGAACCGACCGAACCCCATCCGGGGCGCCTGCGCGCGCCCATCCCGGGGCGACGGCTTCACGCTGATCGAGCTGCTGGTGGTCATCGCGATCATCGGCGTGCTCATCGCCCTGCTGCTGCCCGCCGTCCAGGCGGCCCGGGAGGCCGCCCGACGGGCCCAGTGCCTGAACAACCTCCGCCAGATGGGCCTGGCCCTGCACGGCTACCACGACACCGCCGGGCATTTCCCCCCCGGCGGCTGGCTCCGGAGGCCGGGAGAGCCGATGCGGTGGCTCGCCTGGTCGGCCCTGCTGCTGCCGAACCTGGAGCAGCCGGACCTGTTCGACGCGATGAACCTGGCCGTCGCGCACGACCACGCCGCGAACGGCACCGCCGCCCGGACGGTCCTCGACGTCTACCTCTGCCCCACCTCCCGGCGCGATGACGACCGCGTGGACGGCCGGGGGGCCTGCGACTACGGCGGCATCTACGGCGAGCGGATCACCTCGCCGAACAACCCGCCCAAGGGGCCGATGCTCTACGACCGGGCGTTCCCCGTCGCCGCGATCCGGGACGGCACCTCGCAGACGATCTTCATCGCCGAGGACTCCGCCTGGGGCGACGGCCAGTGGATCTACGCCCGCAACGTCTTCGACCAGGCGTTCGCCATCAACACGGCACCCGGCTTCGAGAACGACATCCGCTCCGACCACCCCGGCGGGGCCCTCGCCCTGCTCGGCGACGGTTCGGCCCGGTTCCTGAAGGAGACGATCGCGCTGAGGCCGCTGGCCGCCCTCTGCACCCGGGCCGGCGGCGAGGTGATCTCGGCCGACCAGTATTGAGCCCGATCTTGATCCGAACATCCCCGAGACCGAACACCCGACCCCGACGAGAACATCGACCGATGACGATCCGACCGACCGCCCCCCTGCTGCTCGCCCTGGCCCTCTCCGCCCCCGCGATGGCCGAGGGCGTGGCCGACTTCGACGACCTGACGCTCCCCGCCGACTCCTACTGGAACGGGCCCGACCCCGGCGGCATCCAGGAGCCCGACCCCTTCGGCGGCGACCTGCCGGTGACCGTCGGCGCGTTCGAGAGCGGCGGGGCCCGGTTCTCGAACCGCTACAACCCCAACTACGCCTTCGACGGCGTGACCAACTGGGGGGGCTTCGCCTACTCCAACGTGCAGGACACGACCACCAAGCAGTATTCCAACCAGTTCGCCGCCTTCGCCGGCACCGGGGCCGGGCCCGGCGCGGACAACTACGCGGTGGGCTTCGGGTACAACGACGACCTCGACCCGACCGATTCCGGGCAGTTGCTCGACCTTCCCTGGGTCGAGCTCCCCGACGGGGCCGCCCCCCTGAGCATGCTCGTCACCAACACGACCCTCACCGCGCTGACGATGCTCGAAGGGGACGATTTCGGCTTCACCGGCCCCTTCGGCGGCCCTTCCGGCACCGACCCCGACTGGTTCAGGCTGACCGTCTTCGGCACCGACGCGTCGGGGGCCGCCCTGGCCTCGTCGGTCGAGTTCTACCTGGCCGACTACCGGGGGGATGACGACTACGTGATCCGGGACTGGACCGAGGTCGACCTCTCCACCCTGGCCGGGGCGACCCGGCTGCACTTCAACCTGACGTCGTCCGACACCGACCCGATCTTCGGCATGAACACGCCGGGGTTCTTCGCGCTGGACGACCTCCGGTTCTCCGGGGTGACGGCGATCCCCGAGCCGTCGACCCTGGCGATGCTCGGCCTCGGCCTTGCGGGTGCGTCGGCGATCGCGACCCGACTCCGACTTCGTCGCCGGGCCGCCTGACGGCCGGCCGCCCCGGCGGGCCGGTGCGGCGGATTGAATTGAATCGAGCGTGACCTCCCCTGACCTCGGGGGAGGCCGCCCCGGGACGTCCTCCCGGCGACGGGACGGGCTCCCGATCGAGCGAGGGCCGGGCACGGTGCCCGGACCGAGGATCTCCGTCCGCGCGTCGGTCCCCCGCCCGCCGGATCCCGGCCGGGCCCGATCGGGGTGCGCGCGTCGACCCGACTCGACCTTCGAAGGGAATTCCATGCGCAACTTCGTGCAGATGACCGCGATCGCCGCCCTTGCCGCTGCCCTGGCCTCGGCCTCCCCGGCGGTCGCCGGGCCGTTCGACCCCCAGGCGGGCCTGCCGGGCTCGCTCGCCATCTCCCGGGACGACAGCCGGATCGTCGGCTGGGGGGCCAGCGTCGCCGAGCTGGTCCGAGGCCCCCAGGACCTGGCCGACCCCGGCGGGCCGCTCGCCTCGTTCGGCTCGGCCGCCGACGCGATCGGCGCGGCCGACGGCCGGATCGTCAGCCTCGGCGACGGCGGGAGCATCACGCTGGGCTTCGACGCCCCCATCGTCGACGGGGCCGGTGCCGACTTCGCCGTGTTCGAGAACGGCTTCGGCCTGGGAGGGGGGCTGGCCTTCCTGGAGCTCGCCTTCGTGGAGGTCAGCTCCAACGGCGTCGACTTCTTCCGGTTCGACGCCGCTTCCCTGACCCAGACGAGCACCCAGGTCGGCGGCTTCGGCGCCCTCGACGCCACCGAACTGCACAACCTGGCCGGGAAGCACGTCGGCGGCTTCGGGACGCCGTTCGACCTGGCCGAACTCGCCGGGCGCTCCCCGTTGCTCGACGTGGACGCGGTCCGTTACGTCCGGCTGGTCGACGTGGTCGGGTCGATCGACCCGGGCATCGGGAGCCTCGATTCGCTGGGGAACCTCGTCAACGACCCGTATCCCACCCCGTTCGCTTCCGGGGGCTTCGACCTGGACGCCGTCGGCGTCTTGCACGCCATCCCCGAGCCGTCGAGCCTGGCGATGGCGGCGGCCGGGCTGTCGGCGGCCGGTGTCGCCGTGGCCCGCCGTCGTCGGTCGCCACGGGCGGGCTGACCCATCCCGTCCGGGACGAAGTTCAGCCGACGCCGCAGGCGGCCCGGGCCCGGTCGAGGACCTGGCGGGCCGCCTTGCGGGCGCGGTCGGCGCCGGACGCCTTCACCTCGGCGACCCGCTCGGGGTGGGCCAGCAGCTCGGCCCGGCGCTCCCGGGCCTCGGCGAAGTGCTCGATGATGAGTTCCGCCAGCCGGGCCTTCACCGGGCCGTAGCCGAGGCCCCCTTCGAGGTACTGCCGCTTCACGGCCTCCCACTCCTCGGCGGGGGCGACGAGGCGGAAGAGCAAAAACAGGGGGAACTCGTCGAGCTTGGACGGGTCGCCGGGCTCCTCGGGGGGGCGGCTGTCGGTGACGAGCCGCTTGCACTTCTTGGTGATCGCCTTGGGGTCGTCGAACAGCTCGATGGTGTTGCCGTAGCTCTTGGACATCTTCCGGCCGTCGGTGCCGGGGACCACGGCGACCTGGGGCAGGATGTAGGGCTCGGGGAGCTTGAAGGTCTCGCCGTACGTGTTGTTGAAGCGCTCGGCGACGTCCCGGGTGATCTCCAGGTGCTGCTTCTGGTCCTGGCCGACGGGGACGAGGTCGGCGTCGTAGAGCAGGATGTCGGCCGCCTGGAGCACGGGGTAGGCGAACAGGCCGTGCTCGGAGGGAAGGCCCTGCTGGATCTTGTCCTTGTAGCTGACGCACTTCTCCAGCCACCCCATCGGCGTGACGGTCGTCAGCAGCCAGGCCAGCTCGGTCGTCTCCGGCACGTCGGACTGGACGAACAGGGTGACGTGCTCCGGGTCGATCCCCAGGCTCAGCAGCGTGACCACCACGTCGTCGGTGTAGGAGCGCAGGGTGTCGGCGTCCCGGACGCTGGTCAGGGCGTGGTAGTTGGCCACGAAGTAGAAGACCTGGGCCTCCCGCTGCAGCTCCAGGTACTGGCGGATCGCCCCGAAGTAGTTCCCCAGGTGCAGCGGGCCGGACGGCTGGATCCCGGACAGGACTCGCATCGGTGGCGTGCTCTCTCGATCGGACGGTCGGCCGGACGTCGCCGGGGTTCGTGTCCCTCGGCCGGGGCGCAACCCGACCGGGTCGGCCCGATCGGCCGACGCTCCGATTCCTACTCTAGCAACCCCTCCGCCCGATGGCCAAGGCGAGGAGGGCCGCATGGCGGCCGGGCCCGCAATATCGGACGATCGGGCCCGAATCACGGGTGGTCCCCATTCCCCCCGAAGAGGAACCGACCGATGCTCGTGCTCCCGACCGCGCTTGCCGTCCTGATCGCCCCACCGATGGTCGTCCCGGATGCCGACCCCGACGACGGGGGCGCCGGACTGGTCTCCCGGCTGGAGGAATACATGGAGGCCGCCGACGCCGTCCAGAAGTTCAACGGCTCGGTGATCGTGACCAAGGACGGCGAGCCGCTGCTGGCCAGGGGCTACGGGCTGGCGAACTTCGAGCACGAGGTCCCGAACACCCCGGGGACGAAGTTCCGGCTCGCCTCGGTCACGAAGCAGTTCACGGCGATGGCGGCGCTGATCCTGGCGGAGCGGGGGAAGCTCGGCCTTGACGACCCGATCTCCGAGCACCTGCCGGAGACGCCCGAGTCGTGGGGGGGCGTGACGATCCGGCACCTGCTGACGCACACCTCGGGCATCCCCAGCTACACGGGGCTCTCGGGGTTCTTCGAGGAGAAGAGCATCCTGCCGCTCTCCCAGGAGGAGCTGATCGGCCTGGTCCGGGACCTGCCCCTGGAGTTCGAGCCCGGCTCGGAATACCGCTACAACAACTCGGGGTACTTCCTCCTGGGCATGATCATCGAGCGGGCCTCGGGGTCGACCTACGAGTCGTTCCTCCGGGAGGAGATCTTCGAGCCCCTGGGCATGGAGGACAGCGGCTACGACCGGGCCGGGCCGATCCTCAAGGGCCGGGCCTCGGGCTACGAGCGGGTCGGCGAGTTGGTCCGCAACTCTCGGTACCTCGACATGGGCCTCCCCTTCTCGGCCGGGGCCCTGTATTCGACGGTCGAGGATCTCGCCCGGTGGGACCGCGCCCTGGCCGAGGGCAAGCTGATCTCGGGGGAGTCGTACGAGGCGATGTGGACCCCTGTGAAGGACGACTACGCCTTCGGCTGGCTCGTCCGGGAGCGCGACGGCCACCCCGAGCAGGAGCACGCCGGGGGGATCAACGGCTTCACGACGCAGGTGATCCGTTACCCCGACGACGGGGTCTTCGTGGCCGTGCTCGGCAACGTCGTCCCCGAGCCGGTCGGCGAGATCGCCCGGGACCTGGCGGCGGTCGTCCTCGGGCTGCCCTACGAGGTGCCCCGGCCCCGGGCGATCGTCGAGGTCGACCCGGCCATCTTCGACGACTACGTCGGCCGGTATCGGATCTCCCCGGAGATGGTCCTGGAGATCGTCCGGGAGGGGGATCGCCTCCTCGGCGCCCCCAGCGGGCAGGACCGGGCCGAGCTGTCCCCCACCTCCGAGACCGAGTTCTTGGTCGAGGCCGTCCGGGCCGAGGTCGAATTCCTCCGGGACGACGAGGGGAACGTGACCGGGCTGGTCCTCATCCAGGGCGGCCGGACGATGCAGGCCGACCGGCTCGACGACACCAAGGAGGAGGAGGCCACCCCGGCCGGGGACCACGACCGGGAGGCGGGCGATGGGGACGAGGAGCCGGACCAGGCCGGCTGACCGGGGACCTCGACGGGTTGCCGACCGGGCCGGCCGGGCGCCTGCCTCGTTCGGGGTGGACCGGCCCGGCCGCCCGTTTGCTAGGATGGGAGCCGGATCAGGCTCGGGCCACCATCGAGCCGGGCGCCCGGCGGCGTCCGGGGCCGGGGCCGATGAGGCCCCAGACGATGATCGGCATCTTCGACGAGCACGGCGTCCGCTTCCGGTATCCGACCGACTGGGAGGTCGAGGTCGAGGTCGACGGCCCCCGGACCACGGTCGCCGTGAATGCGCCGGACGGGGTCGCATTCGCGCTGGTCTCCCTGGACGAGGAGTGCCCCGAGCCCGCCGAGGTCGCCGGCAATGCGCTCGACGCGATGCAGGAGGAGTACCCCGACCTGGACGCCGTGCCGGTGCTGGAGACGATCGACGGCCACCGGGCGATCGGCCACGACGTCGAGTTCCTGACCCTCGACTCCACCAACGCCTGCTGCATCCGCTGCTTCCGCACCCCCCGACGCACCGTCTTCCTGCTCGGCCAGTGGTCCGACCTGGAGGGGGACGACCCGGCCTCCCGGTTCCAGCTGATTCGGGACTCGATGGAAGAGACCGACTCCTGACCCCTGAGCCCGATCGCCCGATCCGGGATGGGATGGATCGGCCGCCCCGACGGTCCCTCATTCGGGAGATCCGGGTTCAACCCGGAGAGGGCGCGACCGGCCCTCCCCGGCCCGATCGCTTCCCGGGCGCGGCGATGCGGCCCGGCCCAGGAATTCGCCGATCCGACTCGCCAGCGACGGGCCGCCGAGGTCGAAGACGTCGGCGTGGCCGGCGTCGGCGACGGTCTCGACCTCGGGGCGTCGGTCGTCGGGGAAGGCGTCGGCGAGGCGACGGGCCTCGACGATCGGCGCGATCCGGTCCTTGCCGCCCTGGAGGATGAGGGCGGGGACCGAGGCCCGGGGGGCCAGGTCCACGGGCCGGGGGCGGTCGAGCGGGACCCCCGCGATCCGGGCGGCCCGGGAGAGGACGAGCCCGGCCAGCAGGCCCGCGCCGGGGATCGGCAGGCGGGAGAGCCGGGACGCCAGGGCCCGTCGGAGGTCGGCATAGGGGGCCTCCAGGACGATCGCCCGGATCCGGTCGTCCTCCGTCGCCGCCCGCAGCGCGACGGCCGCCCCCATCGAGCGGCCCCAGGCGACGACGGCGGCGCCGGGATGGTCGACGAGCAGGGCGTCGACCCAGGACCGCAGGTCCCCGGCCTCCCGGGCGCCGAAGGTGCAGCGGTCCCCGTCGCTCCGGCCGAAGGAGCGGAGGTCGGGCACGAGCACCGACCAGCCGAGGCGGTGCAGCGCCTCGGCCCGTCCCCTCATGCTCGGGGACGCCTCCGCCATCCCATGCAAGACCAGGGCGAACCGATCGGGCGTGTCAGGCCCGCCGCCCCGGGCGTCGAGCCGCCAGCCCCGGAGCGTCAGCCCGTCCGCCGAGGTGATCGAGGCCGACCGCCAGGGCCCCGGGAACGGCTCATCCGAGGGGTTCGCCCGGCCGGGCAGGACGAGGGACCAGGCCCCGAAGTGGACCACAGCAAGGGCCAGGCAGAGCCAGACGCCGAGGGCCAGGCCGCCCACGGCCGCCAGCAGGCGGGCCGCCCCCGGGGGCGGCCGGACGCCGAGGGAAGCGGCGATGAACCGATTCCCGGGCTTCGGATCCGACGGGCCCGGCCGGCCGCCGACGGACCAGCCCGGGCCGCCCCCGGGCTCGGCCTCGCGGGGGCCGAGGCTTCGGAGCAGGACGGCCCCGCCCTCCGCGGTCCGGAGCACCGGGATCCCCCGTTCGTCGAGGCTCGCCAGGGGGTCCGTCGCCCCCGCCCGGGGGGCCCGCTGGCTGCTGACGACCAGCCCCGGGGAGGCCCAGTCGTAGAGCCAGCCCGGGTTGGACGACCGGCCGCCGTGATGAGGGGCGAGCATGGCGTCGATCGGGAAGCTCGGCCCGGCGACCAGCTCGGCGAGCCCGGCGCCTTCGAGGTCGCCGGTCAGCAGCAGGTGCCGGCCCCCGGCGGGGAGGTCGAGCACCAGGCTCCGGTCGTTGTCCGGCGCGTCGGGCAGCCAGCCCGGGGGCGGGTGCAGGGCCCCCGCGGTCAGCCCCGGGACCAGTCCGATCCGGTCGCCGGCCCTCGCCTCGACGACCGGGACGCCCCGTGCCCTGGCGTCGTCGAGCACGGCGAGCACCGCCGAGTCGTCGCCGTCGCCCTCGAACCCCTCCGGCACGACCAGCCGGCCCACCTCGAACCGTTCGAGCAGGTCGGGGACGCCGTTGTAATGGTCGGCGTCGGCGTGGGAGATGACCAGCGTCTCCAGCCGTCGGACCCCCCGGCCCCAGAGCGCCGGGGCCGCGATCCGGCGGCCGACGCCCGGGTCGCCCGACCGGCCGCAGTCGTAGAGGGCCGCCGAGCCGTCGGGCCCCTGGATCACGACCGACAGGCCGTGGCCGACGGCGAGCACCTCCACCTCGGTCGTCTCGGGCCGGTGCGGCGCGAGCGTCGCGATCGAGCCGAACGCCCCCACCAGGCCGACCCCCAGCCAGGCCGTCCTCCTCGCCGGCACCGGCCACCGGGCCGCCGAGGCCCGGCCCGCCATCGCGAGCGAGGCGTAGAAGGCGACCACCCAGCCGGTCGTCGGGGTCGGCACGAACGCATGTCCCATCGGCACCGCCTCGGCCCGGTGGACGACGCCCATCGCAAGCCCGAGGGAGGCGTCGCAGGCCCAGGCCGCCGGGGTGGCCAAGGGGGCCCAGACGGCCGAGAGCATCAGGGCCAGCCCGCCGCTACCGACGGCGACCCCGGCGACCGGGATGAGCGGGAGGTTCAGCAGGATGCCGATCGGCGCCACCACGTTGAACCTCCAGGCCACCAGCGGGGCCGTCGCCAGCGAGACGGCCGCCGAGGCCGCCAGTGCCGCCACCGGGTAGAACGCCGCCCGCCGCACGGCCCGCCGCCAGCGGGGTTCCAGCCGACGTTCCAGCTCGTCGAGCGGGTCGCCTTCCGGGTCGGGCCCGAAGAACCGGCCCTCGACCCGTCGCACCATCGTCGGAACGCCGAGGGCCAGCACCCCGACGGCCAGGAACGAGAGCTGCCAGCCGACCGAGAACAGGACGGCCGGGTTGATCGCCATCGTGATCGCCGCCGCCAGGGCGATCGTGTTCGAGGCCCTGGCCTGCCGGTCGAGGATCGTCGCCAGGCAGACGGCGGCGACCATCGTCGCCGACCGGCCGACCGACGGCGACCAGCCGACGAGGGTGGCATAGCCGATCGTCGCCGCCAGGACCAGGCGGGCCGCCCCCTTGAGCCCGAGGCCGAGCAGGATCGAGAGCAGCCCCAGCCCCCCCGCCACCGCCGAGAGGTGCAGCCCGGAGATCGCCAGCAGGTGGGCCGCGCCGGTCCGGGAGAAGGCGTCGGTCGTCTCCCCGTCGATCCCCCCCCGGTCTCCGATCAGCAGGGCCGAGGCGACCGGCGCCGTCCGGTCGCCGAGGAGATCCGAGAGCCGACGATCGCCCCAGGTCCTGGCCTTGCCGAGCCATCGCAGCAGGGGGCGGGGCCTCCCCTCGGGGTCGAGGCCGAGCCCGGCCGGGTCGTCGACCGAGAGCCGCAGGCGGACTCCTCGGGACCGGTGGAAGTCCCTCGGGTCGCGCTCGCCGGGGTTGAGCGGCCCGGCCAGCAGGGCGATCGAGCCGGCCGCCTCGACCGGGTCCCCCATCTCCAGGTCGGTCCGGTCTCCCCCGGCGGAGACGACCGCCCGGCCCGAGGCGGGATGCCAGGACCGGCCGTCGCTGGCCGCGGTCAGTTGCAGCTCGAACCGGGTGTAGCCCTCGTCCCCGGGCCGGTCCGCGACGCCTGCCTCCCGGTACTCGGGCACGGTCCGGAGGAACCCCCGCACCCAGCCCAGCCTCGCCTCGGTCGAGACGACCCGGGAGAGGTCGTCGGGCGCCAGGTCCGACCACCGGGCGTGGTGCCGGCCGCCGCCGAAGGCGGCGATCGCCAGGAGCAGCGCCGGGTAGACGACCCGGGGCCTCCGCAACGTCGCCAGCGCGACCGCCGAGCAGGCCAGCGCGAGGATCGCCCAGGTCGCGGTCCCGCAGGGCTCGACCCGACGGTCGGCGAGGATCCCGGCCGCCATCGCGATCGCCACCGGCACCATCGGCCGCACCTTGCCCGGCCGGGCCCTCCATCCCGCTCGGAAGGGCCGGCCCGGGTCATCCCGGGGCGGGGGAAGGTCGGGCGAGGTGCCGTCGGTCGTCGGGCTCGGCGGGGTCACGGGGTCGATGTTCCGGGAGGGGGCGTCGTTGCCGTCTCCCCGCCCACTCGACTTCGGGTGGGCGGGCGGGATGGGCCGAGGGCGCGGTGCGTCCGACCGATGCGAGCCGCGTGACCCCGGCCCGCCCCTGACGTGTCAGAGGGCGGGACCGGGCCCGTCGGCATGGGGTCGTTCACCGGCCGCGTCGATCGCGGCGGATGCCCTGGATGAGGTCGAGGATCCGATCCGCCGTGTCGAACACCTCGTCGATCAGGTCCCCCTCGACCTCGACCTCGACCTCGAAGTCTTCGTCCAGCTCGTCCCGGAGGGGCAGGCCCCGGTCGCCGCCGAAGTCCTCGTCGATGCCCCGGATGAGGTCGAGGATCCGATCCGCGGTGTCGACGACGTCCTCAAGCTCGATCCCATAATCGTGTTCGTCCGAGTCGCCCCCGACTCGGACGCCCGGCTCGATCCGGGCCTCGTCCCGGTCGGCCTCGGGCCCCGGGTCGCCTTCCTGGCCGCGGAGGACCCGGCCGAGCTGGAACTCGGCCTCGACGAGCTGGGCCCGGGACTCGGCGAGCTGGGCCTGGGCGTCGGCGAGGGCCATGCGGCCCTCGAACCCCTCCCCCGCCGACGCGACGCCGCTCGCCATGGCACGATCCAGCTCCTCGATCCGCTGCCGACAGGCGTCGAGCCGCATCTCGGCCGCCTCCAGTCGGGAGCGGGCGGCCTCGACCCGGGCCTCGGCCACCCGGGCCTGGTCGGGGGCGTCGAGCCGCCCGGGCCTGGGGCCATCACGGGGCTCGTCCGCCTCCCCGGGCCCGGCCGCCGGATGGTCGGCCTGGGCGCGGGCGGCCTCCCGGAGCTGATCGGCCTCGACCTCGGCCCGGGCCAGCTTCTCGATCAGTTCGAGGATCACCTGCTCCCGATCGGCCAGGCGTTCCTCGGCCTGTCGACGGACCTCACGTTCCTGGTCGAGGAGCCGTCGAAGCTCCCGGAACTGCTCCGGGAGCCCGGGCTCGCTTCCGGTCCTGCTCGACCCTTCGGGCCGGTCCCCGCCCTCCTGCTCGGGGGGGGGCTCGATGGCCACCCGGGCCCCGGCCGGGGCGGGGAGGGCGAGGAGCAGGGCGATCAGGCTCGCCCCGGTCATGGCGGAACGGGTGATGCGCGGTGACATGGCGGTCTCCTCCCCGGGTCGGGGCGCGTCGGCCGGTCCTGCTCCCCCGCGAGGGCAGGTTCGCCCGACCGCGTCGCCGATTATACCCGTCGCCGGGTGCGACCGCATGGATGAATCCGGGGGCCGTCCCCCGCCCTCAGGGAGACGATCTCCGGGATCGTCGCTAGAATGGAGCGGCGCTTGGGCGCTTGAACGCCAGATCAGACCGGAACGCTTTGGACCCAGCCCCTCCCAGAGTCATGGCCGACCCGACCCACAAGGTGCCCGAGAACGCCCCGGGACGCTATTACGTCGACGACACCTGCATCGACTGCGAGCTGTGCCGGGAGCTTGCCATCGGCAATTTCCTCCGATGGGACCAGAACCGCTACTCCTTCGTCGCGCGGCAGCCTGAGGGACCCGAGGAGGAGTCGGCCTGCCGTTCCGCGATGGAGGAGTGTCCCGTTGAGGCCATCGGCTGCGACGGCGGCGACGACTGAGCCGGCCCCCTCCCCTCGGTTTTCCGAACCCCTCGCCATGCCGACCGTCCCTGACGACCTCGCCGATCGGATCGACCGCGACGGCTTCGCCGTGGTCCCCGGGGTGCTCGACGATGCCGAGGTCGACGCGCTGATCGCCGCCGTCGGCCGGGCCGAGTTCGAGGCGACCCGGCTGGCCGACCCCGCCTCGCTCCGCCGGGGCAAGAGCGTCTACGGCCTCCGGGATCTGCTCGGCCGGGTCCCGGAAGTCCGGATCCTGGCCGCATCTCCCGAGATCCGGGGCCTGGTCGAGCCGGTGCTCGGTCCCGGGGCGTTCGCCGTCCGGGGGCTCTGGTTCGACAAGACGGCCGGGGCCAACTGGAACCTCCCCTGGCACCGGGATCTGACCGTCGCCGCCCGGGCCCGGGTCGACGCCCCCGGCTTCTCCTGCTGGACGGCCAAGGCCGGGATCCCGCACGCCTTGGCCCCCCCCGAGGTGCTCGACGCGATGCTCACCATCCGCCTGCACCTCGACCCCGCCGGGCCCGACAACGGCCCCCTGCGGGTGCTGCCCGGCTCGCACCGGCTCGACGGCCGGGACCCGGGCGAGGTCGCCCCCTGGAGGGCCCGGGTCCGGCCGGTCGAGTGCGCGGTCGATCGCGGGGGGGCGGTCCTGATGCGGCCGATGCTGCTGCACGCCTCGAACTCGGCGAGGTCCCCCCGGCATCGCCGGGTCGTGCACCTGGAGTTCGCCTCGGCGCCGCTGCCGGGGGGCGTCGAATGGTATGATGAGGTCCGCCCCGGGCACGGCCCCGGCCTCTGACGCCGCCCAGCCGCCCGACCCCGAGAGGACGATGGCCCCATGCCGCTCCGCTTCACCAAGATGCACGGCCTCGGCAACGACTACGTGTATGTGAACCTGTTCGACCAGATCCTCCCCGGCGACCCCGGCCCGCTGGCGGCGGCGATGAGCGACCGGCACCTCGGCGTCGGCTCCGACGGCCTGATCCTCATCGGCCCCTCCGACCGGGCCGACGCGAGGATGCGCATGTTCAACCTCGACGGCTCCGAGGGGGAGATGTGCGGCAACGGCATCCGGTGCGTGGCCAAGTACGTACACGACCACGGCATCGCCCGCAAGGACCGGGTGACGATCGAGACCGGCCGGGGCGTGCTGACGCTGGACCTGGAGGTCGAGGGGGGGAAGGCGCATCGGGTCCGGGTCGACATGGGGACGCCGATCCTCCGGTCGGCCGAGATCCCGACCACGTTGCCCGGCGATCCCCCGGTCGACGTGCCGTTCGAGGTCGGCGGGCTGGAGCTGCGGCAGACGGCCGTCTCGATGGGCAACCCGCACGCGGTCGCCTTCGTCGACGACGTGACCGCCTTCCCCCTGGAGGCGATCGGCCCGAAGTGGGAGCACCACCCGGCGTATCCGAGGCGGGTGAACGCCCACGTCGTCCAGGTGATCGGCCCGGGTGAGGTCCGCATGAGGACCTGGGAGCGGGGCTCGGGGATCACCCAGGCCTGCGGCACCGGGGCCTGCGCCGTCTGCGTGGCGGGGGTCCTGACGGGCAGGACCGGCTGGAAGATCGTCGCCCACCTCCCCGGCGGCGACCTGGAGCTGGAGTGGCCCGCCGACGACGCCCCCGTCTTCATGACCGGCCCGGCCACCGAGGTCTTCTCCGGGGAATGGCCCGACTGACGATGGATCCGGGACGCCGGGCGGCGCCAACGGCGGGCCCTCCCGCATCGATCCCGCCGACCGGCGCGAGGCACCCGCCCCCGGGAGCCGGGTCCGTCGAGACCCTGAAGGACGATCGCCGATGGCAGGGCTTCGAGGGCTGTTCGTGACCGGGACCGACACCGGGGTCGGCAAGACGAGGGTGGCCTCGGCCATCGCCTCGGCGCTCTCGGCGTCGGGCGTCCGGGTCGGGGTGCTCAAGCCGGCGGCGACGGGGGCCGAGCGGGTCGACGGCGCGTGGCGGTCGGGGGACGCCGAGGCCCTGATCGCCGCCATCGGCCGGGACGTGCCGATCGACCGCGTCGCCCCGATCCTCCTGGAGGCGCCGCTCGCCCCCCCGGTGGCGGCCCGACTGGCGGGGGCCCCGCTGGGGTTCCCCCGGGTCCTGGAGTCGAGCCGATCGGCGATCGGCTGGTGGGCCGGGCCGGGGGGCGCGGAGCTGATGGTGGTCGAGGGGGTCGGCGGCCTGCTCTGCCCGATGGCCGAGGGGGCGACGGTGGCGGATCTGGCCGTCGCCCTGGATTTCCCCCTGGTCGTGGTGGCCCGTCGCGGCCTGGGGACGTTGAACCACACGCTGCTGACCGTCGAGGCCGCCCGGGGCCGGGGGCTCCGGCTGGCGGGGGTCGTGCTCAACGGCTCGGAGCCGACGGCCGACCCGCTCGCCGAGCGGACCAACCCGGCCGAGCTGTCCCGGTGGCTCGGCGAGGTCCCGCTACTGGCCGACTTGCCCTTCTCGCCAGACCTGGCCGCTTTGCGTGCGGGCATGTCCGACCTAGACTGGTATGGGAGGGCCGCCCCCTCCCGCCTCGTCGTCGCCGAGGACCGGGCGATCGACCGTGAGCCCACCCCCCCGGGACGTTGAGGCTGCCCGAAAGACGGACGACCGATCCCCGGGGACGACGACCGCCCCGGGGGGGAGGACCTACTCCCGATGACCGGACAGACCACCTGCCCCCATTGCGGATCGATCCTGGACCCGACCCGGGATCGCGACCCCCGCGCCCCCGAAGGCCGGGAAGACCGCCTACCCGCCGGCCCGCCCGCCCCGGGGTCGTTTCCCCCCCCGGACGGCGGGGAGCCTGGGGGGGCGTCCGTCGGGGCGTCGGTGGCCCTCCTGGGCATCGACCTGGAACGCCCGACGACCTCGGCACGGCCGATCGAGGGCCGCCCGAGGGGCGGGGACGTTGCCGCCGGCCGCCCCCTCCCGGACGACGAGGACGACGAGCCGGGGGAGCATGGCTCGGCCTGGCCGGTCGCGCTGCTGGCCGGCTACGCCAGCGCCATGACCCTCGCCTGCGCCTGGCTCTGGTGGACCGGCCACCGGGGCGGTGACGAGTCCCCCAGGCCCCCGAGATCCGCCGCCCCGGCCGCCCCCGAGGCCCCCGTCGAGGGCCCCGGCCCCCTGGCCGGCGAGTCGGGCCTCGTCGAGCCCCCCGAGTCGGTCGCCGAGGGCTGCCGGGTCGGCCTGGGCGACACCCTCCGGCTCGACGCGCTGGAGCTGACCCCTCTGGGCGTCTCGGTCGGCCGGGTCGAGCTGCAGCGGACCCGGGTCGACGGCCGGGCCGAGCGTCGGCCCGGCGGCGACCGGGCGATGCACCTGCGGGTCCGGCTCCGGAACGCCTCCGACTCCCTGGTCTTCGCCCCGATCGACGCGTCCCTCGTCCGGGAGCCCGACCGCCGTCTGCCCGAGACCTTCGTCGAGGACGCTTCCGGGGGCCGGGTCTACGCCTACCGCCTCCCCGTCTCCAGCGAGTGGGGCATCCTCGGACAGGAGTTCCGGGACCTCCGACCCGGGGAGGTGCTGGAGACGACCATCGTCAGCGACACCGACGCCCCGTCCCGGCTCGACGGCCCCCTCACCTGGCGCCTCCGGGTCCGCATCGACCCGGAGACGACCGCCGTGGTCGGCGTCTCGTTCGAGGCCCCCCGGGCCGAGCCGAAACGGGGGTCGGACCGGGACGAGTGATCCGCGACGGGCCGCTCGGGGGCCGGGGCAGCGCCGCTCGGGAGACGAAGGTCCGTCGGGCGGGGGCGATCCGGCCCAGCCGGGCCGGATCGCCCCCGCCCTTCCCGCCCGGTCAAGGTCTCGGGTCGATTGCCTCGGGAATCGGGGCCGGGGCCCCGCGTTCCCGGATGGGTCCGGTCGGCGAAGGAACCCCGACTCGAGAACTCCCCGATCCTCCGTGCGAATCGAATCGCCCTGGCAAGGGCAATCGATCCCAGGGATGTCGCATGCGGGCCGCTCGATGTGTGGAGTGTCTCGATTGACGAGGCGAACGGGCTGATCGATTCTAGGGGCTTGCAGGCCCGGACGGCTGGATCCCTGGCCGCAATACCGCGAGGGGAGAGCGGGCCGGAGATTCGTGAACGGCATGTCGCCCAAACTGGTGGCGGCGGAAAGGGATTCGCGTCGTGTCGCCGATCCTTGTCACTCAACAAGGGGATCGCTCCATGGGTCGCACATCAGGGTTCGCGGCGGTCCTTCTGGTGTTTTGCCTCTCACGACTGGCCCCTGCCGACGAACCGGCGTCGAATCCCCCGGCAGGTCCCCAGCAGGCCCAGCAGGCGGTCGATCGTGCCATCGGATACCTGCAGTCTGAGAGTGCCGCCTGGTGGAACACGCGAGGATGCGCCGCCTGCCATCACCTGCCGATGCCGCTTTGGGCGCTGAGCGAAGCCGAACGGCAGGGGTACGCGATCGACGAGCAGTTCGTGGCGGAGACCACCGAGTCCTTGCTGGGCAGCAGGGACGCGTTGATGGCCTCGAAACTCTTCCCCAATCCGGCTGACCCGCCCGACCCGCGCCCGCAGGGTCGAGGTCTGAACATGGGGCTCCCGTTCCTGGCCGTCGCGGCGCGTTCGATGCCCTCGACGGGCGAGGGGCAGGAGCAAAGCCTGAAGCTGATCGCGGAGGAGATCGTCAAGAAGCAGCAACCGGACGGCTCGTGGGAGTTCTTCGCCACCCTCAGGCGACCGCCGATCAACGAGAGCCAGGTCACCGACGCCGCCTGGATCATCATGGCCTTGCAGGGGGAGACGGGACCCGACGCGCCGAGATCTCATCGCGAGGCCCTGTCGAGGGCGATCGCCTGGTTCGACGCCGCAACGTCCTCCGACCTCCATCAGGAGAAGGTCCTGAGGCTACTCGTGGCGATTCGCTCCGGTAAGCCCCGCGACACGATGCAAACCGCCACCGAAGAATTGCTCGCCCTGCAGCGCGACGACGGCGGCTGGAGCCAGACCGTCCCTGAATCGAAGAGCGACGCATTCGCGACCGGCCAGACGTTGTATGTGTTGTCGCTCGCCGGATTCGGGGCCGAGCGACCCGAGATCAAACGAGCCATGGACTTCCTGGTCGCCACGCAATTGCCGGACGGAAGTTGGCCGATGATTTCTCGATCATCCCCCGATGGCTCGCCGGGGAGTTCGAAACTCCTGACGCCGATCACCTGCGCCGCCAGTTCCTGGGCCACGCTCGGCCTGGCAAGGCTCGCGCCGAAGAGGCCCCAGGATTGCAGCCTGCCCGCGACGTCACCTTGAGAACCAGTTTGAGCCGTCGGGGAAGTCGAATACATTACCCCGACACGGACGCCCGCACGCCCGACGCCCGCTCATTGAAGTACAACGCCGAGATCGAGCACTCGATGCGGATGCTTCACGCCTCGCTCTCGGAGGAGGACCGCAGGCGGGATGCGGCCATCGAGGCCGCCAAGCTCGGCCATGGGGGCACCGAGTCCATCTCCACCCTGCTGGGCTGCGACCCCAAGACCTTCCGCCAGGGCCAGCACGACCCGGATCACCTCATCGATGGACTCGACGGGCGGGTCCGTGAAATCGGGGCGGCCCGAAGCGGTGCATAGGCACCATCCCTCACCTGGGGGAGAACTCCCTGCAGGTGCCGCGGGACCGCACGGCGGGCGACCCGATGCGGCACGAGGTCCGGTGGACCGACTTGAACGTAAGAGCAGATCGCCGGTCATCTATCCGAGGCGGGCACGCCGGTCAGCATGCCCGTGGTCGAGCAACTGCTCCGCAAGCACGGCCATGTCAGGTGCAAGGCTCAGAAGTCGAAGGCGATGGGCGGCCATGCCGACCGGGACGAGCAGTTCGAGGACATCGCCCGGCTCGAGCGGGAGTCCCTCGGGTCGGCCAACCCGATGGTGAGCATGGAGACCAGGAAGGGGGAGTTGATCGGCAACGTCTACCGGGCCGGTCGCCTCGCGACCCGGGGGGGCATCGAGACGTTCGACCACGACTTCCCCAGCCTCGTCGAGGGCGTGGTCATTCCCACGGACGGGACGACGTGAGGCGGGACGACCGCCACGTGAACCCTGGGATCGGCCACGACACCGGCGAGTTCGCCTGCGACGGCATCGAGCGTTGGTGGGAAGGTCGGGGCCGTGCGCTCTATCCTGGGGCGACCTCGATCCTGCTACGATGTGACGTCTTCGACGAGATCCTGCCGAGGTGGAACTCCAGGGTGGTCCCGAACCGGTCGTGATCTCGGGAAGGTATGAATTTGACGTTCCCAAGCCGGTCGGGTGGGCCGTCGATGCCCGGGGCCCGACCGGGGACGATCCCCCGAGCGACCCGGGGGCGGCCCGGCGGGGGCGACCGCCCCCGGCCGAGTCTCGCACCATCCCGACGGGCCCGTCGCCGTGCCAGTGACCGAGCGATCGCCGATGAAGGTCCTGATCCTGTCCGCGGAGGTCGAGCCGTTCGCAAAGACCGGCGGCCTTGCCGACGTCGCCGCCGCGTTGCCGAGGGCGCTACGCGACCTGGGCCACCAGGCGGCCGTGATCATGCCCGCCTATCGCAGGGCGCTCGAGGCCGGGCCGCCGATCCGGGACCTCGGGGTGGTCGTCCGGGCCCCGGGAGGCCCTCGGGGGGGCGAGGGGAGGATCCTGGCCTCCACCCTCCCCCACTGCGACGTGCCGGTCTACCTGATCGACCGCCCCCCGTACTTCGACCGTCGGGGGCTGTACGGCGAGGACGGCCTGGACTACCCCGACAACTGCGAGCGGTTCGTCTTCTTCCAGCGGGCCGCCCTGGAAGCCGCCCGGATCCTGGACCTGCGGCCCGACGTCGTCCACTGCAACGACTGGCAGACCGGGCTGGTGCCGGTGTACCTCGACGAGTCCTACCGCCGCCTCCCCGGCTCGACGTTCCGGGCGGTCGGCACCCTGATGACGATTCACAACCTCGCCTATCAGGGCTCATTCTGGCACCTGGACCTGCCGCTGACGGGCCTCGACTGGTCGCTGTTCACCCTGGACAAGCTGGAGGCCTACGGCCGGCTGAACTTCCTGAAGGCCGGGCTCGTGTACGCCGACCTGATCAGTACCGTGAGCCCCACCTACGCCCGGGAGATCCAGACGCCCGAGGGAGGCCGGGGGCTCGACGGCCTGCTCCGGGGCCGGCGGGACGCGCTGCGGGGGATCGTCAACGGCATCGACCTGACCGCCTGGAACCCGGCCATCGACCCCCACCTGGCCGCCCGGTACACCCCGCGGACCTGGCCCGCCGGCAAGGCGGCAAACAAGGCCGAACTCCAGCGTCTGGCCGGGCTCCCCGAGCGTCCCGAGGTCGCCCTGCTGGCGGCGATCGGCCGGCTCGACCCCCAGAAGGGATGGGACCTGATCATCGAGGCCGCCCCGGGCCTGCTGGGGCGGGACGTCCAGCTCGTCGTCCTCGGCACCGGGGAGCCCCGGATCGAGCGGGCGTTGCAGGCGCTCTCGGCCCGGCACCCCGACCGGCTCCGCGCCTTCCTCGAATTCAGCGGCCCGATGGCCCACCGGATCGAGGCCGGGGCGGATCTGTTCCTGATGCCGAGCCTCTACGAGCCCTGCGGGCTGAACCAGCTCTACAGCCTCGCCTACGGCACCGTGCCGATCGTCCGGGCCACCGGCGGCCTGGTCGACACGGTGGTCGACGCCACCCCGGAGGCGCTGCTCGACGGCTCGGCCACCGGAATCTCCTTCCTGCCGGCGACGGCCGATGCGCTGCTCGGGGCCGTCGACCGCGCCCTCGCCCTGAAGGCCGACCCGGCCACCTGGTCCCGCCTGGTCGGGGCCGGGATGAGGGCCGACTGGACCTGGCACCGCAGCGCCGAGGCGTACGTCGCCCTCTATGACGAGGCCCGCCGCCGCCGCTCCGGCCCCCCCCCCGGCTGACGCCCTCCCGAGTCCCAGGTATTCTTTTTGCAACGGCCGCCGGTTTGTGTCACCGTATTTGCAGTGTCTCGTAATCGGAAGTGACGCGGTGTGACCCCGCTCAATTCCCGGGCCGCGTCTTCCCCGACGGCCACGGCCGTTCCTCACCATCTGTCGAGACCCCCCGCCAGGGACGTGTTCGATGAAGGTACGTAGAATCATCCCCCGCCCCGCGTTCGTCCTGGCCCTGACCCTCGGGGCCTCGGCGTCGATCGTCGGGCCGTCGTCGGCCGACACCGTGCGAGGCGGCCTGGTGCGCGAGGACGGCATGAACGCCGTGCGCTACGCCGGCGACACCTGGACGATCCATGACCTGATCGGCCGCCGGGAGCTCGCCCCCGCCCGGTTCGACGAGCACCACGAGCGGCTCGGCTACGGCCTCCGCATGGGGCTCGACGGGTTGCAGGCCCGTCGGTCCCTCAACCCGACCCGGTTCGACTTCTACCACCCGTTCCTCGGCTACCTCGTCGCCGACCCCGACCCGGATCTGGACCTGGTCCTGGACCCGACGGGGTCGGGGATCGACACCCTGGGCGGGCCGGATCTGCCGCCGGACGCGGTCCTCGGCGGCGGCCCGTCGGCCCCGCAGGTCCCCCAGCCGCCGTCCCCGCTGGGTCCCCCGGATGCCGTCATCCCCGGGGAGCCCGGGCCCGGCGGGCCGGGCCTCCCCCCCGTCTCCGCCGAGGGGCCGACGCTGCCCCCCCCGCCGTCCTCCCCCCAGCAGCCGTCGGCCCCCAACTCGGCCCCCCCGCCTGGGGGGGATACGGGCGGCCCGACGGCCCCGCCGCCCCCCATCTCGACGGCCGCGGTCCCCGAGCCCTCGGGCCTGCTGCTGTCGGCCTTCGGCCTGATCGGCCTGGTCGGGGCGATGACCTGGAGGCACCTCCGAGGCCCCCGACCGTGCGGATTGGCGAGGGCCTGACGGCGATCCCGAGCCGGGCTCCCCGGGATCGCCCGGGGAATCGGGCCGGTCGCCATTGGAGAATCGACCCGTCCGACCGATAATGGCGGGGGCCGGCCGGTCCCGCGACCGGCCGGATCGCCTCGGCTAGCGCGCCGAGCCGGATCGACCCTCCCCGGCCCGCCGAGACGTCGGGCCTTCCCCTCGCCCGGGACCAGCCGCACCATGTCGCGCGTCCGCCTGATCCTCGCGTTGCACGACCATCAGCCGGTCGGCAACTTCGACTCCGTGTTCCAGGACGCCTACCGCGACAGCTACCTCCCGTTCCTGGAGCTGATGGAGCAGTATCCCGAGCTGCCCTTCAGCCTGCACACCTCCGGCCCCCTGATGGAATGGCTGGTGGCCAACCGGCCGGAGTACGTGGAGCGGCTCCGGGCGATGGTCTCCGCCGGGAGGGTGGAGATCCTCGGCGGCGGCTTCTACGAGCCGATCCTGACGATGATCCCCCACCGCGACCGGGTTGGTCAAATTCAGACCTATTCGGAGTACCTGGGGCGGGTGCTCGGCCAGCCGATCCGGGGGGCCTGGGTCGCCGAGCGGGTCTGGGAGCAGCACCTGGCCTCCGCCCTGGTCGAGGCCGGGATCGAGTTCACGGTGCTCGACGACTTCCACTTCCAGCGGGCCGGGGCCGCCTCCGACGACCTCTTCGGCTACTACCTGACCGAGGACGAGGGGAACCTGCTGAAGGTCTTCCCCAACAGCGAGCGGATGCGCTACCTCGTCCCCTGGCAGGAGCCGCACGACGCCTACGAGTACCTCCGCCAGCTGGCCCAGGCCCGGCCCGGGGCCGTGGTCGTCTGCGCCGACGACGGCGAGAAGTTCGGCGGCTGGCCCGAGACCCACGAGCACATCTTCGCCAAGGGCTGGCTCCGTCGCTTCTGCGACATGCTCATGGCCAACCGGGACTGGCTGGAGCCGACCTCCTTCGCCGCCGTCGTCGACTCGACCGTCCCGCTGGGCAAGGTCTACCTGCCCGACTGCTCCTACCGGGAGATGACCGAGTGGGTCCTGCCCGCCGGCCAGCTCTCGGCCTACGAGGAGGCCGTCAAGCGGTCCGAGGGGGAGGCGGCCGTCAACCACGTCCGCCCGTTCCTCCGGGCGGGGGGCTTCTGGAGGAACTTCAAGAACAAGTACGCCGAGACGGACGAGATGTACGCCCGGATGCTGGAGATCTCCCGGCGACTCGACCGCCTGGAGGAAGGGGGCGAGGCCGACGCCGAGGCCCTCGACGACGCCCGACGGGAACTCTACCGGGGCCAGTGCAACTGCCCCTACTGGCATGGCGCCTTCGGCGGCCTCTATCTCCCCCACCTCCGGAACGCCATCTACAAGCACCTGATCGCCAGCCATGACGACCTGGACCGGGCCGAGGGGAAGCTCGGCCCCCGGGTCTCGCTGGAGGTGGCCGACTTCAACCTCGACGCCCGGCTGGAGGCGAAGCTGGAGAACGACCGCCTCGTCGCCTTCGTCCGCCCGGCCTCCGGGGGGCACGTCTACGAGCTGGACGTCCGACGGGCCGGGGTCAACGTGCTGGCGACCCTGGACCGTCGCCCCGAGTCGTACCACGGCGCCATCGCCTCGGCCGCCCTCGCCGGGCCGTCCGTCGAGGTCCAGGAAGGACCCTCGAACCTGCACGACCGGGTGATCCTCAAGCAGGAGGGGATGGACAAGCTCCTGGTCTACGACCGCTCCCCCCGCAAGGCCCTGGTCGACCACTTCTTCCCGATGGACGTGTCGTTGGAGGACCTCCGCGCCTGCCGGGTGATCGAGCGGGGGGATTTCGCCTCGGGCACCTACCTGTCGAAGGCCCACCGCGAGGACGGCCGGGTCGCCCTGATGATGGAGCGGCAGGGCCAGGCCGACGGCCACCTGATCCGGATCCACAAGACGATCGCCATGGAGACGGGCCGCCCGGGGCTGGAAGTCGTCTACATCCTGGAGGACCTGCCCGTCGGCCGGCCGGTGCACTTCGGGGTGGAGCTGAACCTGGCCTCGATGGCCGGGCACGCCGAGGACCGCTTCCTCTCCGACCCGCACGGCCACCGCCTCGGCCTGCTCGACGCCCCGCTGGACCTGCCCCACTCCGAGGGGCTGGACCTGACCGACGAATGGCTGAACCTGGGCGTCTCGCTCCGCTGGTCGGTCCCCTGCTCCCTCTGGACCTTCCCGGTCGAGACGGCGAGCCAGTCCGAGGGAGGGTTCGAGGGGATCTACCAGAGCACGGCGGTGATCCCCCACTGGCGGATCACCGCCGACGAGCACCGCCGCTGGACCGTCCGGATCTCCTGGGCGCTGGACCTGGCCCGGCCCGAGCCGCAGGCCGAGTCCGGGCCCGACGGCCCCGCTCGCCAGTCCCAGCGTCCTGCCCCCCGAGTCGCCGACGCCCCGACGGTCCGCTGACATGAGATTCCTCCCCCTCCGGCGACGCCCCCGGCCCGAGCCACCCCCGCCCCCGGAGGTCGACCCCGCGGCGATCGTCCGGAGGGCCCGCCGGCTCCGGTTCCGGGTCCGGCCGACGGCGGTGGCCCAGCTGGCGGGGGCGTACCACGGGGCCCGGCCGGGCACTGGACTGACCTTCGCCGAGCTGAGGGCGTACGAGCCGGGGGACGACGTCCGGCACCTGGACTGGAACGTGACCGCCCGCCAGGGCCGGCCGTTCGTCCGGCGGTACGTGGAGGAGCGGTCGCTGAGCCTCTGGCTGATCGTGGACGTCTCGGCCAGCCTCCGGTTCGGGCCCGACGGCCGGTCGAAGGCCGACCGGGCCGCCCAGGCGGCGGCGCTGCTGGCGGCCTCGGCGATCCAGAATGGGGATCGGGCCGCCCTGACCCTGGTGAGCGACCGGGTCGAGGCCGAGCTGCCCCCCGGGGGCGGGCCGAGGCACCTGGCCCGTCTGCTCCGGATGCTGGTGGCCTCCCCCGCCGGTTCCCGGAAGTCGTCGCTGACGGCGGCCGTCGGCCGGCCCGGGAGGTTCGCCCGCAGGGGGCTGGTGGTGGTCGTCGGCGACTTCCTCTCGGCCGAGCCGGTCGGCCCCTGGAGGCGGGTCGCCCGGCGGGGGGAGCTGGTGGCGATCCGGGTGCTCGACCCGAGGGAGGAGCACCTGCCCGGGGCCGGGGTCCTCGCCCTGGAGGACGCCGAGACGGGCCGCCGGAGGCTGGTGGACACCTCCCCCGGGAGGCTCCGGGCGGCCTACGCCCGCGTGGCCGAGGCCCGCCGGAAGTCGTTCCGGGCCTGGTGCGAGGCCACGGGGGCCGAGGGCCTGGAACTCTCCACCGAGGACGACCCGCTCGGCCCCCTGCTCCGGCTCTTCCGGGGGCGGGCCGCCCGACGGACGGGCCCCCGATGACCCGGCAAGACCCCGGAGGGCCGACCCCCGGCCCGGCCGACCCGCTCCCCCTGCTCCCCCCCCGGCCGAACCTGGGGCCGGAACCCTGGCGGGACCTCGACGGGGCGGACCCCTGGGCGATCTCGGCGGCGGTCCTCCTGCTGGCCTCGGTGGCGGTGATCGGCGCCCGGGTCATCGCCCGTCGGCGGGGGAGGGCCGCCTCGGTGCCGGCCCCGGCCCCCGGCCCGGCCGGCCCGTCGGCCCCGGGCTCGCGGGCCGACCGGCTGGTGGCCCGGGCCGAGGCGATCCGGGAGGCGATCATCGCCCACCTCGGCCCGTCCTGGGCGGCCCGGACCACCGAGGAGATCGCCGACTCCCCGGAGCTGGCCTCCCGGATCGGCCCGGACCGCGCGGCCCGGGTCGTCGCGCTGCTGGCCGAGGCCGACCGGGCCAAGTTCGCCGGGGAGGTCCCCCCCGGGCTCGGGGATCAGGGGGGGGACGACGCCGAGGCCGATCGCTGGGCCGCCGAGGTCGTCCGGGCCCTGGCCCGGCCGGCACCGAGGCCCTCGCCGGCCCCGGCCCCGGCGGGGGCGAGCTCGACCAGCAGCGGCCGGTGATCCGAGCCGATCGGCGGGCCGAGGCGGCGGTCGACCACGGCCAGTCCCGGCGAGACGAAGGCGTGGTCGATCGGGATCCGGTACGGCAGGTCGACCGGCCAGCTCGGCTGACGGCCGAAGCCGAGGCGGCTGTCCCTCAGCCGGGAGGCCCGCAGGAAGTCGGCGAAGGTGGGGGAGCCGTCGGTGCGGTTCATGTCGCCGACGACCAGCGTCGGGCCCGGCCTCCGGGCGATCATGCGGGCCAGCTCCAGGAACTCGGCCCGCCCCCGGCCCCGGCCGTCGCCGCCGATCGGGCTGGGTGGGTGCAGGATCCAGAGGTGGGTCGGCTCGCCGCCGAACTCCAGGGTCGCCACCAGGGCGGGGTTGCCGTCCCCCAGCGGCCGGACGACCGCCGGGGCGGGGGATTCCAGGATCGGGCGGGTCGAGTAGAGGGCGACCCCCCGGGCCCCGCCCGGGACCTCGATGCGGTGCGGGTGGGAGGCCCGGAGCGGCCCCATCGCCCGCCGCCACCGGGCGCTGAACTCGACGAGGGCGACCACGTCGGGCCGCTCCCGGCGGATGAGGTCGAGGAGCGCGCGATGGTCGTCATTGGTGGCCAGGACGTTGGCCATCAGGACCTTAAGCCGGGGGGTGCCCCCCGGGCCGGGGGCGACCGGGTTGCCCGAGAGGTCGTACCGCAGGACCGCCGCCGCCTGGGAGACGGCCAGGGCGGCCAGGGCGGCCGCGGCCCAGCGGTTCTTGCCCAGGGTGCCCATCGCCACCGCCCCGAGGATCGAGGCGGCCAGGGCCGGGACCTGGAAGTGCGTCAGCAGGTCGGCCTTCCAGTCGGCGCGGGCCAGCAGCCGGGCAGTCGGGTGGACCAGGGCCGGCAGGGCCGCCGCCACCGCGAGCGGCAGCCCCCGGCGCATCCGGCGGGGGGGCCGGGGCGGGGCGGGTCCGGGCGTCGTCATCGGGCCGGGGTCGGCGATGGCCACGAGGCGGTCCTCGGTCGGGGATGGGCCGTCGGGGTGCGATGCCTCGGCGTGATCCGGGCCGGGGCCCGTCTCGGGTCCCGTTCAAGTTTACTCGACGGCGGCCCGGGGGACGGCGAACGGCATCGGGATTCCTTGCACGTCCGGATCCGGCCCGAGCGGGAATCCGACGGCCGACGCCGGGGCGTGTCGGGGTCCGGCCGGGCCTCGGGAAGGCCCGAAATCCGGCCCGGTGCGCTCCGGGGAGGCCGGGGTCGGCGCCGGGGGCTCGTTCCGCAGGGCGTGAACACCGTTCGGCTTGCGGCGATCGAGTGTCGGCTCGGGGGCCGTCCGGGGCGGCTCGTTTCGGTGAGCGGCGGCGGCCGGAGACGCGGGGGGCTCGGGGGCGGAATGAGGGGGCTCGGGGCCCCGGGCCGGGGCCGGCGGGGTCGGCCCGGGCTCGGACCGGCGTCGGGGGGAGTGGGCCCGACGCCACTGGCGGTCGTCGTCCTTGCTCCGCTCGACCCGGATCCGCATCACCTGGTTGAGCCCCCGGACCATCTCCGAGAACGCCTCCCGGCGATAACGCTGGCGGAGCTGCCCCTCCTTGCTCGTGTCCACCCGGCCGGTCCGGGCCGCGGCCTCCCCCTCCGGGCCGTACTGCTCGTGCCAGAGCCGCTCCCGGAGCGCCTCCAGGCGGTCGAACTCCCGGGCGATCAGGCCCCGCAAGGCCGACCGGGCGGCGACGGGGTCGGTGGGCAGGCGGTCGACCGTGCGGCCGAGGGTGGGCAGGCCGCAGGCGGCGAGCATGAGGTGGTAGAAGGCGCGGGCGGCCGGGTCGCCGTCGAGGCCGGGGGCGTCGGGGGAATAGCCGCGCAGGGTCATGGCCAGGTCCTGGTCGCGGGGGTGCCAGCCCAGGCCCTGGGCCAGCCGGGCGTCCAGGCGGGACCAGTGCCGCTGCAGCCACTCACAGCCGAAGGAGCAGGACTGCAGGTCGGCCGTGACGTTGACCGGGTCGGCCCGCAGGTCCTGGGCCTTGCGGCGGGCGGCGTGCTGCTTGCGGCGGGCCCAGCGGCGGACGGCGTCGCGGGAGGCGTCCTCGAGGGCGGCGTCCTCGGCGACCCGGCAGCGTTCGAAGCGGGCGAAGGCGGCGGCGGAGGCGCGGATCAGGGCCCCCTCGGCCTCGACCTCGGGGCGGAGTTCGTCGGCCCAGCGGTCGGCGAAGCCCTGCATGGCGGCGGCCTCGGCCTCGGAGTCGGGCAGCGCGGCGGTCAGGCCGTGGAGTCGGGCGTTGTGCCGGCTCCGCAGGCGGCTGGAGGGGGAGCGGTCCCGGGCGTTGGTGTGCGAGGGGCCGGGGCCGGGCGGGGGGGCGACATCGTCGGCGCTCATGGGTGCGTCCTCTGGAGGCGGCCGGATCGGGGGATGCCGGGCCGGTCGGGCCCCGGCCCTCGACGTCGAGGGGGCCCGGGGACCGCCGATCACATGCCTAAATCATCGTGTCGGGAGGCGATTTCAGTCACAAAAACCCCCGGACGGGCACACGTCCCCGCCCGGGGGCCCGGGGCCCGGCCCGAGGGGAGGCGGACCGGCCCCCCTCGGGGCCGACGGGACGGGTGAGGATCCCTGCGAATCCCGATCGCCCTGGGGGGCCGGACGGGCCGGGATCGGGACGGGGGGCGCGCGGTCCGAGGCGCGGGCCGAGCGGTGACCTAGGGTTGGGTGTCTCCGGTCTGGGGGCCGCGGCGAGGGAGTGGGGCGTCGGGGAGGAGCCCGTCGCGTCGCCGGGAAGGGCCCGTGGCGTCGGGTTGCGACGGACCGGAGCGCGGGGCTAGAATTGGGGGCAAGATAACGTGGCAGAATTAGCGTTGACGGCCCTCTCGACCGCGCCCTCCCCTGGCACGCTCACGTCTTGCGGGCGCCCGGAACCGACCCGAGCCATGGCGATCGACCCGCGGACGTCTCGATTCTGGCAGGAGACGCTGCGTGGTGGGCTGCTGGACGAGGCGGCGCTGCGGAATTGCTGGGAGGCGATCCCGGAGGAGAAGCGCGAGGCCGAGGCGATCGACCGCCGGATGGCCCGCCAGGCGATCTCGGCCGGGTACCTGACGCTGTGGCAGGCGCAGCAGGCGCTGGCCGGGCGGGCCTCGGCGTTGCGGATCGGCAAGTATGTGGCCCTGGATATCATCGGCCGGGGCGGCATGGGGCTGGTCTTCCTGGCGAAGGACACCCGGCTGAGGCGTCGGGTGGCGATCAAGGTGCTCTCCCGGGAGCGGATGAGCAGCCCGAGGGCCCTGGCCCGGTTCGAGCGCGAGGCGAAGGTCGGGGCCCAGTTGCAGCACGACAACCTCGTGCGGATCTACGACGAGGGCGAGGCGAAGGACCTGCGCTACCTGGTGATGGAGTACATCGAGGGGCGCAACGTCGGGCAGATCCTGGGGGAGGTGGGCCGGCTGCCGCCCTCGCTGGCGGCGTCGATCGTCCGCCAGGTGGCGATGGGGCTGGAGCACGCCCGGCACAAGGGGCTGATCCACCGGGACGTGAACCCGCAGAACATCCTGGTGACCTTCGACGGGGTGGCGAAGCTGGCCGACCTCGGCCTGGCGATCGACCTGGGGGACCCGGACGACGTGGTCACCCGGGACGGGGCGACGGTGGGCACCTTCGACTACATCAGCCCGGAGCAGGCGAGGCACCCCAGGTCGGTGGACACGAGGAGCGACCTGTACTCGCTCGGCTGCACGCTCTATCACATGATCACCGGGCGGGTGCCGTTCGCGGCGGCGAGCCTGCCGGAGAAGCTCTACGCCCACCAGCTGCAGAACCCGGACCCCCCGTCGTCGCTGGTGCCCGGGGTGCCGCCGGCGCTGGACGCGATCGTGATGCGGCTGATGGCCAAGTCGCCCGACGACCGCTTCCCCAACCCCCAGGCGCTGGCCGAGGCGCTGGCCCCGTTCGCCCAGGGGGCCGCGGCGGTGGCGGCGATCCTCCGGCCCCACGAGGAGCGGGACGAGGAGCGGGGCCCGGCCCCGTCGCAGGTGGCCCCCGGCCCCCCGGACGACGGCTCCGACCCTAACGGGTTCCAGCTCGGCCCGGAGCACGAGTACGCCAACCTGCCGCCGACCCGGACCGCCTCGGCCATGAGGCCCGAGCCCCGGACCGAGGCCTCCGCCGTGGCCGATCCCCCGCGGTCGGACTCCGACCCGGGGGTCGGCGGCGGCCCCCCGGCCACCGAGCCGGAGCCGGAGCCGGAGCCGGGCCCGAGGCGGCCGGCCGGGCCCGGCGGGCTGGGGCTGCCGATCGACCTGGGCCCCGAGCCCTCGCTGGTCGAGGCCCTGGGCTCCTCCCGGAGCCGGTCCCGGTCGTCGGTGTCGAAGGCCGACAGCGGCTCGAACTCCGCCGAACGGGCCCGGCTGTCGGCCCCCACCGCCCCCCCGCCGCCGGGCTGGTCGGGCCGGCACCGGCGGGCGGCCCTGGTCGCGGCGGCCGTGGCGCTGGCGCTGGGCCTGGGGACGGTGCTCTCCCGGTTCGTCGGGCCCGGCGGGGGGGCGAGCGCGGTCCCCTCGGGGGGGGAGACGGGCGACGGGCCGGCGGCCGACGCCCCGGCCGAGTCCGGGGCGGCCCCGGCCTTCAGCGTCGGCCGGGCGGACGGCTCGGGTCTGATCGGGGCGGGCAGCTTCCAGGACGCCCTCTCGCTGGCGCCGAACAACGGCGGCACGGTCTACCTGGCCGACGGGGGGGGGCCGTTCCGGGTCGACGCCGGGACCCCGGCCTTCGTGGCGCCGAGGTCGCCGATCGTCATCCGGCCCCGGCCCGGGGGGCGGGCGACGATCACCGTCGAGCTGGGGGGCCGGGAGCCCTGGCTGAGGCAGACCGAGGGGAGCCTGACGCTGCAGGATCTGACGGTGCTCGTCCGCCACGAGGGCCCGCCGGGGGACCGGCCCCCGCTGGTCGAGGCGAACGGGCCGCTGACGCTGCGGCGGTGCACCTTCTCGGCCGATCCGGCCCCCGGGGGGATCTCCCGGGCGGCCCGGGCGACCTCCAGCACGACGATCGACGGCTGCCTCTTCAGCGGGTTCGGGCGGCCGATCGACCTGGTCGCCTACGGGACGCTGACGCATGAGGTCCGCAACTGCATCTTCGCCTGGACCCGGGGGGACGGGCTCAGGCCGGGCTGGGCGGTCCGGGTCGTCGCGCGGGTGGCCGGCCAGGCCGGGTCGGCCCGGCTGACCATCCAGGGCTGCTCGGTGCTGGGGGGGGCCGGGCTGGTGGACGCCGAGGCGCTGATGGCCGACCGGCCGCTGGAGATCCGGGTCGCCTCCTCGGCGATCCAGGCCGACCACCTGCTCCGCTGGTCCCCCCCGGTATCGGACGCCTCCTTCCCGTCCGGCCTGCGGTGGACCGGCTCGGGCAACCGCTACGCGATCCGGCAGACGGCCTGGGTCGTCTCCTCGACCGAGGACCCGGGGGCGCCGGAGTGGTCGCCGACCGATCGGGAGTCCTGGGTCGGCGCGTTGGGGAACTCGGGGACCGACGACTCGGTGCAGGCCGACGTCCGACTGGCGGACGCCTCGGCGATGCAGTCCGGATCGCTCCATGCCCCCCGGTTCGCCGCCCGATCCGAGGGGGAGCCCGTCGGCGCCGACCCGAGCCTGGTCGGCCCCACCCCCCTGCCCCCCCCGGTCCCCGCCGGGGAGTGATCCGGGATCGACCGGATCGGATCGATCGCCCTCGGGCGAGGACGGGCCCCGGGGAGGAGCCGGCCTCCCGGGCGTGGCGGCATGAGATCGAGATCGGGGCGTCGCCGACTTCGGCCCGGCCGGCGGTCGGGGGTCCCTGGCTCGTCGGGCCGGGGGACGGACGAGACGAGGCCGCCGCCATCCCCCGGGGGGGACGACGGCGGCCGTTCGTGGGACGGTCGGTTCGGGCGGGTGGCGTCCCCCGATCGGTCGGGGGCGGGCCCGGCCTCAGAAGAAGATGCCGCCGAAGCCCAGGCCGTTGCCGAAGCCCGGCCCGCCGACGACGCCGAAGCCGTTGCCCAGGCCGAAGCCGGCGGTCGGGGTGCCGAAGCCGACGGTGTTGCCGAAGTTCAGGCCGGCGGCCCCGAGGCCGGGGAAGGTCGAGCCGCCGAAGCCGAACCCATTCCCGAAGTTCGAGCCGCCGAAGCCGCTGAGGCCGCCGAAGCCGCTCCCCAGGCCCCCGAGGCCGCCGCCGAGGCCGCTCCCCAGGCCCCCGAGGCCGCCGATGTTGTTGCCGAACCCGCCGATGTTGCTGTCGAAGCCGCCGAGGCCGCCGAACGTGTCGACGGGTCTGAGCCCGCCGAAGGTGCCGAGGCCGCCGAACCCGAGGGTGCTGTCGAACCCGGTCGGCGAGGTGTTGAAGAAGGAGTCGGCCCCCAGGCCCAGGCGGTCGGTGAAGCTGCCCGCCAGGCCGGTCGGGATGCCCCCCAGGCCGCCGAGGCCCCCCGTGACGCCCCCCAGGCCCGGGTTGAACGTGCCGAACTGCCGGGCCGTCCCGATCGAGGATCCGGCGACCTGCGCCGCCGTGTCGACGTCGCCGCCGACGCCGCCCCCGGCCCCGCCCCCGAGCCGTCCGGCCAGGGCCCGGAATTGCGGGTTGGTCATGAAGAAGTTCATCGCCGTGGTGGCGATGCTCACGTCGTAGAGCTGGACCATCGCCCTCAGGTCATTGAGCGACCGGGCGATGAGGTCCTCGGTCGCGGCCGCGTAGCCGTCGGGGGTGAGGCCCGACTCGCCGACGGCCGGCAGTCCGGCGATCGCCCGCTGGAACTGGTTGATCTGCTGCGTGACGAAGGGCTCCAGCCCGCCGGGGCCGCCGTTGGGCGCCTGGATCGACTCGAAGAGGCGGCCGCGGAGGGCCTCCAGCCGGTCGGCGACGTCCTGGCGATAGGCGTCGAAGTCGACCTCGCCCGCGGCGTCCTCGGCGAAATACCCCTGGCGGAGCCCGCGCAGCTCGTCGGCGAAGGTGGAATAGGAGGAGTTGAACTCGTCCTGCAACTGGCCGACGATCGGCGAGAAGCCAAGCCGCTCGCCGGTGGGCAGGCCGCCGCCCCGGAAGAAGCGGAGGTTGCCGCTGAAGAAGCCGGCGGCGGTCTGGTAGAGCGCCGTGTCGTAGAGGGCGACGAACTGGTTGACCGCCTGGCTGGCGTCGTTGAGGGCCTGCTCGCCCAGCGTGGCGAACTCGACCGGGTTGAGCGGACCCTGACCGACGCCCGGGATCGTGGCCAGCTCGTTGGCGAGCTGGCCGGCCCGGACGGCGGCGTAGGCGTCGAGCACCGCGGCGCCGCCCTCGACGCCGTCGAGGACGTCCAGGATGTCGGAGGTCAGCTGCCGGCCCTGCTCGCCGAGGGCCTGCCGATACCCTGCCAGGACCTCCTGGGTGTCCGGCAGATACCCGCCGCCGGGCTGCGAGGACGCGATCGCGCCGAAGTAGGCGTCTCGCTGCGTCCGGTATCCCACGGCGAAGCGGTCGAACGCCTGGCTGATCTGGGCCTGGACCCGGCCGACCAACGCCGATTGCCGCTGCGGGTCGAAGGGGATGCGGAAGTCGTCGCCGTCGTCGCCGTCGGCCTGGGCGGCGGACTGCACCTGGACGATGGTCGGGCCGGCGGGCCCGACGTCGCTCAGGACGACGCGGTCTTCGAGGGAGAAGGAGGCCGACGGGGTGAAGGTCCTGGGTCGCCTGGGTCGCCTGGGTCGCATGGTGTTGATCCCCGTTGTGGATGATGAGGAGAGGAGGCCCGGGGCCGGCGCGCGGCGGTCCGAGGGGCCGGGAGGGGCCCGTGGCCTCGGGGTCGTCGGGCCGGGCGGGTGGAGGGTCCCGGCCCGACGACGCTGGGTGGGGCTACCCGCAAAGTCGGCGCCGATCCCGGCGACGGGCCGGGCGATCGCCGGCGAAAATTTGCGTCCGATGCCGGTGCCGGGCCGATTCACCGGATTGGACGTGAAAATCAATGGATGGGGTGGCGTGCGTACGTCGACAGGTGGTCGCATCATGGCCTGTGCGGGCAAGAGGCGACCGGCGTCGGCGTCGGCGTCCTCCCCGGTCAGCCGGGGCAGATGCCGGCGAATTCGAACATGGCGGCCCGGGCGACGGGGCCGGGGCAGGACCAGACGAGGAAGAACATCGCCTGTCGGGCCCAGCGCTGGGCGGGGTCGGTGCGGAGGAAGCCGGTCCCCTTGCGGGCGGTGAGGTAGGCGTGCGTCGCCCGGATGACGAAGGGGTTGGCCCGGGTGCGGATTTCGGAGGCCGAGGGGGCGTCGGCCCTGCCCTCGGCGGCGGCGAGCAGGCCGGAGGCGACTTCCCCCCAGGCCGATTCCAGGGCCTCGATCGGCTCGTCCAGGTCGTCCCGGTGCGGGGCGAGCGCGCGGAGGGCGCGCAGGGCGGCCCTCGCCTGGCCGACGGCCAGGGCGGAGGTCTCTAGGCCGCCGGCCCCCGCGCCCCCGCTGGCGAGCGAGAGCACGTCGGGATCGGGCCCGAACAGGACGTCCTTCGGGCCGACGGCGACGCCGTCGCAGGTCACCTCCGCGGTGCAGGACGCCTGCAGGGCCGCCAGGGGCATCGGCGGGCCGACGGCGAGGCCGGGGCGGTCGGCCGGCAGGGCGACGAGGATTTGCCCGCCGTCCTCGAGCACGGCGCCGGCGACGAAGACGTCGGCCCGGCCGGCGGCGGTGACCCAGGGCATCGCGCCGTCGAGGCGGTAGCCGCCGCCGGGGGAAGGTTCGGCGGCGAGGGCCCGGGTGCCCCGGCGCCGGGAGGTGGTCAGTTGCGAGGTGCCGATGGTGGGGAAGGCCCGGCCGTCGGCGACCCGCCCGAGCCAGCCCGAGGCCCCCTCGTGCCCGGCCTCGGCGGCGGCGACGAGGCGTCGCGTGGCGGCGTTGAACTGGGAGAAGATGAAGGCGGCGGTCAGGCTGCCCTCGGCCAGCGCCGCCTCTCGGCGGACGAGCGAGGCGAGGTCGAGCCCCTCGCCGCCGAAGGCCGGGGGGACCGGCCACCGGGGGACGCCGGCCCCGGCCAGGGCCGACCAGAGCGGCCCGGGCCAGTCGCCCGAGTCGTCGGCGGGGCCGTCGAGGGCCTGGAGTCGGGGGACGAGGTCGCCGAGGTCGGGGTCGTCGAGCAGGGCGAGGGGGTCGGGATGGCTCATGGGGTCGGTCGGGGGCTCGGCGGGACGATTCCCGGATCGGGGAGGCTGAGATGGACGGACTGGCGTCTCTGCTTATGATGGGAGATCGGGGGGCCGTTGACCAGCCATTCGGGGCGGCAGGGCCCCCGCAGCAGGATGCATTGCCCATGTCGAAGCCGCATTGCTATGAGTTCCCCCGGCCCGCGGTCACGGTCGACACGGCGGCCTTCGCCGTCGACGGCCCCGCGCTCCGCGTGCTGATGGTCCGCCGAGGCAAGCCCCCGTTCGAGGGGCATTGGGCCCTCCCGGGCGGGTTCATCGAGATGGACGAAGATGCCGCCCCGGCCGCCCGCCGCGAGCTGCGGGAAGAGACCGGCCTGGATCTCGACCCCCTGTCCCCCTTCGACCCCATCGGCTTCTACGCCGATCCCGGGCGAGACCCTCGGGGGCGCACCATCAGCCTGGTCTTCGCCACGGTCCTCCCCCCCCCCCGCCGGCCCCGAGGGGCGGGGACGACGCCTCGGACGCCTCCTGGATCCTCGCCGACCCCTCGGCCCAGCCGCTCGCCTTCGACCACGCCTCGATCCTCGCCGACGCCCTGGAATGGCTCCGCCGGGGGGTCGAGGCCGGGCCCTCCGGCGTCGCCCTGCTGCCGGATCCGTTCGACCGGGACGACGCCCGGTCCCTCTTCCACGCCGTCGGCCTCCCCCTGCGGCACTCCGCCCGGTGGCTCGGCCGATGCGAGAAGGAAGGGCTGGTCGAGCCGTCCCCGGCAGGCCCGAAGCAGTACCGGAAGCGGCGGAGGGGGACCGCCGACGACGCGGGTGGGGGTGATCCGCGTTAAACCCCCCCGGCCCAAGAACCCCCCGCACCCGGAAGGCCCCCGGACCCGCTCACACCCCGGTCCTCCCCCGGTGGTTCGGGCCGGGTTCGCCGTGGATGAGTTCCAGGGCGGATCGGATCGACTTGCGGGGGGGGATGGCCCCCGACGGCTCGACGGGAGCGGTCGACGGGTCGAGGGCCTCCCGGAGCGAGACGGCGTCGTCGAGGACCGAGCGGTAGGAGCGGACGGGACGCAGGGTCGTCGGCGCGTGCCAGTTGGAGATCCAGATCGCCAGCCGGCCCCCGGTCCCCTGCACCGACCAGGGGGTCGATCGGCCGACCAGGACCTGGGTGGCGCGGTCGAGGAATGCGGGGGGGAGGGCGTCGAGCGGGGCGCCGAGGGAGGCATATTCGGCGGCGAGGGGGGGCGGCAGGGAGTCGTCGGGCCGGGTCGGTGCGAACCGGAACTCGGGATCGAGGTCGGGATGGTCGGCCGATCGGGGGTCGAGGAGGAACTCGGGCAGGCCCGGGACCGGCTCGATGAAGATGACGAGCAGGTGGTTGGCGGCCGACCGTCGCCGCCGGGCGGCCTCGGCCAGGAAGGGCATGGTGAAGACCAGCCCGATCAGCCCGGAGGTCGCCGCCAGCCCGAGCATCATCGCCCCGCCGTAGGGGAGGCGACCGACCAGCAGCCCCGTCGCGTGCAGCAGCGCCGAGGCGAGGAACCCGACCCCCATCAGCACGGCCACCAGCCGGATCGCGGTCCCCACCGGCCCCGAGGACCCGGGGGCGATGGCCGAGGCGATCAGGGGTCGCTCGCGGACGTCGGCCATCAGCAGGGGATGGCCCCGGTAGTCCCCCCGGCAGACGTCGGTGACGGCCTGCCGACCCCGCCGGCCGATCACGGCGAGCCCTCGGAAGAGGGGGTCGCGGCGGGACCCGACCGGCCCCCGGAACTCCAGCCCCAGCTCCCGGGCCCGCTCCCGGGCCATCCGGGAGACCTTGTGGCGGGAGACCGACCGGGACAGGAAGAACGTGGGCACCAGCACCACGAGGATGGCGATCGCCAGCATCGAGGTGACTTCCTGGGCGTCGAACATCGCGCTGGACCCTCCCCCGGGCCGGATCCGACCACACCGGACCGATTCTCCCCCGAATCCGGGCCGCGCCGCAAGCTCGGCCCGCCCCGGGGCCTTCGCGCCGAGGCCGGAGCCCCGCGTCCGTCGCCTCGACCGGTCGGTGGGGGGCGTCGGGGGGCTTCGCGTTGCGTGCCGGGCCGAGGCGTTGCGGTCGGCCTGCGGGGCCGGCACCTCCGCGGGCCGTCTCATGGGGCAGCTCCGACCGCCGATCGCGTCCTCTCGGGGATTTCCGCACTGAGGCGGAACGGCTCGCCTGCCGGCCGGACGGATGCCGCCGGGTCGCGACCCGACACGAGAAAGACCGCTCGCGAGCATCCGAACCGATCGCGAATCCGCGATCGCCATGGTCCTTCTCGCCTGATTGTGAACAGGGATTTGCAGAATCAATAAATGTTATTCGGAATTTAGCGTTGAATTGCCAGATCCGGCGTGATCTCATCATGTTGCCAGCGCTCCCGGGGAATCGGGGCGTTCCCGATTCGCGGGGGGGCTGTCAGGCGATTAGGTCGCTAGATCGTGTGCGAGGAATAAACATGCTCAGCATGGTGCGAGCTTGCGTTTTCGTCCCGGCCGCGGTGTTGATGTCGGCCGGATCCCATGCCATCCACGCCGCGCAGGACGACAAGGTCCAAAGCTCGGCGGTGGCCTTTGCCACGAACCCCGAGGTCCTGATCCGCTATGAGGCCGGGAGATCGGCCGAAGCCCGACGGGCGGCGGAGGAGGCGGGTTTCGAGATCCTCGAGGACTACGAGCCGGGACTCTACCTGCGCACCAGGCCGGGCCCGGGTACCAGGAGCGTCGCCGCGCGGGCCGTCGCCGCGTCGTCCGCGGAGGCCGTGCTCCGGATCGAACCCAACTACATCGTGAGCATCCCGGAGCCGATCGGGCCCCGCAGGCCGAACCCGGCGGCGGCCGCGAGCCCGCGGTCGCCCGCCGCGGCCCCCTCGACCTCGGCGGCCACGCCCGACGACCCGAGGCTCGCCGAGTTGTGGGGGATGGAGAACATCCGGGCGGCGATCGCCTGGGAGACGGGACACGAGTCGCCCGTCGTCGTCGGCGTGATCGACACGGGGGTGGACTACACCCATGAGGACTTGAGGGACAACATCTGGGTGAATCCGAATGAGACGCCGGGCGACGGCGTCGACGACGACATGAACGGCATCGCCGACGACGTCCACGGCGCCAGGTTCGACGGCGGCGTCGGCACCGGCGACCCGATGGACGACAACGCCCACGGCACCCACTGCGCGGGCACGATCGGGGCGGTCGGCGACAACGCGGTGGGCGTGGCCGGCGTCAACTGGAAGGTCCGGATCATGGCCCTCAAGTTCCTGAGGGCGAACGGATCGGGGACCACCGATGATGCCATCCGGTGCATCGACTACGCCGTCGCCCAGAAGCGGAACGGCGTCGACCTCCGCGTCCTGAGCAACAGTTGGGGCGGCGGCGGCCGCTCCACCCTGCTGGAGGAGGCGATCGCCCGGGCCGAGGCGGAGGAGATCCTGTTCGTCGCCGCGGCCGGCAACTCCTCGCAGGACAACGACCGCACCGACAACTACCCCTCGAACTACCCGCTCGAGAGCATCATCGCCGTCGCCTCGATCAACGTGCGGGAGGAGATGTCGTGGTTCAGCAGTTTCGGCTTCGAGACGGTCGACCTGGCGGCGCCGGGGGGCACGCTCGAGTCGGAGGACGCGGACGACATCCTCAGCACCGTGCCCGGCAACGCGTACGACTTCTTCGCGGGCACGTCGATGGCGACCCCGCACGTCGCCGGGGCCGTCGCCCTCGCCTGGGCCCACCCGGACCACAGCGGCAAGTCGGCGGCGGAGATGAAGGAGCTGATCCTGGACAATGCCCGCTCGATCCCGTCGCTCTCGGGCAGGTGCGTGACCGGGGCGACGCTCGACCTCACGTTCCTGGGAGATGGCGGGCCGCCGCCGCCGGAGACGCCGGATGACCTCGCCTACTTCGGCCGGGAGGCCGAGCAAGCGGGTGCCTTCGGCCTGAATTCCTCGACCGGGAGCGCGATCTACATGCTCGGCGGGACGGTCTACCAGAGCAACCTGACGTTCCTGGGTGAGGAGGTCACCCCGGACGGACACCTGGGATGGGTCTACCGGGAGGATTACCCGTTCGCCCCGTTCGACTTCCTGTTCACCAAGGACCCGATCGGGCTGGCCCCCTACCACCGGGTCTACGCCCGGCCGGCGGAGGAGATCGGGGTGCCGTTCGGCTGGATGCTCGACGCCAGCCGGGGCGAGGTCCTCGGCGTGACGGACGCGGGGATCCGGTCCGAGCGGCGACGGCAGCTCGAGGAGATCCGGGCCCGGTCCGCGGAGCGCGACGCGGACCGGCCCTGAACCGGCGCCCCGGGCCGGGCGGGGTCCCCCGCCCGGCCCGGGCCAGGCGCACCCGCGCGGTCGCCCGGATTTCGGGAGCCGACCCCCACGTTGACTTCCCGACCCGGGCCCGGAGAATTGGCGGGAGGATGACCGCCGGAGGTCGGGAGTCGGGGCGACGTTCGTGGCGTCGGTCCGACTCGGCCGGGAGGGTCTGTCATGTTCATGTTTCCCGGAGTGATGTGCGGGCTTGCCTTCGCCGTGATGGTCAATCCCCGGACCGGTCCCCAGGCCCAGGCGCCTCAGACGGAGGAGGAACGGATCACGGTCGTGATCCGGGGCAGGCTCGAATTCGACCCGACGGAGGGCGGAGGTCGGGGGTCGCCGGGTCGCTTCGCCGTCCGATCGCGGGGCATGCTCTTCCGGTTGGAGTTCAAGGAACCCGTGCCGGGACGACCCGAGCTGGATCCCCTGGTGCAACAGGCCGTGGTCGTGGAAGGGTCCCTCGAGCAGCGAGGGGAACCGGGTCACCTCGTCTGCATCGTGGAGGGGAAGGTGCGGGCCGCCGCAGACGTCGGGGAGCCCGGGACGATGAGTTACCTCGTGGCTTACGAGAAGGGCCGCGTGCAGGAGGTGGAATCCCTCCTCGAGGACCTCGGCATGGAGGTGAGGAGCCACAACGAAACCGGCGGCTACTTCAAGGTTACGCCGACCCGGAAGGCCGGCCTCGACTACGTGAAGCGGTTGCAGGAGGGCCCGGGGGTGCGATTCGTCGAGAAAGAGCAGGTCTACCGACCGCAAGCGGGTACGGAGCCCCGATGAATCTCGTCGGCGATGCCAGCTTTGTTTTGCGACGCGGACTCGGTCCGATGCCGTGCGGACTGACCCCGAGTGCCAACCCCTCCGGCACATTCGGGTGGCTTTGGGTATGAAAAAATGTTAGAACATGGTTGTTCGTGATTTTAAGGTTGCACAATCCAAAAAGGCTATTTGTTCATTTATTCAAGCGGTGCTGCCAGGCTCGGCGGCCTTCCGGCGGCCGCCTGGCGTCCCGATTTTTCGACGACTCCCAGACGATGGCCGATGCGGTCTGGGAACGCCGCCATGGGATGCCCGGGCTCGTGCCGAAGGCCGATCCCGGCCTAGGATGGAGCGAGGTGGTCGCGGTTCCCGGGGATCCCCGGTCTCGGGACGACCGCCCGGATGGGGGACTTGCCGGTGGAGACGACGTACGTGCCGATCCCGATTGCCGAGTCGATCGCCGGGGGCTGGCGCCCCGGGATCGGCGACCCCTCGGTCGGCGGCTGGCTGACGGTCGCGGCTTACCTGGCGGCGGCGGTCGCCTGCTGGTCGGCCTCGGCCGCCGAGCGGCGTCGGGGGGACCGCAAGGAGGAATCCCACCCCATCTTCTGGAGGCGGGAGTTCGATCGCCACGACTCCTCGCCGCCCCGGCATCGGCACCGTCCTCCGGCCCTGCCCCGCGCCGATTCGAGGGGCAGGCGCGTGCTGTTCTGGCGGATTCTGGCGGCAGGGATGCTCGTGCTGGGGATCAATAAGCAGCTCGACTTGCAGACCTTGATCCTGGTGGCCGGCCGCGGGCTGGCGAGGGAGCAGGGCTGGTACGAGGACCGCCAGGCCGTGCAGCGGGCCTTCATCTTCGCCGTGGCAGTCGTGGGGATCGGCGCGCTGTCCGCCTTCGCCTTCCTGTTCCGGTCGGCCGCCCTGCGCCGGCCGTTGGCGCCGATCGGGGTGTTCGCCCTGTTCGCCTTCGTCCTCGTCCGGGCCTCCTCGTTCCACCACGTGGACGTGCTGCTGGGGGGGGCGTTGCTGGGGGTGCGGGTCAACCTGCTGCTGGAACTCGGCGGGATCCTGCTGGTGTCCCTCTCGGCGATCCGGTGCATCGCCGAGGCGAGGCGGGGGTGGGAGATCCGGGAGGGGGCATGACGGGTCGGCCCCGGCGCGGACGGCGGGCGCCCACCGAGCCGGGGCGTCCCGGGCGCCCGGCGTCCCCTCGCCGATCGTCCGCTAGGGCGCGTCGGGGGAGACGACCAGGGTGATCGGCGGGGCGGGGTGGTCGGTCCCGGCGGCCTCGACCTTGCCGACGGCGAAGATGGGCCGCTCGGCGGGCTCGACCCAGGGCTCGGCGTAGAGGGAGACGGTGCGCTCGACCTCGGATTCGGTGATGAGCACGCCGTTGAGGCCGATGTTCAGCACCCGGACGCCGTGGGGGAGGTTCCTCACGTCGATCGGCACCCGGCCCGAGAAGGCGGGGGGGCGCTCGATCCGGAAGGTCAGCTCGACCCGGCCGCCGGGCCGGAGGACGACCCGGTCCCGGTCGGATCGGACGGTCAGATCCGGCTCGGGGGTGACGGTGATCCGGCCGCCGCTCGGGCCTCCGGGGTTGATCTCGTGGCGGAGGACCTCGCCCCCGGGACCGTCGACGGCGGCCTCGGCGATCACCCGCCAGGAGGGGGGGGAGTAGGTGGGGGCGTCCATCGAGGCCGAGAGCAGCAAGTCGGCCGCATAGTGGCCGGCCTCGACCCGGGACGGGGTGGCGGTGATCCCCGGCGGCAGGCCCTCGACCCGGAGGTCGATCGGGCCGTCGAAGCCGTCGACCCGGCGGACGTTCACGGTGACGACCGAGGCGCCCCCGCGGGGGATGTCCGGGTCCTCGGTGCTCAGCGACGTCGCGAAGTCGGGCCGGGGGGGGCGGACGACGACGTGATAGCCGAAGCCGGGGCCGGCGAGCCCCCGGGCGTCGGCGACCCGGACGGAATAGGTGCCGTCGGCGGGCGGGTTGAAGGCGAGGGAGGCGTCCTTGCCGAGGAAGGGGGCGTCGTCGTTGCGGTGCTCCAGCGTGACCGGCTCGGCGCCGCCGGGGGGGAAGGTGGTGCCGGGGGGGTGGATCTCGACCTGGTCGATCGGCCGGTCCTGCGGGTGCTGCTCGGGGGTGGTGCCGAGGTAGGTGAGCCGGCGGCCCCCGGCGGTCCAGAGGAAGGCGTCGTCGTCCGGGTTGCGCGGGAGGTCGAGCAGCCGGGTCAGCTCCCGGCCGATCAGGAGGTAGTCATCCTGGGAGAACTCGTCCCATCGGGTCAGCCTCATGCGGTCCTGCGAGGCGTCGTGGTCCCGGAAGGCGACCGCCGACCGGGCGACGGGTCGGAGCACGGCGAGGGGGATGGGGTCGCCGTCGGCGTCGAGGATCTCCAGGACCGGGTCGACCTCGGTGCCCAGGCGACGGCCGAAAACCTCGACGACCAGGGGGCGGCCGCGGCGGGCCTCGAAGGTGTAATGGTCCACGTCCCCGGGGAGGTCGATCCGGGCCGAGGCGCCCCCGGGCACGGCCAGCGCGACGCCGCAGCAGGGCTCGTCGTCGGGCTCGATCTCGACGACCTGACTCCCCTCGGCGGCGACGACCCGAGGCCCCCCCTCGGCCGGTCGGCCGTCGGGCCCGGCGGCGGGGACGGGGAGGATGGAGCCGGGGGCGATCCCGGGAGGGGCGGCGACGGAGACCGAGGCGGTCTCCAGGTTCGGGCCCGAGACCGCGACCTCGGCCGAGGTGCCGACCTCGACGCCGATCGGGAACGCATCGTCGAGCACCGGGATCTCCCCGACCTCGATCCGGTAGAAGTGATTGCCCGAGCCGCCGAACTGGCGATCTGCCACCCGGAGCGTCAGCGGGCCGTCGGCCTCGGCGGCGTGGGAGAGGGGCGATCGGCCCCGGGCCACGACCCGGCCGTCGGGGGTGAGCAACTCCAGGGTCGGGTCGAGCGCCGAGCCGAGGGCCTGGCCCCGGTCGAGCAGGACGATGGTGCGCCCGGCCTTCGCCTGGAAGCCGAGGAAATCGACGTCGCCCGGCGTCTCGATCGCCCCCGAGAGGGTGGCGGGGATCGGGAGGGCGGTGGCCTGGTCGGCGTCGTCGTTCGGCTCGACCTCGGCGCGTTCGGGGGCGTCGTAGACGGCGAAGCCCTGCGGGGCGGGTACGCCGAGCGGGGTCTGGACGCGGAAGGCGTGGCGGCCGATCCGGGCGTCGGGGGGGATGGTCAGCTCGACGTGCAGGCGGTTCGGGTCGGGGTCGTCGCTCGCCAGGATGGAGGCGGAGAGGCTCGGGTCGTCGAAGACGACCGCATTGGCGAGGCCGACGCCGTTTCCGGACAGGTTCACCGTGAGCGTCCGGCCCCGCTCGGACCCCTTCGGGGCGGGGGGGCCGAGCGAGGGGCGTCGGACCAGTTCGGGCTTCGGGGGCTCGGGGGAGGTTTCCTCGGGCACGGCGTCGGGGGGCTCGTCCCCCGGGGCGGTCAGCAGGGCGAGGGCGTCGTTGGGTGTCGCGCCGGGGTCGGCGGGGAGCAGGGCGAGGGAGCCGTCGTATCGGCCGAGGGCGATCCGATCGCCGGGGGGGCTGAGCGCGGCGGCGAGGGGCCAGTCGGGCTGGCTCGGCAGGGCGGCGATCGGCCCCAGCTTGGGGAGCGACCAGAGCTTCACCGCGGCGTCCTCGCCGGTGGAGACGAGTCGGGATCCGTCGGGGGAGACGAGCAGGTCGAGCACGGCGGCGTCGTGGGCGATGGCCGACCGGGAGAGCGTGGCCGAGTCCCCGGATCGGGTCCACTGCCGGATGGTCCGGTCGGCGCCCCCGGCCAGCACGGTCGAGCCGTCGGGCCCGAAGGCGACGGCGTACAGCTCGGCCGAGGCGTCGCCGAGCGAGACGATCCGCCGGCCGGTGGCCGGGTCCCAGAGCTTCACCGTCCGGTCCCCCGAGGCCGAGGCGAGCGTCGAGCCGTCGGGGGAGAAGGCGACGGCGTAGACGGCATCGGTGTGCTCCTTGAGGGTCCGGATCTCGGCGCCGGTCTCGAGATCCCAGAGCATGACCAGGCGATCGTAGCTCGACGTGGCCAGGGTCCGGCCGTCGGGGGCGAGGGCGGCGTCGAGGATGGCGTCGGCGTGGCCCCTCCAGGAATTGACGACGTTCCCCGTCTCCAGGTCCCAGACGGCGATCGCGCCGAAGAGGCCGGGGCGGCCCCCGGCGGCGACGGCGAGCCGGCCGTCGGGCCCGAAGGCGACGGCGTTGGCCGTCCCCTCGAAGCCCGACAGGGAATGGAGCGTCGAGCCGTCGGCCGGGTCGAGCAGGAGGATCTGGTCTCCCCGGGCGGCGAGCAGCCGGGAGCCTTCGGGCCCGAAGGCGACGGCGGAGGCGGGGTCGGCCACGGCGGCGGTGACGGCGACCTCGGGGAGGTTGGCCAGGGGGTCGACGAGCGAGGCGAGCCGGGCGTCCTCGGCCACGTCGCCGATCGAGGCCCCCTCGGCGATCCACCGGGCGATGAGGTCGATCTGGTCGTCGGGGAGCGGGTCCTGTTCGAAGGGCATCCGGATGGCGGCGTCGGGCCGGAGGACGCGGACGAGGTGGCTCTCCTCGGGCTCCCCGGGCAGGAGGATCAGGTCCCCCTCGATCGCCCCGCCTTCCCTGAGGCGGGCGAAGGTGCCCAGGTTCAGGCCCCCCTGCTCGTCGCCGTCGCGGTGGCAGGAGACGCACCGGGAGACGAGGATCGGCGCCACGTCTTCGAGGAACCGGACGGGGGCCGGGTCGTCCGCCGTCGTGGTCGGGAGAATCGTCGGCGCGGCGATGATGAGGGCGAGGAGCGGTGCCATGTCGAGACGATCTCCGGGGGGACGGGGCGGCGGTCGTCAGGCCGAGGGGGGGCGGGCGTTTGGCTCGCCGGGTCGATCCGGGGCGGGTGGGAGGCGGTCCGGCCCGTCGGGCGGGGGCCCGCCTCGGGATTCCCGGATCGCTTCAAGATAATTGACGAACACGACGAATCCCAGGATCGAGAGCACGAAGGTGCTGCCCACCAGGATGGTGACCAGGCGGAGGGCGACGACCTGTCGGCTCGCCACCCGGTCCCGGTGGCGGGCGATCTGGGCGTCGGCGAAGTAGGCCTGGCCTTCCTCCCGGGCCTCCCCGGGGCCGGAGGCGAGGGGCCGGTCGAGGTGGGCCCCGAGGGCGTTGACGAGGGCCAGGCCGGCGATGGTCAGCAGGAGCTGGCGGACGGTGATCCGGGGCCGGGGCCGGGGACGTTGTCTCGGGGGCGGGTGCGGGTCGTTCATGGCGGGGCCCCGGACGGGGAGCGGCCCGAATCAGAAGGAGCCGGCGACCTTGGGTTCGGGATGGGCGGGGGGATCCATCGGCCGGCAGCGGCGGGAGAGGTCGTCGAGCCGGTCCCGGGCGACGGGGATCGAGCCGGGGTCGCTGGTCCGGCTGAGGGCGTCCCGGGCGGCCTCGATGTGCGTCGGGGCGTCTTCGAAGCGGCCCTCGGCGACCGCGAGGGCGGCCTCGGCGGTGGGCCGGAGGTGGCGCGGGACGAGGCCGCCGGGGACGCCGGCGCGGTCGAGCCAGCGGCGGCAGGCGGCGGCGTCGGCCCGGATGGCTGCCTCGAAGGCGGCGGCCTCCAGCTCGATGGCCGGGCGGACGGAGGGCGGCAGGCGGTCGGCCAGCGAGAGGGATCGGGCGAGGTGGTCCCGGGCGAGAGTCAGGTCGCCCCGGTCGAGCGCCCAGGAATAGGCGAGCTGCTCGGCGACGGCGTCGAGCAGCGAGCCGTCGGGGACCGAGACGGCCCGGGAGACTAGGCCGGGGTCCCAGTCCCGGGGCCGGATCCCCGAGGCCGACTCGGCGACCAGGCCGATGACGGCGGCCTCGCGGTCGGCCTCGGGCCCCTTGCGGAGGAGGCCGATCAGCCGGGCGCCGTCGGTCATGAAATTGCCGGTGCGGCCGGGGACCAGCGTGAGGAGGCCGATCGCCAGCGACCCGAGGCCGAAGGCGCCCAGGACCATCCCCGACGCCGCCGACCAGCCCGAGGCCCCCGGGGCGAACCCGCCGGTCGCCCCGGCCCCGAGCAGCCCGGCCGCCGCGCCGAGGAGGCTGGCGATCGGCCCGGCGGCGACCATCAGGATCATCCCCCGGCGGTGGTCTCCCGACCCCGTCGGCGAGCAGCCCGCCAGGCCCCCGGCAATGGAGAGGTTCGTGTTCAGCCTGGCCCGGATGCGGTCGGCCTCGCGGACGACCTTCAGCGGGCCGACCACGAACAGGTTGAACCGGAACCCGGCCGCCAGGCCGCCGACGACGTGCCCCAGCTCGTGCAGGACCAGGACCATCGGCAGCGCGACGAGGATCCCGGCGATCGCGGCGATGCCCTGGACCCGGTCGAGGTCCGCGGTCGAGGACTTCGACGCCCGGCCGATCAGGCCGCCGACGACCATGCCGCAGCCGACCATGACGAGGAAGACGAGCACGCCCGACGCGGTCGATCGCCCGCGGGGCGCCCCGGGACCGGCATCGGCCGGGGCGCCGGGGCCGGGCAGCGGAGGGAGCGGGGGGTTCGATGCGTTGGACATGGCCAGGGTCCCGGCCTCGGGCCCGGGGGCGGGACGGGCGTCGAGGAGGAGGCGATCGGCCCCATTCTCCCCGCCGGCGGCACCGATGCCAAGGGCGATCGGCCCGGCATGCGTTCAGCTCGGGGCGGGGGCGGAGTCATCCCCCGAGGTCGGCCGCGCCCGAGATGCGGACCACAGGCGGCGGAAGAGCGCGAAGGCGAGCCGGTCGAGCAGCAGCAGGGCGGCCGCCGGGACGATCATCAGGACGAGGGCGGGCGTCCAGCCGAGCCTCGCCCAGAGGAAGGCCTCCCAGGTGAATCGGGCGGCGACGATCGTCCCGAGGATGGCCAGGCCGAGGAGCGGGACGACCGCGTAGGGGGTGCGGCCTCCGGTCCAGGTGGCCCGGTACCAGGGGCCGAACAGGCGGGCGGCCAGGAAGGTCGCGGCGGCGAGCAGCAGGAGGACCATCCCGAAGATGATCGCGAAGCCCGAGAGCCAGTCCGATTGGATCCGGAAGTCCCAAAACCCCACCGCGAGCAGGACGAGGGCGAACGCCAGGGCCGAGGCGACGGACCCCAGCAGGTTCGCCAGCACGAGCCGGTCCCGGGTCGGCCCCGGCCGGATCATCACGAAGGAGAGCCCGGCCCAGGCCAGCGGCACGGCGACCGCGCCGAAGACGAACACGGCCAGCACGGGCCCCCCGGTGGCCTCCGTGAGCCGGATCATCGGGCCGAGGATGGCCATCCCCACGGCGAGGTAGGCCGTCAGCTTCATCAGCTGGAGGATCGTCAGTCCGCGGACGGTGCGAGCGGTCGAGGTCATGGCCGAGATCCCCCGGAGGTCGGATCGAGCCCGCCGGGCCCCCTCGGATCAATGGTTGAACAGGAACTCGTTGCCGGTCAGGGTGGCCCAGTAGAGGTCCTCGATGGCCCGGCGGCGGGCGGCGGCCCGGTCCTCGTCGGTCTCGGCGTCGGCGAGGGCGGATTCGAGCATGGGGAGGATGCGGGAGCGCTCGTCGTCGGTCGGGGCCCGGGACAGGGCGGATTTGAACAGGAGGTCGAGCACCTCCGAGAAGGGGGCATTCGACGCGGCCAGGCGGGCGGGGGCGGAATTGTCGTGGCGTAATTTCTCGTTGAGGGTGTCGCCGTTGGCCAAATGGAGGGCCTGGGCGAGCGACGGCTCGTCGGAGCGCTCGCAGGAGCAGGTGTCGTTGCGGGCGGGGCGGCCGAAGGAGTCGAGGAAGGGGTTGGCGACCTGGGCGTCGGGGAGCTGGAGGCTCCGCCAGCCGGCGGGATAGCCGGGGAATGCGGTGGGGACCTCGGCCACCCAGGACATGGCGTCCAGCAGCACCTCGGCCGGGAGGCGTCGGGGGACGTACCGGCTGAGGAACTTCGTGTCGCCCTCGTTGCCGGGGACGGGGGCGGAGGAGCGCTGGTAAGAGGCGGAGGTCATAATGGTCCGGATCAGGTGGCGGACGTCGTAATCATGCGAGCGGAAGTCGGCGACCAGCCAGTCCATCAGGGCCCGGTCGGAGGGGGGGTTGGTGGCCCGGAGGTCGTCCTCGGGGTCGACGAGCCCTCGGGAGAAGAAGTTGGCCCAGACCCGGTTGACCAAGGCGGGGGCGAAGTAGGGGTTGTCGGGGGATTCGAGCCAGTCTGCCAGGGCCTCCCGGCGGTCCCCGGGGGCGTCCAGGGGCACCGGCTCGGCGTCCAGGGGCTGGGGGGCCATCGGGTCGCCCCGGCGGGGGTGGGGGATGTCGCCGGAGGAGGCGGGGATGACCTCCACGTCGCCGACGGCGGCGCCGAGGTCGCCGTCCTTGAGCTTCACCCGGCCGAAGAGGTTGGCGAAGCCGTAATACTGGTCCTGGGTCCACTTCTCCAGCGGGTGGTTGTGGCACCGGGCGCAGGTCATCGCCAGGCCGAGGAAGGCCATGCTGGCGTTCTCGGTCAGCTCGATCGGATCCCGGTGGATGACGAAGTAATTGCCGGCGCCGTCGTCGAGGGTGCTGCCCTTGGCGGTGAGGACGTCGCGGGCGAAGTCGTCCCAGGGGCGGTTCTCGGCCACGCTCCGGCGGATGAACCGGTAGAAGCTCCACATCGCCGGGGCGGGGAGGTTCCGGGAGGAGACCAGGAGTAGGTCGGACCACTTGTAGGCCCAGTAATCGACGAACGCCTCGCTGCCTATCAGCCGGTCGACGAGCTTCGCTCGCTTGTCGGGGTCGTCGTCGGCGAGGAAGGCGTCGACCTCCTCGGCGGCGGGGAGGGTGCCGGTGGCGTCGACATACGCCCGGCGGAGGAAGGTGGCGTCGTCGCAGGGCGGGGACGGAGGGATCCTCAGCGCGGCGAGCGTGTCGAGGTTCAGCTCATCGACCCGGTTGTGCCGGGGGGCCTCGGCGAAGATCGTTTCATCGATCGATCGGTCGTGGGGGACGGTGACGCTCGACAGGGCGACCCGGCTGTCGAACCAGACGGTGACGGCCCCCTCGCCGGGGCCGACGACGGTGAGCCTGCCGGAGTCGTCGACGGTGGCGACGGTCTCGTCGGTGGTGCCGAACTTGGCCCATCGGGTCACGTCGGCGGTCCGGCCGTCGGTGTAGGAGGCGCGGACGAGGATCTGCTGGGTGTCGCCGGGCCGGAGCGAGACGGCGGGGGGGAACGCCTCGACGGCGTCGATCCGGGGGTCGTCCTCGGTCGGGGCGGGTAGGCCGGCGCCGATCCACTCGGCGATGACCCGGTAGTCGGCCGAGCCCGGGGCGAACAGCGGGCCGCCGCCGTGCTCGACGGCGCCGGTGGCCTTCAGCAGCATCAGGCTCTCGGCCGGGGAGGTCTTGTCGATCCTCCGGGCGGCGGCCTGCCGGGTGAGGGCGTCGTAGTCCAGCTCGGGCCCGTAGCCCCGGAGGGTGAGGCGGAAGCCGTTCTTGCCCGCGGCGGCGCCGTGACAGGAGCCCTGATTGCAGCCGAACCTGGTCATCACCGGCAGGACGTGATTGCGGAAGCTCCGGGGCTCGTCCCGGTCGGCATCGCGGACGCGGACCAGGGCCGTCGCGGTCCGGCCGCCGACGGCGGCGGTCAGGGTGGCGACGCCGTCGGAGACGGGGGTGACGACCCCCTCGGGGGAGACGGCGGCGATGTTCGGGTTGCTGATCGAGAAGGTGGCCCCGGCCGTCGCCTCTCCCGAGAGGAGGCCGGAGGCGTCGAGGTGCTCGACCAGGAATCGCTGGGACGCCTTCGGGCCGTCGAGCGCGGCCGACCCGGGCAGCAGGGCGAGGCCGTCGGCCGGAGCGGCGACGGCCGGGGCCGGGAGCAGGCAGGCGGCCAGGAGGCCGAGGCGGGCGGCGATGCTCATGCGGGGGCCTCGCTCGAAGGGGATCGGTCCGGGGCCGGGGGACGCCCCGTCGGTGGGATGAGATCGGCTCATCCTAACGGATCGGGAGCGGGGCCGGAACCACCGGGCCGCTTCGGCGGCGTGGCGGGCGTGCGGGCCCGGGTCACTCAGCGGCCGGTCTTGATCCCCCGGGCGGTGGCCCGCCAGCACTCGATGGAGATGCGGTGGTCGGACCGGAGCTGCGGGCGGAAGCCGTGGGCGAGGGGGCCGCTGAGGACGAGGCCGCGGACGTCGTCCTTGGGGGCCTGGGGGGAGCCCCGGTCGAACCACTCGTCGAAGTCGAGGGTGAAGGTCTCCTCCATCATCCGGACCGACTCCAGGCCGGCGGCGGTGAGCAGGTCGGCCAGCTCTCCGGGGGTGGCGTTGGAGGTGTGGGTGCGGTCCCTGAGGCGCTCGACCTGCTGGTGCCAGGATCTGGCCTCGGGGTCGGGGTCGGTGGTGTGGTCGGAGAGGACCAGCACGCCGCCGGGGCGGAGCAGTGTCGCCTGGCGGACGACGAACAGCAGCGGATCCTGGATGTGGTGCAGGACGTATCGGGAAACGCTGGCGTCGAAGGGGGCGAACCGGGAGAGCTCGGGGTCGTGGATCGAGCCGAGCAGGAAGGTGGCATTCCCGCCGAACCGCTCGCAGCGGCGCCGGGCGCGGTCGATCATCTCGTGGGAGAGATCCACGCCGACGACGCGGTGCCCGGCCTCCAGGAGGGCCTCGGCCACCAGACCGGGGCCGCAGCCGGAGTCGAGCACGAGGGCGTTCGGCGAGAGGTCGGCCGCGGAGACGAGCCGGGCTAGGGCGTCCGGGTCGGACTGGACCGGGGCCCGCTCGAAGCGGTCGGCCTGGTCGTCGAAGGCCGAGGCGAGTTCCCGGTCGTGGGATCGGGTTGCGGGGTGGCTCATGGACCGGGGGTGTTCCAGGGGGCCGCCGGGGGGGGGAGAGGAGGTCCCCCCGGCGGATGACTCGGGGCGTGGCGTGGTGTGGCGTGGTCGTCGGGGTCAGGGTCGGATCAGAACAGCTCCCGGATCGGCTCGACGCCGTGGTCGACCACCCGGATCGGCCGGCCCTGGGGGCCGGGCAGCTCGGTGCCCAGGTCGACGCCGAGGCCGTCGAAGATGGTGGCGGCGACCTCGGCGGTCGACACCGGGCGGTCCTTCGGGGCGTGGCCGATCTCGTCGGAGGCGCCGACCACGGTGCCCCCCCGGACCGGGCCCCCGGCGAAGAGGACCGACCAGCAGGCGGGGTGGTGGTCCCGGCCGCCGGCGGGGTTGATCTTGGGGGTCCGGCCGAACTCGCCGAAGGCCAGGACCAGGGTGTTCTCCAGCATCCCCCGCTCGTAGAGGTCGGAGATCAGGGCGCTGTAGGCGGTGTCGAAGTTCGGGCCGACCTCGTCCTTGTAGCAGTCGATCGGGCTGAAGGGGGCCGAGCCGTGGATGTCCCACGTGATCTCGTTGAAGACCGTCTCGAACATGTTCACGGTGACGAACCGGGTGCCGCGCTCGATCAGGCGACGGGCCAGCAGGCAGCTCTGGCCGAACCGGGTGCGGCCGTAGCGGTCCTTCATCGCGTCAGGCTCGGCGTCCAGGGCGAAGGCCTCCCGGGCCTCCTTGCTGGACATGAGGCCGTAGGCCCGCTGGAAGTTCTCGTCGAGCAGCCGGGCGTCCTCGGACGCCTCGAAGGACCGGGTGGCGCCGTCGATGGCGTCCCGGAGCGAGCGGCGGCGGGACTCCCGGACCCCGGAGACGTAGTCGGGGGGCAGCAGGTCGGGGACCTTGAAGTCCTTGGCGCTGGGGTCGGCGCCGAGCACGAAGGGGTCGTAGCTCTTGCCGAGGAACCCGGCGTCCTGGCCGTGGGGCATGTTGCCGCCGGTGTTGCCGATGGGCCGGGGCATGACGACGTGCGGGGGCACGTCCCCGTTCGGCCCCTTCAGGAACGAGAGCACGGAGCCGACGTGCGGATACTGGATGGCGCCGTTGCCGAAGAGGCGGCCGGTCTGCATCATCTGGTGGCCGGTGTCGTGCACGGCGGTCGCCGTGTGGTAGACCGACCGGACGAGGCCGACCTTGTCCATGATGCCGGCGAGCTTCGGGAAGATCTCGCTGACCTGGACGCCCGGCACGGCGGTGTCGATGGGGCGGAAGGGCCCCCGGATCTCGCTCGGGGCGTCGGGCTTCATGTCCCAGGTGTCGAGCTGGCTGGGCCCGCCGACCAGGAACAGCATGATGCAGTTCATCTCCCGGGATCGGTCGACGGCCCCCCTCGCCTCCATCGCCTTCAGGCCGGGCAGCGTCAGGCCGAGCGCGGCGAGGGATCCGGCGTGGAGGAAGTCGCGGCGGGTCAGCCCGTCGCAGAATCGGGCGGGCGAGTTCGCATCGAGTCGATACATGGCGAGGGACCTCGACTCCGGTTCGGGGCGCCGTCGGGGGGCCCGGCGCTCAAGGGGGATGAGGCTCGGCCTGACATCAAGGCTATCGTGCGGGTGCAGGCCGGTCAAACGGCTCCCGCCGCCCGGCCCTTGGGAGGCCGGACGAGGAGGGACGTCAAGACGTGTGCAACTCCGGCGCCCGGGGGGGATCCGGCCGATCGGCGGCGAGGCCCGGGTTGTCCCCCGGCGTCGGGGTCCGCTACAGTGGGGCGATGGGGCCCCGGTGCGCCCGGGGAGGGAATTCGCCATTCGAACCGACGGAGCGTGTCGCGGTGCCGGTGATGCTGGAGAGCAACCTTGAGGGCCTGCCGAAGAAGTCGGGCAAGGTCCGGGACGTGTACGACCTGGGAGATCGCCTGCTGATCGTGGCCACCGACCGGATCAGCGCCTTCGACCACGTCCTCCCCACCGGCATCCCCGACAAGGGCCGAGTGCTGACCGGGCTCTCGGCCTTCTGGTTCGGGCGGCTCGACGTGCCCAATCACCTGATCTCGACCGACCCGGACTCCGCCGGGCTCGACCTGACCGACGCGGATCGGTCCCGGCTCGAAGGCCGGGTCATGGTGGTGAGGAAGGCGAAGGTGATCCCCTTCGAGTGCGTCGTCCGGGGCTACCTGTTCGGCAGCGCCTGGAAGGAGTACCGCACCAAGGGGACGGTGTGCGCCGAGCGGCTGCCGACGAGCCTGGTGGAGGGGGCCCGGCTCGACCCCCCCATGTTCACACCCGCCACCAAGGCCGAGGAGGGGGAGCACGACGAGAACGTCACCTTCGAGGAGCTGGCCGGCGAGCTCGGCCCCGAACTGGCCGGCCGGTTGCGGGACCTGAGCGTCCGGCTCTACCGGGAGGCCGCCGGGCACGCCTTCACCAAGGACCTGATCCTGGCGGACACCAAGTTCGAGTTCGGCCACGACGAGCAGACCGGCGAGCTGCTGCTGATCGACGAGGCGCTGACGCCGGACAGCTCCCGGTACTGGCCGGTCGATTCGTACAAGCCGGGCGTGGTGCCCGCGTCGATCGACAAGCAGTTCGTCCGGGACTGGCTCGAGTCGACCGACTGGGACAAGCGAGGGACGCCCCCCGCCCTGCCCGACGAGGTCGTCCAGAAGACGAGGGAGAAGTACATCCAGGCGTACGAGTCGCTGACCGAGCGGCCGTTCCCCTGGAAGTGAGCCGGGGCGGCGCGGCGAGGGGGTCGGCAGACCCCGCCGACCCCCGGGGGCAAGGCTGATCGCCGGCCGGGTGCGGGCCCGCCGGAGGACTCGGGCACGGGGGGGCGGTTGGGTCGCCCGTGGAGGACGGGCCCCCTCCGTTCAACGGCACGACGATCCCGACCGATCCGGGTCGGCCCCGGGGCCGTCGCCCCCGGGCCGGATCCGGCCCGGGGTCCTGCGGCGACCGGCGATGCGTCGGCGCCCCGGCCCGGGATATAATGACGCGCTCGCCGGGAAGCCCGGCCCGCCCCCGACCGACGACCGATCGACCGCCTCGAACCGCGAGACCTCGCCCCCATGCTCCGCTACCTGACGGCCGGAGAGTCGCACGGCCCGGCCCTGACGGCCATCGTCGAAGGCTTCCCCTCGGGCGTCTCGCTCGACGCCGAGTTCATCAACGTCGAGCTGAAGCGTCGCCAGGGCGGCTACGGCCGGGGCAAGCGGCAGACCCTGGAGACGGACCGGGTGATCGTCGACTCGGGGACGTACCACGGCGTCACCACCGGCGGGCCGATCACCCTGAGGCTGCTCAACAACGACGCCAAGCTCGAACGCCTGAGGGAACCCACCGCCCCCCGGGGGGGGCACGTCGACCTGGCCGGGGCGATCGCCTACCAGACGGGGATCCGGCAGGTCCTGGAACGCGCCAGCGCCCGGGAGACGGCCCTGAGGGTGGCCGTCGGCGGCCTGGCGAAGCTGCTTCTGAGGGACCTGGGGATCGGGGTCTTCGGCTACGTCCGGGAGCTGGGGGGGATCGAGGCGCCCCCGCTGGCGCTGGACCCGCAGATCCGGGACGCCAGCCCGGTCTATACGTGCAACCCAGGGGCCGACCCGGGCATTGTCGCCGCGATCGACGCCGCGAGGGAGGCGGGGGACACGCTCGGCGGCGTGCTGGAGGCGGTCGTCACCGGCTGCCCGATCGGCCTGGGCAGCCACGCCCAGTGGGACCGCAAGCTCGACGCCCGGCTCGCCCTGGCGGTGATGAGCATCCAGGCGATCAAGGGGGTGGAGGTCGGCCTCGGGTTCGAGGCGGCGAGGAGGCCGGGGTCGGGGGTGATGGACCCGATCCGGTTCGAGGCAGGGCACGACCCGTCCGACCGCCGGTTCGGCTTCCGGAGGCCGACCAACAACGCCGGGGGGATCGAGGGGGGGACGAGCAACGGCGAGCCGATCGTGGTCCGGGCGGCCAAGAAGCCGATCAGCACCCTGGCGGCCCGGGGGCCCTCGGTGAACATGGCGACCAAGGGGGAGTCCCCGGCCAGCTACGAGCGGTCGGACGTCTGCGCCGTGCCCGCGGCCAGCGTGATCGTGGAGGCGGTGGTCGCCTTCGAGGTGGCCGCCGCGGTGGTCGAGCGGTTCGTCGGCTCCAGCCTGGAGGCGATCCGGGCGTCGATGGGGGCGATGCACGAACTCTCCCGCAGGCACCTGGAGGAGTACTGGTCGGCCGGGAAATCGGCCGGCGCCTGACCCGGGATCGGGGCGGTGCCGAATCCGGCGGAGTTCCCCTATCCATGACCCCGACCGCGTCGTAGACTTGTGCGGTTCGGGTCATGACCCCACCGATCCTTCAGGTCGGGATCCGGGGCAGGGCGATCCACGAAGGCTCTGCCCCGATGACCCGAGGGCGTCGTCTCCCCCGATCGGCGCCCGGGCCGCGATCCGGCCCCGCGATAGCCTCCCTCCACCCGTCGGTTGCGACCACTTCGATGATCGATTTCTTCCGATCGCTCTTCGACACGGGCGGCTTCCCGGCCCGGTGGCACTGCGGGACCGGCTGGTCGGCCGGCCTGGGCTGGCTGCACATCGGCGCCGACGTGGCGATCTGGGGGGCGTACCTGGCGATCCCCTGCGTGCTGCTCTATTTCGTGAGCAAGCGTCGCGACTTGCCCTTCCACGGGGTCTTCTACCTGTTCGGGGCGTTCATCCTCTCCTGCGGTATGACCCACCTGGTCGACGCCGGGATCTTCTACTGGCCGGCGTACCGGCTGCTGGGGCTGATGAAGCTGGTGACGGCGGCCGTCTCTTGGCTGACGGTGGCGGCCCTGATCCCGATCGTCCCGAGGGCGATGGAGCTGCCGGGCGTGATGCGGCTGAACGACCAGCTGACGGCGGAGGTCGCCGAGCGCAAGAAGGCCCAGGAGCAGCTGCAGGCATACGCCTCGGCGCTGGAGTCGGCCAACGGGAGGCTCGCCGAGCTGTCGAGCGAGGCCGACCAGGCCAACCAGGCCAAGAGCGCGTTCCTGGCGAACATGAGCCACGAGATCCGCACGCCGATGACGGCGATCCTGGGCTACGCCGACGAGCTGCTGCGGGACACCCGGCCCGGCGACGACCCCGCCCGGCTCGACGCCGTCCGGACGATCCGGGAGAACGGCGAGCACCTGCTGGAGCTGGTCAACGACATCCTGGACCTCTCCCGGATCGAGGCCGGCCGGCTGGAGGTCGACCGCCGATCGGTGGAGCTGCCCCGGCTGGTGGCCGAGGTCGAGTCGCTGATGGGGGTGCTCGCCCGCCGCAAGGGGCTGGCGCTGAAGCTCGGCTTCGACGGGCCGGTGCCGGTCCGGATCGAGTCCGACCCGGTCCGCCTGAAGCAGGTGCTCGTGAACCTCGTCGGCAACGCCCTGAAGTACACCGCCGAGGGGGAGGTCCGGCTGACGGCCCGGCTCCGGCGGGGCACCGAGGCCGGCCCCGGCGTCGCCGCCCTGCTGGAGTTCGAGGTGGCCGACACGGGCGTGGGGATGGCGGAGGAGGAGGTCGCCCGGCTCTACACCCCCTACGGGAGGCTCGGCCGGGACGACGACCCGAGGGGCAGCACCGGGCTGGGCCTGACGATCTGCCGGAGGCTGGTGGAGCTGCTCGGGGGTCGGATCGAGGTGCGGAGCACGCCGGGCTCGGGCTCGACCTTCACCGCCACCGTCGACCCCGGCCCCCTTGAGGGCGTCCCGCTGATCGAGCCCGAGTCCCTGGCCGTCGCGTCCGAGGCCCTCGATGCCGAGTCCGAGGATGCCGGGCCGGCGGAGGTGCCGCCGGGGCTCCGGGTCCTGCTGGCCGAAGACACGGTGAGCAATCAGCGGCTCATCGGCCGGATCCTGGCCGATGCGGGGGTCGAGCTGGACGTGGTCGGCGACGGCGTCGAGGCCGTCGAGGCCGCCTCCCGGCTGGAGGGCGAGGGGCGGGGCTACCACCTGATCCTGATGGATATGCTCATGCCGAACCTCGGCGGCCTCGACGCCGCGGCGAGGCTCCGGGCCCTGGGGTGCCGCTCACCGATCGTCGCGCTGACCGCCAACGCCATGCAGGGCGACCGCGACCGCTACCTCCGCTCCGGCTGCGACGACTACCTGGCCAAGCCGATCGACCGCGCCCGGTTGCTGGACACCGTCGCCCGCCTCGGCCGCTCCCGGCCCGACGTGCGGATGGCCCTCCGCGAGCGGATCGGGCCGGATCGGGCCTGAGCCGGCCCCGCCGGCCCCGCCGGCTCGTCCGGCCGGCCCCGGCCCGGACGCCGTCCCGGGATCGACCGCGACAGGGCCCGTCCCCGGACGTTATGATTGGCCCTCGACCTCTCCTCCCGCCCGCCTTCTGTCCGCCTCGTCGGCTCCCCGCCTCCTCCCCATCCATCCCCCCTGCCCCACCCCGACCCCGACCCTATGGACTCCCAAGCCCTCCGATCGGCTCTCTGGATGCTCGTCGGCGCCGTCTCGTTCGCGACGATGGGGAGCTTCACGCACGCGCTGGGGTCGCGGTGCGACTGGCTCGTGGTGGCGCTGGTGCGGGCGCTGTTCATGCTCGGCTCCGCGGTGGTGCTGGCGCGCTCGGCCGGGGTCCGCCTGGTGGTCTTCCGGCCGCCGACGCTCTGGATCCGGAGCGTGGCGGGCAGCGTGAGCCTGGTCTGCAACTTCTACGCGATCAGCGTCCTGCCGGTGGCCGACGCCCTGACCTTGACGAGCATGTACCCGCTCTGGATCGTGATAATCTCGGCGGCCTGGCTGCGCCGGATCCCCTCGGGCCTGGAGCTGGGGGGGATGGCCAGCGGGCTGATCGGCGTGGCCCTGATCCAGCGCCCGCACCTGGACGGGGCCGGCCTCGCGGCGGCGGTGGCCGTGTCCAGCTCGGCCACGACTGCCGCGGCCCTGATGGGGCTGCACCGGCTCAGGCACGTCGACACCCGGGCCGTGGTCGCCCACTTCGCCGGGGTCGGGAGCCTGATGGCCGGCCTCTGGCTGGCGATCCGGTCGATCGGCGCCGGTGCCCCGGTGGTGGAGACGGACCCGACGACCCTCGGCCTGCTGCTGGGCGTGGCCCTCTCGGGGACGATCGGCCAGATGTGCCTGACCCGGGCCTATGCCCTCGGCGTGCCGACGAGGGTGGCGGTGATCGGGCTCTCCCAGGTCGCCTTCGGGATGATCGCCGACGTCTGGATCTGGGGACGGGTGTTGACCCCGCTCACGTTGCTCGGATTCGCGCTGGTGCTCTCCCCCACCGCGCTGCTGACCGCGATCGCCCGCCGTCGCCTGGCCGATGTCGCCCTCCCGGACCCCGAGGCGGGGGCCGATCACGTCCCCGATCCGACCGGCCCCCCCTGCCATGCCCCCCGGCCGGCCGCCGCCCACGCCATCGGCGATTGACGGACCGGCCCGGGGGCCCCCGGCCGTCTCAATGGGGGCCGTCGGGTCCCGGGGCCGACCGCAGGCCAGGCGTCGATCCGGCCGAGTCGTCGGCGAACCGTCGGCCGGCCACCGGGTCTCGGCCGGGCCCCCCTTGGCCGTTGCCCGGTGTCGCCGGGACCGGCCCGGGGGCGGGGCTCGACGGGCGTCCGGGGCTCCGTCCCGGCGACCGTCTCCCGGGTCGGTCGAACATTTGTTCCGAAAGTTCCCCCTTGTCCCCGTGGAACCTTCACGGCAGAATTCGTGATGGGGATTTTGAACCGGCCGATCAGGCTGAAATCATGCGTCAATGCTCCCTTTCCGGGGGGACGGGGCGGACGGGCGCGGTGCGCCCACGCCTGATGCGCCTGGAAAATGGGTTCATTGGCGCATTTCATGATCCTCGCATCCATGAATTTATCGACGTGCTGGCCGTCCCCCGGTGGCGGCCGCACCGTCCCGACCGGGACGGCCGGTGCGGGATTCCATCGGCCGGAGTCGAGGGGTCGGCGACCGGGGACAGGAGGGAATCGATGGCAATTCCGCGCGTGCGAGGGGTGATCATGCTGGCCGTCCTCGGTTCGTTCACGGCCGGGTTCGGCTGCGGAGGGGCCGAGGAGGGGACCACCGTCCAGGTCGACAAGGAGCAGGAGAAGCAACTCACGGATTCGATGGAGAGCTACTACACGAAGGGGGCCGGGAAGTCGGCCCAGTGATCGCCGATCGCCTCCCCGGGATTCGGGCGCCGGTCCCCGCCATCGGGGGCCCGAGTCCATCCCCGTGATGACCCGACCCGGGACCTCCCCGGGGTCGACCGCTCACCGTCCTCGATCGATGTTCGATTCGTCCTCCCCTGACTCCCCGAAGGGCTTCCACCATGACGCGAACGACCCGTCGCGGCTTCACCCTGATCGAATTGCTCGTGGTCATCGCCATCATCGGCGTGCTGATCGCGCTGCTGCTGCCGGCGGTCCAGGCCGCCCGAGAGGCGGCCCGCCGCGCCCAGTGCACGAATAATCTGAAGCAAATCGGCCTCGCGCTGCACAACTACCACCAGGCCGTCGGTTCCTTCCCGATGGCCATCACCACGGCCTATTCTGACCTCGGCGTGCAGACCAACTGGGGGACCTGGGGGTCCCTCTCGCTGCTGCTGCCGTACCTGGAGCAGAAGCCGCTCTACGACGCGATCAACTTCGACTGGAACTGCTGGCAGGGCCGCGGGAACCTGGAGAACCAGACGCCGTACCTGACGCGTGTCAACGCCTTCGTCTGCCCGTCCGACGGGCTGACCGGCCAGGATAATACCAACAACTACTTCGGCTCCGTGGGCACGACCGCCACCGTGACCTCGAACGCCGAGTCGACCGGGATCTTCGCCCGCTCCCGGACTTACGGCATCCATAGCGTCCGGGACGGCACCTCCAACACGGTCGCCTTCTCCGAGGCCCTCGTGTCGACGACCCCGGGCTCTCCCCGTCAGGAGAAGTGGCGGGACGCCCCCGCCCCCTCCGGCGCCAGCCCCGGCGCCGCCTACTACCTGCTGGACGCGACCCAGCAGCGCGCCGCGCTGCTCCAGGACTGGGAGGCCTGCAATGGCTACTTCATGTCCACCACGGAGATCAACCGCGGGCAACGGGGCTACCGATGGGGCCTGAGCAACCTCGGGGAGTCCCTCTTCCAGACGCTCGTCCCGCCGAACTCGAACCAGTATCCCTGGAACTCCTGCCGGCTGGATTGCGGGGGCTGCGGGGCCCTGCACAGCGGGTACTACAGCGCGACGAGCAACCACCCCGGCGGCGTGAACGTGGCGCTGACCGACGGGAGCGTCCGGTTCCTCAAGAGCACCATCGCCATGGAGGTCTGGTGGGCCCTGGGGACCCGGGCCAAGGGCGAGGTCGTGAGCGCCGACCAGTACTGATCCCCGGGCGTCCTCGACGGCACCCGTGCCCCCTCCCCCGGCGCCGAGATCTCGGCGCCGGGGGACCGACTTCGAGGGCTCGAACATGGAACCATTGAATGCCGGACACGCGCCGGGGGGCACCCCGGCGGGGGACCCCATCCCCCCCCGGGGGGACCCGGCCGATGCCGGGACTCCCCCCCGCCCGCCCTGGCGACCGGCCCGGGTCTGGGCCTCGGCGATCGTCGCCGGCCTGCTCGCCGGCGTTTGCTCCTGGCTGATCGGGGAGGCGACCTACGGCCGATTCCAGCCGCCGCTGCTCAACACGACCGGGTTCCCCTCGGCCGAAGAGTCGCAGGCGAATGCCCGCGCCCGGACCTCGGGCAAGACGCTGGAAGTGACCCTCGTCTCCGGGACGATGGGGGCGGCCCTCGGCCTGGCCCTCGGCCTGGCGGGGGCCTCGCTCCGGGGCTTCGGTCGGTCGGCCGCGGTCGCCGGCGCCTCCGGGGCGGTCCTGGGGGCCGTTGCCGGGGCGATCGGCGCCCAGATCCTCATGCCCATCTATTTCCGGATCTACCACCCGGATCGCGACGACCTGCTGCTGGCCATCGCGACCCAGGGCGGGGTTGCCGCCCTCGTCGGGGCGGCGGGGGGGGCGGCCTTCGGGCTCGGGCTCGGGGGGAAGGGCCTCGTCGGCCGCACGCTCCTGGGCGGGCTGCTGGGCGGTGCCCTGGGGCTGATCGCCTACCAGATCGTCGGGGTCGTGGCGTTCCCGCTCGACGAGACGACCAAGCCGCTCTCGGCCACCTGGGCCACGCGATTGCTGGCCCACCTCCCGGTGGCGACCCTCGCCGCCGCCGGCTCGGCGTGGGGGGCGCTGGACACCCCTCGTCGGAAGCCGGCGAAGTCCGCCGCCCGGGTCGACTCCTGACGAGCGACCGTCGCCGGACCGACGCATCCCGGCCCCCTTCGCCCCGACGAGCCGACGGCCTTCCGCCGTCGGCCTCGTGCCGGGCCAAGGGGGCTGGTACGCCTCGATCCCTCCGTGGTCCGACCGATCCCTCGACGTCGCGGTCGGGGGTGGCCGGCCGTCCCGGGGCGTGAGGATGCACGCCGTCGACGAGGCCGAGGCCTCGTCCGGGTCCCCGAGGCTGATCGGGTGGTGACACCGGGGCCGCGTTCCCGGCGATCGGCCCCGGCTGCCGGGCCGGGCGGGTCGATCGGGTTCGAGTCAGGAGAGGCCGGGGATCGGGTCGCCGTGGTAGATGAAGTGGGGGCGGCCCTGCTCGTCGTGCCAGGCGGCGGTGGCGGGCAGGCCGAGGGCCCGGTAGATCGTCGCCGCGAGGTTCTCGGGGCGCTGGGGGTCGGACACGGGCTCCCCGCCGACCCGGTCGGTGGCGCCGATCACTCGGCCTCCCCGGATCCCCCCGCCGGCGAGGAAGACCGACTGCGCCCTCCCCCAGTGATCGCGCCCCGGGTGCTCGTAATGCGAGGCGAGGTGGGAGATCTTCGGCGTCCGGCCGAACTCCCCGGCCATGACGACGAGGGTGGAGTCGAGCAGCCCCTCGGACTGGAGGTCGTCGAGCAGCGCCGAGACGGCGCGGTCGGTCGGCGGGTAGAGCTTGTCCTTGAGGTGGGGGAAGGCGTTGCCGTGGGTGTCCCACGTCTCGTTGTTGCCGAGGTTCACCTGGACGAGGTCGACGTCTGCGGACACCAGCCGCTTCGCCATGAGGAGGGACCAGCCGAAGAGGTTGTCGCCGTAGCGTTCGAGGTCGGCGCGGGGCGCGTCCGACACGTCGAGGGAGCTGCGGACGCTGGGGTCGGTGAGCATGGAAACGGCCGATTGCCGGTGCGCGTCGAAGGGGCCGAGTCCGGCGGAGGCGTCGAGGGAACGCCGCTTCGCGTCGACGAGTTCGAGCAGGGCGAGGCGGTCCCGGAGCCGCCCGCCGTCGAGCCCCTCGGGCAGGTCGAGGCTGGGGGCCCGGAAGGCCTTCTCGGGCTCGGGGCGGCCGCGATCCTGGTGGTCGAAGCCGTACTCGGGGTAGGCGCCGTAATAGGTGTTGTCGAAGGGGGAGGCCTCGATGAACCAGGGGTCCCGCCTCGGCCCCATGATCCCGGCGAACTGGCCGGGGATGACCCGGCCGGTGTTGTGGACCAGGCGTTCGGGCAGGACGACGGCCGGGGGCAGGTTCCCCCTCGGGCCGACCAGGGCGCCGGCCACGGCAGCGATGGCGGGCCAGTCGGTCGGCTTGGGGCGGGTGGCGTCGAAGCCGGGGGGCAGCTGGGTCCGGCCCGAGAGCATGACCATGTGCCCCTGGGAGTGCTCGTTCCAGGGGTGCGTCAGCGACCGGACCAGCGACCAGCGGTCGGCCCGCTGCGCGAGCATGGGCAGGTGCTCGCAGATTTCGAGGCCGGGGACGTTGGTGGCGATGGGGCGGAACTCGCCGCGGACCTCCTCCGGGGCGTCGGGCTTCATGTCGAAGCTGTCGAGCTGGCCGAGGCCCCCGGAGAGGAAGATGAAGATGACCGACTTCGCCGTCCGCCCCCCCCCCTCCGAGGCCGGGTCGACCTCGTCGGCCGCCCTGAGGGCCCGGAGGTGCCCCGAGCCGAGCCCGAGCACCCCCAGTGCCCCCGCCTGCAACGCGAACCTCCGGGAGACGACCGGATGGCGGGGGAGGCCCGTCGGGGTCTTCGGGTGCAAGGACGCTCGGGACATGTCGGGCCTCGTCGCTCATCGGGCTGGGGCGGTCGGGTGGCGGGAATCCGGGACGCTCCGGGTCGGCCCTCGACACTTGTTTTACCGAAGTTCAACGCGGAGGGGAATCGGCGACCGGGCGCCGGCCACGTCGGCTTGTCGGCCCGGGGGCGGATCTCCTACAATCGGTCGAATGGGGCCGAGGCGTTGGTCGCGTCGAGGCAAGGGCTTGGGGAGCGACGCGACCGGGGGCCGGACGCCCCGGACGCGACCCGATCCGGGGCAGCAAGGGCGCCGATGGCCGATCTTCAGAACGTCGTGATCCTGGGCTCGACCGGCTCGATCGGCCGGAGCGCCCTGAGCGTGCTGGAGCACGACTGCGGGCGGAGGCTCCGCGCCGTCGGCCTGGCGGCCCGGTCGAGCTGGCGGGAGCTGATCGACCAGGCCCGGACGCACCGGCCGAGGTGGGTCGCCCTGACCGACCCCGACTCCGCCTCGCTCGTCGACGGCCAGCTGCGGGGCACCGGCACCGAACTGCTCTCGGGCCGGGACGGCCTGGTGCGGATGGTGCAGGAGCCGGAGGTGGACAAGGTCGTCTCGGCGATCGTCGGCGCCGCCGGCCTGGAGAGCACCTGGGCGGCGTTGGAGGCCGGCAAGGCCGTCGCCCTGGCCAACAAGGAGACCCTGGTGGTCGGCGGCCCGCTGATCACCGCGCTGGCCCGGGAGCGGAACGCCCCGCTGCTGCCGGTCGACAGCGAGCATTCGGCGATCTTCCAATGCCTCCGATCGGGGGAGCCGAGGGAGGTCCGTCGGGTCATCCTCACCTCCTCCGGGGGCCCCTTCCGGGGCAAGACCCGTCGGGAGCTGGAGGGAGTCACGCCGGAGCAGGCGCTGAGGCACCCGACCTGGCAGATGGGGCCGAAGATCACGATCGACTCGGCCACCCTGATGAACAAGGCGCTCGAGGTCATCGAGGCCCGATGGCTGTTCGACCTGGGCCCCGAGCAGATCGAGGTGGTGGTGCACCCCGAGAGCGTCGTCCACTCGATGGTCGAGTTCGTCGACGGCAGCGTGATCGCCCAGCTCTCGCCGCCGGACATGAGGCTGCCGATCCAGTATGCGTTGACCTATCCCGACCGGGTCGACTGCCCGAGCCCCCGGCTGGACCTGTCCCGGGGCTGGGACCTGCACTTCGAGCCGCCCGATCGGGAGACGTTCCCCTGCCTGGAGCTGGGCTTCGAGGTCATGAGGCGGGGGGGCACCGCCGGGGCTGCGCTGAACGCCGCGAACGAGGCGGCCGTGAAGCGGTTCCTGGACCGGGAGATCGCCTTCCTCGACATCCCCCGCGCCTGCCGGGCGGCGCTGGACCATCACGAATATGATCCGAGGCCCTCGCTGTCGACCCTGGGAGCGGTCGACGCGAGGGCCCGCCAGGAGGTCGCGCGTTGGGTACCTTGATCACCGTCTGGACCATCATCAAGGCGGTCCTGGGCATCTCGTTCGTGATCTTCTGGCACGAGCTGGGCCACTTCCTGCTGGCCAAGTGGAACGGGGTCTACGTCAAGACCTTCTCCATCGGCTTCCCGCCGCGGCTGGTCCGGCTGTTCAAGCACCGGGAGACGGAATACGTCCTCGGCTCTGTCCCGCTGGGCGGCTACGTGCACATGCTCGGCGAGGACGAGGGCCAGACCGAGCCCGCCCCCGGGTCCCCCGGCGTCACCGACGCCGAGGGGCAGCCCCGGGCCGACGTGGAGCCCTCGCTGGCGAACCACCCCGGCGCCTTCTTCAACAAGTCGGTCTGGGCGAGGATGGCGATCATCTCGGCCGGGGTGGTGATGAACATCATCCTCGGGGTGCTCTGCTTCGCGGTCGTCTACATGGCGGGGGGGCGGTTGGAGGCCCCGGCCATCCTCGGCGGGGTGGCGGCCGGGGGCCCCGCCTACCGGGCTGGGCTCCAGGCGGGGGACGTGGTGCTCGCCATCGACGGCGAGGAGAACGTCACGTTCGAGGACCTAAATCGGATCGTCGTCCACAGCGGCCCCGAGCAGGTGCTCACCTTCACCGTCGACCGGCCCGGGGTGGCCGAGCCCTTCGACGTGCCCGTCCGCCCCGAGCGGGACCCGATCGAGCAGGTCCCGAAGATCCGGGTCGCCCTGCCCCGGTCGCTGGAGCTGATCGAGTCCGACCCCTTTACGCGCCCACCCGGCATGGACGGCGAGCCAGAGGGCGAGTTCGAGGCGGGCGACCACATCATCCGGGTCGGACCCGCCGGCGAGGAGCCGACCCCGATCGACTCCCCCGTCGCGCTGGATCGGCTGCTCGACGAGTACCGGGACGCCCCGCTGACGTTCGTCGTCTCCCGAGATCCCCCCGAAACGGGGTCGAACGCCGAGGAGAACGACGGGTCGCCCGAGGCGGGCGGGGCGAACGTCATCGAACGGGCCCGGATCACGGTGCCCCCGAGCCACTTCGTCGACTTCGGGTTCCGGCTGAACCCCGGCCCGGTGGTCGCCCTCCGGGAGGGGTCGCCGGCAGCCGAGGCCGGGCTGGAGGTGGGAGACCTGATCGTCGCCGTCGACGGCAACCCCGACTACGACCCGATGCGGCTGCCCGAGCAGGCCGCCGACCGGGTCGGCTCGACGCTCATGCTCACCGTCGTCCGGGAGGGCGAGGAGGTCAGCCTGACGGTCACCCCGGTCGAGGGGGAGTCCTGGAGCCGGGCGATCTCGCCCGACTCCCCCCTGAACGTGGACGCGATCGGCCTGGCGATGCGGGTCGAGCCCGAGGTGGTCGCCGTGCGGGAGGGCTCTCCCGCCGCCGAGGCCGGGCTGAAGCCCGGGGACTCGATCGCCGGCCTCCGCTTTTCCTGGCCGAAGGATGAGGGGGAGGAGGAAGCCAGGGTCGAGGATTTGACCTTCGGCGAGGCCGCCTCGTGGGTCTACGCCTTCGACTTCGCCCAGAACTTCCGGGCCGAGTCGATCGAGCTGAGGGTCGAGGGCCGGGAGGCGCCCGTGGCCATCTCGCCCGAGGTCGCCGCCGACTGGTACTACCCCGATCGCGGGGTCCGGCTCCAGCTCGACGTGGTGCCGATCCCGCCGATGGCGGTGGCCGACGCCCTGAATCGGGCCGGCACCGAGACCCTGGAGGTGATCGGCTCCTTCTACACGCTGCTGCAGCGGCTGGTCGAGGGCCAGGTCGGCACCAAGGGCCTCTCCGGGCCGATCCGGATCGCCAAGGCCTTCTACGACTTCGCGGGGGTGAACTTCGTGGAGTTCCTCTGGTTCCTCGGGTTCATCAGCATCAACCTCGCCGTGGTCAACTTCCTGCCCATCCCGCCGCTCGACGGCGGCCGGATGGTCTTCCTCATCGGCGAGGCCGTCCGGGGCCGCCCCCTGCCCGAGTCGTGGCAGGCATTGCCCACCTACCTCGGCCTGTTCTTCCTGCTGGGGCTGATGGCCTTCGTCCTGATCCAGGACACGATCGTGACGTTCTTCTGACGCCGGCCCGGCCGATCTCCCCCCCGCCCCGAAACGCGGCGGGGGGCGATCGGCCGGACCCCTCCTATCGCCCGAGGAGGACGGCCGTCTGCTTCCCGTAAGCTTCCTGAGTGATGGAATGGATGCGGAAGTGCCGTCCCCAGTGCCGGCGGATGTAGTCGATGTCGTAGAACACCTGGGCGGAATTGGGCCCCCGGTTGATCGTGAACATGGTGAACGTCCCGTCGCTCACCCCCGATCGCTCGACGAACTCCCGGAGCATGTCCGAGAGCCAGGCCGGCCCGGCCGCCCCCGACAGGAGGAGCTCCATTGAATGGTTGTCATGGATTATTATGTATAACCGAGCATTCTCTCGGGCGATCCGCTTCAGCTTTAGCAGCCAGAAATCCGCGAGGTCCGCGATGTGGGTGAAGACCGAGCCGCAGTAGATGAGGTCGAAGGAGCGGTCCTCGAAGGGGAGGTGGGGGAACGTGGTCGTGGTGGCGAAGTTGAACGGCGGACTCAGGTGCTGCTGGCACCAGGTGATGTGCTCGGCATTGATGTCGACCCCCCAGATTTCGCACCGGCCCGCGACGTCCTCGAAGTAGCGGATCATCCTGCCGGAGGCGCAGCCGAAGTCCAGGATCCGCTGCCCCGGCACGATCGGAGATCCCGATTGCGCGACCAGATCCCTCATGATCCGGACCTGGGTCGCCCCCCCCCGAGGTACTGTTCGGGGGTCTGACCGTACCCCTCCCAGAGGCCGGGGGGCGGGACGGGGAGGCCGTCGCGTTCGCCCACCTGCCGCTCGGCCGGCGCCTCGATGATGTAATTGCCCCGGCCTCCCTCATAGGGGAGGAACTTCGCGGCGACCGCAGGTTCCTCGATCAGTAGCGGCCCGGCCACCTCCCTCAAGCGGCCCGGGAGCACCCCGGATTCGTAGATGAGCGCGTCCGCCGGGCGTTGCAAGGCCCGCTTCACGAGCTTCTTCATGCCATCCATCCGGGTCCCCTTCGGGCAAGGTGTCGCGACCGAAGCCGAATGGCTCAGATGCTACTCCGGCCGGGACATTCGCTCAACGGCCCGACCCTCTCGCGGTCGCCCATCGGCGAGCGGGCGGACCGGTCGGCGATCAACCGACCGCCGACGGGGACCGATCGGCCGGCCCGGACGACATCCGGACGCCTTGCCCTGTTGGGCTCAGGGCAGGCCGGGGAAGTACCGCCGGATCCGGTCGAGCACCTGGACGCCGGGCCGTATGGTGGGGCCCTCGGCGAGGGTCTCAGGGCCGGGGGGGCGGGGGATCCGGTCGAGGTCGGGGCCGAGGTCGGAGGCGAGCCCGTCGGGGTCGAGGCGGAGGTCGTCGGGGTCGAGGGACGGGGGGGAGGTCGACGGGCCGTCGTCGTCGAGGAATCCGGCGTCGCCGTGGCGGGCGTCGACCTCGCTGCGGCCGACGAACAGCCGCCACTCGTCCCGGTCGAGCACCTGGGGCAGGATGTCCAGTCGGGCGGTCTGGTCGCGGCGGTACTCGTCGACCAGGTGATAGGCGACCTCTCGGCTCTCGACGACCCGGATGCGGTCGCCCAGGGTGCCGAGCTCGCCCTGGCCGTCGACCAGGAACAGGGCGCCGCCGTCGGGGCCGGTGGTCAGGACCGACTCCCGGGCCGAGACCACGGCCAGGGGCAGCTCGGGCTGGTCCGGGGCGCTGTCGAGGCGGACGATCCCCCCTCGGGAGACGACCGTCACGCGGCGGAGCTCCAGCACCAGCCTCGGCTCCGGGGCCGAGGAGGCCGCGAGCCGCCCCCCCGCCGCCGAGGCCCTGCCGTGGCCGACCAGGAGGCTGCCGCCGCAGGAGACGACGGAGTTGGAAAGCTCGACCTCACCCCGGGCCCCCGAGGCGACCTCGACCACGTCGTCCGAGCAGCGGATCAGGCTGTCGATGACCCGGACCCCGGCGACCCCACCCCCCGCGCGGAACGGTTCCGGAGGCGAGCCGGCCTCGCCCGGCTCCTCGGCGAGCAGTCGGACGGCGGCGGAGGGGACGGGGCCGTCGACGGTCACTGAGCAGCCGGTCAGGTCGAGCGTGGCCTCCGGGGCAAGCCCGAAGGCGGCCCAGGGGCCGGGGGGCGGGGCCTCGTCCGACCCGACCAGGAGGTCGACGCCCCTCAGCCGAAGCTCGCCGCCCCGCTCCACCCTGAGCATCGTCGACCAGCCTCCCGTGCCGGCGGGGGCGACCGGGTCGGCGAGGAAGCGGAGCAGCGGCCGGGTGGGGCCGGGCTCGGCGAGGATCTCGACGATGCCGGAGCCGGGGACCGCCTGGGGAGGCAGGTCGATCCTGGCGCCGGCGGCCAGCAGGAGCACGCCGCCCTTGGGGCCAAGCCTTCCCAGGCGGTCGACGAGCCCGGCTGCCGTCCGGATGGGGGCGTCGGCGTCTGATCCGGCCGCGTCCGGGAGGCCGGTTGGCATCGCCTCGGCCGTCGGCAGCATCGGGGGGGCGGCCTGGCGTCGGCCGCCGTCGGCCCCGGGTCGGGACGAGTCGGTTGAGGCGAACGAGCGGAACGCGGGGGGGGCTTCCCCCTCGACCGGCTCGAGGCGTCGGGGGCCCGGGGAGGTCGGCGGGGCGGCGAACGCGCCGACGCCGGACGGCTCCCCGACGCCGGGGGCCAGCGTCATCGGGCCGAGGTCCATCGGGTCGGGATCGAAGCCGGTCAGGCGGGCCGGGTCGGGCTGCCGGGCGTCCGAGGCCACGGTGGGCTCGACCGGCTCGATCGGGCCGGCCGGCCCCCGACGGGCGCCGACGACCGAGGGGGCCGGGCCGTTGCCGGCCCCGTCGCCGGGGGGGAGGGCGGCCGATGCCGGCCGGAAGGCCAGGGAGACGGGCAGGTCCCGGGCGAGGGCGGCGCCGGGGTCGTCCTCGACCCAGACGTGCTGGGTCGAGTCCTCCGAGCGGACCTCGCCGATCGAGGAGCCCCCGGCCCAGGCGTCGAATTCGAAGATCCGCGGGTGGTCGGAGGAGGGGTCCGAGGGCTGGAGGTAGACGCCGATCCGCGCGTAGAGGTTGCCGAAGCCCATCCAGTGGAGCCGGTCGGGGTCGTCGATGGCCACCAGGGTCGTCCGGCCGGAGCCGGAGTCGAGGGCCCGGGGGGGGGCGACGAGCAGGTCGGAGGCCACGACCTGGATCGCCGTGCCGTCGAACCGGAAGACCGGCTCGGCCCCGGCGACGAGGCTGACGTGCTCCATCTCCAGGCGGGCCCGGACCGGGGGCCCGGACGAGGAGGCGGGCGTCGGCATCACCTCGAAGCCGAAGTCGGGGATCGTCGAGCCCGAGGGGCCCGCCCCATTGTTGAACCAGATGGCCGGGCCCCGGCAGGCGATCGAGCAGTCGCCGAGGCCCAGCGTCACCGGCCCCCGGGCCGAGACGCCGACGCGCCCCCCTCCCAGCGTGCAGGTCTCCAGACGGACCGGCATCCGCCCGGCCTCGACGGCCATCGCGGGGGATCGCGACGAGGCGCCCGGCCCGATCGGGGGCACGGGCGCGATCAGCTCGATCGCGGCCGGTCGGCCCGCCCCCCTCACCTCGCAGCGGCTGAGCGTGAGGGCCGTCCCCTCGGCCCGGACGGCGGGGCCGGCGGAGGAGCCGGCCTCGCCGAGGTCGAACGTCAGCCCCTCGATCGTCACCCGGCCGCCCTCGAAGTGCAGCAGCGGGCCGGGGTCGAGCGCGAACTCGTCCGGGGAGTCGGGCTGGAGGACCGGTCGGGTGTCGTCGGCGGCCCGGATCGTCAGGTCGGCCCGAATCGGCCCGGGGCCCGGCGCGGTCGACAGCCGGTAGGGGCCGTTGTCGGCCAGCTCGATCGTTGAGCCGGGGGGTTCGGACCGCAGGACCTTGCGGAGGTCCTCGTCCGACCGGACCCGACGCACCCGGGCCGGCAGGTTCGGCGTCGACGGCTCGGCGGCCGATCGGGAGGAGGTGGCCGAGGCGAGGTCGGGCCCCGTCCCGGTCGTCGTCGGCGCGGCGATCGCCCCGCGATCGGCCCCGGACGCGCCGACGTCCGGCCGGGCGTCGGCCGGGCGGGGCACGGCGGGGGGGTTGAACTCGGCGGGATCGGGGGTCAGCCCCAGCAGCGGATCCCCATCGGGGTCCCTCCCCATCCAGACCAGGGTCGCGACGATCATGCCCAGGGCCGCGGCCGGCAGGCCCCAGAACAGGTGGCGCTCCCAGCCGGGGGCCCGGGGGGCGGCGCTCATCCAGACCAGGCCCTCGGGGCTGATCGACCGCAGGCCGAGCGCCCCGGCCAGGGTGAGCAGGTCCCGGACGAGTTGCTCGGGGCTCTGGTAGCGCCGGTCGGGGTCCTTGGCCATCAGCTTCAGGACGATCGCCGCCAGGTCGGCCGGGACGGCGGGGTTGAGCCCCCGGACGTCGGGCGCGGGCTCCTCTCGGTGGCTGAGGAGCTTCTGCAGCACCGTACCGCCGGGGAAGGGCGGCTGGCCGGTGAGCATGTGGTAGATGGTACAGCCGAGGGAGTAGAGGTCGCTGCGGACGTCGACGGAGCGGGGGTCCCGGGCCTGCTCGGGGCTGATGTAGTCGAAGGTGCCCAGGGTCATGTTGCTCTGGGTCAGTCCGTCGTCGGCCCCCTCGCGCTCGAAGCGACGGGCCAGGCCCATGTCCACCAGCTTCGCCCGGCCGTGCGCGGTGACGATGATGTTCGACGGCTTGATGTCGCGGTGGACCACGCCCCGCTCCGAGGCGTGCACCAGGGCCCCGGCGATCTGCAGGGTGAAGTTGATCGCCTCGGCCACCGGCAGCGGCCCGTACCGCTCGACCCGCTGGCGGATGGTGGTGCCGTCGATGTACTCGAAGGCGATGTAGTGCAGGCCCTTGTCCTGGCCGATCGTGTAGACCCGGGCGATGTTCTCGTGGTCGAGCCGGGCGGCGGCCCGGCCCTCCTGGTAGAAGCGGCGGACGTTCTCGGCCTCGAACGCCTGGCCCGGCGGCAGGACCTTCAGCGCGATGAAGCGGTCCAGCCGCACGTCGAGGGCCCGGAAGACCGCCCCCATGCCGCCGACGCCGATGGCTTGCTGGATCTCGAACGAGTCCAGCCGGTCGCCGTTGCCCGGCAGCCCGGCCTCCATCGGCCCCCGGCCCCCACCCCCGTTCCCGGAGGCCGACCCGATGCCCCTCCGGCTGCCGGACCCGGAGGGCGAACCCTGCCCCGATCCCGACTCCGAACCGGGGCCCGATTTCGAGGTGCCCGCCCCGCGCAGCACGGTGGGAGACTCGTCGAGGACCGGATCCGAGCCGTCCCCCGCGGGCCGATCGGCCATCGGGGGCCAGCTCCCGGTCGCCGAAGGCGAGTCCTCGGGCCTCGGCGGTCTGGGCGGGTATTCCTGCATCGGGCCGTCTCGCGGGGAGGACGGATCGGGTCGAGTGCGGCTCGGATGGTCGCAGTCCATTGCGCCCACGATGCGTGAGCGACGTGCGCGGACGGGAAGCGTGGCCTCAGGCACGTCGAAGCCCACCGTGTAACTCTAGTCGGAGCGGCGAGGGGAGTCAACCGCCGTTGCCGAACCCATGATCCGGCCAGGATCTCGGTCAAATGCTGGGGAAACGAGTCCTGCCGCCCCGGGGGTCCGGGTCGTCGATCGCACCGGACCGGGGGCCCGGTCCGTCGCGGCCGTCGGGGGCGTGCCCGTCGCCGGCGGACTCGGGGCGGGTGCCGGGCAGTACGAGCGGGACCCGCCAGGTTCGGGAGTCGGCTTGAACGTCCCGCGGCCGGTGACGTGATCGATCCGGTGAGTGTCGAGCCCCCGGTCGTCAGCCCTCGGATCCTCGTCGGGGGTGCCTTGCGGGTCGTCGTGGTCCCCCACGTCGACGCGCCGACGGCCGCTTGACCGGGATCGGGGGCCGTCCGAAGATGTCGCCCGGCGACGCGACGCGCACCGATCACTTCACCGGCATCCGCCGATGATCGAGAGGAATTCATGGCCCAGGACCCCTTCGGCATCCCGTCAGACGCCGACGACCCCTTCGAACTGGCCGATTCCTCCGGGGGCCCGGTGCGACGGGAAGACGGCCCGGTGCCACTGACGATCCTCGGCGACATCGCCCAGCGGGCCCGGCTGGACCTCGAACCGGGCGATGCGATCTGGGCGAGCAAGGGTTCGATCATGGCCTATTCCGACGCCGTCCGCTGGCGGCTCCGGGTGCCGGGCGGCGTCGGCGGGGCCGTGAAGCGCTCGCTGGCCGGCGAGGGCCTGACGCTGACCTACATCGAGTCCGATCGTCCCGGCTACGTGCTGCTGGCAGCGAATGCGCCGGGCCGGATCGGCATCTGGGATCTAACCCACGGGCCGATCATCGCCACCCGGGGCTCGTTCCTGGCCGCCTGGGGGGAGCGGGTCGACATCACCGTGACCATCGCCCGGCGCGCCGGTGCCGCGTTCTTCGGCGGCGCGGGCCTGTTCCTCCAGAAGGTCTCCGGGGTCGGTCGGGTGCTGGTGCACGGCAGCGGAGACTTCGACGAGCGGGTGCTCGCCCCGGGAGAGCGCCTGCTCGTCAGCTCGGGCAACCTCGCGGCGTTCTCCCACTCGGTCGACTACGACATCCAGGGGGTCGGCGGGTGTTCGAAGATGCTCTTCGGCGGCGAGGGGATCTTCATGACCCGGCTCACCGGCCCCGGCCGCGTGCTGCTCCAGAGCCTCAAGCGCGGCAACGCCGTGCAGAGCTCCGGCCGGGGCGGCTGAGCGGGGTCGCCGAGGTCGGCGGGGCCCGAGTCGCCCGGGCCCGACCGTCCGACCGATCAAGCGTCCCGGGTCAGGCGGTCGCCCCCCTCGGCTCGATCAGATTGAGCCCCCTGGCCTCCAGGACTCGGTAGCAGTCGGGGAGGTCGAATGCCATGAGCACGCCGGGGAGCAGCGAGGAGAGGGGCCAGTCGTACTCCTCGGCCTCGGCGATGTCGGAGAAGGATGCGGGTGCGTGCTTGAGCGTCACGGCCTTGATCGCGTCCCCCTCGGCCAGCACGGCGGCGAGGGTGGTGGGGATGGTCCCCCAGCCCCGGGAGGCGAGGTGGACTTCGGCGTGGCCGATGGACCGGAGCCAGTCCAGGAGCCCCAGCACGTCGAGCGCCCGCTGCGCCGGGACGGGGCGGCCGAGCATCAGGCCGTGCGAGGCGTAGAAGTAGTCGTTGCCGTAGGGGGTGAAATACGAATCGATCCCGCAAGTGTTGGGGCGGGATTCGCCGATGCCCCGCACGTCGCAGGCGTAGAGGGCGGACTCGGGCTCGGCGGCGATCAGCTCACGGATCAACGGCTCGTCGCGCAATTCGGCATCGGCGGATTTGTCGGAAATGTAGAGGATCGCGCGGGTCGCGTCGGCGGGGGGCCGGGACTGGTGGGCCCGGTCGTAGAGGCGGTAGGCGATCGCCTCGATCCCCGGCTCGGTCGGCACGGCGTAGACGCCGATGCTCGGCTTCGGGTAGCCCCGCCCGGAGATCGGCCGGAGGATGCGATAGGGTGGGAGCGGCCGGGCCCCGGGCCCCGGGACGAGCGAGGCGACCGCCGCCCGGGTGGCCTCGGCGTCGAGCCCGCCGCGGTCCCCTGCGAGCCGTTCCGACTTCTCCCGGGTGAAGGCGACGACCGACTTCGACCCCATCGCCGCCACCTGGCCCTCGGGGGTGCACCTGAGCGCCTCGACCGGCTCGATCGTCAGTCCGGGCTCGGTCGATCCGTCGGCCGAGCCGGTCGCCCGGTTGAACCAGCCGTACATGGCCTCCCGGTTCTCCTGCGAGTAGCCGTGCTCGGTGGGGCCGACGAACAGGCCGATGTTCTCGGGGGCGCCGAGCAGCGTGTAGAGCCGCTTCAGGCGGCGGTGGGCGAGGATCGAGCCCCGGACGTCGAAGTAGTCGCGTTCCTTGGCGAGGATGATCACCGGCTTGGGCGCCATCGCGGCGAGGAAGTCCTCGTGGTCGAGCCCCAGCTCCAGGGCCCGGGGCGGGCACTGCTCGATGTCGGCCGGCAGCTCGTTCTCCAGGTTGCGGCGGAAGCTGGTGACGAAGCAGCTCGGCGCCCCCATGGCCCAGCGGCCCTCCAGGCCGCAGAGCCAGGTGGTCATCGTGCCGCCCCCCGAGTTGCCGGTGACGCCGATCCAATCGGGGTCGACCTCGTCCCGGGTCAGCAGGTAGTCGAGCGCCCGGATGCCGTCCCAGGCCCGCCACGCGCCGAGGTTCTCGCCCACGAGCAATTGTTGATTCCCCGCCAGCAGGTGCTCGTGGACGCCGGCGCCGACGCTCGACCCCAGATCCGCGCCCGGGTACTGGAGCCGCTCCCCCTGGCCGATGGGGTCAATGATGAGGCAGACGTAGCCGAGCCGGGCCAGCCCCTGGGCGAAGCTCTGGTACGGCTCGGCCGCCTTGCCCTCCGTCGAATGCCCGCAGGTGCCGATCACCCCGGGGAGCTTGCCCGCCCGACCCGTCGGGACGTAAATGTTCCCCGTCACGAGGAAGCCGGGGCGGCTCTCGAAGATCACGTTCTCGACCCGGTAGCCGTCCCGGTCGATCGAGCCGGTCACCCGGGGGTTCAGCGGCGTCCGCCCGGGCATCGGGCCGAAGCACTCGGCGATCCGTTCCCGGACCGAGGCCACGTGCCGCTCGGCGTCTTCCTTCGTCTCCAGCTCGCGGAGGGCCCGGACGCGGGCGGCGTCGAGGGCCCGGACGCGGTCGACGTAGAAGTCCTGGAGCATCCGGGGGAAGCGGTTGAGGATCGGCCGGTCGCCGTCGTCCTGGATGGGGCCGGCGAACGCCCGGGAGGCGCCGGGGGCCCGGGCCAGCGACCAGGCCATCGCCATCGCGGCGCCGCCGCGGGCGAAGTCGCGTCGGGTGAAGGTGCATTCGCGTGAGGACATGACGGAATTCTCCGGTCGATCGGGAGTTGTGTGCCGCCGGGGCCCCGGCGCCTTCACAGCGGGCATCGGCGGTAGTCTAATGCGGTTGAGGCACTCGTCGCCAAGGGTCACCCCCGCCGACTTCGATCCCCGAAGGAGTTCTCGCCATGCCCCGGCCGTTGCCGATCGCCGTGCCGACCCGCCGCCGCTTCCTCCGCTCGACCCTCGCCGCCGGGCTGACGCTCGCGGCCGCGCCCATGGCGTTCGGCCGGGCCCGTCGGGTCGGGCCGAACGACCGGATCACGTTCGGGGTCATCGGCGTGGGGATCCAGGGGAGGGGCCTGGCCGTCCGGATGGCGAGGAGGCCCGACGCGCAGGTCGTCGCCGTGGCCGACGTGGTGGACATCCGACGGGACGACGCGAAGGCCCGGATCGAGAAGGCGACCGCCGACCGGGACGGCTCCGCCTCGCACACCGGCTGCGACGTCTACCACGACTTCCGGGAGCTGCTCGCCCGGGACGACCTCGACGCCGTCATCATCGCCACCCCCGACCACTGGCATGCGATCCCCTGCGTCATGGCCGCCGACGCGAAGAAGCACATCTACTGCGAGAAGCCGCTGACGCACAACATCGCCCAGGGCCGCACGATCGTCGACGCCGTGGCCCGCAACGGCATCACGTTCCAGACCGGCAGCCAGCAGCGAAGCCCCGGCGAGTTCAGCGGCAACTTCCCCCGGGCCGTCGAGCTGGTCTGGAACGGCCGGATCGGTGAGGTGAAGACGATCCGGGTCGGCGTCGGCGGCCCCCCCAAGCCGGTGGACCTCGCCGAGGAGCCGGTTCCCGAGGGGACCGACTGGGACTTCTGGGTCGGCCCCGCCGCCTTCCACCCCTACAACGAGATCCTCTGCCCGAAGGGGGTCCACGACCACTTCCCCGACTGGAGGGGCTACGCCCCATACGGCAATGGCGGCATTGCCGACATGGGGGCCCACCACTTCGACATCGCCCAGTGGGCCTTGAAGAAGCACGAGTCCGGCCCGGTCTCGATCATCCCCCCGGAGGGGGACGACACCTCGGGGCTCCGATTCGTCTACGACGACGGCGTCGAGATGATCCACGGCGGGCCCGACGACTGCACCTTCGAGGGGACCGAGGGGATCATCCGCGTCGGCCGATCGAAGTTCGAGACCGAGCCCGAGTCCCTCGCCGGGCCCCTGCCCGAGGGCGCCGAACGCGTCGACGCCGAGGGCGACCACTACGACAACTTCCTCGCGGCGATCAGGGGGGAGGCCCGCCCCGTCGCCCCCGCCGAGGTCGGCCACCGGACCGCCAGCGTCTGCCACCTCGGCGTGATCGGCTACACCCTCCGTCGCCCCTTGACCTGGGACCCCGACGCCGAGCGGTTCGTCGACGACGACGAGGCGAATGCGCTCAGGACCGAGGAGTACCGCCGGCCCTGGTCGCTCTGAGCGGGCCTGGTCGCCGGGCGGCGTCCGGCCCGACTGCCTCCGAAACCGCGGTTCGTCCCGAGCTTCCGTCACCCCTCACCCGAGATCGAATCGAGGATTCCCAATGCTTCGCACCCCCGTCCGAACCGCCCTGCTCTCCCTCACGCTCCTCGGCACGACCGCCGCCGCCGAGGATCCCTGGGTCGTCTACGAGGGGGGAGAGGGCCCCGGGAAGGGCACGCGCATCGTCCTCGTCTCGGGAGACGAGGAGTATCGCTCCGAGGAGGGCCTGCCGCAGCTTGGCAAGATCCTGGCGACGCGCCACGGGTTCACCTGCACGGTGCTGTTCGCGATCGACCCGGAGACCGGCGAGATCGACCCGAACAACATCCGGAACATCCCCGGGCTGGAAGCGCTGGAGGATGCCGAACTGATGATCATCGCCGCCCGGATGCGCGACCTTCCCGACGAGCAGATGAGACACGTCGTCGACTACGTGGAGTCCGGCCGGCCGATCATCGGCATCCGGACCGCGACCCACGCCTTCAAGCTTCCGGGGGATTCGACCTTCGGCCACTACTCCTGGGACAGCAAGGCCCCCGGCTGGGAGGGCGGCTTCGGCCGGAAGGTGCTGGGAGAGACGTGGATCAGCCACCACGGCGCCCACGGCAAGGAGAGCACCCGCGGGGTCGTCGCCCCCGACGCGGAGGGCCACCCGATCACCCGGGGGATCGACGACGGCGACATCTGGGGCCCGACCGACGTGTACGGCGTCCGACTCCCTCTGCCGGGGGATAGCCAGCCGATCATCCTCGGCCAGGTCCTCGGCGGCATGAGTCCCGAGGACCCTCCCGTCGAGGGGGAGAAGAACGACCCGATGATGCCGATCGCCTGGACGAAGACCTTCGACGGCGCCCGGGTCTTCGCCACCACCGCCGGCTCGTCGGTCGACCTGGAGAGCGAGGGACTGCGTCGCCTCCTGGTCAACGCCTGCTACTGGTGCCTCGGGATGGAGGGACAGATCCCGGAAGGGGGCACCGAGGTCGACCTCGTCGGCGAGTACGCGCCGACCCCGTTCGGCTTCAACGGCTACACCCGGGGGGTGACGCCGTCGGACCTGGCGATCGAGGGCCCGGGCCGCTGACCGGCCGGCCGAGGTGGTCGAGTCCAGCTCGTTCCTCTCGCTCCGATCCCCCGGGGTGAGGGAGGTCCCTCTCCTCCAGAGCGCCGATTTCCCCCCAACCCCGCCCGTCGGGAGTGGGACGGGATCGTCGTCCGCGATTGCTCCGCGTCGGCCCCGGCTTTGCGTCAACGGTTCCGCCGATGCTCACGCATTCCCCGAGAGCAGCCCGGCCGGGGCCCCTCGACGAGGGCCGCAGGAGCGGCACCGGGGCCCCGGCCGATCCCAGGGACCGAGGACGACGAGATGATGAAGCGATTGACCCTCCTGGCCGCCGCCTTCACGCTGGCAGCGACCCCCGCCCTGACGACCTTCGCCCGCCAGCAGGACCCCGCCCCTGCCGGCCGGTCGCCCACTCAGCAGCCCGAGGAGGCTCGACGCGGCCTCCAGACGAAGGGCCAGGCCCAGCCCGGTCAGCAGCAGGCCCAGCCCGGTCAGCAGCAGGCCCAGCCCGGACAGGTGCAGTCCCCCCAGGGGATGAATGACCAGCTGTTCGTCATGGCCGCCGCCGAGGCGGGCATGGGCGAGATCGGCATCAGCCAGCTGGCGATGCAGAAGTCGCAGGACCAGCAGGTCCAGCAGTACGCCGATCAGATGATCCAGGACCACACCCAGGCCAACCAACAGCTCATGCAGCTCGCCCAAGCCAAGGGGATCGAGGTCCCCCAGCGTCCCGGCCTGAAGGACACCGCCTCGGCCATGGCCCTGGCCGTCTGCGACTCCTCTCAGTTCTCGCAGGAGTTCTTCAAGCAGCAGGAGGCCGCGCACATCCTGGCCATCGGCCTGTTCAAGGCCGAGTCCCAGCACGGCCAGGACCCCGAGATCCGGGAGTTCGCCCAGACCACCCTGCCCAAGCTGGAGCAGCACCTCCAGATGGCCCGCCAGAATCAGGGCGGCGGTCAGGGCCAGCCCGGTCAGTCGCAGTCCGGCCAGGGCCAAACCGATGACCTCGGCGCCCCGACCGGCGACACGCCCTGAGCGGCCCGGGTCGGGACCGACCTACTACCGCCCGATCGATCCTCCTGGTTTCGGTCCCGGTCCCCCGATCGGGGCCGGGACCAGGCCTCGGAAGGGTTCGGGCGGAGTCAGACCATCGAGTCCAACGAGCGACCGGCTCGTGCGGGTCGACGGCCGTCGGATTGAACTCGTCATGGCCGATGAAACGGCGGATGCCGGATGGCCAATGCCCGATGCCCGGGCGAGTCACGGCGATCTGGCATCCGGCATCCGGCATCGAATCAGAACAACTCCCCGATCGGTCCACCCTTGTCGACGATCGGCCGGGGGCGGCCGTCCATCTCCTCGTAGTGGGCGTCGAGGGGCACTCCCATGTGGCGGTAGATGGTGGCGGCGAGGTCGCCGGGGGTGACGGGGCGGTCCTTGATGTGGCCGCCGTCGGGCATGGACGCGCCGATCACCTGGCCGTGCCTCAGGCCGCCGCCGGCCAGGCACATCGACATGAGATGGGGCCAGTGGTTCCGGCCGTCGGTGCTGCCCTGCGTGCCGATCATCGGCGTCCGGCCGAACTCTCCCATGGCGATCACGAGCACGTCGTCGAGCATCCCGAGCCGGTCCAGGTCGCCCACCAGAGTGGTGATCAGGTGGTCGAACAGCGGCAGGAGCGGGCCCAGGCCGTTCTTGATGCCGCCGTAGGGCGGGATGTTGTCGCCGTGGGTGTCCCAGGTGCCCGAGGCGGTGTGGTAGCTCAGATCCAGCGTCACGAACGACGACCCGGCCTGCACCAGTCGACGGGCCAGCAACGCCTGCTGGAGCCAGAGGTGCTTGCCGAATCGGTCCCGGACCTGCTCCGGCTCCCGGTCCAGGTCGAAGGCGTCCCGGGCGCGTCGGCCGGCGAGCAGCTCGACGGCCTGCCGGCCGTAGTCGTCCATCGCGTCGACCTCGGCGTTGGACTCGACGGCCTCCCTCACGTCGTCGAACCGCTCCAGCAGCGAACGGCGGCTCCGCACCCGGCCCTCGTCCAGGCCGTTGGGCATCCGGAATAGCTCGGCGCTGCTCATCCGGCCGGTGTCGACGCCGACGTTGGAGTAGATCGGCAGCTTCGCCGCCTGGTTGGCGATGAATGGGTCGTATTCCTTCCCGAGCACCCCGGCATGGGCGATGTGCGACCGGGAGGTCTGGAACGCGACGTAGGGCGGCATCGCCGGGTGATTCGCCCCCCGGTGCTTGGCCACGACCGAGCCGATCGCCGGGTAGGAATCTCCCCTCGGGTTGATCCGGGGCGCCGCCTCCAGGTTGCCGGTCTGGAAGACCTTGTTCGGCTCGTGGTTGCTGTGGGTGGGGTCGACCGACCGGATGATCGTGAACTTGTCGAGCATCGCCGCCTGCTTCGGCAGGTGCTCGCAGATCGAGACGCCCGGCAGTGCCGTCTGGATCGTGCCGAAGGGGCCCCGGTTCTCGTAAGGGCTGTCGGGCTTGGGGTCCCAGGTGTCGATCTGGCTGGGGCCTCCGGCCATCCAGAGGAGGATGACCGCCTTGTTCCCGGCGATCGGCGTCCCCCTGGCCGACGCCTCAGCCCGATACTGGAGGAGGCCCGGCAGCGTCAGCCCGGCGATCCCGGCCATGCTCGCCTTGAGCAGGTTGCGGCGGGATTGGAGCATTAGCCCCTCGCGACGCATCGCGTTGAAGTGTTCGAAGGCGTGCCGGTGGCCGTGGCCTCGGTTCCCGGTGGTCATGGGCGGCTCCCGATTCGGCTGGGCTCCGGCCCACGCGTCGGGTGGCCGGGTGGGGGGAGATCTCGGGGAGATCGACTCGATCGGACGAGGCGGATCGGGAGAGGACCGCGCCGGGTCGGGTCGAGTCGGGAGGGTCGGTCAGGCGAGGGCCTCGGCGATGACCTCGGCCTCGGGCACCAGTGGGAGCGGGCGTCCCTGGCGGTCGGCCCATCCGGAGGCGGGGTCGATGCCGAGCTGGTGCAGGATCGTCGCGAGGACGTCCTTGGGGGAGATCGGCCGGTCGAGCGGGTCGGAGGCGATCCGGTCGGAGGAGCCGACCACCCTCCCCCGGGCGATCCCTCCCCCCGCCAGTAGCAGGGAATAGCAGCGGGACCAGTGGTCGCGACCGCCTCCCTGGGCGTGGCTGATCCGGGGGGTCCGGCCGTGCTCGCTGAGCACGGCGACGAGCGTCTCGTCCAGCAGGCCTCGGCGGTCCAGGTCCAGCAGCAGGCCGGAGAGGGTCTGGTCGAGTCCCGGCAGCAGCTCGTCCTTCATGCGGGGGTAATGGTCCCAGTGCGTGTCCCAGCCCGTGCCGGCCAGGCCGTATTCGTCCCAGAAGACGGAGACGAACCGCCCCCCGGCCTCGACGAGGCGCCTGGCGGTGAGGCTCGCCTGGCCGAAGAGGGTCATGCCGTAGAGGTCCCGGGTCTCGGCGGATTCCTCCGACAGGTCGAAGGCCCGGGCGAGGTTGCCCGACTGCATCATGCCCATCGCCATCGACCGCTGCTCGTCGACGCCCAGACGATCCCATTGCCGGTCCAGTCCCGGCCGGGCGGCCTCGATCTGCTCCAGCAGCGACCGACGCCGGTCCAGGCGGTCGAGCGTCAGCTCCGGGGGCCGTCCGGTCACTTCGGCCAGGCGGAACCGGCCGCCGGGGTCGATGCCGCGGTACGGCTCGGGTCCCTCCCAGACCTTGTTTACCAGGGTCTTCCGAGCGGAGACGGTCCCCTGCCCTTCGAACTCGGCCCAGACCGGGTCGAACGACGGGCCGAGGAACCCGCCGTAGGGCCCCGCCCGGGCGACCTCACCGACCCGTCGGGTGCTGAATCCCCAGGGCAGGCCGATGTTCCGGGGCACCGGTGGGACCGCACCCTCCGGCGCGCCTCGCCGGTCCATGTAGTCGACCGCCGAGCCGAGGTAGGGCCAGTGGCCGGCGTCCCTCGGGTTCAGCTCCATCGGCAGCTCGATCCGGGGAATCGCCGTGGTGGCGAAGGCCACGCCGTGGATCGGATACGGGTGCGTCACCGACCGCAGAACGGTGACCTTGTCCATCACCCGGGCCATCCTCGGCAGGCCCTCGCCGAGGTCGAGCCCGGGCATCACGCTGGGGATCGTCCCCAGCTCCCCCCGGACCTCCGACGGTGCCCCGGGCTTGGGGTCGAACGTCTCGATCTGGCTGGGAGCCCCGTACAGGTAGAGCAGGATGCAGGATTTCGCCTTTCCGAACCCCGGCAAGGTTCGAGTCCCCTCGGAGGCTGCCGCCGGCACCGCCCCCCCGCCCGACAGGCCCAGCCCCAGCAGGCCGAGCGAGCCGACCTGCAACAGGTCGCGCCGGGTCAGGCCGTCGCACAGCCGCTTCGGACCGCCGAGGACTCGGATCATCGGGGCGGACCTCCCCAGGGTCGGTACGGGTCGGTGTTCGACGGGTGTTGAACACGCCTCGTTTTAACAGGCGAACGGCCCGAGGGGAAGGCGTCACGGCGCATTCCCCCGGATCGACGCCGGATCGATCCGCCGGATGCGCGCACCTCAAGGTCGGCCCCGGCCGGGCGATCGTTGGGATCGCCCGGCCGGGGCCGACTTCGAGGTGCGAGATTCCGAGTGGGGGATTCCGGCGGATCAGGCCGGGGGCATCAAGACGGCGTCGATCGCGTGGATGAGGATTGGGAGGGTGACCGGCCGCCGATCGGGCCGGTCGTCGGACCGGGGGATTACTGTTCGGGGGGCAGGAGCACGGAGTCGATCACGTGGATGACGCCGTTGGTTGCCGGCACGTCGGCCTTCACCACCCGGGCCTTGCCGACCATGAGCATCTCGCCCCGACCGGAGATGGGCAGCGGGCAGCCTTCGAGCAGGGTCTTGACCTCCGAACCGGCCGCCTTCTTCGCGTCCGAGGCCATCACTTCCTGCGGGATGACGTGGAACTTCAGGATCCGGGCCAGGCCCTCGGGGTCGCCGGCCAGGGCGTCGGTGGTGCCCTTGGGCAACTTGGCGAAGGCCTCGTCGGTGGGGGCGAAGACGGTGTAGGGCCCGCCCTCCTCGAGCGCCTTGTCCAGGCCGCTCAGCTTCAGGTAGGAGTAGAGGGTCTGGAAGTTGGGCTCCTCGGCGACGTACTCGACGAGGCTCTTGGAGGCCTCCTGGGCGGCGGCCGGCGAGGCGAGGGCGAGGGCCAGGATCGGCGCGACGAACGGATGCATGGTGATTCCTCTTGCGGTTGCGAGTGCGAGGCGGTGGGGATCGGCCCGAGCCATCCCGGGCCGCCCGACGGCCGACCTCCCTGGGGGACGGCTCGCCATCGCATGAACTCGTGCCGCAAGCCCGATGCCGAGGGGAGTCACTCCGGGGTCGGCTCGACGAGGTCCCGGGCCGCCCAGGCGTCGTAGAGCGCCGACAGTTCGGCCACGAGATCCGGCCGTTCGACGGCCCGGTCAACCGTCTCGGTCCGGTCCTCGGCCAGGTTGTAGAGCTGCCAGGGTCGACCGGACGGGGCGATCAGCTTCCAGCCCCCCCGTCGCAAGGCCCGAGACCCGAAGTGCTCCCAGTAAAGTACGTCGTGCCCCTCGCGATGTCCTCCCCGCAGGATTGGGACGAGGCTGAGGCCCTCCATCGGGGCGATGGCCCGCCCCTCGAACGTGGTGGGATAGGAGGCCCCGGCGAGGTCGACGCAGGTCGCCATCACGTCGATGACGTGGCCCGGTTGCGCGGTGATCGTGCCGCCCTCGACGCCGAGCCCGGCGGGCCAGTGGGCGATCAGGGGGGTGCAGATGCCCCCCTCGAACGTCTCGGCCTTCCAGCGCCTCAGCGGCGTGTTCACGGCGTTGGCCCACATCGGCCCGATGCCGGCGAAGGTGGTCTCGGGGCCGGGGAGGACCTCCTTCTCCGTCGTGTAGACGACCTCACGTCCGTCCCTGGTGTGCGAGGGCCGGTCGAAGCCGGGACGCCCGGGGACCTCGGGGCTCGCGCCGTTGTCGGAGAGGAAGAGGATAAGGGTGTCTTCAAGCCTCCCCTGCTCTCCCAGGGCGTCGAGGATGCGGCCGATGCCCCGGTCCATCCGGTCGACCATCGCCGCGTGGACCGCCATCGCCCGGGCCTCCCACGGCTGGTGGGGGTTCTCGTCCCAGGATCGATCGGGCTGCACCCGGGGAGGGAGCGGGGCGGTCTCCGGGTCGATCAGGCCGAGGTCGATCATCCGGCGGTATCGGGAGTCACGGAGGGCATCCCAGCCGTCGGCGTAAGTGTCGGCGTAGCGGTCGATGTCCTCGGGAGGGGCGTGGAGCGGCCAGTGTGGTGCGGTGTGGGCGACGTAGAGGAAGAACGGCCGGTCGTCGTCGGCCTGCGCGATCATGCGGGCGGCCTCGTCATTGATCGCGTCGGTGTAGTAGAAGCCTCCGGGGACGGCCTCGACCGGCTCGGTGCCCCGGACGAGGCTGAAGGGGTCGAAGTAGTCGACCACGCCCCAGATCGTGCCGAAATGCGCGTCGAAGCCGCGGTTGACGGGGTAGGTAGCCGGGTCGGAGAACGGGCCGAGGTCGAGCCGATGGCCGACCCATTCCGCGTTCCGGGGCCCGTCCGGCGTGAGGGACAGGTGCCACTTGCCGACCATCATCGTCTGATAGCCGGAAGAACCGAGCACCTCGGCGATCGTGACCGTGTCGTCCCGCAACGTGCCCCGGTAGCCAGGCTGACCCGCGTCGAACGTCATGCGGCCGACCCCGGCGCGGTGGGGATAGAGGCCGGTCATCAGTGAGGCCCGGGTCGGGCAGCACCGGGACGTATTGTAGAACTGCGAGAACCTCAGCCCCGCGGCGGCGAGGCGGTCGAGGTTCGGCGTGGCGATCTCGCCGCCGAAGCAGCCGAGGTCGGAATAGCCGAGGTCGTCGGCCATGATCAGGACGATGTTCGGCCGGTCGTCGGCTCGGACGCCGCCGATCATCGCGAGGATCGACCAGGACACGAACGAGACGGTTTGCCATCGGACGCGCAAACGCATGGGCACCCTCCCCTCCGGATCTACACCGCGGGGCCCATTCTCGGGTTTCCGGAGGGCGGGGGCCAGTGGCCTGCTCAGAGTCCCCGGCCGTCCTCGGCGACCGTGGTGGGATCGAGGATCCCGGTGTCGGCCAGCCAGTCCGCCAGGCGATCGGGCCAGGTCTTGATCGAATTCAAGCGGGAGCGGTTGCCCATGTTGAAGCCGTGACCTCCCCGGGCGAGGACGTGCGCCTCCACCGGGGCCCGCGCGTCGCGGTACTGCCGGAACAGCGAGTCGATGACCCTGGCGGCCCCCCGGTCGTCGTTGGCGACGAGCAGGAAGGCGGGGGGGGCGTCGGAGGGGACGGCCTCCGGCAGGCCGATCGGGCCGGGGTAGACCTGCACGAGGAAGTCGGGCCGGGCGTGGATCCGTTGGATGGGATCGCTCGCAGCCGGATCCGCGCCGGACGGGCCGAAGGCGACCATCGAGGCCACCTCGCCCCCGGCCGAGAACCCCATGATGCCGACCCGATCGGGGTCGACCCCCCACTCCCCCGCCCGGCTCCGGACGAGTCGCATGGCGCGGAGCCCATCCTCCCGAGCGTGTTCCTCGATCGCATAGGGCGAGCCTTCTTCGCGGGCGAGCCGGTACTTGAGCACGAAGGCGGCCACGCCGATCCCGTTGAGGAACTCGGCCGCCTCCACCCCCTCGGCGTCGTAGACCAGCAGGCGGTGGCCGCCGCCGGGGCAGATGACCATTGCGGCGCCTGTCGCCTCGCCTTCGGGGGGGAGGAAGGCGGTGATCGTCGGATTGTGGACGTTGCGGACCCAGTAGTCCTGGGCCTCTTCCGGTTCGTCCCGACGCCCCTCGGATCCCGGTGCCCCCTCGGACCAGAGGGGGATGACCACGGGATCCTCCGAGACGGCCACCGTCGACGCGGATAGCAGCAGGAGCGAGAGCATCGGGGCGGTCATCGCGGTGGTCCCGTCGTGGTCGGATCAGAGATTGCCGAGGCGGTCGGTCGAGTCGCCGAACCGGGGGAGGTCGGACACGCCCATCCGGTCGGCCATGCCGAGGAACAGGTTCGACATGGGCTTGGAGCGATGATTGACGTATCGGCCGGCGGTCAGGGTGCCGCCGCCGCCCCCGGCGAGCAGGACGGGGAGGTTCTCGTGGGTGTGGCGATTGGAGTCGGCGTTGCCGCTGCCGTAGACGATCATCGAGTTGTGCAGCAGGGAATTGCCGTCGGCGTCGGGCGTGTCGCGGAGGCGGCGGAGGAAGCCGGCGAACTGCTGGATGTACCAGCGGTCGATGTCGGCGAGCTTGTCCATCCACTCCTGCCGGTTCTGGTGATGCGACAGGTCGTGGTGCCCCTCGGGCACGCCGATGAAGTCGAACGAGCGGTTGCTGCCGTCGTGGGACAGCAGCAGGGAGGCGACCCGGGTCGAGTCGGTCTGGAAGGCGAGCAGCATCATGTCGAACATGAGCCGGACGTACTCGGCGAAGTCGGGGGGGACGCCCGGCGGGGTTGCGATGCCGGGATCCTCGACCGGGCCGAATTGCTCGGCCTTCTCGATGCGGCCCTCGATCTCCCGGACGCCGGTGAGGTACTGGTCCAGCTTCGGGCGGTCGTCCGAGCCGAGCCGACGCTGCATCGACCGGGCCTCGTCCATGACGAAGTCGAGCACCGAACGCTGCTCCTGCCGCCGGCGCTGGAGGTTCGCCCAGCGCTCGCCGGGGGAGCCCTCGCCGAAGAGACGCTCGAAGGCGAGCCGGGGGTTGGACTCGGGGGCCATCGGCGTCGTCGGCGAGGACCAGGAGATGTTGAACTGGTAGGCGCAGGCATAGCCCGAGTCGCAGGCCCCCGACCGTCGGCCCGGCTCGCAGGACAGCTCCAGCGAGGGGAACCGCGTCAGGTGGCCGATCCGGCGGGCGATGACCTGATCGATCGAGACGCCGGCCCGGATGTCGGTGGCGCTCTTGTTCAGGCGGACGCCGGTGAGGAAGGTGCCGTTGCCCCGGGCATGGTCGCCGGCACCGTCAGGGCCGCCGTCGGCGGTGGTGTGGTCCAGCCCCCCGAGGACCTGGACGAGGTCGCGGACCTCCTCCAGGGGTTCCAGCGTCCGACTGAGCCTCAGGTCCGCCCCGCTCCCCTCGGACTCGGGCCACCAGGCCTTCGGAATGGCCCCGTTGGGGAAGAAGACGAAGGCCGATCGCAGGGGGGCCCCGGTCGTCGCCGTCGCCAGGCCGTCCCCGGCGGCGGAGGCCGAGGCGGCCAGCGCCCCGGTGGTCTTCAGCGATGCGAACGCCGGAAGGGCCACGCACGCCCCCAGGCCTCGGAGGAACCCTCGACGGCTGACTCCGGCGGGATCGGGCCTGGTGCGGTCAGTTCGATCGGACATCGCGTGTCCTCCTTCGCTTCGGTTCGATTCATCGGTTTCGAGGCGGAAGGGCCCGGGTCGGCCGAAGGCCGGGGCGGCGGCGGAATCCCGGCCGGCGGTCACTCCTCCCCGACCCGGTCATCCGGGTCGGCAGGGACCCCGGCGGCGTCGCGATTGGCATGCCCGGGATCGCGTCGTCGCTGGAAGGGCGCCGAGTCGATGATCGCGGCGATCAGCTCGGTGGCCCGCCCGCCCCGCGCCTCCAGGCGGTCGACGATGGCATCCACCGTCCCCTCGTCGGGGTATTCCAGGCCCCGCCCGAGGGCATAGGTGAGCATCTTCTCGGTCAGGCAGCGGTAGAAGTCGAGCCGGCGGTCCTCGGCGAGGATGCGCTTCAGCTCCTTGACGCCGTCGAACGGCTCGCCGGTGATCAGCACCCCGGAGGCGTCGATCGGGCCGCTGCGCTCCTGCTCCCGGTACATGCCCAGCGCGTTGAAGTGCTCCAGGGCCAGGCCGAGCGGGTCCATCCGGTTGTGGCAGGAGTTGCAGAGCGGGTCGCTGCGGTGCAGCTCCATCGCTTCCCGGAGGGTTGGCGTGCGCCCTTCGATCTCCTTGCCCGCCTCCTCCAGCGAGGGGATGTTCGGCGGCGGGGGTGCCGGCGGGGTGCCGAGGATGTTCTCCAGGATGAACAACCCTCGCTTCACGGGGGAGGTCCGGTCGGGGTTCGAGGTGACGGTGAGCACCGTGCCCTGCGTCAGCACGCCCCCCCGGGGGCTGTCGGGCGGGAGGTCCACCTTCCGCATCTCATCCCCTTCGACCCCCTCGATCCCGTACAGGGTGGCCAGCCGATCGTTGAGGAAGGTATAGCCGCTGTCGAGCAGTTCGATCAGGGGGCGATCCTCCCGGACGATGTGCTCGAACAGCAGCTCCGTCTCGGCCCGCATCGCCCGGCGGAGGGAGCCGTCCAGTTCGTACCGCTCGAACCGCTCCCGGGAGCGGAAGAACGCCTCGCGGATCACCTCCAGCTCGGCCTCTTCCTCGTCGGTCAGGTTCTCCGGGTCCTTGCGGCGCAACTCCCGGAATCGATCCCGGTTGCGTTCGGCATCAGGGTCGGGGGGGGTGTCCCGGGAGAGGACGGCGTAGGTGTTCACCTGGACCGAGTCGACATCCCGGGCCTGGAGCCACTGACCGACGAAGTTGCGGATGAACTGCTCGGAGCGGTCGTCGGCCAGCATCCGGGAGAGCTGGGCGTCCAGGTTCTCCCGCAGTTGGCTCCGCTCGGCCAGGCGGAACAACTCGTCGTCGGGCATGGTCGACCAGAGGAAGTACGACAGTCGGGAGGCCAGCGCGTACTCGTCGATCCTCGGGTACGGCCCCAAGGAGCCGGGCTCGACCCCCTCCTCCCGGAACAGGAACCGGGGAGAGGCGAGCACCGCCACCATCGCCTGGGCCATCCCGGACTCGAAGGTCCGGTTCTCCTGCCCCGCGACGAACATGGCGATGTCCGCGAGCCGATCCGCCGTCTCGGCCCCGGCCGGGCGGCGGAAGGCCCGGGTGGCGAATCGATCGAGCAGGTCGCGTGCGTAGCGGCGGCGACCGGATTCATCCTCGGGCACTTCGCCGGGGAAAAACCGCTCATACCCCTCGGGCCGGACCAGATGCTCCTCGCCCATCGGCCCCCGGACGGTGAGGGCGTCGACCCGCATGGTGAGCGACCGGACCTGCTCCTCGTCCGGCGTCAGGGGCTCCAGCCTGACGGCAAGGTCGTGGTCGCCGGCCTGCCAGTCGAGGTCGAACTCGAAGCGGAAGGATTCGCCGCTCTCCTGGCTGAATTCCCTGCTCAGCAACTTCTCCCCGTCGACCTCGAAGGTGATGAGGCAGAGGTTCGAGTCGAACTTCCCCTCGACATACTGCTCGTGGGCCGAAAGGCTGAGGATCAGCTGATAGTCCCCCTCGTATTCCGCCTCGGCGATGGTCGAAACCCGGGCCGGCTCGTAGTAGGACAGGGTGCGAGAACGGTCGCGCCGCCTCCTCGTCTCTTCGTCCTCTTCGTCGCCCTCGTCGCGGAATCGGGAGCCGGGGATCGTCCGCTCGGGGACGACGCCGGAGGTGGTCGGCACCACCCGGGAGACGATTTCCTGGGCCGCGGCGATGTACTTCTCCATCAGCAGCGGGGAGATCGTCAGCACGTCGCCGATGGTGTCGAAGCCGTGGCCGGTGTCGTCGGGGGGGAATTCGGCAGTAGTGTCGAAGTCGACGCCCATCAGATCCCGGATCGTGTTGCGGTACTCGACCCGGTTCAGGCGGCGGACGGTCACCCGGCCCGGGTCGGGCCGGTCGGGGTCGAGCCCGAGGGCGCCGGCCTTGATCCAGTCCTGGAGCTGCTCCCGCTCCTCGGGGGTCGGCGCCGGCTCGTCGGCCGGGGGCATGATGCCGGCCCGGACGTTCTTGAGCACGGCGAGCCAGGCCTCCCGGTCCTGGTCGGCATCGGCGCCGTCTGAAAAGGCGAGCGCCTCTAGGTCGACGCCCCCCTTCGTGATCCCCAACCCGTGGCAGGTGAAGCAGTTGTCTTCGAGGATCGGCAGGATCCGTTCCTCGAACAGGGCTCGGTCGTCCTCCGCGAGCGTGACGCGGCCGGGGGTCGACGACGCCAGCAGGAGCAGGAGGCCCCAGGCGAGGGGCGATCGGGCCCGAGACGGGCCGACGACCCGCCGCGTGGAGAGGGCGTGAATCGCTCGCATCGGATCTCGTGGTGGGCTCTGTGGCATGGGATCGCAGCGTCGAATCGGGTCGCCATCGGCACCCGGCCAGGGTACCTGATTGAGCGACGTTAAACATCCCCCGGCCGAAAAAAGATCGAACCAGCCGGGGGGGGTCGGCACGAGGCGGGGTTATGGGGGAGAATCGGCTCCTCCCCACAGTGTTGAGCGGCAGGCGGGCGTTGCCTGCGCCCACTTTCCCCGGGGACATGTTCGAGTTCGCGGTCGATCGCGGGGGGACTTCGAGGGCGGTGCCTACCCCGAAACGCGGAGATGCTGGATTTGATGGCGACGGAGCCATTCGAGCAGGGCTTCCTGCTCCTCGCTCAGTTCGACCTCGGTGAAGTTCTCGGAGTCGAGCGGGGAGACGAGCAGGATGACGCCCTCCTCCAGGGCGCGATCGACCTCCTCCCGGGCGATCCAGAATTCATCGGGCCCAAGGGGGGGGACGCCGGGGGCGTCGGAGGCGCTCCGGAAATAGACGAGCTGCGAGCGGAGCCGTTCGGTGATCGGCCTCGGGGGGACCTCGGGGCGGTCGACCGGATGGAGGCGGGGCTGGGCCATCGCTGGGGGGGACCTCGAAGGTGTTCGAGCCGCCGGGGGGGGGGCGAGGCATCGGACCGACGTCCTCCCGGGAGATCCCCATCCTATCGGCCCGCCCCCTACCCTGCCATCTCCCCGAAACGACGGGGACGCCCGGGTTCCGTCAGGGATCAGGCCCCGAAACCGACGGAGGAGCGTGATGGAGGGGGGAAGTGAAACGCCCGAGGCGTCCGCGTCCGTCCGACCGATCCGCCATGACCTCGGATTCCCGGAAGCCCTCGAAGGCCGGACCTCGGCTCAACCCTCCGGGACCATCAGGCGGATCAGCAGGATGACGCCGAGGATGAGGATCGCCCAGACACTCATGGTCACCAGGGCGATCCGGACCGGGGTCGAGATCCGGGGCGATCGGCGCCGGGACGGCGGAGGAGCGGGTCGCGGAGGGGGATCGGCCTCGGTGGCGGGGAGGTCGCCCGCGGCGGCGTCGGGGGGGCTCGCGTCGGCGTCGCCGGAGGCGAGCCAGCGGCGGAGGGACGAGGCGAGGTCGCCGATGGTGGGGAAGCGGTCCTCGGGACGTCGACCGAGGGCCCGGAGGCAGATCGATTCGAGGGCGGGAGGGAGGTCGGGGCGGAACTGCCGGGGTGAGGGAGGGGCCTCCTCCAGCTTCCGGTAGATGACCACGTGGGAGGGGCCCTGGAACGGCCTGCGGCCGCAGAGCAGCTCGAACAGGACGACCCCGAGGCTGTACTGGTCGCTCGCCGGGGGGACGTCCCCGGAGATCCCGGCCGCGACCTCCGGGGCCATGTAACCGGGGGTGCCCATGATGGTGCCGACCTCGGTGATCGTCGCGTTGCTGGACCCCCGGTGCTGGGCCAGGCCGAAGTCGGCGAGCAGGGCCTCCCCCGAGGCGTCGATCAGCACGTTCGTGGGCTTCACGTCGCGGTGAATGATCCCGAGCTCGTGGGCGTGGTCCAGCGCCTCGGCCAAGTCCGAGACGATCTCGGCGGCCCTGCTCGCCGGCAACGGCCCGCCGGGGAGCAGGTCGGCCAGCGTGGAGCCGGGGACGTACGCCGACGCGATGTAGTGCCGCCCCTCGTCGTCCACCCCGGCGTCGAAGACCGGGACGATGTGGCCGTGCCTGAGCCGTCCCGCCGCCCTCGCCTCGCGGAGGAACCGCTCGACGGCCGAGGGAGACTCCAGCACGCCCGGGTGCGGCACCTTCAGGGCGACGTCCCGATCGAGCTGGGGATCGTACGCGCAGTAGACCGCGCCGAACGCCCCGGAGCCGATCTCACGCTTGACCCGGTATCGGCCGACGTGCAATGGCGCCGCCGACCCGGCTCGGACGCGATGCCCTTCCCCCTCGACGAAGGTGGTCAGCTCCAGGGTCCCGGCGGAGCCGACCCGCCCGGCCTCGGGGATCTCCACCGTCGCGCCGGAGAACGTCGTCCGCTCGCCGCAGATCGGGCAGCGCACGGGCTGCCCTGTGAGGGATTCGTCGAAGCGGTTCGACCGCCCGCACGACGGGTTCGGGCATCGGACGGTCACGGGCATGGGCGGGCCTTGGGGCGGATCGGATCGGGACGTTCGGCGAGCGGGGCGGGTCGAGCGGCCTCCCCGCTCGCGAGGGCCGGCGACCGGCCCTGAGCCACCTATCGTATGCCGGGGACCGACCCCGTGGCCACCGGCCGTCGGGGAGACTCGAACCCCCTATGACCTGGGGTGGAACATGTTCCAGAGCAGCCAGGCCCCCATCACGACGGCGATCGAGTATCCGGCGATCCCCAGCCCCGTCCAGCCGACCCCGGCGGCGATGATCAGCGAGGAGCCGACGATCAGACCGGCGATGACGATGCCGGCGGCCAGCGAGTTCCCCGTCCGGGTCAGCTCGCCGACGAGCTGCTCGAACCGGTTCAGGTCGAACGTCACGCGCAGTTCGCCCCTGCGGATCGATTCGAGCGACTGGCCGAGGACCTCGGGCAGCAGCGTCGCCACCCGCTGCACGTCCTCGGCGGTCCGGCCGGCGGCGGCGAGCAGCCTCCAGGGGCTGTATCGCCTCCGGGTCAGCTCGGCGACATAGGGCCGGGCGTGCGAGGCGATGTCGAAATGCGGGTCGAGGTACCGACCGACGCTCTCGATCGTCACCAGCGCCCGGATCAGGAGCATCAAGTCCGGGGGGAGCCTGAGGCTGTGCGAGCGGATCAGGGCCACCAGCTCGCCGAGGAGCTTTGAGAGGTCGATCGAGTCGAGCGTCAGCTCGGAATAGGTCAGGACCATCTCGCCGATGTCGCGCCGGAGGCCGCGATAGTCGACCCCCTCCCCGCTGATCTCCAACTCGTCGAGCGCCCGCATGACGCGGTCGGTGTCCTGGGCCATCAGGCCGAGCAGCAGGTCGGCGATCCGCTCCCGGCTGGGCAGGTCGAGCTGGCCGAAGAGGCCGTAATCAAGCTGGGCGACCACGCCGTCGGCCATCACCCGGATGTTCCCCGCGTGCGGGTCGGCGTGGAAGAGTCCATAGGTGAAGATCTGCTTGGCCAGCAGGGTGCCCCCCCGGGAGGCGACCTCCCTCGGGTCCAGCCCCAGGGCGCGGATGCCGTCGAGGTCGTCGACGCCGACGCCGTCGATCCGCTCCATCGTCAGCACGCGGCCGGTCGACAGCGAGTCGATCGCCTCGGGGACGCGGACGAACGGCATGCCCGCCTGCTGGAGCCGACACCGCTGCATGGTCCGGCGCTCGGCGTTGAGGTCCAGCTCCCGCTTGAGGTTCCGCTCGAACTCCTTCGCCAGCGCCACGGGCCGGGCTGCGGCCAGCCAGGGGATCCGCCGCTCGGCCAGGTGGGCGAGGTTCTTCAAGATATCCAGGTCCGCCTGCACGACCTTCTCGATCCCCGGCCGACGGACCTTCAGGACGACCTGGCGGCCGTCGGGCAGGGTGGCGGCGTGGACCTGGGAGATGGAGGCCGAGGCCAGCGGCGTCGGGTCGATCACCCCGAACAGCTCGCCGGGGTGGGCGAAGTCGGCCCGGAGGATCGCCTCGGCCTCCTCGAACGGGAAGGGGCGGACCTCGTCCCGCAGCAGGCTCAGCTCCTGGATGTAAGGGTCCGGCAGCAGGTCGGGGCGGCCGCTGAGCAGCTGGCCGAGCTTGACGAAGGTCGGCCCGAGGTCCTCCAGGACCATGCGGAGCCGCTGGGCTCGGTCGCTGGGCGGGACGTTCTCCTCCCCCAGCGCCAGGTTCTCCAGCGGCCGGACGATGCCCTCCAGGTGCATCGCCGAGACGATGTCCTGGTAGCCGTACTTCATCAGCGTGGCGAGGATCTGCCGGTATCGCGGCAGGTCCCTCAAGTGGACGACGGTTTCTCGGAGCACCGGGCGTCGGGCCTTTCGATCGGGCTCGGGTCGGCCGACGGGCCCCGGCCCGTCCGTCCCCCGCCAGCCTACTCGAAGCCCGCCCGGCGCCTCAAGCGACGACGGGCCACGCCCCCCGGGCCGAGGGCGGGGTTGTGGGGTACCCGAGATCCGGGGTAAACTGGTTGTTGCATGAGGTTCCGCAGCAAACTGCCGTCGGAACGACCCCGGCCCGAAACCCTGGGATGACCTAATGCCCGTCGATCAATCCGTCGAATCGCCCGTCCGGGTCATCAGCGACGCCGATGACCTGGCCGAGGCTCGGCTGGAAGCCGCCGGCTTCATCTTCCACGGTACGGTCCCCGAGCCCGAGGCCCCCCGAAAGGCCGTCCGAGCGACCACCAACATCCTCCACTTCGCCCGCTGCCCCAAGATCGACCGGGGCCAGAACGATCCCGATTTGCTCTGGTTCCGCACCATCCGCGTCGCCAAGCGACACCTCGACGAAGTCGTCGGGGGCGGGCGATGGAAGTGGTGCAAGCACTGCCAGCAGGAAGTCACCCAGCGCCTGCTCAACGAGTGACGCTGCCCCCGGCCTGCTCCCGCGAGGTGGGTCCGCGAGTCGAGACCCACCTTCGGGACACGGGAGGCCGGGCACGATGCGGGTGGGCCGCCCTCCCCGGGCCCACCCGACGGGGCGTCGATCAACTCCGGCCGGCCCACCGGCGCGTCGGCCTCGGGAGCCCGTCGATCAGCCCCAGGGAGGCCAATCGGCCACGATAGGCCTCGCGGATCTCCTCCATCGCTCGCCTCCGGGCAAGGTGCCGCTCCCGGTTGATCGCCCGGACCATCGCCAGGCGTTCCTGCCAGGTCGTCGGCCGGGGCCGAAGCGCGGCGCGGTGAGACGGATCGATCCGGGCCTGCGGCGTCTCGGGCGCCGGGACTGGTCCCGAGTGCGACGCCGGCGGATCGACGACAGTCGGGGTCGGCGTCCCGCCACCCGACTCGATCGCGCCGGGAGTAAGTGCCTCCGGGGCAAGTCCGTCGTCGGACGTCGCCCCGATGCCGGCCGACGAGTCGCCGAGAATGGTCGTCGGGGCCGGGCTGGTCGGCAAACTCGGGTCGACCGCCCCGCCCTGGAGCGTGATGCCGACGGTCGTGCCATCGCTGAAGCGGAGGCGCACGAAGTACGACCTGCCGGGATCGAGTTGGTGGGGCTGGAAGTACACCTCGGCCCGGTCGGATCGCGGGGCCTGCACGAGCGAGGCCCGCCAGTAGGGTCCAGCGATGTTGTGCTGCCAGATGCCGCCTCCCCAGCCCCGGACCTCGGCCGAGGTGATCGAGCGGTCGGTCGGCAAGCCCGTCAGCGCGATGCCGATGTCCTGAAAGCCGTCGGCCTGGGCGACGTCGGAGCGTCGGCCGACGAGGTCGACGCCGGGGCGCTGGCCGATCCAGGTGCCAACCGGCGTGGGCATCGCCGCCCGGATGATCGCCTCGGCCCCGAGGTTCCCCGCCGCGTCGATCGCGCGGACGGCGACCGACGTCGACTCGAACGGCAGGCCGCGGGGCCGGAAGGTCGTCGCCCCGGCCAGGGGGATCGAGGGGCCGCCGTCGACCTGATAGACGTAGTCGGCCGCCCCCGCCATCGGCGAGAACGAGAGCCGACCGGCTCCCAGATGGGACAGGCCCGAGACCGGGCCGGGGGCCGTGGCGTCGATCGTCACCGGTCGGCCCGGGCCGTCGGTCGCATTGCCGGCGGCGTCGATCCGGCGGACGGAGAATCGGTACGTGCCGTCGGCCAGGGGGCCGCCGGCCCGGAGCGAGCCGGTGCCGGACCTCCGGTCGACCTCGACCCCGTCCCGGAGCAGGGCGAGCACGTCTCCGCTGTCGATCACCGCCCGGAACAGCGGGTCGACCAGGCGGGTCAGGTTGTCGGTCGGGGAGATTCCCGTATCCTGGCCCGGTGCGAGCGAGACGGAGGCGGCGGGGGGCGGGGTCGCGTCGATGGTGAAGGCGGTCGGCGCGTCGGGCGTCGCGTTCCCGGCCGCGTCGATCCGTCGGATGGAGAATCGATGCGCCCCGTCGGCCAGGGGTCCTCCGACCCGGAGCGTCCCCGGGCCGACCCTGCGGTCCTGCTCCCGGCCGTCGAGCAGGAGGATCAGGGTGTCGGTCGCGTCGCCGTCGGCGACGAACGTCGGCGAGGTGATCCGGGTCAGTCGGTCGGAATCCGAGATCCCGGTGTCCTGGCCCGGCCCGAGCCTCGGCGTCACCGCCGGCGGTGCCGTCGTGTCGAGCCGGAAGGTGATGCTGCCCTCGGGACCGGGGCGGCCGAAGTCGTCGATCCCCCGGACCAGCACGGTCACGACGCCGTCGGAGACCCCCTGGGGCATGAACACGTCTTCGCTCGAGACCGGCCGATGGGACGGTTGTCCGACGAGGCGGTATTCCAGCGAGGAGGCCCAGGAGGGGCTGGCGAAGGTTAGGCGGGGGTCCCGGGTGAGGCCATCGCCCTGGCTGGACCCGGTGTCGGCCACCAGCCGGAGCCCTTCGATGGGTGGCAGCGGCTGGGCGGGGAGCGGGACGCCCTGGGAGGCGATCGAGACGCCGTTGAGGATCGCGTTCGTCGCGTCGATCCCCCCCCCCAGCCCGATCCCCGGCGGCACCTTGATCGCGTTGCCGGAAGTGACGACGCGGGACTCGAGCGGGTCGATCGACAGCGCGTCGCCGACCCGCATCGCCGCGGGGGCGGCCGTCTTTCCGGTCCGCTTGAAGAAGTCCGGCGACCAGGAGAATAGGTTGTCGGCGATCTCGGCGTCGAAGTAGGTGCGTCCCCGGCTGCTCTTGGCCCAGGGATATCGGGCGAGCCCGGCGTCGAGCCCGGTCAGGCTGTCCTCGATCGTGTTCGAGGCGAAGCGGACGCCGAACATCGGCGTGTGGGTCCAACCCCAGTGCACGGTCCGCTCGGAGGCCGAAGAGGCCAGGCGGACGTCGGCCCCGCCGAGGAGGCGATTGCCCGAGACCTCGGCGTCGAAGTGCGCCCCGGCCAGCACGAGGGGGGAGGCCACGGAGCTTCCCCGGACGTCGACCGAGTTGTCCCGGATGTCGAGGCCGACGAACGCGCCGGAGACGGAAACGACGCCGATCGGCCGGTCGGTCGGCAGGGGAGTGTCCAGCACCAGGGTCCGCTGGTCGATCACCTGCGCCACCCGCCGCCACTGCCCGGCCATCGGACCGGAGAGGACGGCGACCACGTCCCCGGATCGGATCACCTCGCCCTGGGGGGGCGGGATCTGGAGGATCGAGCCGTCGGCGGAGAGCCCGCTGGGCATCCCCTCGAAGTTGACCCGGTAGGCCTCGGTGAGGATGACCTCCGGGGCGTTCGGGTGCGGCTGGGCGTCGTCGTCCCGGGGGCCGATGCCCTCGACCCGATTGCGTTCGACCCGAATCTCGGAGCCGTTCTGGGTCATGACCAGGAACCGGTAGGTCTTGCCCGATCCCGGCAATGGCGAGGCCACGTTGTCGAGGACGTCGACGTCATGGGCGTTGGTCATGGCGAAGACGTCGTACGCCCAGGTCCCGGGCATGGCCCCCCTGTAGGTGTTGCCCGAGATTTCCCAGGGGCCCCCGATGACCCGGACCGTCCCGCCCCGGAGCGCGTTGCCGAGGATCCGCCCGTCCTCGGCCGAGGCGAGGTTGACCAGCGCCGCCGACCGCTCCCAGGGGCCGGAGGTCGATGAGGCGGGCGGGCCTTCCAGGTCGAGGTTCGAGAGGACGATCCCGACCTTCACCGAGCCGAGGGTCGGCGTCCTCGTGTCGGTGCTGGCGATGACGGCCGGGTCGTAGGGGACCGTCCAGTCCCACCGCACCGGGCCGTCGAAGCGGACGGCGAACCCGTCGAGCGTTGTGTTCCCGCGGTGGACGAGGATTGCCGAGCCCCAGGGCGTGGCGGAATCCGGCTGCGAGAATCGGAGCGTCGCCCCCGGATCCGCGGTGATCGTGATCGGCCGGTTCAGGGCCAGCGGGCGGTCGAGCCGGTACTCGCCGGCGGCCAGCCGGATCGACCCGTACGAATCGGCCAACGCCTGGAGGTCGTCCCCCGGCCGGGCGACGACGGAGGAGGGCGACGGCCGGGCCGCCCTCCTCGACGGATCCGCGGCGCCGCCGTCGAGGCGGACGATCGAGATCGACCCGTCGTCATAGGACAGCCGGAGGGTCATCGTCGTGCCGGTCTCGTCCTTCTCGGGAGGGAAGGCGATCGAGGCCCGGGTCGGGTCGCCGGGATCGCGGCGGAAGGCGAGGGCCCGGGCGTTGGGCTCGACCCCGATCGAGGAGCCGGCGGGGGTCGAGAACGCCCAGGTCACGCCACGGTCGGAGCCGGAGAGCGAGGCGGCGACCACCGCCCTCCCGGCGGGCAGCCCGGCCAGCTCGACCGAGGCGGCGCCGAGTCCGGCGACCGGGTCGTCGGACTGGCCGGCCCAACGGCCGGTGACCGCCTCGGGACGGGTCGGCACCGAGGCGGGGGGGGGGACGGCGAGGCCCGGCTCGGTCGGCCCGCCGAGCAGCTCGACGAGGTCGAGGGTGCCGTCGGCGTAGGAGATCGTCAGGGACAGCGGGAGTCCGTCCAGGTCGACGCCGGGCTGGACGTAGAGCCGGCCGAGGCTCGGGTCGGTGGCGTCCCGGATCAATTCGGCGTTGGGGAGGCCGTCGGCGTTGGTCCCCGATTGCCAGGCCAGTGGGCCGGGCCCCCTGACGTCGATCCCGTCGATCTCGACGCCGGCCGTCAGGTTGGCCAGCGCGATGACCGCGTCCTGAACCCCGTCCGGCCCGACCGAGGTGCCGGGGCCGACCCGGTCGGAGCCGTCCTGGCCGACCCAGGAGGGTTGGGCGACCGCCTCGGGCATCCGGAAGGTCGGGTCGGCCACCCCACCGGCCAGGGAGACCAGCGAGGTCGAGCCGTCCTCGAACCAGAGCCGCACCGAGAACGGCCGCCCCACCTCGACCTTGTACGGATCGAAGAAGACATCGGCGTTCGTCGATCCCGGGACCTGGGCGAACGCCGCGGTCCAGTGGGTGCCGTCCCCGTTGTACGACCAGATCCCGCCGCCATGGCCCCGGACCTCGGCCGCGGTGACGGGGAGGCCGGGCGGGAGGTCCGAGAGCGCGAGCCGGACGTCCTGGATGCCGTTCGGGGCGGGGGTCGAGGACCGGCCGACCAGGTCGTGCCGGTCCTGGCCGACCCAGGTCCCGGTCGGCGGCCCTGAGCTCAAGAGGTTTCGGATCTCCAATGCTTCACACGACGGACGGACGGGTCGCTTCCGGTGCGTGTTCATGACAGCGATCGCCGGCTCTCGATGGTTTCGTCGCGGAAGCTCATCCGTGGGTGCGACGTGGAGACTCCAACTCCCTCCCTGCCCTCGCCAAGACTGTAGATCCCGGGACCGGCCCATCGGATTCGGGCTCGCCTGCCCCGGCGGATTGACCCCGTGCGATCCGACGCACCGGCCAGCCCGGGGCGTCCGGGCCCGGTCGTCGGGACGACGGGCGTGCGGCGAACCGGGCGACGGTGTCGCTCCCTCTCGCCGCCGTCTCGGAGGCCGGATCCGGTCCTCCGGGGCCGTCCCTCGATCGGCCGATCGGGGCGGTTCGGCCGGGTCCGCCCTGCATGGAGATGGGTCTGGCCCGTACTGTGGGGAGCTTACCACGCGACGACGGCCGTGGGCGGGATTTTCCCCCTTGAGCGGCCCGAGGCCCCCGGCAACTCCCCCTCCCGGAGGGCGGCCCGGGATGCTAGAATCCGCCCCGTGCCGAGGCCCCGGGGCCCACCGTCACCGGGACGGGACGGGACGATCACGACCCCCTCGTCGGAGCGAATCGACATGACCGACTCCCTGACCGGACCCGGGACGAGATGGGGGTTCATTGGCGCCGGGAAGATGGCCTCGGCCCTGATCCGGGGGATGGTCCGGGCCGGCACCGCCCCCCCCTCCTCGATCGCCGCCAGCGACCCGTCCCCCGAGGCCCGGGCCGCCCTTGAGGCCGAGGGGGTCATGGCGACCGGGTCGAACGCGGAGGTCGCCGACCGGAGCGACGTCATCGTGCTGGCCGTGAAGCCGCAGGCGATGGACGTCGCCCTCGGGGAGTTGGGGGGCCGGGCGTCGGGGAAGCTCGTGGTGTCGGTGGCCGCCGGGGTCATGGTCGACCGGCTGGCCTCGGGGCTGGGACCGGGGGTGAGGGTCGTGCGGGTCATGCCGAACACGCCGGCCCTGGTCGGCGAGGGGGCGGCGGCCTACTGCCTCGGGCCGGGGGTGACGGGGGAGGACGAGGGACTGGTGCTCCGGATGCTCCAATCCGTCGGCATCGCCCGACGGGTCCCGGAGTCGCTGATGGACGCGGCGACGGGACTCTGCGGCAGCGGCCCGGCATTCGTCTACGCGGTCGTCGAGGCGATGTCGGACGGCGGGGTGCTGGCCGGCCTCCCCCGGGACCTCGCCACGGCGATGGCGGCGCAGACCGTCCTCGGGTCGGCCCGGATGGTGCTGGAGACGGGGTTGCATCCGGGGGCCCTGAAGGACCAGGTGACCAGCCCCGGCGGCACGACGATCGCCGGGGTGCACGCCCTGGAGCGGGGAGGGCTTCGCGCCGCCCTGATCGACGCCGTCAAGGCCGCCGCGACGCGGTCGGCCGAGCTGGCCGAGGAGGCCCGGGGCCGCCCGACGGGCCACTGAGCCTCCTCCGGTCATCGATGACGGTCCTTTCCCGGGCCGGCCGGTCAGGCCGGGTTCGAGAGGGCGGCAATCTGGGGGTCCGTCAGCGCCCGGCCGACGGCATAGATCTCGGTGATCCGGCCGTCGAGGTGGCGGAAGCCGGCCGACTCGACCGGCCCGCCGACCCGGCAGCTCGCCCCGGCGAGGTCGGTCCCGTGGTCGATCGTCGCGGCGGGGCCGGAGGGGGCCCCGGCGACGAACACCCGGAGGTCCGAGCCGTTGCGGCGGACCCCGATCACGGCGTCGGCCCCTGCGGCGAGGGTGGCCGCCGAGGTCGCCGAGGCCAGCGTCCCGCCGATGGGCCGGTACGAGGCGACGACCTGGCCGGCGGGCGTGATCGCGAGCCGGTTGACCACGCTCGCCCCGGAGTCGGCCTCGGTGTAGACCACCGCAGGGCTTCCCGAGGGCAGGACGTCGAGCCGAAGCCTCGCCAGCATCGTGAACCCCGGCCGGGCGCCGACCAGTGGGCCGGAGTCCCGGCCGAGTCGGTCGTCGGTTCCGTCGAAGTCCAGGAATCCGGCCGAACGCCATGCGGGCCGGGCGGCGACCGCAGCCTGGGAGAACGCCGGCCCGCCGTGCCGGTCGGCCCAGCGAAGGACCGGGTCGGAGTCGTCGGCCGGGCCCTCGGCGACGCCGTCGGCGGCGGCCGGCGAGCCGATCGGGGTGAGGGTGTGGCCGTTGCCGGTGGAGTCGACCCCGGCGACCGGGTTGCCGTCCAGCTCATGGAACATGACGAGGCCGGCTCGCAACGCCGGGGGCATCCCCGAGTAGGACAGGCCGGACCCGGAATTAAACAGGGCCGTCACGTCGGCCTGGGAGAGGGCCCGATTGCCCCAGACGCCGAACTGGTCGAGCCGGCCGGGCAGCAGGTGCAGCCGAGAGGTCGAGCCGCCGAAGTTGGAGCCCAGGTCGAGGTGGGTCGGGGTGATCGTGCCGAAGGAGGCCGAGGCGACCGTTCCGGCGACGCCGTTGACGTAGATCGACAGGGAGCCGCCGCTGCGGACCCCGACGACGTGGTGCCACTGGCCGGTCGGCAGGGCGGGGCCGATGGCGGTCGCGCCGGTCCCCGAATCCCCGGTGACGATGAATCGTGCCGAGGAGTCGGAGGAGGAGATGCCGAGGTAGAAGCCGATCGGGTTGCTCTGGGCGGTCGAGCGGTGGGCCGCGATCGTCCGTGAGGTGCCCGAGCCGCCCGACAACCACACCCAGGCCTGGACGCTGTAATTGGTGCCCAGCGTGCCCATCAGCGAGCCGGCACGGGAGAGGTACTGGCTCGTGCCGTCGAGCGTCACCGCGCCCCGGGAGGCGACGCCGGAGGCGGCGTCGAGCCAGAGGAGCAGGTCGGGGGCGTCCTCACGCGAGTACACGGGTTCGCCGGGCCGTACCGGCCGATAGATGGCGAGGGAGCGACGCTTTTTCAAGGGAGTCATCCTCGTGGCCTCGTTCGGGCCGGGGTCGGCCGCGGGACGAGGCGGATCGAAGGAGCCGATGGGCGTGGAGAGGCGTCGTGCCCCGGTCCGTCCCGTCGGGCCCCGGCGGCATCGCCGGGTCTCCCCCTGGGGTGCCGGCCGCTCCCGGCCCGGCTCGGACAGTGCAGTCCCGTCAGCTTTAATATCGTGGGAAGCGGCCTCGCCAGTCACAAAAAAATGACGGCGGAGTCGTCACGGGCCCGCTCCGGGGCGCGTTGACATCTCGCGGAGCGATCTGCTACCGTTTCGGTCGACTCCCGGAGGGACGTCCCCTCCTTGCGGGCGATCACCCAGCGAATTGCCCCCGGGGAGCCACGCCTCTCCCCCCCGCCTCGATCCCCCGAGGCCGGGGCATGCCGCGGTCGACCGCCCCCGACGAGCTCGACCCCCTGCCCGAGGAACTGAAGGAGGGCGCTCGGCTCCCGGGCGACCCGATCAACTGATGAGCACCAACGCCTCCCGACCCCTCGCCGAGACCGTCATCGAGCCGCGTACCGGCTGGCGGCTCGTCGACCTCTCGGAGCTGCGCGACTACGGGGATCTGCTCTGGTTCCTGGTCTACCGGAACCTGAAGGGGCGCTACGTCCAGTCGTCGCTGGGGCTGGGATGGGTGGTGATCCAGCCGGTGGTGACCCTGATGATCTTCACCCTGGTCTTCGGCCGGGTGGTGAAGATCCAGCCGCCGGGCGGGACCCCGTTCTCGGTATTCGTCTTCATCGGGCTGGTGAGCTGGCAGTTCTTCTCCGGGGCGATGACTTCCGCCGGGGCGAGCATCCATGGCGAGTCCTCGGTCGTCTCCAAGGTCTACTTCCCCCGGCTGATCCTGCCGCTGTCGGTGGTCCTCAGCCGGCTCGTCGACCTTATGGTCTCGCTGGTCCTGCTGCTGGTCCTGATGGCCCTCAACGGCCTGGTCCCGCCTCCCAGGGCGCTTCTGATCGTCCCGATGCTGGTCATCCTCGTGACCTGCCTCGCCCTGGGCATGGGGCTCTGGCTCTCCGCCCTGGCGGTGCAGTATCGAGACGTCGCCTACTCGATGGGCTTCATGGCACAGATCTGGATGTACCTCAGCCCGATCTTCTATTCCCCCGAGATGATCCCGGAGCGGTTCCGCCTGATCTTCGGCCTCAACCCCATGGTCGGCATCATCACCGGCCTGAGGTCGGGCCTGGTGGACTATCCGCCCTTCCCCTGGGCACTGGTGGCCCAGTCGGTCGCGATCACTGCGGTCGTTCTGGTCAGCGGGGCGCTCTACTTCCGCCGCTCGGAGCGCCTGTTCGCCGACGTCGTCTGAACGCCGCCGAGGCCTCCCGCGCCGAGCGTCCGGCTCCGATCCGAGCCGAGAGGACCTCTCGGGGGACGTGACGGTCCCGGTCGGCCCCCGTCCCCCCCTTCCCCGGATCCCTCGCCATGTACATCGTCACGGGCGCCGCCGGCTTCATCGGCTCCAACGTCGTCCACGCGTTGAACCTTCGAGGCGTCTCGGACGTGATCGCCGTCGACAACCTCCAGCTCGGCGACAAGTTCCGCAACCTCAAGGATTGCCAGGTCGCCGACTACCTGGACGTCTCCGAGTTCCGGGACCGGATCCGTTCCGGAGACGACTTCGGCGGCGGCGTCCGGGCCGTGCTCCACCAGGGGGCCTGCGCCGACACCACCGAGTCGGACGGCCGCTACATGATGGATAACAATTTCACCTTCTCCAAGGAGCTGCTCCGCTGGTCGACCGGCCAGGGCGCGGCCCTCGTCTACGCCTCCAGCGCCTCGGTCTACGGCGCCGGGGGCGTCTGCCGGGAGGAGGCGGAGTGCGAGGACCCGCTGAACGTCTACGCCTACTCCAAGCTCCTGTTCGACCGCTACGTCCAGCGCGCCCGATCGACCTTGAAGACCACGGTCGTCGGCCTCCGGTACTTCAACGTCTACGGCCCGAGGGAGGGGTTCAAGGGCAGGATGGCTTCGATGGTCCACCAGCTCCACCATCAGGTCGCCCGGGACGGCGTCGCCCGGCTGTTCGAGGGGACCGACGGCTACGGCCCCGGTGAGCAACGCCGGGATTTCGTCTTCGTCGGCGACGTGGCCAGGGTCAACCTCTTCTTCGCCGACGGCCCCCCCCGGGTGGGCGTCTTTAATGTCGGCACCGGGGAGGCCCGGAGCTTCAACGACATCGTCACCGTGCTGATCGAGCACCTCGGCCGGGGCCGGGTGGAGTACATCCCCTTCCCCGACTCCCTGCGCGGCAAGTACCAGTCGTTCACCCAGGCGGACTTGACCCAATTGCGGGAAATCGGGTACGAGGAACCCTTCACCTCGCTCGAGGAGGGGATCCGGCGGCTCATCGACGCCTCCGGGGCCTGATCGGGGCGGGGAATTCGTCGCCGAATGGACTCGCGACGATTCGGAGATCGGAAACCCGGCAGGCCCGGGCCGGTCCCCCGACCACCGGCAGGAGGCGAGCCCGTGTTCACCTGGTCGAACGTCCGGGCCCTGGTCATCGGCGACGTGATGCTGGACCGCTACCTCGAAGGAGAGGTCAACCGCATCTCCCCCGAGGCCCCAGTCCCCGTAGTCCGCCTGGCCCGGGAGTGGTACCGCCCCGGCGGGGCCGGGAACGTCGCCGCCTCGCTCGCGGGCCTGGGATGCCGGACGATGCTGGCCGGAGCCTCCGGGGCCGACCCCGAGTCCGATCGCCTCCGCCAGGCCCTGCTCGACTCCGGTGTGTCGCACTGCGTCCTCGCCGAGCGGCCCGGCAGCCGGACCATCTGCAAGACCCGGGTCGTCTCCCAGGGCCACCACCAGCTCCTCCGGCTCGACCAGGACGGCGCCCGGGACGAATATCGCGCCGCCGGGACCGACCTGAAGGACCGGCTCGCCGCACTTCTGGCCGATCAGGACGTGGTCGTCCTCTCCGACTACGACAAGGGCACCCTGACCCCCTCGCTGGTCCGGGCCGCAATCGACGCCTGCCGGGAGCGGTCGATCCCCTGCGTCGTCGACCCCAAGCAACTGGACTTCCGCGCCTATGCCGGGGCCACCCTGCTGACCCCGAACCTGCTGGAGGCCCGACGCGCCGCCGCCCGCCCCCTGGACGACGACGACGCCGTCGCCGAGGCCGCCGCCGAGCTTCGGGGACGGCTCGACCTGGACCACATGCTCATCACCCGGGGGGCCGACGGCATGACGCTCGCCACGTCGAGCGGCCTGCACCACTTCCCGGCCGAGGTCCGGGAGGTGGCCGACGTGACCGGCGCCGGCGACACGGTGGCCGCCGTGCTCGCCGCCTGCCTGGGGGGCGGGCTCGGGGTCGAGGACGCCTGCCGGGCGGCCAGCGTGGCGGCGGGGATCGCCGTCGGGCACCCGGGCTGCTACGTCGTGCAGGGGGACGAGCTGGACTGGGCCCTCCGGGGGCATTCCCCCAAGGTCCGATCCCCCGAGGCCGCCCGACGCTGGGCACTCGATCAGCGTCGGGCCGGTCGGGCCGTCGTCTTCACCAACGGTTGTTTCGACATCCTCCACGCCGGGCACCTCTCCTGCCTGGAGGCCGCCCGGAAGCTGGGAGACGCCCTGGTCGTCGGCCTGAACTCCGACGCCTCCGTCCGGGGCCTGAAGGGACCGACCCGCCCGGTCGTCGGCCAGGACCACCGCGCCGCCCTGCTCGCCGGCCTCTCCTGCGTCGACGCCGTCGTCCTCTTCGACGGCCCCACCCCCGAGGACCTGATCCGCCAGATCGAGCCCGACGTCCTTGTCAAGGGCGGCGACTACTCGATCGATGGCATCGTCGGAGCCGACCTCGTCCGGGCCCAAGGCGGCCGGGTTGCCACCATCCCCCTCGTCCCCGGCCTGAGCACCACCTCCATCTTCGCCGCCTCCCGGGACGCCGAGTCCCGCCGCCACTCGAACTCCGCGTGACCTGGGCCGCTCCGGGTCCCGACGAGCAGCCGCAATCGTGTCGATTCCCCTACTGACACCACCACGGCGAACTGAACGGTCGGGCGGCGATGTTCGTAGTATGGGCATGAGACCCATCGGGACCGCCGAAGAACTCGAACGCCGTCGTCGCAGGGCCGTGGAGCTGGTCAAGTGGGGGGAGTCGCCCTCCAAGGTCGCCTACTTCTTGGGTTGCGGTCGCTCCTCGGTCTACACCTGGCTCAAAGCCGAGCGGGAGGCCCCCGAGACGCTGGCCGCCAGGCCGCATCCCGGCCCGCCGCCCCGGCTCTCCGACGAGCAGATCGGGGAGTTGGAGGGCCTGCTCCTGAAGGGGTCCAGGGCCCACGGCTGGCCCAACGACCTCTGGAGCGCCCACCGGGTCGCCGAGGTCATCCGCCGCCATTTCGGCGTCAGCTACCACGTCGAGCACGTCCGCAAGCTGATCCGGCGGCGGCCGAGCTGGAGCAGCCAGAGGCCGCAGAAGAAGGCCCGGCAGCGGAACGAGGCGAAGACCACCAACTGAAGGGCCAAGGAGCTGCCACGGATCATCCGGGAGGCCGACGCCCGCAAGGCGCACCTGGTGTTCCTCGACGAGTCGGGCTTCCAGCTCTCGCCGGTGGTGCGCCGCACTTACGCCCCGAGGGGCAAGACGCCGATCGTCGAGGCGTGGCACCGCAAGGGGCTCATCTCGGCCATCAGCGCCGTGACCGTCAGCCCGGTGCAACGTCGGCCCAACCTGTACTTCCGCCTGCTGCCGGACAATGCCAACGCCCATGGCAGGGACACGACGGCCTTCCTGGCCCAGCTGCGGGGCGAGCTTCGAAACCCGATGTCGGTCCTCTGGGACTAGAGCAAGATCCACGAGCGATTGTCGGTGGTGAAGGAGTACCTGACGAGGCACCCGGAGATCCTCACCGAGGACTTCCCCGGCTACGCCCCCGAGGCCAATCCCGACGAGGGGGCCTGGGGCTGGACGAAGTACCACCGGCTGCCGAACTACGCCCCCGAGGACACGGCGGACCTTCGGTCCCACCTGTGGGCGGAGTTGTCGTTGTTGCGGGAGCGGTGTGATCTGCTCGCCTCCTTCATCCGGCACGCCGAGATACCCATCCCGCTCCGATTGTAGGGCCCGTCTCGTTTGCCGTGCTGGTGTTAGTAAAAGCCCTAACAGAGTTAGCCAACGAGGCTCGTGGTATGCGACCGATGCGGGCATCGATCCGTCGTCCGCTCGGAGCCCTCGCCATGGCCAAGCCGCTCTTGCCCGACGCTTCGTGGGACCGCATCCGGCCGCTGCCGCCGCCGCCGGAGCCCAAGCGACCCGACCGACCGGGGCGGAAGCGGCTCCACGACCGCCGCTGCCTCGTCGGCATCTTGCTCGTCCTCAGGACGGGCATCCCCCGGGAGGACCAGCCGATGGAGATGGGCTGCGGCTCGGGCATGGCCTGCTGGCGGCACCTGGGGTACTGGACACGATGCGGCGTCTGGCGCCGGCTGCACGAGCTGCTGCTGGCCGAGCTGGAGTACGCCGGGCAGATCGACTGGGAGCGCGCCGCCGTCGACAGCGCCTCGCTGCGTGCCCGCGGCGGGGGCGAGGCGACCGGCCCGAGCCCGGTGGGCCGCCGCAAGAAGGGGAGCAAGCACTTCGCCGTCGTCGACGGGGGCGGCAAGCCGCTGGCGACGCGGACCACCGCGGCGAACCGGCCGGACGTCTCGGAGTTGAAGGGGTCGGTGGACGCGGTACCGCCGGTGCGCGGCAAGCGGGGCCGGCCGCGGCGGCGGCCCGACGCGATGGACGCCGATCGCGGCTCCGACTCGAAGGCCCACCGACGGGGCCTGCCTCGGCGCGGGCTCACGCCGCGGTTCGCCCGGCGCGGCACGCCGCACGGCAGCGGTCTGGGCGAGGTCCGCTGGGTGGTGGAGCGGACGTTGTCCTGGTTGTTCACTTCGGCCGCCTTAGCGTGAGGAGAGACCGCTCGGCGGGGGTCCACCAGGGGTTCGTCGACCTGGCGGCCTCGATCATCTGCTTCAGGCAGCTACCCGAAGGTCAACTCTGTTAGTACTACTCCGTTAGTATCTGGGGTGGCGAATCGGTGAGCCCCCGACAGTAGGGGCAATCATGCCGGCAGATCGGGGCCAGCAGCCGCTGCAACGCCCGCCGGATCGACGGCAGCGTGATCACCGGACCTCGGCGCCCCCCTCTTTGCCCGGCCGGGATCGCTCCCGACGGGCTCGTCGCTGTTCCGATGCCAGGAAGCCGTAGGCCAGCATCACCAGGCAGGCGTGGTGGTGGAAGCCCCGCCAGGAGCGGCCCTCGAAGTGATCCAGGCCCAACTCCTCCTTCATCTGCTGGTAGCCCTGCTCGATGTTCCAGCCATAATGCCCTCCAAGAGCGCGATGGGGCGGCCCGGCTCGCCCTGAGCCGGGCCGCCCTCACTCTACCGTCCCGGGCGCGGCCTCGGTCTGGTCAGTTCGGCAAGCCGCCCCTTGTTCGCCCACGTCCGCGGCAGCCGGCGGAGCTCGCGCAGCCGCCGCAGCTCGGACCCGTCGGCCCAGATCACGTGGTGGCCCTGGGCGTCGCGATGCGCCGTCAACCACCCGACCCGCACCCATCGCCGCACCGTGTCTCGCGACACCCCCAGCCGACGCGCCAGCGACGACGGCCGGTATTCGTCGCGGCCGAGGCCGGCCGGGCTGCCGAAGGGCGTGCGGGCCAGCCCCAGGTGCCAGAGCAGCCGTTGCACCATCCCCCGCGTGAACCGCTCGGCCCGCTTCGGGGGACGGAACCCCTCGACGTTGAGCCGCTCGGCCATCGCCGCCGGGCTGAGCCGCTCGGCGCGCCATCCCCGCAGTCGCTCGACCAGTCGGGGGTAGTCGGCCAGGAGGTCGTACCGCTTCACCGGCCGGGACATGGCGTGCGACTCGGTCATGCCGCCGGACCAGTGGAGCGTCACATCGACCCGCTCGCTCGCCTTGTCCACGGTGACGGACACGTGGTCAATCAGGAGTCGGGCGATCCGCTGCCGCTCGGCGGGCGTCGTCGTCGTCGCCTGCCACACCGCCGGCAAGTCGCCGGCCAGCGACCGGATCGTCCGCTCGTCGTCCGGTGAGAGCCGACCGGGGGCCGACCCCCGCCACCGCTCGTGCTCGTCCTCGAGGCGCCGCTGCGCCCTCAACGCCTCCTCCCAGCGCCGCTCCAACTCGCGGCCGACCAGGCGATTCTCCGGCTCGCAGGCCTGGTACTGCCGGGCCGCGCGGTCGGCCTCGCAGCCGGCGCGTTCGAGGCGGAGCCGCCAGTGCCGGGCCAGCTCGGACCGCTCGCGCTCGACCTCGGCCACCGCCGCCAAGCTCGCCTCCAGCGCCGCCGGCTCCACCGCCGCCAGGACCCGGCCGGCGACCAGCCCGTCGAGCGCCGGCCCGGAGAGGCTCTGGCAGATCGGCTCGGCGTGGTCGGCCGCCCCGCGGGCACAGGTGTAGCTGTACCGGCCCGTCGCCCCCGAGTACCGCACGAGCATCCGCCGGCCGCACCGCCCGCACCGCAGGAGTCCGGCCAGCAGCGAGGCCCCCTGCCGCGGCGCGCCGGGGCGGTCCCGGCGGGCCCGGTTGGCCTCCAGCCGCTCCTGGTTGTCACAGAACCGCTCCCAGGTGATGTAGGCCGGCAGCCGGTCGCGGATCAGCACCAGGCACTCCTCCGGGCGGCGGACCAGCTTGCCGGTGTCGGGCCGCCCGGGCCGCTTGCGCCGCGGGTCGACCTCCCGGTGGCCGAACCGGTAGGCACCGGCGTAGGCCGGGTGGTGCAGGACGTTCGACAGCGTCGGGCGGTTCGGCCGCCGCCACTCCAACCCGCCGCGGTTGGGGCCGTGGCGGGGTCGGATCGGGATGCGGACCCCGTGGTGGACCAGGTAGCGGAGCAGGCCGTGCAGGGTACCCTCGCGGTCGAACCGGTCGAAGATCAGCCGCACGGTCGCCTGGACCTGCTCGTCGGGGTCGATCGCCCACTCGCCCGAGGCGAGGCGTACGTAGCCCAGCGGCGGGGAGCCCATCGGCTCGCCCCGGCGGGCCTTGTTGAGCCGGCCCTGGCACATCCGCTCCTTGATGACATGAAGTTCTGCCTCGTTCAACATGCCGTGCAGGCCCAGCAGGAGCCTGTCGTTGTGGTCGGCCGGGTCGTAGACGGCGTCGGCGTCGGCCAGGAGCACGCGGAAGCGGGCGCAGAGCTCGAGCAGCTGGTGCCAGTCGCGGTTGGACCGGGCCAGCCGGCTCATCTCCAGGCCGAGGATCAGCCCGACGTTGTCGAGCGCCACCTCGGCCAGCAGCCGCTGGAACCCGGGCCGGCCCTCGATCGACTGGCCGCTCTTGCCCAGGTCGTCGTCGATCGTGGTGACGCGGTCCCGTGGCCACCCGAGGGCGACGGCGCGGTCGGCCAGGGCGTACTGCCGGTCGGTGGACTCGCGGTGGTCGAGCACCTGCTGGGGTGTGGATTGGCGGACGTAGACGAAGGCCGCCCGGTCGAGATGCCAGGGCCGGAGCTTGGGCGAGCGGGTTGCGTCACTCATGGCCGGCCTCCTCGCTTCGGGTGGCCGCCAGGAGCCTGGCGAGGAGTTGGCCGAGCAGGTCGCGGAGCTGTCGCTGCCGGTCGGCCGGCAGGCGGGCCCAGATCGTCGGTGCGACCGTCGGCGGTGGGCAGGGCGCCGTCGTCAGGCGCGGGGGGGAGCGTTGTGACGGGGGGCGACGGACATGCGATGTCTCCCGATGCCGAGGTCAGGTGATGTCGGCACCACGCCGCCAGCTCAAGCAGCGCGGCGGCGCTGATCGTAACCGCCGCCGGGGGTGCTGCACCACCGGTCGCTTGAGGTGCAGTCTGCTTGGCACGTCTCCACCGGCCAGCGGCTCTTCCAGAGCCGCACCGCCTTGATCCGGCTAGTCCGTGGCGGCAAGTTGCTGACGGCATACTTGATCTTCCCGTCGGCCTGCTCCTCGATCAACAACCGCACCGGCTCTGCCCCGACGCACTCGCCGGTGGCCCAGCCGGACGCCGGCCAGACCCGAAGCCAGGCGAAGCGACCCGACAGCTTGCCCTTGGTCCCCTCACGCCACGTCCCCTTGTGCCGCGGCGTCCTCGCGGCCAATTCCTTCAAGTTCATCGGCCGCGGCGCGCCCTCGGCCAGGCGATGCCGCTTGCGCGGTCGGCCGCCCGTGCCGGCCTTCGGCTCCTCCCAACTCGGCGGCGCGGTGAAGCCGACCAGCTCGTCGGTGACCCCGACGATGTACCGCAGCCGCCGCTGCTCCAGGCCGTCGCGGAAGTCGCCCGAGACGCCGTAGCCGGCGTCGGCCACGACGAAGCGGCCCGGCAGGCCCTCGGCACGCACCCGGTCGAGCAACTCCAGGGCGATCTGCCCCTTGCTCAGCGGGCGGCGTTCGGGCTCGGGTACGCCGGCCTCGTCGAGCCGCTCCTCGTCGCCCAGCCAGCGTCCCGGCAGGTAGAGCCGCATCGCCAGCGGGCAGTGGCCCTCGGGGCTGACGTAGCGGACCGAGGGGGCCACCTGGCAGTTGGCCCGCTTGCCCAACGCGCCGCAATACTGCCGCTGGACCCCGACGGAGTGCTTGCCCTGCTCGGGGAAGCTGGTGTCGTCGAAGACGAAGATGCCCCTCGGCGAGGCGAAGGCCTCGGCCATGACGGCGCGATGGCGCCTCCAGACATCCCGCTCGTCCCAGGCGGCCTGGTTGACGAACTGCTGCAGGGCCTGCTCGGGGTCGGCGACGTCCAGGCCGGCGGGCAGGGCGACGCGTCGGGAGAGGGGCTCGATGCTCTTGCGTTCGCCGTCGATGAGCAGGCCGTGGAGATAGACGTGGGCCCAGGCGGCCTGCCGGGCGCGGGCGAAGTCGGGCCGGAACCGGGCGGCGTAGGCGTCGAGGCGTTGCAGGACGTCGGGGGGAAGTTCGGGGGTGTAGGTCTTGCTCATACCTCACGGTACGAACAAACCGCCTCGATCGTTCCGTAGAACCCAACGGAGTAGTATTAGTAACTATATTAATAGCGTCATGCGGCCCTGATCCGGTGGAGCCTCCGGTACCAGAGCAAGCCGCAGGCCGGTTGGATCAGGCCGAGGGAGTTCTCCTCATGCTCGTCGTAGCGGACCAGCAGCCCCCGACACTTCGACAGCCAGGCCAGCGCCCGCTCCACCACCCAGCGGCGGGCCTTCCGCCGGCCCGGCCGCCGCTCCGGGCGGGGTCCGCCACGGGCCGGACGGATGTGGGGGACATACCCATGCCCCTCGGCCACCCCACGAGCCGGTCCGTTGTCATACCCGGCGTCCAGGCACAGGTGCTGCTCGACCTGCTCGGGGTCGGGCCGCTCGGTCACCACCGCACGGATCGTCGCCTCCAGCAGCGTGAAGTCCGGGGCGTTGGCCCCGGCGATGACCACGCCCAGCGGCCCGCCGTCGCCCTCGACCAGCAGGCCCTGCTTGGTCCCCGGCTTGGCCCGGTCGGTCGGGTCGGGGCCCGTCTGTTTCCCCCCCGAACCGGGCCTTGCCCGGCCGCCCGTCGGCCGCCTGCCACCGCCATTGGACCTCGCCCAGCTCGTCGCACTCCTCGACCAGCAGGGCCCGGATCCGCTCGAAGACGCCGTGGCGGCACCGCCGCTGGGACCAGCGGTGCACCGGGCTGTCGTCGCCATACTCCCTGGGCAGCGTGTGCCACTGGCAGCCGCTGCGGGGGCGGGAGATGATGCCGTCGAAGGCCGCCCGCCAGTCGATCCGGCCCCGGCCGCCGTGCTCCTCGGGCGGCGGCGGGGCGTCTTCGAGCAGGATCGGCTCGATCCGCTCCCAGAGGGCGTCGGGCACCTCCCAGATGGTCTCCAGCGGCTTGACCCCTCGACTCTTCCGTCCCATGGCTGCGTCTCCTGAGGTGATCGCCCCGCCCCCTCAAGGTACGCAGCCGGTTCGGGTTAGATACTATGCCCGGAGCGAGCCGGGCGAGTTGCTGTGAGCCGCCGACATGGCAAGCTCCAGGAGGGGGGTTAGCAGGTCCCTCGGATACGGAGTCTTTACCATGCCAGCGACCCACGACCGCGATCATAGCACGGCCTCCACCCCGACGCTCTACCTGGCCTTCGAGCTGGGCTGGACCACCTGGAAGCTCGCCTTCGCCGACGCACCGGCCCGCGCCCCGCGTCAGGTCACCATCCCGGCCCGCGACACCGACGCCCTCCGGCGTGAGATCGCCCGGGCCCGCCGACGCCTCGGCCTGCCCGACGACGCGCCGGTCCGCTCGGTCTTCGAGGCCGGCCGCGATGGCTTCTGGCTGCATCGCTACCTGATCCACCACGGCCACGAGAACCTCGTCGTCGACCCGGCCAGCATCGAGGTCAACCGCCGCGCCCGCCGCGCCAAGAGCGACGGCCTGGACGTCGTCAAGCTGCTGGCCATGCTCCAGCGGCACCACGGCGGCGAGCGCGGGCTGTGGGCCGTGGTGAACGTCCCCGCGCCCGAGGACGAGGACCGCCGCGCCCCGCAGCGCGAGCTGATGGCCCTGAAGGCCGAGCGGACCGAGCACTCCAACCGGATCAAGGGGCTGCTGGCCCACCTCGGCCTGGCGTTCGTCGTCGACGGCCGCCTGCCCGAGCGGCTGGCCGCCCTGCGGCAGTGGGACGGCCGCCCGGTGCCCGAGCACACGGCGGCGCGGCTGCTCCGCGAGTTCGAGCGATGGAAGCTCGTCGACGCCCAGGTCCGCGACCGCGAGAACGCCCAGCGGCGGGCCGTCCGCGACGACGCGGCGCCGCACGTCGAGCAGGTCCGCCGGCTGATGGACCTCAAGGGGGTCGGTCCGGTGGGGGCCTGGCTGCTGGTGCAGGAGATCTTCGGGTGGCGTCGGATCAAGAACCGCCGCGAGTTGGCCAGCCTGGTGGGCCTGGTGCCGACGCCGTACCAGAGCGGCTCGTCGCACCGCGAGCAGGGCATCAGCAAGGCGGGCAACCGGCGGGTGCGGTGGATGCTGGTGGAACTGGCCTGGATGTGGCTCCAGTACCAGCCGCGGAGCGCGCTGAGCCGGTGGTATCACGAGCGGTTCGGCTCGGGCAACGCGCGGGCGCGGAAGGTGGGGATCGTGGCCCTGGCGCGCAAGCTGTTGGTGGCGTTCTGGAAGTACCTGGAGTTCGGCGAGGCGCCGGAGGGGGCGGAGATGGTGCCCTGGAGGAAGAAGCTCAACGGCCGGCTGCCGGCGGGTACGGGCTGAGGGCGAGGGCGAGGGCGAGGGCGAGAATTATGCTGACCCTCTCACACGATCAAATCTGAGGGCCTGAGCGCGAGCCAGTGAGCGGCCGTCGGCGGGCGGGGCGACCGGGACAGACGCCGGGCCCCCGGTGAGGGGGCCGTGGGTTAGAGGGGATCGCCCCGCTCACCGGCTGGGAGTCGTCGGCGACGAACGTAGTAATGGGTGCCCCGGAGGCCGAGGCCGCCGGGCACGGAGAGAAGGTCGTGCCGGCAATCTGCCGCACGTCGCGACGCCAGCCACCCGCCGAGAGGTCGCTTGAGGTCCGGGATTGGGACCAGGAGATCGGGACGGGGAGGGCGGTCGAGGTCGAAGGATCGGGAGGAGGCCGGTCGCCGGGACGAAGGGCGGGGCCGGCAGCGATCACGGTCCGTCACGGGCTGAGGTGCGTGGAGAGATCGGTCTTGAGGCTTGACGTCGGCACCTTCATAGAAGGTTCTGAGATAGATTCCTAGGTGGGAGAGTCCGTAGAAGGAATGCCGAAACGCCCTCTGACGAATGTCGGATAGTGCATCCTGGTTTCTGGAAATCCCCCGCCCGCCTGGGCGAGGGCTCGGCTTGAAGCGGCGGGTCACCGCCGGTCCCCCCGGAAAGTGCCGACCGACCCCAGGGAGACCGCCGCCGATGACCCACCAGGATCAACCTGCCGCCATCGACGAGGTCATGGAACTGCTGGCCGAGCATGGCTCCGACGGCCTGGCCCAGGCCATCGGCGTCCTGCGCGACGAGCTCATGGAGCGGGAGCGGACCCAGGCCCTCGGGGCCGCCCCCCACCGGCGATCCGAGGCACGCAAGGGCTCCGCCAACGGCTCCAAGCCCGAGACGCGGCACACCCCGATGGGGCCGATCGCCGTCCGGGTGCCGCAGGCCCGAGGCCTCGACCCCTATGCCTCGGCGTTGGAGAGGGGCGTCCGCAGCGAGCGGGCGTCGAAGCCGGCCGTCGCCGAGAGGGACGGGCCGGGCGTCTCGACCGGCAAGGGGGCCGCCATCGCCGAGCGGCCCCGCGGGTCGGAGGTCACCGGCAGTCAGGTCAGCCGGGCCGCCGGGGCCCTCGACGAGGGACCGGAGGGGTGGCGGGGCCGCCCGCCGGGGGAGACGCCGTACCCGATCCCGGATGCCCGCGGCGAGGAGGTCCGCCTCGGCGGCTCGATCGTCTCGTGTGCGGTGCTGAATCGTCTCGTGTGCGGTGCTGACGGCCATCGGCATCGATCCCGGGGGCCGGCGGTCGATCCCCGGGGTCGGCGTCTCGATGGCGGAGGCGGAGGTCCACTGGCGGGGCTTCCCGGCCTCGCTGCAGGCCCGTGGGCCGCACGGGGTCGAGATGCCCGCCGGCGACGCCCACGCCGGCCGGGAGCAGGCCCTGGCCGCCCGGCTGACCGGCGTGCCGCGGCGGCGGGGCCAGTCCCCCCCGGCGGAGGACGCCCCGGCCTACGTGCCGAGGCCGTCGCTGCCGCCGGAGGTCGCCGCCGGCCCGCGGGCGGTCTTCGACGCCCCGGATCGCGGCGAGGCCGAGCGGCGACTGGGCCTGGCGGCGAGGAGGTGCCGGGCCGTGGCCCCGAAGCCGGCCGAGTGGCTGGAGCAGGACGTGCCGGAGGGGCTGACCATCTTCACGCTGCCGCCGGGCCGCCGGCGGCGGCTGCGGACGAGCGACATGCCGGAGCGGCTGAACGAGGAGGTGAGCCGGCGGACGCAGGTGGCGGGGTTGACCCCGAACGAGGGATCAGTCCTGCGGCTGGTCAGTGCGGTGTTGATGGGGGTCAGCGAGGGCTGGGAGACAGGGCGGAGACGTTTGGCGACGGGACCGGGGTGACCTGTCCGCCTTCAGGCCGGGAATTTACAGAAAGGGGGTTGCACGATCTTGCGGGACAGGCGAATCGACCCAAAGCAAACAACAAAGCCCACTTGGGATTGCTCCCAAGTGGGCTTTGAGTGGAGGCGGCGGGAAGAAAGTCGAATCGCCATTTCTGTTGCCAGCAAAGGACTTGCGGAAAGGCGTCTCCGGCTTATCGGCCACCCGATCGGTCATCCGAGCCCTATCGGACACCTGGCCAGATGTCGGCCCGGATCGAGTGCCGGACGGACAGTCTCGGGACGCAGGTTGAGTTCTCGAAGAATCCACTACTCGTCCTGCGATGATCTTGTTGCGACCCAAGCTCAACCCCGCTCCGCCCCTTTCCCAATTTCACTTCCCCATCCCCGATCAGCCCCCTCCGAGCCCCTTCCATTTCCGCCCCCAGCCCCCGTCGGTCGTCGCCCCTAGGGCCGGCCGAGAGGAGATTGGGAGGACTGTAAGTGGGAGCGTGGGGGCGTGGATTGGGTTCGGAGGTATGCAAGGGTGGAAGAGCATGCATGGCGGCTGACGGAGCGGCGGCGTCCCTGCGTCACGCTAGAAGTTCGGAAGACCCGACCTCATGCCTCGTCTGGGAGGTCAGCCGCTCGATGACCTCCACCGCCCTCCCGACTCCGTCCTCCGAACGCATCCGCTCCCCGAGCCGCTGCGCTCTCGTCCTCATCTCCATGTCTCCGGTCGCCTGGCGGATCGCCCCGGCGAGTCGATCCGCCGTCAGCCGCTTCTGCGGGATCGGCTCGGGTCCGACGCCGACGCCCGAGACGACCCGGCCCCAGTACGGCTGGTCCCCGAAGAACGGGCAGATCCCCGTCGGCCTGCCCGCCCCCAGCCCCGCCGCCGTGGTCCCCGCCCCGCCATGGTGGACGACCGCCGCCGTCCGGGGGAAGAGCCAGTCGTGCGGCACAGAGTCAACGACCAGGATGTCGTCGGACGCCTCGACGCCCCCGAGCCCGCCCCAGCCCGTCGCCAGGATGCCACGCTGCCCAGACCGCCCCAGCGCCTCGACGACCAGGCGGGTGACCTCCTCGGGGCACTGGCTCGCCATGCTCCCGAAACCGACGTAGACCGGTGGCGGGCCAGACTCCAGGAACGATGCGAGTTCCGACGGCGGCTCGTACCCAGACTCCTCCAGGGACCAGAAGCCGTTGACGTGGACCGACTCGGGCCAGTCGTCCGGCGGCTCGATCACGCTCGGGGAGAAGGCATAGAGTACCGGGATCGGCTCGCCATCCCGACGAAGCTCGTCCTCGAAGCGAGAACGTGGCGGGAGCCCCAGGACCTCCTGTCGCCAGCGGTTGATGACCCCAAGGAACGGCAGCGTCATGAAGCGGGTCAGCGAGTAGCTGAGGCGGTTGAGGGACCCTCCCAGGCTGCGGGCCGGCAGGATCGGGTTGGGGAAGCTGCGGGTGGGCACCAGCATCGGCAGGTACAGTCCCACGAAGGCCGGGATGCCCAGGGCCATGGCGATATCCCGACCCCCGATCGACTTCGGGTGGTAGATGAGGCACTCCGAGCCCCGGCATGCCTCCCAGGCGTCGTCGAGGATGCGGCGGACCAGCGGCGGGATGGTCGTCCGCATCGCCCGGAGGGTCTCCAGCGGGCTTCCCCGGAGGATCGCCTTGCCCTGGTCCGACTTCACCAGTTCGAGGAAGTCGGCACGCAGCGGGGCGTAGGCGAGTCCGTGTTGGACGACGAAGCCCTCGAAGTCCGTGCCGGTGGCGACTGTGACCTCGTGCCCGGCTCGCTTCAGGCCGACTGCCAGGGCGACGAAGGGCCTCAAGTCGCCCATCGTGCCGACCGTAAGGATCGTGATCTTCATGCGATCGTCCGCTCCGGGGTGCTCCTGGGTTGTCCGGCGGATCGAGGGCCGTGCAATTCGAGTCGTTCGAGGGTCGAATGGGTTCAACCTGGATGATCGGGGCTCGGTGATGACCGGCTGAGCGGAGCGATGACCGACCCGGAGAGGTCGATGAGCGGCAGGGCGTGTCGGCATCCAGAAGTGGCCTCATCCTCGCCACCAACCCCATGCTGCTCGATCTGCTCGGCTACACCGATGATGACTACGCCGGCAGGTCCTCGTTCGACATCGGGGACCTCGCTCCACCCTGTCCCAGTCTGGGCGCAGGAGACAGGGGACTCGACCTGACCGGCCGGCAGAAGGGCGGGGACGAGTGATTATCGGAACACCCCGAGGAAAAGGAGCTTAGTACTACTCCGTTAGTTGCTCGGGAGGTGGGTCGACGAGTCCCCGGCAGTAGGGGCAGTCGTGCCGGCAGATCGGGGCCAGCAGGCGTTGCAGGGCCCGGCGGATCGACGGCAGCGTGATCACCGGACCTCGGCGCCCCCCCTTTTGCCCGGCCGGGGTCGACCCCGGCGGGCTCGCCGCTGCTCGAGTGCCAGGAAGCCGTAGGCCAGCATCACCAGGCAGGCGTGGTGGTGGAACCCGCGCCAGGAGCGGCCCTCGAAGTGGTCCAGCCCGAGTTCCTCCTTCATCTGCTGGTAGCCCTGCTCCACCGGCCAGCGGCTCCGCCACAGCCGCACTGCCCGCAGGCGGCTGGTGCCCGCCGGCAGGTCGCTGAAGGCGTACTTGAGCTTGCCGTCGGCCTGCTCCTCGATCAGCAGCCAGAGCGGCTCCTCGCCGGCACAGTCGCCGGTGGCCCAGCCGTGCCCCGGCCAGACCCGCAGCCAGGCGAAGCGGCCCGACATCGGGCCCTTCGTCCCTTCGCGCCAGGTGACCTTCCGCCGCGGCGTCCGCGAGGCCAGCTCCCTCAGGCTGACCGGCCGGGGGGATCCCTCGGCCAGGCGGGGCCGCTTCTGCGGGCGGCCGCCCGTCGCGGCCGTCGGCTCGATCCACCGGGGCTCCTCGGTGAAGACCACCAACTCGTCGGTGACGCCGACGATATAGTGCAGGCCACGCTCGGCCAGGCCGGCGCGGGACGGCCCGGAGACGCCGTAGCCGGCGTCGGCCAGCACCAGCTGCCCCGGCAGCCCCTCGCCACGGACCCGGTCCAGCAGCTCCAAGGCGATCTGCCCCTTGGTCAGCATCCGCCGCTCCGGCTCGGGCACGCCCGCCCGGTCGAGGCGCGCCTCGTCCCCCAGCCAGCTCTCCGGCAGGTACAGCCGCAGGTCGAGCGGGCAGTGCCCCTTCGGGCTGACGTAGTGCACCGAGACGGCGCACTGGCAGTTGGCCTTCTTGCCCAGCGCGCCGCAGTGCTGACGCTGCACCCCGACGGAGTGCTTGCCCTGCTTGGGGAAGGTCGTGTCGTCGATGACGAAGATGCCGGCCGGGTCGGCGAAGCACTCGGCCATGACGGCCCTGTAGCGCTTCCAGGCCGCCTGCTCGTCCCAGGGGCTCTGGCTGACGAACTGCTGCAGCGCCTGCTCGGGGTCCTTGACGGCCAGCTCGGGCGGCAGGGGGACGCGTCGGGAGAGCGGCTCGATGCTCTTGCGCTCGCCGTCGGTGATCAGGCCGCGGAGATAGACCGGGCACCAGCGGGCGGGCCGATCGAGGGCGAAGGCGTCGCGGAAGCGGGCGGCGTAGGCGTCGAGGCGTGAGAGGGCCTCGGGGTCGAGTTCGGGGGTGTAGGTCTTGCTCATACCACCTGGTACGAACAAGACCCCGGGGCTGGTTCGTAGTGGCTAACGGAGTAGTATTAAAAGCGATGTTGATAACCTACATCGACTTGCCGGTGGCCCGAACACATTGCCTTTGTTTCCTAGATCACCCTGGTTAGACTGCTGTTACAGCCATGGTAACGGAGCCACGCCCGATGCCTGTCATTGCCTATAGCTACATCCGGTACGCTCGCCCGGAGCAGATGCCGGGCGACAAGTTCAGACGACTGTCCGAGCGGACGATCGAGATCTGCGAGAAGAACGGCTGGATGCTGGACGACACGCTCACGATCAGCGACCTCGGTGTCCCAGCGTCCCGGTCGGGGGACTCAACGCAGGGGGCACTGGGCTCCTTCTTGGGCGAGATCAGGGCGGGGACAGTGCCCGCCGGGAGCGTCCTGATCGTCGAGCACCTCGATGGCCTTTCACGGGACAAGATCAACGGCACACTTGAGATGTTTCGTGAAATCCTTAACTCTGGAGTTACTCTCTATACGCTCATTCCAGATCGACACCATACACGGCAGAGCGTGGAGGACATCGCTTCGCTCCTGGAGCCGATCCTCGCCATGAGCCGGGCGAATGAGGAGAGCGCCCTGAGGAGCGACCGGCTGAAGCGATCCTGGAAGGAGAAGAGGGATCGGATCAAGTCCGGCGAGGTCCTGAGCGGCAGGCTCCCCGCCTGGATCTCGCCGGAGGACGGCAAGCTCCGCATCAACGAACACGGCGACAGGGTCAGGGAGCTAGTACGACTCCTGCTGAAGGGTCACGGGACGACGGCGATCTGCAAGAGGTGGAATGCCGAAGGCGTGCCGACCATAGGGAGATCCCAGCACTGGACCAGGTCATACATCCAGAAAATCACCCACAGTCGTGCGCTAATTGGCGAATATCAACCCCATGTGATTCAGGGGGGAAAGCGGATACCGGCCGGCGATCCGATCCCGGATTACTACCCGGCGCTCGTCGACGAGGCGACCTTCTACGAGATCCAGGGGCTGCTGGAGAAGAGGAAGACCAGCCGAGGAAGAACAGGATCGAAGATAGTTAACCTTTTCACGGGTTATGTGTACACGCAGGACGGCTTCCCGGCGACCCTCGTCCAGAAGGGATCGAAGGGCCGCAAACACCGACTCGTCTCCTCGGGAGCCCTCCGGGCCTGCGAGGGGGCGATGCCGTACCGGTCCTTCGACTATGCCCTGATCGAACGGGCGATCCTGACGTTCTTCCGGAGAGTCCGGGTCGACGACCTGTTCCCTCCGACCGATGGCTCGTCGGACGAGTTGCAGAGGCTTGCCGGGAGGCATGAGACCATCCGGGCGCAGGTTGCTCGGCTCGAAAGCAAGCTGGAGACGGAGGGCGACCTGGAGCCGCTGCGGAGGGCAATTCGGAAGCTCGAAGACGAGCGTCGGCAGGCGCAGAGAGATCTCGATGAACAGCGGGCAAGGCTGAACACCCCCAGGGCGGAACACCTCGATGAGACGCAATCCCTATTGCGCCTCCTGGACACTGCGAAGGAAGGCCAGGTGGGCGACATCCGCCGACAGATAAGGAACCGCCTTCGGCAACTGATCGACGAGATATGGCTCAACATCAACGACCAGGATTACGGCAGGACCTGCCTGATCCACTTCTATACGTCCGACGGAGAACGGCAGTGCATCCTCATCAATCACATTGGTCAATTATTTGAATACGTCCTCTACAACGAGGAGATTGCTGTTCTTGGCGAGGAAAGCCACAAGACGGGCAAGGGCTGGGTGCTGCCCCCAGACAACGCCGCCGGGTTCTTGGCGGACTTCCGGCGTGAGAAACAGTCGGCTCTAAAGCGGTGAGAGGACCGTCGGCTGCCTAATTGTGTGCGGACGAGCGCCATGCTTTCGTCGCCGACTATCACACGGTCCTAGCCCCCGCCGCCTGGGGCGATGATGGCGAGTGGCAACGATTCCGACTGGCAAGGTGCAGGAGTTAATAATGGTCATTGATATTGCCGATCGATGATCTTAGGAAACACGTCTAGTGGTCGTCCGCTATTGAGTTGCCGGGTATAGTCGGTGCAGTTTGATCCGGGCATCCGCCGTGGTGAACTGCCACCGAATGCCCACCATCCGCTCGTTGCGGTCCTCCTCCCACGCCGCGACCTCCCGCTTCAGTTCCTCGCTCGACCCGATCCGCCGGTCCAGGCACTGCCTCGCCAGCACCGACAGCTCGATCTCCGCCATGTTCAGCCAACTCCCGTGCTTCGGCGTGTGGTGGATCTCCAACTTCCCGGCGATCCGACGGGCCCGCTCCGGCGGGAACGCCTCGTACAGCGAGGCGATCTTGTGCGTGTTCAGGTTGTCCATCACCAGCACGACCTTCTCCGCCTCCTCGTGCACCTCCTCCACCAGCCAACGCACCACCTCGGCGAAGTCCAACGCCGTCCGACGCTCGGTGACGTGGACCGCACGCCACCCCAGCAGCGGCATCGTCACCATGAACAGGTTGGCCGTCCCGTTGCGGACGTATTCGTGATCGAACCGCTCGAGCCGCCCTGGCGCTGCCGGGATCGGCACGACCGTCTCGCCGATCAGTTGCTTGCTCGCCTCGTCGAGGCAGACCAGCGGTCGCGTCTCGTCGTAGGGCCGGTGGTAGACCTCCAGCACGTCCTCCATCGCCGCCACGAACTCGGCGTTCGCCTCCGGCGGGATGCACCACTGCTGCTTCAGATGCGGCCTCAGTTCGCTTTTTTCAAAGAGCGGCGCACCGTCTCGTCGGAGATCGAGGGGACGATCTCCAACTCGACGAGCTTGTCGGCCAGCAATCGCATCGTCCAGGCCTTGCGGCCGTCGGGGGGCTCCGAGCAGGCCAGGGCGATCAACTTCGCCTCGGCCCGGCCGTCGAGGGCCCGCTGGCGGCTGGGACGGGCCTGCGTCTTGCGGACCAGGGCGGCCTCCAGGCCCTGCTCGACGAACCGCTGGCGGACCCGCTCGATGGTGGCGACAGAGACCTCGACGGCCTCGGCGATGCGGTCGTCGGGCCAGGCGGGCCCGCCCTCGGCGGCATCAGCCTTGAGGAGGATGCGGGCATGGGCCAGTTTCAGAGCGGAGGCCTTGCCGGCGGAGATGAGATCGAGGAGGGCCTGGCGTTCGTCGGCGGTGAGCGTCACGATGTACTTCTTCATGTCGATGCTCCTGAAGCGGTTAGGGCTCCAGGAGAACCGATTGCAGCCCATCCCTCAAGTCGTCAGTGGCCGACCACTAGCCAACCGAGCCCTCAATCCGTATTATCCTCTCGCCGGGCACGAGCCCGGCAAAAAATGGGAACCAAAGGGGTGATCTTGCTCACATCGTCAGCCTCTTCGCCACACACCGGAGACCATTAATCAGTAGTTTCCCCGAATCACTCCACCCCATCTCCGGCGGTGCGTAGCGTCTCCCCGCTACCCGCACCGTGAGGTGGCTCGGTCGGCCCCGGATTTCCCGCCTCGAACGCCCGTCGGCGTCGGATCGCTACCCGCCGACCCCGCCGACCCCGCCGACCCCGCCGCACGACCGCCTCGAACCGTCCTCCCGCCCTTCTCCCAGCCATTCCGACAGGAGCCGCCGGATTTCCGGGCCGTGCCGTCGCAGCAGTCGTTCGACATCGAGCACGCTCGGCCGGTCCTTCTTGCGGTTCCACGGCGGCCGGAACCACCAGCCCACCTCGCCGGCCGCCTCCAGCCGGAACTGGGCCAGCCGCAGCAGGCTCATCGTCACCCACTGGGCCTGGCTCGTCCGCTCGATCGGCTTCCTCGTCCAGGCCCGGCACTGCTCCCATCCCAACCGCTGCTTTAGGTCTCGAAATCCGTCCTCCTGCCGGAAGCGGGCGGCGAACAACTCGACCATCTGAAGCCCGGTCAACTCCACGGCCGAGGTGACCAGGGCGAACCGCTTCTTGTACCCCTCGACGCAGGCGACGACCGCCTTGATGGGCACCCCATGGCCGGCCACCCGCCACCGGCCGACGACCTCCTTCCAGCGGACCCGCCGCCGCCGGCCGTAGACCAGGGCGTGCCCCTCGTGCCACGGCCCGGACCACCGGCCGCCCCGGCGGGGCGGCTCCAGCTTCTTGCCCCACTTCGGCATCGGCCCCCGCTGCCCCTCGCGGCGTCCGGTCGGCGGCGGGGCGTGCAGCCGGGCGTCGTGCCGCAGCCGGGTCAGGAACTCGATGCGGGGCGAGTCGCCCTCGGGCGTGACCAGCGGCCGGATCACGCTCTTCAGGGCGTAGCCGCCGTCGAAGACGGCCAGGTGCCGCCCGCCGGTGATCCGGGCCTGCTCCCGGATCAGTTCCACGGCCAGTTCGCACTTCGTGCGGAAGCCCACCTTCGGCCCGACGAACCCCGACCGGGCCGGCAGTTGCGACTTGCGGAAGTAGAGCCGTCCCGAGACCGGCAGGAACCAGGCGGGCCGACCGGGCTCATCGAGCAAGGCCCCGAGCACGACCCAGTTATGGGCCCGGACGGTGGCGGCCCGGTTGGGGCAGCGGGCGGTGTACTCGTGGAACGTGCAGGTTCCCCAGACGTGCTTGCCCGAGCGGTGGACCTTGGTGTCATCGACCGCCGGGGCGTGATAGCCGTGCCAGGTGCGGCCGGGGGCCTGCTCGACGAGCCGGGTCAGGCTGCGGGTGACGGCCCCGGCATCCCAGGCCCCGTACTCGGCGAAGCGTTCCATCGCCCGCCAGTCGGCCGGCCGGTCGAGGGCCAGGACCGACTGCGTGACGGTATGCTCCTCGACGTTGAGGGCCAGGCCGGTGACCCACTCGACGAAGCGGCGGTGTCCGGGCCGGTTGAAGGCCCAGGCGAAGCGGGCGAGCAGTGCTTGCCAGATCGACCAGAGCAGCGTAGCGTCGGTCATCGGGGCATCTCCTGGTGCGGGACCGGATGAGGTGGTGATCAACCCATCAAGGTCCGATCGGGAGATGCCCCGCTCAAGATGCAACAGGAGGCCGGTAGGAGTGCAGGTTTTCGGGGAAACTACTGTCTAGAAGGGCAGCAAGAGTTGCCGACCAGAACGGGGCGCCGAGTCGAATTCGAGTGAAGACACGGTTACGCCAAGCAACCGGATCCCCTGACTGGTCGGGAATAGCGGCTCGGTGAGCGCGAAGACGAGTCCCTCGAGTATGGCCCGCGATGCAACCGGATCATCGATGGTCCGACTGCGGGTGATCTGCCGGAAGTCGGAGAATTTGACCTTGAGCGTCGCCGTCCGGCCCCGGATCGTCGAACTCTCGCAGTAGGACCAGACCTTGTTGATTAGCGGCTCGAGGACCGCGCGGGCCTCCTCGGGCGTGAAGATGTCGGCTCCGAACGTCGCCTCCGCGCCGATGGACTTGCGGACGCGATCGGCAGAGACGGGACGCTCGTCGATGCCCCGAGCCAGCCAGTAGTAGTAGGGGCCTACCTTGCCGAAATGTTCCTGGAGGTACGACAACGATCGGGCCTTCAGGTCGCTGCCGGTGTAGATCCCGAGCCCCTCCATCTTCGACTGCGTCGCGGGGCCGATCCCGTGGAACTTCCCCACCGGCAGGGCTTCGACATAGGCAGGCCCCATCCCCGGCGTGATGACGAACAGGCCGTCGGGCTTGTCCTCGTCCGATGCCATCTTCGCCAGGAACTTGTTGTAGGAGACCCCGGCCGACGCGGTCAGCCCCGTCTCGACGCGGATCCTGGCCCGGATCTTCTCGGCGATCTCGGTGGCCGAGGCCATGGATTTCAGGTTCTCGGTGACGTCGAGATAGGCCTCGTCGAGCGAGAGGGGCTCGATGAGCGGCGTGTACTCGGCGAAGATCGAGCGGATCTGGTGCGACACGGAGCGGTAGACGTCGAACCGCGGCTTCACGAAGATCAGCCCGGGGCACTTCCGCCTCGCCGTGACCGACGGCATGGCGGACCGGACGCCGAAACGTCGGGCCTCATAACTCGCGGCCGCCACGACTCCCCGCTCTCGCGAGCCGCCGACCGCGATGGGCTGACCGCGGAGCTCGGGATGATCACGCTGCTCGACGGACGCATAGAAGGCGTCCATATCGACGTGAATGACCTTTCGCGGCTGATCCGGCCCGACCACGCTCGCGTCCTCGGACTCAATGACCTCGATCCGGTCTTACTGGCTATCCGGTAATCGGGCCACCTCGTAAACTCTTGCTCGATCAGGAGGTCCGCACCACACGCCGACGACGGAGCATGCCCCGCTGCGGAAGCCCTACCCCTCCGACCTCACCGACGAGCAGTGGGCCCTCATCGAGCCGCTGATCCCCGCCTACGAGGTCGGTCGGCCCCGGGAGGTCGACATGCGGGAGGTGCTCGACGCCGTCCTCTACCTCAACCGCTCGGGCTGCCAGTGGGACATGCTGCCGCACGACCTGCCGCCCAAGAGCACCGTCTACGACCACTTCGCCCGCTGGCGGGACGACGGGACGTGGCAGCGGATCATGGACACCCTGCGGCAGCGGGTCTGGGCCGAGGCCGGCCGTGAGCCGAGCCCGAGTGCCGGGAGCATCGACAGCCAGACGGTCAAGGGCACGGAGGTCGGCGGCGAGCGGGGCTACGACGGCGGCAAGAAGCTCTCGGGGGTGAAGCGGCATATCATCGTGGATACGCTGGGGTTGCTGCTGGTGGTCGTCGTCTCGGCGGCCTCGGCCGACGACGGGACGTATGCCCCCGAGGTGCTGGGCGAGTTGACCGCCGAGCACCGCAGCCGGCTGGAGTTGGTGTGGGCCGACTCGAAGTACCACAACCACCGCCTGGAGTCGTGGCTGGCGGAGGAGGAAGTCGGCTACCGGATCGAGGTGGTGAGCCGGCCGCCCGGCTCGAAGGGGTTCGTGAAGTTGCCGAGGCGTTGGGTGGTGGAGCGGACCTTCGCCTGGCTGGGGCGCTACCGGCGGCACAGCTGGGACTACGAGTGGTATCCCGAGTCGAGCGAGTCGATGATCCGCATCAGTTCGATCCATCGGATGCTCAGGCTCTTGAAGCCGGATTGGTCCAGCCGGCAGGCACCGTTCAAGTACCGGAAAGTGCAGGAATAATTACCGGACAGCCAGTTAGTCTCTCGATCGGGCTGCCACCGGAAGGCTCACTTTCGGCGGTAGTGGCCTCTCGAAATTCTACCGCACAAATGACCACTCGCGCACAAAAGTCCCGAGGCGCCGCGGAATCGCCTTGGCGCCCGCGGGGGGTTGAACTGCTAATCGGGTCTGCAACGGTCGTTGAGGCGGCCCAAGGCACCATCACCCGGGCATGCCCCCCGCGGGGATCACGGCTCCGGCCAGAGGGCGTTGAGGGATTCCACGGTCCGATCGACGAGCACCTGGCCCCCTTCCGGGCCGACGAGGGCGCTCTCCACGATGGCGCTGTAGCCCCCGCCTCGGGTGGCCTGGGCCGTCGGGACGTACGAGCCGGGGCCGGCGAGCTGGATGAGGAAGGTCTGAAGCGCCCGGCTCCGGGCCTTGATCCGGATGCCGAACTCGGTGAACAGCTCGAAGTCGTTCGTCGCGATCGCGACGTCCCCCAGCCGGATCGCGTGCAGCTCCATCGGATACGGCCCGACGTCCCCGGACTGCTGGCGCTCGAACCTCGACACGACGTCGCCGTGCCAGACGACCAGCCGGCGGTTGCGAGGATCCTCCGACAGCGACTCGACCTTCGCGCGGGCCTCGGCGGCCTCGGCCTCGGTGACCTCCCGGGCGGGCAGCTCGATCGTCGCGACGGTGTGGGTGAGGACCGGATCGGAATGCTGCTCCCGGCGGGCCCCCTCGTACGCCTCGTCCCAGGCGGCGACGAGGCGCATCGAGAGTTCCTCCAGGCGGGTCAGGCCGCGGAGGGCCCGCATGCGTTCCTCGGCGCGCTCGCGATACATGAGGTGGGGGGACTGGTCTCCGGCCGCGCCGGTCCAACCCAGCACGAGCAGATCCTCCCCGTGGCGTGAGCAGAGCGTCTCGCGGACGTCGTGCCAGAAGTCGGCGTTGATGGACGAGCGTCCCACGACCTCCTGGGCGGACAGGCGACGTTGATCGCCGTGGCGAGGAGGTCACCGTCTGAGTCCCAGAAGAAGAGGACCTCGACGCCGTGGTCCTCGGGGCCCTCGATACCTCGGAAGTCGGGGCGATCGGTCGGGCCGTACATCTGGGCCCGGCCGTCGGCGTACACCGACCGGCGATTCTGGCCCAGGACGGCGTGCCCGAGCCCCCAGCCGACCCGCCCCGGCGTGCGTTCTTCCCAGGCCCGGATGACGGCGTCGGCGACCCGAACCGACAGGAACTCGGCGTACTCGGACGGCGGCATGACGCCCGCCTCGGGGATCGCATAGTCCCCCTCCGCCGTGACGGGCGCGGTGTGGGTGTGGGTGGCGCTGAGCACCAGCTTGCAGGGATCGACGTCGGGTAGGCGTTCACCGACGAGTTGCCGGACCCGTTCGAGGACCGCGGCCTCGATCGCGACGAGGTCGCATGAGACGAGGATGGCATGATCGAGGGCCCGGTCGCCCTCTCGTGATTCCAGGGCGAGAGCGGTGGCCGTGACCGGGCTCTCGACACGCTGGGAAATGCGGGTCTGCATCTGGCCGGCGAGGGCGGCGGGACGGTCGGGGGTGATGCTCACGGTGGCCCCGCCGATATGCAGGTCGGCGGCCGGGCATGAGGCGTTCGGTGCGAGCGTCGAGAGGACGGCGAGGAGGCCGAAGATCGACGACAGCCTCGGCGGTCTGGCGAGCGGCATGGCCGGGTTGCTCCTGGTACAGTTGCCGGGGAGGGAGGTTCGCCTGGAGAGCTGGGGGCCTCCGCCTCAGTCATGTTCGGCTGAGTCTCAGACGGACCTCAGGGCGAGGCTAGTGGGCCGTCAATCTTCAATTGACGGGTAAAGCTTCCGCAGCTTCCGGCGAGCGGCGGCCAGTGTGAAGGTCCAGTGGATTCGGGCTCTCCTCACATTCCGCCGGTGTTCCCAGGCCGCCACCTCCGCCGCCAGCTTGGCCGGACCCTCCAGCCGGCGATCCAGGCATTGCTGGTTCATGACGCTGATCTCCGTCTCGGCCATGTTCAGCCAACTGCCGTGCTTGGGTGTGTAGTGGAACTCGATCCGGTCCAGGAGCCGACGTGCCACCTCCGGCGAGAACGCCTCGTAGGGGCTCGCCCCGTCGTGCGTATTCAAGTTGTCCTGCACCAGCAGGACCTTCTCCGCTCGGGGGTAGTGCACCTCCACCAGGTCCCGGATGCAGCCGGCGTAGTCCCGCCGGGTCCGGCGTCCGGTCACCTTGACATGACGCCAGCCCCGCAGCGGCTCGCACATCATCAACTGGTGGCAGACGCCCTCCCGCTCGTACTCGTAGTCCACCTGAGCCGGTCGGCCCGAGCGGCACCGCCTGGGTGGCCGCACCTCGCCGAAGAGTTGCTTGCACGCCTCGTCGAAGCAGGCGACCGGGAACCTCGGGTCGTAGGGCCGCAGGTGGACCTGGATCACGTCCTCCATCCGCCAGACGTACTCGGCGTCGGCCTCGGGCGGGATGCACCGGGTCTCGACGATTCAGGGCTTGATGTCGTTCTTTTGAGAGCCTGGCGGACGGTCTCGGTGCTGATCGACTCGGCCAGGCCCAGGACGACCAGTTCGTCGGCCAGCAGTTGCGGCGTCCAGTGGCATCGGCCCTGCGGCGGATCGCTGCACGCCAGTCGGACCAACCGCTGCTCGATGTCCCCCTTGATCTTGATCTTGTCCGGTCGTGGCGGCTGGGGACCCCGACTGATGGCCGCCTGAACGCCGTCGATGACGAACCGCTGACGGACCCGGGCGATGGTTCGTAGGCTGACCCCAAGTGCGTCGGCGATCCGCTCATCCGAGTGCTCTTGGCCGGCTCTGGTATCGGCCAGGAGGAGGATACGGGCATGGGCCAGCTTGCGGGCGGCAGCCTTGCCGGTGGAGACCAGGTGCTGCAACTCAGCCCGCTCCTCCTCGGTCAGGGTGACCCGGTACTTGTCCATCGCGATGCTCCTGGTTCATGAGGTTCGTGCCTTCGCCAAACCTCATCAAGGCAGGACCCTACGCTACCGGTCAAATGAAGATTGACGGCCCACTAGCGCGTTTCGGATTGCGGGATGCAGGGTCTCGGCGAGCTCGCGATGGCCGAGGGGGTTGGGGTGGCAGCCGTCGGTCGTCCATTCGGCCAGGTCCTGGCCGTCGGCACGGGCCGCGGTCCAGCGGGAGAAATGGTCCACCAGCGGGACGCCACATTCGGCCGCGACCTCGCGGCAGGCGTCCATGAAGGGAGTGAGACGGGCGTTGGGGGATTCGCCGAGGCCGTTGACCGGAGCATTGTCGGCCCAGCGGGGCTCGGTCATCAGGATCGGCGTGATGCCGCGTCTGCGAAGGGCGGCGACGATCGCGCGGAGGTTTGCCGCGTAGTCCTCCCGCGAGATCCGGCTCGAGTTCGAGCCGGGATCGACGTAGCTGTCGTTCGTGCCGTACATGACGGTGACGACCCGAGGGCGGAGCTCGACGACGGCGTCGAGCCGCTCGAGGGCCTGGTCGGTGCGCTCGCCGCCGATGCCGAGGTTGACGACCTCGGCGGCGATGCCGTCGGCCTCAAGGGCGCGCTCAGCCAGGGCGGCGAACGTGTCCTCCGGGCGGACGCCGGGGCGGACGCCCCTGGTGATCGAGTCGCCGAGGGCCACCACGCGAGCGGCCCGAGGGGCGGGATCATCGGCCGTCGCGGAGGGTCCGGAGCCGATCAACCCGAGGGTGATGAGCAGGCCACAGAGCCGGGGTCCAGTGCCCGAGAGATCCGCCATCGTTCACCACTGATCGATAACGATCGGAAGTCATTGTGATCCCAGATCGGTCACGGATTCGACGCCGTGCGGTCGCGCATCGCGAGCTCGGCGATCTCCTCCGGTGAGATCGCTCGGGAGTACAGGCGGAGGTCGCTGAGGCGGCCGCGGAAATGGTCGTACGCCCCGAAACCGATCCGGAGCGGGGCCTGGTTGGTCAGGTCAAGGGGCGGCGACGCCGGGGCGGAGGAGGACGACGCAACCTCATCCCCGTCGACGTGGAGCGAGAGCCGCCCTCCCTCGCGGACGGCCGCCAGGTGACGCCATCCCGGCGAGAGCGGGCGGTCGAGGGTCACGCTCTGCCCGGCCTCCAGGGCATGGACACGTCCGGAGGGGAGCGTGCCGCAAAAGAGGCGGCCGTCGAAGACGGCCATCGACCACGCGCGGCGGTAACGCACGTCGGGGGTCCGATCGAGCCGGCCGGTCGGGGTCCAGCGGCTGCCTTCGTCGAGACGGTAGACCTCCGCCAGGGGGAGCGTGCCGGCGTAGAGCTTGCCGTTGTGGAGTGCCATCCCCATGACTTCCTTCTCCTCGCCGAGCCGGCCGGCCGTGACCCAGCGATCGCCGTCATCGAGTCGGAAGACCCGGCCGTTCGGCCAGGTGCCGACGTGCAACGCGCCCTGGGAAATCTCGAACGAATAGGTCTGGCCGGAGTCCTCCAGGTCGGGGAAGGCCTGCCAGGCCTCGCCGTCGAACCGGCAGACGGAGCAGGAGTCATACGAACCCGCATAGAGATGCCCGTTGAAGACGCCCATCGGGACGACGCGGCGGCCGTCGGCGGGCAGGGGGCATCGCTGCCAGGCGTCGCCCCCGAGGTGGCGGAAGAAGCCGGCGGGGCGGTAGAGCGACGAGGCGTAGAGCTCGCCTCGGAAGACGGCAAGGCCGCCCAAGGCCTCGACGTCGGGCAAGCGGCCGCAGTCGGTCCAGGAGCCGTCGCCGTCGTATCGGGCGACCTTGCCGCCGAGGTTCTCGTTCGGCGACTCGGGCAGGGACGAGCCGGCCAGCCGGTATCGGCCCGTGCCGGCGTAGAGCCGGCCGTCGAAGGTCGCCAGCGACGTGACGGCGTTGCAGCGGTCGGGGCTGCCGCAGTCGACCCAGCGCGAGCCGCCGTCGAACCGATAGACGTGCCCGACCCCGTCCGGCCCGGCCTCGCAGGTACCGACGAACAGGTGGCCGTCGTGGACCGCCATCGCCATCACGAAGACGGCGTTGCCCGGCCGGCCGCAGTCGGTCCAGGCCGGCTCGGTGCCGGCGTCGATCCCGAAATGGACGTTGCGCTCGTTGGACTGGCTGTTCGTCGCCCCCGCACCGCTTTTGATGCACCAATTCAGGCCGCGGCGGGCGACGGGGTCGTACTGGCTCACCAGGTCGCCGAGGACGTCGTCGAGCGACTCCTCGGTGTAGACCCAGGCGGCGAGCGTGAAGTCGCCCCGGCCGAGATCGAGCCCGGGGCTCGGGGGGACCTCGACATACGACGATTTCCCGTCGAATCCCGCCGCACCGCGGGCGGCACCGTCGGGGCCGGATACGGAGAGGTCGACGGCGACGGCCCGGCCGTGGTGACCATGGCCCGAGGTGTCGTTCACGCCGCCGGAGAATGTCCAGTGGCCGACCAGGCCGCGGTCCTCCGAGCGAGCGGGCAGGGTGGCGAGGGCCGCGGCCAGCAAGAGGGTCCACCGCATGGAATGTCCCCGGATTCCTGGTGAGGTTTGATCCGTTCCTGACATTCTAACGAGTGACGGGTCTCAGAACCACATGACACGAGGCGGCCCCGGAACCCGTCCTGCACCGTGGAGAGGATAACCGTATCCGGCAAGGGAATCGAGCGGCCGGGCGCGGGAGGATAAGAAGCCCTGACAAAACCGTGTGGCATGGAGTTTGCGCCCTGGTGCTGTTTTCCTCCGAACCGAAGGAGACACCACCATGGCGAGCGCCCACATGCCGGACGAGTTCTTCGATCTGGTTGCCCACCACCTGCCGCCGGAACCGGCCATCGGCCCCTACGGCGGGCGTCCGCCGATCGGGCACCGGGTCGCCCTGCGTGTCATCTGGTTCGTCCTGGCCACCGGCAATCGCTGGGAGGATGTCCCGCAGGAACTCGGCTGCTCAGGTCGCACCGCCCATCGCCGGCTGCGGGCCTGGGAGGAGGCCGGCATCTGGGACCGCCTCCATGCCGACCTGCTGAGGCTGCTCCGCAAGGCTGGCAAGCTGGAGACCGACACGGTGGTCGTCGACGGCGTGACGGTGCGGGCCTCCGGCGGCGGCGAGGCGACCGGCCCGAGCCCCGTCGACCGCAGCAGGAAGGGCACGAAGCACACGGTGATGGTCAGTCGCACCGGAGTGCCGCTGGCGATCCGCACCGCCGGGGCCAACGAGAGCGACCACCGCCAGATCATCCCGCTGGTGCTCGACTTCCCGAGCGTCGCCGGCAAACCGGGCAGGCCGAAGCAGTTGCCGGATGACCTGTATGCCGACCGGGGCTACGACAGCGAGGGGACGAGGGCGTTACTGCGTTGGATGGGCATCGAGCCGCACATCGCCAAGCGTCGGACACCGCACGGCAGCGGGCTGGGCAAGGTCCGCTGGGTGGTGGAGCGGACGATCGGCTGGATCAAGGGCCTGCGGCGGATGCGGGTGCGGTACGACCGGCTGGGGGTGATCCAGGACGCCTGGACGACCCTGGCGGCCTGTGTCATCTGCTTCCGTATCCTCCACCAGGATGTGATGTGATTCACCCGGTTTTGTCAGGGCTTCTAAGAGGGATGGCGGGGCACCGAGGGCCTTCGCACCCCTTCTGGTCAGCACGTCGGGAAGCCGTCATCCGCTGCGTCGATCCCATGGCTCCCGGCCGAGGGCGGGTAATCGAGGGGCCCTTCTTCTCGAGCAAAAGGCCTGGTAGATTGACCAATGTTGTTCCCCATCCGGAAACGGAGTGTCGATCCATGCCGGGCGAGATTCCCCTGAGACGACCGACCCCGCGACCGAATGGGTGCTCCGCCTCGGCCGCATGGCCGTGGCTCCTCGTCGCAATGCTCGCGATCGGGCTGGGATCGGCCCGGGCCGATGAGGCGGAGGCGACCTGGTGTGTCGGCGTGGCCCGGGTCGTGATCACCCCGGAGACGGGAGTCTGGCTCGCCGGCTACGGCACGAAGCGTCCGCCCGACGGCACGATCCACGACCTCTGGGCGAAGGCCATCGCTATGTAGGACGCGACAGGCCGACGCGCGGTACTCGTCACGAGCGACTTCCAGGGCATCCCCAGGAGTGTGAGCGACCGGGTCTTCGAGCGGCTCCGGGCCGAGCTCGGCCTGGAGCGACGCCAGGTCATGCTGACGTTCTCGCATAATCACTGCGGGCCCCGACTGGGGGACGACTTTGTCGACTATTACCCGGTCGAGCCCGAACAGGCCGCGCTGGTCGACGAGTACTCCGACCTCGTGGTGGAGAAGCTGGACTGCCTCGTCGGCGATTCGCTCGCGGCCCTCGCACCGGCAACCATCCGAGTCGGCACGGGGCGGGCGACGATCGCCGTGAACCGCCGCAACAACCGGGAGGCGGAGGTCCCCCAGCTCATCGAGCGAGGCGAGCCGCTGGCCGGGCCGGTGGACCACGACGTGCCGGTGCTCACAGCCACGCGGCCCGACGGCGGCCTGGCGGCCGTGCTCTTCGGCTACGCCTGCCACCCGACGACGCTCAGCTTCACGACCTGGTGCAACGATTACCTCGGCTTCTCCCAGCTCGAGCTGGAGCAGGCCCACCCCGGGGCGTTGGCGATGTTCGTGAACACCTGCGGGGGCGACCAGAACCCGCTGCCTCGCCGCACTGTCGAGCTCTGCCGCCTGTACGGCCACCGTCTCGCCTCGGCGGTCGAGGGGGCGATGGACGGCCCCTTGCGGCCGATCCGGCCGGAGGTGCGGACCGCCTTCGCCCTCGTCGAGTTGCCGTACCTGAAGGTCGTCACCCGCGAGGTGCTCGAGGATCGGGTGGACGACGCCAACCCGATCCTCGCCCGGTGGTCCGCCCGCATGCTCCGGCGCCTGGAGGCCGGGGAAGCCTTCGCGCCGTCGAATCCGTATCCGGTCCACGCCTGGAGGCTCGGGGACGACACGCTCGTCCTCGGCCTGGGCGCCGAGGCGGTCGTCGATTACGCCCTCCGCTTCAAGCGGGAATACGGGCCGCAGACTTGGGTCTGCGGGTATGTGGACGACATGATCGCGTACATCCCCTCCCGGCGGGTCTGGGAGGAAGGGGGATACGAGGGCGGCTCGTACCTCTACGAGTATGGCCGGCCGGCGTTCCGCTGGGCGGGCGACGTCGAGGACCGGATCGCCGCGACGGTGGACCGGCTCGTGGAACAAGTCCGCGGGGCGACTCGCGTCGAGCGGGGGCCGCAGGAGGGAGCGAAGCCATGACCCCGATGTTCCCACGATCGTCCGCCACCGCCGAGCCCCTGCCAAATTGAGCCAGGGCCTCCCGCGGCCGTCCCGATCATTGCCGCTCCGGGGAAGTCACGCCGATCGTCTCCTGTCAGACCGATGCCCACGTGTCTGGTCCCTGGTCGGTCGGATGCCGGGACCTCGTTCTTTACTTCCGCGTACTCCGCCATCCGCATGGCCTGCACCAACGCCCCTCCCCCGACCGGGGGAGAGTCGGCCTTCGGAACCGGCGGAACCGGCCCGGATCGCAACCCGCAACGCCGCCGATAACCGTCCGAGACAGCCTGGACGTTGCCGGGGCAACATACGGAACGAGGCGGCCTCGTTGCGCCATCGGTCCGAAACACCGGGCATAAGACCGAGCGGCCTTTCGCCCGGCTCGGCCGAATTCGCAGTCCGAGAACACGCCGCGAGGCGACGACGTCCGGCGCCAGGCATCGTCAGGGTCACCCTGACCCCCCGACCTTTCGGGCAATCCCATCGCCGGCCGTCGCGAAATAGGCCAGCGCCGCCCGATAGGCCTGCTCGACCGTGCGGAACTCCGCGGGGTCGCCGCCCGCGTCCGGGTGCGAGGCCCGGGCCCGTCGGCGGTACGCGGCCTTGATGGAGTCGATCGAGCAGGGGAACCGGACGCCGAGCAAGTCGCACCAGGCGTGCTTCGCCGTCAGGGCCGCCTCCACGTCGCGGATGCCGTCCTCCTCGCTGGCATAGAAGGTCATGCCGCGATGCGCGGGGCCGCAGCGGAACCTCCCCTCCGCCCGCAGCGTGGCCCGATCGACGGCCAGCGTACGCACCTTCGGGGCCTCCTCCGGCGATCCCCCGGCTCGTCCCGCCCGACGAGCCCATTCGTCCTCGTCGAAGGGATCGCACTCGACGTGGATCTTCCGGGCGGTATGCCTGGCGATCCGATGCCGGGTCACCGCGACATGCCCGATCGCGTCGGGCGGCTCTCGCTCGGTCGCGCAATAGAGGAAGGCGAGACGGGGCGACCCCTCGTGCCGCTTCAGCCGACCACCAGGGCGGCCGAAGCGAGCCCTGGGCCTGGTGTCGACGCGGCCCACGACTCCTCGCTTCGTGCCCGGCACGTGGGCCGCGATGCCGCCGCGACGCTTGTAGCCGGAGGCCCACCTGGCGGGCAGTCGCTTCAACCCGGGGCCGAGCCGCTCGGCGGCCTTGAGCTCGGCCCGGTCGGCGGACGCCTCATAGCCGGTGGCCAGGGCGGGCGAGAGGGCTCGGGCCTCGGCCTCGCTCTCCCACGCGGCCCAGAACCAGCGTCCGATCCCGACCGAGCAGCATGCGAAGACCGGGGCCTCTCTGGTTTCCTCACTCGTCACGGTCGGCATGCCTCCGGGAGGGGGATCGTCGCCGTTTCCATTATGGGACCCCTCGCGGCCGACATCGATAGCCCGTGACCGGCACGTCGGGTCGGCGTGCGATCCGCGGCCTTCGGCAAAGCCGCTCGGTTCGCAACTCTCCCACGCCGGATTTCTTGAGCGCACTGGTCCGGCCCCGGTCGATTTCTCATTTTTGGATTCGATGAGCAGGCGCGGGGACGGGCCCCGCGAGCCGGTGGGGCCCGGGGCGGCGACGGAGCCGATGAGATGCTGACGACCCTCAGGACGGCGGCCGAGGGCTACCTCCGCGCCAAGGCCCTCTCGCGAGGGACCCGCAACGAGTACCTCACGACCCTCCGGAAGTGGGAGGAGTGGGGCGCCGGCACGCCGATCGAGCAGCTCCAGCGCAGGGACATCCGCGAGTTCCTCGACCGGGTCCACGAGCAGGCCGTCAGGGATCGGGGGACCAACCCCGGCCGCACGGCCAACAAGGCCCGCGAGCACCTCCGCGCCATCCTCTCCTGGGCCTGGGAGCAGGAGCTGATCGAGGCGCCCCCGCGGTTCCCCGGCCCCAGGGACCAGCGCGACGTGGCCGGCCGCCACTACCTGACCAAGGCCGAGATCAACGCCCTCTACTTCGCCACCTACAAGATGGGGCGGCCGCGGGGCTGGGACGCCGCGTACCCGGTCGGCCGGTACTGGCGTGCCGCCCTGGTCGTGTTCTTCAACTACGGCGTGGACACCGGGACCGTCTGGCGGTCCACGCCGGCCCACGAGCCGATCCTCAGGCGGCACGTCATCTGGGACCGGCGATCGCCGGACCGAGAGGCGAAGGAGCAGTCGCCCTGGGGCTGGCTCTTCTACCGCCGGGTGAAGACCGGCAAGGCGTTCTACCGGCCGATGAACCGAGTGGTGCACGCGCACCTGCGCGGCCTGATGCCGGACGACTCGCAGCCCGAAGCGCCCGTGTTCCTCGGCGGCGGGGCCCGGCCCAACGCCCGCTTCCAGGCCCTGTGCGAGCATGCCGGCATCAAGCCGAGGCTGGACGTCGAGACCGGCCGGGAGGAGCCCTGGGAGCTGAAGGACCTGAGGAAGACGTGCGCGACGTACCACGACGAGCACGTGCCGGAGTCGTCGGTGGAGATCCTCGGCCACTCGGTCGGCGGGATCACCTATCGCCACTACGCGCACCGGGCCCCGCTGGCGTTCCGGGCGATCATGACGCTGCCGCAGCCGAGTGCGTTCTCGACCATCCTGAGGGGGAAGGACAGCGAGTGCACGTGCTGCCGGCGGCGGTTCGCCGACGCCGCCTGACGCGGCCGACCACACCGAAGCAGGCTGCGCCAGTGATTGTCCGTCTAGCGAACCTCACCCAAGGCATGTCAATTCGAGTTCTGCGTAGTCTGCCCCCAAAGGTGCAGGCCGCCGCAAATCCAAATAGATGGATGATAATATCGGAGCACGCCCCTCCTCTTCTCTCTTGCTCTTCCTCGTCGCCCGTAGCTCTCGGCTCGGGACATCGAGGCACTCTTCGAGTCTCGTGCCCGCTTCACCGATGCCGTCGGGGGGTTCCGGGGTATCATGGCCCAAGATCGGATGAATCGAGAGGGGATGGTCGCCGGGACGGGAGTGACAGCGATGCAGGGATCGACGAGCCGGGCCGGATCGGCGTTCGTTGGTGGTTGGTTCCTCGCCCTCCTCTCGACTCTGGGCGGCCTCACGTCCCTCGAAGCGCGTCATCTCTATGCGCCTGGCGAGGGTCGGTCAACCGAAGGGGGCGGGCCCGTCTCCGCCGACGGCGCGTTGTCGTTCCCTCCCCGCCTCCCCGGGGGGAAAGACGTGGTGACGGACACCTCCGAGGCCTTCCTCCGCCCGCCCGCCTCGCTCAGGAGCGAGGTCGAAGTCGCCGAGACGCCCCCCACCGTCGACCTCCTGTACTATCCCGGGCAGGATTACCCGGGGCAGCCGTGGTCGGGCTGGGGCGATGGCCTGGCGACGCGGGGGAAGTACTACTCCTCGATCGGCGACCATCTGACCATCGGCATGAAGGGGGACGGCTCGCACGGGACCGGGACGGCGCGAGTCTTCGAGTATGACCCCAGGGCGAAGCGATTCCGCATGCTGGTGGACGTCGCCCGGGTCTTCGACCTGCCGGAGGGCCACTACACGCCGGGCAAGATCCACAGCCGCCTGGACCTGGGACGCGACGGCCGGCTCTACTTCTCGACCCACCGCGGCTCCCCGCGGTCGGCCATCGATCGGTACCGCTACCGGGGCGACTGGATCATCCGGTGCGATCCGGAGGGCGGGCGGGCGGAGGTGGTCGCCCACGGGCCGGTCCCGGGGCACAGCATCCCCTGCGGCGTCCTCGACCCGGCCCGGATGATCTTCTACGGCGGGACGGCGGCCGGCCCGGACGTCGATCGCCAGGGCATCCGCTTCTTCGCCTACGACGTGGCCCGCGATCGCCTACTCTATGCCGGCCCCGACGGCCCCTCACGGGCGATGATCTTCGCCGCGTCGACCGGCCGGGTCTACTGGGTGCCGAACACGGACGAGGGCCCGCTGATGCGATTCGATCCCGAGTCGGGAGGGCCGCCGGTGGAGGTCGGCGGCCGGATCGGGGTGCGGGCGGCCACGGGGGAGACGCCGGGGGGCCGCGTCTATACCGCCTCGTCGGGGCAAGGGGCCGCCGATGCGGACCTCTGGTCGTTCGACACGGAGACGGAGGCGACGGCGAGGATCGGGACGGTGGCGGTGGGGACGCAATCGTATGTCGCCTCGCTCGATGCCGACCCGACCGGGAGGTATGTCTACTACATCCCCGGCGCGCACGGCGGCAGCGAACGGGACGGCAGCCCGGTGGTGCAATTCGACGTCGAGACGGGTCGGAAGAGGGTGCTCGCGTTCCTGGACCCGTTCTACCAGGAGCGATACGGCCTGAGGCTGAAGGGCAGCTACGGTTCGGCGCTCTCGGCCGATGGGGAGAGGCTCTACGTGACGTGGAACGTCAGCCGGGGCGGGAGGGCGTGGGACAGCTGCGCCCTGACGGTGATCCACATCCCCGAGGCGGAACGCCGCCCGTAGCAGCCAAGGGGAGAGGCGAATCCCTCGGAAAATCCTAAGATCAATTCTGGATATCGTCGGTGATCGTGCGCCTCTTGCCCTCAAATACACACCATGGAACAATGCTATGAAAAGGCTCTGCAGTGTGTAGTGGGTCCTGACCTGCGCCGGCCGCATTTCATTTTGCATCAGTCCTACCGGTGCCACGGACGTATGGCTATCCTGCTATGCTGACCGACGAAATGTTCGTCACCCCCCTTCAAATCCATCCGATAGATCAGTACTGGCATCCGGTCCGGCCCGGACCTGTTGTAGTAGGAGTGGCTCGCGGGCTCGCAGATCATGGAGCAGGCCACCATGCCCAGCTCGTCGGGCACCGATGGCCCCGGATGCCAGTCTCGACCAGATACCAGATCCCCCGGCGATCCAGGGCGCAGGAGGCCGGCGCAGCCCCGCTCATCAGAGGGCCGCGAAGAAGCTCCCCGGTAACGATCGCCACGGAGACGAAGCGTGGCCGTTGGGAGAGGGGCGGATATGATGGGGGAGCGAGGACTTCCAACGAAGGCCATCGAGAACGAGATACGAGGTGATTCATGCTCGTTGCAAGCCGACGCGCGTTCCTGGCCGGGGCGGGAGCCGGGCTGCTGATGGCCGCGGCGGGCCCGAGGTCGGAGCCGGACCGACTCCTGATCGACACCCACCTCGAGGTCTGGGACCTCGACCCGAAGTTCCCGTTCGGCCACCCCGAGCGGCCCGACCTGCGGCCGGAGGTCGCCGCGCCGATCGAGAACCAGGTCGCGCAGATGCGCGACTACGGCCTGGACTTCGCCGTGCTCGTCAACCCGCGCTACTACAGCTGGGACAACTCCTACATCGCCGACTGCCTCCGCCGCCACCCGACTCGCTTCGTCGCCCACGGCCTGATCGACCCGGAGGATCCCCGCGTCGCCGATCGCCTCCGGCACTGGGTCGTCGAGCACGGCTTCCAGGGCATGCGGTTCAGCCCGATCTACCACCCCGACTCCACCTGGCTGAACTCCGAGGCCCACTATCCGCTGTGGCGTGAGGCCGAGCGGCTCGGCGCCGTCTTCAACTTCTACATCCTGCCGCACCAGATGCCGATGCTCGCCGACATGGCCGCGCGCTTCCCCGGCGTGAAGATCGTGGTCGACCACCTGGGCAAGCCCGACCTCCGCCTTCGCGACCCCTGGCCCGAGTTCCGCAAGATGTTCGCCCTGGAGAAGTACCCGCAGGTCTGGATCAGCGCGTCGGAGCCCTACGAGCTGTCGCTGACCAAGCGGTACCCGTACCGCGACACGATCCCGTTATTCCGGGCGGTCTACGAGGAGTTCGGCGGCCGTCGGCTGATCTGGGGGACGGGCTACCCCCGCCCGCGGTGGGAGCTGCCCATGGAGAAGGAACTCGAGTTCGTTGACGAGGTGCTCGACTTCTACACCCCTGAGGACCGCGAGCGGCTGCTGGGGAGGAACGCCCTGGACATCTGGACGTTCCCAACCTGACCGCGCCGAGGCCGTCGGCCGCGCCGGATACGAGGTCGATTATCAACGGATTATCGATGGGACGTGCGTTGGACGCGAGCGCAGAACGAGCAGTCGCGCTGCAACTCTGGACGATCAGGGACGCGATGGCTTCGGGCGTGGACGAGGCGTTGGGCCGCGTGAAGGCGGCCGGCTTCTCGGCCGTCGAGGTCGCCCCGCTGTCACCCGGGGTAACGCCGAAGGACCTCGCCGAGTGCCTCGATCGCCACGGACTGGCCGTCGCGTCGATCCACGGCGATTTGCCCACGGCCGCGAACATCGGCCAGTGGGAGGAGGTCGTCCGCGTGTACCGCTGCACCAAGATCATCTGGCACGGCTGGCCGCGCGACCCACGCTTCGATTCCCTCGCCGGGGTGCGGGAGCTGGCCGAGGCCTACGAAGGGGCGGGTGCAATCGCCCGTGACCGGGGCCTGCGATTCGGAATCCACAACCACTGGTGGGAGTTCGATCCGGTCGAAGGGACGTGGCCCATCCGGATATTCAACGAGCGATTGCACCCCGACATCTTCTGTCAGCTCGACGTCTACTGGGCCCGGACCGCCGGCGTCGACCCCGCGGACGCGCTCCAGGAACTGATGCCGCGGCTCGGTTCGCTCCACTGGAAAAACGGGCCGGCCGTCCACGGCGAGCCGATGACGGCGCTCGGGCAGGGGACGATCGAGATCCCGCGCATCCACCGGTTGCTGGCGCATCCGGTCGACTGGGTCATCGAGCTCGACGAGTGTGCCACCGACCCGCTGGAAGCCGCACGCCAGGGGCGATTGTATCTCGAATCCCTGCGGGACGCCTCGGGTCAGGCCGATCCCAGGCCGTCTTGACCGGACGCCGCCGGCAGCTTGCGGGCGAGCCGCATCGAGTCGGATGGACGACGGGGCCTGCTGTGGACCAGGCAGCGGGAAGTCGGGCCCCTGGATATGGCGGATGAGTCCTCCCGAGAGCCGGCAGCCCCGCTCGATACCGTGCATCCGGGGCACGTGCTCCTGCAGTGCGTAGCATCGTTCGGGGGACTGGCTGGCGTGGGCGAAGCACGCCCGTCGCCTCCTCGGGTCCGCGCCCGTGATGTCGACGTGGTGCGTCGGGGCGAACTGGACCGTGTCCTCGCAGCCGGTCACCACTTGGGGGTGAATTGAACCGCCCCGACGATCCGCCGCACGCCGGTCGAGGACTGGAGCCTCAATCGTCCCGAGGATCTCGGCATCAGGAGGATGGAGGGACCGGCTCGTCACGCGGTCCGCCACACGATCCTTGACGGGCGAGTTGATCCGGGGTTCGATGAACATCCGAGGGGCGTCCAGCCTGGCAGAGCTGGCGACGGAGGCCGTTCGATGCAGATTCACGAGCGACCCGATGGCCATCGAGAGCGTCGGGTGTTTCTCGCGTCCGCAGGCCTCTTGCCCGCACTCGCCGCACTCTCCCGCGCCTCGATGTGAACGGCGGCCGAAAAACGTGGCGCGGGGCGGTGACCGGCGGGCGGTCAAAAAAACGTAGCGCCCATGGTTCCCCTCACGGAGACCGGGCCAGGCTTGAGGGTGGCTCCACCCCCTCCCTGACTCGGCACCGCGAGGTCCTTGGGTGTTCACCGACATGGAGAACTGGGCCGAGATCCGCCGTCGCGTCCTCGTCGACGGCCTGGGCAAGCGGGCCGCTTGCCGCCAGTACGACATCCACTGGGACACGCTCCAGAAGATCCTCCGCCATCCCGAGCCGCCGGGCTATCGCCGGGCCTCGCCCCGGCCCCGGCCCAAGCTCGACCCCTTCCTGGGCGTCCTGCACCAGATCCTCCAGGACGACAAGAAGGCCCCCAGGAAGCAGCGGCACACCGCCAAGCGGCTCTTCGAGCGGCTGCGTGACGAGCACGGCTATACCGGCGGCCTGACCGGCATCAAGGACGCCGTGCGGGCCTGGCGACGCAGTCACACCGAGGTCTTCGTCCCGCTGACCCATCCGCCCGGCGAGGCCCAGGTCGACTTCGGCGAGGCCGAGGTCACGCTCGACGGCCGGCCCACCAAGGTGGCGGTCTTCGTCCTGACCCTGCCGTACTCCGACGCGATCTACTGCCGGGCCTTCCCGAGGGAGTGCACCGAGGCCTTCCTGGAGGGCCACGTCCGCGCCTTCTCGGCCCTCGGCGGCGTCCCGCGTCGCATCAGCTACGACAACTCGAAGATCGCCGTCGCCAGGATCACCGGCAGCCGCGACCGCCGGGTCACCGGCGAGTTCCTCCGGCTCAAGAGCCATTATCTGTTCGAGTCCCACTTCTGCCTGGTGCGGCGTCCCAACGAGAAGGGGCACGTCGAGACGCTCGTCGGATTCGCCCGCCGCAACTTCCTCGTGCTTATCCCGGTGCTGCATGACGGCCTGGAGGGGCTCAACGCCCGGCTCGAGGCCGACTGCCGCTCCGATCTCACACGCAGGCTGCGGGGCAAGCCGGCGTCCAAGGCCGAGTTGCTGGCCGAGGAGCGCGCGGCGATGCTGCCACAGCCGGCCGAGGCGTTCGTCGCGGCACGGGTCGAGCAGCCCTTTGCCGACTCGCTGTCGCTGGTCCGCTTCGACGCCAACGACTACTCGGTGCCGACGCAGCTCGCCTATCGCCAGGTCACGGCCATCGGGACGGTCGACCTCGTTCGCATCGTCGTCGGCGACCGCGTGGTGGCGACTCACCGCCGGAGCTGGGGCCGCGAGGGCGTCTTCTACGAGCCGGTCCACTACCTGGCGCTGCTGGAGCGCAAGCCGGGGGCCTTCGACTTCGCGGCGCCGCTGGCGGGCTGGGAGCTGCCCGTGTGCTTCGGCGTGCTGCGTCGCCGGCTGGAGGCCGAGTTCGGCGGACCGGGGACGCGGCAGTTCATCAAGGTCCTCCGGCTGCTGGAGCACGCCAGCCTCCGGGAGCTGACCCGGGCCGTGGAGGCGGCCCTGGAGCTGGGCACCGCCGACGCCGATGCCGTGCGGCTGATCCTCGAGCACCGCCGCGAGCGGCCGGTGGGCCTGTTCTGCCTCGACGGCCGACCGCACCTGAAGCTGGTCAGCGTGCCGGTCCCCGACCTGGACGCCTACCGGCGCCTGACGGCGGAGGTGCGGCCATGAAGAAGATCGAGGCCAAGAGCACGGTCCTGCTGGGGCACCACCTCAAGGCGCTGAAGCTGCCGACGATGCACGCCGAGTGCGAGAAGGTGGCCCGGCGCTGCGCCGCCGAGAATGTCGACCACCTCGGCTTCCTGCTGCAATTGTGCGAGTTGGAGCTGATCGAGCGGGAGCGGAGGTCGGCCGAGCGGCGGCTCAAGGCGGCGCGATTCCCCTCGATCAAGGCGCTCGAGTCGTTCGACTTCGCGGCGGCCCCCCGGGTCAACAAGCCGCAGGTGCTGGAGCTGCTGCGGTGCGAGTACGTCGAGCGGCGGGAGAACGTCCTGCTGGTCGGCGGCCCGGGCACGGGGAAGACGCACCTGGCGACGGCCCTGGGCGTCGAGGCGTGCGGCCGGGGCAAGCGGGTGCGGTTCTACCGGGTCACCGAGCTGGTCACGCAGTTGCTGGAGGCCCGGGAGGATCGGCAGCTGGGTCGGCTGAAGGCGCAGCTGGCGAAGCTGGACCTGCTGATCCTCGACGAGCTGGGGTACGTGCCGGCGAGCAAGGCCGGCGCCGAGCTGCTCTTCGACGTGATCAGCCGGGCGTACGAGCGGAGTAGCGTGGTGGTGACGTCGAACCTGCCGTTCGAGCAGTGGACGGAGGTGCTCATGAGCGAGCGGCTGACGGGGGCGACGCTGGACCGGCTGACGCACCGGTGCACGATCCTGGAGACGGGCGGGGAGAGCTACCGGCTACGTGCCGCCCGTCGCCGTCGCAGCGGTGAAGTGGTCGACGCCGCCTCGGGAGGGAAGTAGCCTGGACTGACCGGGCGCCACGTTTTTCAGCCGCCCCGCGCCACGTTTTCCGATCGCCGTTCACAAAACCGTACAAAATGAAGAATATCAACATGCATGGTAACGCAAATCTGGCGTCTACGCCCCATTCTCGCTCGAAACGCTCGCTGGCGTACATTTGGAATTCCCGACGGGCGTTGCCGGCCCACAACGAGAACCCATCATCCACAAGGAATGCCGCCACCGCGATGGCAGAGAGTAAGCTCGCGAGGATCAGCATGTCACTTCCCGGCCGGAGCTCGAAGACCGACTCTCCCAGACGTTCCAGCCTGAAGCTGATGAACGCCTCCAGGCCTAGATACCAGATCACCCCCAAGGCCACGGCTACGACGACGCAGGCGTAATTGCACAGCAACAGCGGGTTTTCGTACCTCTCCCTGAGGATCTCAAACACCTCCTCCTCCAGGAGGACCCTGGCCGGGAAATATCTCGCGCCGCCGATCCACCCGAGGATCGCGATCGTCGGGAGCACGATGGCCACCAAGACAATCGCGAAATTACTTATCATCCTTTTTTTTATTATTTTCATATATTATAACAGTTCCGGCGTGGACTGGGGCGTATCCCGAACTTCGGGGGCGAGGGTGGCGGAATCACTCGCCAAGTCTTTCGGAAATACCTGTTTGCGATTATGCCAGTCGCTATAGAGCCCCAGGCCGAGCATGAGGACACCGGAATAGGCCATCAGGGCCAGCACCGAGGCAAACTCGCGTTCGGATGGTTTGCCTAGGACGAGCCATATACCAAATGCCACATTAGAAGCCCTGACAAAACCGGGTGAATCACATCACATCCTGGTGGAGGATACGGAAGCAGATGACACAGGCCGCCAGGGTCGTCCAGGTGTCCTGGATCACCCCCAGCCGGTCGTACCGCACCCGCATCCGCCGCAGGCCCTTGATCCAGCCGATCGTCCGCTCCACCACCCAGCGGACCTTGCCCAGCCCGCTGCCGTGCGGTGTCCGACGCTTGGCGATGTGCGGCTCGATGCCCATCCAACGCAGTAACGCCCTCGTCCCCTCGCTGTCGTAGCCCCGGTCGGCATACAGGTCATCCGGCAACTGCTTCGGCCTGCCCGGTTTGCCGGCGACGCTCGGGAAGTCGAGCACCAGCGGGATGATCTGGCGGTGGTCGCTCTCGTTGGCCCCGGCGGTGCGGATCGCCAGCGGCACTCCGGTGCGACTGACCATCACCGTGTGCTTCGTGCCCTTCCTGCTGCGGTCGACGGGGCTCGGGCCGGTCGCCTCGCCGCCGCCGAAGGCCCGCACCGTCACGCCGTCGACGACCACCGTGTCGGTCTCCAGCTTGCCAGCCTTGCGGAGCAGCCTCAGCAGGTCGGCATGGAGGCGGTCCCAGATGCCGGCCTCCTCCCAGGCCCGCAGCCGGCGATGGGCGGTGCGACCTGAGCAGCCGAGTTCCTGCGGGACATCCTCCCAGCGATTGCCGGTGGCCAGGACGAACCAGATGACACGCAGGGCGACCCGGTGCCCGATCGGCGGACGCCCGCCGTAGGGGCCGATGGCCGGTTCCGGCGGCAGGTGGTGGGCAACCAGATCGAAGAACTCGTCCGGCATGTGGGCGCTCGCCATGGTGGTGTCTCCTTCGGTTCGGAGGAAAACAGCACCAGGGCGCAAACTCCATGCCACACGGTTTTGTCAGGGCTTCTAATGCACCAGGAAGGCTAGTGGTCGTCCGCTATTGAGTTGCCGGGTATAGTCGGTGCAGTTTGATCCGGGCATCCGCCGTGGTGAACTGCCACCGAATGCCCACCATCCGCTCGTTGCGGTCCTCCTCCCACGCCGCGACCTCCCGCTTCAGTTCCTCGCTCGACCCGATCCGCCGGTCCAGGCACTGCCTCGCCAGCACCGACAGCTCGATCTCCGCCATGTTCAGCCAACTCCCGTGCTTCGGCGTGTGGTGGATCTCCAACTTCCCGGCGATCCGACGGGCCCGCTCCGGCGGGAACGCCTCGTACAGCGAGGCGATCTTGTGCGTGTTCAGGTTGTCCATCACCAGCACGACCTTCTCCGCCTCCTCGTGCACCTCCTCCACCAGCCAACGCACCACCTCGGCGAAGTCCAACGCCGTCCGACGCTCGGTGACGTGGACCGCACGCCACCCCAGCAGCGGCATCGTCACCATGAACAGGTTGGCCGTCCCGTTGCGGACGTATTCGTGATCGAACCGCTCGAGCCGCCCTGGCGCTGCCGGGATCGGCACGACCGTCTCGCCGATCAGTTGCTTGCTCGCCTCGTCGAGGCAGACCAGCGGTCGCGTCTCGTCGTAGGGCCGGTGGTAGACCTCCAGCACGTCCTCCATCGCCGCCACGAACTCGGCGTTCGCCTCCGGCGGGATGCACCACTGCTGCTTCAGATGCGGCCTCAGTTCGCTTTTTTCAAAGAGCGGCGCACCGTCTCGTCGGAGATCGAGGGGACGATCTCCAACTCGACGAGCTTGTCGGCCAGCAATCGCATCGTCCAGGCCTTGCGGCCGTCGGGGGGCTCCGAGCAGGCCAGGGCGATCAACTTCGCCTCGGCCCGGCCGTCGAGGGCCCGCTGGCGGCTGGGACGGGCCTGCGTCTTGCGGACCAGGGCGGCCTCCAGGCCCTGCTCGACGAACCGCTGGCGGACCCGCTCGATGGTGGCGACAGAGACCTCGACGGCCTCGGCGATGCGGTCGTCGGGCCAGGCGGGCCCGCCCTCGGCGGCATCAGCCTTGAGGAGGATGCGGGCATGGGCCAGTTTCAGAGCGGAGGCCTTGCCGGCGGAGATGAGATCGAGGAGGGCCTGGCGTTCGTCGGCGGTGAGCGTCACGATGTACTTCTTCATGTCGATGCTCCTGAAGCGGTTAGGGCTCCAGGAGAACCGATTGCAGCCCATCCCTCAAGTCGTCAGTGGCCGACCACTAGTGCCATTCGTCGACCACACCGACGCGCGCAACTGCGACACCGGTTTTCGAGACCGGCAATCTTCGGAGTCTATAGCAAGGAAAACGGGCCGGCTCGATGAACGCCGGCTGCATCCCCACCGGGGCTTCTCCTGGAGGCACTTGCCGATGGATCTCGGTTCCTCCGCGTTCCTCCACAACATTTGGGAGCGGGGCGAAGCGTTGCCGGGGGCGTCGACTGGAAGCTTGATCTCACCTCGCCGGGATCCGGCACCAGCGTGGCTGATCAACCCCAGCGGGGGGAGAAACCTTCGACGTGCGCGGCCGACTCCCGTATCAGGCCTTCCTCGGCAAGTCGCGCCACCATGGCCGCTCGGGAGCAGACACCAAGCTTGGCAAAGATCCGCCGCAGGTGAGTGCCGACGGTCCACGAACTAATTTCAAGTACAGCGGCGATGGTCTTATTGGGATATCCCTTGGCCACCATCCGCGCGATCTCGCACTCGCGCGGGCTCAAGACCAACACCGCCCGCGGGGGTTCGGGCGGGGCCTGCACGAGCAGGCAGCGGACGCCGTTGACTTCGACGTCCAGCAGGACGACCAGCAGTTCGCCGTCGAGGTGGCGCAGGGTCGCCTCGGGTCGCCGGTCCGCCGATCGGCCGATCAGCTCCTTGACTATCAAGGACACTAGCTCATCGTCGGCGTTGGTCCCCTCGGTCGCCGGGGACGATCCGACGCGTCCATCCCGCGACTTCGCACCGACCGGATCGCCTTTGAGTGCCGCGCGGGCCATCGTTTTCCCTTCCCGACAATGGTGGATGAGAATCTACCCACGGACGTATGCTACATCCCCCTTTCAGGACGCATTCTTGAACCCGGCGCTTCCCGATCATGACGGACGCCCGGGAGCGATGCAAGAAAATGCAGGCCATTCATCCCATAGATTGCCGTGAAGTGTAGGGCCAGTCTCGGCGATTATAGCGACGCCGGGCAATGCCCCTGTCGCACGATCGGGTCACACTCGTTCGAGTGACCCGGGACGGGGGAGCCGGAAGGTGCGACTTCACCGGTCCGGGCGGGCCGTTATCTTTGGGATCGGACCAGGAGTCCGTCCCGGTGCCTCGCACATCCCGTCGGGGACGTCCGGGCCGCGAGGGGAAAGTCGCCGGGGTCGGCGAGCGGCCGACCACCCGCAAACCCGAGGGGGGCTGCCATGAGGACGCAACGCGACGGCGAGCCGGAATGGGAACTCGAAGGGGAATTCGAGGGCGAGTTCGAGGGCGAGTTCGAGGGCGAGCAGTTCCTCGGTACGGCCGCCCGGGGCATCGGCGGCATGCTCGGACAGGGCGAGGGCGAGTTCGAGGGCGAGTTCGAAAGCGAGTTCGAGGGCGAGTTCGAAGGGGAGTTCGAAGGGGAGTTCGAGGGCGAGTTCGAGGGCGAGCAGTTCTTCCGACGGATCGCCCGGGGCATCGGCGGCTTCATCCGGCGGGCGGCCCCCGTGCTCCGATCCATGGCCCGGGTCGCGGCGCCGATCGTCGGGACGGCGGTCGGGGGGCCGCTCGGCGGCATGATCGGCCGCGTCGCCTCTCAGGCGCTGGGTGAGGAGGAATTCGAGTTCGAGGGCGAGTTCGAGGGCGAGTTCGAGGGCGAGTTCGAGGGCGAGTTCGAGGGCGAGTTCGAGGAAGAAGCGGCGACGGCCTCCGCGCCGAGGACGCTCCAGCAGGCGTCGGCCGAATACATGGCGGCGGCGGCCTCCCGAGTCCCGACCGAGGCCGAGGCCGAGGCGATGATCGGCGCGGCGACCATCGCGACCCTCTCGCCGGCCGATCGGGCCGCCCTGCGCCGGGTCCTACCGCACCTGGTTCGCGGCACGGCGATCCTGACGCGGCTGCTCCGCCGCCGCCAGCTCACGCGACCGGCCGTCCGCGTCGTGCCGACGATCGTCCGCCGCACGGCCACCGTCCTCCGACGCCGCGCCGCTTCCGGCCAGCCGGTCACCCGGCGCACGGCGGCCCGCGCCATGGCATCCCAGACCCGCCGCGTCCTGGCCAGCCCCCGGACCTGCGCCACCGCCCTGCAGCGCAACGTCACCGCCACCCGGGCCGCGACGCGCCCCGTCCGCCGACGCCCGAGCTGAACCCGCGACCGACCAGCGCCGGGAGGCGAAGGAGGATCGAGCATGTATCGGCCCGCAGCGGAATTCGAGTTCGAGACCGAATGGGAGGCCCTCCAGGAAGGGGAGGCCGAGTTCGAGTTCGAGGGCTTCGGCGAGTCGGAGACCGAGGAGTTCTTCGGTCGCCTGATGGGCCTGGCCCGCCAGGCGGCGCAGTCGCCGACCCTGCGGCGGATCGGCCTGACCGCCGCCCGGACGGCCCTGCGCCGGGGATTGCCGGCCGTCGGCGGCTACGTCGGCGGGCTGCTCGGCGACCAATCCGCGGGCGCCCGCATCGGGGCCAGCCTGGGCGGCCAGCTCGCCGGCCTGGTCCCCCAGCGGGAGTTCGAGGGCGAGTGGGAATCCGAGGCCCTCCTCAACCCGGTCCGCCGCGTCTACCCCGACGCCCTGATGGAGCACCTGGGGCACGCGGCCACCGAGGCCGAGTCAAAGGCCGAGGCCGAGGCGTTCCTCGGCGCCCTGATCCCGCTGGCCGCGCAGCTCATCCCGAGGGTGGCGCCCACGATCATCCGGGCCGCCCCGGGCCTGATCCGCGGCGTGGCCGGCGCCGCCCGGACGCTCCGGAGCAATCCGGCGACCCGGCCGCTGGTCCGCGCCCTGCCGACGATCGTCCGCCGGACGACCGCCAGCATCGCCCAGCAGGCCGCGCAGGGCCGGCCGGTGCCGCCCCGGGCCGCCGTCCGGACGCTGGCGCAGCAGACGGCCCGGGTCCTGTCCAGCCCGTCGCAATGCGCCCAGGCGTATCGGCGATCGCGTGCCCTGGACCATCGCTATCACCGGGCCACGGGGACGCCCGGCCCCGGCCTGCCCGCGGGCGGCCGCCTGCTCTACCCGCGTTGAGGGCAGACGGAGGGAGGGACGTGCCGATGGACATCGAGACCGGTCTCCCCGAGCCGAACGGCAAGGCCAAGCGCACCCCGCGACCGGATCAGCCGACGACCGTTGCGACGGGCCGAGCCCCCGCGGTGCTCCGCCCCTGGCTACGGGCCCAGGCCGTCAATATCGCCCGGCACACCGCCGCCCTGCGGCCCTTCCGCACCGGCGAATTCGGCACCGCGCCGTCGGCGCCGTCCGATCCGCACCTGGAGGCCGCCAACGGCCTGATCTCCTCGCTCCGCGCCGGGCTCAAGCGGCTCTCCCGGGGGGTGGCCCAGGCCGCCAGCGACGCCGGCCGCGACCCGACCCCGGCCCGACTCCGGCGGCTCGTGATCCTCAAGGAGCGGGCCCACGACCGCGTCCGCTCCACCGAACGCATCTGGGACTTCTACTTCGAGCTGTTCGGCCAGCGGCAGTCGCAATACGGCCCCTGGCTGCTCGGCTGCGACCGGATCGCCCTGGATTGCTACCGCTATTCGTACCTGGGCCTCGGCACGGCGCGGTCGATCCCCGCGCCGCCGCCCTTCTCGTACATGAGGACCGGCTTCTCGCCCGCGACCTTCCGCCGCGGCATCCCGCTCCGGCGCCTGGGCAAGCAGCTCAACCCGTTCCCGCTGGTGCAGCTGCCCTACCACCGGCTCGTCAACCCCTGGACGCTCGGCGCGGTGCTGCACGAGGTCAGCCACAACCTCCAGAACGACCTGGGCCTGGCCGAGGCCATCCCCCGGGCCCTCGCCCGTCGGCTGATGGACGCCGGCTGCGGGCCGATGGTCGCCGCGACCTGGACCCGCTGGAACCGCGAGATCTTCGCCGACCTCGCCGGCCTGCTCCTGGGAGGCCCGGCCGTCGTCGGCTCCCTGCTGGACGTCATCGGCCGGTCGCCCGCCGCCGTGCTGGGCTTCAACCCCCGGGGGCCGCACCCGACGCCCTACCTCCGGGCCCTGATCAGCACCGAATTGCTCCTCCGGATGGGGTTCGTCGACGAGGCCCGCGGCTACCGCCGCGCCTGGATGCGGATCTACCCCAACCCGAGTGCCGGCGGCCTCCCCCGGGCGCTGCTGAGTTCCTTCGCCGAGGTCAACGCCCTGGTGGTCGACACAGTCTGCTACCGGCCGTACCCGTCGCTGGGCGGCAAGAGCCTGGCCGCCGTGATCCGCTTCGAGGCGAAGGAGCAGCAAATGATCGAGGAGGCCGCCGGGCGGCTGGCGGCCGGCACCGACCCCGGGGTCGTCCCCGAGCGGTTCCTGATCGGCGCGGCCCGCGTGGCGCTCGATCGCCGGCTGGCTCGGCCAAGCCTGATCACCGAGAACTTCTACAAGGAGCTGACCAGGAGGTGAGCCGGTGGCGTTGGAATCGGCCTTCCAGGATCTCTGCGAGCGGACCCGACGCTGCCTCGACGCCGCACAGGCCCTGCGCCTGACGGTGGTCGAGGACCGCCCCCTCCGGGACGGGGCGCTGCTGGCGGACTGGCTGGGAGACGCGGCCGAGGGGCTCGTCGGCGACCTGGAGCAGGCGCACGGGGCGGCCGTCGAGGCGTACCGGGCCGCCGCCCTGGCCCGCGACCTGGCCCTCGCCCGGCGGGCGCTGGCGACCTGCCACGAGCGCACGATCGCCGCCTCCCTCGGCTACTCGGCCGAGCTGGGCTCCTACGACCGCCTCTCCGAGCTAATCCGCCTGGGACGGCGCCGCAAGGGGGAGTGGCGGGCCTGGTCCGGCAGCGTCCGCGAGGCGCTCGACGCCTGCCCGCCTCCGCTGGGCGACCTGAATCAGGCGCTCTGCTCCTGCTGGCAGGAGCTGGCCGAGCGGGCGACCCCGCCCCCCATCACCGTCCACGCCATCGGCATCAGCAGCGGGCCGCCCCGGATCGACGACGAGCCGATCCTCGGGCGACGCACCCCATGAACCCGCGAGAAGATCGGCAGTTCGATCGGCCCGGCCCGGTCGTCGCACGAGCAGCATCCGCAAGATGAGGGCGGCACCATGGCGAATCACGACCCGCAGGATCGGCCCGAGGATCGTCCACCCGAGCCGGGCCCGATCGACGACTCCACCCCGACGCTCGAAGGCCAGGCTCCCCAAGACCCCACGAACGGAGCCGGCGAGGCCGCCCCGCCATTCGAGGGCAGTGCGGACGACGACGTCCGCGTGCAGCCGATGGAGCACGGCGAGTTCGGGTCCGAGACGCAGCCCGGGGAGGAGGTCCCCGACACATCGTTCACCGAGCCGCAGCATGAGTTGATGGCCGGGAGTTTCGGGGATCGGTTGCAGGCCGGATCGCCTCCGGGGGAGGACCTCGAACACGCAATGCAACCGGACGAGGACGATGTGCCCGGCGGGGTGAATCGCCCGGCCTGGGCGTATTTCGAGGGGTTCGGGACGCAGGAGGGGGCCGGGGCACTCTCGCCGGGACCGGCGTGGCCTACGTCGGACGAATCCGGCCCGTTCGCCGGAGGACGCGAGGAACTTCAAGCGGACGAGGTCCGGGAATCGCCCCGTCTGCATCCCGTGCTCCAGGCAGAGGATCTGCGATCATTCTCCTTCGATCAGGAAGTTGACACCTCCGAACAACGACCGTGCGACGAGGTCGAGCCGATCGCCCGGAAGTCCCGAAAGTCCAGGGGCGCCCCGAGATCGCGACCGACGCGGGACCCCTGCGCCCCCTGCGAGCCGATTTATGGGCCGCCCGTGACCGTCGACGAGCCGATCGCGGAACGATGCTCGGGGCGGCTCCGGGTGGAGGTGTTCGCCTACCCCGACGCCGAGGGCAAGGGCCCCTTCCTGCCGCAATATCCGTCCCTGGGCGGCGTCACGGTCGACTTCGTTCAGGTCGACACGGGCGCCTCCGACTCTCAGATGATCGACTTGAACGGCTCCACATGGGACCTGATTCAGGGCTGCTACACGGTGTCCGCGCGGCCGACGGCCGGCTACGACCCCCAGAAGACCACCTATTTCGCTTCCGAGGGCAAGGACGACCAACAAATCCACCCCGGGGAGGCGGTCCTGGTCGCGACGGGTCGGGAGACGCTGGTGCGGATCGGGCTGGTGCCCGAACCCTCGCCCGTCGAGGTCCGCGTCTATCTCACCACCGGCCGCGAAGCCAACTCGGAATGCCGATGGCCCATCCACAAGGCCAGGATCGACGTCGATCAGTGCGGGAGGAGGATCGACTGCAACCCCACCGATGAGGACGGTCGGGTCCAGTTCTCGCTCAATTCGACCGAAGCGACAATCCTCAAGCTCAAGCAGACGCAACGGATCCAGGGGCGCGTGTACCGCCTCAGCGGCCCGTCGGAAGTTCGGGTCATGCCGAAGCCGGGGCAGACGTCCTACGTCGAGTTCGCCTACGCCCCGGCGACGGCCAGGATCCGCGTCGATGCGTTCTACGACCCACCGGCCGGTTCGGGCCAGTCGAAATCCCGCGTCTCCAAGGTAGAGTTCGCCCTGGTCGCCGCCGGGGCCGAGGGCGGGGGGAAGAAGGGATGGCTCCGGACCGGCACGTCCGGGGGCGGGCCGGTCGTCTTCGATGACCTCGACGAGACCTCCTATACGATCGAGGCCGTCTCCTGGCCCCCGGAGCACAAGGGGAGGCCGATCGCCCCCTCCGATCCGGCCGGCAGGCGCCAGACGGTCCTGGCGAGCGTCGACGACTCGGCCGTCGTCGAGTTCCTGTTCGGGCCCCTCCTCGGCCGCGTACAAGGTGTCGTTCACGGCGACGAGGGTGGCCTGGAAGGCGTCCCGCTCGTCCTCATCGCGGAGGACGGGGCCAGGTTCGATGCCGTGAGCGGGCCCGACGGCCTTTACGTCTTCGAGGGGGTGCCCCCGGGCCCGGTCGAGGTCGACCCGAGGGACTCGAAACTCGAACTCCGCGATGCCACCTGGATCCTGGTCGAGCGGGACGAGGCGGCCGAATCGGCCAGCCATTCCGGCAACGGCACCGGGCGGGACGGGTCGGACGGCAGCGGCGGGCACTCGCATCGGCGAACCCTCCGCGTGGCGGCCTCCCGGACGGCCCACGGCCCGGACTTCCGCTTCAAGCGGGACCTGCCCCGCATCATCGGCGACATCGTTGACGAGCAGGACCGCGCGATCCCCTACGCCGAGGTGCTCATCTTCGACCAGTCCGGCCGGAACGAGCTGGATCGGGTCTTCTGCGACGAGCACGGCAAGTTCGTCTGGGTCGCGCCGCGATCGGGCGACTACCTCGTCACGCCCCGCTTCCGGGGCTCGGGCGAGGTCGCGACCAGGACCCCCGTCAAGGTCCGGTCGGATGCCTTCGTCCGCCTCAAGGCCCGCTCGTACCGCCCCCCGGGCGACGAACCGCCCCCGGGCCGGGGCCACGGCGAGCTGGCCGGCAACGTCGCCGACATCACCACCTTCCCGCTCCAGATCGACGGGATCCGCCACGCGGCGATGCCCTCGGGTTCGACGGCATCCTCGGCCGGGGCCCCGATGGCGCCGATGAGCCGGCTGGTCGGCGACACGATCCGCCAGGTCCTCGGCTGGCAGCCGCGCCCCGACGACCCGAAGGGCTTCACCGGCGCCCTGAAGCAGTCCTTCACCTGCGTCGAGGAGGACGGGACGAGCGTCTGCAAGTGGACCCCGCGGACCTACGCCGTCCACACCGACCTGTCGGGCGGCATCGCCGGCCCGCAGGCCAGCCTGCACATCCGCGCCAAGGACGCCCTGGACAAATTCCTGCCGCTGCTCAAGGGCCTCAATCCCCTCCGGCTGAACGCCGACGACGAGGATGTCGAGGCGCTGCGATCGGCCGTCGAGATCCAGGCCTCCGCCCTCATCTCCGAGCTCGGCCAGCCGGGAGGCCCGCGCGTCCCCCGCGTCGACCAGATCTTCCGGACCCTGCTCGGCATCGAAGACAGGATCACCGACCCGTCCGAGGTCGGCGGCCTGATGCAGGTCATCCGCGACGAGCTCGGCCTGAAGGACGAGCTGGTCAACACCGTCGAGGAGGAGCGGAACGTCACGAATTACTTCATCATGGTCGACTACCTGACCGGCTTGCGGCAGAGCTGGACGATCAACCGGTCCTACTTCGACCGCTCGGGCGAGGCACAGCCGTTCTTCGGCACGCAGCTGGTGCTGCTGTCGCGGTCGCTCTCGGTGGTCGCCGAGTCGGTCGAGGAGCTGCGGTCGACCTTCGACAGCGTCTTCATCGGCCCGGCCGAGCGGCAGACGCTCGAGATCGCCTTCCCCTCCACCGTCTCGCCGCCCGGCGGCCCGACCGCGGCCGTGATCGGCACCCGCGCGATGATCCTGGAGGATCTGCTGCGGTGGGTCGCCGACTTCGCGGCCCACGAGGGGCCGCGGTACATTCAGGACGGCGGCAAGTTCGCCGTCAGGAACGCCTTCCTGCCGATCGTCGAGACGCTCAGGAACCTGGCCTTCGGCGCCCTCTCCCCGGCGAACGAGCAGGCCCTGCCGCGGGGCTACTCGACCACGCGGGTCAAGCGTGCGATCAAGGAGCTGGCGCTGCACCTCAACGAGCTGCACCGGCTGGCCGAACCGCTGAACCATACCATCCCGTCGCAGAGCTAGGGGCCCGCACCGACCCCGTGACCTCCCCGGATGCGAGGAGCCTCAGAGATGGCGACCGAACGCGACTATCAGGATCTCTACGACCGCATCGCGGCGCTGCGGCAGGCGGTGGCGGGCCAGCTCGCGGGCGACCTCGTGCAGAACCCGGGCCTCGGCGACGCCCTGGTCCAGCAGATCGACGCCATGCTCCGATCGGTCGAGGAGGCCGACGCCAAGGAGCCGCCACCGCCGGACAAGGGCCTCGCCCAGCTCGCCGGCATCGGCCCCGATGCGGCCGCCGAGCTCGGCCAGACTCGGCTCCCGCCCGGCGTCAAGGCCTACGACGAGACCGTCACCTCCGAACGGCTGATCGCCGTCGGCGACCTGTATTATTTGTATCAACATGAGCGGATCGGGGTCTTCCGCGTCGTCCAGAAGCTCAAGGAACTCTTCCGCGCCGGCGCCGTCCGGCTCTCGGCGGGGCCCGGGGCCTTCGCGCTGTACCAGTTCGACCGCCGCGAGGTCCTGAGATTCACCCGACGCGAGCGGCTGGGCGCCTACCGCCGCGTCCTCGGCTACGGCTCGGCCGCGGTCCCCGCCGGGGCGCGGCCCAACGCCGAGTTCCATACGATGTTCAGCCACTTCGTCAACCAGATCGTCCTCTACTGGCGCGACAAGCGCATCTCGGACGTGATCCGCGAGCGCGCCTACGACCCGAGCTTCGGCAGCGTCTCGATCGTCCGCCGCGCCGGGCTGGATCTGCGCAACAACCTGAAGTTCACCTCCTACGGCAACCTCAACGTCCTCCGCGTCGAGGTCATGCAGCTGCTCGACGAGGCGTTCCGGATCCTCGGCTCCGACGACGTCAAGCGCCTCTTCGGCGCCGACAACGCCTGGGACGTGGTCGAGGAGGTGCTCGTCCGCTACTTCAACGAACGCCTGGTCACCTCGCCCCGCCAGCGGATGGCCGTCGCCGGCCGGGAGATCCTCCGCTGGCTCGCCCAGCCGCACATCCTCCAGTCGGCCCGCGCCCAGTTCGAGGCCCTGCTCCTCCAAGTCGCCGAGTACGCCGAGGAATGGCTCACCAGCGCCCAGGCCCTCGGCCTCGCCCGCCGCGTCACCACCGACCGGGTGGCCCCCTTCGGCCGCCCGGCATCCGGCGCGGTTCGGACCGTCCCCGATCGGGCGACCCTCCGGGCCGAACGCGAGTTCGAGTTCGAGATGTGAGGGGCGACGGGCATCGAATCGGCGCCGGGACGGCCCCCGGGACGACGGCCCGATCGAACCCCGCCCGCCCGGGGCTTCCCGACGCGTTCAAGCCTGCTGATGGTTACGGAAGGGGGTGGGACATGTCGATCGCCGATCGGAGGCTGGATGCGGAACTCGATCGGCTCCTGGCCCGGGCCGGCGAGGCGTTCATTCGCACGCCGCTCGCGCCGCCCTACCGGGGACCGCTCCCATTGACCCGGGCGAGCCAGGCCCCCGCCGCGCGAGGGGTGTATCGCATCTACCGCGCCGGGATTCTCGTCTACCAGGGCGAGACGGCCGATATCCGCCGCCGACTCCTACAGCACCTCCTCTGCCTGACTCACCTGCGGATCACGCCGGCACCTTACACGTTCCGCTACGGGCTGATGCCCCGGAGCACGCCCAGGACACGTCGGATCATCGAGCGGAGGGCGATCGAGAACAATCGCCGCCTCCTCCCGCAGCAGCGGGAATGGGAGCTCACCTCGGCGTTCTATTGATCCCGACCGCGCCGAGCCGTCGACCCGGAGCCGTCGGATGGATGACGCCGTGGCCCGTGCCCTGGCCTACGCGAAGGCCGCTCGGCCTGGCTTCGTCGCCCAGTTGAAGGACTTCGTCCGCATCCCGTCCGTCAGCGCCGATCCCCGCCACGCCGCCGACGTGCGGCGGTGTGCCGACTGGCTGGCCCGGGACCTCCGCCGGATCGGGATGCCGCGCGTCCGGGTCATCGCCACGCCGCGGAACCCGATCGTCTACGCCGACTGGCTCGGCGCCCCGGGCCGGCCGACCGTCCTGATCTACGGCCATTACGACGTCCAGCCCGCCGATCCCCCGGACGCCTGGCGGACGCCCCCCTTCGAGCCGACCGTGCGCGGCGACGATCTCTTCGGCCGGGGGGCGAGCGACGACAAGGGGCCGCTGTTCGCGCACGTCAAGGCCCTGGAGTCCTTCCTCCGCACCCGCGGCACACCGCCGGTCAACATCCGCTGCCTCTTCGACGGCGAGGAGGAGATCGGCAGCCCCAACCTCGTCCCCTGGTTGGCGCGGCACCGCCGCGCCCTGGCGTCCGACCTCGCCGTGATCTCCGACACCCGGATGCTCGGGCCAGACCGGCCGGCGATGACCTATTCGCTGCGCGGCTCGCTCGGCCTGGAGCTGGAAGTCCGCGGGCCGCGTCGCGACCTGCACTCCGGCGCCTTCGGCGGCGCTGTGCACAACCCGCTCCAGGCCCTCTGCGAGATCCTCGCCCGCCTGCACCACCCCGACGGCCGCGTCGCGGTCCCCGGCTTCTACGACCGCGTCCGCCCCGTCGGCCCAGACGAGCGGTCCTTCATGGCCCGTCGCGGCCCGAGCGACGCCCGCATCCTCCGCGACGCCGGGGTCGATCGTCCCTGGGGAGAGCCCGGCTATTCGCTCCACGAGCGGACGACCATCAGGCCCGCGTTGACGATCAACGGCCTGTCCGGCGGCTACCAGGGCCCCGGCGGGAAGGCCGTTATTCCGGCCTCGGCCGTCGCCAAGGTCGGCATCCGCCTAGTCCCCGACCAGGACCCGGGCGAAATCTCGCGGCTCGTCCGCCGCCATATCGCTCGCCTGGCTCCGCCGACAGTCCGGGTCGCCGTCCGAACGCTCCAACGGGCCCGGCCCGTGCACCTCGTCCACCGCCATCCCGGCTTTCAGGCCGCTGCAATCGCCTATCGTCGCGGGTTCGGGACTGTGCCTGTGCTCCTCCGCTCCGGGGGGACGATTCCCGTGGTCGATGCGCTCCAGTCCATCCTCTGCACCCCGTGCATTCTGATGGGATTCGCGCTGCCCGACGACCGGATGCATGCGCCCGACGAAAAGCTCCATCTCCCCACCTTCGGCCGCGCGATCGCGACCTGTATCCATTTCCTAGCCGAGGTCCCCGTGTCGCTGTCATATAACGAAATACATTAAAATTGTATCATATTGGCAAATTAAGCTGTAGAGTCTAGGAGTGGCGCGGTGGCTGATGCTCCGTTTCCACTCCCCGCTCATCGAACCGGACGGGCGGGTTTCCCGCATCCGGCTCTCAGACAAGAACTCATGCGTTAGCCCACGGAAAGCTTCGAGGACGGTCGCTAAAGCGGATGAGGCCGAATTCGTCATGCGTAGCCGTTCACGGCCCATTGTTGCGTCTGTTGCGTGATGGCGGTAGAACGGCGGCATGAAGGATCAGCCGCCGATCGACCAACCGCTCTGGGATGGCTTGCCGGCCGAGGCACGGGCGGCCGTCTCGGCATTGGTCGATTCCTACGAGCGGTGGCTCGCCGAGCTGGAGCAGCGGCTGGGCAGGAACTCCACCAACTCCTCCAGGCCGCCCTCCTCCGATCCCCCGTCACTCAAGCGGCGGCGTCCGCCGGCCCCTCACTCGGGCAGGAAGCGGGGTGGGCAGCCCGGCCACCGCCGACACGTCCGCCCCCTGGTCCCGCCCGAGCGACTCCGGCAGGTCGTCGAATGCAGGCCGCCGTCCTGCCGCCGGTGCGGCGACGCCCTCGCCGGCGACGACCCCGAACCGATCCGGCATCAGGTCGCCGAGGTGCCGCCGATCCAGCCCGTGGTCGATGAGTACCGGCTCCATCGCCTGAAGTGCCCCCGCTGTCGCACCACCACCTGTGCGAAGCTGCCTCCGGGTGTGCCCATCGGGGCGTTCAGGCCACGGTTGCGGGCCGCCCTGAGCGTCCTGGCGGGGGCCTACCGCCTCGGCAAGCGCCCGATCCGGCAACTCGCCTGCGACCTGCTCGGCCTGTCGATCTCCGCCGGGGTGATCTGCCGCCTGGAGCGGCAGTGGGCCGCCGAGTTGGAAGCCCCGGTCGAGGGGCTCCGAGAGCATGACCGCGCCGCCGCCTCGGCCCACATCGACGAGACCTCGTGGTGGCAGGGCCGGGACAAGATGTGGCTGTGGGCGGCCATCACCAAAGGGGCGACGGGCTTCACCATCGCCAAGTCCCGGGGGGCTGCGGTCGCCAAGGCCATGCTGGGGACCGATCGCCGCAAGGTGGTCATCAGCGATCGGTTCAAGAGCTACGCCTGGGTCAAGCGTCGCCAGTTCTGCTGGGCCCACCTCCGCCGGGATTTCCAGGCGATGATCGACCGGGGCGGCGAGGCGGGCGAGGTCGGCCGGCGGTTGCTCGACCGCTCCGACGCCCTGTTTCGGTGGTGGCATCGGGTGCGGGACGGGACGCTGGCCCGGTCGAGCTTCCGGCTCTATGTCTCGTGGCTGCGGGACTGCCTGCGGGACGACCTGCGTCGGGGGCTGGGGTGCGGCTGCGCTCAGACGGCGGCGACGTGCCGGGAGTTGCTGGCCGGCGAGACGCACCTCTGGACGTTCGTGCGAGTCGAGGGGATCGAGCCGACGAACAACCACGCCGAGCGTGCACTGCGGCACGGGGTGATCTACCGCAAGCTCAGCGGCGGGACCGACAGCGAGTCGGGGAGCCGGTTCGTGGAGCGGATGCTCTCGGTGTTGGCGACCTGCCGCCAGCAGGGAATGAATGTGCAGGACTACCTCACCCGAGCCTACCGGGCGCATCTCGACGGCGGTACAGTCCCGTCGCTCATCCCGGCTGCCCCACCCATTGCGCCGGCCTGACGGGACGACGAGTTGCCGCTCAGCGAGCCAAGGCCGGCATTGGGGGCGTGAACGGCTACTGTTGGATCGACCTTGATACCAGGACCGAGGAGCGCCGTCATGAGAGCAGCGTCGACGGGGTTCGCATGGCTTCTCCCGCTGGTCGGCCAGATCGCCCTGGCGCAATCCGCCCCGGCTCAGGACGCCCCGGCCGAGCCCGCGCCGGCCGTGGAGGCCTTCAAGCCGGCGTCCTCCAACCAGGGCGGCAAGGAGTATCCCCAGGTCAACTCCGAGGGCCGCGCCCGATTCCGCATCGTCGCCCCCGAGGCCCGGAGCGTGCGGGTGCCCGAGTGGGGCGGGATCGACCTGACCAAGGGCGAGGACGGCGCCTGGGTCGGCACCACGCGCCCCCTGGACGAGGGGTTCCACTACTACCGGATCAACATCGACGGCGCCGACGTCCCGGACCCCGGCAGCAAGCCCTTCTACGGGGCCGGCCGCTGGGGCAGCGCCATCGAGATCCCCGCCGAGGACCAGGACTTCTATGCCGTCGAGGACGTCCCGCACGGCCAGCTCCGCGAGGTCCTCTACCACTCCGAGAGCACCGACGCCACGCGCCGCTGCTTCGTCTACACGCCTCCCGGCTATGACGAGGACACCAGTAAGCGGTACCCGGTGTTGTATCTCCAGCACGGCGCGTTCGAGGACGAGACCGGGTGGGGGAATCAGGGACGCGCGAACCTGATCATGGACAACCTGATCGCGGCGGGCGAGTCGAAGCCGTTCATCATCGTGATGGACAACGGCGGCAACAACTTCGCCGGCGGGCCCCGGCGTGGCGCCCCCCCCGCCCCCGGCGGCGCCGGCGGCCGGCCCCCCGGGCGCCCGAGGTTCGACTTCTCCGGCTTCGCGAAGATCATGACCGACGAGCTGATCCCCTTCATCGACGCCCACTTTCGCACGATCGCCGACCAGCCGCATCGGGCCATGGCGGGGCTGTCGATGGGCGGGGCGCAGACCCGGCAGATCACCCTGGCCAACCTCGACACGTTCTCGCACATCGGGCTCTTCAGCGGCGGCAGCATCGCGGCGGACGATCCGGCGCTGGCCGACCCGGAGGCCTTCAAGGAGAAGGTCGAGGTGCTGTTCGTCAGCTACGGCAGCAGGGAGAACACCGCCGCCGCGAAGGCGAACCACGAGGCCCTGGAAGCGGCCGGCATCGTGAACACCTACTACGAATCGCCCAACACGGCCCACGAGTGGCAGACCTGGCGGCGGAGCCTCTACCGGTTCGCGCCGCTGCTGTTCCGGGACTAAGCACGTGGACGGGGTTACACTTCATACCCACGATTCGAGGGTTCAGTGGCCTCATGGGCCGGTCGACAGCCGGAAAGACGGCTAATCCGGCCGCTCGTCCGCGACGGCTGCTCACCCGAGAGTTGAAGGACAACCGAGGCCAGGTGCTTAGCGGCACTTCCGGCCCGCGCCGGTTCGCCGACGCCACCCGACCAGGAGCGAGCGATGTTGCGTCACCGATCCCTCCGGGATGGCCGAGGCCCGTCCCTCCTCCGACGCCTCGGGGTCGCGGCGCTGATCCTGCTCGGGGGCCGGTCGTCGGGGGCGGCCGACTCGGCCGCCCCCGACGACGACTTCGTCATGGACCATTGCTGGCGTTGCCACGACGGCGCGATCGACGAGGACCGGCTCGACCTGACGGCGCTGGCCTTCGAGCCGGACGATCCCGCCAACCTCGCCGTCTGGATCAGGGTCCACGACCGCGTGAAGGCCGGCGAGATGCCGCCACGGGGCGAGGAGCGGCCCGACCCCGCCCGGCGGGAGGCCTTCGTCGAGGGCCTGGCGCGGTCGATCGTCGCCGCGGAGCGGGCGGCCCTGGCCGGCGAGGGCCGGGCGGTCCGGCGCCGGCTGAATCGCCACGAATATGAGAATGCCCTGCGCGACCTCCTCGGGGTCCCCTGGGCCCAGGTCGCCGACCGGCTGCCCGAGGACGGCGAGGCCCATCACTTCAACAAGAGCGGCGAGGCGCTCGACGTCTCGTACCTCCAGGTCACGCGGTTCATGGACTCGGCCGACTACGCGATGCGGCTGGCGATGGCGAGGCACGTCGAACCGGCGGCGAGGGCGACCCTCAGGCTGTACGCCCGCGACGAGCGGAGCCTGCGCAACTGGTGGCCCCGCGAGAACGGGACCCTGCCCGACCGGCTGTCGTTCCCCGTGCTCGACGCCCACGCCCAACCGGACGTCCGCGCCGACCGCGCCCCGGCGACCAGCCCGGAGACGCGCGACCGCGAGGCGGTCGGCAAGGTCTCGAGCAGCTTCAGCGACGCCGGCGGCTACGGGTGGAACGGCTGGCGGGCGCCGGCCGCGGGGCGCTACCGGGTCCGGGTCGCCGGCTACACGATCTGGGTCGCCGGGGGCGGGGTGGCGCGCTGGTTCTTCGAGGGCCAGGGGGACGAGAAGGCGCCGGTGTATCACACTCTCCTGTGGCACCGCCCGAACCTGGACGAGGTCTACCCCGGCCGGCGCGACGAGCCGATCGCCGTGTACGCGCAGGGGGGTGGCCAGACCCGCCCGGTCGGGGCCGTCGACTTCACGCCGGAGCCGACGGTCGGCGAGATCGAGGTCTTCCTGCGGCCGGGCGAGTCCCTGCGGACCGACGGCTCCCGGCTCTTCCGCACGAGGGTCAGCGGCACCGACGAGCAGTACGTCAACCCCCTCGCGACCGAGGACGGCATGCCCGGCTACGCCATCCAGTGGGTCGAGGTTGACGGCCCGCTGAACGACGACCCAACCGGCGGATCGGGCTATGAACTGCTGTTCGGCCGGCTGCCGCTGATGCCCACGGAGGACCCGCGGGTGGGAGTCCCGCTGGAGCTCGTCGCGGACACGTCGGCCGGCGAGCGACGCGGGCCGCCGGGTTTCGGCCGCGCCGCGACGCGCGAGGTGCTCCATGAGGTCCGGTCCGATGCGCCCCGGGAGGACGCCGAGCGGCTCCTGCGGGCGTTCCTGGCGCGGGCGTATCGCCGGCCGGTCGCCCAGGCCGACGTCCAGCGACTCCTGCGGCTCTTCGACGACCAGTTCGGACAGGGCTCCGGCTTCGGCCGGTCCCTGCTCTCGGCCTACACGGCCGCCCTGGCGTCGCCGGGCTTCGTGTTCGTCGACGAGGCGCCGGGCCGGCTCGACGACCACGCCCTGGCCACGCGGCTGTCGCTGTTCCTCTGGAATTCGACCCCCGACGAGACGCTCCGAGAGCTGGCCGACCGCGGCGAGCTGGGCGGGCCCGAGGTCCTCCGCGCCCAGGTCGAGCGGCTGCTCGACTACCCGAAATCACGGCGATTCGTCGATGCGTTCACCGATTCCTGGCTCGACCTCCGCAAGATCGACGACACGGCGCCGTCGACGACGCTCTACAACGATTACGAGCTCGACGACCCGCTGAAGCTGGCCGCGGTCGAGGAGACGCGGCTCTTCTTCGCCGAGCTGCTGCGCGCCGACCTGCCGTCGCGCAACGTCGTCGATTCGGAGTTCACCATCCTCAACGAGCGGCTCGCCGAGCATTACGGCATCCAGGACGTCTCCGGCGTCCGGTTCCGCAGGGTGACGCTGCCGGCCGACAGCCGCCGCGGGGGCGTGATGACCCAGGCCAGCGTCCTGAAGGTGACGGCCAACGGCACGACGACCTCGCCGGTGCTGCGCGGGCACTGGATCACCGAGCGGATCCTGGGCCTGGAGACGCCGCCCCCGCCGCCGACGGTCAAGGCCGTCGAGCCCGACATCCGCGGCGCCGTGACGATCCGCCAGCAGTTGGAGAAGCACCGCGCCAACGTGAGCTGCGCCTCCTGCCATCGCACGATGGACCCGCCGGGCTTCGCGTTGGAGAGCTTCGACGTGATGGGCGGCTATCGCGAGCGGTATCGGGCGGTGTCCGCCGACGCGCCCCCGGTCCGGGGCTTCGGCTTGAACGGGCAGGCCTTCGCGTTCCATGACGCCCTGCCGGTCGACTCGGCCGGCACGCTCCCCGACGGCCGCCCGTTCCGGGACGTGCGTGAGTTCAAGGCGCTGCTCGTCGAGGATGAGAGGCCGATCGCGAGGAACCTGGCCCGGCAACTGACGATCTTTGCCACCGGCGCCCCGGTTCGGTTCTCCGATCGCGAGGAGATCGAGCGGATCCTCGACGCGGCGGAGCCCGGCCGTTACGGCGTGCGCAGCATCGTCCACGCGATCGTGCAGAGCGACCTCTTCCGCAACAAGTAGGGAAGGCAGGCCATGAGACCGCAATCCGGGTCGAGACTCCGGGCCCCCTTCGCGTCGCTGCGGCGGCCGATCCCGCGCCGGCGGTTCCTCCGCGGCGCGGCCGTGGCGATGGCGCTGCCCCTCCTGGAATCGATGGCCGCACCGTTCGCGCGGGCGGCCCACGGCCCGGAGCCGCGGCGGATGTTCTGCATCTGCAACAACCTCGGCGTCCTGCCTGGGCCGTTCTTCCCCGAGGATGAGGGCGCGGGCTACACCCCGACGCCGTATCTGAAGCTCCTCGACGAGCACCGCGCCGACTTCACCGTGCTCAGCGGCGTGTCGCACCCGTTCGTCGACGGCGGGCACCCGTCGGACGTCAGCTTCCTGACCGCGGCCCCGCACCCGGCCAGCAGCTCGTTCCGCAACTCGATCTCGCTCGATCAGGTCGTGGCCGAGCGGATCGGGACGCTCACGCGGTTCCCCTCGCTCACCCTGGCCGTCAACGGCGGCCGCAGCCTCTCGTGGACCCGCGCCGGCGTGGCGATCCCGCCGGAGGGCCGGGCGTCGGAGGTGTTCCGGCAGCTCTTCCTGCAGGGGACGCCCGCCGAGGTCGAGCGGCAGATCCGCGAGATCGACACGGGGCGGAGCATCCTCGACGTCGTCGCCGAGCAGGCCAGGGACCTCCGGCGGGACCTCGGCGCGCGCGACCGGGCGCGCCTCGACCAGTACGAGTCCGGCGTGCGCGACCTGGAGCACCGGCTCCAGGAGTCGCGCGGCTGGGCCGACCGGTCGAAGCCGAAGGTCGACATCCCCCCCCCGATCGACCCGGCCAGCCCGGCGCAGTACATGGCCCGGGTGCAGGTCATGTACGACCTCGCGCGCCTGGCCTTCGAGACCGACTCGACCCGGGCGATCACCCTGATGCTCAACAGCGTCGGCACGCCGGTCGTGCAGATCGACGGCGCCACGATCACCGACAGCTACCACAACCTCTCACATCACGGGATGGCCGACTAGAAGCTGTCACAGCTCAAGGTGATCGACGAATGGCACATGCGGCTGCTCGCCGACCTGTTCCGGTCCCTGAAGTCCGCCATGGAGGGCGGCGCGACGCTGCTGGACCGCACGATGGTCCTGTACGGCTCCAACCTCGGCGACGCCAACGCGCACTCGACGACGAACCTGCCGACGCTCCTCGCCGGCGGGGGCTTCCGGCACGGCCAGCACCTGGCCTTCGACCGCGGTCGGAATTATCCGCTGCCGAACCTCTTCGTCACGATGCTCCAGCGGTTGGGGATCGACGAGGCCCGCTTCGGACCCTCGACGGGCACGATGCGCGGATTGGAGATGCTCTGAGCCATGACGCACGCCCGAACGATCGTCCTGGCGATCCTCGGGGGCCTGGGGGCGCCCGCCGCCGCGGCCCCCGCCGATGGCCCGGTGATCATCACCTTCGACGAGGCGGAGACCGGCAGGCCGATGCCGAGCTATGAGGCTCAGGGCGTCGTGTTCGCCCCGGCGCACCCGCCGGCGAAGAGCCGCGCCGCCGGGAGGGTGATGTTCTTCCCGCACCTGAAGACGCCGCGGAAGGGCATCCTCAACGCGATGGCCGACGAGTCGATCCCGGTCGAAGCCCGCTTCCCGGAGCCGGCGACGGGCGTCACCCTCGTCCTCTGGGGCTCGATCGGCAGCGCGGCGGTCGTCGAGGCGTACGACGCCGACGGCAACGTGGTGGACCGGGCGGCCCGGGACGCGGTGCCGACGCGGGCCGGCCCGGAGCAGCCGATCCCGAGCTTCGAGCTGACGGTCGAAGCCCCGGCGATCGCGTCCGTCCGCTTCTCGGGAGCGCCGCCGGGCGGCTACCTGGTCTGCGACGAGGTGCGCGTCACGCCGTCGGCCGACGCGGAGACGACCATCGACGGTGAGCCGACGGAGGTCGAGGCCGCGGCCGGGACGCTGCGGGAGGCCGCCGAAGGTCGGCTCCTCGTCGGCGCCGCGGTCATGTCCCGGCGGCTCGACGACCGGGGGCTGGCGACGCTCGTCGCCGAGCAGTTCAACTGCCTCACCGGCGAGAACGAGTTCAAGCCCGCGCCCATCCACCCGCAGCCGGACCGGTTCAACTTCGAGGGCGCCGACCGGATCGTCGCCTTCGCCCAGGCCCACGACATGGAGGTGATCGGCCACACCCTCTGCTGGCACAGCCAGTCGCCGCGCTGGATGTACCAGGGCCCCGACGGCGAGCCGCTGTCGCGGGACGAGGCGCTGCGGAACCTCGAGGGCCACATCGACGCGGTCATGGGGCACTTCAAGGGGAAGGTCGTCGGCTGGGACGTGGTCAACGAGGCGATCAGCGACGCGGGGGACGATCACCTGCGCAACACCCTGGCGCGCCGGGCGATCGGCCACGACTACATCGTCAAGGCGTTCGAGCTGGCCCACGAGGCCGACCCCGACGCCGAGCTGTACTACAACGACTACGACAACGAGCAGCCCGAGAAGCGCGAGAAGACGCTCCGCCTGATCCGCGAGCTGAAGGCCGCCGGCGTGCGCCTCGACGCGGTCGGGATGCAGTGCCATTTCCGGCTGGACGAGCCCGACGCGCCCGACCTGCTGGACCGGGCGATCGCGGCGTACGCGGCCGAGGGCGTGAAGGTCATGCTCACCGAGCTCGACGTGGACGTCCTGCCGCGCCGCACCCGCGGCGCCGACGTCGTCACCCGCGAGCGGGGCGGGGCCGACCCGTATCGGGACGGCCTGCCGCCCGAGGTCGCCGAGGCCCAGGCCCGCTACTACGCCCGGATCTTCGAGGTCGTCCGGAAGCATCCCGGCGTGGTCACGCGCGTCACCTTCTGGGGCACGCACGACGGGGCGTCCTGGCTGAACTCCTTCCCGGTGCGCGGCCGCACGAATCACCCGCTGCTCTGGGACCGGGACCTCGAGCCCAAGCCCGCCTTCGAGGCCGTCCTCGAGACCCTGGCCACGCCGGGACCGGGCCCGAGCGACCCCGCGGTGCCCGGAAGCCACTCCGAGGCAGGGCTCCCTCCGCAACCCTGAGGATCAGGGCAATGCGTGGGTGAAGTTAAGGGGAGTGTAACCCTGTCTCCAGCAGGCTTCGGTCCGAAACGCCGTGTACCCGCGTGCGACTCGCATCAATCCGGATAGTCGCACCAGGCGGCCCCGTGCCCCGACGGATTCTGTGGGCGCCCGGATCCGGCCGCGTCCGATCCTTATCCCTGTACTCGACGGACCGGTCCGGGGACGGACCCCGAACCGGTCGAGCGGCGGGCAAGGTGCAGCGGCGCGGAGGCCGACGCGATGCCGACGACCCTCAGGACGGCGGCCGAGGGCTACCTCCGCGCCAAGGCCCTCTCGCGAGTGACCCGCAACGAGTATCTCACGACCCTCCGGAAGTGGGAGGAGTGGGGCGCCGGCACGCCGATCGAGCAGCTCCAGCGTAGGGACATCAGAGTTCCTCGACCGGGTCCACGAGCAGGCCGTCAGGGACCAGGGGACCAACCCCGGCCGCACGGCCAACAAGGCCCGCGAGCACCTCCGCGCCATCCTCTCCTGGGCCTGGGAGCAGGAGCTGATCGAGGCGCTTCCCCGGTTCCCCGGGCCGAGGGACCAGCGCGACGTGGCCGGCCGCCACTACCTGACCAAGCCCGAGATCAACGCCTTGTACTTCGCCACCTACAAGATGGAGCGGCCGCGGGGCTGGGACGGCCCGCTGCCCGTCGGCCGGTACTGGCGCGCCGCCCTGGTCGTCTTCTTCAACTACGGCGTGGACACCGGGACCGTCTGGCCGTCGACGCCGGCCCACGAGCCGATCCTCTGGCGGCACGTCATCTGGGACCGGCAGTCGCCGGACCGGCAGGCCAAGGAGCAGTCGCCATGGGGCTGGCTGTTCTACCGCCGGGTGAAGACCGGCAAGGCGTTCTACCGGCCGATGAACCGGGTCGTACACGCGCACCTGCGGGGACTCATGCCGGACGACCCGCGGCCCGACGCGCCCGTGTTCCTCGGCGGCGGGGCCCGCCCCAACGCCCGTTTCCAGTTGCTGTGCGGCCTCGCCGGCATCAAGCCGAGGTTCGACGTCGAGACCGGTAAGGAGGAGCCCTGGGAGCTGAAAGACCTGAGAAAGACCTGCGCGACCTACCACGACGAGCACGTGCCGGAGTCGTCGGTGGAGATCCTCGGCCACTCGGTCGGCGGGATCACGTATCGCCACTACGCCCACCGGGCCCCGCTGGCCTTCCGGGCGATCATGACGCTGCCGCAGCCGTCGGCATTCTCGACCATCCTGAGGGGCAACGATGGCGAGTGCCCGTGCTGCCGGAGGCGGTTCGCCGACGCCGCCTGACGCGGCCGACCACGCCGAAGCAGGACATACACGCCAAGCCACGATCCTCTTTTCCGGTGATGGCAGACGCAGGCCTCTGGAGTTCCCATGTCCTGGTGGAAGATCAGGAACGAACGGACGACAGGAGCGGACTCCGACGCGAGGATGGCGCCCATCGCCTCGGACGAGCAAACCGCCTGCGCCTCGTAAGCCTCCCCGATCGACGATCAGGGGGATCCTTCCTGGCCGATCGTTCCTGGGGCTCCTTCGGGAGTCGGCGGGAGATCGCGAGATGCAGACTCCGCCTCCTTGTTGTCGTTCGGCTCGGGCGGGCTCGCCTCGGGGACCGGCGGCGGGGCGGGCATCATCGACGCGTCCATGTGCATGATCATTTCGAAATCTTCAGTGCGGTAGACCCAGACGGGGTCGCGGCCGAAGACGTAGTAGGTGGCGACGACGGAATCGTCGGGCTCTGCCAGCGAGAGCCGGGCCAGGAACCGCCGGTAGCCTTCGCCCTCATAGCCGGGGGTCTCGCCGAGGATGTCGAAGCGGAGCAGCCGCTGTCCGGGAGGTTGCTGTTGCTCGACGAACATGACCGGGCGGGTCGTCGTGGTCGTCCGCTCGACCTGAGGGTCGTCCTGCCAGGAGCGCAGGGCGGACTCGACGGCCCGGAGGGCGGCCTCCGGCTCGGGCAATTCGCGTCCCCGCTCGGCACGATGATCTGACCCGCAGGACGCGCACGAGAGGGCCGCCAGGCCGCTCAGCAGCCAGTCGATGACGGGGATTCGGCCCGAGCGTCTCCGCATCGGTCAACTCCTGCACGAGCTTCGGGCGTGGACTGGCTTCGGGCAAGCCCGGTCAGGGTCCCAGGACCGATCGAGCGGACTGCCGTCCGACGATTCGGGACTGATCTCGATTTTGCGCTGGCTGTCGTATCCCTGCCAGGGTATCTTTCATGTTGCATCCGTCTCGTTCGCCCGAGAAATCCACGCGCCCATCGGGCTGCCCCAAATCACATTGGCTTGATGTCGCTTCTCCGCCGCCTGCCGACCTCCGGATCGCTCGTCACCGCCCTGCTGCTCGTCAGCGGGATGTGGCTGGCCCCGTCGACATCGTGGGCGAGCTGCGGTCATTACGTCACCTCGAGGCTGTACGCCGACGGTACGTTGGGGATCGGCTTCGCGGGGCTCGACGCGGTCGAGGCTCCGATCAAGACGAGTCAGGATCCCACTTCCCCTGGGCGGCCCACCGCGCCCTGTGCCGGCCTCCGATGTTCGCAGGAGCGTCCCCTCCCCGGACCCGCGCCCCGGGTCGAGGCGCGGTCGAATCAGTGGGCGTGTCTCCACCTCCCGGCATCCAGCCTGCGGATGCCCTCCTCGCTCTTGCCCTCCGAGGACGACTGTCCACCCCCGTCCGATCGGGCCGACCGGCTCGAACGCCCTCCCCGGTGAATCGGCGACGACCTCGATTCGAGGGGCCGCTTGCTCCCCGTCCGGACCCGCGCCTCGCCCGGAGGTTCGCGGGTGGTGCCGCGGGGTGATGGGGGCTCCGAATCGCCCACAGCAAGCCCACGACCAGGCGGTCGGGACCTGCCGCAGGCCCCGACGCTCGGTGCCGGGTGATCGCGTGATGATCCCTCGGCACGACGGCCGTGGCGCGTCTCTTCGCGTCGTCCCGTCTCCATTCCCTGGGCACAGCCCCGTTCACTTCCCGGTCGGGAGGGATTATCCATGCGCGCACGCCGGAACGGCTTCACGCTGATCGAATTGCTCGTCGTCATCGCCATCATCGGCATCCTGATCGCCCTGCTCCTGCCCGCCGTCCAGGGGGCACGCGAGGCGGCGCGGCGGGCCCAGTGCACGAACAATCTCAAGCAGATCGGCATCTCCTGCCACAATTACGTCTCCACCTTCAACGTCTTGCCGTTCGGCAAGGGGCCTAGCTACGACCAGCTCATCCCGGGGACCCCGTTCTATGCCCGCTGGTCCAGCCACAGCCAGTTGCTGCTCTACATCGAGCAGGGCAACCTCTTCAACAGCATCAACTTCGAGCTCGCTCCGGAGACGCCCGGCATGGCCGGGGACGTCCCGTTCATGCCGCCGTATCAGAACACGAACCGGGCGAACGCCACCGCGTCGCGGACCCAGGTGTCGACGTTCCTCTGCCCCTCGGACGGTGGCCCGTTCGTCGACGGGTGGCCCGGGGGCAACAGCTACCTTGGCAACATGCAGACCTGGGCGTGTGACCTGGGAGACCGCAACCCGGCGGTGGTCGCCCCGGCCGAGAAGCCGCGCGGCGTCTTCTATTATTTGAGCGGGGTGAGCCTCGCGAGCATCACGGACGGGACGAGCAACACGGCCTTCTTCAGCGAGAAGATCCGGGGGACCGGTACGAGGGACGGCGACGCTCGTTCCGACTCCCTGATCACGGCATCGCCGACGACCCTGGACGAGACCTATCAGAACTGCACGTCCACGAACCCCCAGACGACCCCTCGCCTGACGATGGTCCAGGGCGCGAGCTGGGTGATGGGCGAGATGTGCTGCACACAGTACAACCACGTCTCGACGCCGAACACGGCCACCTGCGCGGGACTGGGCTTCGCCAACAACAGCATGGCCAACATGCCGATGCAGGTCCCGCCCTCGAGCGATCACCCGGGCGGCGTCAACACGCTCTTCGGCGACGGGACCGTCCGGTTCGTCAAGGACGGCGTCTCGCTCCAGACCTATCGCGCCCTGGGCACGCGGAATGGCGGGGAAACCGTCTCCGCGGACTCCTATTGAGGAGGCGCATCCGTATGCATAAGTCGAGAAAACCCGCGCGGCGAGCCTTCGTCTCCGCCGCGCTCCTCCTGGCCCTCGGCGCCGGGTGCGGAAGCGGCTCGGCCGCCGTCCCCTCCACGGATACCGCGCGCGATGCCCTCGACGCGGCGCTGACGGCCTGGACCCGGGGCGAGACGCCCGGCGAACTGGCCGGGACCGAAACGAGCGTGTTCGTCCACGACACGCCGTGGAGCCAGGGCCAGCGGCTGGCGTCCTTCGAGATCATCGAGGAATCCGAGGCCGAGGGCGCGGTCGCGGAGAAGCGGTTCACCGTCCGGCTCTCGCTGGCCCAGCCCGATCGCGCCGAGGAGGTCCAGTACCACGTGCTCGGCACCGATCCCCTGATGGTGTTCCGCGACGAGGACTATCAGCGGAACATCAACATGGTCAACGGCCCCAGCACCACCGCGCCCCCTTCGCGGGGGCAGCGGCCGAGATAACGCGGCTCCTGCCGATCCGACGCCCCGGGGCGACGTCTCGGGGCCATCGGTAGCTCAACAAGCCGCTGGCGTAACACCTCTCCAGTTCGGCCGACCGCGAGGGCGAGCGCCCCTTCACGATCGCCTGGGCCGGCTCGGTTGGTTCGACAACCCTCGCGGACGGGATGCTGCGGTCGGCCGCCATCCCCCGGATGGGCGGCCTCCCGGCCGCGTCGTGTCCCCCCCGTCCTGGTCCGATCAATCCCGGGACGCCGGCCCTCGCGCCGGCTCGTCACGGAGCCTGAGGATTCGACTCATCATGTGGCGAGTGCTTCGACGCCCACGGGGCCCCGAGCGCGATGGCCCTGCTCGAGCGAGCGGACTCCTCAAGGCTGTGCTGCCGGCCTTGCGGCTCCTGCAGGTACGGTTGCGAATCCCGGCGGCCTTGCTGGTGGTAGCGATCGTGGCCGGGCAATGGGAAACGCTCCGCAACCGCTGGGACACGCTGACCCGGCCCCGTTCGACGGCAGACCCCGCCATGCTCGCGGTGACGAACGACGTGGAGTACTTCTGCCCGATGGATCCCGGCGTCGTCTCGGGATGGCCGGGGAAGTGCGGCGTCTGCCACATGGCCCTCGTCGTGCGGAAGAAGGGCGACGCCACGATGCTCCCCGACGGGGTCGTCGCCCGGATGCAGCTCTCGCCCTATCGGGTGCAGCTCGCCGGCATCCTCACCTCCCCGGTGGACTTCCGGCCGCTCATGCGGACCAGGGAAGCGACCGGCGTGGTGGACCGGCTCGAGGATCGGGCCCGGGTCCGTTGCGAGGTCGCCGCCCGCCGCGCCCCCTGGATCGCGGTGGGCCAGGAGGCCGAGATCCGCTCCCCCGACCTGCCCGAATTCGGAGCGCGGCTCGGGAAGGTCGCGGCCGTGACGCCGCAGGTCGTCGACGGCTTCGAGACCCTCCAGGCCGAGGTGGAGGTCGACGACGCGGAAGGAGGGCTCCGGCCCGGGATGGTGGCGGAGGTGACGTTCCGGGTCCCCGCGGCCGGGCTGGAGCCATTCCGCTCGCTGCCATCCGACCCGCCGCCGCGACGCGCGGGCGAGCCGGTCCAGGTCTATGCCTGCGTCGAACACCCCGACTCGATCGGCCTGATCCCCGGGCGATGCCCAGAGGACCAGCTCCCCCGCATGCTGCTCAACCTCGACGACCGGCAGCGGGTGCGCTGGTGGTGCCCGATGCATCCGGAGGTGACGGATGACCGGCCGGGTTCCGATTGCGCCGAGTGCGGCGGCATGGAGCTGAGGCCCCGGCTCGTGACCTTCCGCCCCGCCGGGCAGGTGCTGGCCGTGCCGGAGTCCGCGGTCGTCGACTCCGGGTCGAGCACCGTCGTCTTCGTCGAGAGCATGCCGGGCATGTTCGACGGCGTGGAGGTGGAGCTCGGGGCCCGATGCGGCGACGCCTACCCTGTGATCCGTGGCCTCGAGGCGGGCCAGACGATCGTGATCCGCGGCGCGTTCCTGCTCGACGCCGAGACCCGCCTGAACCCGAGCCTGACCGCCAGCTACTTCGGTGCGGCCCGTCGGCAGGCCGAGGCGTCGGCCGTCGCCCTCGGGGCTGCCACACGGGCGGACCCGGCGGGCGGGGCGGAGGCCGAGGCCCTCGCGTCGCTCCCGCCGGGCGACCTCGAGCTGGCCCGGCGACAGGGCACCTGCCCCGTGACGGGGATGCCGCTCGGCTCGATGGGTCGGCCGATCCGGGTGGAGGTCGACGGGCGGGTGGTCTTCCTCTGCTGTTCGGGCTGCGAAGGCAAGCTCCGGCGTGACCCGGCGCGGTATCTCGGCGGCGCAACCGGAGCGGGCACCGACCAGCCATGATCGACGCGATCATCACCTATTCGATCCGGCACCGGGGGGTGGTCATCGCCGCCGGGGTGGTGCTCGGGATCCTGGGCGCCTGGGCCGCCTGGACGACGCCCGTCGACGCGATCCCCGACCTGTCCGATAACCAAGTCATCGTCTTCGTCGAGTGGAAGGGGCACGGCCCTCGCGAGATCGAGGAACAGGCGACCTACCCCTTGGCCCTCGGGCTCCAGGGCCTGCGCGGGGTGCGGGTGGTCCGCTCGTCGAGCGAGGTCGGGTTCGCGATGATCAGCGTGATCCTCGAGGACCGGGTCGCGATGGCCGAGGGGCGGCGGCGGGTCGACGAGCGGGTCGCCCGCCTTCGAGACCGGCTGCCGGAGGGCGCGACGGCCGTGCTCGGGCCGGACTCCCCGGCCACGGGACAGATTTACTGGTACAACCTCGAAGGCGGCGGCCTCGACCTCGGCCAGCTCCGCGACCTCCAGGACTGGTACGTCGGCCCGCAGCTCAGCTCGGTCCCCGGCGTGGCCGAGGTGGCCAGCGTGGGCGGGTTCCCGACCGAGTACGAGGTCGCGGTCGACCCGCTGCGGCTCGCCGCCGAGGGCGTGACGCTCCGGGACGTGATGGACGCCGTCGCGGAGTCGAACGCCGGCGCCGGCGGGCACGTGATCCACAAGGGGAATGCCGAGTACGTGGTCCGGGGCGTCGGCTGGCTCGGGGCGTCGCCCGAGCCGGGAGATTCGTCCTTCGACCGCACCCGGGCGATCCGCGACCTGGAGGACGTGGTCGTGCCTCGGTCCGACCCGGCCGGCCCGGTCCGGCTCGGCGAGGTGGCCCGGATGTCGATCGCGCCGGGATACCGCCGCGGGGCTCTCGAGAAGGACGGCAACGAGGTCGCCGGCGGCGTCGTGCTCATCGCCAGCGGCGAGAACCCGCTGGAGGTCACGCGACGGATCAAGGCGAAGGTGCGCGAGATCGAGCCCGGCCTCCCCGACGGCGTGCGGATCGTCCCGTTCTACGACCGCACGCCGCTGATCGAGGGGGCAATCAGGACGGTCACGGGCACGGTCGTCGAGGCGATCGCGACGGCCTCGCTGTGCGTCCTGCTGATCCTGCTCCACGTCCGCACCTCGTTCGTCATCGCCTTGACGCTGCCCCTGGCGGCGCTCTCCTCGTTCCTGATCATGGCGGCGCTCCGGCACCTCGGGATCCTCGACCTCCAGGCCAACGCGATGTCGCTGGCGGGCATCGCCATCTCCGTCGGCGTCCTCGTCGACTCGTCGATCGTGATGGCCGAGAACGTGATGCACCGGCTGCACGGCCATTCCGGCGGGCGTCCGGTGCGGGGCGACACGCGTGACGTGGTGCTGCCGGCCTGCCTGGCGGTCGGCCGGCCGATCGTCTTCTCGGTGGCGATCATGCTCCTGTCGTTCCTCCCGGTGTTCGCGCTCGGGGGCATCGAGGGGAAGATGTTCCGCCCGCTCGCCTACACGAAGTCGTTCGCCCTGCTGTCGGTGGCCGTGCTGGCCATCACGCTGGTGCCCGCCCTCTGCACGGTCTTCATCCGGGGCAGGATCCGATCGGACCGCGAGAACCCGCTGGTGAGGGGCGTGATCGAGGTCTACCGGCCGGTCCTCTCGTACATGCTCGACCACCCGGTCGTGCTGGCCTGGATCATCGGCGCGACGTTCCTCCTCGGATTCGCCCCGCTCGGCAGCCGGCCGCTGTTCCTCGCGACGCTGGCCGCCGCCTTCACGGCGACGGCGGCGCTGGCGAAGCGACGCCGCACCATGATCCTGGCGCCGGCGAGCCTGCTCGTCCTCGCCCTCTGGGCCGACCAGGTCATCACGCCCCTGGAGCGGGAGTTCATGGTCCCGCTCGACGAGGGGATGGTCATGGACATGCCCATCACGGTGCCGCGAGCCTCAGTGACCCAGGCCGTCGACGACCTGAAGGCGCGCGACATGGCGCTCTGCCGCTTCCCCGAGGTGGAGATGGTCGTCGGCAAGGCCGGCCGCGCAGAGACGCCCACCGACCCCGCGCCGATCGACATGATCGAGTCGATGGTCAGCTTCCGGCCCCGGGCCTTCTGGCCCCGCCGCAGTCTCCGACGCCCCGACGCGCGCCGCCAGGCGGTGGAGGTGCTCGACGCCCTCGTGGAGGGCGGGATGGTCCGCCCCCCGGCGGATCGAGCGGCCCGAGACCGCCTGCTAGACGAGGCGGTCGACGCCGCCTTGCCGACCTTCGACGTGGTGCTCCGCGAGTTCGCCAGCCAGCGCAACCTGGATCTGGTGCGGCGTTCCGGCGGGCGTTCGCCGCTCTCCCTCCACCCGTCCGACCCCGAGGATGCCCGGCTTGTCCCGATCTGGTATGAGCATGTGAAGCAACTCAACAGCGACCTAATCGACCGCGGGGCCGCGGTCTTCACCCGACTGATCCTGGTGGAACTGCTGGCGAGGGCCGAGATCTCCTCACCCGAGACGGTCGCGATGCTCGCCGAGCGCCAGCGGATCCGCGCGGCGGGGATCGCCAGCCTGGCTGCCGCCGCGGAGCGGGGGCCAATTTCGGGCTCGGCAGCGGGCGAACACCATCACCACCACGCGACCGTCGACCCGCTCCTCCTGCCCCCGCAGCCTCCCCTCGACCGGCTGGAGGCGTACCTGGCCGCACGCTTGGCACGCCGGCTCTTGCTCTGGAAGGTCGACCGCGACCAGTTGGTCGGGTTCGGTGGTGAGCTGGACCGCGTCGTCTCGATGCCGGGCTGGACGAACGTCTGGACGATGCCGATCCAGAACCGCGTCGACATGCTCGCGACCGGGGTAAATACCATGGTCGGCGTCCGCGTGATGGGCCGCGACCTCGACGACGTCGTGCTCGCCTCCGAGCGGATCGCCGCCGCGGTCGGGGCCGTGGCCGGGGCCGCCGACGTGATCGCCGACCCGGTGCGCGGCAAGCCCTACCTCGAGATCCGCTTCGACCGCGCCCGGGCCGCTCGACTTGGCGTGAGCATCGGCGAGGCCAACGAGGTGATCGAGGCCGCGCTGGCGGGCAAGGCCGTCACCACCACCGCCGAGGGGCGCGTGCGGCACCCGGTCGTCGTCCGCTACCGTCGCGACCGCCGGCAGGACGAGGACGCGGTGCGCGACCTGCTCGTGCCCGCCCGCGGCGGCTCGGCGGCCAGCCCCCGGCTGGTGCCCCTGGACGAGGTGGCCGACGTCCTGGTGGTCGAGGGCCCGGCGACGATCAAGGGCGAGAACGGCTTCCTCCGGAACTATGTCCGCATGAACGTGCGTGGCCGCGACGCCGCCGCGTTCGTGGCGGAGGCCCGCCGCGTCGTCGCCGGGTCGGTGGAGCTGCCGCCCGGGGTGTTCGTGGAGTGGACCGGGCAGTTCGAGCACGAGGTCCGCTCTCGGCGGACGCTCGCGGTGGTGGTCCCCCTGGTCGTGGCCCTGATCTTCCTGCTGCTGTACTGGACGTACCACGACCTCGCCGACGCCGCCCTGATGATGCTCGCCGTCCCGGGGGCGGTGGCCGGCGGGCTGTTCTTCCAGTGGTGTCTCGGCTTCAAGCTGTCGGTGACGGTCTGGGTCGGATACATCGCCTGCTTCGGCATGGCGACCTCGACCGGCATCATCATGCTGGTCTACCTGCGCGAGGCGGTGGAGCGGGCCGGCGGGCTCGGGAGCATGGGGCTCGACGAATTGCGACGAGCCGTGCTCGACGGCGCGGCCCACCGGCTCCGCCCCAAGCTGCTCACCGAGGGAACCGTGGTGATCGGGCTGGCCCCCATGCTCTGGTCGAGTGGGGTCGCCTCAGAGGTCATCCGGCCCATGGTCGCGCCGGTGATGGGCGGCATCCTCGTCGCCGACGAGGTCATCGACCTTCTCCTTCCCGTCCTGTTCTATTGGGTGCGCCGGTCGCGCTGGCACCGGCTCCACGCCGGTCGAGGTCAGGTCCCCCAGGACGTCGACCCCGCGGCGACTCCCGTCCCTGTCGGGGGAGCCGCTCCGATCGCCCGCGACAATAGCGAGCCGACGGGCGATCTCCGGTCCCCGATGACCTCACCCGAGCCCGACGTATGCCGGCATTGATTCCCGTTTCCGCGGCCTGGGGAGCAGGGATTGCGTTTGACTCCTGTCGCCAGACTGCGCCCGTCGTGTACCCTTACGGAGAACCTGCTGGGTCCAGAGTCATGGATGCACTTCGTTGAATGATCCTCTTTCAGCCTCGAACATGGGTGCTTCGGTCCGAAACGCCGACGCGTCCTCCGAGGTTGTCTCAGACCGCCCGTCGGTTGGATCGGATCTCATGCTGCCGCACCTTGTTCGCTTATTTACGAACGGCGCGCTCATCGACCCGGAGGGCCGCTCAGTCCTGGGCGTACTCCGGGGACATCACCGGGGCACGCCGGGGAACTCGGCCCCTGTCGAGGCCGAGGCGGACGGGGGCCGAGCTCCGTCGTTGCCGGGGGCAATGCTCCTCTCGGAGTGACCCCAGGACATCGCCCTCCTTCGGCGTGGCGTCGGTGGTGGCGGGGATCGACGATCGATCACGCCGCTTGCTCCCTGCCGACGGGAGATGAGGCATTACCCGTCCAGGCCGGATAACTCGTCGAGGAGGGCCTGGAGCCGGGCCACCCGCTCGGGCTCTCGGCCCGCCAGGTCATCCTGCTCGGTCGGGTCGTCCCCCAGGTGGAACAGCTCGACCCGGTCGCCCAGGCGCTCCCGGATGAGCTTCCAGTCGCCCCGGCGGACGGCGGAGTGGCTTGGCGTCTTCCAGTACATGGCCCGGTCGGGCAGGGAGGAGCCGTCGCCGCGCAGGGCCGACCACAGGTTAATCCCCTCGGCCGCCTCGAGCCGCCGCGGGTCGCCGCCGGCGGCCCGGATCAGCGTGGGGAGCCAGTCCACGACGTGGGTCGGCGTCTCGAAGACGACGCCGGCCGGGAGGCGACCCGGCCCGTGGACGAAGGCCGGCACCCGGATGCCGCCCTCGTACAAGTCCCCCTTCCAGCCGCGCAGCGGCCGGTTGCTGCCGAGGGTGGCGTGGGCGGCGTAGCGGCCGTTGTACTCCCGATCCGGCGCGTCCCACCGGCGCTGGCCCCCGTTGTCGGAGGAGAAGACGATCAGCGTGTCCTCGAGCCGATTGGTCCGCTCCAGGGCCTCGACGATCCGCCCCACTCCGTGGTCGAGGTGGGAGACGGCCGCCGCTAAGTGCCGGCGCCACAGGTCGTCGATCTCCCCCTCGTAGGGGGCGATCCAGCCCGGCGGCTCGTTGGGCGCGTGGTGGGCGACGTAGAGGAAGAACGGCCCCTCGCCGGCCGACTCGATCACCCGGATCGCCTCCTCGGTGATCAGGTCGGTGACGTGGCCGCGGTCCTCGACTAACCGGTCGTTGCGATGCCAAGTGAGGTGGTCGCCGAACTTGTAGCGGTGCGTGTAGGGGTCGACCTGGCCGCGGAGGTAGCCGTAGCTCGTGTCGAACCCATAGCGGAGCGGGCGGTGTTCGGGCGTCTCGCCGATGTGCCACTTCCCGCTGATGTGGGTGCGGTAGCCCAGCCCCTGCAGCGTCCGGGTGAGCAGGGCGTCCTCCGGCCGCATCTGCGTCGTGGCGCCCAGCGGGCCCAGCACGCCGAAGCGGCTGGGGAAGCGGCCGGAGAGCAGGGCCACCCGCGTGGGCGAGCAGGTGGGACAGACGTAATGCCGCTCCAGCCGCACCCCTCCGGCGGCCAGCCGATCCAGGTTCAACGTGCGGACGTCGGAGTCGTGATACCCGATGTCCGCCCAGCCCAGGTCGTCGGCGAGGATGAAGACGATGTTCGGCCGGGGGTCCGGGTGCTCGGCCGCCGGCGTCGGGCCGATCCAGGACGCGAGGACCGCGAGGGAAGCGAGGAGGTGTCTCATCATGGCGGATTGTCCCGGCGGGACGCTCGTCGATAGGTGGATCGGTGCCCAGGCTCCTGGCCCTCGCGTGCTCAACGAGCGTCGCCCGACCACCGGCGGGGCATCGGCCATCTTCGCCCGGAGTTGCCACGCGACAAAGGCGAGCCCTGGCAGTTCGACCAGGCACGTATCTTGGTGGGGAGACTCCTCCGTGTCAAAGACTTCGATCGAGGCGTAGTCCTCCGCTCCATCGCAGGACGGCGACGTTCCTATCGCCGATCCCGATATCCCGAAAGCCACCTTCGACCGGCTGGCGAAGTGGGGGCCGGGGAAATAGAGTGAGCGTGGTCGAGCGGCCGGCGGGCTCCCGTCCTCGTCATCGTCCCCCGGCGGCGCCGAAACCGCGGGTCGAGCCCGAGCAGCGGCCTTGCACCCGCCCCGACAGTCAGCGGAGCGATCACGAACATGATCCCTCGTCTCATGCGATACCGGGCCGGGGCGAGCCCGCTCGCCATCGCGGCCCTCCTCGTGGTGGCGGGCGCCGCAACCGCCTCGGACCAGCGGCCCAACATCGTGCTCCTGGTGGGCGACGACCACGGCTGGGACGAGACGGGCTACAACGGCCACCCCCACCTGCGGACGCCCGTGCTCGACGAGATGGCGGCCACGGGGCTCCGCTTCGATCGCTTCTACGCGGCGCACCCGTCGTGCTCGCCGACGCGCGGCAGCGTGATCACCGGCCGACACCCGGTCCGCTACGGGACGTTCGCCCCCGGCTGGTCGATCCGGCCCGAGGAGGTCGGCATCGCCCGGATCCTCGGCGAGGCCGGCTACGAGTGCGGCCACTTCGGCAAGTGGCACCTCGGGCCGGTCAAGGCAGAGTCGCCCACCAACCCCGGCGCCATGGGGTTCGATGCGTGGGTCTCGCACGACAACTTCTTCGAGATGGACCCGGCCCTCTCGCGCGACGGCGGGCCGCCCGAGGTGTATCCGGGCGAGGGCTCGGCGGTCGTCGTCGAGCAGGCAATCCGGTTCATCGGCGAGGCGAGGCGACGCGACAAGCCGTTCTTTGCGATGGGCTGCTTCGGCTCGCCGCACGAGCCCTACAGCGGCCTGGAGCGGGACCTCGCCCTGTACGACGACCTGCCCGAAGCCTACGGCGAACGGTCGTTCCGGTTGACCTCGAATGAGACGGGGGATCCCACCACGAGGCCGCTCGACGAGGTGCTCCGGGAGCGGTACGCCGAGATCACCGCGATGGACCGGGCGATCGGGCAATTGCGGCTATGGCTCGACGAGGAGGGCCTGCGCGGGGACACGCTGCTGTGGTACGTCAGCGACAACGGCTCGCCGGCCGACGGTGCCGTCACGTCGCCGCTGCGCGGCCACAAGGGCCAGATGTACGAGGGGGGCCTCCGCGTCCCCTCGATCCTCGAATGGCCGGAGCGCATTACCGAGCCGCGGGCCAGCGACGTGAACGCGGTCACAAGCGACCTGCTGCCCACCCTCTGCGACCTGCTCGGCCTTACCCACCCCGACCGGCCGATCGACGGCGTCAGCCTCCGGCCCCTCATCGACGGCGAGGTGGCCACGCGGCCCCGCCCCATCGGCTTCTGGGAGTTCCAGGTAAGCCCGCCCCCCGATCGCCGGGCCGAGCCCTATATCGACCCGGGGCTCCAGGAGGGGACGACGCCGCTGGTGAAGCGGATGGGGGGCCTGATCACCCGCGACTTCCGGAACGTCCGCATCGACGAGGTCACGGAGCAGGACTTCGACGGGCCCCGGGCCTTCCTGGACAACCACTACAAGCTCGTCGTCCATGAGCGGCGCGGGGTCGAGCCGGCCCGGGAGTTGTTCGACCTGCGCGACGACCCGGCGGAGGAGCACAACCTCATCGACGAGGAGCCGGAGATCGCCGAGGAGCTGGGGCAGCAGCTGCGCGACTGGCAGGCATCGGTCCTCCGAAGCCTCACCGGTGCCGATTACCGGTGATGCCCCGGGGCGATCGACCGATCCCGGCGGGCCGTCGGATGGCGAGGATCCCAGCGTCGGGCTCCGGATCCGATCCCGAGGGCGTCCCTCGCTCGCTCCGATGGCTTGCCCCGTCGCAGTGCGCGTGACTCGGCGGGCCGTTGTCGTCGATGCCGTCCGTCGCTACCCTCGACGCCGTCGACCCGACTCGGCACCGGGGCCGGCCCCCGAAGGACAATCGACGGACCATCGATCGGCCGTGGAACACGACCATGCCATCGCGCTGCAGCTCTGGACGATCCGGGACGCGATGGCCTCGGATGCGGACGAGGCGTTGCGCCGGGTGAAGGCGGCCGGCTTCCGGGCCGTCGAGGTCGCCCCGCCGCCGCCGGGCCTGACGCCGGGACGCCTCGCCGAATGCCTCTCGCGTTACGAACTGGCCGTGGTCTCGATCCACGGCGACCTGCCCATCCCCACGAACATCGACCGGCTGACGCGGGACGCACGCGCGTTCCGATGCCCGAAGGTCGTCTGGCACGGCTGGCCGCGCGACCCGCGGTTCGATTCCCTCGCCGGGGTGCATGCCCTGGCCTCGGCCTGCAACCAAGCCGGGGTGATCGCCCGGGATCACGGGCTCCGCTTCGGCCTCCACAACCACTGGTGGGAATTCGAGCCGGTCGAGGGCGAGCTCCCGGCCCGGCTGCTCCACGGGCTGTTGCACCCCGACATCTCCTGAAGCTGGACGTCTACTGGGCGCAGACGGCCGGCGTCGACCCGGCGGAGGCGTTCCGGGGATTGATGCCGCGGGTCGGCTCGATCCAAAGGACGGCCCGGCCGTCCACGGCGAGCCGATGACGGCACCTGGGCGGGGCACGCTCGACATCCCGCGCATCGTCCGGGCCCTCGCGCATCCGGTCGACTGGGTCGTCGAGCTCAACGAATGCGCCACCGACCCCCTGGATGCCGCACGACAGGGCCGAGAATACCTCGAGACGTTGCGGGACGACCCGGGACACGACTGAGCACCGGTGACGTCCCCCGCCGAAGAGGGGATCGCACGCGGGACGAGGCCATCCCGGCGGGATCCGACTCGACATCGAGGCCGACGCAATACCCGGAGGAATCGAGATGACACGGTGGTTCGGCCCCCTGGCATTCGTGCTCGCCGTCGCCCCTCATGCCGTGGCCGATGATCGGGAACCAGGACGCATCCGGCTCTGGCCCGAGGACCCCCGCTACTGGCCTACTCCCTGAAGCGCCCCAACGTCCTCTACTGCATCGACAACGAGACCAGCGGCGCCGAGGCGTGGTCGACCTACTGGGCCGAGCACATCCGCAGGCGTGCCGAGGAGGCGGGCGTCGAGGTCTTCATCACCGAGATGTGGGACGACCACGACGTGAAGGGCGGACGGCACTCCCGGACGTTCGACCACCCGGGGCGGTACGACTTCGTCGACGTCTCCCAGAACAACCACGACTCTGGCCAGGAGCACTAGTGGTCGGCCACTGACGACTTGAGGGATGGGCTGCAATCGGTTCTCCTGGAGCCCTAACCGCTTCAGGAGCATCGACATGAAGAAGTACATCGTGACGCTCACCGCCGACGAACGCCAGGCCCTCCTCGATCTCATCTCCGCCGGCAAGGCCTCCGCTCTGAAACTGGCCCATGCCCGCATCCTCCTCAAGGCTGATGCCGCCGAGGGCGGGCCCGCCTGGCCCGACGACCGCATCGCCGAGGCCGTCGAGGTCTCTGTCGCCACCATCGAGCGGGTCCGCCAGCGGTTCGTCGAGCAGGGCCTGGAGGCCGCCCTGGTCCGCAAGACGCAGGCCCGTCCCAGCCGCCAGCGGGCCCTCGACGGCCGGGCCGAGGCGAAGTTGATCGCCCTGGCCTGCTCGGAGCCCCCCGACGGCCGCAAGGCCTGGACGATGCGATTGCTGGCCGACAAGCTCGTCGAGTTGGAGATCGTCCCCTCGATCTCCGACGAGACGGTGCGCCGCTCTTTGAAAAAAGCGAACTGAGGCCGCATCTGAAGCAGCAGTGGTGCATCCCGCCGGAGGCGAACGCCGAGTTCGTGGCGGCGATGGAGGACGTGCTGGAGGTCTACCACCGGCCCTACGACGAGACGCGACCGCTGGTCTGCCTCGACGAGGCGAGCAAGCAACTGATCGGCGAGACGGTCGTGCCGATCCCGGCAGCGCCAGGGCGGCTCGAGCGGTTCGATCACGAATACGTCCGCAACGGGACGGCCAACCTGTTCATGGTGACGATGCCGCTGCTGGGGTGGCGTGCGGTCCACGTCACCGAGCGTCGGACGGCGTTGGACTTCGCCGAGGTGGTGCGTTGGCTGGTGGAGGAGGTGCACGAGGAGGCGGAGAAGGTCGTGCTGGTGATGGACAACCTGAACACGCACAAGATCGCCTCGCTGTACGAGGCGTTCCCGCCGGAGCGGGCCCGTCGGATCGCCGGGAAGTTGGAGATCCACCACACGCCGAAGCACGGGAGTTGGCTGAACATGGCGGAGATCGAGCTGTCGGTGCTGGCGAGGCAGTGCCTGGACCGGCGGATCGGGTCGAGCGAGGAACTGAAGCGGGAGGTCGCGGCGTGGGAGGAGGACCGCAACGAGCGGATGGTGGGCATTCGGTGGCAGTTCACCACGGCGGATGCCCGGATCAAACTGCACCGACTATACCCGGCAACTCAATAGCGGACGACCACTAGGACAACCTGATGTGGGTCCGCGACCGGGTCGCCGAGCCCCCCCGGCCGATCAACCACGTGAAGATCTACGGCGCGGACGCCGGCCGCTACGGCACGACGCGGGACGGGGTCGAGCGGTTCTGGCGATGCCTGATCGGCGGTGCGGCGTCGGCCCGGTTCCACCGGCCGGACTCGAGGATCGGCCTGGACGCGACGGCGAAGCGGCACCTCGCCGCCTTCCGCATGCTGGAGGCCGAGTGCGACCTGACCCGCTACGAGCCGGACGAGACCGGCCGGCGACTCTCCGATCGCGTGCCGGACGATGCATATCTGACCTGCGAGCCGGGTGAGCAATACGTCGTCTACTTCCCCGACGGCGGCCGCGTCGGTCTGGACCTGGGCGAGGCCGCCGGGCGGTTCCGCGTGCGGTGGCTCGACGTCGAGGCCGGCGATTGGCGCGATGCCGGCCCGGCGGACGGCACCCGACGCCTGGATCTCGAGGCGCCCGGGGAGGGCCACTGGGTGGCGTTGGTCACCAGGATCCCGTGAGCCCGAGCTCATATTTCATGCCGATGGTGGACCGGATCACAAGGCCCCGCGATCGAGCCGAGTCCGGAGTCCGTGGCTCGTCCGCCGCCCGCCCCGGCTCGTCAACCCGGGGACAGGCCATTTCAAGAAGTCCAACCAGGCCTGTGCCCGGTTCGGCGGCCACGGCGTCGGCGCATTCATGGCCCCGGAGGGACGGTAGGCTCGTGGTGAACTTCCGAGCATAACCGAGGCACGCCGAGTCGGTCCCCAGGGTCCCGGCCCCGACAGGGACGGCTGAGGACGGGGGACGACATCAGTCGTCGCCGGGGGCGACGCTCGAGAGGGACGTCACGACATGACCGGTGGTCGGCCATGACCGTTCGAGGAAGCGACCTGATGGCCGCGCCTCCTCGCCGAAGCCGCAGTCAATCCTGCAAGATGAGGGCGGAGGAACGGCCCCTTCCCCCGGCGCGGCTCCCCGCTCGGTGCCGGAAACGCCACAAGGGCCCCGATCCGCCGACCCGCTGCCGTCGGCCCGGCAATCCGTCGCCGATCCCAAGTCCAGGCGTCAACATGCCCCCGACCTCGGCAACCGCGGCCCGCCGGGACTCCGATCCCGGGGGGGCGACGCCCCGATCCGCGCCCCGCAGCCTCTCACGGGACCTCAGCCGGTTGCGGCCTTGATCGGTCGGCCGGGACCGTCTCCGTCGTCGTGGATCCCGGAGGGGCGGCCCGCGCACCCACCTCGATCACCAGCTTCTCGCCCTGCTCGAGGATGTGGTACCGCTCCTGCAGCGGCCCCGACAACCGCAGGCGCACCTCATGCGGGTAGCCGACGGTCCAGAATCGGTTCTCGGGCGTCACGCGATAGGTGTCGCGGTGCTGCGGCAGGATGTAATCGGGCTCCAGCTCGTTTATCAGGATCACCGACGGGTCGACGTGCATGTTGTGTTCGGTCGGAGAGAAGAGCAGCACGTCGACGTGATCCAGGAACAGGTGGTCCTCCAGCAGCACCGAGTCGCCCGGCTGGAGGACCGTCACGCCCCCGAGCTCGATCAGGTAGCCGCAGTCCTCCAGGTTCGCCTCGTGGTAGACGGCGAACCGGCCGTTGCCGTGGATGGCGCGCAGCGGCGTGACTCGCAGGCCCTGCAGCTCGAACGGCTCGCGCGGCCGGGCGACCTCGATCCGGGCCTCCGGGATGCCGATGCGTCGGGCCTCCGCAACGCAGTTGGCCGGCATGACGAAGGCGCAATCGCCCCGCTCGGCGAGGATGCGGCAGGTCTCCCGATTGAAATGGTCGCCGTGCCCGTGAGTGACGAAGGCGATGTCGAGCAGCGGGGCCAGCTCCGCCGCCGTGATGGGGGAGCGGTGGAGCCGGCCCGGGTCCTCGGTGGCCAGGTCGGTGCCGATCAGGGTGTCGCCGGCCTTGATGAGCCAGCCGTTGTGCCCGGTCCACCACACGGCCGTGCCGGAGTTGTGGGCCTTGATCTCGTCGAGGATCGGCGGCGCGGGGATCTGCCCCTCGGGCCGCTGCTGGCCGAGGGCGATCGGCACGTGGAGGAGGAGGGAGACGGCCGCTGCGATGGCCCGGGAGCTATTCATGGTCGGTCCCTTCGGCGGAGGACGATGCCCGTGGGCACCTCGATGATACCCGCTCGATGGCCCGAGGTGGGGCGACTCCCCGCCCGGACGACGACGCCGGACCGCCAGGCCCCGGTCAATCCAGCCCCGGCGTCGTCAACAGGTAGACGGTGAACGAGGCCAGCCAGTGCTCGCCGGCGTAGTCGCCGCCGACCACGTGCCCCAGGGCCGCTTCGGCGTGGAGGGCCGCCGACGCGGCCAGCCCCTCGCGGGCCGGGTCGCCGTCCGGCAGGTCCGCCGCGATGCTCCGCATGCACCAGGCCCGGCTCAGGTTCAGGCCGTCCGGGTGGACCAGCTGTGGGTCCGTCCGGTCCGTCACCTCGGCCGGCGCGAACAGCGACGCCGGACGGCCCGCGGCCGCACCCGGTAGGAGTCGATCGAACCAGGCCCAGAATTCCTCGGGCGGCAGGACCCGCCGCATCAGGTCGGCCTCCATGAGGACCGGCGAGAAGAAGTCGGCCCCGCTGCTGGGCTCCCAGCCAGCCGGGGCGTCGGCGCCGAATGAGGCCCGCGTCCGCTCCGCGACCAGGGCCGCCATGGGCTCGTCGCCGACAACCCGGGCATAATCGTGGGCGGATGCCAGGCCGAACGTCGTGTTGGGGTGGTCGCCGGAGCGGCTCGATCGACCGGCCGATACTCCACCGGGCGCAGCTTCGAGAATCCCTGTTCGAAGGAGTCGGTGCGATGAAGCCAACCGGCAAGTCGGTGATCGTCACGGGGGCCGGCTCGGGGATCGGTCGGGCGACGGCCCTCGCCCTGCTGCACGAGGGCTACTCGGTCGTGCTCGCCGGACGCCGCCCCGAGGCCCTCGAGGAGACCGCCGCCCAGGCGGGGCCGTCCGGCCCACGCACCCTCGTCGTCCCGACCGACGTGACCGACCCCGAATCCGTCCGGGAGCTCTTCGAGGCGACGACCAGGGCCTTCGGCCGGATCGACGTACTGTTCAACAACGCCGGGACCGGCGCCCCGGCGGTCCCGCTCGAGGACCTGACAATCGAGCAGTGGCGGCGGGTCATCGACGTCAACCTGACCGGCGCGTTCCTCTGCATCCGGGAGGCGTTCCGCCTGATGAAGGGCCAGTCGCCGCGGGGCGGCCGCATCATCAACAACGGGTCCGTCTCGGCCAGGGTGCCGCGCCCGGACTCGGCGCCCTACACGTCGGCCAAGCACGCGATCACGGGGCTGACCCGCTCGACCGCCCTCGACGGGCGGAGGTACGATATCGCCTGCGGCCAGATCGACGTCGGCAATGCGGACACCGAGATGACGGCCCGGATGAAGGAAGGAGTCCGGCAGGCGGACGGTTCGGTGGCCGTCGAGCCGACGATCGACACGGGGCACGTCGCGCGGGCGGTCGTGTACATGTCCGGATTGCCCCTGGACGCCAACGTCCTGTTCCTGACCGTGATGGCCACCGGGATGCCGTTCGTCGGCCGGGGCTGACGGCAGTGGTCGTGGCGCCTCGATCGACGTCCGGCGGGGTCGGCGGCCCTGGGGAACGGAGCCCGGCGGGTCCCTCGGTGACGAGGCGATCGAGTCCCTGTCAACCCGCTGCTCGAGGATCTGGCGCAGGCTGGATGGCGAGGACACGCGGGTCTGGCGGCCTGGACCTTCGGTGGGCTGTCGATCGCCCCGCCTTCCTTCGGACTTCGCGTCGCGACGAGAAGGTCGAGACGCTTACCATTCGTCAGCCCCCCCGACCTCACCGAGGAGATGCACGGGCGACAGGCGTTCCGGGGCGGCTTCGGCCCGACGGTTAGCTGCGAGGGGGTCCCGTTCGGGCCGCCGTCTCACCCCGGGTAGGGGGTGGAGGGGGCACCTCAACTATGGAGCATCCACGAAGGCTGGAGTCGACGCGAGGAAGGTCGCCCAAACTGAATGACGGGCTGGTCTGCGTCGGCTGCAGAATAGGCGTATGGGAAGGCGTATGCACGCCCCCCAGTGAGCGGACGGGATGTAGAAAATGCCGTGATTCGCGGTGTCTGGTGGTCGTCGTGGGCCGGTCTCGAAAACCGGTGTACCGGGCAACCGGTACCGTGGGTTCGAATCCCACCTCCTCCGCTAGCAAGCCGTTGAGACGGCGATCCTTATGCCGAGAGCCGCGTCCGGGACGCGGCTCTCGGCGTTTCCGGTCCGGCCGCCGGGACCGGCCCGGATCACCCCTCGCTTGTCGCATCCCGTCGCATCCGGTCGCATGTCGGCGGATCGGTAGGCGTATGGGAAGGCGTATGCGCCGCGGCCCGTCCCGCGGCCGTGACCGACAGCCGAGGGCCGCCCTCGGGACGGTTCGGACACGGGATGTCCGAAGGGCTTCGGAGGTCGAGGAATCGCTCGGGCCGGGGGCCGGATCGGGTCCCCTCGCGGGCATGTCGAAGGTGCCGCCGGTCCATATCTGGCCGGTACCCCCTCTGATCTCCCCCACGCGCCGGAAGGAACGGGCAGTTGGCGACGTGTTGCCGGCGGGATTGGTGCAGCCTGTGGGGTAGGCCGAGTTCGTCCTGACCGATCAGCTCTCGCTGTGGAGGGCCGACCGCGACTCGCGTTCGCGCCTCGGATTAACGGTCTCTCTTACTACTACTCCGTTAGTTGCTCGGGAGGTGGGTCGACGAGTCCCCGGCAGTAGGGGCAGTCGTGCCGGCAGATCGGGGCCAGCAGGCGTTGCAGGGCCCGGCGGATCGACGGCAGCGTGATCACCGGACCTCGGCGCCCCCCCTTTTGCCCGGCCGGGGTCGACCCCGGCGGGCTCGCCGCTGCTCGAGTGCCAGGAAGCCGTAGGCCAGCATCACCAGGCAGGCGTGGTGGTGGAACCCGCGCCAGGAGCGGCCCTCGAAGTGGTCCAGCCCGAGTTCCTCCTTCATCTGCTGGTAGCCCTGCTCCACCGGCCAGCGGCTCCGCCACAGCCGCACTGCCCGCAGGCGGCTGGTGCCCGCCGGCAGGTCGCTGAAGGCGTACTTGAGCTTGCCGTCGGCCTGCTCCTCGATCAGCAGCCAGAGCGGCTCCTCGCCGGCACAGTCGCCGGTGGCCCAGCCGTGCCCCGGCCAGACCCGCAGCCAGGCGAAGCGGCCCGACATCGGGCCCTTCGTCCCTTCGCGCCAGGTGACCTTCCGCCGCGGCGTCCGCGAGGCCAGCTCCCTCAGGCTGACCGGCCGGGGGGATCCCTCGGCCAGGCGGGGCCGCTTCTGCGGGCGGCCGCCCGTCGCGGCCGTCGGCTCGATCCACCGGGGCTCCTCGGTGAAGACCACCAACTCGTCGGTGACGCCGACGATATAGTGCAGGCCACGCTCGGCCAGGCCGGCGCGGGACGGCCCGGAGACGCCGTAGCCGGCGTCGGCCAGCACCAGCTGCCCCGGCAGCCCCTCGCCACGGACCCGGTCCAGCAGCTCCAAGGCGATCTGCCCCTTGGTCAGCATCCGCCGCTCCGGCTCGGGCACGCCCGCCCGGTCGAGGCGCGCCTCGTCCCCCAGCCAGCTCTCCGGCAGGTACAGCCGCAGGTCGAGCGGGCAGTGCCCCTTCGGGCTGACGTAGTGCACCGAGACGGCGCACTGGCAGTTGGCCTTCTTGCCCAGCGCGCCGCAGTGCTGACGCTGCACCCCGACGGAGTGCTTGCCCTGCTTGGGGAAGGTCGTGTCGTCGATGACGAAGATGCCGGCCGGGTCGGCGAAGCACTCGGCCATGACGGCCCTGTAGCGCTTCCAGGCCGCCTGCTCGTCCCAGGGGCTCTGGCTGACGAACTGCTGCAGCGCCTGCTCGGGGTCCTTGACGGCCAGCTCGGGCGGCAGGGGGACGCGTCGGGAGAGCGGCTCGATGCTCTTGCGCTCGCCGTCGGTGATCAGGCCGCGGAGATAGACCGGGCACCAGCGGGCGGGCCGATCGAGGGCGAAGGCGTCGCGGAAGCGGGCGGCGTAGGCGTCGAGGCGTGAGAGGGCCTCGGGGTCGAGTTCGGGGGTGTAGGTCTTGCTCATACCACCTGGTACGAACAAGACCCCGGGGCTGGTTCGTAGTGGCTAACGGAGTAGTATTACAGCGTGTTGGGAAAGCGTGACCTAGCCTTCCGGCATGGACACACGAGCCGCCTACCCGAGTGACCTGAGCCACGCCGAGTGGGCCCAGGTCGAGCGCGTCATCCCGGCCCCCAAGCCTGGCGGCCGCCCCGCCAAGCACGAGCGGCGCGAGATCGTCAACGGCCTGCTGTACGTCGCCCGCACCGGCTGCCAGTGGCGGGCCATGCCCCACGACCTGCCCCCCTGGGCCACCGTGTATTGGTACTTCCGCATCTGGAAGCGGGACGGCACCTTCGATTGCCTCATGGACCTGCTCCGCGGCGACGCGCGGCGGGCCGCGGGCCGGCAACGGCAGCCCTCGGCGGCGATCATCGACTCCCAGTCGGTCAAGACGACGGAAAAGGGGGGCCCCGCGGCTACGACGCGGGCGAGCAGGTCCACGGCCGCAAGCGGCATATCCTGGTGGACACGCTCGGCCTGATCCTGGCCGTGGTCGTCCACCCGGCCGACGTGCAGGACCGCGACGGGGCCCGGCTGCTGCTGGAGCCGCTTCGGCATCGCTTCGGCCGCCTGCAGCTGATCGTCGCCGACGCGATCTACAACGGCGGGATCGCCGAGTGGGTCGCGTCGCTTCGCCCCCGGAACAAGCTGCGCCTGAAGGTGGTGGCCAAGCGGCCCGGCGCCGAGCGTTTCGAGGTGCTGCCGTTCCGCTGGCGGGTCGAGCGGACCTTCGCCTGGCTGGGCCGATGGCGTCGGCTCTCGAAGGACTACGAGGAGACCTGCTCCAGGAGCGAGGCGTTCGTCAAGCTGGCGATGATCCATCTGATGGCCCGCCGTCTCGCGAGAAAACCTCCGCGTCGATAGCTTTCCCAACAGTCTGTTAGCTCGACTGATGCGGAATGCCGTGGGCTACGCTGCCGGAGCCAGGGCGTAGAAGAGGGCCTTGTGCGGCGCCTCGGGGAGTTGATCGAGGGCCGTGCAGCCGCCCGCCCGTGGGGAAACCCACTCCCGCCCCAGCCGGCGACGCACCGAGGTCAAGGCGTCCGAGGACGTCATGCCCGCCTTGCCCGGACACTCGACGCGACCCGATCGCTCTGCCTCGGGCGGGCACTGGTACAGCAGGGCGACGACCGTGTACAGCCCCGGCAAGCGCGGGGCGGCTCGGGCACCGTCCGCCGACACCAGCCCTTGGTGCTCTCCAGTCCGAGCAAGCGACGCGCCTCCTGGAAGGTGGTCTCCAGGTCCCAGCGACCGTGGTAGGCGGCGATCATCGCCGCCGCCGTCATCGTCGGGTCGGTGCTGTAGAAGTATTCGTCCCGGTGCGTCCCGGTCTCGTCTCGCACGGAGGTCCACGTCAGGGGTATCAGCTTCTCGCCGGCCTTGTACCAGTGCCCCGTGCCGGCGGCCACCCCCGCCTGCCGCTCGCCTCCGCCGTACCAGGCCACCGTCAGGGCCTGAAGCGTGGCGGCCTCGACCGCCTGCCTGGGCTTGGGGCGTCGAGGTCCCTTGACCGGGGGCCGTCCCTTGCCCCCCGTACGGCGGGGGCGGGTCGAAGAGGTTGGCCTCGGGGTGCGGCTCGCTGACGAGGCAGAGGTGGCCCCGTAGGCGGTGGGCGAACCGGGCCAGCTCGTGCGCGCCGTAGCCCGAGTCGCCCACGAAGACGGACTCCCGGTCGGGGGACCCGCCGAGCATGACTTGCGACAGCGTGGCCATGATTCGGGCCGGGGTACGGTGGGGGCGACACCGCTCCCGGTCGCCCTCCTCGCTACGGTCCGGGTCCGCCAGCACCGATAGGGCCCAGGGCCGGGTCGCCCACGGGAAGCGGACGATCATGGCGAGGACGACCCGGGGGTGGCCGTACCGCCAGGCGGTGTAGCCGTGGCCGGAGGGGACCGGATCCCGCTGGCGGGCCTCGCCGTAGACCCGACGACCGGGATGGCCACCGGCGGTGTCATCGCCGACCAGGATGACGGCCTGATCGGCCGGCACCGGGGCCAGGACGAGGCGGCACGTCTGGCAGGCCAGCCGGAGGGCGGACCACTCGGCGGAGGAGGGTCCAGCTGGTAGGTGGTCGGATGCCCCCGGGTCAGCGGGGCGGAGGATGTCGGCGACGGTGCGCCGCCCGGTGGTGAGAATCGCCGAGCCGAAGAGGATGACGAAGCGGTGGGGCGTTGGTTGCGTGAAGACACAGGCGAGCGCATCGAGCAGCGGACGAGCCTCGGGGGGTATAGTCATCGGGGGTCGTCCTCGGTCGGTGGGCTGGGGTGCGTGTGCGACTCCCCAAGCTTCCGCCGAGGCGGCCCACCGTAATCTGCATCAGTCGAGCTTAATTAAATAAAGTGTTTACTGATTGCGCGGCGGGGGCCGATCCAGGACTGAAGAAACACGGGCCGATCCTTGGCGAGACCAGGGTGGGCCCCAAGTCTACGGCTCGGGCCGGCACCGGAACCTAGTCCTGGCGGCGGTGGCGTGCGGCTTCGGCGGACCGCCATCTCATATCAGACTGCTTCGGGAAGTGCGCGACGGACTGCCGGTGATCCCTACGAGCCGCTGCTCAAAGACGGCCGTGCGTGGGAGGACATCCAAGCTGCCTCGACTTTGGGAGTCATAGCACTTATGCTGACCGAGCCCTCTGAGTCTGTCTCATGCCCGGGAAGGCGAAGCATGCCCACGGCAAATCAGAATGCACCCAATCATTCTTGTTAACATTCACGCAAGAATTTCATTTGCAAGGCATGTCCATATATACAAGCAGATCCTGTCGAAGTACCATTAGGGGGGCCCTTAACTGGTCCAACCCCAGAAGCGCGCTTCAGACATTCCCCTGAGCGGACATGCTGGTGATAGTGCATCCTGGTTTCTGTAAATTCCCCGCCCGCCCCGGCGGGGACTCGGCTTGAAGCGGCAGGTCACCGCCGGTTCCCCTGGAAGGTGCCAACCGAACCAAGGGAGACCACCGACGATGACCCACCACGATCAACCTACCGCCCTCGGCGAGATCCTGGAACTGCTGGCCGAGCACGGCTTCGACGGCATGGCCCAGGCTATCGGCGTCCTGCTCGACGAGGTCATGAAGCGGGAGCGGACGCACGCCCTCGGGGCCGCCCCCTACCAGCGATCCGAGCACCGCAACGGCTACGCCAATGGCTTCAAGCCCAAGACGCTGCACACCCGGATGGGGCCGGTCACCGTCCGGGTGCCCCAGACCCGAGGCATCGACTTCTACCCCTCGGCGTTGGAGAAGGGCGTCCGCAGCGAGCGGGCCTTGAAGCTGGCCGTGGCCGAGATGTACGTCCAGGGCGTCTCGACCCGCAAGGTGGCCGCCATCACCGAGAAGCTCTGCGGCCTGGAGGTCACCAGCGGCCAGGTCAGTCGGGCCGCCGCCGCCCTGGACGAGGAGTTGCAGAAGTGGCGATCCCGCCCGCTGGGGGAGACGCCGTACCTGATCCTCGATGCCCGCTATGAGAAGGTCCGCCTCGGCGGCTCGATCGTCTCCTGTGCCGTGCTCGTGGCCATCGGCATCGACCCGCAGGGTCGGCGGTCGATCCTGGGGGTGAGCGTCTCGATGTCCGAGGCGGAGGTCCACTGGCGGGAGTTCCTGGCCTCGCTGCAGGCCCGTGGGCTGCACGGGGTCAAGATGGTCACCAGCGACGCCCACGCCGGGCTGAAGGAGGCCCTGGCCGCCCGGCTGACCGGCGTGCCGTGGCAGCGGTGCCAGTTCCACCTGCAGAAGAACGCCCTGGCCTACGTGCCGAAGCCATCGATGCAGCCGGAGGTCACCGCCGGCCTGCGGGCGGTCTTCGACGCCCCGGATCGCAGCGAGGCCGACCGGCAACTTGACCTGGCGGTGAAGAAGTACCGGGCCGTGGCCCCGAGGCTGGCCGAGTGGCTGGAGCAGAACGTGCCGGAGGGGCTGACCATCTTCACGCTGCCCTCGGGCCACCGCAGGCGATTGCGGACGAGCAACATGCCGGAGCGACTGAACGAGGAGGTGAGCCGGCGGACGCAGGTGGCGGGGCTGTTCCCGAACGAGGGGTCGGCCCTGCGGCTGGTCAGTGCCGTGTTGATGGAGATCAGTGAGGATTGGGAGACGGGACGGAGATACTTGACGATGGGACCGGGCTGACCTGTCCGCCTTCAGGCCGGGTTTTTACAGAAACAAGTTTGCACAATCATGCTGGTCGAGCCCGAGACCCAATGGTAACTGGCAGGAGGCAGGCGAGTTCGAGGAACAATTGGCTTCGGGTGATCAGGGTCGCCCAGCTTGCGGTCGACATGTTTCGGAAGAAGGACGAGGGTAAAGGACGGGGGAAGCCCTGCGGGCCACCAGGCCAGAGGGCCGATGTTTTCAGTGCATCTTGGTGAGCCGGGCAGGCAAGGCGGTCGGCCGCGAGTAGGGAAGAGAGCGCGGCGAACTGGTCGTCGCGGAAGATTGGTCCGAGCTCATCGGCGATGCGGAGGTAGGGCGTGCCCTTGAGGAAGGAGGCGTGGGCGACACGCCGGGTCTCGTCTCATCGGGGATCGTGAGGTCCGGTCGGGGCTGGAGTGACACGGGAGGTGCTCGTGGGCCAGGGGGTCCGGAGGAGTCGCCGGGGCTCGACTCGGTCTGACCAGGATCCTCTCACAACTGCATGCCAGGAAGGAATATGGAATTCGCCACCAATGTCACTGTTGGGTCTGGGCCTTGTTCAGCGGTTGGCCGCCGGATAACCTCGATTTCCAGCCGGACCGCCGCTGCTTCCGACGACCGGCGTGACGTCATCATGCCTTCGCGGTCAGGTCGATCGCCCACTTGGCTCCCCTCCAGCATCCATCAAAGAGTTCGTTCAACAATGGATCGATCAGAGGAGGATGACCCCACTCCGTTCCTGGATTTCGGCGATGCGGTGATGAAGGATGCCGGGGAACTCTTGAGGAGCCATCTGGGACGATCCTTATCCTCCGCGAAGGGGCCGTTCGACCTCGTCACCGAGGCCGACCATGCCGTCGAATCGATGTTCGCCGAGAGGTTGTCGCGGTCCTTCCCCTCTCATGATATGATCGGAGAGGAGCGGGGGCTGAGGAGGGGCGAGGGCGAGTCCGGGTATTGCTGGATCATCGATCCGCTGGACGGGACCGTCAACTTCGCGGCGGGGCACCCGTGCTTCTCGGTGTCGCTGGCGCTGTTCCGGCATGGTTCTCCGGTGATCGGCTGGGTCTACGACCCGGTCCATGACGAGCAATTCAGGGCCGTCCGGGGGGGCGGGGCGACGCTAAATGGCTCCCTAATGGGACCATCTGCCGATCGTTCCTGCGTGCTCCCGGTCGGCCTGAGCACCGGCTTCATCGAATGGGCCCTGGCATGCTCGAGGGGGGAGATGCTGGCCGAGGTCATCCGACGATTCGGGAAGATCCGCATCCTCGGCAGCCAGGCGTTGCACCTCTGCTATGTGGCGGCCGGCCGGCTTCGCCTGGCGGCCAGCGTCGAGGCCAAGCTCTGGGACGACGCCGCCGGGGCGCTGATCGTGGCCGAGTCGGGCCGACGGTACTCGGGCCTGCGGGGCGAGCCGGTCTTCCCGATCCCCCCGGACAGCCCACTGTGGGCCGGGGCCCGCGTTGGCAGCCTCGCCGGCGATGATGTCACGGTCGAGCAGATTCTCGGTATGCTTGGTGAGTCCGGGGCCAGGGTCCCCGGCGACGGGGAGGGGCCGTGAAGCACGTCATCGTCAACGAATCGCTGCAGGAATCCGAGGCGAGGCCCCCCGGGGCGTTCGACACCCTCGTCGATCGGAGCGTGGCTGCGGCGCGGGATATGCTAGCGAGTCCGGCCGGGTCGGAGCGGCTGTCCCGCTGCCCGGCCTGCGGCTCGACGGCGCTTGCCGGGGCGTTCTCCCGGCACGGGTACGACTACTCCGAGTGCCGCGACTGCCGCTCCCTCTGGGCCTTGCACCGGCCCTCGGCCGGGCAGATGCGATGGTACCTGCACGAGTCTCCCGCGGCCCGGTTCCGATCCGACCCGGGGTACCTTGGGAGCATTCGGGGGCGGCTGAACGACCTCGCCCTGGGCCATGCCGAGCTGATGGAAGACCAGGCCGGCCGGGCCCGCGTCGAGGGCTGGGTCGCCCAGGTCGGCCCGAGGTCGCCGGTGGCGATCGACCGGCTTGCGCGCCGGGGCGTGTCGCCAGTAGCGGCCGTCGCCCCGCTTCCCCCGTTCGAAGCCTTCGGTGGGACCGACCAGGAGACCTTCGGCAGCCTGTCGGACCTGGGACCCGACTCGGCCCGGCTCGTCTCGGCCTTCGAGATCCTGGAGCACGAGCGCGACCTCCCCGCCTTCCTGGCCGAGGCCCGACGGGTCCTGGCCCCGGGGGGCATCCTCGTCGCCACGGCCCGGGCCGGCAGCGGGTTCGACGTCCAGGTGCTCTGGGAGCACGCCGATGTCTTCCCGGCCGAGCACATCAACCTCCCCTCGGTCGAGGGGATGCAGACGCTCCTGGACCGCACCGGGTTCGAGGCCGTCGAGATCAGCACGCCCGGGCAGCTCGACCTCCAGATCGTCCGCCGGCTCCACGATCGCAGCGGGGTGCAACTGCCCCGGTTCCTCGAATACATCCTGTCGCATCGCGACTCCTCCTGCCTCGAGCGCTTCCAGGCCTTCATCCAGGAGCAACGGCTCAGCTCCCACCTGAGGGTCATCGCCCGGAAGCTCCCCACGGAATAGGTCCCCCGCCGGCCCCCCTGGCCGCAGGCGGCGACACGCCGCCCCCCCGCCGGCCGATCGCTCGGGCCCGGATCGCCCGGCCACCGACTCGCACCCGAGATGCCCCCGACTTCGACCCAGGATCGCACCGCGATGAACCTCCAGGTCCAAGAGACGCAGATCGCCCCCGACCAGGCCACGGCCGAGATGCCCGCCACTCAGGGGCATCTCGCCGGTCCGATCCGGGTCGGGATCATCGGGATGGGGCGCGTCGGCGCCCGCAGGGCCGAATGCGTCAAGCGGCACCCGGACATGGAGCTGGCCGCCCTCTGCGATGTCGACGCGAAGCGGGCCGAGGCCTGGCCCGGCGTCTCCTTCTCGACCGACTACCGCGAGCTGATCGACCGGGACCTCGATGCGGTCTTCATCTGCACCTACAACGACACGGCGCCGGCGATCGTCATCGAGGCCCTGAACCGGGGCAAGCACGCCTTCTGCGAGAAACCGCCGGGCCGTTCGGTCGAGGACGTCCGGCGGATCATCGAGGCCGAGCGCGCTAACCCGGAGCTGAAGCTGAAATTCGGCTTCAACCACCGCTATCACTACTCGATCATCGAGGCCAAGCAGATCGTCGACAGCGGCCGGTACGGGAGGGTCCTCTGGGTCCGGGGCGTCTACGGCAAATGCGGAAGCATCCAGTTCGAGAACGAGTGGCGCAACGACCGCAACATCGCCGGCGGCGGGATCCTGCTGGACCAGGGGATCCACATGATCGACCTCTGCCGCTACTTCTGCGGCGACTTCGACCAGGTCAAGAGCCTGGTCAACACGGCCTACTGGAAGATCCCTTTCGAGGATAACGCCTTCGCCATCCTGAGCAACGGCGACGGCCAGGTGGCCATGGTCCACTCCTCGGCGACCCACTGGAAGCACCTCTTCTCGATGGAAATCTGCATGGAGGACGGCTTCGTCAGGCTCCAGGGCATCCTCTCCAGCACCCGGAGCTACGGCGACGAGACGCTGACCTACGCCCGCAAGCAGTTCGAGGACACGACCCGGGCCTTCGGCCGCCCCCGGGAGGAGACGATCATCTACGACACGGACGACTCCTGGGCCCTGGAGGTCGCCGATTTCGCCGAGGCGATCCGCGCCGGCTGGCCCATCACCTCGGGCAACTCGTCCGACGCATTGCGGGCGATGCAGCTGATCGAAGACATCTACGCCGACGGGAGACCGCGATGATCCGGGGCATCGGCCGGCTGCACCTGCCCGGCGTCGGCCCCCTCGCGGTCCTGATTGACGAGGAGGCGGTCCGCCCCCTGCCGGGCCGGACCCTGGCCGACCTGCTCTCCGGTGCCGAGGCTCCCGGCGCCCTCCGGGCCGAGGTCGATCGGGCTGCCGCCGAGGCGTCCGGGCCGATCCCGATCGGCGAGCTGGCAACCTCCCCCGACCCGTACCGGCCCCACATGCTCGCCCCGGTCGATCGGCAGGACTGCTGGGGGGCCGGCTGCACCTACCGGCTCGACGACGAGTCCCTGGCCCGGATGAAGGCCGACCGGCCGCTCTACGCCGCCTCCTTCGAGGCCGACCGGCCGATGCTCTTCTACAAGGGGGCCGCACCGGCCGCCTCGGGCCCCGGGGCGCCGATCCGATGCCGGGCCGGGTCGTCCCAGACGATCCCCGAGGCCGAGCTGGCCGTCCTGCTCGGCCCGACCGGGGCGGTGATAGGCTTCTCCCTGGGCAACGACGTGACGGCACTGGACCTGGAGCGCCGCAACCCGCTCTACCAGCCCCAGGCGAAGGTCTTCGACGGCTCGGCCGCCCTGGGGCCTTGGTGGGCGCTGGCCGACGCCGTCCCCGAGGCTCCGACGATGCCGATCTCCTGCCGGGTCGTCCGCGGTGGCGAATGCGTCCTGGAGCAACGGATCGACCCCCGGCGGCTGGCGAGGCGGATCGACGATCTTTCCGGCTGGCTGTTCGAGTCGGCCGAGTTCCCGATCGGGGTCGTCCTGATGACCGGCGGCGGTGCCGCAGTCCCCGACGGTTTCGCCCTGGCGCCCGGCGACGAGGTCGTCATCACCCATCCCGTGCTGGGGGCCCTTCACAACCCCGTCGCCCGGCCGGAGCGCCCGTCTTGGTCGAACCGTCGGGGATGACGAACCTTCACCACACTCCTTGAGGGGACCGCCTCGCCTCAGTAAACTTGTTGACAGCCTACGATCCAGTGCTCCCTCCCCGATCCGATCACCCACCGATGGGCTCCACATCGTCTCTCCGGCCTGCCTCTCCCCGGCTGTCCCCCTGAGCGACCGACCCGACCACCCCCGAGTTGCATGATCGACCACCTCGCGAAGCAACCGACCTTCGCCGGCGAGCAGCCGGCGACCCGAACCGATCCCGGCGGGCCGATCGCCCCGGAGTCGCCCCTGCCGGTCGTCGTCTACACCGCGCAGGCCAAGATCCGACACCCGGCCCACATGATCCGGGAGCTGGTCGATGACTTCGTGAAGGGTCGGGAGCTGGGCTGGCGGCTGTTCCTCCGCAACCTCCAGGGCCAGTACCGGCAGACGTTCCTGGGCTACGTCTGGGCCGTCCTCCCCCCCTTGATGACGACGCTGATCTGGGTCGTCCTGCAATCCTTCCGGGTGGTGAACTTCGAGGCGCCGGCCGGGGTCCCGTACGTCGTCTACGTCCTGACCGGGACGATCCTCTGGCAGTCATTCATCAAGGCCCTGGAGGCCCCCATCTCGTCGATCAACCAGGGGCGAGAGATGCTGGTCAAGCTGAACTTCCCGAGGGAGTCGCTGCTGATCGCGGGCCTGGCCCAGGTCCTCTTCAACTTCGTGATGCAGGTCATTCTCCTGGTCGTGGTGATGGCGGTCATGCGCGTCCCCGTCCCGCCGACCGCCCCGCTGTTCCTCCTGGGAACGGCGATGCTCATCGCGCTGGGGCTGGGCCTGGGCCTGGTCCTCGCCCCGGTCGGCCTCCTCTACCAGGATGTGCAGCGGGCGATCACGACCTTCGCGCCGTTCCTGATGTACCTGACCCCGGTGCTCTACCAGCCGCCGCAGTCCGGGACGGCCCGGCTGCTCCTCTGGGCGAACCCGATGGCACCCACGCTGAACGCCGCCAGGGACTGGTTGCTGATCGGCCCGACCCCGTACCTCGCCGGCTTCCTCGCCTACTCGGCGCTCGGGCTGATCCTGACGCTCGTCGGGGTCCTCGTCCTGCGGGCATCGATGCCCTTCCTGATCGAGCGGATGGGCTCGTGACCCAGACCCCCGGAGGACCCCCGATGGCGACCGCCGAATCCCCCCTGATCGAGGTCGAGCACGTCTCGAAGGCCTTCTGCCGCGACCTCAAGCGTGCGCTCTGGTACGGGATGAAGGACATCACCGGCGAGCTGGTCGGCCAGCGACGCGACCGCGAGACGCTGCGCCGGGACGAGTTCTGGGCCGTCAAGGATGTGTCGTTCCAGGTCCGCCGGGGGGAGTGCCTCGGGCTCATCGGCCGTAACGGGGCGGGCAAGACCTCGCTGCTCAGGCTGCTCAACGGCCTGATCCGGCCCGACAGCGGCCAGATCACCATGCGGGGCCGGATCGGCGCCCTGATCGCCCTGGGGGCCGGATTCAACCCGGTCCTCACCGGGCGCGAGAACATCTACATCAACGGCTCGGTCCTCGGGCTCTCGAAGCGGGAGATCGACGCCAAGCTCGACGAGATCGTCGAATTCGCCGAGGTCCGCGACTCGATCGACGCCCCCGTGCAGACCTACAGTTCGGGCATGAAGGTCCGCCTGGGCTTCTCGGTGGCCTCGTCCCTGCAGCCGGACGTGCTCCTCATCGACGAGGTCCTGGCCGTCGGGGACCAGTCGTTCCGGACGAAGTGCTACCAACGGATCGGCGAGGTGGTGAGCCGGGCGGCGGTCATCATCGTCAGCCACGACATGAACGCGATCCAGCGCCTCGGCGACCGCGTCGTCCTGATGCACCGCGGGAAGGTCGCCTACCTAGGCGAAGTCGTCGAGGGCGTCGAGCGTTACGAGAAACTCAATACGCAGGAAGTACAGTCTGAGCGGGCGATCCACGTCTTCGATCCGGACCTCACCGTCGATCGAGTCGCACTCTCCCGAGACGTGATCCGGACCGGGGAACCCGTCAGCCTCCTCATCGATTACACGAGCAGGCGACCGATCGAGGTCGGCCTCGTCGGCTCGATTATGCGGGACAGCCGCGAGAATTTCGTGGCACAGTATCGATCCGACGCCCGCGCCGACAGCTACCGCATCGAGGCCGGTTCGCACCGGATGAGCGTCAATTTGGGGCCGATCCCGCTGACCAGCGGGAGATACGTGCTGAACTGCGGCGTCTATCACGAAGATAAGAAACGCCTCCTCTTCTCCGCGATCGCACCGTGCGTCCTGGATGTCCAGTCGAACTTCGTCTCGACGGCGATCATCGAACTCGGCACGTGAAACCATCGGAGTTTGCGGACCGATGCTCAATCGACTCATGAGAATAGCCCGGCGGACCAATAGTCTCGCTCCATCCCCGGATCCCGAGATCGAGTCGGTGCCGGCGCCGCCGGGGCGCCCCCGGATCATCGTCGACAGCCTGCCGAAATCGGGCACCCACCTGCTCGGGAAGCTCGTCGCCGAATTAGGATTCGAAGACACAAGCATTGCCGTACTCGACAACAGCTACCTCGACTTTAAGAAGAAAGGAAACTGGCACCTCTGGGAGCCGATTCGGTCGGCCAACCTTGGCGACCAGATCGTAAATCCGGCCCGGATACACTGCGAGACCCGGAAGGCCCTCGGCTTGGTCGGCCCAGGCCAATTTTGCATCAGCCACCTGAGATGCAATGAATTAAATCAAGAATATATCAAACAAAATAATTTTCGCCATCTATTCATCATTCGCGACCTCAGGGACAACATCTGCAGCATGACGGACCACCTCGTCAACCTCCGCGCGCACGATTACAGCCCGGACTGGTACTACTACCTGTCCTCCCTCGAGTCGGACGAGGATCGCCTCCTCGCGGTCATCGAAGGGAGGGACCGCTTCCTCCGGCCCTTCTCCTATCACCTGGATTACGGGGCCGGTTGGGTGGACGACCCCGATACCCTCATCGTCCGGTTCGAGGACCTGATCGGCCCGAGCGGCGGGGGTGACGCCGACACCCAAGTGCGAGAGGTCGCGCGGATCTCGGAGTTCGTCGGGGGGACGCCCACGGAGCCCAAGGTCGAGGAGGTCGCAGCGAGCCTGTGGGGGGGGGGACTAGGACAATGAACCGCGGACAGCGCGGATCCTGGCGCATGAGGTTCTCCCCGAGAGTCGAGGAACGCTTCTGGGAAATCTACAGCCCCTATATGACGACGTTGGGCTATCCGTTGCGATCGCCAGAAGACGTTCTTGAGTCCCGGCTCCATTGATTGGCCGGTCGGCCTCCCCTCCCTCTCCTACCGAGCTCCCTCGAATCATGAAGAAACTCGCACGATCCATGTTCGCCCGGATGGGCTACGAGGTCCGGAAGACTTCACGTGAGTCCAGGCCTCCCGCCCCGACCGCCTCCCCTCCGATGAGTCGGTACGCCCACCTGATCGAACTGTTCTCGAAGCGGGCGCCGCGCCGGATGATTGAGATCGGCGTCTGGCGGGGGGATCGCTCGGTTCAGTTCCTCAAGAAGGGGGTCAAGCTCAAGCGTTACGTCGGGTTCGACCTCTTCGATGACCTCTCGGAGGACATCGCCCAGCAGGAGAAGATGGGCTTTTGCAATATGAGCCGGCTCGAGGAGGTTGAGCCCCGCCTGCTGGGGGCCCGGCATGGCGACAGCCCGACGGTCGAACTGATGGCCGGGCCTACCGAACGGACCTTGCCCGAGTTCGCGGAAGCCAACGGCCCCGAGTTCGACTTCATCTACATCGACGGCGGCCACAGCCTCGAGACGATCCGCAACGACTGGACCTATTCCGAGAAGCTGCTCGCCCCGGACGGCCTCGTCGTCTTCGACGACTATTACCCGAACGAGGCGGGCCGCGGGGCGAAGCCCTTGGTCGACGAATTGCTCCAGGACGACCGCTTCGAGATCCGATTCTTCCCGATGATCGAGGACATCATCGATAACCTCCAGATCACCATGGTCGCGGTCTCCCGGCGGGACGGCCGATGAGCGCGGGCCCCTCCTGCGGATCGATGGCGGAGCCCATAGAGCCACTCCCGGGCCATCAGACATGAACTCACCGGAGCGTATCACCCGGGACCTTCGCATCGTGATCTGCACGCGATTGCCGAAGGAAGGCTACTCTGGGGGCCGCTACCATGCGTGGGTCATGGGCGAGGTCCTGGCGGCGGCCGGTCACGAGGTCACTTTCTGGACCAACGCACGCCCGGCCTTTGCCGACGACTTCGCCGGCCAGCACCGACTCGGCTCGATTCGACTCTCCCTGACTCCCGACTTCGGCAACCCCCCCGTCGGGCCCTTCGACCTTGTCGTGGTCGTGCCGGATCTGTATGGGGACCGGCTCGTAAGCCACGGGGCCCTCCTGCTGGCGCGGCGAGATGCCTCGAGGGTGGCCCTGCTGAATTTTGAGTCGCCGAACTGGTTCAACGCCCATTCCCCGGAGCCGCGTGACCCGGCGTTATGGGACCCGGCCGTCGAGGTCGGTTGCTGGGCCGACCTGATCCTCTCCTTAACCGCCATCGGCAACGAGTTCGCTCGCGCCTACTACGTCGACGCGGCCCGTACCGCCCTCTTTCGGCACTGTTATCCGGCCATCAACTCCACCGTGGCCGACGCGGTGGGGGACATACCGAAGCGAGATCAGGTCATCTGCCTGACGCGATTTGTCCGCGGGGACTCGCACAAGGGGGCGGGCGAGCTTGTCCATGCCCTGGGGCCGGAGATGCGGGGCATGACCTTCCTGCTCGTGGTCGGTCGGGGTGATGTCGATGAAGCAATCATGGGCCCCCTGAAAATCCGGGCAGAGGCCATCGGGGCTCGTATCGAACTGGCCTGGGGCCTGAACGACGCCGAGAAGTTCCGGCGCATCAAGCAGTCGAGGGCCATGCTCTTCCTGTCCTACTTCGAGGGCTTCGGCTATCCGCCGGTCGAGGCCCAGTATTGCGGGGTGCCCTGCGTCTCTTACGATCTGCCGGTTTTGCGGGAGGTCAGCGGCGACGCGCTGGTCTATGTGCCACCGGGCGCCCACGACGCCCTGCCTGGAGCACTGGCGGAAGCGTTTGCCTGGCCCGCCCAGCGTTGTGAAGCTCTGCGAGAGCGGATCGCCCACGTCGCTCGCCTCGAAGCCCTCGCCTCCCGCATCGACTCGATCGTGCGAGAGGTCGTCGACCTCCCGGGACCCCCTGCGGTGCGGTCGGCCCCGAGGGCGGCGGTCAGGTCGTGGCGCCGGAGGCCGAGGCCCGCTCGCCCCGCCTTGCGCGGCCTGGTCCGAAGGTTCAAGACCGGCCTCAGATCCACCTGGCATCGTCCGGCCGGGCAGGGCTCGGGATGAGCCGGTGACGAACCCGACCCCCGGGCAAGCGATCCGAACGATTCCGAGTGAGTGGCCATGTCGGTTCCTTCGTCCGTCCGACCAAAGCGGACAAGATGCCCGCCGCCCTGGGGTCCGGGCCATTCGCTGCTCCGCGTTTACGACGACAGGCTGGCGATCTGGGTGTCGGACAATGCCCGACCGACCGCGAACACGTCGTAAATCCGGCCGTCGAGGTGAGCGAAGCCGCCCGACTCGACCGGCCCGCCGACCCTCGCCGTCGCCCCGGTCAGGTCGGTGCCTGCGCCAATCGTCGCCGGAAGCCCGGAGGGTTGCCCGTTGATGAAGACCTGCAGCGCCGTCCCGTCCCGGCGGACCGCCACCACGGCGTCGGTCCCGGCGACCAGCGAGCCGGCAGACGAGGCCGAGGCGAGCGTGCCGCCGACCGGGCGATACGAGGCGACCACGTTGCCGCCAGGGGCGATGGCCAGCCGATTCGCCACGCCACCGGTGCCGTCGGACTCGGTGTAGACGACCGCGGGGAGGGTCGTCGGCAGCGTGTCGAGCCGGATCCTGGCCAGGAGCGTGAACGCCTGGCGGTTCCCGACGATCACGGCCGGGTGGCCCAGACGGTCATCCACGCCGTCGAAGTCGAGGTAGCCGGTCGAGGTGTAGGTGGGACGCCTCGCGGCCGACGCCTCCTCGAACCGGACGACGGCAACGCGGTTGTCCCAGACCCGGGCCGGGTCGAGGTCGTCGGCCGGGCCCTCGATGATGCCGTCGACCGAGGTGGCGGTCGTCGTGTCGGCCAGATGGTTGCCGCCGATCGAGTCGAACCGCGTGCCCGACCGCTCGTCCAGTTCGTAGAAGGCGGTCGCGGAGGCGGGCGCCTCGACCGCCGACCGGCCGGAGCCGCCGTTGTAGAGGTCGGCGATCAGGGCCGGGATGTCCAGGTCCGTCCCCTTGCAGACGACAAGCTGGTCGATCGCCCCGTTGTGGAAGCCGTCGTGGGTCGTCCCGTTGTAGGCCGCGCCGACGACGAACCGATTCGTGTCGTCCAGCGGCGTACCCGAGAAGGTGGCGGTGTTGGGCGTCGCGCCGTTGACCGAAATGCCCACGGCATTTGCTGACTTGTCGTAGTAGGCCGCGACGAAGTACCAGACGCCGGTCGACGGTGCGCCAAAGGTGTTCGCGTCGACGACCTGGAAGCCTCCCGCGTTGTTGTCCAGGCGGAAGCGGAACCGATTCGTCGAGGAGTTGAAGAAGATGTGGTAATCGATCTTCGCGGACGAGATCGCGCTGTACTTCCGGAAGTAGTGCGGATTTGCGCCGGCGAACGAGTCGTGGCGGACCCAGCAGGCGCAAAGGAAGTCGCCGGTACCGACCCGGAGCCCGGCGTCGGGCGCCTGGATCTGGAGGAACTGGCCGCTGCTCAGGGCGAACTGGGCCGCGCCCCGGGCCTTGACTCCGGTCGTCGCATCGAGCCAGAGCAGGCGGTCGGGGGCGTCGGCCCGAGTGAACCGGTTTACGGGCCGGATTGGCCGGAAGATGTAGGCGGGGCGTCGCTGTCTCATGGTCAATTATCCTCGGTTCGGGCGGGTGGCCTGGGGCCGGCTTGGAGACCGGGTCGGGCCGCTGGCGCAGAACGGCGCAGCACTGCCTCCTGCCTCGCGGCGTCGTGATCAATCCGGCTCCGTTGCCGGCCACGCTCGCCCCCTCGTCGCTCCCGATTAACCTTACTATCGTGGCAACGGCGACCTTTAGTCACAAAATGTCGGATCGGCCGCGACTCCCCAGGATTGCTCCGTGGGCTGCCGCCCGGCGGGCGGCTCGGTCGAGGATCGCGAGGTGGGGGCCGGTCGGGGGGGGTACGCCCCGCCTCGGAGAGCTGCCCGAGCCACCTGGAGGGACCGATCGGATCCGGTGACGGGACCTCCGAAGTGGTCCGGCCCGACTGGCGAGGGGAGGGAGGGTTCGGGGGAGCCGCCCCTGAGCGGCCTCTCCCCGGGCGGGGCACGGACGGGCGTTCGGGACAATCCGGAGCCGGGCGAGCCGGGCGGCTTGCCCGGTCGAACGCGATACGTCCCCGGTACTCGTCGAACTTTGCCCCGATCCGTCCGGGGGCGGAGGCCGGGTCATGCCGGGTCGCTTCGAGCCGAGGCCGGGGACGGCCCTCCCGACGATCCTCGCCCCGGGCGATTCGGGGTCAGGCCCCCTGTCCCTCGGCGACGGGGCCGGAGATGCGGCGGTAGAGATCGCCGATGAGCCAGTGGAATGCGACCATGTGCAGCGACTCGACCGTGCCCATGTCGTCCAACGGGCAGTGCAGGCTGTGCTGGGCCAGCTGCCGCAGCGTGCCGCCGGAGTAGCCGGTGATGCCCAGGGTGGTCATGCCGGTGTCGTTGGCCCACTCCACCGCCCGCAGGACGTTGGGGCTGTTGCCCGAGCCGGAGATCGCCAGCAGCAGGTCGCCGGGCGCTCCGTAGGTCTTCAACTGCTCGATGAAGACGCGGTCGTACCCCTCGTCGTTGGCCCATGCCATGATCCCGGCGGTGTTGTCGGTCAGGCTGAGCACCCGCAGGCGACGCTGCGACTCGAAGTCGCGCAGGATGCCCTTGTTGAGATCCTCGCAGAGGTGCGAGGCGTTGGCCGCCGAGCCGCCGTTGCCGATGACGAAGACGGTACGGCCGTCGCGGTAGGCGGCCTCGATCAGGGCGGCAAGGTTCTCCAGCTGGGCGACGTCGATCCGCCGGATCTCCTCGCAGACGCGGTCGAGGTAGTCCCGGACGCCGAGGGTGGCAGCGAGCATGGCGGGCGTTCCACTTCGAGGTGGTTGGGGATGGCGGCCCGGCTCTTCGAGGCGTCGGGGACCCATCGGATGTTTCTACCATAATTCACGCGGGCCGGGGCGCCAATCGCGGCGGCGGGACGGGGGACCTTACGCAGAGCCGCAGAGTCACAGAGAAGAATGCAGAAGCGTGGAGCCGGATCGATTGGCTGGCCTGCGCCCCACCTCGGCCCTGCTCCATGATCTCCTGGTCGCCCCCTCGTCTCTTCCTCTTCAGTTCTTTGCGACTCCGCGACTCTGCGAGAGATCCCCTCCCCATTGCCGGAATCCGTTGGCGTACTCGGCTCCCCGGGTCGGTTGACCGGCTCGTCCGGCGTGTGCTACGTTCCTGCTGATTGTAGTGACCCGAGCCGAGCAACCGAGCCGAGGAGCCGGGCGATGAACGACCCGGAAGTCGGTCCCCGAGAGCGTCGGGCGGTCCGCGCCCTGTTCGGCGTCGTCGTCCTTGGCCTGATCGCCCAGGGGGCGGTCTACTTCGCGCTGGGGGAGGAGCCCTACCCCGGCATCTTCATGCCGAGCTTCCACGGGACCGGGGGTTACACCGACGCCGGGGTCAAGTCGTCGACCTACGACGTCGACCTGATCGCCGACGGCGAGGTGGTCCGGACCGTGCCGTTCGAGGAGCTGATGCGGCCGATCCACGCCCCGGTGCCGGGGATGTTCGCCGGGCCGTTCTTCTCGCCGCTGCCCGAGGGTCGGACGCTGCCCCAGCCGGAGTCCGAGCTGATCGGCGGGCTGCGCTACCGGCTGCTGCCGGGGCTCCGGGTCGGCATCCGCCGGCGCTGGACGGCCGGGAATCTCGAGTCGTTGCGGCGCTGGCTTACCGGCCGGGCCGAGGAGCTGGCGCCGCGCCGGGCCGTCGATTGGGTGGAGATCCGCCGCAGCGAGTTGACGATCCGCCTGGTCGACGGCGAGATCCGCCGGGACTCCGAGCCGGGCGGGGTCCGGGCCTTCGACCTGCGGCCGGGAGACGCCCGATGAGCAGTCGGATCGACCGATGGATCTTCGGCGAGTACCCGGCCCGCGTGGCCGACCTGGCCTTCGTCCGGGTGCTGTATGCCGGCTACATGCTGCTGGTCGCCTTCCCCCGGGCCATGTGGGTGACCCGGGCGCCGGAGGCGTTCTACTCACCGCCCCCCGGGCCGATCGCCCTGCTGTCGACTTGGCCGCCGGCCTGGGTCATCGTCGGGCTTAACGGCCTGATGCTGGCGAGCCTGGTGGCCCTGCTCGTCGGCTATCGGACGCCGATCGCCTCGGCGGCCTCGGGCCTCTGTTTCATCGCGCTGAGCTGCTGGAATTTCGCCTCGGTGAAGATCGACCACGACATCCTGCTCGGCGTCACCCCGCTGGCCCTGGCCGCCTCGGGCTGGGGGAACTGGTGGTCGATCGACGCCAGGAGGCTGGACCCCCGGCCGTCGCCGGTCGACCCGGCCCGCCCCTGGTGCCTGGCCCTGCTGGCGATGCTCATCGGCGTGGCGATGGCCACCGCCGGCTGGGCGAAGCTCTCGACCGGCTGGCTCGACCCGTCCTCGCATGCGACCTTCTCCTTCCTGACCCAGTACTATGTGAAGGGGCAGCTCGGCCCGCTGGGAGAGGAGGCGCTGAGGGTCGACGGGGCCTGGCTCCGGGAGTCGGCTGACTGGGCGGCGGTCCTGCTGGAGCTGGCCTTCCTGCCGGCCCTCCTCTGGAGGCCCGCCTTCCGCCTGGCCCTGGCGGTGGCGGCGGCCTTCCACCTGGGCAACGTGCTGCTCTTCAACATCCCCTTCGCCGACAACGTGATCGCCTACGCCGCCTTCGTCTCCTGGTCCGAGGTGCTGCCGGCCCTGGCCCGGGACCGGCAGCCTTCCCGGGCTTCGCTTGCGGCCCTCGGCCTGGCGGGCCTCACGTGCGGCCTCGTCTCCTTGTCGAGCGGGCCGATCGTGCCGAGGCTCCCGGTCAAGCAGGTGGTCGTCGTCCTCGGCGCCGCGATCGCCCTGGGGTATGTTGCCCGCCCCTGCTGGCGACGAGTCTCCCCTACACCCTCCAGCCCCCTGGCCCCCTGAACCGATCCGGCCCGCTCCCCCGCCCCCTCGCTCTTGCCACCGAGGCAGCGGCCCATCCCGTATGTGCAAATCGGGGGCGGCGACGCTACACTATCTCTGGCCATCGGCTGCGATCCGACGGCTCGAAGCGACGGCCGGGACGCCCTCGTCGAGGCCGGGCCCCCGATCGAGATCGGTCCGGAGGGCGAGGGCCCCCGGCCTGGATCGGCCCCACCGTCGAGTCGCCCCAGGAGATCCGCATGACCCGTATCGCCATGATCCCGGCCCGCATGGGCAGCCAGCGACTCAAGCAGAAGAACCTGCGCGAGCTGGCCGGGGTGCCCCTGATCTCCCGGGCCATCCGCAAGTGCAAGGAGGCCGGCGTCTTCGACGAGATCTGGGTCAACTCCGAGCACCCCGACTTCGGCCCGATCGCCGAGTCCGAGGGGGTCGCCTTCCACCGCCGACCTCAGGACCTGGGCTCCCACGCGGCGACCAGCGAGCAGTACATCGACGAGTTCCTCCGGACCCATCCCTGCGACCAGCTGTTCCAGGTCCACAGCATCGCGCCGCTGCTGACGGCCGCCGAGGTCGCCGCCTTCGTGCGGTACATGGTCGATTCCGAGTACGACGTGGTACTCAGCTACATCCCCGAGCAGATCGAGTGCGCCCTGGACGGCCGCCCGGTGAATTTCACCTACGACGAGAAGACCAACTCGCAGGACCTCCGGCCGATCCAGCGGATTACCTGGAGCGTCACCGGCTGGCGACGATCGACGTACCTTGCTGCAGTCGACGCGGCCCGCTGCGCCACCTACGCCGGCAAGGTGGGGTATTATCCCGTCGATCACGTCTCCGGCCACGTAATCAAGACCGAGGACGACCTGAGGCTGGCCGAGGCCCTGCTGCCGCTCGTCGAAGGGGCCGATGCCCGATCCGGGGGCCTCACATGAAGGCGACGGGACCTCGCCGAGAGGATAAGACTGTGGGCGGCACCCAAGGAAATCCAGAGTGATGGGAACCTATTCGAAGATACTCAAGTGGCCGTTCCGTGCGCTCGGCCTTCGCCGCCACCCCGCGCCGGTCGGCGCCGAGGAGCACTATGTCGAGATCGCCGAGGGTGAGTTCGCCGAGCCCGATCCCGGTTCCATGCATGCTCCGGAGCCGCCGGCACTGCAGCCTATCCTGATCCCCGGGCTTTCCGCCCGGACCGGCTCGACCGTCGTCATGCAGCTCCTCGGCACCTCGCCCCAGATCGCCTTCGAGCGGCGATATCCCTTCGAGACCCGTCACCTGGGCTACCTGTGCCACTGGGCCCGGGCCCTGAAGTGGGTCCAGCATCCCACGAATTCGTGGAACTCATCGATCATCGGCCGTGATTTGAATCTCAAATGGATCCGCCCCTTCCCGGGCACCGACTCTCAACTGCTGCGGACGGAAGGCTCTTCTGAGCCGCTCTGGGCCCGAGTCCTCCGGGCCTCGTGGAAGGAATACTCTCAGCTTGTTACCGAGAACATGCGGAGGCTGACCGATTCGGATCTCCCGGTCCTTTACTACGCCGAGAAATTGGAGAGCCCCACGGCGTTCGTGACGGCCCGACGGCTGTTTGGGGCTCGTGCGCTCCACACCCTTCGCGACCCTCGGGACGTCGTTGTCTCCATGATCGCCTTCAATCGCAAGAGGGGGGTGAACGATATGGGGCCGGTCGAGGGGGAATCGGTCGCCGCCTATGTCGTCCGACGGTCTCCCGACTGGAAGAAGCGACTCCAAACGATCATTGAGGTCCTCAACGCTCCCCCCAATCCGTTCGATTACGTGATCCGCTACGAGAACCTGATGGCCGACCCGGCGACCGAGGCCCAGAGGCTCGGCGACTGGCTGGGGGTGGAGCTCGATCCCTCCGAAATCAGCTCGTCCAATCAGATCAAGAAAATTCACATGACAAGTCAAAGTTCGAGCGATTCGGTTGAGAGGTGGCGTTCCGAACTCGATCCCGATGCCAGGCAGGCGTTCGTGGACTGCCTCGCCGGCGAGCTCGAAGTCCTGGGCTACCGCGTCCGATGACGGTCACATCCCGCCGGGGGATCGTGGTCGGCTCTATCCGGCCCGCTTCCGATCCCGCCCGGTAGCCCCCGGCCCTCCCTTCAGGCTCTCGGGGGGGCCCCCTACGTCTCGTCCCATCCCCATGCCGCAGTGAATCGTGTCGTTACCAATCGAGAACCTCGCCCCCATGCGTGATCCCGGCCCGCCCCCGAAGAGCCATCGCGTCCTCGTCACGAACCTGATCATGCAGCGCGACGCCCACCTGTTCGCCGGGGAGCTGGAGGAGGCCGGGGTCGAGCTGGAGATGTACCCGGTCCGGCAGTTCCTCACCGAGGAGGAATTGCTGCCGATCCTGGGCGGGTTCGATGGGATGATTGCCGGCGACGACCGGCTGACGGCCCGCGTGCTCGAGGTGTCGCAGCCCCGGCTCCGGGTCATCAGCAAGTGGGGCGTCGGGCTCGACTCGATCGACCTGGAGGCGGCCCGACGCCTGGGGATCCGGGTCTTCAACTCGCCGGGGGCCTTCGGGGTCGCGGTGGCCGAGGTCGCCCTGGCCTACATGCTCATGCTTTCCCGGCACGTCGGGCAGGTCGACCGGGCCATCCGGCGCGGCGAGTGGCCCAAGCCGGAGGGCGAGGGGCTGGCCGGGAAGACCCTGGGCCTGGTCGGCTTCGGCTCCATCGGCCAGGCCATCGCCCGCCGGGCCCTGGCCTTCGACATGACCGTCCTGGCCTCCGACGTGAAGGCCGCCGACCTGTCCCCCCTCGCGCCCGCCGGGGTCACGTTCGCCGGCCTGGACCGCGTCGTCGAGCAGGCCGATTCCCACTGCCTGGCCTGCAACCTGACCCCCGAGAACCATCACCTGATCGACGCGGCGACGCTCGCGCGGATGAAGCCGTCGTCGTACCTGATCAACGTGGCCCGGGGCCCGCTCGTCGACGAGGCGGCCCTGGTCGAGGCGCTACTCGCCGGCCGGCTCGCCGGCGCGGCGCTGGACGTCTTCGAAACCGAGCCACTGCCGGTCGACAGCCCGCTCGCCCGGCTCGAGAACGTCGTGCTTGGCAGCCACAACGCGAACAACCTCAAGTCGGCCAACGACCACGTCAACCGGAACTCCATCGCGAACCTGCTGCAGGGGCTGGCCTCCGCCGGCCCCTGATCGGGCGTGACCACCCCGCCGGGCCATCCCTCGAAACCGAACCGAATCGAATCGAGCCGAGATCGACGCTGCATGAACACCTTGACCAGTCCCTCGAGTCGACGGCTACGCGAGCTCCCGGGCGTCCGCCTCCTGAAGCGTCCTTATCGGTGGCTGAAGACCTACTCCTCGCCCGAGGGGGCCAACACCCGCAAGCTCATGGCGCTCCGGAACCGCCACCAGGGCCGCCGGGGCGTCATCCTCGGCAACGGGCCGAGCCTCCGGGTCGAGGATCTCGACCGCCTCGCTGGCGAGGTCACCTTCGCCTCGAACAAGATCTTCCTGGCCTTCCCCGAGACCTCGTGGCGGCCGACGTACTACTCGGTCAGCGACATCCTCGTCGCCCAGAATAACCGCGAGGAGATCAACGACCTTCGCCTGACCAAGATCTTCGGGAGCTCGGTCCGGGGCGTCTTCCCAGATCGCGATGACATCCTCTGGCTCCGGGAGCGGAACGCGCCCGAGCAGCGGTTCTCCGAGGACTGCGCCGAGTGCGTCTACGGCGGCTTCTCGGTGGTCTACTACCAGCTCCAGCTCGCCTTCCACCTGGGCATCCGGGAAGTCTACCTGATCGGCATGGACTTCAACTTCTCGGTCCCCGCCGGCACCGGCCAGATGAGCGTCCACGGCGAGGTGCTCAAGTCGGAGGGCGAGGTCAACCACTTCCACCGCGACTATCGCAAGCCGGGTGAGACCTGGACGATGCCCAGGCTCGACAAGCAGCGGGAGGCGTTCTCCTGCGCAAGGGAGGCCTTCGAGCGACACGGCGGCGAGGTCTCCAATGCCTCGCGGTCCACCAAGCTCGAGGTCTTCCCGAAGGTGTCTTTCGACGCCCAATTCCCCGGGCCATGAGGCCATCGTTGGTGGATAGGACATCGCTGCCGATGAATTCCTGCAAGGTGAGTGTCGTCGTCCCGATGTATAACGCCCAGCGTTACATCGGGACGTGCATCGAGTCCGTGCTCGCGCAGGACTTCTCGGCCTTCGAGTTGCTCGTGGTCGACGACGGATCGAGCGACCTCTCCGCCGAGGTCGTCGATCGCCATGCGCGACATGACGGACGGATCCGGCTGCTCCGGCATCCTGGAGGCGTCAACCTCGGTGTCAGCCGGTCCAGGAAGCTGGGGATCGCGGAGGCATCGGGAGAGTTTGTCGCCTTTCTCGACGCCGATGACGCGTTCGAGCCGACGAAGCTTGGGCGCCAGATCGCCTTGATGGAATCCCACCCCGACTGCGTGCTGTGTCACACCGGGATCCGCACCGTCGTCGACCTCCCGACAGACCAGGAGCTCGCGTCGCAGCTCGAGACCTACTCGAAGCAAGTGGTCGCCTTCGTCAATGGGCTCTCAAGCGAGGTGACCGAGTATCGCTTCCTCGATCGTCCCCATGCCCTGCGGAGCAATCCCGTCTGCAACTCGAGCACGCTGGTCCACGCCCCGGCGCTTCGCGCCACCGCGGCGGCGACGAGGCAACTCTTCCAGTTCGAGGACTTCTCCCAGTGGGCCCTCCTGTCGGGCCGCGGCCCGTTCCTCTTCCTCCCCGACCCGCTGACCCGGTATCGGGTCCACGGGGCATCGTCGACCTCAAGCCTGCTCGCCGATCCACTCAAGAAGATTTATTCGCTGATCGAATGCCTGCTCGTCATCCTGGTCCACGCCGAGGACCCCCACCTGAGGGGCCTCGCCGAATCGGAGCTGCGCGACTCGCTCTCCCGGGCCATGGACCTCTACGCAGAGCGTCGACCCGAGGGGATCCCCGATGGGCGCGACGCGGCGTCCCATCCCCTGGGGGAGACCCCCTCGGACCTATGGGAGCATCGCGCGAGACACCTGCAGGCACGGTTGTCGGGGTTGGAGGCCGAGATGCATTCCATCTCTTCCCAACTCGAGGCAATAAGAGGATCCAAATATTACAAAGCAATTTCAATTGTAAAAAAAGCGATGCGATCGGTGGGGATCCGCTGAGTGCCGCACCGCGGCGCCGAGCCGGTTCCGTTCCCGGAGGTGAACGCGCCCGCCGCCTCGGCCTCCGGGCGCCGAGGTTCCCCGCCCATCGGGCGGCCCGCCGGGCCGATACGACGCAGTGACGGCGGCCGCCTTGTCCCGGGGGATCACCGCGCTCAGCGCCGGGGGGCGCAAAGATTGCCCACGGATCGAGCGTCTCCATGGCCGTGTTGGGGTGGGTCCCAGGGGCGATGGCCATCGAATCTCGAGGGCGGTCTGACGTACGGCATAAGGTTCCAGGCGAGACGGGTGGTGTCATGCCTCTTGAAGATGATCGGGAAACGATCCAGAGACCCCGAGATGATGCTCCATCCCGGCCGCGATCCGGCATGTCGCTGATCGGCCGTGAGGGCACGCGGGGGGGCGGCGGCATCAGGGTCCTCTTCATCGGGCACGAGGCCTCACGCACCGGGGCCCCGATCCTGCTGCTCCACCTCTTGAGATGGCTCAGGGGAGGCGGCGACGTCCACTTCCGCGTCCTGCTCGGGAAGGGCGGCCCGATCGAGGGAGGCTATCGGGAACTGGCACCGACATGGGTCCTGGATCGGGGCCACTGGTCTCCGCACCGGTGGGTCGAACGGGTGCCGCTGCTTCGGGGCCTCGTGCGTCGGGCCCGTCGGAAGGTCGCCGAACCGTGGCGGATCCGGCGCCTGCAGCAGGCGATCCGCTCGTTCGACCCCGAGCTGATCTATGTCAACACGGCGGCGACGTGGGCGACCCTCGCGGTCCTCGGGGAGCTCGATGCCCCGGTGATCCTCCACGTCCACGAACTGCAGGCCTGCATCCGGGATTATATCGGCCTCGCCGACTTCGACCGGCTGAAGGCCAGGGCCGATCATTACATCGCCGTGGCCGAGGCGGTCAGGGCGAATCTCCGGGACAACCACGGCATCGCCCCGGATGACATCAGCTTGGTCCATGAGTTCATACCGGCCCAGGTCGAGCTCTCCGGCAGCCCCGGCGAGCGACGGGCTCGAATCTGCCGCGAGATCGGCCTGGATACCTCGGCCCAGTTCGTCGGGGCCACCGGTTCGCTCATCTGGAGGAAGGCCCCGGAACTGTTCCTCTTGGTCGCCCGCGAGGTTCATCGGCGCGATCCGAGTCGCCCGATACACTTCCTGTGGCTCGGCGCCTCGCCCGACAGCTTGGAGGCGTTCCGCCTCCGCCACGACGCGGCCCAAGCGGGGATCGGCGACCGATTCCACCTTCTCGGCTCCCGCCCGAATCCGCTCGATTACATGGACCTGTTCGACGTCTTCGTGCTAACCTCCAGGGAAGATCCGTATCCCCTGGTAGTCCTCGAATCCGCCTCTCTGGGAAAGCCGATCCTCTGCTTCGCCGGGTCGGGCGGCGCCCCGGAGTTCGTGGAGGATGACTGCGGGTTCGTCGTTCCGTATCTGGACATCGGAGCGATGGCCGATCGCGTCGTCGACTTGCTCGATTCCGGCGACCTCCGCACCCGACTCGGCGAGGCCGGTCGGCGCAAGGCCATCGCCCGGCACAACCTCGACGACGTCGGCCCTCGGGTCGTCGAGATCATCCGTCGCTTCCGGCGAACCGAGGAGAGCATGTCATTTGCCTGTCCAGGTCAGCGTCTTTCGGATCCGCGAACTGATGGGGCGGAGCCGTCGAGCCGGAGCCGCACGGCTCCGCAGGGCGGTCCGGGCCGGTGACGCTGCGCCGCTCAAGGGGTTGTCCCGAGCCGCTGAGATGGCCTGCAGACCCACGGCGGCCCTCGGCCGGGCCATCCGTCGGACACACGGCAGACCTGGGGCTGGCCCGAGAGGTCGGCCTCGCCGCCCGGAGGCACGTCGCCACGTTTTGGAGCCTGGACACTGTCATCGACCGGCTGGAAGGCCACCTCCTGACCACGGCGCACGACCGGCAGCCTCGACCAGCACCCACCTCGAAGAGTTAGCGACATGAGCCCCGCCCGAGACCCGTCCGCCGTGCCACCGATCGAGCCGGTCTCCGAGGGGCTCGACCGCCCGTTCTGGTCGGTGATGATGCCGGCCTACAACGCCGGCGACTACCTGGAGCAGTCGCTGCGATCGGTCCTCGACCAGGATCCCGGGCCCCATCGCATGCAGATCGCCGTGGTCGACGATGCGTCGGCGGGTGTCGACCGCGCCGAGGCGATCGTGCGACGGCTGGCGCCGGCTCGCGTCGAGTTCCACCGCGCCGCCGAGAACCTCGGCCTGGCCGGCAACTGGAACCGCTGCATCGGCCTGGCACGGGGCCACTGGGTCCATCTCCTGCACCAGGACGACTGGATCTTGCCCGGCTTCTACGAGCAACTCGGCCGGGCCGAGGCCGAGGCCCCCGGGGTCGGCGCCGCCTTCTGCCGCCAGTTCTTCGCCGACCGTGACGGCCACTGGACCGCCCTCTCCCACCTGGAGGGGCGCGCCGCCGGAGTCCTGGAGTCGTTGCTGGTGCGACTGAGCTCGTTCCAGCCGATCCAGTGCCCCTCGATCGTCGTGCGGCGGTCTACGTACGAGGCGCTGGGCGGTTTCCAGGGCGACCTGCGGTACAATCTCGACTGGGAGATGTGGTGCCGGATCGCCTCCCGCTACCCGGTCTGGTACGAGCCCAGCCCACTCGCCTGCTACCGCCAGCACGAGGGGAGCGAGACGGCCGCACTGATGGAGGCTGGCGCCGTGGTGCCGGATATCCGCCGGGCCATCTCGATCGTCAGGCCTTACATGCCGACCGAGCTCCATCCATCGATCGGCCTCGGGAAGCTGGACTGGGTCCGCCATGTGATGCTTCGAGAGGCCGACCGGGCCCTGACGCGGGGCGATTACCGCTCGGGGCTGCGTCACCTCCGCCAGGCCGTCGCGTGCGATCCCTCGGGCCGATGGAGGCACGACATCTGGTCTCGCCGCCGCTGGGCGCTCAAGCTGATCGTCAGGCAGTCACTGGGCCTCGACCGTCCCCGGGCCGCTCCCGGACCGTGATCGAGCAGGCGTCGTAACGACGAGGTTGTGAACAGGAGCCCCCCCGAGGAACACCATGCCCGCTGTCTCCGTCGTCATGCCGGCCTACAACGCCGAGCGGTACCTGGCCGAGGCCGTCGAGAGCATCCTCGAGCAGACGTTCGAGGACTTCGAGATGATCGTCCTCGATGACGGTTCGACCGACGGCACCCTGGCGATCCTGGATCGCTACGCCGCCGCCGACGGCCGCGTCCGCGTGATCAGCCGGCCGAACACGGGCATCGTCGGCGCCCTCAACGAGATGGTGGCGCACTCCCGGGGCGAGCTGCTGGCCCGCATGGACTCCGACGACGTCGCCCGGCCGGACCGCCTGGAGCGGCAGGTCGCCTACATGCGGGCGCGCCCGGAGTGCGTCTGCGTCGGCAGCTGGGTCGTCTTCATCGACTCCAAGGGGCGGCCGATCTCGCTCGGCCACGTCGACCCCGATGACGACGAGGCCCTGCAGGACGAGGCCCTCTCCGGCAGTTGCCCGCTGTGCCACCCCAGCGTCATGATGCGTGCAGACGTGGTGCGGGCCGTCGGCGGCTACTGCGAGAGCTTCTCGACGGCTCAGGACATCGACCTGTTCCTGAAGTTGGGCGATCGGGGCCGGCTGGGCAACATCCAGGAGCCGTTGCTGAAGTACCGGCTGCATGCGCAGTCGGTCAGCGAGCGCCGGCAGCGACTCCAGTTGCAGAACTTCCGCCGCGCCTCCGACGACGCCTGTGCCCGCCGAGGCCTGACTCCCCGGTTCGTCCCGCGGGCGCCGTGGCGTCCGGTCGACCGGGACTCGCTCCTGGGCTTCTATACCTGGTGCGGCTGGTCGGGGTTCATGCAGGGGGACCGGCGGATGGCCCTCGAGTACGGCCTGGAGGCTGTCCGGCTGATCCCCTGGCGGCCGGCCGGCTGGCGGCTGCTAGCCTGCGCCCTGCTGAAGAAGCCGCTGCCAGGCCCCATCCCGACGCCGCCCTGGCGCCCCGCCCCGGTCCCGAACCCGGATCCGACCCCGGTCTCGCCCCCCATGCCGGGTTGATCGCGATCCCGCCCGGATCGGCCCGATGGACACACTGCCAACCAGGATGCCCCGGCCACCCGCCGCCATCCTGACGACATGGGTAAGCCCGAATGGCGCCAGGATAACGCAACCCCTTCACCCGGCTTGATGTATCTCCGCTGTCGGCTCGGCCCTGCTCATATGCCTTCTCGCAGGTCCGGAGCCCGCGGGCGATCTGCCGCCGGGCCGCCCACCTCTGGACCTTAAGCCAAGCGTACGGCTTCGGCCGCCGCTTCACCGCCCGCGGCTCGTAGCGGTCCGGCCGGTCGCCCACCCACTTCAGCGCGATCAGCCCAGCAGCAGCGGCAGGTCCGCCGCGATCTGCGCCGGGTCGTCCAGGTGGCCCGCTTCGAATGCCCCCACCATATGCAGTGCCCCCTTGAAGCTCAGCCGCCGCGGTTCCATCCCCCCGGCCCGCGCCGCCTCGGCCATCAGCTCCCGAATCAGGTTGTAGGCCAGCATGCGGGCCGCCAACTCCTTGCGCACCAGGGCCGGGCTCCAGGGCCGCAACATCTCCATTTGCATCACTGTCTTCAACAAGCGTGTATTCATTTCGACCAGCCACCGCGCCGAGTACTGCGAGGCCCGCCCGATCGCCGCGTCGCGGCCCGCGACCGGGGCGTCGCACATCAGGACCCACTCCAGCGGCTCGACGCCCTCGGGCGGGTGCTCCTCCCAGACCCGCACCGCCGTGCAGGTCAGCCGCTCCGTGGCGTCGGCGGCCCGGCCCAGCCGCCGCGGGGCGACCAGCGCCACCGGGGTGACGCTGACCGACAGCGTCGCCGACCGCGCGGCCCGGCCCGGTCGCGACCGCAACTGGAGGACGAACTGGCCGAGGGCCGCCGAGGCGGCGACCTGGCGGCGCAGCGAGCCGTCGGGCCGGCCGGTCGCCGGGTCCATCACGATACGGTCGCGCGCCGCGGGCACGACGAAGCCGTGTCGGGCCCGCTGGCAGCTGCGGAGGAACTCGTCGATGTCCGCCTCGCGGTCGCAGACCCGCACCCAGCGGACCGCGGCCTCCTCGGGGGCCGGGCCGACCCGCTCGGTGGCCCGCTCCCAGGACTTAGGCGGGTCGGTCGGCTTGCGGGCCGGCGGCCGACGGCGGGTCGTGCCGGCCGGCAAGGGTGCTCGGACGTCGGACTGCTGGTCGGCCAGGCCGAGGACCTCCAGGGCGGGCCGCCGGCCGTGCGCGTCGGGGCGGACCTGCCCCGGCCAACGGGCCGCCAGGACGGTGTGCAGGTGGAATCCCGTCTGGCCCCGCCCGGAGTAGCCGACCGTACCCAGGCCGGGGACCGGCCGGCGGCCGGGGTAGGAGATGACGGTCGTGTCCTCGATCAGCAGGGAGGTCCCCCGCTGTCGAAGGGCCTCGGCCACGAGCCCGCGGTGCCCGGCCTGGAGGCGCTCGGGGGTGGCGTCGGCGTGGTCGAACAGGTGGTAGGCCGCCTTGATGTCGTAGCGGTCCTCGAACGGAGCCGGGATGCTGCGACCGGGCCGGTCGGCCCAGGCCCCGGCGATCCGGACGACCCTGCGGACGCGGCGGACATCGGCGAGGTCGGCCCCCGCGAAGTGGGCCGAGGCCCAACGGGTCGGCTCAGGTTCGGGGGGAATCGGCCGCTCCATCGCCGGGCCTCCTCACCAAGGGGACGAGAGCGCGGAGGAGAAGCTTCGACCATGCTACCAAGATTTGGGGAATGACAAGCGGCAGTGCCCACATGAGCGATGACTTCCGCCGGGAGCTGGAGTCCCTCGGCATGGCCAGCTCGCCGAGCTTCGTGCGGGAGCCGCAGGGGGACGGCCGCGCCGAGCGGTTCATCCGCACGCCCGAGGAGCAGCTGTTGTGGATACGGGCCTTCGCCACGGTCGCCGAGCTGTCCGAGGCGTTGCGGGAGTTCAAGCACACCTACGACGAGCGGTGGTTGATCGGCCGCCATGGCCATCGGCCGCCGAGTCAGGTGCGACGAGACCTCGCCGCTGGCCTGCCAGCAGCGGCGTGAGTACCATCAAGACCCCGTCCAGACAACTCAAAGGCGAAACAGATCGAACCACTCCTCACACCATCCCACTGATGTCGGAGAAACGTCGCCGAAGGCAGGTTGGGTGGGGGGGCGACCGCTCCCGAAAATCAGTCGTCGGCCGACAAGGGGCATCAGGCCGCCAGCGAGCGCGTCTGCCGGCTGAAGGTCTCGGCGTAACGGCCTCCGAGGCTGATTAGGTCGTCGTGGGAGCCCTGCTCGACGACCCGGCCCCCTTCGAGGATGAGGATCCGATCGGCCCGGCGGAAGGAAGCGACCTTGTGCGAGACGATCAGCGTGGTCCGGCCGGGCCGAGCCTCCGCGAGGGCGACCTGGACGCGGGCCTCCGTCTCGGCGTCGAGGGCGCTGGTGCAGTCGTCCAGCAGGAGCACCGACGGGTCGGCCACGACGGCCCGAGCCAGCGCCAGCCGCTGACGCTGGCCCCCCGAGAGGGAAAGGCCTCGCTCTCCGACCGGGGTATCCAGGCCGAGCGGCATCGCGTCGATCGTCGCGGCGAGGTCGGCCACCTCGAGGGCCCGACGCATCCGAGACTCGGACGCCTCGGGGCAGGCGTACAGGAGGTTCGAACGGATCGTCCCCTCGAACAGCATCGCCCGCTGCGGCACTAGGGCAAACCTGCGGCGGAGGTCGCCGAGCCGGAGGTCGCGGACGTCCGTGCCATCGACGAGGAGGGCACCACAACCTTCGGTCAGGTCGTAGAGCCGGAGGATCAGGGCGAGCAGCGTGCTCTTTCCGGAGCCGGAGGCGCCGAGGATGCTGACCGTCTCCCCCGGCCGGATCTCCAGGTTCAGTCCGTCGATCGCCGCCGGGGAGTCGGGGGCGTAGCAGAAGCGGACGTCCCGGAAGCAGATCGCCCCGAAGGTCGCATCGAGGGGCAGGGCGCCGGGGCGATCGGCGATCGGCTCGGGCTCGTCGAAGACCTCGAAAAGTCGTTCGATGGAGATGCGGGTGGCTGTCGCCGAGGCCGAGAACTGGGTGAGCCGGACGATCGGCCCGTAGAGCTGGCCGATCAACGCATAGAACGCCATCAACTGGCCGAAGCTCAGGTCGCCTCGCCCGACGAGGAGGGCCCCGTAGCCGACGACCAGGACCGTGCCAAGGCCGCTGATGAGCGTCGCCAGCGCCCCGAGGGACGCGGCGGCCCTCGAGTTCTGCCAGCTCATGCTGCGATGGGCGTCGATCCGCTCGTCCAGGGCCGACAGCTCGGCCTCTTCCTTAGCAAACGACTTGACGATCCGGACGGCCGACACGCGCTCGCTCAGCAACGCGTAGAGGACGGCGATCTGCGACCGGATCTCGCTCGATAGCCGGCGGATCCGCCTGGAGAACGCCCGGTGGTTCAGGGCGTACAGCGGCACAACCACCAGCGCCACCAGGGCCAGCCGCCATTCGAGCCAGGCGAGCACGACGGCGATGCCGGCGGCCAGGATCAGGTCGTTGATGAGCTGGAGCGAGCCGCTGTTGATGAACGTCAGGACCGAGCCGACGTCGCTGGTGACGCGAGCCATCAGCTTGCCCGTCTGCTGGGCGTCGAAGTAGGCCATAGGCAGGCGGAGGAGCTTGCGATTCAGGCCGCCTCGCAGGGCGACGACGACCTCCTGGGCGATCCGGCCCATCATCGCCGAGACCCGCCAGGCGAGCAGCGCCCGGGCGATGATGCAGGCGGCCGACACGCTCAGCCCGGCCAGGATCACCCGGGTCGCCTCGTCCGACTCAGCGATGCCGGCCGGCCCGCCTCGGGCTGCCAGGCCGACGAGGCGGTCGAGCACCCGGCCCTGGATCGGCGCGATCGGGAGCAGGAGAAGCGATTGCGCCAGCAGGCCGATGGCCCCCAGGGAGAGCTGGACACGGTACGGTCGCAGGAATTCGGCCTCCAGGCGTTCGAGGGGAGAGGCGGCCGGGAGGGGTGTCGTGGGCATCGTGGGGGCGACCTCACCAGGATTCGTCTCAGGCTCGGACATCGGCCGGGATGGGATCGGGCAGGGGGATCGAGAGGGGCCCGGCCTCCCTGGCCAAGGTGGACGCCGGGACGCCCGGCGTCCCGGCGATCGCCCGAGCCGGTTCGATCCGGGCGGGAGCCGGGCCGAAGCCCGACATCGCGGGGGCCTCGGGCAGCCCGAACTGTCGGGCGCAAAGGCGACGGTAGAGGCCGTTGGGCTCTGTGATCAGCCGGTCGTGGGTCCCCTTCTGGACGACCAGGCCGCCTTCCATGACGACGATCAGGTCGGCGTCGACGATCGTCGTCAGGCGGTGCGCGACGATGAACGCGGTGCGGCCACGCAGCAGGTTGGCCAACGCTTCCTGGATCGCAGACTCGCTAGCCGTGTCGAGCGAGCTGGTCGCCTCGTCGAGCACGACGATCGCCGGGTCGACGCAGAGCGCCCTGGCGATCGCCAGCCGCTGCCGCTGGCCCTGGCTCAGGGGGCGTCCCCCCTCGCCGACGAGCGTCTCGTAACCTTCGGGCAACTCCATGGCGAAGTCGTGGACCAGAGCGGCCCGGGCGGCGGCCTCAACCTGAGCGTCGGTCGCCCCAGGGTTCCCATAGCGGATGTTCTCGGCCAGAGAGGCCCGGAAGACCACCGGGTCCTGGAGCACCACGCCGATCTGACGGCGCAAGTCGTCGGTGGCGACGTGCCGGATGGGCGTGCCGTCGAGGCGGATCTCGCCCCAGGTCGGGTCGTAGAATCGCATCAACAGGTTCAAAAGCGTGCTTTTGCCGCAGCCGGTCGGTCCCACCAGGGCGACCTTCGTGCCGGGCTCGACGCGGAGCCTCACGTCCCAGACGACCGGCCGGCCCGGGGCGTAGCCGAAGCCGACGCGATCGAACTCGACCCGCCCGGAGACCCGCCCGAGAGCGATCGGCTCGGCCGGCTCGACGATGTCGGGCCGGAGGTCGAGGATCTCTCCCAGGCGATCGACGCTGGCGCCGGCCTGCTCGAAGACATAGGCCAGGTCCGCGAGCCGGCCGATCGGGCCGAAGAGCATCCCCGCGAGGGTCGAGGCGGCCACCACGCCGCCGGGCGTCATCCGGCCGTGCAGCACCTCGAACGCCCCCGCGGCGAAGACCGACGCCGTGCCCAGGGCGCTGATGGCCCCGCTGAGGTTGGCGAACGCGGCCCCGAGGCGCGCCTCCCGGACTCGGGGCCCATGGGCGTCGCCGAGCATGGTGGCGAAGTCCTCCTCCTCGGCCTGCTCCCGGGCGTGGACCTTGATCACCTGCACGCCGTCGATCCGCTCCTTCAGGTGTCCGAAGATCCGGTCCATCTTCGATCGGATCGCGGTGCTGTTCGCTCGGATCCTCGGGAGGAACGCGCGGTAGGCCAGCAGGTACAACGGCACGAATGTCAGGGCCACCAGGGCCAGCCAACCGTTCTGCCAGAGCAGGACGGCGCCGATGGCGGCGGTCGTGCCCAGGTCGGTGAGGACCGTCACGGTCTGGCCTGAGATGAAGCCCTGGATCGCGCCGACGTCGTCCATCATCCGAGAGATGATCGCCCCGGTCGGGGTGCGGTCATAGTACGTCAGGCCGAGCCGCTGGAGCCGCTCGTAGATGCCATGCCGGAGGTCCCGGACGACGTCCAGCCCGACCCGGCCGACGATCAGCGCGTTCGCCAGGTTCAACCCCGCCTGGGCCGCAAAGACGAGGAGCAGGGCTCCCGAGAGGAGGGGCAGCTCCCGCCAGTCTTCCCCGATCACGACCCGATCGACCAGCTCCCTGACCAGGAGCGGCACGGCCAGGGTCAGCAGGCAGGCCGTCACGGTCAGGCCGAGCGCGAGGGCCACACGCACCCGATACGGGGCAAGCCAGCAGCGGATTCGTCTCGCAGTGCTCACGCCAGGACTATCCGTGTCGAGTTCAACGACGAACGATCATCAGGCCGCGACTCGCCTTCGTGCCGCGTCTTTTCCATGAGAAATTTACTCTATCTGAGTTCTTACGGCCTGCCAAGGCGGTTCGCAACTGCCTCCCGAAATTCCGCTCGACCTCCGGATGCGATCGCCGAGGACGCAGGCTTCGTTGGCGTCGGACGCCATCGAAAGCCCTTCTCATGGAGAAATCATCTGCCCCGGCCGTGCCCCGGGGACCCGCTTCGCCGAGGGGAGTCTTGCAGTGGGAGTCCGCCGGTCGCGAGGCTTTGGTCCGAGGGGCCGACGACGATCGAGGAGGTCGTCTCGGGACCGTGGTGGACCCGCGATGTGGATCAGCGTCCGAGCGCGAGCAGGGCCCGCTCGACCTCGGGGGGGATCGGGCGGCGGCGGCGGATGACCCAGGGGAGCCCCGAGAGGGCGTCTCGCAACGCGGCTCGAGCATCCGGATCCCGGTAGCCGGCCGCGGCGAGGCGGGCGGTGCCATGCATCGCGGACCAGAGCGGCCGTCGGAGCCAGGCCGACCAGAGCGCGTTGCGGTACTGGACGCGGCGTCGCCCCGGCCTCGGGCCGGAGGCCACCGGGTGGTGGTGCGCGACGACGTCGTCGCAATAGCAGAGGCCCCACCCGGATGCCGCCAGGTCGATCGCGAGCAGCTCCTCCTCACCACCGACCCCGAAGCGGGCCTCGAAGCCGCCGACCTCCAGGAACGCGGACCGGCGGACGACCGCGCCGCATGCGAGGAATCCGAGGACCGGAGAGCCCGGCAGGCCTTCGTGGCGCGGCAACGGGCTGGAGGCCATTTCCAGGCAGGTCGGGTCGATCCGGCCCGATGGCTCGACGAGCACGCGGGCCGCGACCAGGGCGAGCGTCGGGTGGTCGTCGAGGCGATCGGCCGCGATCCTCAACGCTCCCGACGCCCACCAGGAGTCGTCGTCGCTGAATGCGACGTAGGCCGAGTCGGCCTCCCGCACGCCCACGTTGCGGGCCGCGGCGCCGAGATTCCTCCCGAGCGCGACCAGCCGGACCTCGGGGTACGCGTCCCGAACGAGATCGGCCGTCCCGTCCCGGGAGCCGTTGTCGACCAGGATGACGCGAGGAGACTCCGGGAGGGCCCGCAGCCAGTCGAGCGTCGCCCCGAGCCGTCCCCGCCGATCACGGGTCGCGATCACGACCGAGATCCGAGGATCCATCTCCGCTGGTCTCTCTCGTGCCACTGCGCCTCGATGCCGATTCCTTCGCACCCATTCTGCAGGGTGCATGCCAAACGCCGACGACCATGCCGATTCTTCCGAGAATCATGCGCCGTCGTTCGGCGGGATGGCCCTGGATTCGGGGCGAGGCGACTTCGGATGTCTTCTCTGCCATGCAGGAATGAGAATTGCTGGCAAGACGCCCCGTTCCCCGGGTCATCCGGGACGCCTGGCCCTGGCCCGCCATGGCGGGCCAGAGCGTGTGGAGGTCCACCGGCAACTAAAAAATTCGGCAATGTTTTCACATTCTCAATTAAAAGAGTATTCGTGTGATTTCGGCGTCGCGGGCCGCCCGGCCACGAACGGCCTCATGGCGTCGATCCCCGGGCCATCCTCTCCAGGTCCACGGGTCGACGGGCCTCGGGACCATTCAGGATTGGAGTGCCGCCTGCTCGGGCCGTCGTCGGGGCCGGGGAGGCCGCGGCGCGTGGCCATCTTCCGGGCGCTTCAGCTGGGCGACATGCTCTGCGCCGTCCCGGCCTTGCGGGCGTTCCGGGCGGCGCTGCCCGATGCCGAGCTGGTCCTGATCGGCCTCCCCTGGGCGAAATCCTTCGCCTCCCGGTTCCGCCGGTATCTCGACGGTTTCCGCGAGTTCCCCGGCTTCCCGGGGCTGCCCGAGCGTGCCCCGGAGGTCGGCCGCATCCCCGGGTTCTTCTCCGAGTTGCAGGCCGAGCGGTTCGACCTGGCGGTCCAGATGCACGGCAGCGGGCTGCTGACCAACCCCCTGGTGGAGCGGATCGGCGCCGGACGGTGCGCGGGTTTCTTCCGGCTTGGCGGACGCTGCCCCGACCCGGAGACGTTCATGCCCTGGCCGGAGGAGGGACTGGAGGTCCGCCGCCTGCTCCGGCTCCCGGAATATCTCGGGGCGCCTCCCCGGGGCGAGGAGCTGGAATTCCCCCTGGACGAGTCTGATGCGCGGTCGCTCCGCGAGGCGCTCGGGGAAGAGGAACTGGGGCCGATGCGCTATTGCTGCATTCATGCGGGAGCGAGCGTCCCCGGGCGCTGCTGGCCGCCCGGGCGCTTCGCCGCCGTGGCCGAAACCCTGTCTCGGTGCGGCCTGAAGGTTGTGCTGACCGGGACCGCGTCCGAGGCCGATCGAGCCCGGGCGGTGGCCCGCGGGTTGCGGGGGCCGTTTCTCGACATGACCGGGCGGACCGGCCTCGGCGCGCTGGGGGCCCTGCTGAGCGGGGCCAGGCTGCTGATCTGCAACGACACGGGCGTGTCCCACGTCGCGGCGGCCCTCCGCGTGCCGAGCGTCGTCCTCTCGACCGGGGACAACCCGAGCCGCTGGGCCCCCGCCGACTCCCGGCTCCACCGCGTCCTCTGCCCCGCACCTGACGTGCATCCGGGCGCAGTGATCGCCGAGGCCGAGGATCTCCTGCGGCTCGGGCGGGTCGGCCCCGGCCGCCGAAGTCCCGGGACGCTCCAACCATTCACGATCGCAGGCGAATGAGGATCGACATGAAGCCACTCCGGGTCCTGACGTGGCACGTCCACGGCAACTACCTGCTCTACCTGTCGCGGGCGGATGTCGAGTTCTATCTGCCGGTCCGGCCCGGCGGGCGAGACGGCTACGGGGGGCGAGGGCCGACCTTTCCGTTTCCCGACCGCGTCCGAGACGTGCCGGCCGAGGCGGTCCGCGAGCTGGAGTTCGACTGCGTGCTGTACCAGTCGCGCCGGAACTTCGAGGTCGATCGTCACGAGATCCTGAGCGATCGCCAGATGCGACTGCCGCGGATTTACCTGGAGCACGACCCTCCCCGGGCGCACCCGACCGACACGAGACACTGGTCGGACGACCCCAACGGCCTGCTCGTCCACGTCACGCCCTTCAACGACCTGATGTGGGACGACGGCCGGACGCCGAGCCGGGTCATCGAGCACGGAGTCTTCGTGCCCGACGGGGTCCGGTACACCGGGGAGATCGACCGCGGGATCGTTGTGGTCAACCACCTCCTGCGTCGCGGTCGGCTGCTGGGGGCCGACGTCTTCTCCCGGGCCCGAGCCCACATCCCGCTCGACCTGGTCGGGATGGACGCCGAGTCGCTGGGCGGGCTGGGCGAGGTGCGGCCGCCGGACCTGGCGGCCTTCGAGGCCCGATACCGCTTCTTCTTCAACCCGATCCGGTGGACCAGCCTCGGCCTGGCGATCATCGAGGCGATGATGATCGGCCTGCCGATCGTCGGCCTGGCGACCACCGAGCTGGCATCGGTCGTCGAGAACGGCGTCTCGGGCCACGTCGACACCGATCTCGATCGCCTGATCGTGCAGATGCGACGCCTCCTCGACGACCCGGACGAGGCCCGAAGGCTCGGCGAGGGGGCCCGGCGGACCGCCCGGGAGCGGTTCGGCATCGATCGCTTCGCACGGGACTGGGAGCGGGCCTTCGCCGACGTCACCGGGAGGCCGGCATCGGGCCGGGACCGGCATCGGCCCGCGTCGGCGCTCGCCTCGGGAGGTGTGCGATGAGGCGGATCGCCCTGATCAGCGACCACGCGTCTCCCCTGGCGACGCTCGGCGGCGTCGATGGCGGCGGCCAGAACGTCTACGTCGGCCAGCTTGCGCGGCACCTTGTCGCGCGAGGCGACCGCGTGGACATCTTCACCCGGCGCGACGCTGGCAACTTGCCCGACATCGTCCCCTGGGGCGAGGGGGGCCGCGTGATCCACGTCCCCGCCGGGCCGGCCGGCCGGGTGCGGAAGGAGGAGCTTCTGCCCTACATGGGCGAGTTCATCGAATTCGTCCTCCGGCACTGCCGGCGCCGTCCGTACGATCTCGTCCACGCGAACTTCTTCCTGTCGGCGCTGGTCGCGGCCGAGGTGAAGCGCGTGGTCGAGACGCCGTTCGTCGTCACCTTCCACGCGCTGGGCCGGGTCCGTCGGTTGCACCAGGGTGGGGCGGACGCCTTCCCCGAAGAGCGGCTCGCGATCGAGGACCGCGCCGTCCGCGAGGCCGACCGCATTATCGCCGAGTGCCCCCAGGACGAGGACGACCTGCACATCCTCTACGGTGCCGACCCGGCCCGGATCCGGACGGTCCCCTGCGGCTTCGACCCCGACGAGTTCCGGCCGCTCTCCAAGCCGCTGGCCCGGGCGATGCTCGGCCTCGACGGCCACGGGCCGATCCTGCTGCAGCTCGGCCGCATGGTCCCGCGCAAGGGGGTGGATAACGTCATCCGGGGCCTGGCCCTCCTCCGGAACGGCTCCGGGATCCCCGCCCGACTGCTGATCGTCGGCGGGGAGTCGAGCACCCCCGACCCGCGGCTCACGCCCGAGATCGGCCGGCTGATGGCGATCGCCGAACGGGAGGGGGTGGCCGACGCCGTGACCTTCGTCGGGAGCCGCGGCCGAGACGCCCTGAACGCCTACTACAGCGCCGCCGATGTCTTCATCACGACCCCGTGGTACGAGCCCTTCGGCATCACGCCGCTGGAGGCGATGGCCTGCGGCACGCCGGTCGTCGGCTCGGCGGTCGGGGGGATCAGGTCGACGGTCCAGGACGGCCGGACCGGGTACCTCGTCCCGCCGGAGGACCCGCCGGCGCTGGCCGCCCGGCTCGCCGACCTGCTGGGCGACCCGGAGCGGCTCCGGGCCTTCGGCCGCCGAGCCGTGCACGTCGCCCGATCCCGCTACACCTGGGCTCGGGTCGCCGAGTCCGTCTCCGCCGTTTACGAGGAGTTGATTCCCTCGCACTACTCGGGCTGCGCCCGAGCATGGGCGAACCGATCGACGTCGTCCGCCCGGCCGGCGTTCCGACCCGAGACGCCCGGGATCCGCCCGTCTTCCTGACCCCCTTGAGGAGCTTCCCGTGAGCAGTCTTGAGTCGAAGGTCGCAATGGTCACCGGCGGCGGCCAGGGCCTCGGCGAGGCGATCTGCCGGTCGCTCGCCCGGGCCGGTGCGACCGTCGTGTCGGCCGACGTCCGCGAGGAACGTGCCCGGGCCGTCGCCGACGCGATCCGGGCCGAGGGCGGCCAGGCCTCGGCGGTCCGGCTCGACGTCGCGTCGGAGGAGCAGGCGACCGAGGCGATCCGCCGGATCGTCGCCGAGCGCGGCCGCCTCGACGTGCTCGTCAACAACGCCGGAGTCGACCTAACGGTCTCCGTCGAGGATCTGTCGGTCGCCGACTGGGGCCGCATCCTCGGGGTGAACCTGAGCGGCCCGTTCATCATGTCCAAGCATGCGATGAAGGAGATGAGGTCCCAGGGCGGCGGGCATATCGTCAACATCGTCTCCACCGCGGCCAAGCGGGCCTGGCCGAACGCGGCGGCCTACCACGCCAGCAAGTGGGGCCTGCTCGGGCTGAGCCATGCCCTGCACGCCGAGGCCCGGCCGCATGGCGTCAAGGTCACGGCCGTGGTGGCCGGCGGGATGCGGACGCCTTTCCTGCTCGACCGGTTCCCCGACCTCGACCCCGGGGTGCTCCAGGACCCGGCCAACGTCGCCGAGACGGTCCGGTTCGTGCTGACCCAGCCCGACGAGACGGTCATCCCGGAAGTGATGGTCATCCCCATGCGAGAGACTTCCTGGCCATGATTCGACCCACTGCCCCGGGAGACCGGGCGGTCTTCCTCGACAAGGACGGGACCTTGATCGACGACGTCCCCTACAACGTCGACCCGGCGCTGATCCGGCTGGCTGCGGGCGCGCCGGAGGGGCTGCGATCCCTGCACGAGGCCGGCTTCAGGCTGATCGTCGTCTCGAACCAGTCGGGCGTGGCTCGGGGGCTTTTCCCAGAGGGCGCGCTCGGGCCGGTCCGGGCCAGGGTCGAGGAACTGCTGGCCGAGGCCGGCGTGACGCTCTCCGGCTTCTCCTACTGCCCGCACCACCCCGGCGGATCGGTCCCCGGGTATGCCGAGCGGTGCGATTGCCGGAAGCCCCGGCCGGGCATGCTCCTGGAGGCGGCTCGGGCGATGGGGATCGACCTCGGGCGGTCCTGGCTCGTGGGAGACATCCTGGACGACGTCGAGGCCGGCCGCCTCGCCGGCTGCAGGACCGTCCTGATCGACAACGGCAACGAGACCGAATGGGACCTGACTCCCGGCCGACAGCCGCACCACCGGGCCGCCGACCTGTCCGAGGCCGCCCGGGTCATCCTCGGCGACGATCTCGGGCCAATACGCACCAGACCTCCTGAGGACCTCCCATGAGCCTCCCCCTCTCCGAACTCATCGACAGGTTCCGCGGGCTCGAGATCCTCGTTATCGGCGAGGCGATGCTCGACTCCTACCTCGAGGGGACGACCGGGCGCCTCTGCCGGGAGGCCCCCGTGCCGATCGTCGCCCTGGACGGCCGCCACGACGCCCCCGGAGGCGCGGCAAACACCGCCGTCAACTCCGCCGCCCTCGGGGCCCGGGTCCGGTTCCTCTCGGTCGTCGGCGACGACTGCGAGGGGGACCTGCTGCTGCGGTCGCTCGCCGGGCTCGGGATCGACACGGCCGATGTCCTCGTCGAAGCGGGCCGTCGAACGCTGGCCAAGCACCGGGTCGTCGCCGCGTCGCAACTGCTCGTCCGGTTCGACCAAGGGGACACTGGCCCGCTCGACTCGGAGACCGAGCGGGCGCTGATCGATCGGCTGATCGACCTGTTCCCGAGCTGTGATGCCGTCATCATCTCGGACTACGGCTATGGCGTCCTCGCCCCGGCCGTTGTCGAGACCCTGACGGCGCTCCAGCGGCGATCGCCCCGCGTCCTGGTGGTGGACTCGAAGAATCTCGCCTCCTATCGCGAGGTCGGCCCGACCGCGGTCAAGCCGAACTACGAGGAGGCCGTTCAGCTGCTCGGGGGGTGGCGAGGCGGCGGTAGTTCCCGGGTCGAGGCGATCTCCGATCGGGGAGAATCCCTCCTCGACCAGACCGGCGCCCGGATGGCCGCGGTGACGCTTGACGCCGAGGGGGCAATCGTGATCGATCGCGGCCGGCCCCCTTACCGGACCTACGCGAAGCCGGCGAGGCACTCGCAGGCCGCCGGGGCGGGGGACACGTTCCTCGCCGCCCTCGGCCTCGCCCTGGCCGCCGGGGCGGAGACCCCCGCCGCCGCCGACCTGGCCTCGGCCGCCGGCGCAGTCGTGGTGGCGAGGGAGGGCACGGTCTCCTGCTCCGCACGGGATCTCCGCGACCAGCTCGCCGTCGAGGCCAAGCCGGCGACCGATGCCTCGGCGCTGGCGGCCCGTCTCGACGAACATCGGCGCCTCGGGCGCCGGATCGTCTTCACCAACGGCTGCTTCGACATCCTGCACCGCGGCCACGTCTCCTACCTGAGCCGGGCCAAGGCGCTGGGGGACGTGCTGGTCGTCGGCGTCAACTCCGACGACAGCATCCGAAGGCTCAAGGGGCCCAGCCGGCCGATCAACGCGCTGGAGGACCGTGTGCAACTGCTCGCTGCCCTGAGCTGCGTCGACCACATCGTCCCCTTCGGCGAGGACACGCCGGGCGACCTCATCCTGAGGGTCCGGCCCGACGTCTTCGTCAAGGGAGGCGACTACACCCGGGAACGGCTCCCCGAGGCCGCGATCGTGGAGGGATACGGGGGAGAGGTCCAGATCCTGCCCTTCGTCGCCGACCATTCCACGACCGACATCATCGAGCGCATCCGGGCGGTGTATGGCCTGGCCGGCAAGGGCGTGCACTCCCCCCGCTTCGACGAGTTCGCCCCGGCCGACGGGGTCGCCGACGTCCGGGGAGGGTTCGCATGAGCCGGGAGGCCGTCTGGGAGCAGGCCAGGCACGTGCTGTGCGTCCGGCTCGACGCCCTCGGCGACGTGCTGATGACGACCCCCGCGCTGCGGGCCCTCAGGGAATCAGCCCCGGGGCGGCGGATCACTCTTTTGACCTCTCCCTCGGGGGCGGCGCCCGGCCCGATGCTGCCCGAGGTCGACGAGTACATGATTTATGAGTCTCCCTGGATGAAGTCCTCGCCGCCGGGCGCGGACGGCCGGGCCGATCGGGAGATGATCGAACGGCTTCGCCTTCGGCGGTTCGACGCGGCCGTGATCTTCACCGTCTTCAGCCAGAACCCGCTGCCGGCAGCCCTGATGTGCCACCTGGCCGACATCCCACTCCGGCTGGCCTACTGCCGGGAGAACCCCTACCACCTGCTCACCGACCGGGTCGCCGAACCGGAGCCCGAGCAGTTCGTCCGCCACGAGGTCCGGCGCCAGCTCGACCTCGTCGCGTCGGTCGGCTCGAGGCCGTCCCATGAACGGCTCTCGCTCCGGGTGCCCGACGACGCCCGGTGCAGGGTTGCCGGGCTCCTGGCTCGCCTAGGGTTCGGCGACGGCGGGCCCTGGATCGTCATCCACCCAGGGGCCACGGCCCCCTCGCGTCGTTACCCTCCGGAGGGTTTCGCCGAGGCGGCCCGGAGCCTGGCGCGGGACCACGGCCTTCGGGTCGTCTTCACCGGGAGCGGCCCTGAGGGGGAACTGGTCAAGTCGATCCGATCGGCGATGGGAGTGCCCTCCGGCTCGCTCGTCGGCGAGCTGGGCCTGGCGGAGCTGGCCGCCCTGATCGAGCGGGCCCCGCTGCTGATAGCCAACAACACCGGGCCGGTCCATGTTGCCGCGGCGGTCGGGACACCCGTGGTGGACCTGTATGCCCTGACGAACCTCCAGCACACCCCCTGGGCCGTGCCAAGCAGGGTGCTCAACCGAGCGGTCCCGTGCGGGCCCTGCTACAAGAGCATCTGCCCCGAGGGGCACCACGATTGCCTTCGGCTCGTCTCGCCCGGCGAGGTGGTCCGGGCCGCGCTCGAACTGCTGGGAGAGCCCGCCGCTCGGCGGCCGCCGGCCCCTCGCCACGATCTTCGGAGGTTCGCCCATGTACACGCTCGGGATTAATGCCGCCTACCACGACCCGGCCGCATGCCTCGTCGACGATGGCCGGGTGGTCGCCGCGGCGGAGGACGAGCGCTTCACCCACGTCAAGCACGGCAAGCGGCCCGTCCCTTTCTCGACCTGGGAGCTGCCCTTCCACGCGATCGAATATTGCCTGAGAGAGGCGGGGATCACCCTGGCCGACGTCGACCACGTCGCCTACTCGTACGACCCGTACTTGCTGCTGGGCCGCCGGCGAAACGACGCGACGATCTCCCTGCCCATGGAGCCGAGCGCCCACCCCACCCCCGAGGAGTGGGAGGCGGCCTGGGATCCCCTGTTCCTCTCGTCGATCGTCAACGCCCCCCGGCAGCTACTCGACGGCGTCCCACACCACTTGAAGGACCGATTCCGGGACGCCCGCTCCCGAGGGCGGTTCCGCTGGCACTTCGTGGCGCACCACCTGGCGCACGCGGCCAGTGCCTTCCACGCCTCCCCGTTCGATCGCGCGGCCGTGCTCACCCTCGACGGCCGGGGAGAGCGGGCCACGACCGGCTACGCCGTCGGCCGGGGGGCCGAGCTGGAGTGGCTCGGGCAGGTTCACATGCCCCACTCGCTCGGCATCCTCTACGAGGAGTTGACCGAGTACCTCGGCTTCCTGCGCTCGTCGGACGAATACAAGGTGATGGCCCTGGCCTCCTTCGGCTCCCCCGCGTTCGCCCCGGAATTCCGGGAGATGATCAGGCTCGGCGAAGACGGCCAGTACACGATCGAGCCTCCCCGGCTGGCCGAGCGATTCGGCCCGGTCCGACAACGCGGCGGCCCCCTGGAGCAGCGGCATTACGACCTCGCGCACTCGCTCCAGGTCGTGCTCGAGGACACGGTGATCGAGCTGGCCCGATGGCTGCACGGGGCCTCGGGCTGCGACGACCTGTGCATGGCCGGAGGGGTCGCCCTGAACTGCGTGATGAACGCCCGGCTCCGGGACCGGGGGCCGTTCCGGCACATCTGGATCCAGCCGGCGGCCGGAGACGCCGGCACGGCCCTCGGCGCCGCGCTCTGGGTTGACGTCCGAGAGCGGCCGGGGAGTGACCGCCGATGGGTGATGGAACACGCCTTCCTCGGCCCGAGCTTCGAGGACGACGAGATCGAGGGCTTCCTCCGCTGGTCGAAGCTCCCGTATCGTCGCCTGGGCGACGTCCCCGGGGAGGTCGCCGACATCCTGGAGCGGGATCGCGTCATCGGCTGGTACCAGGGGCGCATGGAATTCGGCCCCCGGGCGCTCGGGGCGAGGTCGATCCTCGCCTCGCCGATCCACGCGGAGATGCAGGCGAAGCTCAACGAGATCAAGGACCGCGAGGATTTCCGGCCCGTGGCCCCGGTCGTGCTGGAGGAGGAGGCGAGCGCCTGGTTCGCCGGCGCCGGCGTCTCGCCCTTCATGCTCTTCGTCCACGACGTCCGGCCCGAGAAGGCCGACCGGATCCCGGCGGTCCGCCACGTCGACGGCACGGCCCGAATCCAGACGATCAACCAATCGCAGAATCCCATCTATTACGACCTATTGAAGGCATTCCAGGCCAGGACCGGGGTCCCCGTGCTGATCAACACCTCGTTCAACACCAGGGGAGAGCCGATCGTCTGCTCGCCCCGCGACGCGGTGGAGAGCTTCTGGACCTCGCCCCTGGACGCCCTGGTGATCGGCCCGTTCCTGCTCGAGAAGCCCGAGGCCCGGCAATGACCTTCCGAGAGACGTTGGACGCCCACCTCAACGCCATCCGCCGTCGGGATGCCGAGGCCCTGATGGCCACCCTGCCGGCGCCCGGTGCGTCGATCGTCCTGATCACGGCCGAGGGGTCGCTGGTCCGATCGGTGGAGGAGTTCGAGGGGATGCACCGGGGCTGGTTCTCCTCGACGACGTGGACGCTGGGGGCCGAGCCCGTCGAGCTGTTCGAGTCGGCCGATCTCGGAGTCGCCGTGCTGAGGCTGGACTACCGAGACGAGCCCCCCGAGGGTCCACTCGTCCGGCAGTCCAGCTACCTGACGCTCGTCTTCGCCCGGCGAGACGGCCGCTGGGCGATGGTCCAGGACCAGAACACGCCAATCCGGCCGTGATCTCCCGGGGGGAATCCGCCCATGCTCGCCTCGGTCGTCGTCCCCACCTACCATCGGCCTGAGCTGCTCGGACGCTGCCTCGACGCGCTGGCGACCCAGGATCTCGACCCGAAGATCTTCGAGGTGCTCGTGGTCGACGACGCGGCGAGCCCGGAGACAAGGAGGCAGGTCGAGGCCGTCGCCGCCGCGGCCCGACCGGCGATCCGCTACCTCGCCGTGACCGGCCGACACGGGCCGGCCGCGGCCCGCAACGCCGGCTGGCGGGCGGCCCGCGGCGAGGTCCTTGCGTTCACTGACGACGACTGCATCCCCGTCCGGGGCTGGCTGGCGGCGGGCCTCTCAGCCATCGAGGGGGGTGCCTCGGCGGCCTGCGGGCGGGTCGTCATGCCGCTCCCCGACGTGCCGACGGACTACCAGCGCAACGCCGCCGGGCTGGCCTCAGCGGAGTTCGTCACGGCCAACTGCTTCTGCCGTCGAGACGCCCTGGAGTCCGTCGGCGGCCTTGACGAGCGGTTCTCCGCCGCCTGGCGAGAGGACAGCGACCTCCATTTCGCCCTGCTCCGGGCGGGCCTCTCCATCGTTCGAGCCCCGGATGCAATCGTCGTCCACCCGGTCCGCCCCGCGCCCTGGGGCATCAGCCTCCGCCAGCAGCGAAAGACCCTGTTTGATGCGCTGCTCTATCGGAAATTCCCCGATCTGTACCGGCGAAGGATTCGGCCGGTCCCGCCCTGGGACTATTACGCCATCGCGGCCTCGATCGGCCTCGGGGCGGTTGCCGCCGGCCTCGGCCACCCTCGCGTGGCCCTCGCCGCCGCGGCCCTCTGGGCTCTGCTAACCGGCCGGTTCTGCGCCCGACGCCTGCGAGGGAATTCGCTCGAGTTGCGGCACGTCGCCGAGATGATCATCACCTCGGCCCTGATCCCCCCGCTGTCGGTCTTCTGGCGGCTCTACGGGTCTTGGAAGTTCCGCGTTCTGTTCCTCTGACGGCCTAACAAAGGGGCACCCCCCGATGCGACTCCCGAGGTTCTTGCAGGTCGAACCGGTTGGACAGTGCAACCTGCGCTGCCGGATGTGTCCGATCCAGTTCCGACGGGATGGGCCCCCGCACGGGCCGCCGGCCTTCATGGACTTCGACCTCTTCGCCCGGCTGCTCGACCAGTTCGCCGACCTCGAAGAGCTCCAGCTCCAGGGGCTTGGCGAGCCGATGATGCACCCGAGGTTCTTCGACATGATCTCCCTGGCATCGGGGCGAGGGATCAAGGTCAGCACGAACACGAATCTGACGCTCCTGACCGCGAGCAGGGCCGAGCGGTGCGTGACCAGCGGCCTAGCCGAGCTGCACGCCTCGATCGACGGGGCGACCGCCGAGACCTACGAGCGCATCCGCGTCCGAGCCCGCTTCGACCGCATCGTCCGGAACCTTGCGGGGCTCGTCAAAGCGAGGGAGCGCCTCGCAAGCGCCACGCCCCGCATCCGGATGGTCGTCGTGGCGATGCGGCAGAACCTGCCCGAGTTCCCCGACCTCGTCCGGCTGGCGCACCGGCTGGGGATCGATTCGGTCTTCGTCCAGCACCTCTGCCATGACTTCGGCGAGTCGAGCCTGCCGCCCCACTACCGCCCGATGCGCGACTTCGTCGAGGGCGAGACGCTGGTGAATGAAGACCAGGACCGCGTTGCCCGCTACTTCGGCGAGGCGCGGGACCTTGCCCGAGAACTGGAGGTGGACCTCCGCCTGCCCGCGACCCAGCCGAAACCCCATCCCCCCGGCACCCCAGGCCCGAAGCGGTGCGACTGGCCGTGGCGAGGGGCTTACGTCAGCTATCAGGGGCTCTCAATGCCCTGCTGCATGGTCTCGACCCCCGACCGGATCAACCTGGGAGACATGGCCGCAGAAGGCGCCGGGAAGGTCTGGAGTGGCGAGCCGTACCAGTCCTTCCGCGAGGCGTTGTCGTCCGAGTCCCCGCCCGAAGTCTGCCGCTCCTGCGCGATCTATTCTGGCACCTTCTGAATCCGACCGTTGCAGCGTGCGCGAGCCGACAACCTCGGTCAACTAGAGGGTTGATCTCGTGTCTCGCGACCATCGTTCGAGGACGACCCCTCCATGACCTAACCACCCGAAGCCCGGCCGCTCCATGGCGCCTGCGCCATCACCTACTTCATCGCGAACAAGGGTACAAAATTTCTACAATAAAAATTATTAGTTTAATGCGAGTGTGTGACCTCCGAATGATGTGAATATCGGCACAAATGACCGCCTCAGGCGGCCACCGGCAAGCCGTCCCCATCGATCCGCTGCCAGAACTGCGACCCGCGGCCCGCCGTGTACGTCAGGCAACGGACGCTCAGCACCGCCGCCGCTCCCGCCTCCTTCCAGCGCATCCCCGAGCCGCACCGCCGCTGCTTCACCAGCACCTTGCACGCCGCCTCCGTCACCCCGCTGCCGATCGGCAGCTCCTGCTCCACCAGCTCGGCGTAGTTCAGCCGGCCTCCCTTGACCTGGTTGCGCAGGTAGGTCTGCGCCTTCTCCACCGCCTCCGGCAGTCGTCTCTTGCCCAGGGCAGCCCCACGAGTCTGCAGCTCCTCGATCAACGCCCCGGCCGCCCCCGGCTCGTGCTTCAGCCGGTGGCACCAGGCGTCGACCCACGGGCGTAGGCCCGACCCGTCGGAGGCGAACGACGCCTCGGCAGCCGCCCAGACGTATTGCGTCACGTGGTAGAAGTCCACGACCTTCACGTCGGTGACCAGCTCCAGGTAGGTCCAGTTCTCCTTGGCACCGTCGGCCAGCCCCACATATCGTGCCCGGGGGCACGCCGCCTTGGCCCGGTCGATCTCCCGATCGAACCGCTGCTGGAAAGTCAGCTTGCCGTACTCGGGCGTCGCCGCCGTGTAGACCGTGTGCAGCCGCTCGCCCTGCTTGTTGTAGAAGCCCAGCGTGCCGACCATCGCCTCACGCCGGGTCTCCTTGCCCATGAGCATGCAGGTGCCGCCCAGGCCGACGGTGACGGTGGCCACCGGCTCGTCGAAGGCGGGCAGCTGGTACTCCCAGTCGGCCTCGCGGGCCAGGGCCACCGCGGCCACCGCGTCGGCGACATTCCGCACGAAGGAGCGGGCGACCTGACGGCCGTGGTTCTCGGCCAGGTCGGCGATCACCCGGGCCGAGCCGAACTCGGCGTACTTGTGGGCGAGCTTCTTGGCGAAGCGCGGGGTGGAGCTGACGACGATGCGGGCGTCGCGGTCGAGGAGGCAGAAGGTCTTGCCGCCGCGCGAGGGCTGATAGACGTGGCGGCGGACGGTGGCCACGCCGTAGGGGGTCTGGTAGTCCTTCGGCAGCCGGCCCTTTCTGGTGAGCTTCCGGCCGTCGACGGTGATGGACTTGCCGTCGGTGTCGAAGCGGCCGAAGGCCTCGGCGGTGGCGACGACGCCGGCCTGGTTGAGGGCCCGCTGGATGACGTCCTCGGCCTCGAGCATCGAGCCGCTGTAGGGGACCTGGACCTGGATGGTAAAGCCGGTCTCGGTGCGGGAGACGGTCCGGGCGCTCATGGGGCGGACTCCGAGGGTGCGGGTAAGCCCGCACGATAACCGGCCGATCCGGCACGCTCTACATCATTCCGAGGTCACACCCTAATACTGCTCCGTTAGCTCATGCGGACGGTCGATCGGCTCGGTTCGTATAGCGGGTATGAATCGAACCTACACCCCGGAATTGCCTCCCGACGTCCTCGACCGCCTCGACGCCTACGCCGAGCGCTTCCGCCCCGCCTTCAATCGCCCCCGGCAAGCCTCCCGGTGCGGCGTCTACCTCCACGGCCTGCTCGCCGACGGCGAACGCAAGAACATCGAGCCGATGGCCCATCGGCTGGCACGCCGGCTCGACTTCGACGTCGTCAACCCCGATCAGGCCCTGCAGCAGTTCGTCAACCAGGCCGCCTGGGACGAGCAGGTTGTCCGGCGACGCTACCGCGGCGTCATGGCCGAGACCTTCGCCAATCCCTGCGGCCTGTTCGTCATCGGCGACACCAGCTTCCCCGAGCAGGGGCGGCACTCCGTCGGGGTGCAGCGGCAGTACTGCGGCGCGTTGGGCAAGCGGGCCAACTGCCAGGTGGCCCCCTCGGTCCACTACGTCGTCCCGAAGGGCCACTGCCCGGTGGCGATGCGACTGTACCTGCCCGAATCATGGCTGGGCGACCCGAGTCGGCTCGACAAGGTCGGTGTCCCCGGGGCCGAGCGTCGCCCGCTGAGCAAGGGCCAGATCGCGTTGGAGTTGCTCGACCGGGTGCGTGCGGAGGGGTGGCCGGGCCGGGTCGTCGTCGCCGATGCCGGCTACGGCGTGTCGCAGGACTTCCGCGACGGCCTGGAGCGGCGGGAGCTGCATTACATCGTCGGGGTCGCCGAGGAGATGGTGGCCTTCACCGAGGAGCCGCGATGGGTCGTGCCCCCCTGGAGCGGGCGGGGCCGGCGCCCTACGCGCCCGCGCCTGGCCGACGACACGCCCCGGCCGGTGAGCCTGAAGGAGCTGGCCGCGCGGACGCCCTTGCGGGAGGTGACCTGGCGTGAGGGGACCAAGGGGAAGCTCTCGGGTCGGTTCGCCTGGCTGCGGGTCCGGCCCGCTCTGGGATCCTGCTGGCGAATCCGAGATCGACCAGCGGGTGGGGCTTACGCTACGTCCCAGGGGAATCCCACCCGGACGGAGCCCGCACATGTCGCTTCACCCACGGCCGATCGGATCGGTGCCCGAGGAGGCCGCCCGCGTCGCGCACGCCGCCTTCCCCGGTGGCAACACCTACATTGCCCTGCGCGATGAGCTGGGCACGATCTTCCGAGACGACGACTTCGCCGACCCGTACCCGAGCCGCGGCCGCCCCGCTGAGTCCCCCTGGCGGCTGGCCCTCGTGACCGTCTTCCAGTTCGCCGAGGGGCTGTCCGACCGCCGCGCCGCCGACGCGGTGCGCGGGCGGATCGACTGGAAGTACGCCCTCGGCCTGGGGCTCGACGACCCCGGCTTCGACGCCTCGGTCCTCTGCGAGTTCCGGGCGCGGCTCGTCGCCGGCTCGGCCGAGGGGCGGCTGCTCGACGCGCTCCTCGATCTCTGCCGCGGGCGCGGCTGGCTGAAGACCCGCGGCCGCCAGCGCACCGACGCGACGCACGTCCTGGCCCGCGTCCGCAACCTCGACCGGCTCGAGTGCGTCGTCGAGACGATGCGCCACGTCCTGAACAGCCTGGCAGCGGCGGACCCAGAGTGGCTCCGCCGTCAGGCCCGGGCGGAGTGGGTCGAGCGCTACGGCCGGCGAGCCGAGGAGTCCCGGCTCCCGGACTCCGAGGAGGGCCGCCGCGCCCTCGCCCGGGAGGTCGGCAAGGACGGCCACGCCCTGCTGGCGGCGGCCTACGACGCCGGCGCCCCGCCCTCGGTCGCGCGATCGCCGGCGGTCGAGACGCTGCGCCGGGTCTGGGTCCAGCACTTCCTGGTCGAGGCCGGCGGGCTGCGTTGGCGGGCCGAGGGTGACGGCATCCCGCCCTCCGCCGCGTCGATCAACTCGCCTCACGACTCCGAGGCCCGGTACGGCAAGAAGCGGTCGACGATCTGGGTGGGCTACAAGGCCCACCTGACCGAGACGTGCGACGACGAGTCGCCCCACCTGGTCGTCCAGGTGACGACCGCGCCGGCGCCGGCGGCCGACGGCGATGCCCTGGCCGGGATCTACGAGCAGCTGGGCCGGAAGGATTCGCTGCCGGGCAAGCACCTAGCGGACACCGGCTACATCGACGCCGAGCTGCTGGTCAGCAGCCGCCGCGACCACGGCGTGGAGCTGATCGGGCCGACGCGGCCGGACTACGGCTGGCAGGCCCTGGCCGGCGGCGGCTTCACGGCGTCGGACTTCGCCATCGACTGGGAGGGCAGCCGGGCCACCTGCCCGGAGGGGCGCGTCAGCTCGGGGTGGACGCCGGCCGTGGAGCGGGACCACACCGAGGTCGTGCACATCAAGTTCTCGAGGAAGGACTGCAAGCCCTGCCCCGCCCGAGAGCGGTGCACGGGGGCGGCGAGGCGGTCGCTGACGATCCGGGCCCGCGAGCCGTTCGAGGCGCTGAGGGCGGCCCGCGCGCGGGAGGAGACGGAGGAGTACCGGGCCGACTACGCCCACCGCGCGGGGATTGAAGGGACGATCTCGCAAGCGGTCCGGGTCGCCGGGCTGCGGCGATCGCGCTACGCGGGTCGGGCGAAGACGCACCTCCAGCACCTGGCGACGGCGGCCGCGATCGACATCTTGCGCGTCGTCGACTGGCTCGCGGAGGCACCTCGAGAAGCGACCAGGACGTGCGCCTTCGTCCGGCTGATCACCGCGGCCGTCCCGGCCTGACATTTCGCCAGCAGGATCCTCTGGGCTGGCAGACCGGCGACTGCGCCTTTGCCGAGCCGATCTGGCTGCTGATCGAGGAGCGGGCCGACGGCAAGCTGAAGTACGCCTTCAGCGACCTGCCGGCGGACACGAGCCGGCTGCGGGCCGTGCGGCAGTGGAAGAGCCGCTGGGCGATCGATGAGTGCTTCGCGATCGCCAAGGGGGACTGCGGCCTGGATCATTACGAGGTGCGGTCGTGGATCGGTTAGCATCGGCACGTGACGCTCTCGCTGTTCGCCCATGCCGTCCTGACGGCGATCCGGTCGCGGGCGGCCGGCCCGCGGCGAAGGCCGTCAAGGGGGGGCCTCGGCTGATCCCGCTGACGGTGCCGGGGGTACGACGGCTGCTGCTGAGGCTCGCCTGGGAGCGGCTGTCGCCGGCGGAGAGCACCCTGGCCTGGTCGGAGTGGCGACGCGAGCATCAGGCGACGGCCCGGCGATGCCATTGGAAGAAGCGGGCGGCGAAGCCGCCGTAACAAGTACGACTGTAGGACTAAGTGGTTCATCCGGCAAGTCGTCTGATACCGGGGACGGCCGCGATGCCCGGCCGGCGGCGCGGCCGGTGTCGCCGTCGGCGGCCCCAGACGAACGGATGCCGATGCCCGTTCCAGTAGGCCGTCGCCTCCTCGGCTGCCCGGCAGACTTCCTCCCAGGTCTCGAACCGACGCCCCTTCAGCGCCAGGCTCCGCGGGACCTCCCACCAGGGTCCGATCAGGTTCAGGTACGCCGCGTACACCGGCCGGGAGACGAGCCCCCACCGCGGGTGAGCCGACGCGAACGGCAGCACATCGGTGGCCCGATGCGCCTGCAGGTTGCCCACGATCGCATAGACGCGTCCCGCCTCCGCCGGGACCCATCCGTCGACCCGGGCGAGGAAGTCGGCCCGGCTCGCCGCACTCCGGCTCGGGTACGGGCGGGTCATCGCCTCGCCGGTGGCCGGGCGGAACGCGCCGAAGATGTACCCCTCGCCGCGGCGGCCGTAGTCGACCTCCTGCCGGGCTCGTTCGGCCGCTCGGGCTTGTCCTTCGGCCCCCGCCCGGGGTTCGGCCCGGACGAGTCGCTGGCCCGGGAAGCTCTTGGCGCTCTCCGGCCCCATCTCGTCGGGGCAGACGACGACGGAGCCCGGCGGCGGCGGCGTGTGGAGCCGTTCGATGATCCCCGTTTTTCGGCGAAGGCGGGATCGACCCGCTCGCCGAACCAGGCCCCCTGATGGCGCCAACGCAGGCCCTCGGCCAGGAGGAGCTCGTCGATGCGGCTGCGCCGGATCGGGATGCCCCTCTGCTCGTTGAGGTAGGCTTGCAGGCGATCGGGCGCCCGGCACGCGAGAGGCAGGCCCAGGCTCCTCGGGTCGGTCGACGCCGCGGCGATCACCTCGGCGCGTCGCTCGGCCGTATAGGGGATCCGATAGCAACGGAGCAAAAACCAACGAACTTGACTCGGAGCACCGGATTCGCCGAGTGGAAGCTTCTCGAAACCCGTCTCCGGCCACCTGATTCGAGAAGTCCCATTCGAGAGCGGTTATCGAGAACGCAGGATCCTGGGAACCAGCGGTTCCCCGCGGAAGTCCTTGCGACCTTTCGAAATCGGTCGTTTGCGAGAGCCGACCGCCCGGAAGATCGTTGGTTTTTGCTCCGTTGCTATCGGATCCCCGTATAGGTCGGTGGGCGCCCGGCCCGGGGCTGGTCCTCCAACCCGTGGAGCCCGCGGTCATCGAAGCGATGGCTCCAGGTGTAGACCGTCGGCCGGGAGACGCCCAGGCCCTCGGCGACCTGGCTGGGTCGCCTTGCGTCGGCGATGGCCAGGAGGATCCGGGCCCGCTCGACGAGGCGGGCCTGGGCGGTCCGAGAGGACGCAAGCTGTTGGAGGGCCTGACGTCCCTCGGGGGTCAGTTCGCGGGGCGTGACTTGGGTGAGGGTCATGGGTGCACCTCCCTTCGCGCGAAGGCCACACCCCTCCTACGTCAGACCGCGGGCGTCAGTCCTCTTGCCGGATGCACCACTTAGTACTACTCCGTTAGTATCTGGGGTGGCGAATCGGTGAGCCCCCGACAGTAGGGGCAATCATGCCGGCAGATCGGGGCCAGCAGCCGCTGCAACGCCCGCCGGATCGACGGCAGCGTGATCACCGGACCTCGGCGCCCCCCTCTTTGCCCGGCCGGGATCGCTCCCGACGGGCTCGTCGCTGTTCCGATGCCAGGAAGCCGTAGGCCAGCATCACCAGGCAGGCGTGGTGGTGGAAGCCCCGCCAGGAGCGGCCCTCGAAGTGATCCAGGCCCAACTCCTCCTTCATCTGCTGGTAGCCCTGCTCGATGTTCCAGCCATAATGCCCTCCAAGAGCGCGATGGGGCGGCCCGGCTCGCCCTGAGCCGGGCCGCCCTCACTCTACCGTCCCGGGCGCGGCCTCGGTCTGGTCAGTTCGGCAAGCCGCCCCTTGTTCGCCCACGTCCGCGGCAGCCGGCGGAGCTCGCGCAGCCGCCGCAGCTCGGACCCGTCGGCCCAGATCACGTGGTGGCCCTGGGCGTCGCGATGCGCCGTCAACCACCCGACCCGCACCCATCGCCGCACCGTGTCTCGCGACACCCCCAGCCGACGCGCCAGCGACGACGGCCGGTATTCGTCGCGGCCGAGGCCGGCCGGGCTGCCGAAGGGCGTGCGGGCCAGCCCCAGGTGCCAGAGCAGCCGTTGCACCATCCCCCGCGTGAACCGCTCGGCCCGCTTCGGGGGACGGAACCCCTCGACGTTGAGCCGCTCGGCCATCGCCGCCGGGCTGAGCCGCTCGGCGCGCCATCCCCGCAGTCGCTCGACCAGTCGGGGGTAGTCGGCCAGGAGGTCGTACCGCTTCACCGGCCGGGACATGGCGTGCGACTCGGTCATGCCGCCGGACCAGTGGAGCGTCACATCGACCCGCTCGCTCGCCTTGTCCACGGTGACGGACACGTGGTCAATCAGGAGTCGGGCGATCCGCTGCCGCTCGGCGGGCGTCGTCGTCGTCGCCTGCCACACCGCCGGCAAGTCGCCGGCCAGCGACCGGATCGTCCGCTCGTCGTCCGGTGAGAGCCGACCGGGGGCCGACCCCCGCCACCGCTCGTGCTCGTCCTCGAGGCGCCGCTGCGCCCTCAACGCCTCCTCCCAGCGCCGCTCCAACTCGCGGCCGACCAGGCGATTCTCCGGCTCGCAGGCCTGGTACTGCCGGGCCGCGCGGTCGGCCTCGCAGCCGGCGCGTTCGAGGCGGAGCCGCCAGTGCCGGGCCAGCTCGGACCGCTCGCGCTCGACCTCGGCCACCGCCGCCAAGCTCGCCTCCAGCGCCGCCGGCTCCACCGCCGCCAGGACCCGGCCGGCGACCAGCCCGTCGAGCGCCGGCCCGGAGAGGCTCTGGCAGATCGGCTCGGCGTGGTCGGCCGCCCCGCGGGCACAGGTGTAGCTGTACCGGCCCGTCGCCCCCGAGTACCGCACGAGCATCCGCCGGCCGCACCGCCCGCACCGCAGGAGTCCGGCCAGCAGCGAGGCCCCCTGCCGCGGCGCGCCGGGGCGGTCCCGGCGGGCCCGGTTGGCCTCCAGCCGCTCCTGGTTGTCACAGAACCGCTCCCAGGTGATGTAGGCCGGCAGCCGGTCGCGGATCAGCACCAGGCACTCCTCCGGGCGGCGGACCAGCTTGCCGGTGTCGGGCCGCCCGGGCCGCTTGCGCCGCGGGTCGACCTCCCGGTGGCCGAACCGGTAGGCACCGGCGTAGGCCGGGTGGTGCAGGACGTTCGACAGCGTCGGGCGGTTCGGCCGCCGCCACTCCAACCCGCCGCGGTTGGGGCCGTGGCGGGGTCGGATCGGGATGCGGACCCCGTGGTGGACCAGGTAGCGGAGCAGGCCGTGCAGGGTACCCTCGCGGTCGAACCGGTCGAAGATCAGCCGCACGGTCGCCTGGACCTGCTCGTCGGGGTCGATCGCCCACTCGCCCGAGGCGAGGCGTACGTAGCCCAGCGGCGGGGAGCCCATCGGCTCGCCCCGGCGGGCCTTGTTGAGCCGGCCCTGGCACATCCGCTCCTTGATGACATGAAGTTCTGCCTCGTTCAACATGCCGTGCAGGCCCAGCAGGAGCCTGTCGTTGTGGTCGGCCGGGTCGTAGACGGCGTCGGCGTCGGCCAGGAGCACGCGGAAGCGGGCGCAGAGCTCGAGCAGCTGGTGCCAGTCGCGGTTGGACCGGGCCAGCCGGCTCATCTCCAGGCCGAGGATCAGCCCGACGTTGTCGAGCGCCACCTCGGCCAGCAGCCGCTGGAACCCGGGCCGGCCCTCGATCGACTGGCCGCTCTTGCCCAGGTCGTCGTCGATCGTGGTGACGCGGTCCCGTGGCCACCCGAGGGCGACGGCGCGGTCGGCCAGGGCGTACTGCCGGTCGGTGGACTCGCGGTGGTCGAGCACCTGCTGGGGTGTGGATTGGCGGACGTAGACGAAGGCCGCCCGGTCGAGATGCCAGGGCCGGAGCTTGGGCGAGCGGGTTGCGTCACTCATGGCCGGCCTCCTCGCTTCGGGTGGCCGCCAGGAGCCTGGCGAGGAGTTGGCCGAGCAGGTCGCGGAGCTGTCGCTGCCGGTCGGCCGGCAGGCGGGCCCAGATCGTCGGTGCGACCGTCGGCGGTGGGCAGGGCGCCGTCGTCAGGCGCGGGGGGGAGCGTTGTGACGGGGGGCGACGGACATGCGATGTCTCCCGATGCCGAGGTCAGGTGATGTCGGCACCACGCCGCCAGCTCAAGCAGCGCGGCGGCGCTGATCGTAACCGCCGCCGGGGGTGCTGCACCACCGGTCGCTTGAGGTGCAGTCTGCTTGGCACGTCTCCGCCTGCCAGCGTCGGCGGTACAGGGCCCCCAGGTCTCTGTCCAGATACCGCCCCGCATCCGCCAGAGTCGTGACGACGACCAGCTCGAGCACCCGCTTGGCCCGATCCCGGACCCGCACGAGCAGTTCCCGGACGGCGAGCCGGGCCGGCATCGCGTCATACTCGGCGCGGCTCAACCAGCTGGGGACGTACACCGATTTGGTCCAGGTGACTCGCCGGGCCGGAACTCGTCGAAGAGCCCCCGCAGCAGGGCCTGCTCGCCGGTCTACTTGCCCTGATACGGCCCCATGGCGGCCTGGAGTACAGTGCCGACGGCCAGGCTGAAGACGATCTGCAGCCGGGCGATCGGGAAGCCCATGCCGGGCGCCTGGCTGTCGAGCTGGGGTTTAGGCGTCTCGCCAAATTAGATTGTCCTTTCCGCCTCATCGGTTGCTACGATCGTCCTCGTGGGGAACCCCGTGACGCAGACCATCGAGGCGAAGTACACCACCCTCCGGCCCCTCCTCGATGAGCGGGCTCGTCGCCTCTGGGCCGCCGTGGAGGCCCGAGCCCTCGGGCGGGGCGGCATCATCCGGGTCGCCGAGGCCACGGGCCTCTCACGGGGCACCATCCTGGCGGGGCTGCGGGAACTCGACACCCCGGCCCCGCCGGACGAGGGGCGTCCCCCGACCGGGCGGTTACGCCGCCTGGGGGGCGGACGGAAGCTGCTGGTCGATCACGACCCGGACCTGCTGCGTGACCTCGAAGCCCTGGTCGATCCGGTGACCCGAGGCGACCCGATGTCCCCGCTGCGGTGGACCTGCAAGAGTGCGGCCAAGCTGGCCGAGGGGCTCCGGACCCGGGGGCATGCCGTCGGCGAGCGGACGGTCAACCGGTTGTTGCACGACCTGGGCTATAGCCTCCAGGGCGGCCGCAAGACGATCGAGGGCAAGGGCCACCCCGACCGGGATGCCCAGTTCCGGCACATCAACCGGCGGGTCAAGGCGTTCCAGCGGCAGGGGCAGCCGGTCGTCTCGGTCGACGCCAAGGAGAAGGAGCTGGTGGGCCGCTATCGCAACGACGGGCGGGAGTGGCAGGCCGAGGGCGAGCCCCAGGAGGTGAAGGTCCACGACTTCATCGACAAGGACCTGGGCAAGGCGATCCCCTACGGCATCGACGACTTGGCGGCCGACGTCGGATGGGTCAGCGTCGGGGTCGATCACGACACGGCCGAGTTCGCCGTGGAGTCGCTCCGGCGATGGTGGCGGGACATGAGGAGCCGGGCCTACCCGCAGGCGGGGCGGCTGCTGATCACGGCCGATGGCGGCAGCTCGAACGGGAGCCGATGCCGGCTGTGGAAGTCGGGGTTGCAGCGGCTGGCCGACGAGATCGGGCGGGACATCTCGGTGTGCCACTTCCCGCCGGGGACGAGCAAGTGGGACGAGATCGAGCACCGGATGTCCTGCCACATCACGGAGAACTGGCGGGGCAGGCCGCTGGTGAGCCGGGAGGTCGTGGTCAACCTGATCGGGTGCACGACGACGAAGACGGGCTTGGAGATCGAAGCCGAGTTGGATGGGGGTAGCGACCCGACCGGTCGAGAGGTCACGGACCAGCAGATGGAGGGGCTATCCATCAAGCGGGAGAGATTCCACGGCGAGTGGAACTACACCATCCGGCCCAGGCAGTAAACGGACAATCTATTTTGGCGAGACGCCTTCTATGAAGGTGCCGACGTCAAGCCTCAAGACCGATCTCTCCACGCACCTCAGCCCGTGACGGACCGTGATCGCTGCCGGCCCCGCCCTTCGTCCCGGCGACCGGCCTCCTCCCGATCCTTCGACCTCGACCGCCCTCCCCGTCCCGATCTCCTGGTCCCAATCCCGGACCTCAAGCGACCTCTCGGCGGGTGGCTGGCGTCGCGACGTGCGGCAGATTGCCGGCACGACCTTCTCTCCGTGCCCGGCGGCCTCGGCCTCCGGGGCACCCATTACTACGTTCGTCGCCGACGACTCCCAGCCGGTGAGCGGGGCGATCCCCTCTAACCCACGGCCCCCTCACCGGGGGCCCGGCGTCTGTCCCGGTCGCCCCGCCCGCCGACGGCCGCTCACTGGCTCGCGCTCAGGCCCTCAGATTTGATCGTGTGAGAGGGTCAGCATAATTCTCGCCCTCGCCCTCGCCCTCGCCCTCGCCCTCGCCCTCGCCCTCGCCCTCAGCCCGTACCCGCCGGCAGCCGGCCGTTGAGCTTCTTCCTCCAGGGCACCATCTCCGCCCCCTCCGGCGCCTCGCCGAACTCCAGGTACTTCCAGAACGCCACCAACAGCTTGCGCGCCAGGGCCACGATCCCCACCTTCCGCGCCCGCGCGTTGCCCGAGCCGAACCGCTCGTGATACCACCGGCTCAGCGCGCTCCGCGGCTGGTACTGGAGCCACATCCAGGCCAGTTCCACCAGCATCCACCGCACCCGCCGGTTGCCCGCCTTGCTGATGCCCTGCTCGCGGTGCGACGAGCCGCTCTGGTACGGCGTCGGCACCAGGCCCACCAGGCTGGCCAACTCGCGGCGGTTCTTGATCCGACGCCACCCGAAGATCTCCTGCACCAGCAGCCAGGCCCCCACCGGACCGACCCCCTTGAGGTCCATCAGCCGGCGGACCTGCTCGACGTGCGGCGCCGCGTCGTCGCGGACGGCCCGCCGCTGGGCGTTCTCGCGGTCGCGGACCTGGGCGTCGACGAGCTTCCATCGCTCGAACTCGCGGAGCAGCCGCGCCGCCGTGTGCTCGGGCACCGGGCGGCCGTCCCACTGCCGCAGGGCGGCCAGCCGCTCGGGCAGGCGGCCGTCGACGACGAACGCCAGGCCGAGGTGGGCCAGCAGCCCCTTGATCCGGTTGGAGTGCTCGGTCCGCTCGGCCTTCAGGGCCATCAGCTCGCGCTGCGGGGCGCGGCGGTCCTCGTCCTCGGGCGCGGGGACGTTCACCACGGCCCACAGCCCGCGCTCGCCGCCGTGGTGCCGCTGGAGCATGGCCAGCAGCTTGACGACGTCCAGGCCGTCGCTCTTGGCGCGGCGGGCGCGGCGGTTGACCTCGATGCTGGCCGGGTCGACGACGAGGTTCTCGTGGCCGTGGTGGATCAGGTAGCGATGCAGCCAGAAGCCATCGCGGCCGGCCTCGAAGACCGAGCGGACCGGCGCGTCGTCGGGCAGGCCGAGGCGTCGGCGGGCCCGGGCGATCTCACGCCGGAGGGCGTCGGTGTCGCGGGCCGGGATGGTGACCTGACGCGGGGCGCGGGCCGGTGCGTCGGCGAAGGCGAGCTTCCAGGTGGTCCAGCCCAGCTCGAAGGCCAGGTAGAGCGTCGGGGTGGAGGCCGTGCTATGATCGCGGTCGTGGGTCGCTGGCATGGTAAAGACTCCGTATCCGAGGGACCTGCTAACCCCCCTCCTGGAGCTTGCCATGTCGGCGGCTCACAGCAACTCGCCCGGCTCGCTCCGGGCATAGTATCTAACCCTTCGCCTGCCATACGGGGGGAAGTCCCTCTCCGAGTTGCGCTGAGTGGGTCGCCATAGGTTCCTGGACGACCGTGAGGGCGTGACCTACGGTTGCGATGCTCCCCCTCGGAGTCGCGACCATGGCCCTCCTCAGGCTGACCGACGCCGAGCGCGGCCACCTTCGCGGCCTGGCGAAGCGGTCCGATGACCGCCGCGTCATCCACCGGGCCTTGGCCCTGCTGGACCTCGACTCCGGCTCGGCCCCCGAGGCCGTGGCCGCCCGCCTCGGCGTCGGCCGCTCCACCGTCTACGGCTGGGTCGCACGCTACCGGTCCGAGCGCCGGGCGGCCCCGTCGCTGGCCGACCGGCCGCGTGCCGGGCGCCCTCCCACCACCGGGCGGGCCGCCGCCGCGCTGGCCGAGGCGGCGCTGGCCTCCGACCCCCGCGCCGCCGGCTACCGCCACACCACCTGGGCGGTCCCCCTGCTGGTCGCCCACCTCAAGCGGCCGGCCGGCCGCGAGGCCAGCGGCACGACCATACGCCGCGCCCTGCACGGGCCGGGCTACCGCTGGAACCGGCCCCGCTTCGTCCGTTCGCGCCGCTCGCCGACCTGGCGGCAGGCAAAGGGGGGCTGAGGCTCGGGCTGGCCGGGCGCACGCGCGCCGTCGTCCTGTTCTCCGACGCCACGATCCTCATCGAGACGCTGACCTGCCCCCCTGAAACGAGTCCGCCTGCGATGCGACAATCGCAGGCGATTTTTCTGAGGGGAGCGGTACAATGACCAAGCGGCAGCGACACACCCCCGAGCAGATCATCGCCAAGCTCCGCGAGGCGGAGGTGCTCATCGCCCAGGGCAAGGGCGTCGACCAGGCGGCCAAGCAGGTCGGCGTCACGGAAGAGACGCCATCGGACTGCACCCCTCGTCAAGCTTCTGCATCGCACGTCGACGGCCCATGCTCCACCTCCCTGACGCTCATGCGCCTGCGGATCGCCCCGAGGTCCGGGCGGCCGCCCAGCCCCGTGATCACCAGCCTCCCGTGCCCACCTTCCCCGATTCGGCGGGCGGAGACTACCCCGCGCCGCGCCCAGCTGTAGACCGTTCCGGGCGGCACACCGAGCCGCTTCGCCAGGTCCGGCACCAGCCATTCGCCCCGTCGGACGCCCGCGGCGTCGGGACGCTCCCGGGCCAGGCCGTATCGCCTCACCAGTCGCGCCACGGTCGCCGCCGTGATGCGCCCGCCGGCGGCCGCTCGCAGCCCCTCGGCGTCGAGCCGCTCGGCGACCCGCGTCGCCGACAGGCCCTCGCCCCTGAGCTCCACGACCCGGCGGCGCAACCGCTCGCCGTCCGCCAATTGCTCGAGGCGGGCCACCGGCCGCCGCAGGCGGGCCCGCGTCTCGCTGCCACCGACCCAGCGGTTTCGCGCCTCGCACCACTCCGTCCGGCCCTCGACGGTGACGGTCACCTCCTCGATCACCTGGCGGAGGACCTCCTTGCGGTCGGCGTCGGTCGTGCTCGGCATCGACCAGAGGGACGGCAAATCGGCCGCCAGGCGACGGATCTCGGCCTGCTCCCCGGCGCTCAACGCCCGCGGCTGCTGGCGCAGGGATCGCTCGTGCTCGTCCGATAGCTCCCGCAGCGCCGCCAGCTTCTCCTCCCAGGCCGCCTCCAGCGTCCGCGCCACCAGGCGGTTCTCCGGCTCCACTGCGTCGTACTGCCTCCGGGCGCGGTCGGCCTCGAAGCGCGCCCGCTCCAGCCGCCGGCGCCACTGCCCCTCGGCCTGCTCGATCTGCCCCTGCAGGTCAGCCGCGACGCGAAGGCTGACCTCCAGGGCCGAGGGGGTCAGGGCCAGCAGCGCCAGGCGGACGACCTCGTCGTCCAGGGCCCGCGCCGCCAGGCCCTGGCATCGCCCCGCCCCGTAGTTGACCCGGGCCGCCTCGCAATAGTAGCGGGGCCGGCTCGCCTTGCCGGCGTAGCGGGTCATCATCCGCGCCCCGCACCGCCCGCAGACGACCAGGCCTGTCAGCAGGGCCCGGCCGCGTCGGGTCGTTCCCCGTGCTTCGCGCTGCGACCGGTTCGCGGCCAGGCGGGCGACGTTGGCCTCGTACGCCTCCCAGCCGATGTAGGCCGGGTAGCGGTCGCGGATCAGCACCTGCCACTGGTCGCGCGGCAGCCTCTGCGGCCGCCCTCGCCGGGGCCGCCCCCGCGCCTGGAAGCTCCGACCGTAGACGTAGGCCCCGGCGTACATCGGGTGGACCAGCATGTTGCGCAGCGTCGCCGCGCTGGGACGCCGCCACTGCAGCCGGCCCTTGTCGGGCCCGCTGTCGGCCCGGACGGGAACCAGCAGGCCCCGCCCGGCGACCCAGTTGAGCAGGCCGCTGGCCGAGCCGATCCGCTCGAACTGGTCGAAGACCAGCCGGACGAAGGACCGCACCTGCTCGTCGGGGTCGAGCTCGGCCCCGCCGTCGGCCGAGCGGACATAGCCGATGGGGACCTTGCTGACCAGCTCGCCGCGGCGGGCCTTCTGCAACGCGCCCTGCCGCATCCGCTGGCGGAGGATGTGCAGCTCGGCCTCGCTCATGGTCCCCAAGGGCTCCATGAGATAAGGCACGGGGAATTACACATCGCCCTCCGACCGCTTCGCCGCCGACCTCCCCCAGCCGCGGCTCCGGGCGACATATCCAACCGAGTACATGTCGAACTCCAGTCCCTTCGCCGTCCGATAGCCCTCCGCCTTCAGCATCCCTGCGATGCTCTCATAGCTATGTGCGGGCAAGAGCGAGCGAATCCGCTCGACCGCGGCCGTCGGCGTCCGCGGCGCCCACGCCCCGACCGCCGGCCGCGGCGCCCTGACCTTCGTCCGCGCCCCGGTGTGCCACTCCACCTCGATCCGGATCTGGCCCGCCACGGTCACTCCGTCCAGATACACACGATGGACCAGGAATCGCAACAGCTCCTTCCGGTCCTCCATCCCGGTCGTCGCCGCGTGCCAGACCCCGCCGAGGTCGGCGGCCATCTCGCGCACCCGCCGCCGCTCGGCCGCCCCCAGCGGGCTGGCCGAGCGGCGGTCCAGCTCCTCGGCCTCCCGCTTCAGTCGCTCGCGATCGCGCAGCGCCTCCTCCCAGCGCACCTCCAGCTCGGCCGCGACCAACCGGTTGGCCGGATCGGTCGCCTCGTACCGCCGGCGGGCGATCTCGACCTCGTAGTCGGCCCGCTGGATCTGCATCCCCCGCTGCCTGCGGGCCTCGGCGCGCTCGGCCTCGTAAGCGTCCAGGGCCCGCAGCGCCACGTCCACCTGGGCCGGGGTGACCGCCGCCAGGAACAGTTCGGACACGGCGGCGTCGACCGGGGCCGAGCTCATCATCTGGCACGTCGGCCCGCCCTGGACATATCCAGCCACGCACCCGTATCCCGGCGCCCGCTTCTCCTTCGTCGAGTAGTAGAACACGCTCATCCGCGCCCCGCATCGGCCGCACCGGGCAATCCCCTGGAGTAGCGTGTGGCCGCGGCGCGGGGCCCCGCGGGTGCCGGCTCGGAACCAGTTGTCCCGGAGCGTCTGCTGGTTCCCCACGAACTGGTCCCACGTGATGTAGGCGGGGTACACGTCCCGCACGCACACCGGCCAGTCGTCCAGCGGCCGGGTCGTCGTCTTCGCCTTCCCGGTCGCCGGGGAGCGGTCGTACGGGTCGTGCTCCTTCTGCCCACACGCGTACGTTCCTGCATATGCTGGGTTGTGCAGAATCCTCATGATGGCCCCGAAGGTCGGCGCCTTCCACAGGATCTCGCCGTGACCCGGGCCACCCCAGGTCTGGGCCGGGATCTGGAGCTTTCCTGACGCAGCCGGGCCACCACCCGGCGGGCCACCCGCAGCTCGGCGAACAGCTCGAAGAGGTACTGGACTCGGGCCTGGACCTGGCGGTCGGGGTGCTTGACCACGGCACCGGACTCGGTCCGGACGTACCCGACCGGCAGGGGCTTGGCCAGCTCACCGCGGCGGGCCTTGCTCCACCGCCCGTCGTGCAGCCGGCACCGGATGGTCATCAGCTCCGCCTCGCCCAAGGTCCCCTTCACGCCGAGGAGGAGCCTGTCGTTGGGGTCCCGCGGGTCGTAGACGGCCGACTCGTCGGCCAGCAGCGTCTTGGTGATGCCGCAGGTCTCGACCAGGCGGTGCCAGTCGACCGACGAGCGGGCCAGCCGGGACGCCTCCAGGGCCAGGACCAGCCCGACCTGCCCGGCCCCGATCTCGGCGAGCAGGCGCTTGAACCCGTCGCGGTGGTCGGAGCGGGCCGCGGACCGCCCCTGGTCCTCGTCGATCGTCTGCACGGCCGCGGCCGGCCAGCCCAGCGCCCCGGCCCGGGCCGCCAGGGCGTACTGGCGGACGGTGCTCTCGCGGTTGCCTCGGACCTGGTGCGGGGTCGACTGGCGGACGTAGACGACCGCCTGGCGGCGGAGGTGGTCGGTGCGGATCTTGGTGTCGCTCGGCATCACCCGTCCTCCTCGCTGTCGTGGGTGCGGACGGCCCGGAGCACGAGGCGGGACAGCCTCAGGCCGAAGCGCTCGCGGTCGTCGGCCGGGAGCAGGGCCCAGAACCCGTCGGTCGTTACGCCGGCGGCCGGCGGCGCGTCGATCGGGTGATCCGGAGTCGCTGGCACAGCCGGGCCATCGGCGGCAGGGCAAGTGCCAGGAGCAGCGGGCGGCCGTGGGACGGCGGGAAGGCGTTGGCGGCCAGGTCGGTCCAGGAGGCCGGTGCGGCCGACCGCCGGCCGTCGGGCAGTTGCAGGACGAGCCATGGGACATCCTCCCTCCAGAAGTAGTCCGTCACGGTGGCGAACAAGTCGCCGACGTCACGCCGGCGCTCCTCGAGGATACCGACCCGCATCTCACGAATGTGGAACGACTGTGGGGTATGTTGCACGGCTCTTGAGCCCCAGCAGCAGGCGGTCGTTGTACGAGGTCGGGTCGTACAGGCCGTCGAGGTCGCAGATCAGCGTGCCGAACAGGGCGCACAGCTCCAGCAGCTGATACCAGTCCTTGCAGCTGCGCGCCAGCCGCGACATCTCGACGCCAAGGATCAGCCCGACCCGGTCCAGCGCCACCTCGCCGAGCAGCCGCTGGAAGCCGGGTCGGCGGTCGGCCGAGGCGCCCGAGAGGCCGAGGTCGTCGTCGATGACCGTGACCTGGGCCCGCGGCCAGCCCAGGTCGGTGGCCCGCTCGACCAGGCCGTACTGCAGCTGCGTGGACTCGCGATGCCGCAGGAACTGTCGGGCGGTCGATTGCCGTACGTAGACGATCGCCAGCCGCTCGCGGTGCCGATCGGTGACCTTGTGGCCGAAGGCCGGCGCGGCGCGCTCAGCGTCCGGTTGGCTCATGGCCGGCCCTCCGTCCCGGCGCGGCCAGCCGGCGTTCGATCAGGGCGCTGAGCGAGGCGACCAGGCGGCGCCGGCGCGGAGCCGGGAGCCGCTCCCAGAGGCCGACCGGCGGGGCGGCGCTCAGGCGTACCGGGGGCGGGGGGGCACAGCGGAGGTGGATCGGCTTGCAGCTCGTGGTGGCATGACGGTCCTCTCTCGGTCGAGTCGTGGCGCCGAGCGATCCATCGGCTCAGGCTCAGAAGGGCATCGGTGGCGATTATCGCCGGGCCCTCTGCTGATGGAAGAGGTATGTCAGGAGGGGCAGTCTGCTGAGGTCGCTGCCGCCACGCTCTCCTCCTGGCGTGAGGGCTTCCTCGACGGCGGCACGGCGGCCCTGAAGAGCCGACCGACCGACGACCGGGACGAGGTGATCCCCCGGCTGCAGGCCAAGGTCGGCCAGCTGACGATGGACAACGAGCTGCTCGACGTGAAGTGCCAGCGGATGGAGAGCGGCCGCCCTTTTGCGTCGAGGAGGCGGAGCACCTGAGCCGCTCCGCCTCCCCGGTCACCGGCCGGCCCTATGGCATGCAGCGGGTCTGCCGCATCTTCGGCCTCGCCCGCTCGACGGCCTACTACCTCAAGGCACGTGAGGCGGTCGCACCCGAGCAGCGGCCCGTACCCCGCAAGCGGGGGCCGGTCGGGGCGGGCACCGACGAGGAGCTGGTCGGCCACATCCGCCGGGTGCTGGCCGAGAGCCCGTTCACCGGCGAGGGCTACCGCAAGGTCTGGGCGAGGCTCCGCCATCAGGGCATCCGTACGGCCTCCGAGCGGGTCCGGCGGCTGATGCGGGAGCATCACCTCCAGGCCCCCCGCCGGGGCGGCCATGCCCACGGCCCGAAGGCCCACGACGGCACGATCACCGCCGAGGAGCCGGATCAGATGTGGGGCACCGACATGACCACCACCGTCCCCACCGGCGAGGGCACCGCCCACGCCTTCGTGGCGGTCGATCACTGCACCTGCGAATGCGTCGGCCTGCACGCCGCCAAGGGCGGCGACCGGTTCGAGGCGTTGGAGCCGCTGCGGCAAGGCGTGAGGGAGCACTTCGGCGGCTTCGGGGCGGATGTCGCCTGCGGGCTGACCGTCCGGCACGATCACGGGAGCAACTACCTCAGCGACGACTTCCCGCGGGAGCTGGCGTTCCTGGGGATGGCCAGCTCGCCGAGCTTCGTGCGAGAGCCCGAGGGCAACGGCTGTGCCGAGCGGTTCATCCGCACGCTGAAGACAGACCCGACAGCAACCCGCACTCTGCACACCCGTAGTCGAACCGGATACAACGAGCGCAGCAACCGTCTGCCCCTGGGCTCTGCTGGACCTGGCCCGCTGGTGCCAGGCTCGGCTCGCTTCCCTCGGAGGAGCCGCACCATGCCTCGACGCCCATCCGCCATCGCGCCCCCCCGCGCCTGAAGCCGCCTCGTCCCGTTCTCCAGGCACCTCGCTGGGACGACCTCCTGCCGGTTCAACGCCGGGAACTGCTCCGGCTGCTCGGCCGGATGCTGACCGAGCGACTCGACCGCGACGGCGCATGCGCCGGGGAGGTGGCTCGTGATCGGCGGTGATCCTCCGGCCATCCCCGGCCCGTTCTCACACAAGATCCGGCCCGGGCACCAGGATCGACTGGCCGTCGTCTACGTCCGCCAGTCGTCCCCGCATCAGGTGGCCGAGAACCGCGAGTCGGCCGACTTGCAGTACCAGCTCCGTCGCCGGGCGATGGAGCTCGGCTGGTCGGGCTCCCGGGTGCTGGTCATCGACGATGATCAGGGCTGCAGCGGCCTGTCCATCGACAACCGCCCCGGGTCCCAGCGGCTGCTGGCCGAGGTGTCGCTCGGCCACGTCGGGATCGTCTTCGGCCGGGAGATGAGCCGCCTGGCCCGCTCCAACCGTGACTGGCACCAGCTGCTCGAATTGTGTGCGTTGTTCGGTGTGTTGCCGGCCGATGCCGACGGGGTCTACGACCCGCGCGACGTCAACGACAGGCTCCTGCTGGGCTTGAAGGGGACCCTCTCGGAGGCGGAGACCCACGTGCTGCGGACGCGGCTGCACCAGGGCAAGCTGAACAAGGCCCGCCGGGGCGAGCTGTTCACCTGCGTCCCGATCGGCTACGTCCGCTCGGCCGACGGCGGGATCGCCCTGGACCCGGACGAGCAGGTCCGGTCCGTCGTCGCGATGGTCTTCGCCCCGTTCGCCGAGCTCGGATCCATTCCCGAGGTCCAGGCCCACCTGGCCGCCCATGAGATCCGCATCGGCATTCGGGCCTACCGCGGCCCGCAGCGTGGTCAGCTGGTGTGGAGGCCGTCCCGGCGGAGCACCCTCTACGCGATGCTCCGGCACCCGGCGTACGCCGGCGCCTACGTCTATGGGCGGCACGCCTGTGACCCGCCGCTGCGGGCCGCCGGCCGGTCGAAGTCGGGACGCCGGACGACGAGCCCGGAGGAGAGGGTGTGCCTGCTGAAGGGCCGCATCCCGGCGTACATCACCTGGGAGCAGTTCGAGGCCAACGGCAGGCAGCTGCGGGAGAACGACCGTGGTCGCGGGGCCTCGCGGGTGTCCAGCGGCCGTGGGCCGACGCTGCTCAACGGCCTGGTCCGGTGCGGCCGGTGTGGTCGTCCGATGTCCGCCCGCAACGCGCGGCCGACGGTCAACCCCCGGTACGTCTGCGACGCCCGGAAGCTGGAGTACGGCGGGCCGCTCCGCCAGAGCACGGCCGCGGCGGCGATCGACCGTCTGATCGAGGGGTTGGTGCTGCGTGCCGTGGAGCCGGCGGCGCTGGAGCTGAGCCTGCGGGCGGCCGAGCGGGTCGAGCAGGATCGCGAGCGCCTGCACCGGCACTGGCGGCAGCGGCTGGAGCGGGCTGAGTACGAGGCGAGTCGGGCGCGGCGGCAGTACGACGCCGTCGACCCCGAGAACCGGCTGGTCGCCCGGGAGCTGGAACGGCAGTGGGAGCAGAAGCTGGCCGCGCGTCAGCGGCTGGAGGAGGACTATGCCCGGTTCCGGCACGAGCAGCCGCGGCACCTGACCGCGGCGGACCGGGAGCGGATCCGGGCGTTGGCGGCCGATGGGCCGGCGTTGTGGCGGGCGTCCACGACGCCGATGGCCGACCGCCGGGCGATCGTTCGGCAGTTGGTCGAGCAGGTGGTAGTGGCGCGCCGCGGGGAGACGGAGGTGATCGAAGTGGTGGTCCGCTGGCTGGGCGGATCGGAGAGCCGCCATGAGGTCCATCAGGGGCTGCGCCGGTACGATGGTCTCGGGGACTATCCTCGGCTGAAGGGTCGGGTGACGGAGCTGCGCGGTGCCGGCCGGACCGGCGAGCAGATCGCGGAGACGCTGAAACAGGAGGGCTATCGCACGCCGAGGGGCGGTACGTTCACCGGCCATCGCGTTCGGCGATTGTTCATGAAACTCGGACTGACCGGGATGCCAGCCGGGGTGCGTGGCCCCGGTGACCTGCCGGGCTCAGGCGAGTGGTGGCTGCCGGAGTTGGCCGCCGAGCTGGGGGTACGACCGATCGTGGTGCATCGGTGGCGGTGGTCGGGGTGGCTGCACGGCCGCCAATTGCCGGGGGTCAACGGGCGCTGGATCGTGTGGGCCGACCGATCGGAGCTGCGGCGGCTACGCCGGCTCCGGGTTCACGAGCTCAGGACTCGAGGGCGAAAAGCCCCGTCGGAATTGACCACGCCGAAGGGGCTCCGGGCCGCGGAGTCACGATCGGCGCGGTCGAGAACGCGTACACGGAGTGCTACCTGATGTCCGGACGCTCAAGGAGCAACTCCTTCGGATCCGCACCTTCGCCACGGTGGCCGAGTTGGTCGAGGCGTTGGGCGAGTTCAAGCGACGGTACAACGAGCGATGGCGGATCGGTCGCCACGGCCACAGGCCACCGAGTCAGGTCCGCAGGGACCTCGGCGGTAGAGTCCCAGCGGCGGCGTGAGTACGATCGAGTTCCCGTCCAGAGAACCCAGGGCGATACAATCATTGAGTTGTGATAGGCCGCTCCTGAAACCAAGCTGATCTATTCTGTAGCGGCTGTCTAACTCTGCTGGGCATGCACCGGGATGACTGTCGTCTCGACCGATCTCCTCGCCATTCCAGCAGGCGGCGATGACAGGCAGGCGGCGCTCGGATGGCGGCCGAAGGTGTTGCGGCGACCGGGCGAACGTCCCGGACACCTGCTCAAAGAGGGGTCCGAATTAGACGCCTCTTGCTTGCTCGCAGTATAGATTGCTGCTAGATTATGTCCGGAACGGTGGCAGGGTGGGTGTTCGATGTCGTACCCCCCGAGGGTTCCTTTGGCGTTGGCGATCCATCCCGAAGATCACCCGTCCTGCAATTGTTCGGCGGGGAGGCCCCCATACCGAGCGGGGTGAGTCGTCCCGGCAGGGGCGGCGTCTCATTGTCTGGAGCGCTTCGTCGCCACGCCACCGAATCGGCAAGACTCCCGATCAACTCCTTGAAGTTGGCACGTCGGCGAAGGAGGATAGCGACCCTGAACAGGCAACCTGTTTATTCGCTGCGTGTTTGAGAATTACGCACTGGAGCGGTTGGCTCTCCTCGTCGCCATGCGTCGCGATGGAATGCCGCGGGCCGTTCCGCAGCCCGGCCAGAGCGACGCGGAGCGTGGGGACGACAGTCCAACGGCGACACTCTTCTTGTTATTTCTGCGTGCTAGAGTGATTTCGGAAAGTCGGGGCGAGCTCGGTCTGGCCGCCTAGGTTTCACCGAGCCGCGGCCTGTGAGGCTGGCGGAAATGGTCAAAGAGATGAAGGGATGGGGCTCCATTGGGGAGAGATACACCTTCGGCTCATTCCAGACGGCCGAGGACGCCCTCATCAGCGGCGTGCGATGCACGGTGGCCTCGGGCGTCGTATACCTGGGCCCAGTACCCCCGGCAACCGGGATGCGCGGGTGGCAGGGGGACGGCCAGGATCTCCTGCATTTCCTCATGCCCCTCGGCGATGACCCGATGGAGCCGAGCCACCAGTCGCTCGGAGCCCTGGCCCGCGTCCTGAGGGAGCGGGCCGAGTCGGCGGCAAGGGGCGAGGCCAACCTGGTCCCGGGCGACGAGGACCAGCGGAGGCTCGACTGGGCTGTCGACCGGCTGGTCGAGATCGCGCAGCGGATGAGGGACGCCGGGACCTGGCTCGGCCAAGTTCACCTCGATAATGTACTGATCGTCGAGCCGGGCGGCTTCGGCAAACCGGAGATCATCTTGACCGACTGGGGATTCGCCTTCCAGCAGTCGCTCAGCTTCCGGCCGGACGGTGACGCCCCGCAATGGGTCCGCGCCTCCCCCTGGGCCATCCTGTGGGACGCGACGCCCGAGGAGATGAACCAGATCGCGTTGGAAGGGGGACGCCCGCCGGACGACCGCACCGATAGCCGCACCCTGGCGAGGCTGCTGGCCTGCCTGCTGGTCGGCCGAGAGGCGGTCGAGTCTTGGTTCGAGCCGGGGGGGCGGCACCCCGGTCGGGGGACGCCCTTCGCCGGCCTCCCCGAGGGGCGTGTCCGCACCTCAGCCGGGATCTGGCCCGTCCTGAAGAAGGCCCTGGAGGGCCGTTCGGGCCTGGACGAGCTGGGCGCCGGGATCAGGGCCAACCCGCCGAGCGGCCACTTCGTGGACCTCGTCGAGGCCAGTCGTCGGGAGGTTGAGGAAGAGCGCCATCGACAGCGCCTCCGCCGCCGACGGCTGTCCATGCAGCTCGGGGTCGGCATCCCCCTGCTGCTGGCCTCCGCCGCCGGAGGGTTCCTGGCCCTGAAGGCGAGCGGGCTCTTCGATCCGGAGCCGCCCTCCCACCCGCTCTGCCCGACGTGCCCCGGTTCCAGCCCGCTGACCGGAGCCCTCGAGCAGTTCGCCGAGGCAAGGGGACGGGCCGAGGAAGTCGTGCAGGCCGAGCAGGGGGACCTGGCACGGGCCGTCGGGGCGATCGCTCCCGCTCGGGACGGTCAGCTCGACGCGCTGGCTGAGCTTCATCGAGTGGCGATCGCCGACGGCCGCACTCCGACCGAGGCCGAGCGCGGGTGCCTGGCCAAGGTCTCCCGGGGGACGACGGACGACCTGCGCCGCGACTATGATCGCCTGTTCCGCCGGCTCGACGGACTCTCCGACGACCCCCGGACGGAATGCGAGCTCATCGACAAGCTCATCTCCCAGGTCGAGGTGGTCGGTCAATTCGACCCAGAATTGGCGTCGGCCGATTGGGTCGCTCAACTCAAGGAGACGCGACGATGGAACTGCGGAGATCCCGAGCCCTGATCGCGCTCGTCGTTGCGGCCGGGGTGTGCCCGGCCGCGCCGGGGCAGGAACCGGAGCCGGAACCGAAGGCGGCCGAGTCCGCGGGCGACGGGGGCTCGCCGGGGGTCCGGGCCGTGGTCCGGGACGACCCGGGACAAGCCGAGGCCCCGCGACCGTCGAACCTCTATATGGTCGTCCGGACCGAGTCGTTCCAGGACTCCCGCGAGCTCGAGGACAAGATCCGGCTGGCAGCCGAGGCGATCGGCGACACTCAGGCGCGGCCCGAAGCGCGGCCGATCTCGCGTGTGACCTACGAGGAATTGAAGAAGATTCTCGACCCGGGCGCGCCAGGCAACCCGTTCGAGGGGGACTCGGGCCGGGCGGTCGCCCGGGGGGGGGACGTGATCATCACCCCGTACGTCGGCGACGACTCGACCTGGGAGATCAACACGGGCGACCCCGATCTCCGGCTGCTGAAGCTGGAGCTGCTGGCCGGCGACGGGGGCAGCCCCCCCAAGATCTATGAGACGGCCCCGAAGAACGAGGTGGGCGCGCCGCTGAGCTACTACAAGCCGGGCCTGTACTTGCTCAGGCTCGAGTCGAACAGCCCCCCCAAATCGGCCACCCTGACGCTGCAGCACGCCAAGGAAGAGGGGACGCGGACCTCGTCGCTGAGCTGGCCGGTCTCGGACCGCTACTTCATCGTCTCGATCACCGACTTCGCCTCCGACCCGAGGAGGCTGACCGAGACGCTCAAGGACGCGAGCATCATGGGGACCCCCTACTCGACCGTCAGCCCCGTGACCACGACCTCGCTGCTGCTGGCGGACCTGCGGCCGGAGGCGGGGGGCACGGGGGTCGGTTGGACGAGCAACGTCATGACGGTCAACATCCCCAACCCCGAGGGCATCGTCACCTCGCGCGTCTGGGCCCTCTTCCCGCTGACCCGAGAGCAGCGGGACAAGGCGCTGCGCGACCTGGAGGAGAAGGTGCTCGCGGAGAGCTACACGGTGGTCCCGAAGCACATTCGCAGCCAGAGCGTCTCCGCCTCCCCGGTGGACCCCTCCGACCCGTCCAAGGGGTTCGAACCGTACCCGATCCGGCCGCAGTCCGAGCCGAAGTGGTACGAGCTGGCCGGTAACGGGAAGACCTTTACCGGCAAGTTCGCCGTCGAGGACATCCCCGGCTGGAAGGAGAAGGACCGGCTCCCGGAGTGCTACTGGTTGCTCGTGTACGAGTTCGGCGACGGCGACCGGGCGAGGCCCAACCGGGTCCGCAAGGAGCTGACGGTCGACGGCACGACCGAGGAGGTCCAGGTCTACGCCTACGACCAGGAGGTCAGCGACTGGCCGACCGGGATCCGGAGGCTCCGCGTCCCCGAATGACGGCCGCGCCCGGGCATTGTTCTGTGGTGCTGGAGGATCGCCCGGCTGGGCGAGGGCTGGCGGCCGGCTTGCGTCCGGCCCGCGAGGAGGCGAGATTGACGTGAGCGGAACCCCGACCGAGCCCTATCCGCTGATGCGTCCCGACCAGCGCTCCAGGCTCGAGGCGACTGGCTCGGTGTACGCCGAGGTCGTCGCGCAGCTCCCACGCCTCGCCGCGCGGGAAGAGATCGCCTCGCTGCGCGAGCGCCTGGCCAGGCTGCAGACCCTGATGGGCCTGGATTGCCTGAGGATCGGCCTCCTCGGCTCGAGCGGGGCGGGCAAGTCGACGACCGTGGCGAATCTGCTGGGCATCCCCGAGCACGAGAGCCCGACGCCGCCCGGCGGGGGCGGCGCCGGCACGGGGGTGGCCACCCGCATCCGCCCGGCCCCGCCGGGCTCCCCGGTCCGGATGCGGCTGGAGTTCATGGATCGGGAGGCGTACAACCGCCGGGTCTCGGATCTCGTGGGGCTGGTCCCCGAGCTGGGCGAGGCCGAGCCGTCGGAGCTGCTCCACAGGGCGCGGGCCCTCCCGCCCAGCTCGCCGGCCCGCCCCGAGGAGGTCCGTTCGTTGATCCGGCTCCTGGAGGCGTTCCAGGGCCACGGGCACCTCCTGGGGACTTTCGACGACACGGTGCCCTACGAGGACCGGGCCCAGATCTTGATGCACCAGGAGGCCGGCACGGCGACCGGCTTCACCCCCTTGCTCCGGCAGGTGATCATCGAGTTCCCAACCGATCGGATCGACCCCCGCCTGGAGCTGATCGACCTGCCGGGCCTCGGCGTGGCAAACCGCGCCGACGAGATGCTCACGGTCAGCTTCCTCCCCGAGCTCAACGGGGCCTTTATCCTGATCAAGGCGGCCTCGGCCAACGACGAGCAGGTCGCCCGCCTGATCGCGAAGATGAAGGAGCAGTTCCCCGACCTCGGCCCCAGGGTGTGGGTGATCGCCAGCGGCTTCGACTCGCTCGACTCCAACAACCTCGGCGACGGGCCGTCGGGGCGCCCGGTCCTCTCCCACCTGTCCGACTATCTGATCGACCGGGGGGTCAGGACCGACCGCGTCCTGCTGCTCGGCAACCACCTCTACCAGGCCCTGCTCCACGCCGAGGCCCGGACCGCCCCGGCGTCCGTCGCGCCGGCCCGGCTCGACGGCGCGCTGATCGACGAGGCCGTCCGGGCCCGCAACCTGAAAATCAACCTGCCCCGGGATCCCGAGGGTCGGCTGGTGGTGCCCACCAAGTTCCGCCGGTACAAGGAGCTATCCGACGCGTTCGAGCGGACTGTCCTCGTCGACGGCGGGATCGGCCGGCTCCGCGACACGATCAAGGAGCACGTCTTCAAGGCGGTCCAGGTCGAGGTCCAGGGGCAGGTCGATGCCGAGCTGGCCGCCCTCGGCCGGTCGATGGCACTCGAGCTGGAGAGCGCCCGGGTCCGCTCCCACATGGAGCCGGCCGACCTGATCCGGGCCAGCCAGTGGATGTCGGAGCTACAGGACATCGGCCGGAACGCCCTGCAACGCAGCCGCGACCTGTACCTGGAGGAGGCGACGAAGTTGGAGGCGGTGCTGGGGACCTACCTGGAGTCGGTGATCAAGAATGACCTGCCGATCCAGGACCCCGACCACCCGAACAAGAACATGCTCGATATGGTCCATCGCCAGCACTCGAAGAACCTGCGCGATCAGGGGCTCGACCTCGCACCCCGCCTCGTCCGGTCGATCTTCGAGCGGATCGACGGCAAGGTGCAGGCGATCGGGATCAATCGGCTCGGGACCGGCCCGGTAGGACTACGGGACCCGAAGGCGGCATGGGAGGGGCGGACGGCCGCCGACCGCGCCGACTCCGGCTGGTACCGGGCGGTCTTCGACTCGTTTCAGGACGAGATGAAATTCGTCAAGGACCTGGAGGAGGCGGCCTCGGTTTACCCCAAGGACCACTACCTCGAGCTCATGAGGCACAAGGTGCAGGCCGTGGTCCGCGAGTTTATCCGGACGGTGCTCGGCCAGCTCGGGCGCCAGCTCAAGACGCTCGGCGACGAACTGCTGCTGATCGGCGACTCGCCCGACGAGGAGGACTCGGCGACCGACCTGGTCTACTCGAAGCTGCTCGACAAGCTCTCTATGCTGGGCGGTAGCCCGTCGGGGGTGACATCATGATCCCGCCGGTGACGTTCACGAGGGGTTTCGCCCAGACGGGGACCCACACCAAGCAGGTCGCCGGCCTCAAGGGCCGGGATCTGGTCTCGCCGGACCGGGTGCAGGAATTCACGTCCGGCACCTTCCTGACGCTGATCGCGTGGAGCCCGGACCCGAGGAACCCCAACCGCTGGCTGCGCGTAAGGGCCGAGCACCGCTCGAAGCCCGACGCGCCGCCCGAGGACCGCGAGCCGTTCGCCGCGATGGGCCCCGGCGTCCTGGGGGCCGAGCTGCGGCTCGACTCGGAGGTGTACCTGACTTTCGAGATCCTGACCGACGGCGAGGCCTATTGCCAGGCGGTCGAGGCCGAGCCGAGGACGATCCGCCGCCGTCTGATCGTGGGGGCGGCGCAGGAGCGGGATGGCCGGCGGTACGAGTCGCAGATTCCCGTCGAGCTGACCGTCACCGACGCCTCGCCGATGCCCACCTACCAGGGGTTCGTGGCCTTGGACCTGGGCAACACGAGCAGCACCCTCGTCTGCCGCTCCAGTGACATGAACGCCCCGCCCGAGATCAACCTGGTGCCGACCAGGGAGCTGCCCGGCGCGCCTGCCGAGCCGGCGACCTCGGCCCTGCGCATCGTGAAGCTGAGGAGGCCGCCCGAGTCAGGCCAATACACCGCCTGCGACTACCAGATCGGGGACGACGCCCTGGCCGGCAACCCGCCCGTCGACAGCCTGTTCCTGGGAGCGAAGCGCCTGCTGTCCGACCAAGCCGGCCTCGATGCCCCCGACAAGGTCGATTTCATGCTCAACGGCGCGGCGGAGAGCCTCGGGAGGACCGAGCCGGCCGAGCTGTTCGTCGCCAAGATGCTCCAGTCCTTCCACCGGCTCGAACGCAGCTTCCCCGACCGGCTCGGGCTGACCTGCCCGACGACGTTCTCCCGCCACGAGGTCGAGCAGCTCCGGATCGCCGCCTATCATGGCGGCCGCCGGTCGCGCGGCGTAAACCCGAGGCCGTCGTCCCCGTCGGGGGACGACCTCGACGGCTACGTCCCCTGGGTCATCGACGAGGCCTCGGCGGCGGCATTCTACTTCGTGCACGACGAGTTCCTCGAGCGGCCCGGCCGGGTGGCCGGGTTCCGCTACATCTACCCCCGGGGCATGAACCTGCTGCTCTACGACTGCGGCGGCGGCACGACCGACATCGCACTCGTCCACGTCGAGGTCGGCGAGAGCGATAGCGACCAATTCGTCGTCCGGTTCGAAGTCCTCGGCCGGGCCGGGCACCGCAACTTCGGCGGCGACGCGATGACGATCGCGGCCTTCCGCCTGCTGAAGGTCAAGCTCGCCGCGGTGCTCGACGGGACCTCCGTCTGGCCGTCCCCCGGCGACCTGAAGGAGCTGCGGCGATTCCTGACCGAAGGCGGGAAGGTCGCCGAGGTGGACCGATGCCTGCGGACCGCGTTCCACGCCGAGCTTGACGACCCGTCGCTGCCCGAGACCCGGGAGCGTAAGGAGGCGACGCTGCTGCTCTGGCAGGTGGCCGAGCGGGCGAAGCGGAGGCTGGCCGAGGCCGCCGCGGGCAAGGGCGGCAAGGGGCACGTGGAGATCTCCCTTGACGGCCAAGTGCACCAGGGCGGCGGCGCCTCGCAGGGCGCCGCCAAGACCGACCCGGCGATGACCCAGAAGGAGTTCCAGCGCCTCTCCCGTGTCGAGGACAACTCCAGGCTCACCGAGCTGTGGCAGAAGGCCCAGCAGATCCGCATCAGCACAGCCGAGGTGGACTGGTTGCTCGATGCGGACGTCCGCGAGAGCGTCCGCTACGCCCGCTGCCTGATCGAGTCGCGGCTGCCGCGTGACCAGGAGGTCCACTGGGTCTACGTCGTCGGCAACGCGTCCCGCTACCCTTTGATCCGGCGGGCGATCCTCGACGCCGTGGGCGGGCTCCCGATCCGGTTCCTCGAGGAGCGGCTTCGCAAGGTCGCCCCGGCCGACCTGAAGAACTCGGTGGCCAAGGGGGCCGTCCGCGTCATGCAGGTCCGCGAGCGCCACGAGGACTACTGGGTCCGCTTCGATGAGAAGCTCATGGAGCGGCTCCCCTTCGACATCCAGCGCAAGGGGGCGGGGGCGCTGGAGCGCCTTCTCTTCAAGGAGAACACCCTCTACGACGACCTGCTCCCTCGAGACATCGTCATCGAGCCCCCCAAGGAGGGCCAGGCCGCGACCCGCGAGGTGGTGCTCAGCCGGGTCTGGCCCGGGGACAATCGGGGTGAGGAGTACATCCGGTTCCGGACCGGACGGCCAGGGGAGACGTTCCGCGGCAGCTACCGGATCGAGTACGACCGCCACAACCACCGCTTCAAGATGCGGAAGCTCGACGACGACGGCGAGCCGTTCGGCGAGACGTTCGTCGGCATGACACAGGAGGTCAAGTTCCGCAACGCCCCCGTCCAGGTCGGAGAACGAGCATGGCCCCCAGTCCAGGCCTGAGCCCCTCGGCCCGGGCCGCGACGCCCGGCAGCCCGACCGACCCGGCCACCGGGCTGAGGTTGCGCCTTGAGGAGGGGCTCCGCCAGCTCCATCTCTGCCTGTACTGGATCAACTACCGCAGGCAGCTCACCAAACTGCGGGACAGGGACCATGATCGACGCGCCGAGGAGTTGGCCAATCAAATCATGAAGGGAGTGATTGGTCCGTTCCTCGAAAGGGCACGGTGGATCCCTGGGCTCGTACACCTCGTGCAGCGGGCTAAGGAAGAACCGGCCACCTACAACGAGCTAATAGATCAGCTGAACAAGCCGCGCGAGGATCTCATCGGCCGCCTCATCGCCGCGGTCGATCCGGATCGTACTCCCTCCACCGACCGGCTCCTGCCCCTGCTCGAGCGATGCCTGCTGGGGACATCCCATCTGTCTGACCAGAACCCTAATCGCGGCTGCGAGGTCGGGCCGGTCGACTCGGCCACCTTCTGGTTGCACCAGGGCAAGGCCTTGGCCGGTTGGCTCCGGCTGGGCCCCGAGCTGAATAAATTTGAGAATAAATGGCAATTTGACGCTGAAATCGACAGGTACGCTGCCAAGCTCAATAAGCTCGTGGCCAGTCTGCTGGAGCATCGGGATCCTCGCCTGGAAAATCATCTCTCCGAGATTGGTGGGGGACTGCGTGTGCTCGCCACTAAGATGCGGAGTAACCTTGAGCAGGGCGGTGAGATCGACCCCAGATGGCGGTTCCACTGTGCGGAGATCTTCGAATCCATGCCGGAAGGCTGGCCGCCGCGGGCGCTATCCGAGATGTCCCTCATCCTGGACGCGGGCGGGACCGGCGGCGATTGGCTCGACGCGATCCGCGAGGCAAGGTCGACCGGCGCCACGGATGGCCGGGTCGTGCTGGCTGAGTGGCTCCTCGGCTGCCTTGACGGACTGGACCAGAAGCGGCCACTGCCCGAACTCGCTTGGTCTCAGGTCGAGCAAGGGCTCAGTTCGATGTTGGGCCGGGAGTGTACACTGGTCCGGACGCAGGCCGTCGATTCGGCCGGCCGGGAGAGTTGGAGGGTCGAGGAGCCGACTCGGCCGTCCGGCAAGCTCCCCCGATTGAAGCAGACGGGCCTAGTACTCGACGGCTCCACGGTCGTTCGGCCGGCGATCATCCAGGTGCCCCGGGACGTGGAGTCGATCCTCGCCCTGCCGCTCGATCGGCTCGGGGCCGAGGCGTCTGGAGAGCTAGGCGGCCTGGCCCGCCAACTTCGAGGGCTTCTGGCCCGCTCGCCGACGCTGGAGCAGGGCCGCATGGAGCCCGACGACCTAGTCCTGGTCTGGCGGACCTTGGTGAGGGCCGCGATCTCCCCGTCCCCGGCGTCGGGGTTGTTGGTAGACGGGCTGCGGCGGCTCGGCTACGTGCTGGCGGCCGCCCCGGCCGGGCCCGGGCAAACGCCGGTCGATGGCTGGGTCGCGGTCCTGCCAGACCCCCTCGCCGACTGCCCGACCCCGCTAGAGACCGAAGGGGTGCACGGCCCCGGGGCTGTCGCGCTGCGGTGCCCCGACAAGACTCATCTCTTCCCCGCCGTCTGGCTGCGGGTCCCGCACCCCTGGGCCGGCCGGGAGCGTTGGCTGGATGTCCTGATCAAGCACGAGGCGACGTTGCTCCGCCTGGCCGACCCGGCGACTGGCTGGGTCCGTGCCTCAGGCCTCGGCGATCTGGTCAGGGGGCTGGCCGCGGCCCGCTCTGGGGGGAGCCCGCCCGATCGCCAGGGAGCCGACCTGGCTGCCGAGATCTTCGCCGTGTTCCACGACCGGTGGAGGCGAGTGGCGAGGCCCGACGCACCCCCGGGCGATCGGGAGAGGCGGCAAGAGGCGGGGATGATCGCCCGCGATCTCTACCAGGCGCTGGAGGAGCCGGCGAGGCGACACCTGGGGCTCCCGCTCCGTCCCCAGGACCTTGCCCCCGACCTGGAGGCGATGGAACAGGGCGTCCCCGGGGACGACGTGGTCGTCGAGTGGGAGCCCTCGCCCGGGTCGAAGTCCCGCGTCGAGGTCGCGGAGGTGGTCCTGGGTGGCCGCGGAAGGCCGGCCTGCCTTCGGCTGGTCGCCCCGAAGCGGTGCGACGACCGCGTGCTGGCGTGGGCCCGCCTTCCCGGCCCCGAGGGGCTGCTCACCGGTCGACTCCGGCCGATCCGCCAACGCCTGCTCTGGATGCCGCGATCGGACCGACCGGCCCTCGAGGCGCCCCTGGCCGAGCTCGCATCGCTGCTCGCCTCCGATGCCGCCCTTGGGGAGTTGGTCGCGGCCGGTCGCCTCGGCGACGAGGCCGCTCGGGCCTGGCTGCGTCGCCTCCTGACCGACCGGGTCGTGGCTGTCTACCCGGCGATCGACCCGGAATCGCTCGACTTCCTGCCGCCCGAGGCCGCGGCGGCCCCGGGGCTGGCCTGGACCTATCACGACGACATCCCCGCCGGGTCGATCGTCCCCGACGCCCCGGTGAACTTCTCGACCGATCCAGCCAGGGCCCGCGCGACCCTCAGCCTCGGCCCCCGGGGTCGTCACCCCTGGCTCGATGCGGCGATTGACCTCGAGGGCTGGCTGGAGCGGCGGCCCCCCTCCCGCCTCGCCGAGACGCTCCGGGGACCGGCCGGGCGACTGGCCGCGGAGGCCCGATCGACGATCGGGGCCAGGGAGTCGGCCCCGAAGGAGGTCCTCCAGGCACCCTTCGAGGCGGTCCTCTCCGCCCTAATCGACGGGGGCGCCCCGGACTCGCCGGGAGCCGCCGACGAGGCCATGCGGCACCTCGCCAGGGTCGCCGACGGGTTGGGCCTGAGGCTCCGGCCGTCCGGCTGGTCGTTCGCAGCTCCCCCCGCCCAGGGGACCGTCCCGGTCGACGAGGCGGTCGCCGACCCCGACGCGCACCCTGCCCGATTCGAGGCGGCCGGTCCGCCGGCTGGCTTCCTCGTCCTGCGGCGGTTCGGCCTGGGGTCGACACCGGGCCACTACATCGTCTCGGCCGGCCCGCCCCCGCCACACTTCGACGCCCTCCGCACCGCCTTGGTGGCCATCGGGGAGCCTGCGGCCCCGCTCGTCGTCATGGCGCAGAGCTGGCCGGCGTCGGCCCCGGCCGGTCGACTCGAGCTCGACGCCATCCAGCTGTTCCTCCGGTTCTGGGAGTCGCTTGGCGGCGGGTTTCGCCGCGAGGCGTACGACAGTTTTCGCGTCGCCGAGGAGGCGCTGACCTCGCTGCTCGAGGCGGGCTTCGGCCTGACAAAGTTCGAGCCCCGGATGCTCCAGGATTACCGGGACGAGTGGGTCGAGATCACCTCCCGGGGCGACCTGGGGACCGGTCGGGTGCGCCGGGTCGTGCGACCCGGCCTCCGGACCCGTGACAACCTGCTGAGGGTCGCTGCCCTCGTGGAGGCCGAGTGATGGTCGATGCCCCCCGCCAGCACCCCTCGGCCCGGCCTGCCGTTGGCGCCGAGCCCGTTCGCCTGATGCCGTCCATGCGGCGGCCCTGGCTCGGGATGGTCGCCGCGGCCGCCGTCGTGGCGGCCCTGGCGACGCTGCTCCCGCCGCGGCAGGCCCGGCTCGCGAGCCCGCTGGCGCTCGCCTGCCATGCCCTGTCCGTCGTCGCATTGGTGACACTGGCCCTCGAGGCGATCGCCCAGGCCCGGGCGTCCCGGGCGTTGCAGCGAGCCGGCCGGGACGGGATGGAGGACCGGTCGGCCTGGCCGGCCCGGATGGTCCGCCGGGCGTTGCACGGCCGCCTCAGGGGGGTCTTCGGCCAAGTGGAAATCGACCATCACCTCGACCGCCTCGCCGAGCTGGAGCAGGATGCTTACGCGCGTCGCTGGGACTTCTATCGCTATGTGGCCTTCGTGCCCCCGCTACTCGGCCTGCTCGACGGCTGGCGAGTCGTCCAGATCGAGTCGAACCTGACCCCCTTCGCGGAGGCGTTCCAGTCGCTGGCGGTCGCATGGGTCGAGGCGGGCGTCTGGCTGGCGTTGAGCGGCCTGCTGGCGATGCGGGGTCGCGCCCTGCTGGAGGACTGGCGGTCGCTCGCCGGCCGCCTCGCCTCGCCGGGCTCGACCCTGGTGGCCGACGCCCTCGAGTCCGCTCCTCGGCCAGGACCGCACGCGGTCGGGTCTGCGGCGGCCGACCCGACGGCGGACTGGCCGGAGAGGGGCACCTCCCCATCCTTCCAGGGACGTCCGACCCCAGCCAACCCGGCCGGAGCCCCGCTGGCGGCCGCGCACGGGCCCGATGCGGGGGACCCGGCCGACAAAGCCCCCCCGATGGATCGAGTTCCCAAGACCGAGGACCGGGACCCGCCCCCGTCCACCTCCCTCGCCGACATCTACGACAAGTTCTTCGCCGGCAACTCGTCGGCCTCCCCAGACGGGGAGGGCTCCGATGGATAAGCGACGCTCGGCCCGGTTCCCCGGGTCGCGTTCCGGCAACCTGCTCGCTTGGATCGTCTGGGTCGGCTACATCCACCTCCTGGCCGGGGCGGCCCTGGTGATCCACACACGGGACGGCACCGCCGGCGTGCCAGCCCTCGTCGGGTTCGACCCAGGCGCCCCGACCCGGGCCGGCGGGCCCGGCGTCCTTCACCTGCCCATCCTGATCGACAGGCCCTCGCCAGGCGCCACGGTCTCCGTCGCCGCCGAGGAGGTGGACGGCGCCGCGGTCGCCGGGCGTGACTACCGCCTGCAAGCCGACCGCCTCTCGCTCCCGGCCGACGGCGGCCCGGCCGTCGTCGCCGTCGAGGTGCTCGACGACCCGACTCGCCGCGAGGATCGGCTGCTGCGGCTCACGCTCCGGGCCGAGGGGGGCGTCGCGGTCGACCCGGCGCGGTCGAGCTGGACGGTGCTCCTGCCTCGCCGGGAGAGGGCCGGCGACTCGCCGCCCGAGGTGGTCGAGGTGGTCGAGGTCTCCTTCGAGGCGACCACGCTGGAGGCGGTCGAGGGGGTCGGCGCCTCGGAGGCCGGGCTCCTGCTGAGCCCCCCCGCGGCGTCGCCGGTCGTCGTGAGCTACCGCGTCGGTGACGGCCCCGAGGAGTTCTTCCCGGTGGCCGCTGGCGTCCGGCGTGCTACCCTCCCGATCGTCGTGCCGGACGACTTGATCTACCGCGGCGACCGGACCATCGAGGTCTCCCTCGCCGACGGGCCCGGCTCCCGGGCGGGCCAGCCGTCTCGGCTGTCACTGAAGGTCCGCGACGACGAGTCGATGCCGACGCTGAGGGCCTCGGCCTCCCGGGACACCGTCGCCGAGGGGTCCGGCGAGCCCCTACTGCTACGCCTCTGGCTCGAGGGGCCGGCCACCGGCTCCGAGGTGTCGGTCCGCTGCATCGTCGCCCCGTCCTCCTCCGGCCCCGGCGTGCCCGTATCCCCGCCCCCCGAGCGGATCGTCCTGCGGCCGGGCGAGTCCGAAAAACGCATCGAGATCCCCATCCGGGACGACCGCGAGAAGGGTCCCGACTGTTCGTTCGAGCTGGTCCTGAGCGATGCCGAGGGTGCCTCGTTCGAGCCGGACCGCCAGCGGCTGGAGTTCCGCATCACCGACGACGACGGCTTGCCGGGGCACGTCCTGCTGGTCGTCGTACACACCAGGGATCTGGACGCCTTCGGCGAGCAGATCCGGTCGGAGCTGGCCAAGCTGTTCCTCGTTCCGGACTTCCGCGGGGTCTTCCTCGGGGGCGACCCGGTCCTCGTGCGCAAGGGCGCCGGGCCGGCCTCCTGGTCCCCCGCGCAACCGGCGCCGACGAACGAGGGCCGGCCCTTCGCCGAGGGCGACCCGCTCGAGCAAGCGTTCAACGCGGCGTTCGACGTGGCCCGCGAGCTGGAATCGGAGGCCATCGACGACCGGTTCGTCGTGTTCGTCCTCTGGCCCAACCAGGAGCCGCTCGATCGCTTCCGACTGGACACCTCGGGCCTGAATCGCCCGGAGGGACACCCCGTCCGGGTCTTCGCCCTGGGGACTTCCCCCCAGGGTTCGGAGGAGAGCCTAGACCGGGCCTTCCGCCCGGGCGAGGTCCGCTACATCAACCCGAGGGCCCTGGAGTCCCTCCAGATCGACCTGGAGCGCGTCATCCGACCCTTCCTCGACGAGAACGGCCGAGGGCGCCAGAGCGGCCCCTGAGCCGCATCGAGTCCCCGACGCAGGAGCCCGCGATGAGCAATGACGCGCAAATTCCAAGTGGAGCGCCGCCAGAACCCAGGCCCAATCCGGCGGCCGCCAGGCTCCCCGGTCAGGGTCAGGGTGAGCTGAAGCTGTTGTTGGGAACGATCGAGACGCGCCTGAGGCGGATCGAATCGGCCATCGAGCGCCCCGTCTCGCCCGAGGCAGAGACCAGGCGTGGCAAGCGGATCACGACGCTGGCCGGCCGGTTCGGCACCTGGGCGGCGGTCGCCGCCTCGGCATTGGTGGCGGCGGGCCTGCTGGTCGGGCTCGGGCTGGCGATCCAGGCCATGCGGCAGCTCCAGCTCTCCGACCTTGAGATGCGGGCCGCCGAGGTCGACCGCCGGCTCGATGATACCCAGGCTCAGCTCGAGGCGATCCGCCGCTCGTCCGCCGGCATCGACACGCTGGTGGTCGAGGTCGCCGGCGTCCGCGACGGCTATCGTCAGCTCGACGCGGACGCCAGGATGCTGCTCGGGGAGATCGGCTCCTACATGGGCAAGGCCGAGGAGTTCAACGGCCGGCTCCGAGGGCATGCTGAACGGCTCGACGAGAAGCTGGAAGGCCTCGGCAGCGCGGTCGCGGGGCAGGTCGGCCCATACGTCGAGAAGGCCTACGTCCGCCCCGTCGAGGAGAGCCGGGCGACCCTCGATGACCTGGTGGCCCAGGTCCGGATGCTCCGCGACTCGATGCGGCAACGCGTGGGGCCGGAGCGGGTGGCGGTCGTCGTCTTCGACTCGTCGAGGCTCCGGGCCGAGACCTCCCGCGAGTCCCTCCGCCGCCTCTTCCGCGAGACCCCGCTGCGAGGCGGGTATCGGGGTTTCGAGCCGTCCCTGCACCTGGCCAGTGAGGGAAGGGTCAGAGAGACCCTCATCCCGTTCGGCGAGGAGCCCGTCCCCGCCCGGCCGTTCTCCTCGGAGTGGACGACCGAGGAAGGCAGCGTCGAGCGGGTCGCTTCGTTCGACCCGAAGGTCATCTTCGACGGAGGGCCGGACGACGTGCCACGTCGGGTGGTCCTGGTCGTCAGCCCCCAGGCCGAGGCCCCGGCCGAGGGCGATCCGAACTGGCCGGAGTCGTTGCGGGTCGACGCCGTGATCGTCGGCGAGGGCGAGCCGACGCGGCTCGCATCCTGGGAGGCATTCTGCGGCTCGCAGGGCGGAGGACGGACGCTGACCGTCCCGGAAGCTGGCGAGCCGCTCCTCCGATCGCTCGAGGCGCTGCTCCGCCCCGCTCCCCTTCCTATCGCCGAGGGCTCGTAACCATGCGACGACGAACCGGACCCGCCGCCGCCCGAATCCCCGCGCCCTGGGCCCTCGCCGTGGCGCTGCTCCTCACCGCGGGGACCGCCGCGAGGGGGCAGCAGGTCGAGATCCCGGGCGGCAAGCCCGTGCCCCAGGCCTTCATGCCCGCCCCGGTCGACCCCGACCCGATCACCGGCGAGATCCCCGAGAACGCGCCTAGGGTCGCCTGGCGCGTCTGGGCCGCCCACGCCGACTTCCGGCCCCGATCTCGCCCCGAGCTGGCCTCCCCGCCCGCCTTCGGGAGCCGCGGCCTGTCGTTCCTGGAGCCGAGCCATGTGCTCATGAAGTACCAGGGCAGCGACAACCACGAATACCTGCTGCTGGCTAGCGGCACGCCGGCGACCAACCTCAGCGGGGTCCGGCAGGTCCTCGGCTGGGTCCCGCGCGATTACGTCATCGACGAGGCCCGCGCCGAGCGGTCGGCCGGCAGCGCCGTGCCGGTCAAGGCGATGCTGGTCAACGACGCCGAGCGTCCAGACACGTTCACCGAGGACACGGGGGCCTTCCAGGAGGCGGTTTGGACCCAGGCCGTGCCCGAGCCGCTGGACGACGAGGCGGGCCGGAAGGCCTACCGCCTCAAGCAGTACGCCCTCTTCAATATCTTCTGGATCTACGCCCGGACCCCGCACGGGCCGCTGACGTCGACCGCCGAGGATCGCGACCGGGCGTGGCTACTGATCGGAACGTCGCCCAACCTGACGATCGACGCGATGACCGGCAGCGACAACGCGAGCGAGGTCATCCAGGGCTGGGTCCCGGAGCGCCGGGCGCTGCTCTGGCTAACCCGCGAGGGCCTCGCGTGGGACCGGGCCTCCACCCTGCCCCAGGCCCGCGACCGGAGGAAGGATCGCGGGGCCGTCTACACGTCGGCCGGCGATGCCTACGCGGCCTCCTACCCCGAGACCTTCGCCCAGATGGCCGGCGGCCCGGCCCCGGCGCAGGTCGAGGCAATTGCCACCGAGGGGGCCGTCGAGAGCGACGAGGGGGGCTGGGAGTCCGTCGCCTACAAGCCGCACCACATGCGGATGCCCCGGCTGAACTGGCCTGGCCCCTTCGACGAGGACAAGACCGAATTCCCCGAGCGCGGCGACCCCACGGGCAAGAACGAGCTGATCCGCGTCGGCAGTATCAGCGGCTTCGACGGCCTCAGTCCCGAGGAGGTCGCCGACCGCAACCAGAAGCTCGACGAGATCGGCCGGCTGCTGGAGGTGACCGAGATCCTCTTCGTCATCGACGACACCATCAGCATGGGGGTCCACTTCGAGGCGGTGGCGAAGGCGGTCGAGGCGATCGAGAAGGACGCCAAGTCCCTGGAGTCCCGGCAACGCAGCGAGGGCGGCAAGGCGCCCCTGATCCGGGCCGCCGTGTCGTTCTACAACGACACGGACGGGAGGCCCGAGGGCGCGGTCCCCTACTCGGTGATGCCGCTCCGCCCCGCTGCGGAGTTCGGCGGGTCGATCGCCCGGGAGGTCCGCGGCCACGCGACGAACAACGGCGGCGACGAACGCGAGATGGTCTTCTTCGGGCTGGCCAAGGCGATCGAGGCCGCCCACTTCTCCGCCTTCTCCCGCAAGGTCGTCGTCCTGATCGGCGACGCTGGCGACAAGTCCGACCCTGAGGACCCCAGCCACGCCGAGGCGGTCGGGCGGCTTTTCCGGCCCGCGAGCGACGCGCCGATCGAGCTCGTCTCGGTCCAAGTCGTCCCGCCCCAGCCGGGGGCCGAGAGCGGCGCTTTCGATCGCCAGGTGAGGCACCTGGCCGCCTTCCTCAACGGGAGCCGGCGTGAGGGCGGCCGGACGCTCGGACGCAACGAGATCCTCCGGCCGGGCCAGGAGCTCGACGAGTTGCTCTCAGAGACCTACGAGGAGGTCGTCGCCGAAGCCCGGAGGAAGCGACTGGAGATCGACCAGCTCCGAGCCGGCGACTTCAACACCGAGATCGGCGGCGACATCAAAGCGATCCTCCGACGCCTGGGCATCGACGTCGACGCCATCCGTCGCCAGAGCGAGGGCAAGTTCCAGCTCTTCCGCCCAGGCTACGTCTGGCGCTACCCGCAGGGAATGGAGGGTCGATCCCGCCAGGTGCGGGACGTAGTGCTGCTCAACGGCGCCGAGATCCAGGACCTGATCACCAGCCTGGAGAAGATCGCCGACTGGCGGTTCGGGGGGCCTCAGCGCAGCCGGGCGACGAAGGAGGGCCTCCGCGAGCTGATCGACGCGTTGGTCGGCGAGTATGCCGACGACAACATCTCCTTCCAGGAGGCGATGCGGCGCAGGATGGAGCTGAGGCTCCGCACCGGGCTGCTCGCCCTACGCCCCAAGGCCGGCGAGCTCGACGTCTCGCTCCAGCACATCGAGGACATCCACCATCGCGTCTCACTGCTGCGGGACATCGTGGCCGACCAAGAGCGTGACTGGGTCGTCCGCAGGGTCCCCGACGGCAATCAAGAGCTGATTATCCACACCCCCGGCCCCGAGGTGCGTCAGAGCCGGCGATGGTTCACCATCCCCGGGGGGTCGGCCCGCTGGTACTGGATCGACGTCGAGGACGAGCTGCCCTGATGTTCCACCTCAGCGAGCTAGTCTTCCGCTACCCGGGCCCGCGGCCGGCTCGGCCGACGATCGACCTCTCCGGCGTGCGGCTCGACCTGCCGATCAGCGGGACCCTGGTCCTGCTCGGCGAGTCGGGCTCGGGCAAGACGACGCTTCTCAGCCTCCTCGGCTTGCTCTGGGATCGGCCGGCCGAGTCCGGCGAGCTCACCTACGGGGGCGTCGCCCCGGCGCGGGGCGACACCCGCACCCGGGCCATCCTCCGGCGGTCCGAGTTCGGCTTCGTGCTGCAGTCGGCGTTCTTGCTGCCGCACTTCACCGTGTCCCAGAACGTGGCCGTCCCGCTGGAGCTGGCCGGAATCGATGCGGCCTCGATCCGGGAGCGGGTGGGGCACCTGCTGGGGGCGGCCGGCCTGTCGGACCTCGCGAGGAGGCGGGCACGCACGCTCTCCGGCGGCCAGCGACAGCGAGTCGCGGTGCTCCGGGCGCTGGCACACGACCCTCGGGTCGTCTTCGCCGACGAGCCGGTGAGCAACCTCGACCGCCAGAACGCCGAGGTCGTCCTGGATCTGTTGGCCCGCTGGCGCCTCGGGTCGCTCTTCGAGCGGCAGGAGCGGCGGGATCGCCTGCTCGTGCTCGTCTCCCACAGCCTGCGCCAGGCCAGGAAGATCGCCGACGGCGAGGGGATGGCCCTGCTGCTGCACGAGGGGCGGCTCGTCGGGGGCCGCCCCTACCCGCTGGCCCAGATCGACGACGCGACGATCTACCGGGCGACCGAATCCGGTCTCGAGCCCGGCACCGGTCCGCAGGTCTCCGCCGCGGAGGTGTCGCCATGAGACCATCCGGACCCCGGTTGCCCTATCTGGCTCGGTTCGCCGCCTGCGACCTGTTCGAGCGGACGAGCCTCCGGATTACCGTCGCCGTGATCACGACGATTGCCGCCGTCGTCGCCTTCTCCGTCCTGGCGCGCGGCCTGGCCCTCGGCGCCCATCGGGTCAACGTCCAGCGGCTCCAGGACGACCCGCTCAACCGGTCGCTCTGGTACGGCGTCCGCTCCTCTCGCTTGATGACGGGTGGCCGGATCGCCGAGATCGACGAGGCACTCCGAGCCGCTCTCCCGGCGGGCGCGATCGAGGGGCTCTACCCATACAGCAAGACCCCCGACGACTGGGAATGGCTCACCGCCGACGGCACGAGCATCGAACGCCCGGTCGGCCGGACGATCAGGCCCGAGGACCGCCTGCTCGAGAGCTTCCCGCTGCGGGAGGGTCGACCCCCGATCCTCCGCCTGGACGACGACGAGGGGATCGTCGCCAGTCCGAAGATGCTCGAACTGCTCGGCTACGACCCGGAGTCCCCGCCGCCGGAGTCCCTGTCGCTCCGCAGGGGCCGCCGCGACACGGTTCCTGTGCCCCTGCTCGGCGTCACCGAGAAACCGTTGCCGGACTACGCCGACTTCGTCGTGGGCGAGCGATACGAGGCGAAGCTCAGGCAAATCGACCCCGACCCGGTCCTCGGCCAGCTCCGCAGCGGCCCAGTCCCTCCGGACTGGGCCGCTGCGGCCCGGGAGGGCAGCCTCCCACCAAACGTCTCCGAGACGCTCGACAAGGCCCGGTTGTTCCTGGAGGTCGAGGATCTGTCCTCCGGCTCGCACTGGAACCTCACCTTCATCGGGGACGTCTCCGAGGCGCCCGGCCTGCGAGCCTGGAGAGACCTGCTCGTCGCCCTTGCCGGCGAGATGCTCCGCGCCGGCATGCCGCCGGCACCCCGCCTCACCGAGATCCCCGAAGGGCAGTATGCCTCGGAGGAGGCGGTCCCGTGGGAGGACCATCAGTTCGTCGCCGTCGTGGCCGCCGACATCGAGTACCTCCCCGAGATCGAACGGATCGTCAACGAGACGCTCGCCCGATCGATACGCCCGGAACTGGCCGTCCCGCTCAATCAGGGCGTCTCCGACGAGGTCATCAAGTTCAGCCGGCAGACGAGGGAGGCCTTGAACATCCTGACCTACCTGAGCCTCGGGATTGCCCTGGTCGCCATGCTGAACCTGATGGTCGTCGAGTGGCTACGTGCCGAACGCAAGATCCCCGAGTGGGGGTTGCTCAAGGCCGTCGGCATGACCGAGGCCGAATTGGCCGCACTGAGCGTCTTGGAGGGGGTCGTGCTCGGCACGCTTGGCGTCGCCGCGGGAGCGGCCTTCGGGATCGGCGTCGGCCGATGGGCCAGCGCCTCCTACTACAGGGACCGTCCCCTCGACTCGGAGATGGGCTTCATCTGGTCTCCCCTCCTGCTCCTCGCGATGTCCGGGTTGGTCGTGTGCCTCTGCGGCTTTGGGACCTGGCTCGCCAACCGAACCTCCCGGCGCTCTCCCCCCTGCGAATCCCTTAAAATGCGATAATTAGGGGATTTTTCTGGCCTCTTACAAGGTGGGGATGTTATAGAGGTTGGGAAGCTGAGGAGGGCGTGGGACGCGGCCAAAGTGTCCCTCTCCCGACACCGTCCCGCGTGGGGTGGAGATCAGCGACAGCTCAGGGGGTGAATCATGCGCAACTGGAGCAGAGTGTTCGCGGTGCTGATGGTCGGCTGGTTCGCCCCGTCGCAGGCCGAAGCCCAACAGGGTGGGACCGAAGAGTTGCTGAATTCATGGTTCCAGGAATGGGCGGGGAACCCCTCGAATTTCAACGAGGCCGCCGACGAATTGCCGGGGTGGTTTGCGGTCGATCGCGGGCGGTTGAGCGTCTTCCCGGAGGGCGTCCGATACACGTACGACTTGCCCGAGGGGCGGAAGCTCGAACCGCCCGAGGAGCAGCAGATCCGGGGCGCGATGACCAGCCTGCTCGCGAAGTTCCTCAAGTCCGACATCGACCAGTTCTTCCCCAGGGTCGGCGATGCCGAGCGCCAGTCGATCCGAACGACGGTCCAGGGGAGTCTCGAGGTCGTCGTCCAAGAGGCTCGTGGCGAGCGGATAGATCCGCCCGCCCCGGTCGCCGACGAGGGACCGGTCCAGGCGTCTCCGCAGGGCTGGTTCCTGGCTTCGCCTCAGCACCTTTCCTCGCCGCAACTGGCCAGCAGCCCGACCTCGACAGTGCAGACCTACGCGCCGGCAGATGCCTACGAGAGCTACTGGTCGGGCCGATATGCTGAGGCGGCGGCGAGGCTTCGCGGGCTCGTCGAGGCCGACCCCGACGACGCCCGGGCCTGGTACTTCCTGGCGTTGAGCGAGCGGGCCTCGGGCGCGCCGGCCCGGGCCGAGGCCTCGCTCCGCCGGGGCGCCGTCGCCGAGTCGCGCGGGGGCTCGGGCCGGGAGGTCTCCCTGGCGCTGACCCGCGTCCAGGGGCCGGATCGCCAGTGGCTCGAGGCCGCCCGGTCCCTGCCGGCGGGCCGGGTGGGGATGGACCACTCCCTGGATGTGGCGACGCAGAGCTACTGGTCGGGCCGATATGGCGAGGCGGCGGCGAGGCTTCGCGGGCTCGTCGAGGCCGACCCCGACGACGCCCGGGCCTGGTACTTCCTGGCGTTGAGCGAGCGGGCCTCGGGCGCGCCGGCCCGGGCCGAGGCCTCGCTCCGCCGGGGCGCCGTCGCCGAGTCGCGCGGGGGCTCGGGCCGGGAGGTCTCCCTGGCGCTGACCCGCGTCCAGGGGCCGGATCGCCAGTGGCTCGAAGCCGCCCGGTCGGTCGCCCGCGGGCGACCGACCGGTGAGACGGACCTGGCTTCCCGATTCGTCTCCATCCCATGACACGCATCGGCTCGTCGGTCCTTCCGGTGTGGATCAGACGCTGATTGTCCCCTGGCGGCCCGCCTGGCGAGGCCGTGCGACTGCGTACCGGGGGGTGGAAATCCCCGGGGCGGTGCTGCCGCCCCGGGATCGAGTCGATTGATCGAGATGATATAACTGGTCGAAGCGTAGGGAAGTTGACTCCGTGGCCCCTCAGAACCGGCGAGTTCCGGCCTTTTCGAAGGCGGAGGCGTCGGCGGCGGATTCGTCCCACCGGCCGGCCCCCCCCCCCGCGACGATCCCCGTCCCGGTGGTCATGCCGGGCTCACTCGACGAAACTGGCCCGCACCCGGCGGTGGGCGTCGGTGACGCCGACAAAGTTGCGGTAGACCTCTCCGGGGTCGTCCTACTCGATCGCGTTCTTGAGCCGCTCGACCTTGTTGCGAGCGGGTTGTCCTGCTCCATCCGGTCCCCCAGGATCCCGAGCGGCAGGGCGGCGTTGAGCAGCACGACCCTAAGTAAGCCGACGAGGATATAGCCCGACACCGCGACCGGCCGCTACCGGGGCCTCCGTCTCGGCGAGTCGACGATCGTCTCGGCCGACGGCGCCGGGATAGGCTGGGCCCCAGCCTCGCAGCAGTGCCTCCCGACGGCGTTCCACGACCAATCCGGACGGGCCTGCTTCGGCGTCGAAGTCGTCGAAAGCGGGGTCGCGACGTACCACTCGGCATCTCCCACGTCGGGAGGAGCAACGAGTAGCAGCGAGCTTCGGTGTGGTCGGCCGGGGCGGCGGCCGGAGTCTCCCGGCCGCCCGCCGGCACTCATCAGTCCCTCCTGCAAGGCCGCAGGGTGATGCCCGGGCCCGCAGTTGCCGGAGCCGTCCGCTGGGGCAGAGGGGCCTCAGCGGAGATACCCATCCAGCCAGCCGCGGGAGCCCTGGGGCGGGATCCGGTCGGCGACGTCGGTGCCGTCGGCGATCTCGAAGGTGACCGCCAGGGGAAACCGCCCCTCGGGCGCGCCGCCGGTGAACGGGCCGGCGCCCCAGAACTCGCCGAGGGCAACGAGCTCCAGCCGCACGACCCAGCCCCCCTCGACCTCCACGACGCCGAGCAGCTCGGCCTCGTACCCGCGGTCGCCGCGGTTGGTCTCGAGGTGGACGGAGCCTTCGAGCCGGCCGTCGCGGAGCCGCAGCTCGATCGAGCGAATCTCGCCCTCCTCCCACATCGGCGGCTCGCCCCGGGTGTTGTCGATGAGGTGGAACCGGGCGATCCGCCGCCGGAGAGGCTCCGGGACTTCGCCCCGGGCCAGCGCCTCGTGCTCGGCGGCCGTGACCCAGAGGTTGTCGCGGGAGACGGACTCCTGGAAGATCCGCCGCCAGGGGTCGTCCGTCGGCCCGTAGCCGCCGAGTACCTTGGCCCGGACGCGGAGGACGAGGCCGCCCACGGGCGGCTCGACGTTGTATCGCGGGTCGGCCTCGTCGCTCGAGATCGCCTCGACGGCCCGGCCGGCCGCGGGGCTCGCCTCGAACTCGGCGAGCTTCTGCGTCATCAAGCGCCGGAGCTTGGCCGGGTCGCGGTTGTTGTTGTAGAGCAGGAGGTCGCCGCCGGCCGTGGCGATGTAGAACCCCTGCGTCGTGTCCTCGAAGTCGTCCCGGGGGCCCTGAGCGGCGATCCGGCGGTAGAAGTCGCCCTCCGCGTCGTCCTGCCGGCGCTGGTAGGCTTGGTCAATCGCGACGGGGACGAAGCGGGTCTTCAGCAGGTCGACGATGATCGGTTCGGCGAAGGTCGACGCACGGTCGAGCACCCCGTTGTTTCAGGTGCAGCCGAGCGGGTGGCCGTCCATCGACCAGATGAAGATCGGCTTGCCTTCCTGTGCGGCGGCCCGCTGGGCGTCCAGCAGGCTGACCTTCCAGGGGATCGTCCGCCAGGCGTCGTCGGGGTCCGGCCGAAGCTCCGCGAGCAGGCGGCGGGTCTCGACCTCCGTGAGCTCGCCGCCGCGGCCGTCGGCCGCCGGGGCCCACAGGGCGAGCGACCCGCAGAGGAGGCCCGTCGCGGTTCGTATCATTCGCATCGTGATGGTCGTCTCCGGGACCGAGGTGTCCGGGGCGGGTACCGTACCGAGGATATAATCGAGGTGGGCTTCGATGCAACCAGGGACGCGGCTGGCCCATCCCCAGTCTCATTCGGAGCCCAGAAAAATGGCGGCCTTCGCCGCATCGGTCTGAATGCCTGCGGCGTTTCGGACCGAGGCATGTAACCGGCCGGCGCCCGAGGCGCCCGCGATGTGGACGCCGGGCCTCGGTGCTTTGATCCTCGAGCCTGCGTCGATGGCCGAGATGGTCGGGGCACTCACATGGGGGCGGCACCACCCGTGAGGGCAGGCCAGCACCTCCCTCCCCCAATCGCCTCCTGGCAACGACTCCGGGATGTCGGAAGGCGCCAAGCTACGCCCCGTGCTGTCGAAATCTCAAATCCGGAGATCGTGCGAAAGAGCCGGGCTGAATACGATCAGGCCCGTCCGTCCTCAGGTCGCCCCGCCCGCGAGCTTCGCCGCCTCGGCATCGATCATGTCGGGCTCGCCGATCCTCGCGATCAGTTGATCGGTGCTGGTCGGGTCGACGACCCGGCAGCTCTCGGTCAGCTTCGCGGCCAGCTCGCGCAGCTTGTCCCGCCAGGCGAAGGCGGAGGGGCCTGCGTCGACATCGAGGGCGCAGGCCCGTTCGAACTCGCCTCAGAGCATGATCACCCGCTGGACGTGGCGGAAGACGATCCCCTCCTGCTTGGTCAGGTCGACGCTCGTCACGAACTCGTTGAAGTATGGCGAGCTTGGTCATCTCAGGATTGATGCCGCGAGATTTCGTGCGCGTCCACGAAATCTCGTGGACGCGGATCCAAAGATGATTCATGACAGCCCTGGGACTGACATCAGGGACATGCTCCAAATTACGTTGAAGTGAGACGTTGCGGCCGCGTACCGGGAACGACGTGAGGAACGGCACGGTCTTCGCTACCACCTTCGCGGGTCAAGAACCAATGAGCTGGGTTACCGATGCTGAGAATCTCGGTTTCCGAACAGGACCCGTCGTGCCGCATCATCAAGCTCGAGGGCAAGCTGCTCCAGGCGTGGGTCGATGAGGTGCGTCGCATTTGCGTCGAGGCCGAGGAGGGCTCACTTCCCAGCCTCGATCTTTCCGGTCTGAGTTTTGTCGATCGTCACGGTGCGGAGATGCTACAGCAGCTTCTGCGGCAAGGTCTTCGCATTCACGCCTGCTCCCCGTTCGTGGCGGAGTTGCTGCATTGGGACCGCAAACCAAACCCTTAAGCTCATGGGCTCATTGATAATCACGGTCGGCCTTCATGTGGCGCCCGGGCGATGCCGAGCTTCTGCATCCGGCTGCGGAGCGTGTTGGGATGAAGGGCGAGGATCTTCGCCGCGCCGTGGGGACCATCAATGGTCCACCCCGACTGCTCAAGGGCAGCTACGATATGATTCCGCGTGATCGCTTCCAGGCTTTCGAGCGGCGTCGTCTGCTGCACGCAAGTTACTGCCCGCCCCTCGTCTTCGGGACCCGGCGACCTCGGCGGATTCGCGTCCGGAGGGCGATCGGCCGGCGTGGAGGCGAACACTTCCGGATCGATCTCAAGGGTCGGCCCGTTTGACAGGATGACCGCCCGTTCCAGGACGTTCTCGAGCTCGCGAATGTTTCCGGGCCAGGGATAGCGGTTCAGGCGCTCCAGGGTCGCCTTTCCGACCGACTCGATCCGCACGCCGACGCGGGCCGCGAACCGGGTCACCAGGAGATGCACCAGCAGCGGCACGTCCCCCTCCCGGTCGCGCAGCGGCGGAAGGGCGATCGGAAAGACGTTCAGGCGGTAAAACAAATCCTCGCGGAACGTCCCCTCGCGGATCAACTTCACGAGATCCCGGTTGGTTGCCGCGATGACGCGGACATCGACCTTGATCGGCTCGGCCCCGCCGACCCGCTCGAACTCGCGTTCCTGGAGCACGCGGAGGAGTTTGACCTGGACCTCGATCGGAACTTCGCCGATCTCATCCAGGAAAATCGTCCCCCCGTGGGCCAATTCGAAGCGCCCCACGCGACGACTGATCGCCCCCGAAAACGCGCCTTTCTCGTGGCCGAATAATTCGGACTCGACCAGCCCGCTGGGCAGGGCGGCACAATTCAGCTTGATCAGCGGTTTATCGTGCCGGCGGCTGGCGGAGTGGATGGCGCGGGCGATCAGTTCCTTGCCGGTCCCCGTCTCTCCGGTGATGAGGACGGACGCATCGGTCCTGGCGACACGATTGACCTTGTCGAGCGCCTCCAGCAGGGCCGGGCTTTGGCCGACGATCTCGTCGAAGTTGTGGACCGATTTGATCTCTTCCTGGAGGTAGACGTTCTCGGCGGCGAGACGGGCCTTTTCCTGTTCCATGCGGACACGCTCGGTGATGTCCACGAACATCGAGCGTGTGTATTTGCCGCCGGGTTCCGGCTTCGACCACCACTGCACCCAGACGGAATTGCCGTTGTCTTTGCGGCGAAACTCCAGCACGGCGCCACGGGTGTCCGTGCCGCGACCGACCGACGCGAACGCCTCCTGGACGCGGCGCTGGGCGTCGGGCGTGTCAGGGACGAGCGATCTCCCCACCAGGCCGGGCACGTCCTCGGGCTTGATCCCCAGGATGCGCCGGGCGGCATGGTTGGCGCGGATGAACCGCGATTGGAGGTCTTCTTTGACGTAAGCGATCGGGGCTTCTTCATACAAGTCCCGCAGGCGCTCCTCGCTGGCGCGAAGCTCCCACTCCAGGTGAAGGCGTGCTAGCTCCGCAGCGGCGCGTGCCGCGAAGATGCGAAAAATGAGCAGCTTGCGCGGCTCCTCCGGCATCGAACGGTCGTCGAAGACGGCGAGATGGCCGAGAACCTTGCCTTCCGGATCGCACAGCGGCACTCCCAGGTAACTTTCGAGTCCCAACTCGACCACGAGTCTGTCTTCTGGGAAGTTTTGCCTTACCCCCGAGGGATGGTGGCACAGGTTGCCGTGGACCACGTCTTCACAGGGCGTGCCCGCGAGCGTCCACTCGAAATTCTCAGCGAAACCGTCTCTGGACCAGAAGGCGATCGTGCGGGCCCGGGTACGGGTTCCGGGCGAGGCGAACTCGGCGACGAAGGCGTAGTGCGCGCCGACCGCCTGTGCCAGGTGACGGACGAGGGTCTGAAAAAACTCCGCGCCGGTGCTGTGGGCAGTCCCCTCGACGATCACACGGAGCGCGGCGAGCTCTTCAACGACTCCGCCGGGCAAGTCGTCGGAGTCGTTAGCGGGAGTTCGCTTCTCTCCCACCTTTGTCGAAGTGGTGCGAGTCTCGGCCATAGACATCTGCCCGAGGACGAAGTCCCCAGTCAGTCACCCCCGAATGATCGAATCGACGCACGGTTTCGCGGGACGGTCGGCTGGTCGTCATTTTACCTGCTGTCAGCAAGAATCCGTAGCCGTCGCGCGCGACATTCGCCCCCTTTGTTCGCCGAGAAGGTTCCCGATCGGCGAACGTGCGTGTTGATCCCACGAAATGCCGTACGCTTCCACGAAATATCGTGGCTGTGGAGGCCCGTTTTTCACGTAAAATACCAATTTTTTCATTCGTGGATATGACAAAAATACTTTGTCCGTAATAATTTGCAGCCACGGCCAGGTAAAGCTCCGGGAGATGGCACAGCGTTCGCGTTGCCATTTTCATCAAAGAGTCGCGATGGAACTCATGCCGGAGAACCGGCTGGACGCGGCTCCAAGATGGGCCGAGGAGCGAGTGATGACGACCTTGATACACGATTCCGCCCATCGGAAGAGGGCGATGAGTTCCCAGGCGGAGGCGGTTGGCCGCGAGCTAACTCGCTACGGCCTGGTGGTCGTGGTGGGGTGGATCGGCCTCATGAAGTTCACGGGATACGAGGCCGAAGGGATTCGCCCGTTCGTCGCCAACAGCCCGCTGACGAGCTGGGCGTACGGACTCATGAGCGTACGAGGCTTCTCGGCCGTGCTTGGCGTCGTCGAGGTCACCATCGCGTTGCTCATCGCCGCTCGCCCGTTCTCGCCTCGGGTTTCCGCCCTCGGCAGCGCCCTGGCGGTCGGGATGTTCCTCACGACCCTGAGCTTCCTCGTCACGACGCCGGGCGTCTGGGAGCCGAGTCTCGGTGGCTTCCCCGCCCTGTCGGCGGTCCCGGGGCAGTTCCTCATCAAGGATCTGGCCCTGCTCGGGATTTCGCTCTGGACGCTCGGCGAGGCATGGCGAGTGAGCGATCAAATACGTTGATCGCTAACACTTACATTTATCAAATTAAACTTCAGGGAGGCGGACGATGAGGGCGATCGTGGTCACGGATCAGGCTGCGGGAACGGCCGGGATGACGCTGGCCGAGCGGCCCGAGCCGCAGGGGGCGGCGCTCGCCGGCCTCTCGGGCGCGAACTACGGCGATGTCGTTGTTCAGGTTCATGCGTCGGGATTCACCGGGGATGAGCTGTCGTGGCCCTCGACCTGGGTCGATCGACTCGGCCGTGACCGGACGCCGTCGATCCCCGGCCACGAGGTGGCCGGAGTGGTCACCGCCCTCAGCTATGGGACGACGGGGCTGTCGGTGGGACAGCGGGTGTTCGGCCTCACGGACTGGGTTCGCGACGGCACGCTGGCGGAGTACGTCGCCGTCGAGGCGCGCAACCTCGCGCCGCTGCCGGGCGACGTCGACTTCACGGAGGGCGCGGCCCTCGTGATGTCGGGCCTGACCGCGTGGCAGGGGCTGTTCGAGCACGGTCGCCTCCGGGCGGGGCAGACCGTCCTCGTGCACGGTGCGGCCGGCGTCGTCGGTTCGATGGCGACCCAGCTCGCACGTGAGGCCGGCGCCTACGTCATCGGCACCGGGCGCGCCGCCGGCCGTCAGACGGCGCTCGACTTCGGCGCGCAGGAGTTCGTCGACCTCGAGAACGACGCCCTTGAAGAGATCGGCCGAGTCGATCTGGTCTTCGATGTCCTCGGCGGCGACATCGCGATGCGGTCCGCACGCCTGATCCGGGCCGGAGGGACGCTGGTGACCATCACCGGCCCGACCGAGGCACGACCCGCTCAAGGCCTCGCGGTTGACTTCGTCGTCGTACCCGATCGCGCCCAGCTGAGCGAGATCGTCCGGCGGGCGCGCGACGGGCGAGTGCGGACGAACATCGGCGAGGTCGCGACCCTCGATGACGCCGTCGCGGCCTTCAACCCGACCGAGCGGGTCAACGGCAAGACGATCATCCGCGTTCGTCCGTGAGCGACACGTACCTATTGATTCTTTACTTCAACCTCCCCGGCGCTGACCAACCGGGGCAATCCAACCACCTCCTGGAAAGGCAGGCCCACTGATGCGCACCGTGATCGCGATCGCCCTCGGGGCGGCTCTGGGGGCCGGGGGCCTCGCGCCGGCCCAGCACGAGAAACACGGGGATGCCGCGAAGGTCGAGTCGCTGCTGGTGCAGGACATCTCCGAGAGGATCGACGGCAAGGAGGCGCGGGTCTCCGTGCTCGAGGTCTCGTACGGGCCGGGGGGCTTCACCCCGCCGCACCGCCACCCCGGGGCGGTCTTCGGGCACGTGCTGGAGGGAGAGCTCGAGGCCCAGCTCGAAGGCCAGCCGCTGCGGAAGCTGGAGGCCGGCGACACGTTCTACGAGCCGACCATGGCGCTCCACTCCGTCTCGCGGAACCCGAGCAAGACGGCGAACACGCGGCTCCTCGCCGTCATCCTGCACCCGAGGGACGCCAAGGAGTTGGTGATCCTGGAGGAGCCCAGGCGTTGAGCCCCCTCGCCCGGGGAATGACGACGACCCGGCCCGCGTTCGGGATGGCGGACGGGTGCGGGGGCGCGAGTGTCGCCCGGGTCCTGATTCTCGCTCCGGATGATTCCGGCCGATTTTCGGGTCGACTGTGCCTTGTCGGGCTTGTGGACCGGGGCCCTGGCAGGGCGGACTTTGGGCTCCTCGCTGCGGCGAATGGGGATCGAACCATGCGATCGACGAAGCGACTCTCCAACGCGGCCCCCGTCGTCATGCGCATGGCGCTGGCCGCCGGATTCTTATCGGCGGTGGCCGACCGTTTCGGACTCTGGGGGCCGATCGGCACACCGGGGGTGTCGTGGGGCGGGTTCGCCGAGTTCCTGGATTATACCGCGACGCTCCTCCCCTTCCTGCCGGCCACGCTCGTGGCGGTTGCCGGCTGGGCGGCGACAGCGGCCGAGACCTTGCTGGGGGTCGCACTCCTCGCCGGCGTGCGCGTTCGCCTGGCCGCGCTCGCCAGCGGAGTCCTGCTCCACACCTTCGCCATCGCCATGACGACCGCGCTCGGCCCCGAGGCGCCGCTGTCGTACTCGGTCTGGACCGCGGCGGCCGGGGCCTTCTTGCTGGCCCGCGACCAGCCGGCCGCGTCGTGGGCCCTTCACTCACGAGAAGAACCCTCGACCGAGGTGGCATCCTCGGGGATTTCCTCGGGTCCAGTGTCCACCTGCCACTCTCCGTGAAACGGCCGGGGAATAACGGGCGCAACATCGGGCACTGCGAAATCGGCCACACCGTCAGCGTGATGACAGACAGGTTTCCCCTCGGCGATTCTCAACTTCTGCGGGTGACCCGTCGCGGACCAGGAGTCGCCTTCCCGCGACTCGTCACATGACGCAGGACGAGGGCACAACAATTATTTCCCGAAAGCGACGAGGTAACACCATGCTTGGATCATTCAGGTCGAACGTGACCGTGGGTATCGCGGTCCTGGTCGGGATCGCCGGACTCTCTTACGTGCTGGTCGCCTCGGCCGCGCCGCCCGGCGGGACGACGGCGGCGGTCGAGTTCACGCCCGACGGCAAGCTCAAGCGGCCCGTCGGATATCGCAACTGGGTGTACGTCGGCGAGGTCGTGACCCCCAACGACATGAACGACGGCGAGGCCTCGTTCCCCGAGTTCCACTCCGTCTACATGGACCCGGAGAGCTTCGCCGAGTACGAGAAGACCGGCAAGTACCGGGATGGCACCGTCCTGGTGAAGGAACTCAGCAGCGTCGGCTCAAAGAAAGCCCCCAGCGGCAATGGCTATTTCCAGGGCGAGTTCACGGGCCTGGAGGCCTCGATCAAGGACTCGAAGCGCTTCAAGGACGAGCCCGGCAACTGGGCGTACTTCAGCTTCGGCCATAAGTATCCGCTCAAGGCGGAGGTGTCCAAGAACGCTGCCGTTGCGTGCAATCAGTGCCATCAGGACAACGCTCAGAAGGATGATTGGGTCTTTAGCCAGTATTACCCCGTCCTGCGTGCGGCGGCCCCTCATTCGAAGTGAAGCTGGCAGGGCGTGTCCGGGTCGGTCCCATCCCGGATACGCCCACATCCCCACCCCGAGGAGACTCGACCATGAATACCAAGACCCCGGGCCGGCTCGCCGCCGGATTCCTGGCCGCGATGGCTCTCGTCGCGGCGACGATCGCGCCGGCTTCATCGGGGCGGGACGGCCCGCCCGCCCGAGCGGCCGGCGACTTCTCGCCGTACGTCACCAAGGACGGCGGAATCTCGCGGCCGACCGATTACCGAGACACGTTCGAATATCTGGGCTCGTATGCGGTGGCCACGAAGCCGGACAAGCCGCTCGACGAGATGCACGTCGTCTATGCGCGGCCCGAGGACGTCCGGGCGTATCGCCGTGACGGCAAGTTCCCGGACGGCGCGACGTTGGTGAAGGAGGTCACCCGGGTCGGCTCGGAGAGGCTCACCACGGGGCAATCCCACTGGGCCACCGACGTCAAGCTCTGGTTCGTGATGATCAAGGACGCGGAGGGACGTTTCCCGGGCAACGACCTGTGGGGCGACGGGTGGGGCTGGGCCCTCTTCCTGGCGGACGAGCCGGCACGCAACGTGGCGACCGACTACTCGACCGACTGCAGGACGTGCCACGTCCCGGCCAAGAAGGACGACTGGGTGTATGTCCGCGGATACCCGGTGCTCCAGAAATGACGGGCGTAAATCGAATCGTCGGGGACTCGGATCAGGGCCCGCATCGCGGAATCGCAATCCGTGTCGAAGTCCTGCGGTTCAAGGATAAGGGCTTCGTTTCGCAACTGAACGAGGAAACGCCGGACTCTCGAGGAGATAGCCATGCAGACGAACGCGGACGCGCAACGCGATCTCGATGCACTGACCGCCCTGAACCTCGACTTCTTCGCGTCGGTGCAGGAGGGGGATGTGAAGCGTTTCGAGGAGATCCTGGCCGACGACTTCATGAGCTCGCAGCCGGACGGCACGCTGCTCGACAAGGCCAAGTTTCTCGAGCTGACGGCGCAGCCGGTGACGATCAGCGGGCTCGTGGCCGAGGACGTGCGAATCCGCGTGCTGGGCGATTTCGCGATCATCCATGGGCGCTTCGACTCCCGCTCGGCTGACGGCAAGCCGCGCCGGGGCCGTTACACCGACAACTGGGCACGCCGCGACGGCACCTGGGCTGCCGTCTCGGCACACTTCCATCTCGACCAGGACGGATAGGTCGGACCGCCGGGTGGCATCGGGCTGCTTGAGGACAAGTCCGGCCCTTGTTAACGCTCGCGGCCGGCATTGGTGTCGGAGTGGCCGTTGCGTTTGCAGCCGACCAGGACCACCGCAAGGCCGTGGAGGTGCCCCGGCTTTCCCAGCGGGACATCATCGAGAAGCATGACGGGAAGGCTGCCAGTGCGACGGTGGTAGAAGTGACCATCGAGCCCGGCCAGAAGGATTCACCGCACCTGCATACCGGCACCAGGACCCGCCTCCTCGCAGTGATCCTGCGCCCCCGCGGCACCAGAGAAACGACAGTCCCGGAGCAGGGCAAGGAATCGGGATCGTGGCTCGTGACCGCTCGCTGCACTACGAACTCCCGAAGGGCGGTCCATGAAAACCCGCCGACCTGGGATCGCGGCGGGCCCGAGTCACTCGCCTTCGAGGACGCACGCCGGGCGGGCGACCATAACCAAGCCGAACAAACAGGAATCCCGGCGAGTCCGTGACACCGACCGCAACATCACAGGAGACAGACAGGAAGATCCTCATGAAAACAATGCGTGTCGCCCAGGTCTCTCGACCCGGCGGGCCCCTCGAGCTCGTCGAGCGCCCGATCCCCGACCCGGGGCCGGTGTCCGTTCGGATCAAGGTCCAGGCCTGCGGCATCTGCCACAGCGACGCGATGACCAAGGAGGGCCTCTGGCCCGGCATCGCCTTCCCGCGCGTCCCGGGGCACGAGGTGGTCGGCGTGATCGACGCCGTGGGTGAGGACGTCCCGGGGCGGTGGCAGCCCGGCCGGCGCGTCGGCGTCGGGTGGCACGCCTGGCACTGCCTCTCCTGCGACAACTGCCGCCGAGGCGACTTCTTCGCCTGCCAGACCGGCGCACGGGTGACCGGCATCTCGTTCGACGGCGGCTACGCCGACTACATGGTCGCCCCCGCGACGGCCCTCGCACGAGTGCCCGCGGAGCTGCCCGCCCCGGACGCCGCGCCGCTGATGTGCGCCGGCGTGACGACCTTCAACGCGCTCCGCAACAGCGGCGCCCGGCCGGGCGACCTCGTCGCGGTCCTCGGCCTCGGCGGGCTCGGCCACCTGGGCGTCCAGTACGCGGCGCGGATGGGGCTCCGCACCGCCGCGATCGCCCGGGGTAAGGACAAGGAGCCGCTCGCCCGGCGGCTCGGCGCGGCGCACTACATCGACAGCCAGGCCGCCGACCCCGCCGCGGAGTTGGCGAAGCTGGGCGGCGCCAGGGTCGTCCTCGCCACCGTGACGCACGGCCCGGCGATGGGCGCCACCGTGGGCGGGCTGGCGCCGCGCGGCCGGCTGATGGTCCTGGGGGCCGCCGAGTCACTGGAGACCTCCCCGCTGCTGCTCATCGGGGGCCGCCGGTCCGTCGAGGGCTGGTACGCCGGCACGTCCATCGACACGGAGGACACGCTGGCGTTCAGCGTCCAGTCCGGTGTCCGTCCGATGAACGAAGTGTACCCCCTGGAACGGGCCGCCGAGGCCTACGACCGCATGATGAGCGGCAAGGCGCGCTTCCGGGTCGTGCTGACGATGTGAGCCGGGAGGGCTGAACGACGGCGCACCCCATTCTTGTCACGGGCGCCGCGGGCCGGGTTGTCGGCGTGGGCGTCGTCGCCTCCCGGCTCGTGCGGCCCGAGTTTCCGGTCGTGATCGAAATCGTCGCCGCCAAGGCATGAAAACAACGCGAGGAATGAACTCGAAGGGGGAAAAACGTGCCGCATCCCGAGGAATACGACGTGGTGGTGCTCGGCAGCGGGAGGGCCAGATTCTTCGCCTGGTCGCTGGCCTCGCAGGGGAAGCGCGTGGCGGTCGTCGAGCGGCGGAATCTCGCGGGATCCTGCCCGACCGTCGCTTGCGCCCCGAGCAAGAACGTGATCCACGGTGCGAAGGTCGCCAATTACTTCCGCAGGGGCGCCGAGTTCGGCATCGCCGCGGGCGACTGGAAGGTCGTGATGCCGGCTGTCCGCGACCGCAAGCGGAAGATGGTCGATGGCATTGTCGCTCGCAATGTCGATGCGTATCGGGAGAGCGGCGCGGAGCTCGTCAAGGGGCAGGGCCGCTTCGTCGGGCCGAGGACGATCGAGGTGACGGCCGACGACGGTACGCGCACCCTTCGCGGCGAAGTCGTCGTGATCTGCACGGGCTCCCGCGCGCGGATTGACCCGATCCCCGGTCTCGCCGAATCGCGGGCGATGACGCACGTCGAGGCCCTCGAACTGGACCGAGTCCCGAAGCACCTCCTCGTCCTGGGGGGCGGCTACGTCGGACTCGAGATGGCCCAGGCCCTGAGACGCTTCGGCAGTCGCGTCACGGTCATCGAGCGGAACGACGCCCTGGCCCCCCGCGAAGATCGCGACGTCTCGGAAGCGCTGCGGGAACTCTTCGACGACGAGGGGATCGAGGTGCTGACGGCCACGCCCGTCGCGCGCGTGGAGGGGCGATCCGGCGAGTCCGTGAGGCTGCTCGCGACGCACGGCGTGATCGAGGGATCGGACCTCCTGGTTGCGAGCGGCCGGACGCCGAACACCGACGGCATCGGCCTGGAGACCGCCGGGATCGAGCGGGACGACTGGGGCTACATCAAGGTCGATGAACGGCTGCGGACCACGGCCGCCGGCGTGTGGGCAGTGGGCGATTGCGCCGGCAGCCCCCACTTCACACACATGGCCGACGACGACGTCCGCGTGGTCCGCGATAATCTCGCCGGCATTGACCGGACGACGACCGGGCGTCTGGTACCCTTCTGCCTGTTCACCGACCCCGAATTGGCCCGCGTCGGCATGAGCGAGTCGGAGGCGGAGCGTCGCGGGATCGCCTACCGTCTCGCGAAGATCCCGGTGACCGCCATCCTCCGCTCCAGGACCCTCTCCGAGCCGCGCGGCTTCTACAAGACGCTGGTCGCCGCCGAGAGCGATCGCATCCTCGGCTTCACCGCGTTCGCCCCCGAGGCCGACGCTGTCATGACGACCGTCCAGGTCGCGATCTCGGCGGGTCTCCCCTACACGGCCCTGCGCGACGCGACCTTGACCCACCCGACGATGTCGGAAGGCCTCGCCGCGCTGTTCCACGCAGTGCCCGACCGATCCTGATCCGCCGTCGGCCGCCACAACCCAGGCTTCACCTGCGAGGGAGACTTACCTCACCCGCTACGGCCTGGTGATCGTGCTGCTCTGGATCGGCGGCATGAAGTTCACGCGCTCTCGTGGCGGCCACCACTCAGGGTGCAGTTCACAACGACCAGGGATGAGGGCAAGTTGACTCGGGTTTACGGGACGGGGTCGCCATGGCGAGACAGAACCGGGCCACACCCTTCGACGATGCGCCCCCCGCAGGAAGCGACCTCCTGGCCCGGCCCTATCACGCCAGGCAGCTTGCCCCGCAGGCGGCCATGGAGATCACCGAACGGCCGATCCTGGCCAACGAGATTCGAGTTTGATCCGGCTCACGGGCTGTAGGGTTGTGGTTCGCTGCCGAATTCTGTGGCCAGAGCGTTCTTCCGGGAAGCGAGCCATCGAACCGAGTTGAAAATATCAGTTCACGTGATGGCAATACTGAGGTCCGCCGCGCGGTGCGCCCACGTTGCTCCCTTTGCGCGCGATTGCCGATGACGAGGAGTCACCCCCATGACGACGAGGATTATCCGCCTGACAGCGCTGGCGATGGCCCTACTCATCCCACTGGCCCCGACACGCGCAGGTTGGGCTGGCGGGATCGGGGTGCTCGGCGACAGCTACTCCGACGAGTATCAATTCTACCCCCCGCACCGGAGCACGGCCCGCAACTGGGTCGAGATCCTCGCCGCGACGCGGGGGCTGGACTTCGGTGCGTTCAGCACCGCGAGCCGGGGCGAGCCCCGGAACCAGGGCTTCGCCTACAACTGGGCCCGCAGCGGCGCGACGACCGAGGACATGATCGCGACCGGTCAGCATACCGGCCTGGCCGCGCAGGCCGCCCGCGGCGAGGTCAGCCTCGTGGTCGTCTTCATCGGCGGCAACGACTTCATCGTCGCGATGAAGACCTCCGACCCGGTGGAGGCATTCCAGGACGTTGGCCCGCGTGCCGAGGCGAACCTCGAGCGTGCCATCGCGACGATCCTCAAGGCCCACCCGGACGTCAAGGTGGTCATCTTCACCGTGCCCGATATCCGCGACTTACCCGAGTTCCGCGTGCCGCTCCACGCCGGCCGCTTGCCCCGCGCCTACGCCGATGCCGCCACCGCCACCATCCGGCAGTACAACGCCCGGATCAGGGCTCTCGCGGCGCGTGAACCGCGGGTCGCGGTCCTTGACTTCGAACTGTTCACGCGGGCCTCAGAGCTGATCTACCCCGAATCGGTCCCGGTCGCAGGCCATCCCATCGTGCGGTCCGGTCCCAGCGACGACCCCCACCATCTCTTCCTGGGCGATGTCCGCCATCTCGGGACCGTGGGCCAGGGTCTGCTCTCCGCCCTGCTCATCGTGACGATCGACGCCAAGTTCGCCGCCGGCGTGCCGCCGCTTTCGGAGCGCGAGGTCCTCGAATTCGCCGAGAACCTCGACCGGACCGCGACGAAGCTTGCCGCCTGGCCGGCAGTCGGCGGTTCGGATTCACCTGACCCGGGCGGGGTGAAATGAGGCGCGTCGCCGTTGATGACCCCGCGGCCTGCTGTGGGTCCCGGATCGTGAGCGCTGAAGCGGTGGCTCTTGGGAAGATGGGCGGTTCGAGCCGAGGGAGTCTCCAGGACATGCGTCCCCGAATCGTCTGGGTAACTGCCGCGGCGATCTCCCTGATTTCGGCCCTCGGAGCGGGACCAGCTGGGGGTGATGGCCAGGCGGACCAGCCAGCCGGGCTTGTGCTGGCCCGCCCCTACTCCCGGGGGAAGATCCCCGTAATTCTCATCCACGGACTCGGATCCAGCCCAAGGTCGTGGGCCCCGATGATCGAGGCGCTGGAGGCCGACCCATCACTGCGCGAGGGCTACCAGTTCTGGACCTTCGGTTACGCGACGTGCGCCCCGATCCTCTACTCGGCCCACCTGCTGAGGCAGGACTTGCACGCGGCGCGGGGCCGGCTCGACCCTGATCGCACGGACTGCGCCTTTGATCACATGATCCTCATCGGCCACAGCATGGGAGGTTTGCTGGCCAAGATGATGGCCCAGGACAGTCGGTCGTATCTCTGGGAGCTCCGCAGCCCCCAGCAGTTCGAAGAGCTCGTCGGCCCGCCCGAGGACCGCGACCTGTTGCGTCAGGTGGTGTTCTTCAAGTCCCAGCCCGAGGTCCGGCGGCTGATCTTCATCGCGACACCACACCGGGGTAGTCGGCTCGATCGAGGGATCATCCGCCGAGTTGGGGGGCGGCTCTGTCGGCTGCCGGAGCCATTGAAACAGGCTCACCAGAGGCTGCTGGCGAGCAACGGACCCGCCTTCTTCACACCCATGATCAGGCGGCTGCCCACGAGCATCGATCAATTGGCCTGGGAGTATCCCGAACTCCAGGCGTTGGTCGCGTTGGGCATCGACCCGGGGGTGACGTACCACTCGATCATCGCCGACCTCCGCGATCCACCCCTCGCAGGCGGGACCGACGGTGTCATACCTTACGCCAGCGCGCACCTCGATGGCGCGAGCTCCGAGCTCCTGGTCCACGGCGGCCATCTCTGCCAGGCCCACCCCCTCGTCATCCGGGAGGTCGGGCGAATCCTTACGGAGCATCTTCGGCTCCCGGTCGCCACGCGGCTGGGAGGACGCCCTCAAGACGTTTCCTCCCGATATCGAGCTTCCCATGAAGCGGCTCGGCCATGCGCCGCCGGGTTTCCTTAAATGGCTGACCACAGCCCGCTCCCCAGCGTCCTCCCGCTCCCGGTTCACCTGGACCACCACCGCCACGCCCGGCCGCTCGGCCGGCTGGCCCTCGGGGTCGTAGACGACGGTCACCTACCGCTCCTCATGCCGGCCGTGGCCGTCCTCCTCCGACGTCGTGCCCGTTACACCGGCCCCCCTCGAAGTCGGCCTCACACGCCCGGTCGAACACCGCCTGGACCGCATCGTGCAGCGCCGTCTGGTTGTCCTTCAGGCCGAGCAGGAGGCGGTCGTTGTACTGGCCGGGGTCGTAGAGGCCGTCCTGATCGGCGATGAGCACGCCGAAGACGGAGGCCAGCTCGAGCAACTGGTACCAGTCCTTGCAGGAGCGGGCCAGCCGGCTCATCTCCGACCCCAGGATGAGCCCCATATGGTTCAGGCCGACCTCGGCTAGGAGCCTTTGGAACCCGACGCGGTCGGCGGCCGAACTGCCGCTGCGGCCGAGGTCGTCGTCGATCACCAGGACGCGGTCGGGCCGCCACCCGAGTTCCTCAGCCCGGCGGGCGAGCTTGTACTGGAGGTCGGTTGACTCCCGGTTCTCGAGGACCTGTCGCTGGGTCGACTGGCGGACGTAGACGACGGCGAGGCGTTCGAGATGAGGGCGGCGGATCTTGTTCGACGTGCCTGACGGCCACGGATCAGACCGGGTCATTGCCCACCCCCTTCGGCGGCCGGGGGCGCAGCCGCTCGGCGAGGACGCGTCCCAGGACGCCGAGCACGCGTCGTCGGTCTTGATCCGGAAGAACCGCCCAGAGGCGGGTCAGCTGAGGTTGGGTGTCGTGGAGGTGGGGAGGCGTCGCCTCCGTGTTGTGCGTGGCATGGTCGATCCTTCCGGGTGTCCGCCTGGCGTCGCTGGAGCCAGCTCGCCAGACTCAAGAGAGAGGGGAGAGACGGCGCAGGTGCACCTTGAGTATCGCCCGAGACACGGGGTGTGTCGATCGGTGCAGTCTGTCCAGCAGGTGAAGACGATCAAGCGGCAGATGTACGGTCGGGCGGGATTCCCGCTCTTGAAGGCCCGCGTCGTGAACGCGGCATGATCCCGAGGCTCGATTGCAGTCAGTGAAGATGGGGGCTTTGTCATCAAGAGTGCGGGAGAACCCCTCTTACACGATCATTTCCACCGCCCCGGCGGGGGGCCTGCAGGTGGTGCTCCCGCATCAGCCGCCGGACCCGCTCGGAGGCCGTTCGGATGCCCTGATGGCGGAGGCGTGCCCAGACCTTGCGATAGCCCTCGCCGTGGAACGGGCTCTCGGCCAGGACCCGGCGGATGTGGACGACCAGGTCGGCGTCGGTGGCGGCCCCGACCGGGCCCCGCTTCCTGGGGGCCGGTCGCTGCTCCGGCGGGACCGCCTCACGGGCCTTGAGGAAGTAGGCCGTGGAGCGGGCCATGCCGAAGATGCGGCAGACCCGCTGCATGCCGTAGGGCTTGCCGGTCGAGGGGGAGGCGGAGCGGCTCAGGTGCTCCGCCTCCTCGACGCAAAAGGGCGGCCGCTCTCCATCTGCTGGCACTTCCGGCCGAGCAGCTCGTTGTCCATCGTGAGTTGGCCGACCTTGGACTGGAGCCGGGCCACCAACTCGTCCCGGTCGTCGGCCGGTCGGCTCTTCATCGCCGCGGTGCCGCCGTCGAGGAAGGCGTCCCGCCAACCCGAGAGGGTGGCGGCGACGGCTCCCAGCTCCCGGGAGAGGGTGTCGAGGTCCTCGCCCCGGAGGAGGCGGAGGACGGCCTCGGTCTTCCGCCTGGCCGAGAAGCGTCCACGATCCTGGCTGTCGGTCTTGGTGCTGGGCTTGGTCATCTCGGGCACTCCTTCCAGAGCCATTATGGCTCAAGGGAATGTCCAGAGAAAATCCCCGGCGAGGGACGATGTTGGTGTTCGAGAGCACGGCCAAGCATCGGGAAAGAGCCCCCCCTTGGCACCGCACCGATCGTGCTCGGCTGCCCAGCCTTGATCCGACGACCGACCTGTCATGGACAGATTGCGTCGATCCGACCGTCGACCTATACCATTCAACGCGATGGCCTTACGGTCGCGGCCCAGGCACATGCCCAAGACCGGCCGCAAGGGCTTCGCGGCCCTCATGAACCGCTATCTGCCGGCGTCAGGCGGGAGAGCTTGACCCGGTCAAGCCCCGCCCGGCCGCGAGCCGATAAGACACCTGTGCTTTGCCAGTGCTCCGCGCCAAAAACCCATGCTAACCGGCGGCTCGCCGCCCGTTATTGCACCCGCCGCGAGCGGCAGGCGAGGCACCCACAACCGAGGCCGGGTAGGGCTTGCCTACCCGGCCTTTGGTGTTTCTTAAGATCCCTCTCGTTCAGCGCTCTCGCTTATCCGTCACCAGCCACGACCGCCTCTCCCAAGCCCAGACGGTCAACGAACCGGGGCGACGCTCGCGGTGCCGTACCGAGCGAACCAGTCCTCGAACCGCGTCGTCCCGATGATGGCCCCGTCCCCGGGATTGAGCCCGCGCTCGTCCAACGCCGCCCCGAAGTAGCCGGCCTGCGGGTCGGCGATCACCTTCCGCTCGTCCCCACTCGCGGAGAGGTAGCGTCCTACGAACTCGGCGATGGAGAGCGACTCGGGCCCCGCCACCTCGAGCATGCCGTTCGCTGGCGGCTTCATTGCGACATCGGCCAGGGTGGAGGCCACGTCGTCGGCCGCCAGCGGCTGCATGCGGGCGATCGACAGCCGGACCTCGCCGTCGCCCTTCCCGGCGATCCCGCCCAGGAACTCGAAGAACTGGGTGGCCCGGAGGATCGTGTACGGCACCCCGCCGGCCTGGATCAGGCCCTCCTGGGCGACCTTGGCACGCATGTACCCGCTGTCCTTCATCCGGTCGGCCCCGACCACCGACAGCGCGACGTGGTGCCCCACGCCCGCGGCCTTCTCGGCGACCAGGATGTTGCCGGTCGAGGTCCTGAAGAACTCCATCACGGCGTCCTCCGACCAGGACGGGGAGTTCGACACGTCCACAACGACACGGGCGCCCGCGAAGGCCTCGGCCAGGCCCTCGCCGGTGAGCGTGTTTACGCCCGTCGACGGTGACGCCGACACGACCTCATGTCCCCGCCCGGTGAGGTTCGCCACGAGCTTCTTGCCGATGAGCCCGCTGCCGCCGATGACCACGATCTTCATGCTGTCCTCCCTTGGGAATCGTCCTATTCGATCTCGGCCACCGCCCAGCGGCCGAGCTTGTCCGGGTTGGCCGTGATGTAGATCGCCCGCACGTCTCCCTCGACCCTGAGCGACAACACCGCGTGGATCGCGTCGCCGGAGCGGAATACCAGCCCCGGCTCGCCGTTGACCGTCGCGACGCCGACGTCCTGCATGTACGGCTTGCGCAGCACCCCGACCAGGAAGCGGGCGACCTTGTCCCGGCCGCGGATCACCACCCGGGCCGCCGTCGCCTTGCCGCCGCCGTCGGAATGGAGCTCGATGTCCTCGGTGAGCATGGCCTCGACCGCCTTCACGTCTCCAGATCGGCATGCCGCCAGGAACCGCTCCGCCAGGCCATCCGCCCGCGCCGAGGCCGCCGGGAACCGGCGATGGCCTTCGAGGCCCAGACGCCCTCGCGCCCTGCTCACCAATTGACGGGCGGCCGCCTCGGTCTTGCCGACCGCCTCGCCGATCTCGGCGTATTCGTAGTCGAAGACGGTGCGGAGCAGGAACGCCGCCCGCTCGTCGGGCGTGAGCCGCTCCAGCAGGAGCAGGAACGCCTGGGTGAGCGACTCGGCCAGGGCGTCGCCACGCGCCACCTCCCGCGTCTCCACCGGCTCGGGCACCCACGGGCCGACGTATTCCCGCCGCTTCCGCTCCCGCAGCCGGTCGATGCAGATGCGGGTGGTGGTGCGGACCAGGAAACCCTCGGGCGAGGAGACGCCCCCGGTCGTCTGGTAACGGACGAAGGCGTCCTGCACGGCGTCCTCGGCGTCGGCCACGCTGCCGAGCATCCGGTAGGCGACGGACATCATCTTCGGCCGCAGGGCGGTCACGTCGTCGATCATGGCGTCCTCAGCCACTCCTGCCGCCGCGGGAGGAACCCGAACGTCTCCTTAGCCTTGGCGTTCGACGCCCCCCGAAGTTTCGTCCCGTAGTACACCGCGTCCTCCCCCGCGGACGCCAGGGCCTGCTCAACCGTAACATGCGGAGGCGGCGGGCCGCCGACGAACCGGGCAAAGGCCGGCAGCCAGAGGGCGACCGGCGACGGGTCGTCATCGACGATGTGATACGCGCCGGGCGGGATGGTCAACGCGTCGGCGGTGGCGACGGCCGCGTCGTCGATGTGGACCCACGACCAGACGCCCTCGCCGTCGCCGATGATGGGGAACTCGCCCCTGCGGACCTGATCGGCCGAGGCGCCTTCCTGGTGATACCATGTGCCCGGCCCGTAGAAGAAGCCGTACCGCATGGCGACCCCCTCGATGCCCTCTGCTCCCAGGACCCGCGACTCCAGCTCGGCGTAGGTGCGGGCGTGGTCCGCGATGCGGGGGCTGGCGTCGACCGCCATCCCCTCGGATTCATCACCGAGCCCGGGGCCGGGCCGGAGGAAGAATCCGCTCGCCTGCTGGATGTACCTCCGCGCCCCGCAGGCCAGCGCGGTGCGGTGGAGGTTGCCGCCGCCCTCGAGCCTCAGCTTCCGGTCGCCTGCGGCGGCGTCGGACATCCGGGACGGATCCGCGGGCAGCGCCGTCAGCTCGTCGATGACGACCTCGGCCCGGGCTTCCTTCATGGCCCGCCCGACGGCATCCGCGTCGAGTGCGCTCACCCGCGCGACGGTCGCCCCCAGAGCGGCCAGGGCCTTCGCCCCCGCGTCCGACCGGGTCATGCCCGTGACCATATGGCCACGGCGGATCAGCTCCGCGACGAGCGGGCGGCCGATGGCCCCGCTCGCCCCGGCGACGAGGACGTTCATGGTCAGTGCTTCTCCGGCACGGCGATGTCCTTGGCGCCCCTGGGGTGAATCACCCACGCCAGCAGGCGGGTCTTGACCTTGCCGGGATTCGCCGACACCCGGTGCAGGCACCCGGCCGGTTCGTAGAAGGTCTCGCCCGCCTTCAGGACCTTCGCGGGCTTGTCGTCGATCGCCCACTCGTACTCGCCCTCGAGGACGTAGCCGAAACCCGGGCCGGGGTGGCGGTGGGCGACGCCCGCCTTGCCGGGCTCGATGGTCACCTCGACCACGGACGCGGTCGTGTCCTTGCCGTCGAGCTTCTCGACGATGTCGTAGGCCGCCACGGGCTTGACCGACTCGGCGTCCTCGTCGTGGCGGGCCGCGGCGATCCCGGCCACCGCCAGGAGTCCGACGCCGATTGCCAGGGCTGCACGGGCCATGGTTGGGGTCTCCTTTCGGGTTACGGCCGGGAGTTCACCCCCGGCTCTCGGCACCAAGGACGAACGAGGGGGCCGGTTTTGTGACGAGGCCCGAAAAAATCTGCGGGGAGGGTTCGCGATGAGCCCGAGCCGCCCCGGCACGGGACTCGCATCCTCCCGTATCAGTCGCTGACTGGGGGCTCAGCCACGGCCGAATTCCCGTGACCGCCATGGACGAGCCCAGCTACCTGGACTTCGACAAGACGAAGTACGCGTGGAAGCCCGATGTGGACTACCGGGAGCACCCGGAGCTCTACCTCGCTGGCAAGGGCGAGCAGGGCGTCCTGATCTGCGAGCCCTACAAGGGCGAGCTCGTGCCCCTCTGGCGGTTCAAGACGCCCGACATCGCCCGCGAGAGCAGCCAGGCGATCTACAAGAGGTTCCTGGCCTACCTCCGCGAGGGCGACTTCGTCGGCGCGGACATGGCCCGCAAGTTCCTGCAGATGGGCTTCACCCGCTCCCGGTGGTACACCAACTACAAGGGCGGCCGGAAGTACGACGCGATCGACAAGCACCAGCTTGAAAGGGACACGGGCGACCCGGCGAACGCAGAGTCGTCGCGAATCTTCTTCGACGCCTGGAAGAAGGCCGAGGCCAGGCCCGCCCATGCCAAGATGAAGGCCGAGTGGAAGGAGAAGTACGGGTAAGGTCCCGTTCCTCAGCCATTCGGCACCGAGCCAAACAGCCCGGCAAGCCCCTCGGCCATCGTCGGGTGGGTCAGGACGGCATCTCGCAGGGCCGTGTACGGCAGCCCCGCCAGCATCGCCACCTGGACGACCGCCATGACCTCACCGGCCTCGGGGCCGAAGGCCGTGAAGCCGAGGATGCGGTCGCCACCCGCCTCGACCAGCGCCTTGTAGAAGCCCCGCGTCTCGGAGAGCGTCCGGGCACGGAGCACGCCCTGCAGCGGGAGCTTGGACAGTCGGTAAGAGACGCCCCGCTCCCTGGCCTCCCGCTCGCTCAGGCCCACGCGGGCCAGTTCCGGGTCGGTGAACAGGCAGTAGGGCACCTGCCGACCGGTCGTCACGCGGTCACCGCCGGTGAGGTTGGCCAGCAGCACGCGGAAGTCGTCCTCGCCGATATGCGTGAAGTAGGGGCTCCCGGCGCAGTCGCCCGCCGCCCACACGCCCTCGGCCGTCGTCTTCAGCCGCTCGTCGACCTTGACGTGCCCCCGCCCGTCCACCTCCACCCCGACCGGTTCCAGCCCGATGCCGTCGGTGTTCGGCGTACGCCCGCCGGCGACGAGCAGGTCCGTCCCCTCGATCGGGCCACCCGCCGTGCGCAGGCGGACGGACTCGCCTGACCGCCCCTCGACGCGATCGACCGCCGTGCCGGTCCGGATCTCGATCCCCTCGTCGCGCAGGAGCTGCTCCACCGCCTCGGTGACGTCCGGGTCTTCGCGGTGGATCAGGGCGGCGTTGCGTTCCACGACCGTCACGCGGCTGCCGAAGCGGCGGAAGGCCTGCGCCAGCTCAAGGCCGACGTAGCCGCCGCCCAGGACGATGAGGTGCTCCGGCAGCCGGTCCAGTTCCAGGGCCTCGACATGCGTGAGGGGGCCGGAATCCGCGAGGCCGGGCGTGTCGTCGAGCCGGGCACGCGACCCGGTGTTGATGACGACGTTCCGGCCGCGGAGCGTCCGCGTGCCGCCGGCGTTGAGCGCGACCTCGATGGTCCTGGGTGCCACGAACCGTCCGCTCCCCATGACGAGTTCCGCCCCGCTCTCCCGGTACTTCGCCAGGTGCATCTCCACCAGGCCGTCGACCATCCGCCGCTTGCGGTCGCGGACGGCGGCCATGTCGACCTTCCAGCCGTCGTGCGAAATCCCGAACTCGGCGCTCGTCCGGACGTAGTGGGCGACCCTGGCGCCGTGGATGACGTTCTTGCTCGGCAGGCAGGCGACGTTCGGGCAGGAGCCGCCCACGTAGCGCCGCTCGACGACCGCCACCCGCGGCCCACGCGACGCCAGGGCCCAGGCGACGAGCTTGCCGGGCGCCCCGCTGCCCAGGACGACGAGGTCATAGTCTTCGGCATTCGGCATGGCTTGCTCCCTGGAATCCGGCCTGTCAGTCGTGGACGACCACCATCTTGCCGCCCGCCTCGTTCGCTTCCATCACCCGATGCGCCTCGCGGATCTCCTCGAAGCGGAAGACGCGCGACGGCTTCGCCTCCAGCCGCCCCGCCGCCACGTCCTCGGCGATCTGCTGGAGCGGGACGTCGGAGAGCGAGAAGCCGGGTGTGCCGAAGACGAAGCTACCGAAGAAGGTCAGGTAGACGCCGCTGGCCATCTGCAGGAGTGGGTTGAAGTTGGCGATCGGCGCGAGGCCACCCAACCACCCCGCGAGGCAGGCGCAGCCCCCGCGGCGGAGCATCCTGAGCGAGTCGAGGATCGTGCTGTTGCCGACCAGGTCGAGCACCGCGTCGAGCTGCTTCGCCTCGTCAATGCGGGCGGAGAGGTCCGGCACCTCCAGCTCGGCCCTCTCGATACCGAGTTTCTCCAGCACGGGGAATCGCTCCCGGGTGCGGCTGGTGGCGATGACCTTCGCCCCGGCGTTCACGGCCAGCTTCACGGCCGCCTGGCCGAAGGAGGATGTCGCCCCCCGGATCACCAGCGTCTGCCCACGCTGGATCTCGAGGTTGCGAAACAGGCAGGTCCAGGCCGTGGCGTAGGTCTCCGGCAGCGCCGCCAGGTCGGCCCACGGGAGGTCGGCCTCGATGGCCGCCACATTCGTCACCGGGGCGCGGGTGAACTCGGCGTAGCTGCCGTTGATCGTCCGCCCCAGGCCGCCCATGAGCGCGGCCACCTTGGCACCGGCCGGGAATTCGCCGCCGGGGCAGGACTTGACGACGCCGACGCACTCGATGCCGCTGACGTCGGCGATCTCGGCCCACTCCCCCTTGCGCATGTGCAGCTCGGCGTGGTTGAGGCCGAATGCCTTGACTTCGATCACCGCGTGGCCGTCCCTGGGCTCCGGCTCCGGCATCTCGCGGATGACGAGCACATTCGGGCCGCCGAACGCCGTCCTGAGAATCGCACGCATGGGGCGCCCCTCCCGCAGTGGTGAGCTGGCATTCTCAGCGAGGCCGCCGAACATTGACAGCGGCCCATCTGGCTTCGCCGCGAATCCATCACGCTTTCAACCGGCTCTGGAGGGCTGCTCCTGCTCACTCGGGCGATCAGACGGCTTTCCTCGGCGAGAGAGAAGCCGGTCGACGGACATCACGCCTGCGCCGCCCAGGATCAGCGAGACGAGGCCCGCGATATACAGGAGCTTGACCTCGTAACCCGGCGGGCCGAACCTCGGGCCGTCCGCGGTCAGGCCGATCGTGTGGATGGAGCTGAAGCCGTACTTCAGGTGCACGGTGAACATCGCCACGAGCATCATGACGATCAGCGGAACACACACGACCTCGACGAACGCCCCGACGAAGATCGCCAGGCCGCCGACCAGTTCCACGAACGTGGAGACCCACGCCGTCGTCTCCGGCAGCGGCGCGCCGATCCGATCGAGCAGCTTCGCGAAGCCAGCCGGGCCCCGGCTGAGCTTGGCCCACCCGTGGGCCATGAAACCGAAGCCAATGATCAGGCGAAGCGGCAGGGGCGCCCAGCGGCTCCAGAAGGCATTGTTTCGCAGCTTGAGCATCTCGGCCTCCCTGGGCGGATCGCGTCGACCTCGGGCTCTTCTCACTCCCTTGCCAGCGGGGCGAACCTCCGGTTCATTTGGGCAGGAATTCCCGGATCGCCTCGGCGATCGGCCCGGCGTGCGTCTCGAGCGCGATATGCCCGGTGTCGAAGAAGCGGACGTCCGCCTCCGGGATGTCGCGGCGATACGCTTCGGCCCCAGCGGGGAGGAAGAACGGGTCGTTCCGGCCCCAGACCGTCAGCAACGGCGGCTGGTGGGTCCGGAAGTAGTCCTGGAAGGCCGGGTACAGTGCCACGTTGCTCGCGTAGTCGCGGAACAGGTCGAGCTGGATCTCGTCGGCCCCGGGCCGCGCCAGGTAGAAGTCGTCGAGCGAATAGCCGTCAGGCGAGACGGCGGTCGCGTCGGGCACGCCGCGGGTGTATTGCCAGAGCGTCGCCTCGGGAGCCAGCAGGGACCGGAGCGCCTCCCGGTTGGCGGGCGACGGCTCTTGCCAGTACGCGCGGATGGGGCCCCAGCCGTCGCTCAGGCCCTCCTCGTAGGCGTTGCCGTTCTGGGAGATGATCGCCGTGATCCGCTCGGGGTGCCGCATCGCCACGCGGTAGCCCGTCGGGGCCCCGTAGTCGAATACATAGACGGCGAACCGGTCGAGGCCGACGATCTCGGTGAACCGGCCCACGACCCGGGCGAGATTGTCGAAGGTGTACTCGAACTTGTCCCGAGGCGGCATCGCCGTGCGGCCGAAGCCTGGGAGGTCGGGTGCGAGGATGTGAAAGCGATCGGCCAGGAGGGGGATGAGGTCGCGGAACATGTGGCTCGAGCTGGGGAAGCCGTGGAGCAGCAGCAGGTTGGGGGCTCTCGGTTCCCCGGCCTCGCGGTAGAAGACGTCCAGCCCGTCGACGCCAATCGTGCGGTAACGCATCGGTTCCCCTTGCCGTGTGGTACCTTGGACGAGAGGCTACGCTAACTACATCACCTTCACCTGAGAGGTTACGGCGGCCTCGATAACCGGTCAAGTGGGGCCAGCCTGGTTACGGGGTGGACGGGAGGCACCAGATGAGCACGCAGAAGCCGCCGGCGTTCTTCATCTCCGGCTCCCTAGGGCTCGACTTCCTGAATACCTTGGCGACCCCGGTGGATACCCCGGTCGATTGGATCGACTCCGGCGAGGGGCTGCTCGCCTGGCTGGAAGAAGCGGGGCTCGTGATAGCGGAGGAGCTCATGGCGGTGCGGAACCGGGCAATCCCGGGCGAGTTCGACGCGATAGCCGCCCAGGCCCGGAGCCTGCGCGAGTGGTTCCGAAGCTTCGTCCGGGAACGGAGCGGCAGGAAGCTCGTCGCCGACGACCTGCGCGACTTGGAGCCGCTGAACCGCCTGCTTGGCCGGGACGAACGATTCGCCCAGATCGTGACAGGGCCTTCCGGAGGGGAGCCCGTCCTGGAACTGAAGGCGCTGCGACGCTGGCGCACCCCGGAATCCCTGCTCCTGCCGCTGGCCGAGGAGGTCGGCAGGTTCGTGTGCGGCGAGGACTTCGAGTACGCGAAAGCGTGCCAGGGCTCGACCTGCACGCTCCTGTTCGTCGATCGCACGCGCGGCCGTGCGCGGCGATGGTGCAGCATGGCGATCTGCGGAAATCGGGCGAAGCAGGCGGCCCACCGCCATCGCCGGAAGGCTGACCGGTGATCTGGTCGAGAGTGGTGGAGCCACAATCTCCCTCCCGACCGGGAGGTAGCCGTACTTGAGTGCGTCGGTGTGGTCGACCGAGGTTGCTCCGGCATCCCGGCCCGAGGCATCTCCTTCGCCGCGAAAGGGCCGGTCTTCGGGACCGGCCCCGGCCGCCGTCCCGGGACGTCCCGGGACGCATCCGGCGCGGCCGCAGGGACCCGTCCCGGGCCTCCCATACGCCTCCCCATAGGCCTACCCGCTCCTGCCAGGCTGGGGTGGGCTGCCGCCGCCGGGGCCGCGGCACATGCCTCCCTCCGCCTCCGCGACGGCCACGAGGCCCTGTGCACCGCCGCCCGATGCCACGACGGCCGCCCCGATGCGCATACGCCGCCGCATAGGCCTGCACCGCACGGTGACCGGCCCGCGGCCCCGCAATCCGACCCGCCCGGAGAACTCCGGGCCGAGCTCCCTGGCGGACGACGACCCGGAAGGTTCCCACGCCCATCCCCCGGGGCCGACGGGCGGCCGCCGGGCCGGTGATCGACTGGGCGACATCAGATATGGCCGGTACACGTCCAAGCCGACCCCGCGGGGCCCGAGGGTCCCCTCCGGGCCGCGATATCCCGACCGCCCGCCGGGGCCCCTCGGACTCCCGGCATCCGAGCCCCTGGCCATCGGACACGATCGACGGTCCGAACCATCCGAGTGACGCATGCTCAGCACCAGTGCACCGGGCTGCTCGTCTCGACCGCGGCCCGGAAGATCCGCTCGAGGGCGTCCACCGTCTCGGCGAAGCCCGCCGGCCGGATCGGCCGCCGCTCGACGTGCAGCAGCTCCGGGTACTCCCAGTCGGGGAAGGCCGGCAGTGCCTCCTCCTCCGTCTGCCCGGCCGGCGCCATCGGCTTGGGGATCGGGCACGCCGCGACGTGCGTCGCCCCCGTGTCGAGGTCGGTGAACTCGGCCTGCTCGCGCCGCAGCCGGCCGTCGCCCGGGTCCGGCTGCAGCAGGATCTGTCGGAAGCGCCGGGCCCGGAAGACCTCGATCGCGAAGTCCGCGTCCTCGATAATTAACTCGTCGTCGGCCAGGGAGACGCGGTAGGTCGGGCCGCTGAGGACGACACCGTCCCCGGCCTCGGTCCGGCGGGCGACCTCCCCGCCGGTCCGCGTGTCGATCAGGAAGGTGTCCCGGCCGACTTCAGGGAGCCGTCGGAATCGATCCAGCTCCCGCAACGCCACCTTTGCGGCCTTGGCCGTGGTCCGGCCGGAGTTCTCCCCGGGCAGCTCGCGGGCGAGGACGGGGAAGCGCGACGGCCCGGCCCGGTCGATCGCCTCTCGGAAGGCATCCACCTGGTCCCAGCTGCCGATCCGCTCGAGGGCATACATCAGGAGCGGGTGGGGGCAGCAGGATTGCAGCCAATCGAAGTACCGCGACATGGCCATCCCGCCGCTGTCGTCAGCCGGCTCGAAGTCCGGGAGCCCGTCCCGGTCGCGTGCGACCGGGAACGGCGGGGGCGAAGTCATCCCCATCGCGAAGCAGGAGCAATGCACGACCGCGTCCAGTCCCATGAGTCTCCTCCTCCGGGCGATCCGCCCGGCATGTCGACAGGTCACACCACCTCGGATGCCGGGGAACCCGGGCTCCGTCCTACCTGGGCCCACCTCCCGCTCCTGGCCCGATGGCCCGCGGAGCATGGTCCTCCGACGTCCCGCGCCGCCCCCAGGGTGGGGGACGGACAGGAGCCGCTTGTCGGGCGTCCCGGCCGGGCGTACACCCGACCTCCCCTGCGACCGCTTGCCCTCAGCCGGTGCCGGCGGACCGGGATCAACGCCGGTCGGCGGGCTCCGGAGCTTCGTCGGGGGGGCAGTCCGACGACCCTGGCGTCGGTCACGGCCGGTCGTCCTGCGTCTCGTAGAGCCCGACCGCCGGTAGGGCCTCGACCGCCTCGGCCAGCTCGGCGAACTCCCGGTGCGTGTACCGCTCCAGCAAGGCCCGGCTCGACCCCCGCGCCAGCCTCCGCGCCAGCCCCTCCGACAGCCCCGCCCGGTCCAGCGCCGACACGTAGCTGTGACGCAGCGAGTGGAAGTCCAGCACCCGGCCCCCGTTGGCCTCCCGGCCCGAGCGGCCGACGACGATCCCCGCCCGCCTCGCGTCCCGCCGCAGCAGCTCCCCGGCGTCCTTGCCCGCGACCCAGCCGACCACGGCCCAGCGTCCCTTCTCCGTCCGCTTCCAGCCCCCCGGCCAGAGGAACTCCTCCTCGGCCAGCCCCGCCAGCGCCTCGGCCAATGCCGGCCGCGGGAACGAGGCGATCGGCTGGTGGGCCTCCTTGCCGTTCCCGGTGAACGCGCCCGCGACGCGGACGCCGGCCCAGCCGCTCCTGGAGATCTTGTTCGGTCCGGTCGGAGACCGTCCTTCGCCCGTCCGGGCCTGCCGTGCAGCCCGGGTCGGGGCTCCCGAGCAACCGGCGGGGCTGCTCCCGTGGCTTCAGACCCGTGCCCGGGCCCGTTGTGCCGGCCCGGCGGGGCCGTCTGTTGCCCCTCCCCCGGGGGGGCTGCAAAGCGCCCTTGGGAAGAAGGAGTTCTTTACAAGGGCCGTTTGCAGCCCCGGCGGTCGAGGGCTTCTGCGGCCGAGCCCGATGGGACGGGCCGGGATCGATTTCCGATGGCACGCGACCCAACGAGACCCGCCCCAGCGTCAGCCGCCTCGGAGCGGCCGGGCCGTGCTATCATCGCCCTATGATCGCCATCCCGACCTATCACCTGAAGGGCATCGAGGCCGAGCCGGCCGACGTCCTGGTCGAGACCGGGGCGGGGGAAGTCACCGCCCGGGTCATTGATCGCTCGACGGGCCTCGTCCTGGCAGGTCATACGACACGCATAAGAGGTTCGCAATGTAGCCTCGCCCCGGCCGAGCTCGAACGCGACAAAAAAATCAAGGAAAGCTCTCGTCCCTTCCATTCCAAAGCCCCGACTCCATTCAGACACAACGGTTGAACTCCCCGGTCGGCCCCTCGACCAGGGCGCCCTCGTTCTCGGCCCCCAAGGCCGCCTCCCCACCCACCTCACCGTCGAAGGCTCGGATATCGATCCGGGCGGCCCCTCGATTGCTTCGACCGCGTCGGTCACCGTCCCGACTCATCCGTTCCGAGGGCGGCCCGTTCCGGCCCCGAGGTCGTCACCGCCCCCGGCGCGAAGCACTACGAGGTGGCCATCTCTGGGTGCCACTGTTAGCTTGTGCCAGTGCTCCGGCTTGTTCGGAGTCGAGCATCGGCGGGCAAGCCGCCGCCAGTGGCACCCGACTTGAGGCGAACCGCGCCTCGTCGTCGGTCGCAGCGGCGCGTGGCCCGGACCCCGTCCGCGTGGTCCGGACGGCGCCGTCGCAAGCGGTCATCGAGCGGGCCTCGCCTTCTCCCTCAGCCGGATTCACCAGAAATCCGCTTGTCACCGCGCGACCCGACCACGCAGACGGGGTCCGGGCGACCTTCGTGACAATGTGTTGGAGCGAGCGAACGATGCGCCGGCGAGACTTCATCAGAGGTGGTTTGGTCCTGGCCACAGGCGGGGCGGTGGGCCCAGGGCTCTCGGCCCGCTCGTATGCCCGGGTGGTGGGGGCCAACGAGCGCGTGAACGTCGCCGTCATCGGCGCCGGTGGCCGAGGCTGGCGCAACCTGGCCTCCATCTCCGGTCGGGAGGAGCAGGAGTTCGCCGGCGGCCGCGTCACCGGCACGCGCGTCGTCGCCCTGTGCGACGTGGACCTTCGACGCGAGGGCCCACGCCAGCCCGGCGCCGCCCGCGCCTTCGACGAGTTCGAGGACGCCGCCAAGTATCACGACTACCGCGATATGCTCGACGAGCTGGACCGCGACATCGACGCGGTCCTCGTCAGCACGCCCAACCACCACCACGCCCCGGCCAGCATCATGGCCATGCGCAGGGGCAAGCACGTCTATTGCGAGAAGCCGGGCGCCCACTCGGTCTCCGAGGCCCGCGCGATGTCCCGGGTCGCCTCCGAGCGGGCCGTCGCCACGCAGCTCGGCACGCAGGTGCACTCCTCGGAAAACTATCGCCGGGTCGTCGAGCTGATCCGCCACGGGGCGATCGGCGAAGTCTCCGCCTGCCACCTCTGGCTGCGCTCCGGCTGGCCCGCCACGGATCGGCCCGCCGGGACGCCCCCCGTCCCGCCCGATCTGCAATGGGACCTGTGGCTCGGCCCGGCCCCGGAGCGTCCCTATCATCCATCCTACATCCCGACCCGCTGGCACCAGTGGTGGGACTTCGGCGGCGGCATGCTCGGCAACATGGGCTGCCATTACGTGGACTTGGCCTTCTGGACGATGGAGCTAGAGGTCCCCTCGACCGTCGAATCCGACGGCCCCCGGCCGCCGCATCCCGAGTCGGCCCCCGGCTGGCAGCACGTGCGTTACACCTTCGATCGCGGCCCGGGACGGCCGCCGTTCACCCTGACCTGGACCCACGGGCCCGAGCCGCGCGGCGACCTCGCCGACTACCACCTGCCCGACTGGGCGTGGGGCGTATTCGTCGGCAGCGAGGGCCAGCTCCTGGTCAGCTACCCGCGTCACGAGCTCCTGCCCGAGCGGAAGTTCGCCGATTACCGCAGACCGACCCCGAGTCTCCCGCCCTCCGTCGGCCATCATCAGGAGTGGATCAACGCGTGCCGGGGGAAGGGCCGGCCGTCGTGCCATTTCGGCGACTCGATGCGTGTCACCGAGGCCGTCCTGCTGGGCAATGTCGCCTATCGCAGCGGACGGAGGCTGCGATGGGACGCCTCCCGGCTTGCCATCGACGACGCCCCCGAGACCGAATCCTTGCTCCGCCGCGATTACCGGCCGGGATGGATGTGACACGCGGGAGCTCGGCACCTCGATCCGGCGTCACCGATCGCCGATCGGGCCTCCCGAAGCGGCCGCATCCCGTACGGTCGGCCGGGGACCTCGCCCGGTGACGATCGCATCCACCGCCCCCGTCGCCAGGGGCCGCGGTTCGGCCGGTGGAAGCCGGCGGCATGGAGCGCCCACTCCGCCAGCTCGCGGGGCAGGTCGAACAGGTCCCCGAAGGCCCGCTCCTCCGACGCCTCGGCCTCCCGCCGGGCCGCCGATCCGTCCGCCGGGCCCCTCGCCTGATCGGGAGGAGTTCGGTCACCAATTCCGCGACCGCGCCGGCATCTCCCCGTACAGTCGCTCGCGCGGACCGCTGCGTCGACGGTCATGGGGCGCGGACCTCGCACTCTAGGATGAGAACGGAGGAGCCGGAGAGGCCGTGGAACCGGGCATCAATGTTGGAACAAGAATTCGGGGTGATTCATCAAGGTCCAGAGCAGGTCCTCGGCGGACTGCCGACGGTCGGAAGGCCGGGCGGCGAGTTCGGATACGGCAAGCTCGCGCTCCTGCGTCCCGGGATAGCGGGATAACGTTGCCAGGAAGAGCGTCTCCACGAGCGTGTCGTCATCTGCACCCGATTCGATCAGCGCGCCGATCCGGTTCTCCCGGGCGATGACCTTGCCGTGGAGCGTACGGCCGCCGATGAGCTGGAGTGCCTGCCCGAGGGTGGTATCGGTGCCCCGCTCACACTCGCAGGCGTCGGCCCGAGCCGGCTGGCCGAAGTCCCTCAGGAACGGGTGGACGAGCTCGCCGTCGGGTACCTGGGCCGCCCGGGAACCCGGGGGCAGGTAGAAGAGTCCCTCGGGCACGCCCGTGGCAAGGCACGCCGAGTCGAGCATCTGCTCGGCCATCATCAGGCGCACCATCGCATGCGAGAAATAGCGATTGTCCTCCTCGTTGAACGCGTTCGGCCGCGACGAGAGCTGATAGACGCGGCTGTTGAGGATCAGCCGGATCGCCCGCTTGGCGTCGAATCCGTGCGCGACGAGGTCGTCCGCCAGGGCCTGCAGGAGCTCGGCCGACGCCGGGGGATTCGACTCGCGGAAGTCGTCCACCGGGTCGACGATGCCGCGTCCCATCAGGTGGTACCAGATGCGGTTCACCATCGCCTTGGCGAAGAAGGGGTTCGCCGGGTCGACGAGCCAGTCGGCCAGCGCCTCGCGGCGGTCCTCGTCCGCCGCCACGTCAACCGGCTCGTCGCCCAGCGGCTTGGGCTGCATCACGACCCCGGTCCGTGGCTGGCGGACCTCGGCGTCGGGGTCCAGGTAGACGGTCTCCTCCTTGTTGTACTGCGCGAAGTTCTGCGGCCCGTTCTTGTACTCGACCTGGCTGAAGAACGAAGCCATGCCGTAGTAGTCGTCCTGCGTCCAGCGCTCCGCGACGTGGTTATGGCACTTGGCGCAGCCCAGGCGCACGCCCATGAAGATCTGGCTGACCGACTCGACCGCATCCTCGGGGCTGCGGATCCGGCGGTAGAAGCTGGCGGGAGGGTTCGTGAAGTTCGGGCCCTGCGACGTGATGATCTCGCGCACGAACCGGTCGAGCGGCACATTGTAAGCGACCTGGTCGCGGATCCACCGGTGGTAGCTGATGGCCCCCTTCGTGCCCGTGAAGCGCCGATTGCAGCCCAGCAGGTCGGCCCACTTCAGGGTCCAGAAATCGACGTACTCGGGTCGCTCGAGCAGCTCATCGATGAGCCGCGCACGCTTCTCGGGGCGAGGGTCCTCGAGGAATGCGACGAGCTCCTCGGGCGTGGGGATCAGGCCGATCACGTCGAGATAGACCCGACGGCAGAACTGCGCATCGTCGCTCAGCTCCGACGGGGGGATGCTCAGCAGCTTCAGCTTCTCGAAGATGTGCTCGTCGATGAAGTTGTTCTCGGGGGGATCGGCCCAGACCAGCCCCGGCACCGGCTCCCGGAAGACGAGGCGGACCGCGGCGACCAGGTGCTCGAACGAGACCAGGACGGTCGATTCGCCCCGCGACTCCTTGACGACGCGCCCCGCGTCGTCGACGCTCGCGACGGAGGTGTCGGTCGTGCTGTAGCGGGCGAGCCGCGTCACGTCGCGGGTCGAGCCGTCGGCGAACTCCGCCCGGACGACCAGCTGCTGTTCGCGTGCCGGGTCGTCCAGGATGCGCCCCGGGGGCGTGACGACCAGGCTGACCAGCTCGGGCGTGTCGTCCGGGTCGGGTCGGACTCCCTCGGCCACCCAATCTCGGAGGGCGCGGTAACAGACGTCCTCGGCCTCCAACCGCTTGCCGCCCTCGTGAGGGGTCTGGCCGGTCCCCTTGAGCAGGATCAGGCTCGATTCCGGCTTGAACGGGTTGGTGCGCCGGGAACCGACCTCGCGAGCGAGGGACTGGAAGTCGACGGCCGCATCGTAGCCCCGCAGGCTGAGCCGGAATCCGTTCTTGCCCGTGGGGGTGCCGTGGCAGGCGCCCATATTGCAGCCGGCCTTGGTCAAGGCGGGCAGGACCTCATGCGCGAACTGGATGGGATGCGCCTCGTCGGCGTTGCGGACCCGGACGACCGCCCTCGCCTCGCTCGACCCGAGGCGCACGATCACCTCGGCCTGCCCGTCCCCACGCGGCTCGATCCGGCCACCCGGGCCGACGGCGACGACCGACGGATCCGAGCTCGTCCAGCCGCCCTCATGCGTCAGGTCGCGGACAGTCTCGCCGGGGTAATGGCCCGTCGCGATCAGCTGCGCCGTGGCCCGGCGTCCATCCAGGACCGTCTCGGGCGGTTCGATGCGGATCCGGTCGGGCACCGACCCCGCCGCCTGGACGATAGCCGGGGCGAGGCACAACGCCAGAAGCTGCCATGCGGTGCGGGGGGGCATGGGTGTGTTCTCCGGGGCGAGATCGAGGCGTCGCGATGAGTGTCACACGAACGCTCATTCTGAACGGATGTGCCGGCTCCCGGCCGACCTGTCGAGGTCGAGGATGCAGATCAATACTTGTTGTACCTGTGCCGGTCGGTCGCGTAAACCCCGGGCCTGCTGGAGGGCACCCGCCCGGATCTCGGCGGACCGGTGACGCGGGGAGGGCGGCATGTGATTATGCCGATCTTCTCTCGATCCCTCCCGGGTTTCGGGTTTGCGTCTCGGCGATCGGGTGCTTATAAAGAATTTAACGTCGCGGGCCGGCATCAATCCACCCTGAGCGGTCCCCTCGCCGGGCCCCATGAAAGTCAGGGCTCGCCCCGCCTTGCGAAAACTGGATTGGCCGGTGTCCGAAATTACCACGAATCAGCTCGGAGGACGGCAGCGATGAGAGCTGAACACGCCTGCGCGGACTTTCGCCATGCCAAGCTGTCGCGGCGGCAGATGCTCCAGGTCGGCGCCCTGGGGACCCTGGGCCTGAGCCTGCCGGCGGCCTTGCGGGCCGAGTCCCAATCGGGGCTGAAGGTGCGGGCCAAGTCCGTGATCTTCCTGCACCAGTTCGGCGGCGTGCCCCAGCAAGACACCTTCGACATGAAGCCGGACGCGCCCGCCGAGTTGCGTGGCGAGTTCAAGCCGATCCACTCGAGCTTGCCCGGCCTCGACGTCTGCGAGCTCCTCCCTCGGGTCTCCCGGATCATGCATCAGGTCGCGGTGGTCCGTTCCGTGAACCACCGCATCGGCGCGCACAACTCGGCGGCCTACTACTCCCTGACGGGCCACACCCCTCGGGTGGACAACGTCTCGGCCACGGCTTCGGCCTCGGACTATCCCGCATACGGTTCGATTGTCAGTAAGCTCGCCCCGAGCGAGGCACGTGTGCCCACGTTCGTCTCGATGCCCTGGATGATCGCCGACGGCGTCTTCCGTACGCCGGGCCAGTTTTCGGGCTATCTCGGCAAGGAGCACGATTCGCTGTTCATCACCAAGGACCCGAATGACCCGAAGTTCTCGGTCGAGGAACTCACGCTGCCGATCGAGGTGCCGCTGGAGCGGATATCGTCCCGCCGGGCGCTGCGCTCCGGGCTGGCCGCGTACTCCCAACTCAGCGAGTCGATCGCGGCGGTCCACGGCCTGGACGCCTACCAGCAGAAGGCCCTCTCGCTCCTGACCTCCTCCGAGACGAAGAAGGCCTTCGACATCCAGGCCGAGGACCCTCGGCTCCGCGAGCGCTACGGCCGCACGCCCTACGGCCAGAGCGTGCTCATGGCCCGGCGGCTGATCGAGGCCGGGGTGCGGTTCGTGACCGTCTTCTACTCGCCCGGCATCGTCGGCTGGGATACGCACAGCAACAACTTCGGCCTCCTGCGCGATAAGCTCCTCCCCGCCACCGAGCAGACCTTGCCGACCTTGATCGAGGACCTCGATCAGCGTGGCCTGCTCGACGATACGCTCGTCGTCTGGACGGGAGAGTTCGGCCGCACCCCGAAGATCAACAAGGACGCCGGACGCGACCACTGGCCGCAGTGCTACACCCTGCTGATGGCCGGCGGCGGCATGAAGCGAGGGTTCGTCTACGGCGCCTCGGACTCCACGGCGGCCTACCCCAGGGACAACCCCTGCACGCCCGACGACGTCGCCGCGACCATGTTCTACTGCATGGGCATCGATCCCGCCTCCGAGCTCCACAACCATCTCAACCAGCCGGTGCCCGTGTCGTACGGGACGCCCATCATGCCCCTGCTGGCCTGATCGCCATCACCGTTGTCCCTCGATCGCATCCCGCGTGAGGACCTTCAAGTTCAGGGGGCCATGCGTCACGCGCCCCTCCCGGTCCCCGAGCTCGTATGTCAGGACCGCACGGGGCCGGGCCTCGGTGCGGGCCGCGTCGGCAGCCGCCCGGAGCGTGACGGTGAACTCGGAGGCGTCGGCCGCGATTTCGACGGGCTCGGCCGTAACCCCGGGGGGCAAGTCATCGAGCCGGACCACGACGTCCCCGGCGAAGGGCTCGACGCGGGCGACCTTGCCATCGATCGCGACGGTCCCTGCCGGCGCGATCGCGATCTCCCCCTCGGGCAGTTCCAGGCTCACCGGGGGCACCACCTCGACCTCGATCAGGGCCGCGGCGACGGGCGATCCTTCGGATACCGAGGGGCGGGCGACCAGGCCGACCTGATACGGGCCGGGCGTCGCGTCCGCCGCCGCCGTGACCTCGATCTCGGCCGTCGACTCGCTCCCGTCGACCTCCAGCTCCTCGACGCTCAGGCCGTCCGGGGGCGACAGGGCGATGATCTGATAGGTCGCCTCCTCCTCGATCATCCGTACGATCTGGAGCGGGGCCTCAACCCTGCATCCTTGCGGCACCACGAGCGTCCGGGTCTCCGGGTTCAGGAGGATCGGGCCGGGCCTGGTCACGGCCGCGGTGAGGCTGACCGTGGGCCGCGTGTAGCTGGGGATCGTCCCGGACATGCCGAAGCCGCGGACATCGAGGGTCTGCTGCGCGAAGACGGTCGTCCCGGACGCCACAACGGTCTGCCCGTCGCCCCCCGTGCCGACCACCTGGATCTCCCGGACAAGGGGGTCGCCCCCGGCGACGGCCTCCAGCCCGACCACGCCGCCGGTCTGGCCGGCGGGCGCGGTCCCCGGGAGGACGGCCACGCCGGACCCCTCCGGGATGCCTCGAAGATCCAGGGCGATGGGCCCATCATATCCGGAGCGCGTGACGGTCACAGGGATCAGCGCGGTGCCGCCCCGAGGGACGGCGACCTGCCCATCCTCGAGGGTGAGCCGGAAGGAGGACGCGGCCGGCTCCACGACCAGCCGGTAGGTGAACCCGACGCCCCCGCGATCCGCCAGATCCGTGACGACAAGCTTAACCTCGTCCTGACCCTCTGGGATCGTCAGATCGAACCACGGGTCGGGCGAGGTCGGGGCCCTCCCGCGCCGGCCCCCTCCCCCGGAGCGACGCCCGGCGGACGGCCTGCCGTCGTCGCTCTCTCCCAGCAAGTTCCCGTCCTCCCCGATGACGCGCAACTGACCGTCCAGCGCGGAGCCCAACCCCCAGGCCTCGACGCGGACCTCGTACTTGCTCCCCGGCGGGGCCGTGATCGCGAACTCGTCCCGCTCGCCGGCGACCGACAGCCGGCCGAGGATCGTCACCGGGGGCGAGAGCGGGGGGAGCTGCTGCGCGGGATCCGCCGGCTCAAGGATGGCGACCGGCGAGCCCAGCGGGACCGGGGTGGGCAGCTCCACATCCAGCTCGGAATCCACCCAGGCGGGATCGCCCAGCGACCGGGCGGGGATCGTGGGGTAGATCATCGAGCACAGCGGGTCGGAGGGCGTCCGCAGGGCGAAGAGGCAGTCGATCGACAGCGTCCCCCCACGCAATTCGAGCGCGGTGTTCTGCCCACGCGGCAGGGCGAGCGGGTGCACCTCGCCCGCGAACGGGACCGCGCCGATCAGCAGGCGATAGCCCGTCCGCCCCTTGCCCGCGAAGCGCGAGTCGCAGAACTCCAGGATGTACGCCCCGTCCTCGGGCAGGACTGCCGTGAAGTAGCCATCGGTGACGAGGCCCGGGCTATCGTCCGCGGAGGCCACGAGCCGCCCGCCGGCGGTCGTCAGCCGGATCATCGGATCCACTTCCGATCCGACCCGCGCGCACACCGCATCGACGACGATCCGCTCGCCCTTCCGGCCCGAGAACCGGAAGAAGTCCAGGTCGTTGCCCGAACACTCCCCTTCGACCACCACCGGGTTCGGGATCGGTTGCGCGCCGTCGGGCGTGTTGTTCGGCTCGACCTCGGTGACCTGCAGCAGCTGGCCGACCGCAAACAGGATCGGGTTGGAGACACCCGAGTCCGTCACGACACGGACGGGGTACACCCCGACCGCAGTCCGCTCATCAACGGTCAGCCGGATCTTCCAGTGGGTCGCCCCGTGATCACTCCCGGCCGACTCCTCGAGCTCGAACCCGAAGGGCGCGACCAACCTCGGGCCATCGACGAGCCCCGATCCCTCGAACGTGACCTCCATCGTCTCGCCGCGCCGGACCCCGAGGGGAGCGATACCGGTCAGGCGGGGAGGATCGGCCCAGGCGAGTGCGGGAACGACCAACAGCCCTGCCAAGAGACCGGCACGTGGGAGGTAGATCATGGTCGATCTCCGGGCTGCGTGCCGGGGCTGGACTTCTCATGCAGATCCGGACGGCCGGCCTGCCGAGGTAGACAACGGCCACTTGCACGCACGGGTTCCTTCCGGCCTCGTTCACACTCATTCAAACTCCCATAGGCCTCACACTCGGTCAAGGCATTCGAGCACGCCGGGCGAGGACGCATCGAAAATCTTCGATTAATAGGATGTGAGCTGGCAGGACCCAGTCGTCGGTTCGGCTGACGACCCGGGCGGTGACCTCCCCAACCCCGGCCTCGACCAGGAACTCGGTCGGGGAGGGCGACCGGCTGCGCGACGCCCGGCGTCGCCGGGGCCGCCCGGCCACCGACTCCGTCGAGGCGTAGACAGCGGATCGACCGTTGCCCGCTCGGCGGGCAGCATGTGAATCAGGCGCCACATGTTTCACCCGCCCGGCGGGGGCGAGCCGGGGCTTGGTTCCTCCGGCGTGGGATCGAATCAGGGGCCGGTTCGTCGGGCGACATGGCGGGTCTCCCTGTCGACGCAACCGGGCGGGTCGCGGCCAAGGGGGGGCGGAGGCGTCCCGGGCTGGGAGGGGCATCGGGGGTGCCGCGTCACGGTTCCCGCGGCCGGCGGGGCTGCGCCCGCGGCCCCGGACCCATGCCCGGGCTCGTCGCGCCGGCCCGGACGGGGCGGGCGGATGCCCCCCCGGGCCCAGGGGCTGCAAGGCGCCCTTGGGAAGAAGAAGTTCTTTATAAGGGCCGTTTGCAGCCCGCCCGTCCCGGAACCGGAGGCCAGTCGCCGGGCCGTGCTCCCGGGAGGGGGCGCCGGGAGGTCGTCGGGGAGGGTTGGGACACGCCCCCAGCAGAACAGATGGGCACGGAGGCGCTCTTCCCGAGCTCCGACCGGCTCGTCGCTGGCCTGGTAGGCCGAGCGGGATGGTCGGGGCGGGGGTCGGAGGGGCCGGCCCCATCCCATGAGATATGGCCGTTGCCCGGGCGGGCAACGGCCCGGAGGGGACCCGATTCGCTCCCCCGCACGACATGGTTCCGTGACGACCGGGGGGCTCGGATGTGGCGTGTCCGCTTCTGTGTCCCGGCGGGAACTCGCAGCCCGGCGACGGCCGTGGCCCCGCGCTGGGCCCCGGAGCGAGGTTCGGGCGACTCAACGATCGGGCTTGCTCCGGCTCGCTCGCGACGCCCCAGCCGCACTGCGGCAGGGCCCTGCGTCTCGGGCAGCCCGACGCCACTCCCCGGGCGAGCAGCGCGGGATCGAGGCCTGAAGGGCCGTCCCATCCCGGCCATGGCCCGGATCGCGGCTCACCGAAGGCCGTAGATGGACTCGTGCTCCTCCGCCCGCAAGGCCCGGCCGCGGTTCGCGACGGCCCGGCCCCGGCCGATTTCTCCGCCCGCGTCGTCGGCATCTCCGACGGCGACACGCTCACCGTGCTTGTCGAGGGGAACCGGCAGGTGAAGGTACGACTGCACGGCATCGACACGCCGGAGACTGGCCGGGACTTCGGCACGCGGGCGCGGCAGGCGAGCTCGGAGCTGGCGTTCGGCAAGACGGTCACGATCCGCGATCGGGATACCGATCGCTACGGGCGCACCGTCGCCGAGGTGATCCTGTCCGACGGAACCAGCCTGAACCGGACGCTGGTTGCTCAGGGCTACACCTGGTGGTACAGGACCTATACCCCGACGGATACCGAGCTGGAGCGGCTCGAAGCGGGGGCGAAAGCCGCGAAACGCGGCCTCTGGGCCAGGCCGGACCCGGTCGCGCCGTGGGATTGGCGAAGAGGTGAGAGGGGCCCGGCGGTCGGCGGGTCCCAGCCCGCCATCCCGGCCTTGTCAGGCGGGGTCATCAGCAACCGCAACAGCCGCGTCTACCATGCTTCTCATTGCCGGAGCATCGGCAAGATGAAGGAGGGCAACAAGGTGCCGTTTAGCACGGCGGCGGAGGCGCAGGCCGCCGGGTACCGCAAGGCGGGCGATTGCGATTAGGACGAAATACCCGGAGGCCCCATGCGTGCCCCGACCTACCCGAAGTGCTCGCAAGCAATGAAGGAGGGCTTCATTCTCGACCACACGCGCAACGGCCGCTTGCCATCGGAATGGGTCGAGGGGCCGCCACAGCACTCGTTCTGGACCGGCCTGAGGCTCCGGGGCAAGGAGCGGCACAAGGTCGCCACCTTCCGCTGCCCCAAGTGCGGCTACCTCGAGTCCTACGCCATGGAGGCGTAACCGTTCAGAATTCCGGCTTGTCCTAGGCCTTCGGCTCCTCAAGGCCGAGCAGCCTGGTCCGCAGCGAGGCCTGCTCCCCTTCGGTGAGCGCCCCGGCATCGACGAGCTTCCGGACCATCTCCAGGTCGGTCCGCAGGTCTTCGGGGTTGAGCTGCCTGGAGAGCACCTGCTCCTTCTTCGCCTGCCATTCCGCCTCGGAAATGACGCCCTCGCCCTGGAGCTGCTTCAGCGTGGCGAGCTCGCGGTAATGCACCGTCATCGAGTCGGAGCGCGCCATGCCGCTCATCATGCTGGCCACGCCCATATCCGACGCCATCTCCGTCGTGATCCACTCCGCCGGTTGCGTGGACGGCGGCAGCGGGGCGGCGATAACCGTCGACCTCATCGAGGGCTCCACGCGGCCGAAGCGGGGAAAGCCGATCAGCAGCGCCAGCACGGCCGCCTGGACGACCAGCAGCAGGGCCAGCACGAGTCCGTGACGCCGCTCCAGCCGGGTCATGCGCGCGTCGAGTTCGAGCTTGTCCATCGGTGCCTCGCGGTGGGGAAAGTCCGGGCTCCATCCAGGATTCGGACGCCGGGCCCGGATATTCTGGGCGATATCCCCCGCCAGCCGTATCTAAACGCCTGGCCAGATCGAACCTTGCGGCGATCTCCCGTACAATCCCGCCTGAGAACCTTCATCCCCGGCGCGGATCGCACCCATGATCGACCACGACGACGCGATCGAGGCGGCGGCAGGCGACCTGGACGAGGCCCGCCTGCGGATCGAGGACGCCCGCGACGCCTTGCGGCGGGCGATCGACAATGGCGGGGAGTCGGAAGCGACGCGCAGGCTCGCCGCCCGGCTGGACCGGATGGCGGCGGAAGTCGGTAGGATCGAACGGGTTTGCGCCGAACGATCCCCGGCGGTCAGCGAGGTGGGCTGAATCGGTGTTCGCCCCAACTCGCGCCGATCGCACGCCGAACGGCCTTCCTCCCAGTGTTCGGGTAGCAACCCGAACCTGGGGGGCACAGCCATGTCCAACCGACACATCGGCAAGCTGCTGGTGTCGACCCTCGGCCGCTCGCTCTTGGTCGCCCTCATCACGCTCCTTGTCGCGGCCTGCGGGCTGGCCGTCGGCTACTTCCGGGGCATGGAGGAGGCCAACCCCGACGCGCAGATGACGACGCTCGGGGGCGAGACGGCGGGGATCGCCTCCATGATCGTCGTCGCCTTCAACCTCGCCCTCGGCACCGCCGGAGGGGCGATCGCGGGGCTGGTGATCGGCGTGGTGATGGCGATCCTCTGGCCGCGTCGCGCCGCCTGACTCACGCCCGCTCGACGCATTCCGGCCCGTCGACCGACGGCCTGTTGACCGCCAGCCCGACCGGATAGCCCTCCATCAGCCCCGGCTCCAGCGGATCGAGCAGCGCAAGAAGCTCTTCCTGCGTCGCCTCCGGGTCGAGCCACGCCTGATGGTCATCGGGCTTCAGGATCACCGGCATCCGCCCATGCACCGGGGCGACGACGGCGTTCGCCTCGGTCGTGACCAGGGCGAAGGTCTCCCGCTCCTGCCCGTCCCGCTCCCAGCGGTCCCAGAGGCCCGCGAACGCGAACGGGGCGCCGGATTTCGAGACTCCTCGCCGATCCCCACCACGCGGACGACAGGCAGTAAGCCGTTTTGCCCTTGAAGGATAGGGCCTGCGTCCCGGTGAATGAGGTTGAACACGAGCCTCACCACCGGGGACGCAAGCCATGGGCACCGAAGCACCCACTTCGATCGTTATACCCGTCCGCTGCGCACCCAAGAAGGCCCCCTGCCCGAACTGCGGCAAGCGGGGCCGACGCAAGCGGGCCCTGACCCGCACCGTGCGCACCGTCGCCTACAAGGCCGTCGCCGTCCTGGAAGTCACCTATGGCGAGTACACCGCTCGGTGCCGGTGCCGCACGACCTTCCGCAACACCCCCGAGGGGGTGCTCCCCAAGGCCAGGTACGACAACAAGGTCCGCGACCTGGTGCTCGACCGCCTGATCAAGGACGGCATGAGCATCGAGCGGACCCTGGCGTCGATCCGCCGCGAGTTCCTGCTGGACCTCTCCACGGGATTCGTCTACGACGTGCTCCGCGACCACGCCGCTTCGCTCGACATGGCGGCGCACCGACGGGCGGTCCTGGAACGCTTCAGCGGCACGCTCTGCGTCGATGAGCTGCACCTGGGCCGCTTCACCTTGCTGCTGGCCACCGACCCGCTGGCCGACCTGCCCGTGGCCTTCGCCCTGGTCGACAAGAACGACGCCGACCACATGCGTCGGTTCTTCAAGAACCTCAAGACCCGGGGGCTCTCCCCGCGGGTGGTGGTCACCGACGGATCGAACCTCTACCCCGAGCTGCTGGCCGAGCTGTGGCCCGAGGCCGACCACCAGCTGTGCGCCTTCCACGTCATCAAGTCGATCAACGGGCTGATCCTGGACGCGGTGCGCCGGCTGAGAGGGGCGATGGCCCGTCGGGGCAAGGCCGGGCGCAAGAAGAAGCGGGGACGCAAGGGCCGGAGGTCCAGGGCCACCGCCGGGCGTCGCGGGCCGACGCTCAGGGAGAAGGCCCACTTCGTGTTCAAGCATCGTCACCTGATCGTCAAGCGTCGGGAGAAGCTCACCGAGGCCGAGCGAGCCGACCTGACCCGAATGCTGGGGTGCCTGCCGGAGCTGGCGACGCTGCGGCGGTTCGCCGACCGGGTCTACTGGCTGTTCGACACGCCCAAGGACCTCCACCAGGCGAGCTGCCGTCGGTCGGCGATCGTGCGCGACCCGGCATTCTACGCGGTGCCCGAGCTGGTCAAGGCGATGGACCAGCTCGACGAGGAGAAGTTCCCGAAGCTTATAGCGTACTTGAACGGCCCGGCGGGCCGCCGGGTGCGGACGAACAACCACGTGGAGCGGAGCAACCGGCTGTTCCGGTTCCTGGAGAAGGTGCGGTACAAGTGGCGTCGTCGCCGGACGCTGGTCCGGTTCGTGGTCCTGAAACTGGACGAGGTCTGGAGCCATCAGTCATCGCCCAAGGCTGCGAAGTTCAAGGCCGAGCCATCGAGTGGGGGCCGCGAGGCACAAGCTGATGCAGGCCAACGATCACGGCGAGCCGCATGAGGATCAAGTGGGGATCAGCGAGGAGTCTCCGGATTTCAGCCGGAAATGGTGCGGCCGCTTCGGAGTGCCGGGCGCCCATTCATAAAAACCATCCGATGGGACGAGGCACCGCTTCTTGCGGAACGAGCCGCGGTAGGCATTGCTGGTCGCCACCGTCTCGCGCCGGGCGTTGATGTTGGAGAAGCTGACTTTCGGCTCCTTGGACCAGCAGGGCAGGAAGCCCCACTTCAGCAGCTTCACCGCGTCCGAGGTGATCGCCGGCAGCCACTGCGACGGCGCGATGTTGTAGCGCACGACCTCCGGCACGTCGACGCCGAAGTGCTCCGCCAGCTCGGCCTTCGACTTCCTCAGCGTATACCTGCCGCACATCGGGGGGCCTCCGTGGACGCGATGACGGGCATCTCCGGCCCTTGATCGGCGAACTCGCCGCCAGGAGGCCAACGTCAGCACCGGATACGATGCCGGCCGTAGCGATTGCGCAGCGCGCCCCCTTGGTTAATACGACCGCGTGGTAAGCTAGGTTCATCACGACCGCCCCAGCACGGAGCCGCAGCCATGGCGCGCAAATCCGCAAAGCCGCTGCCCATCGAAGACGAGGAAATCTCCCAGGAAATCCCGGAGGAGCAGGAGGAACCCGAGGCCACCGAGCCGGTCGACGACGAGGACGACGAGCTGGGAACCGGCGGCGACGCCCCGAACAAGTCGCAGGCCGCCCGCGCCGCCCTCGACGCGGGCTACGAGAAGCCCGGCGAGGCGGTGGACTACATCAAGCGGTCGTTCGGGATCGACATGAACCCGCAGCACTTCAGCGCGGTGAAGAGCCAGATGAAGAAGAAGGAAGGCGAGGGGAGGGCCGCGAAGCAGGCGGCACCGGCCCGACGCGGCCGGAAGCCGAAGATCGAGCCGGAGAATGGCGATCCGGCCCCGCCGCCCCGGAACGAGGCGACGGGCGAGGGTGATTTGCTCGACACGCTGGAGGCGCTCAAGCCCCTGATCGCCCAATACGGCGCAGACAAGCTGAAGCGCATGGTCGATTTGCTCGGCTGACGGCCGCGCCGTCGGCGGCTCAACGCCGATTGACTTCCAGCGCCTCGATCCGCCTGGAGGCCTCCTCGGCCTCCGGTGTGCCGGGATAGTCGGAGACGATGGCCCGATAGCGCTCCAGCGCCGCCTTGGAATTGCGCGGCTCCAGCGCCTTGGCGATGGCAAAGACCGTGCGTGCCTTGGCTTCGGCTGCATCGTCGTCGGCCGTTCCCATGCCCGGCCTGCTCGCGGGCTTCGACTTCCCGAATGCCCCCCGCGTCTCGTTCAGCCGCTTGTACGCCTCCCGGAAATCATCGGAAGGCCCGAGCCGGTATCGCTTCCCCTCGGCCGCGTTGATCGCCTCGATCGCGTCACTGACCTCCCCGTCGGCGGCCAACTCCCGGTACTCGCGGGCGACGGGGTCCATGACGCCGGAGAGATTCTCGACGGCGATGCTGAAGAAGCCATGCTGGCGCTCGAACTCCCGATCGATCTCGGCGCGGCCCTCCCGGCCCGGCCGCTGGCCTCCGAGCTGCTTGAGATACTTCTGGAGCTGGAGCACCGTGCCCCGGTTCGCGTTCATCTCGTTCTTCGCCGCGTTGTGGGCCGTCTTGTGCCCCGTGTTCCAGTTGCGCAGCGGGCGGTACTCGTTGATCTGATTGAGCTGGTCGATCACCAGGCCCAGGTCCGCGTTCCGCGTCCTCAGGGCATCGATCCGGGCGACGGCCCCGGCGATCTCGCCGTCGTTGTAGAGCATCGCCGCACGCCGGGCGGACGCCGCCTGGAAGGCGGTCACCGTCCGGTCGCCGTCGCGGAATCCCGCCAACGCCTCATCCTCGTCGAGGACGAAGAAAAGCCCGTCCGGCCGGAGTCCCCTGGCACGCAGGACGTCCGCCGGGGCAGCCCCGTCGTCGGCCTGGCCGGGGAGGGTCGCCATGCAAAGCCCGAACGCTGCCGCCGCGATCCTGACCATGACACTATCTCCCGGCAGGGAAGTAGTCGGATCTCGGTACGACATCGGTAGCAGCGATACTTTTCCCGGAAGCGGCCCCGGAAAGCAAGCGAAATCCGCGCGTTGAGGGATCGCATGGCCGGGATCGCGGGGGAACCGGCAATAACCAGACAAATTGGCGTGCCCGGCCCCTCCCTGTGCCTCAGAAGCACGTCTTCCCGCGCACGTCGCAGATGTCATACCCGTTGGCCCGGTCCGCATAGACCTGGCCAAGCGGCAGCGTCGCCACGCTTCGGAGCGCGAAGCGGCCGTGCCGATCATTGACTGCCTGCTTCACGGCAGTTGCCGCATCCTCGGCATCCAGCCCGTCGAACAGCCCGAGCTGGCGTGGGGTGTGGGGCCGCAGATCCTCGGCGAACAAATGCATACGCGACGCCAGAGCCCGTGGCACCCATGCCCGCCGCAGGCAGGGACGGAAGGTGTCGAGCAGCACGTCGAAGCGATCGGTCGGCACTTCGAGCGTCGCGCGTCCCTCCCCGGCATGCCCGTCGCGGTAGCCGACCCAGACCGCCACGCGCCCGGCCAGCACCCGGTGGTAGAGCAGCTCCTCGACCATCCGCTCCAGGTTCCGCACCAGCCAGGCCCAGAGCACGTCCGGCTTGTCGGTCGGATCGCCGAAGCTGCCGCCGCGCGAGATCACCTTGTGCGGCGTCCGTTCTGCATTGATCGGGATCACGGGGTCGCCGTTCAATTCCCACCACAACGCCTCGCCGCTGGCGGTCAGCAGGCCGCGGATCAGCCGCCGGTCGGATTTCGCCAGGTCGAGGCAGGTGCGGATACCCCAGGGCAGCAGCCGCTTCTCCCTCCTGCCCGCGATGCCCGTCACATCGGTGACCGGGCGTGCCGCGAGCAGCGACTCCTCCGCCGCCTTGTCGAGGATGGCCAGCGCCCCGAAAGGCTTGGCGGTGTCGCTGATCAGCTTGGCGAGCGTGCGGGTCCGGGCGATGCCCACGGTCACGGGGACCCGGATGCGATCCATGAGCCGGTCCCGGACCAGGACGGCGTAATCCTGATAGTCGCCCGCCGGGGGCTTCGCCGCCTCGAAGAAGAACTCGTCGATGGAGTAATACTCGACGCGGGGCGACAGCTCCCGCATCGTCTCCAGCATCAGCCGCGAGAGCACCTCGTACCAGCGGAAGTCGCGCTTGACGTAGATCCCCTCGGGGCAGAGCTTCATCGCGTCCCAGATCGGCATCCCAGTGCCGACGCCGGTCGCCTTCATCTCGTAGCTCTTGGCGATGACGCACGCGCCCTGATTCCCCAGGACGCCGACCGGCATCCCGGCCAGGTGGGCGTACCGCACCCGCTCCGCCGCGACGTAAAACGCGTCGGCGTCGACATGTCCGACCGGGCCTTGGCGCCGCATGGACAGAAGCGTACTATGCACGCACGAACAGTCAAGGCAGAGGGCAGGAAGACCCGACGTGTGCCTCGGAATCGCCGTGACGGAGAGCAACCTGCCCACGGAGTTAATCGGGCGATTCGGGATGGCGCACCGCCGCTACACGCGCGGCGGGCAGGCCGAGTACCGCTTCCTGTTCCGCGACCGCAGGCCGTGCCTGCCGATCTGGCGCGACGGGAGGCTCCAGGTCGCGCGCTGGGGCAACAGCCGGGGCCAGAGCCGCCGCCTGCCGCGCACCGGCTGGACGTGGCAGCAGACGGTGAAGGACGGCGGGTGGCGGGACAGCGGGGCCATCCCGGTCGAGATCCCGGCGTCCTACGGCCTGGAGCGCCGGGGCGTGTGGTACCTGATCGAGACGGGCATCCGGGGCTTGCTGGTGCCGGATGAGCGCGGCTGGGCGGTGGCGTACATGCTCTGCGAGCCGGCCAGCCACTATTACCGGATCATGACCGGGGCGGAGCGGATGCCGGTGCTGATCGATCAGCGCATCTAAATCGCATCAGCGTGGGGCGGGCGACGCCGCGGCCCCGGCCGCATGAACGTCCGCAGCGGACGTGCCACGCCCCATCTGCCCGTCGGCCAGCTCGGCGCACACCCGGGCGACGATCTCGAACGACCGCAGCCGCGCCGCGTGGTCGAAGATCTGGCCCGTGAGCATCAGCTCGTCGGCCTTCGTGGCCTCGACGATCACACCCAGGCTGCGGCGGATCGAATCCGGCGAGCCGACGACGGAGATCCGGGTCATCCGCTCGACCTGCATCCGCTCCGCCGGGGTCCACAGGCCGTCCATGGACTCGACCGGCGGCTGGAGCAGCCCGCGTCGACCCCGGACCAGCCCGACGAACGCCTGCTGGAGCGAGGTGAAGAGGCGGGCCCCCTCCGCGTCGGTCTCGGCCGCGAACGCGTTGACCCCGATCATCACCCGGGGCTCGGCCAGCGACTCCGAGGGGCGGAAGTTGTCCCGATAGAGCGACAGGGCCTGGAGCAGATAGTCGGGCGCGAAGTGCGAGGCGAAGGCGAACGGCAGGCCCAGCTCGGCGGCCAGCCGCGCCCCGAAGTCGCTCGACCCCAGGATCCAGATCGGCACGTCCAGCCCCTCGCCCGGGATCGCCCGGACCGCCTGCCCCGGGGCCGCCGGCCGGAAATACGACCGCAGTTCCGCCACGTCGCGGGGGAAGTCACCTTCAGTGCTCTCGAGGCTGCGGCGGAGTGCGTAGGTGGTCTGCCGGTCGCCTCCCGGGGCGCGGCCCAGGCCCAAGTCGATCCGCCCGGGGTAGAGCGAGGCGAGGGTGCCGAATTGCTCGGCGATCACCAGCGGCGCGTGATTCGGCAGCATGACGCCGCCGGCCCCGACGCGGATGCGCGAGGTCCCCCCGGCGACGTGGCCGATGACGACGGCCGTCGCGGCGCTGGCGATGCCCGGGATGTTGTGGTGCTCGGCCAGCCAGAACCGCTTGTAGCCCCAGCGCTCCGCTTGGCGCGCCAGGTCGAGCGAATTGCGGAGGGCGTCTGCGGGCGTGTCCCCCTCGCGGATCGGGGCGAGGTCGAGCACGGAATATTCGGGGGGTCGCGTCACGGGACCGGGGCCTCCTGGGGGCGGAGGTCACCCGCCCGCGCATTCTACGAGCGTAAGGTAGGTTAGTGAAGTCCTGACAAAACCTCTGGCGAAGCTGGGTAAGCTGCGAGGCCATCCAGGTTTTGTCAGGGCTTCTTATCGCCGCTCCCCCCTCGATCCGCCTCGCGTCCCCCCTGACCCCCCGACCCCGTCGACGCATCGCCCGGCCGAGCTCGACCCCGCCGCGGGGATCGACCCGATCGAGCTGGCCGTCGGCTCCATGCGGCGCGAGGCCGAGCTCACCGGCCTGCTGCTGCGTGCCTAGCGGCTTCTCGCCGACCAGGCCGAGCTGATCCGTCGCCTCGCCCCCGGGGGCGACCTCCACCCCGCCGCCCGGCCTCCGTCCCCGCACTCGCCTCGGTCGGACGGCTCGCGGCTCGACGAGGACGATCGGTAGCCCCGCAGCCCCCCCGTCCCGAGAAGCCCGGGGCCCGGCCGGACCATCTCGGCCGGGCCCGTCTCTTCCCGGCAACCGCGAACACGACGCCCCGACCCCGTCGCCATGCCGATCAGGAATCGCTACGGAGAGGGCCATCCTGTTCCCAGTGGACGTTCGCCCACGTCTTCCCGCCCGTCCCGCTCGAGGCCATCGCCTCGGGCCGACCGGTTTGCCCTGAGGGCGCCGCGGCGGGCCCGCGCGGCCTGACGGGCGCTGCGGGAGATCAGCTTGAGGACCAGCGCCTCGGACCGGAACCGGGCGAGGAGCTCCCGTGCGCGGCGCAGCATCTCCCTGTCCTCCTCCCGGCCGATGAAGAGCATGCCCTGACGCCGCCGCCCCTCGTGATCGAACCGGAACCGGACGACCCAGTAGCGCCGGCCCTCGAAGGGCTTGAGGACGATGGACCCTTGCCTCCCGAGCCAGAATTCCGCCCGCTCCATCTCCGCCCTGACCCGATCCCAGCGTTCCTCCAGACCGGGCTGCGTCGGCCGGCCCCCATCGCCGGGTCCCGACGGCCGATCATGCCTCCTGGGGTCATCACTCATCGTTCGTCCCTCCCTCCGACGATGCCCCGGCCACGATGGGTCTCGTCGCCGTCGCGGACCCGACCCTGTCCGGGGGTGCCGTGCCGGGCGGCCAGCCCCCACTTCCGCGCCGCGGCGGCCCGGGCGTCGACCAGCCCGGCGAGGTGGCGCTGCAGCTCGAGCAGGCGAGTCAAATCGCGGTCGTCAAGCACCGGCTCGGGGCCGTTGGCGCCGCGGTCGCGTCGGGCGCGGTCCCAGGCCTTCAACCTGGTCGCCGTCGCGTATCGGGCACGCAGCTCGAGCAGCCCGGCGAAGGCGAGCGCCTCGTCCAGTAGTCGGAGGCCTGAGCCGGCCGGGTCGTCGCGACTGCGGGCGCGGAGGATGCGATGGATGCCCGACCAGACCTTCTCGAAGTCGGGCGGCATGACGCCGTAACGCTCGAGCGACGCGAGCAGCGCGTCGATCTCGCCGTCGACCGGATCGGGCTCGTGGGCCATGGTGCCGGGCCGGGGGGCCGGCACGACGCCGGGCGGCCGGGTGTCGATGTCTTTCAAGCGGAGACTCCGGGGACTGGAGACGGGGCACATATTGCCTTTTTCTTGCCGGTGCGATCATCGCCCGTGACCCCGAGGCAGCGTGGCAGAGCCCGGGCGAGGGACCCTATGGGCCGGAAGGGACGCCTCCGGGTCAGACGAGGCCCCGGCCGGGAATCGGCCTCGACGCCAGCGATTGGCTGCCCGGAGGACTGGAGCCCGGTCTGCCAACCCGAGCATTCCCTTGTCTATTCGACCACGGTCAGCAGTACCGGGCCCGATGCCGGGGCCGCCCGGCGCGGCGGGCCGGTCTTCTGAAGCCCCGGGGGGATTGCCGGTCCGCGCCGCGCGGCCGGCCCTGGGTCGGCTGCGGACCGACCGGCGAGCCGAGGTGCCGCAAGTCTCGGGACGGCCGGCTGATCATCACCATGACGTAACGCCTGACAACGACTCGAGGATCGATGCGTCAGGTCGACCAAGAGCGGCGGCTGCCCACTCAGGACCCCCTGGGATCGGGGTGGCCGGTCGCGCATGAGCGACCCGCCAGACGGGGGCGGGATCGATGCTCGTCTCGGCGGCCGAGGTGGTCGCCGCCTCCGGCACCCGTCGATGCGGGGAACGCCGGGATGGCAACGGGAGGATCGTCCCCCTCGAACAAGGGCCGTCTCGATGCCCAACCGACCGACCGAGGCCCCTCCGCTCCCCGCAGTTGCCTTCGTCTACCAGGGCGTCCGCGTCTCGATCGACGAGAATCGGCTCATCAACCTCACCGAGATGTGGGAGGCCGCCGGCCGGCCGCCCAATCGCGACCCGAGCCAATGGCGACGCAAGGAGGGGGCCCGATTCGTCCACGATCTGGCCTCCTCGCTAAATATGCCCGTGGGGCATATTTTCTCGACCCGGCGCGGCCGGGGCGGCGCGACCTGGGGGCACTGGCAGGTCTCGCTGGCCTACGCGGCGTACCTCTCGCCGGCTTTCCACCGCTTCGTCAACGAGGCGTTCCGGGAGTGGGCCGAGGAGGTGTCCGACCCGGGGCTGAAGGTCGCCAGGGCCGTCGAGGCCTATCGGCGACGGGGACGCGACGATGGCTGGATCGCCGACCGCATCGAGGGCATCGGCCAGCGCAAGGCCCTCGTCGCCGCGATGGCCGACCACAACTGCCGCAAGGTCGACGCGGTGAACCCGTTCGCCGAGGCGACCCGGGCGATCTCCCTGCTCGTGCTCGGCGCCACGCCGTCCGAGTTGAGGGAGTCCCGGGGCCTCCCCCGGTCCGCCCGTACGAGGGACCACCTCGACCGCCACGAGCTGGCCAGGCTCCGATTCGCCGAGAGCGAGGCCGAGCGATTGATCAAACTGACTCGGGCGATCGGCAACGACGAATGCGTCGCCTGCTGCCGGCGCGCGGGCACGGCGGTCAGGCAGGCGATCGACTCGCTGGATCCCTGATCTCCCCATGCTTCGGAGAGGGAGGCGAGAGAGGGTCCACCTCGCCTGCCCCTACCTCGCCCCCGCCCCTCGTTCGCTCAAGATCCCCCTGATGTTGGAGGCCTGTTTATGTCCAGCTCGAGCAGACCCCGCCACCGATCACGGGCACGACGTGCCCTTGCGCGGTTGGTGAACGACCCCGACGAACGCCCCTGGTTCCTCCTCAACACCGGCCTCCTCATGGTCGGCCTGATCGGCCTGATCGCCGAAATCCTCTTATGGCAAGTCGCGATCCGTCTCCAGTAGCGCCCTGCCCCCGACTCTCTATGCCCGGGAGAGTGCGTCCTGCCGGATCGGGCAACCTCCGGCAGACTGACGACCGGGACGAGGCCGTCGATGAACCCGGTCGAGCCAGGTCGCCGGCGGTATTGCAAGCTCCCCGGAGCCTCGTACGTCGCGACTTACGGTTGCTTCCGGAGGTGCACGGTGCCCCTGGCGGGGGCACAGGTGGTCGAGATGCCGGAGACGGTCAGTAGCATCTTGCCGTTGACGATGTAGCCGCCGAAGCGGAGCGAGCGGGCCCGGCCGCGGATGATCTCCGTCGTCTCGAAGTCAATCCGCCAGCCGTCCAGCACGCCGGTGACCTTCATGCGGGCGTCGCCCTCGTCGAACCGGATCGTGCCGCGGAAGGTGTCGCCGTCGCATGGGGCGAGCCTGAGGTCGAAGTCAATGCTGCTGGCGGCCCCGTGCCGGGCGCCTTTCCAGGGCGTCTTCGGGTCGAAGGTGGCCCCCCGCCAGCGACCCAGGCGTCGATCGCCTTCAGTTCGGCGGCAATCAGGCGGACCCGCTCGTCCTCGCTCCGCTCGACGAGGGGGTCCATCGCTGGAAATGATCGCGTAAGAGACTTCTGGACGGTCATTTCCAGCAGTTGATCCGCTCGATATCACCGACGCCGGGCCGACGACGCGCGTCTAGTCGTTCCGGGTATGCCGCCACGTAGTGGCCGGGATTCAGGGAACGCCGGGCGTGTCATCATCCGATTGGCTCTCGAACATCGGAGGGTCGACCAATACCCTGACCGAAGCAAGGCCGCGGAAGTCGAGTGCAGCGGCCATCACCCAAACCGTTGTAAGGGTTAGGGATGTGGTCCTGTCTTTTGTCGTCATGGCCGCAGTGGCCGCAGTGTGACAGAAACCACTTCAAGCTCACCGCGCTCGTATCCTGCCGGCGTCGTCGGGCGCGGGGGGTGATTATCCTCTTTGGGAAGGATTCCCATGGTTGCCGAATCCCTGCGGCCACTGCGGCCATCCTCATCCCGACGACGCCGGAATGCCTGGGATGCAACGGGTTACGGCTGGCCGCAGTGGGGCTGATTCTCCGGCCACACTGCAGCCAGACCGCGGCCACGCGGAGCTCATTGGCGATCGTGCCAACACCAGGAATCAGAGAGCCCTGCGAACATAGGACGCCTCTTCCAGGAACTGCCCTCTAGGGTGCTGGGCCAATCGGATGCCCTTGACCTGCCTGAGGCGTTTTTGGACAACCGGGTCCAGGACCTTCTCCCGGTCGCCACACCCCACGATCGTCGGGCAGATCGAGCCAAGTTGCCGGACGAGGTTGTTGATCGTCAGCCGCGTCGAGATCCCCGACTCGTCACGCCACTGAAGGTAGGCGGCATAGAGCAGGGGTGTAGGAACCTTGTGCTCCGGGGCCGAGCGATCGAGCCAGTCGTCGACGAACGACCGCAGTGGGACGCTCGCCTCGAGGAGCGAATCGAGCAGCGGCCGGGCGGTCTCGGGCACCTGGAAACGCCCATCGGCCCGGAGCAGGCCGATCCCGCCGAGGGCCCAGTTGGCGATGCCGGCCAGCGCCCGGGGATTGTCGAGCTGACCGACATTCTTCCCCTCGCCGGTGAGGGTCCGATCCTCCCGCCCCGCAAAGGTGACGCCGAACTTCAAGGGCCGGGCCCGGTTGACGAAGGCCTGGGAATTGTCCCGGAAACTGGGCACCTCGTTGGAGAGGATGATGATCCGACCCGGCAGCGTGGTCGTGTAGGGGATCCCGAATTTGGGGTTGATCCGGACGGGATCCTCGCCGCTGATCTTCAGCAGCCTTTCCTGGGCAAGTGCGAGCTTCGCACCATCGCCGGCCAGCCGGGCGTCGGAAAAGAGGATTATGCTCTTGCCGATCAGGTCTTGCAACCCATGGTCGCCGGCCAGCTCGGACATCGCCGGGGAGGCGACGTTCTGCTCGCCGATCAGTTTCCTGAGCACGCGGGCGATGGTGCCCTTGCCCGACCGGCTGGCGCCGACGAGCATCAGGATCGCCTGCCGGCTCGTGTCGGGGAGCATCAAGTAGCCGAACCACTTCCTCAGCTCGCGCAGGGACTGCTCGTCCCCGGGGAAGATCTCGTCCAGGAACGAGAACCAGCGGCCCGGCGGCATGGCCTCCGGATCGTAGTCGTAGGGCACGTTGTAGAGACTGAAGAAGTCGGACGTCGGGGCCATCGTACGGATGGATGCGTGGTCAACCGTCCCGTCGTCGTCGACCCTCAACCCGGAGAGATCCAGCAACGTTCCTCGCATCGGCAGGACCAGGTGGGGATCCGACCTCAACTGGCAGTCACCGATCCAGGTCGGCGGGTCCCGATCTCCCGGCAGCAGGACCTCACTCCGAATTGCGTCGAGCGCCGAGTTCAGCAGTTGCGGGGTCACCTTGCGGACCATCGGCGGCGACAGACCCCTCCGGCGAGACTTCCGGATCGCGTCCCGTTGCAGGCGATCGAAATCGTTGAGGATCGACTTGCGAACCGTCGCGCGGATCTCTTCCTCGGGCCGCAGGACATAGGCCGGCCTGTCGGGGTGCCAGGTGTAGAACTGCTGGTTCCATCGCACCAATCCCATCTCAGCGGCGCGAATCGCGACGAGGGAGATCCGGGCCAGCCGGTCCGGGTCGTCGGGCGCCTCGTGCCGACGGCGGTGGCCAGCCAGGCCGTCCGAGGAGGTCCCGGCCAGCCCCTCCCCGTCGATGGGATCTGTGGCGGACCCACCCTCGTCATCAGCGATCGTTGCGCGGTCGTCATCTGCCAGGGACAGCGGCCGGTTCGCCCCGTCTCGTAGCCCTTCCTCGATCGTCCGCCGGGTCCGATCCGGCTCCTCGCGTGCCATGCCGTTCACCCGCGCTGCCGCCCAGAGCCGCCGGGAGGCCTGCTCGAACGTCATCAGGTCACAGTGATGGATGTAGCCGCCGAACTCGAAGGCGACGCGGTTCAGAACCTGCCGACGCTCCCCATGGCCAGCCCTCGTGGAGGCTACCTCTCGAGCACTCCTTCGGAGCCTGTGCCTCAGCCGGGTTCGGTCCAGAGGGCCGACCGAGGTGTTCAAGGCGAGATCGGCGTCAACGGTCCTCGAGGGGCGTTCCTCTCCCGGCCGCGGTCTCGTCTCCGACTCCCGGTACCATTCCATCGCCGGGAGCGTCTCCAGTGCCCGCTCGATCGCATCAAGGGCGATCCCCGGGCGCTCGAGCCAGGAGATCATGCGGTCGATCGTCTCGACCCCGTCGGTGAACCGCCGGAGCTCGGGCGCCCAGATCCTGCTCCAGCACCCCCGCTCGGGATGCCGTCCGGGCAGCCGCAGCGCCGTACCAAGCCAGTCGGATCGCGGCCGATTGGCCCGCCCCGGGAAGAGCTCGACGCCGTCGACCCGGTCCGACCGGACGCCTCGGAGCAGCCGGAACGCTTGCCCCTGAGGAATCGGCTCCTGGAACCTGCTCCAGAGGTGGAAACCGCCTCCGGAGTACTCCAGCAACGCCTCGATACCCAGCTCGACCAACCGGCCCAGCAGGGTCGACGCCCGATCCCAGGCCATCCGCCAGGCCTCATCGTCGCCGGCGTGGGCGTCGATGTCCCAGCCGACCCAGCGACAGGTGCCGTCCTCGGCCACCGGGAACAACGCGATCGCGTTGAGACCGTTGATGTCCCCGAAGTGTCGCCGAAGCTCGAGCTGGCCGACAATGGGCTCGCTGCACCTCGACCTTCGCGTGATCTTCCCGATCGCAGAGGGCCTGGTCTGATCGGGCCGGTAACCGACAACGGCGTCCCGACGGGCGACCATCGTCCGGTCGACCAGCACGGCCAAGCGGCACGCCCCCTGCGTCCAGGCCTGCTCGTCGTGGGCATGTCCGGGCCCGGAGATCGACAGGGCCACCGGCGCCGTGCCGGGGTCGACTTCAAGTCCGGCGTTGGCGGGGCGGGGGATATTGCGCGTGCAAAGGCCATCGAGTACTCTGGTAGTGGTCGTCTCGACGAATCCCTCATTCGCTGCGGTGTTCGTTGCGGTGGACACGATCGTCTCCTCTGCTTCGCTCTCTCGCTCCCGGGAGAGTTCCAGAGCCCGGTTGGGGGCCATCCAGCCGGGCTCTTCTCCTCGCCATGTGGCTGCTGCCCCGAAGGGAGCCCTGGCGGCGGGGGTTAGCCGCCAGGAGGGTAACGGGGTCGGTCAGACTTCCTTGCCCAGATCAGGGAGCTGCCGGACACGCTCGACGTCCTCCGCATCAAGGGCCGCCTCCCTCGCACGCTCTCGTTCCTCCCTGGCCTCGGCGGCCTCGTAGAGCTGCTCCTCCGAGGCGTTGACCCGGCGCAACTCCCTCAGCCAGCGCGGGCACCGGGGGGGGTTAGGGGAGTACTCAAGGCTCTCGTTCTCACCGAACGGCTCCTTGTCCCGAATCCGCCCGGCGAGCAGGCGGGCCAGGTGGAGCGGGACACGCCTGACGACGACCTCGTCGGAGTGGACCTCGAACTGGTCCGGCTGGAACTGGTTTTCCAGGAGCCACTCCGTGCAGCGGACCATCGAATCCTGGACAAGGTGCTCTCTCGACGGGGTCATGTCGAGGGTCACCGTCACCTCGGCCCCCCGACGCCGGACCTCGATGCAAGGCCTGGCTCGGCTGACGCACCAGGATCGATACGCCGCGCAGAGACCGGCGTGGAACGGGTCCTCGCGGTCAATCATGAGGTATCCCCGATCCGAGGCCTTCTCGAGTTCTGCCATCTCTGACTCGGGAAAACCGATGATCTCTGGATGCCCCGGCTGGGCGTAGAAATCGCAGGGCCTGTCAGGTCTGGTCGTGGGGATGGGGGAGATTGTCGAGTGCCGGTTCATCTGTCTGGTCTCCATCGTTCGTGGGGAAGGGATCGGGCCAGCACCGGGGCCGACTGGATCCGGATCGTCGATCAGGTTGGGCCCCCGGCTCGATGCGATCGGTGGCCCCGGCCGAATGTTGCTCGTGAATGGCTCCTTGTGGTGAGTAGAAAGGTGCAAGAACGGTACGATGACGAGGAAACCAGGCTGGCGAAGAAGGAGTAGCCTGTGGTCGCCCCCGCCGGGGCGACCGGACGGGTCTTCTTGGCGGTCGGCTCACCTCGGTCATGGTCGGCTTCGCAGCGACGGAGACCCCCGGGGACCGCCCCGTCCGACCCCGCACGAGTGTTCCCGCCGGTCGTCCCCATCAGTCGCATCGATCGAGGTCGTTCAATGAGAGGTCGCTCGGGGCGAGTGGGAAAAGGCTCCGGTATCAGGACAATCGGGCCAGATGGGTCAGTTCGTCCCGGACGACCCATCCTCGGATCGGGTCAGGCCCTGGACGGAGCAGTCCGAGCTTCCGGGGAGGTTCGTCTTAGAGGTGTGACTGCCTCCGCCGGTGCGCGTCGAACGATCAGTCAGGATTACCACATGGCAATTCCGTCCCGCCTCGCTCGACGCGAGCGTCATCTGGGGCCGCCAGGGCGGGTTCAGAACTCCATCGCCGCGCGGGCGGCGGCGCGGGCCTTCTCCCGGGCCCGGCGATCGGGAGGAGGCGGCGATGGGGGGGGAGCACCCTTCGGCCCGCCACTTTCGCTGAGCCGGGCGAGGAACTCCTCGACCAGGGCGGGGGTCGTGTAGCGGCGTCCCCCGATGGCCACCGTCCCCAGCCGGACGCCCCGGATGCCGCGGTGGCACCAGCGCCAGACCGTCGACACGTGAGGCCGGTTCGGCAGCCGCCGGGCCAGCTCGGCCGGGCTGATCAGCCCGCCTCTGCCCCCCTTGGCGAGGGCGTCGTCGAGCCAGGTGGCGATTTCATTGCGGACTCGTTCAGCCATGGGCAACTCTCCGTCGGTATTGCGGACGGGAGAAAGTCTCTCAAATCGGCCCGGTCAGATTCGCGGGGAGTAGGACTGGAAGTTGGGGGACTTCGAGGGGAGTTCCCGGATCGCAGGCCGTCAAGGCGACCTCGAGCCGGCGTGCTCCCGGCGAGAGGCGGAGGGGGCCACGGCATCCCCACCCGGGCTCTCACCGTCCCGGGGCCCGACGCAATCGGAACGATCCAGGCAGGGCCGCCCCCCCATGACTGCGTCGGCCGTGAAGACGCGAGGACCCGGTCGACCTCGATCTGACAGGGCCAGTCCCCGGAGTTGGACTCCCGGATGACCCCGGCGAGCCACTCGCCCCCCTCCCGGCATCCCGGCTTTCAGGGTCGCAGCCGACCTCGGCAGCCGCATCGCCGGAGAGAGTGGACCGTCTTCGGTCGCTCCGGCGATCGAGGCCGGCTGCCCACGACAGCTCCTCGAAACAACGCCGGTCGAGGAACCGGCGAGAAGGAAGCTGGCGAGAACCGCAATCCCGGCGATCGAGACCGCCGCGGTCCGCCGTCGCCTACATGCATGTATGGCCCATCCCGGCCAGTCTCCGGCGGGAGGGGTTCGGGGGCCGCCGTCGAGGGTGTCCCGTTGCTCTCCGTCATCCTCGGCGGAGGTTCACGACCGACAGTCGGCCATTCCGGCGCCCGGATCATTCCGGCTGCCATCACCCGAGGCCTTCACGGGCCTGTCGAGCAACCGGTCATGCCGATCCCGGCCAGATCATTGTCGGTTCCATTCGACAGCGTCTCCCCCGCGCCGGGCACTGAACCTGATGAACCGGAGCCCCTTGTTGAGCGATTTCACCTGATCAGAGACCTGCTCTCGGTAGATCTCCGGTCCTTCGATCTCGTTGATCTCAGCCAGCCCCAGCCTCGTGGGCCATGAAGCCTTCTGGAATGCGGCGACAATCTTGACTATCTTCACATTCGAGGCATTCCTGATCTCCCTGGCCTCCTCGCCCTCGTAATACAACTTGCCTCCCCTGGAACACCACCTCGGCAGGATGTCGCCGGGTCCGGCGGACGGCGAGCGCAGGGCCATGAAGATGTCCTCGCAAAGACGATCGACCATCTCCTCGACAGTGATGGAGGCGAACGAGTCGCGGCAGCCAAGCTGCTCGACCGCGGCGTCGAGGATGGCCCCCAGGTCACCGAGCCGGTCCCACTCACGCCCGTCTCCCCCCGCACGATCGGCAATCGTCCCCAGCAGCGGCACGGCTTCCCGGAGCCAGGCCGGCGTCCGGGCCGCCGCCGAGGCGACAGGGTAGAAGTCGGGGAGGTCCTCCAGGTCCAGTGGGAAGCGAGGCAACCCCGCGACGGTCTGCGGGGGCATCTCTTCCTGCAGCGCCACAACGAACCCGCCCAGGGCCGCCCCCAGCGCATAGAGCGGGTGCAGCGGATCAGCCGGGGGGATACCCGCGTCGGCGAGGATGCAGAGACGGCGATGGGAATTCCCCCACGGGATCTTCCATCGATCCACCCGGATCCCGTGATAACGCCATGGCTCCCGGCACGCCTCGACGAGAATCAGCAACTGCTTCTTCGTCTTTTCGAGCTCCGTGGGGAGTCTATCGAAGACATTCCAGTGCAACCGGCCTGAAAGGACCAGCAGGAAATCATCAATCCGATCGACCAGTTTCGAAATATCGTATTCCGGGTCGTACAGGGGGATCCCGAGGTTCCAGCAGAGCCTGACCGGCATCCGGATCCATCGGCAGGCGAAGCCGAGATTGAATGCGGCCTGCTCGAGGCTGAGATGGGGGAGCGGCGGCTCGTACAGGTGCTCGATCAAAGACTCCCGGAAACGGGAGCCATCCTCTTGCCGGTCGGATTCGTCACTCGCACCCATGGATCACCCTGTCATTCGGGGACTTTCTCCGGCGCCTTTGATCCTCCCGGGTGGCACGGCGGGCCAACGGGATCGTCGCCACCGCGGTTTCCAGGCCGGCGGCAGCTGGCGGTTGCCGATCAGCCGGCCTCGATCATGACCTGTCGGGCCCGCGACCGGTCCACCTCGGCGTAGATCTGCGTCGTGCCCAGCTCGACGTGCCCCAGCACCGCCTGGCTCGCCTCCAGGCCGTACCGGCGGCGGATCTCGCTGGCCGCCGCGTGGCGAAGCTGGTGCGGGAACCAGACCGTGAGCCCCAGCCGCCCGCACGCCCGCCGGATCGCCCGCCGATAGCTGGCCACCTGGTAATGGTCACCGGCCTCCCGGGCCGGGTCGGCCTTCGGGGCCCGGGCCCGCTGGGATGGCGTGAGCGGCGATCGGCGGCGGGCCCGCAGGCCTTCCCGACGACGGGCCTCGGCCCGCCTCGGGCTGAACAGGTAGCCGACCGGCTCCTCGTCCAGGAAGGGGCGGAGCAGTTCGCGGGCCCGGGGGCCGAGGTAGACGACCCGATCTCGCCCGTGGTGCTGGCCCTTGTGCCGACCCGGGAGGTACACCCAGCAATCCGGGTCGGACGTGTCGACCTCCGCTCCTCGCATCATGACGATCTCCTGGGGGCGCATCCCGGTCAGCCGCTGCAGCCGGGCCATCGCCGCCACCGTCGGCGGGAGCAGGGACAGGGTCCGCTCGAAGTCCGCGTCGGAGACCGGCCCGATCGGCGGCCGCTCGCGGGCCCCCGAGCGGCCCTCCCTCAGCCCGGACACGCTGCAGAGGGCCTGGTGCGAGGAGACGGGCAGCAGTTCGTTCTCGGCCGCCCAGGTGAAGGCCCGGCGGATGCGATTGACCTGCTTGTTGATGTAGCCCCGGCACCAGCCGCGATCGATCATCGCCTGGCGGACCGCCTTGAGGGCCAGGGGGCCGAAGTCGACGGCCGGCGTCTCGCCGTATAGCTCGCGGACCGGCCGCAGGGCCTGGCGGATGGTCGCGACCTCGGAGGTCGGCCGACCCTCCTTGACGTAGTAGGACCGGGCATGGTCCCAGTAGGCGAGCAGCAGCTCGTTAATCGTCAGGTCGGGCCTGCCGGCCGGTCCCGGGGGAGGGCCGGGTGCCGGCCGGGCGAGCCACTCGGAGACCAGGCGCCTGTACTCCTGGCGGCTCTCGGTCGAGCCGTGCTTGCCGAGGTAGTGGTCCTTGCCGGCCAGGGTGACGACGGCCTGGCCGGAGGGCCTGTGGAGGCGGTAGGAGGGGATTCGGACTGGCATGCAGCGTTCCCTTCGGACCTCAACCCGGTAGACTACCGGATTTGCGAGGGCTTCCGGGCCGCGCTGCCCGCCGCGGGCAGGTATCCTAAGTCAAGGATTCGGCGAATGTTAGGAAAAGTCGGGGCGAGAGGATTTGAACCTCCGACCTCACGGACCCGAACCGTGCGCTCTAGCCAAGCTGAGCTACGCCCCGATCATCAATTATGATTGAGGCATCATACCGTCTCGTTCACTTCTGTCAACGGCAGATCATGCCGAGTCATCCCCACTGGGTGATCGTCTCGAAATCTCGGTGTAAATCGCGCTTAATGGTGCATCATTTGCTCAGTACATTCGGCTCGGGTTGAAGCGGTGGGCCGCCGCCGGCTCCCTTGGAAGGTGCCAACCGGACCAAGCAGACCCCGATAATGACCCGCCCGATGCAGACTGCTCTCCTGGACCAGATCGCGGAACTGCTGGCCGAGCGGCTTCGACGGGCTCGCCTCCGCCGTGACCGTCTTGATCAGCGAGGTCATGTAGATCGAGCGGGCCCACGCCCTCGGGGCTGCCTCCAATCAGCGGTCCGGGCAGCGCACGGGCCACCCCAATGGGTTCAAGCCCGAGACGCTGCACACCCGGCTCGGCCCGCTGAGGGTCGAAGGCCCCCAGACCCGGGGCGTCGCCTTCTACCTGAACTTTGCCAGAAGTGATACGGGATTGCCTGGATAACTAACCATTGAGGGCGACCGCCCAGTGGAAGCCGACCGCCCCGCGGACGACCTCGGGGTGGTCGATCAGCCAGCGGCATCGACCGATCAAGGGGCGCTCCAACGCTTCCAGGTCGTCGAAGCCCTCGTTGGCCACCACCGCGCGCAGCGGCGGCCAGAGCGGCTCGGCCGGCTGCAAGTCCGGCGTGCGGGGCGGCAGCCGGTGCCGCACCACGTCCGGCGGCACCGCCAGGCGCCTGGCCACGTGCCAGCCGGCGTTGTCGACCGGCACCACCAGCAGCCTCTCGCCCGCGGGGCCCGCCCACCGGGCGAACTCGCCGAGCGCTGCGGCCATCCGGTCGGTATCCGCCGCCGGCAGGATCGGCTCCAGGTCGCGGCCGCTGGCCGGGTGGACGAAGCCGTAGACGTAGAGCCACTGACACCCGGTGCGGCCGTTGGCCGTCGGTCGTCGCCCCTTGACGGCCCAGACCCGCCGGGCGACGGGCTTGAGCCCCGGCCGGGCCTCGTCCTCGGCCCACAGCTCGGCGGCCTTGCCCGGGTGCTCGGCCCTCAGCCCGGCCAGCCGGTCGGCCAGGTCGCCTTTGCCACCTCCGCTGCTCGTCGGCCGTCGCCGCCCCCGGGTCGCGGGGCCGGGGGACCTGGAGGCTCAGGCCCAGGCGCCGCAGCCGGCGCCAGCCGGCCTCGACGCGGACGGCCACGCCCCACCGGTCGCGGACGTAGGCGGCCACCTTCGGCCCGGCCCACAGCCCGCCGTCGTCGGGGCGGCCCTGCAACGCCTCGAACAGGACGGCCTGCTGCTCGTCCGGGGGCTTATGCCGGCCGCCGTCGCGGGCGGCCCGGCGGTCGGCCCGGCCGGCGGGCCCCTGGGCGTCCCACCGCTTCAGGATGGCCCGGACCCAGGCGGGGGTGAGGCCGACCTCGGCGGGGGCGGGCGGGTCGGTGGAGCGGGTCAGCAGCCGGAGGACCTGCCCGTGGGTCTTCTCGACGCCGGAACGGCAGGCGCGGTAGCGGCGGGCGATCTCGCCGGGGTCCAGGAGCGGGGCGATCGGCAGTCGGTCGCGGGCCATGGTGCTGCCCTCCATGCGGGCAATCCTCCGCTGAAAAGATAGCGATCCATGCAATCCCGTATTAGGCCGTAGAGGGACTTCGCCCCGGCCGTCCCCGGCGTGGGGTTGCGGTGGATGCCGGCCCCCCGGACTCCGGGGCCGTACCGCTTCGACGGCGTATCGTCGGAGACCGGCGGCCACCGCCCCCCCGGGTCGAGGTGGCGGGCCGTCAGACCGGCCGGGACCGTGGCGATCCGGGTCGTCTTGCGACCGATGCCGTCGAGGAAGTGATCGTAGGCCCGGGAGGCCGTGCCGATGCCGGCGGCCCGCCACCGACTGAAGGCGGTGCGGCGGCCCGGGGCGGTCAGGATGTCGGCGATGACGTGGGCCAGCCGCCAGGCCCAGCGGCGGTGCAGCGGTGCGGCCAGGGCGGCGACCCGGGCGGCCCAATCGGCGGTCAGCGTGATGGCGGACAGCCTCGTCCCTCCCTGATGCGATTGCGTGGCGCGGCAACCGCCATCGTGTTGGGAGGGCGAGGGCTCCTTGCAAGAGGCGAAGCGTCGGACAGCCGTCAGACAGAAGGGGTAAATTGCATTTATTGATCATAGAGCAAGGGTTTGCGAGATATCCGGAATCCCAGGCCACTTGATCCTGAACTCCGAGCTCGACCTCGACGACCTCATCCTCCTTCGGGAGAGTCACGCCGACCCCGCCCCGGAATCAAGAATTGCACCTTGACCCTTCCCCCGAGCTCGAATAAGATGAGCATTCTCGATCAGCTCAATGTTGCTTCATTGACTGGACGTGAACGGGGGGCGATTCAGGTTCGACCGGATTTCTGAGATGTCTGGCTGCATGCCGAGGTTGGTCGGCTGGCCTCGTAAAAAGCCGATCAAAACATTAGCTGCCAACAACCACGTTGGTTCCTACAGCCTCGCCGCCTGACCGCGGTTAAGCTGCGTCGTGTCATGACTTCGCCTGCGGGTCATGGCCGACGACGACACAGTGGGCTCGCCCGATCTTAACCGCCTGTTGCGGATCGGGTTAAACTCATAATAGGCTAAGCCGATGGAAACCTCGTCGTTTGGGGTTCCCAGGCCGACAATAAATAGAACGACTACGCATGTAGACGCCTTCATCAATGGATCTCGGGACGCGGGTGCAATTCCCGCCGCCTCCACTGAAAGGCCCGTTGCGAGAAATCGCAACGGGCCTTTCTTATTGCGCTTGCGTCGATCGCCCCCGCCCGATTACCCTCTCGGAATGGGCCTTCAACGGTCTGATTGATCTGATTGTGATCTGATAAGGACCGGCAGCGACCTCATAACAGGGGTGCCTCGGCCCTCATCGGTTCGCCCTTCCCGAGATGCGGGCATGCGGTCTACCAACCTGAAGCGGACGAAGCGGGGGTATGTGCGCAATCTGGGTCGATTGCCACAGGGCGGTCAGCCCAAGTTCTACCTGGGCCATGATCGGGTGGAGGCGGCCCGACGACTAGAACTGCTCGTGGCGCTCTGGCAGGTCGTCGAGGACCTCCACGCCTCGGGTCGGCGACCCGGCCCGCCCGCCTGGGACCCTTCCCATCTGGAGGTGGCCAAAGCCGTGGCCAGGGGAGAGCCGCTAAAAGTCCCCAGGGATGGCGACTACGAATGGCCCGAGACCTACTACCGGCGGGTCAACGAGCTTGCCCTCCGGTTAGGTACCCCGGTTGAGCCTGCTAACCGGCGAACCTACGAGGTTGGCAAGGAGGATAATCTCGACGGCATCGGTGACTACAGGGCCAAGCTCGGGACCGGGATCGGCACCGATCGCCCCGTGTTGACCGGCCAAACCCTCCACCAGGCCCTCCGGGCGTACCAGCATTCAATCGAGCGGGAGTACCGGGACGCCGACGGTACGATTAGCGACAACGGCAAGACCAAGGTCACGCAGATCAGGACGATCCTCGGCTACGTCCCCGACATCGACCTCGCCGAACTCGACTACCAGGGCACGGATGAACTCTTCGGAATCTTCCGGCGACGGCCACCCTCGAAGCGGTACGGCCGACCGATGGCCCGGAAGAGTTGCACCAACTACATCGGGGAGCTAGGCCGGTTCCTCCGCTGGCTGCACCTCTCCGGCGAGTTCCAATGGCGCAAGCCCGAGGACTTCGAGCACATCCGCCGCAACCCCCGGGAACTGGACGAGGACACCGAGAAGGAGGCCGCCGACGTGCCGATCTGGACCGTGGCCCAATTGCGGATATTGAACGAGTACGCCACGCCGATCGAGCGAGTTTTTCTCCTTCTGGGCCTCAACTGTGCCTACGGGGCCGACCAAGCGGGCCGGCTCCGGATCGGTCACCTGCACCTCAAGGATGAGGGCCTGAGCTACATCCGACGGGTCAGGAGGAAGAAGAAGACCCGGTCAATCCATCTGCTCTGGCGGCAGACGGCCGATGGCCTCCGCTGGGCGCTCGAACGTCGCAAGTCCCAGCCGTCGGACTCGGACATCCTCCTGCTCACCGAGAAGAACTTGCCGTACTGGAGGAAGACCAAGGGCGGGAACCGATCCAATGCAATCCCAAGGCTCTGGGACGATCTACTGAAGCGGGTGCTCAGGGATCATCCCAACTTCCCCAGATTGCCGTTCAACTCATTGAGAGACACATCGGCCGACATGATTCGCCGCCTGGCGGGCGAGGAGGTCGCCTCCTTGCATTTGGCGCACAAACACCAAAGCAAAGACGAGAATTTGGGCCGGTACACCAACCCGGTCCGGAAGCGGCACTTCCGGGCGCTCCGTCGCTTGGAGCGGAAGCTCGAATCGGTCTTCCTGGCCGCTGGGGAAGCGCCATGGTCGCAACGTCCGAAAACCTACATGGGGATTATCAAGACGAAACGCCTCCTCGAACTCCGGGAGCAAGGAGTACCCCCGAGGCAGATCGCCGAGGAATTGGGGATATCTGTGGCATCGGTCCACCGGATCGCTCCAACTCGACAGCGTAAACCTCGGGCCTGATAGCCGCCAAAGTGCCACCGCCCCAGGGACAAGGAGCATGCCTCCTTGCTGGATATCCTGCGACCACATCACGCCGCCGTAGTGCCCTACGCCTTCGACCGGCTTTACGGGTTCATGTTCGACCTTGCGATCCCCGAGGGGGCCAGGGAGGCGGTGCGGCGCTCGGCGGATCGCTACCTACGGATGATCGGGACGGGAAGGTCCGGGAGCACCTCGCCAAGCACTCCCGGCCATGGTACAGGAGGCGCTTCACGGCGATCCGGGAGTCGGGTGTCCTCGATGTCCACTCTGCGATCGTCATCTCGAACCGGGCAGAGAAGTTCGGCTTAAAGGTCCAGGTCGAGAAGGGCAAGCTCGTCTTCCCGAGCGACACGAAGACGACGAGGGCGCTCGTGAAGCTCCTGGCCGAGGAGTTCTTCGAGGGCGTCTTCACGGGCAAGCGGTACCAGACGAATTCGGTCAGGGCGATCTCCGGAGGCGAGGAATAGGGGGGCTGCGGCCCCCCGGCTGATCCATCATGCTCGACGAACGCATCAAGAGCCGCATCCTGGACGACCACAAGCGTCTGACCGCCGAGGGCAGGCTCCCGTCGAGGGCACAGTTGGAGGCTGCAATCCGCACCTTCCGCAGCCGGTTCGGCCCGGACGTGCTCGCCCGGCTGGACGGCGAGGAACTCCTGGAGGTGATGCACGCCCGAGGGAACCGGGACAGCCTCGTCTACTGGTTGGAGTTCAAGAGCGACGAGGAGTTTCCCTCCCGCCACTTCGGCAGCATCTCCGGCGGTAGCTCCTTCAACTACGGCATCTTCCGGAGCAGGGACCTCGACTGCTGGGTCACCGGGAGGCCGCAGAACGTCCGGGAACTGACGGTCCCCGAGGCGGTCGAGATCGCCCGCAGGCAGCGGGACGAACTGGTCCGGAGTGCCGAGCGCATTGGCAGGCTGCCGGGCGGGGCGGATGACGCCGAGTACCGAACGCTCCAGGAAGACCTGGGGCGCATCGCCCCGTCGGTCTGCGACTCGGCGTGGGGGCACAAGTATTCACCCTGATGTCCCCCGAGAAGCTCGACGACTACCACAACCCCGATTACCAGCGGTTCCACCTGGTCAAGATGCTCCAGGTGCCGCCCGAGGGCGAGGGACGTTACCTCTGCGCCAGCCGGTTCGTCGCCGCCGCCGCCGAACTGGACATCCCGATCAACCACCTGGTGACGGTCCTCAACGAATATCACTCCGCCCACCACGGCTACTGGCGTGTCGGCACCTCCGACGGCGGAAGCTCACGGGACTGTTGGCCGGAGATGCGGGACGGCGGGTTCGTGGCCGTCGGCTGGCCCGCCCTCGGCGACCTTTCCGGCTTCGAGAAGGACTCCACCTCGAAGCAGCGGCTGATCGGGCTGCTCGGGGACCGCTATCCGGGCAGCCCCCAGCAACTCGGTCGTACGGCGACCCAGGTCCTCAACCTCGTCGCCGGGATCGCCGAGGGGGACATGGTCCTGGCCTGCAACGGGGCCAGGGTACTCGGCGTCGGCAGGGTCGTCGGGGCCTATGTCTACGAGTCGGGTCAGGACGCCCCGCATCGTAGTCCCGTCGAGTGGCGCTCGCTGGACGAGTGGAAGATGCCCGTTCCCGAAGGACTCCGATCGACGGTGCACCGGCTGAGGAAGCACTCGGAGACCCTCGTCGAGGCGGAGCGACGTGCCCTGGGCGGCACGATCGGCGTCCGGACATCCCGCCCGGCGACCCCCACCCCGAAGGCTGGGGCGGTCCCCCGGCTCGACGGCGTGCCGGGCCGCATCCAGTCGGTGCTGGAGCGTCGGGGGCAGGCCATCCTCTACGGGCCGCCCGGCACCGGCAAGACCTACTGGGCCGAGCGCACCGCCCTGGACCTCGCCTCGTACTCCCACCACGGCAGGCCCTTCGGCGAGCTATCTGACGCCGAGCGGGGCACGATCCTCGGCGAGCCGGATCGCCCCGGTGCCGTCCGGCTCTGCTGCTTCCACCCGTCCTACGGCTACGAGGACTTCATCGAGGGCTACCGCCCCGAGTTGCACGACGGCGTCGTGGGCTACGCCCTGCGGGACGGTATCTTCAAGCGGCTCTGCCTGGACGCCGATCGCCAGCCCGACCGCAGCTTCGTGCTGATCGTCGACGAGATCAATCGGGGCGACTTCCCCCGCATTTTCGGCGAGTTGCTGACGGTCGTCGAGAAGGACAAGCGGGGCAAGCCGGTCCTCCTGCCGCTGGGCTGCTCGGCGTTCCAAGTACCGCCGAACGTCTCGATCATCGGGACGATGAACACGGCGGATCGGTCGATCGCCCTGCTCGACGCCGCCCTTCGCCGTCGGTTCGGCTTCGTCGAACTGATGCCCGACGTGGCCCCGCTGGGCGAGTCCGTGGTCGCCGACATCCCGCTGGGGCCCTGGCTGGAGGCGCTGAATCGCCGCATCTGCGAGCACGTCGGACGGGACGCCCGCAACCTCCAGGTCGGGCACGCCTACCTGATGGAGGGCGGCCGGCCCGTCCGGGATGTCGCCCGGTTCGCACGCATCGTCCGGGACGAGATCGTGCCGCTGCTGGAGGAATATTGCCTGCTTATCACGGATTTGGGGGATGGAAGCGGATGTCCATGTCAGCCCGTCCGACAGCGGCTATGCTGAGGGTCACGGATCTCCGCCTCGTGAGCCATCAGCAGGGACGACGCCATGCCGGCAGCCGACCCCACGTCCCCGCCCCTCCGGGGACAGAAGGCCATCTGTATCCCCCGCGCCCCGCAGAAGTATGAGCAGATCGCAGGCGATGCCGAGCGGTTCCGGGAGTATCTGGGCCAGCAGATCGAAGCCCATCCGGAACTGTTCCCATCCGAGATCCGGCGGGGCTACCGCATGAAGGACACCTACACCTCCCGCAAGGCCGGCTGGAGGCTCCGGCGGATCGACCTCCGCGACGGCCAGAGCTCCCTGGTCCGACCGTCGTTCTTGATGCCGTAGCTGACCGCCCACACCGAGGACGTGCAGGCCCCCCTTTTCTCCGCAAGTTCGCCGTCCCTGACTGGGCCCTGACCGAGGTCTTCGGGCGGGGCCCGATGTACTGGCATCGCCTGGGACGCACGCTTGGCCGATCCGGCCTGGTGGGGGCCACGGTCAAGGGACCGGAGCGGTTGCCCGGTCATCTGGTCGCCGACGAGAAGCACACGACCTTGGCCGGCGAGGAGGTCTACCTGGCGGCCACCGCCGGCGGCGGGTGCTGCCTGGGCCTGGCGTTGGCCGAGAAGGCGGATCAGGACGAGTTGACGAGGGCCTACGGCGTGTCCCGGGATGGGGTCCGGGACCTGGACCCGGAGTACCGGCCCCGGACGGTCAACACCGACGGCTGGGCCGCCACGCAGGCGGCCTGGCGGGCGTTGTTCCAGGGGGCGACGATCATCCTCTGCTTCCTCCATGCGTCCCTGGAGATCCGGGAGCGGGCCAAGCACCTGAAGGAGACCTTCGATGCCCTCCGGGGGCGGGTCTGGGGTGCGTATCACGCCCCGGATGCCCGCACCTTCTCGCAACGGCTTCGCCGGCTGCGGGAGGGGGCCCCGAAGCACATCGACAAGCCGATCGTGCGGGAGAAGGTGCTGTCACTGTGCGAGGAGCGCGAGGCGTTCGCCCTGGCCTACGCCCATCCCGGCTGCCCTCGGACGAGCAACCCGGTGGACCGGCTGTTGCGACGGCTCGACTGCCACCTGTCCTGCACGCAGCAACTGCACGGCAAATCGGCAGCGGCTGAGCAGGGGTTGCGAGGTTGGGCGTTGATCCACAACTTCGCCCCGATGTGCCCTTGGACGGTCCGAGAGACCCCCGAGTTGAGGAGCCCGGCGGAACGGCTCAACGGGAAGCGGTATCACCCCGACTGGCTCCAGAACCTGCTGATCTCGGCCTCACTCGGAGGGGATCGCAGGGCTCCCCGAAATCCGTGATAAGCAGCAGAATTGCAGGTTGACGCCCTCGGCGGCCGACTCGGTGGCGATCATGATGGTCGCCTCGTCCCGGAAGCGGTCGACGAGCGCCGACCTCATGTCGGCGGACGCCGACCCGGTGACGCAGTCCTCGCCCCGGTGCCGCTCCAGCCAGTCGGCGTAGATCCGCTTCGACTCCGGGTCGGTGTTCGTGCCGTTGAAGGTCACGATCCGCCCGGCGTAGCCGCTGCGCTCCAGCAGGTCCTTGAGGTAGTCCTGCGTGCGGCGTGACTCGGTGAAGATCAGCGCCTTCCTCGGTGCCCCGTTCTTCCCGGCCTGCTCGAACCCCCGCTCCAGGGCGAACAGCAGGGCGTCCCCCTTTGCGTTCCGGCTGATCGACTGCGCCAGCGCCCGGTAGCTGCGGAGTTCCTCGATCTCCTCCCTGATGGCCTCCCGGCGGTCCTCGGGGTCGTCCTCGTCCGGATCGCCCTCGTCGTCGCCGTCGTCGAGGGCCTCGTGCCATTCCTCCTCAAGCTCGTCGGCGTGCTCCACGTCGTCGACCACGGAGCCGACGCCGTCCTCCCCGGCCTCCGCCTGGAGGGTCTCCAGCCGGTCGATCAGCTTTCCCAGCGTGGCGGTGATCGCAAATGACGACGAGGCCAGGATTTTCCGCAGGATCAGGGTGATGAGTTGCCGCTGCCCGGACGGCAGGGCCATCAACTCGGGCTTCTGGAGGTAGGTCGAGACCTGTTCGTAGAGGCGGACCTCCTCGTCGGTCTGGGTGAAGTCCTGCGTGATCGAGATGCGGTTGGTGTACGGGACGTACTCCGAGACCTGTCGCCGCAAGGTGCGCTGGCAGACCGGCCGGAGGCGGGTCCGGAGTTCCTCGATCTGGTCTGGCGTGACCTTCTCGGCCTTGGTGGCGAACCGGCTCTTGAAGGACTTCTCGTCGCCGAAGAGGTGGGGGTCTACGAAGCTGATGAGCCCGTAAAGCTCCATCAGCGAGTTCTGGAGCGGGGTCGCCGTCAGCAGGACCTTGGGGCGGGACAGGACGGCGTCCCGGATGGTGCGGGCGATCCGGTTGCTTTTCTTGTAGACGTTCCGGAGCCGGTGCGCCTCGTCGAGCGTGATAAGGTCCCACGGCACCTGCTTCAGGTCATTCACCTTGGACCGGGCGAACTCGTAGGAGCAGACGACGACCCGGTCGGGCTGGTCGAACGGGTTGCCGCCCTGGTGCTTGCGGTGGGCGTTGAAGCTGCGGGTCTCCAGGATGACGGAGTCGATGAAGAACTTCTCCAGCAGTTCCCGGTTCCACTTCTTGCGGAGCGAGGCAGGGACGATGCAGGCGATGCGGCGGCGGCGTTCCGCCCAGAGTTGGCTGATGATGAGCCCCGCCTCGATCGTCTTCCCCAATCCCACCTCGTCGGCGAGGACGGCCCCGTTGGAGAAGGGCGAGCGGAAGGCGAACAGGGCCGCATCTACCTGGTGGGGGTTCAGGTCGACCGTGGCGTTCAGCAGCGACTGCGACAGCTTCTCGGCGTTGTCGGAGGCCAGCCGCTTCGTCAGTTGGTGAGCAAAGTATTGGGACTGGTATTCGGTCGGCACAATTCTCGTCCGCCAGACGACAGGTCCTCGTCGACCCCGATCGACTCCCCGACGAAGCCCTCCGAACCGGCTATCTTAGGTAGATTTCAGCAGTCAAGCAAGCAGACACCCTGGAGATTCGCCCGCTCAGCCCCCGGTGCCGCCGACGTTCCTGATCGTCTCGCCGCCGTGCTGGCTGCACCGGGGCCGGATGGCCAGCAGTTGCGGCACCTTGAGAAGCGGGTCGGTGCAGTCGTCGTCGGTCTGGACGAAGCAGACGCCCTGCTCCAGGTCCAGGTTGCTGACCCGCTGGGCCGAGAGCGCCTCCAGGTTCGGGGCCGCCTTGCGGATGGCGTCGATCGCCTTGCGGTCGGAGGTCTTGAAGATCAGCCGGGTCAGCAGGTACTTGAAGATCCGGGCCGGGATGCGGTCGGGGAACTGCGAGGCGAGGACGAACGACATCCCGTCGTGGCGGATCTGCGTGATGGCGTTCTCTAGCTCGGCCACGAGGTCCTTCGAGTCCACGTACTCGTGGGCCTCGTCGAAGACGACCATCTTGTTGACGCCGTTCTTCGCCCGCCGCACGAGGTCGGTCAGGACCAGGCAGAGCTTCAGGGCGTCGTCGCTGCTGAGCGCCTGCATCCTCAGGTCGAAGACGTTCAGGCTGCCGCCGGTCAGCACGTCGGCCCACTCGTAGGCCCGGTCGTCGGTCAGCCACTTGCTGGCGAAGCTCAGGCGGTTCTCGGCCCGCCGCCGCTGCATCGTGCTGAGCCGCTCGTCGGTCAGGATGTGATGCTCCAGGTTCTTGTAGGTCAGCCGCTCCTGGTAATAGAGCTTCTGGATGATGTCCCGGATCACGTCCATGTACTCGGACTGGGCGCTGGGCGGCTTCATCAGGATCTCCCAGTGCTCCGCCCCGAGTTCGTCGGGTCGGAACTGGATCGGGAACGTCGGGATGCCCCGGTACTCGTCCCGCCTCCGGTCGAGTTCCGGCCCGTAGCTGAAGACGTTGACCCGATCGACCCCGGCCGGCTCGGCCCCGTACTCCTGGCGGAGCCGCTCGACCTCGGACGGCTTGGCGTTCGGCCGCATGAACCCCCAGTGCTCGAACCGGGCGTCGGGGTTGCGCCGGTAGTTGAACGCCACGACTCACATGGGCTTGCGGTGGCGGCTCAGGTTCGGCAGCGCCGCCAGGGCGCTCTCGATCAGCACGCCCAGGGCGTAGGACTTGCCCGAGCCCATCTAGCCCAGCACGACCATGCACTGCGGCTTCGTGAACGAGACGGCCAGGCCCCGCTTGCCGTCCTTGAGCCGCCCGATCAGGCCGAGGCTGGGGCTGTCCAGTTCGGTGTCGCCTACCACCACCTCGATCGGGACGGGAGGTGCCGGCTCGACGGCGACCGGCTTGCCGGCAGGAATCGTGCCCGATCTCCTCGGCGAGGGCTTCGAGGCGGCACTCGGCGTCCCCGAAGGCACGGGGGCGGCGACGTTCCCTGGCGAGGGGGCGGCCTGCGTCGAGGGATGCGTGGCGGCGGCCGGGGCCGGCTGCGTGCCGTTGTGCCCCGACACAGGTTGCTCCATGCCGATCGCCCGTGCGAAGGATTCGGAGAGGTTGGCGGCGTTCCTGAGCAACTGCGTCCGGCGTCCCACGCCCTCGCCCTTGACGAACTCGACGAACTGCTGCTTGTCGACCTCGTGGGTGCCGATCGAGAGGTCGTGCTCCTCGATGGCGACCAGGGCGTCGTAGATGGCATTGAGGAGCGAGATCTCGCCCCCACCGGCCGGGAGGTAGACCCCGCCCATCTCCTGGACCGACTCGACCAGCTCCTGGCCCCTTGCCCCGGCGGCCTTGCAGCGCCTGTCACGAAGGAGGACGACCTTCTTCGGGCCCCGGGCGGCCCTCATGACCTCGACCAGGTTCTTCATCCTCGCCGTGAAGGAGTTCCCCTCGGCGTTGTTGATGCACAGGCAGAGGTCCTCGGCCGTGCCCGGCAGCCGGACGAGCAGGTTCGGCGGCATGACCTTCGCCCCGCACGTCGCCCGGTCGTAGGCGGCCCGCTCGCCGGAGTGGGCCAGCAGCGTCTCGACGACGTTCCGCATGCGGCCGAAGAGGTCCTGCTCGATCGGGATCTCCCGGCCGTAAGAGTCGAGGTGCCGCTGCTCGGCCTGCTCCATCGTCGAGCGGATCAGCCCGTCCACCGCCGCTCGGGTCACGACGGCCGGGCCGCCCGCCGGCTGGGGGGCGAGGCACTCCTCGTCGCCGTCGAGCCACGCCTCGAACATCGAGCGTGCTTCCTGGATGAAGGAGCGGGGCGATCTGGCCTTGCCGCAGAGGGCGGACACGTCGTCCTCCGTGAAGGGATAGATGCTCGTCGACAGCCGGTGCTTCGAGAAGGACGGCTCCAGGTGGGCCGCCAGCATCTTCAGGCCGTACTGAGGTCCGAAGGTTTCCAGCGTCACGGACTGCTGGGCGATCCGCTCGGTGACACTGGAGTCGAGGGCGTGGCTGAACCAGGACTCCCAGAGGCTCGGGAAGATGCAGGTGACGACCAGCAGGTTGGGCGTCATGGTGAAGATCTCCCGCACGGTGTCGCCCCACCGCTGCGAGAGCCGCTGCTGGTCCCGGAGCCCCTCAAGCTGGTCGAAGGCCAGGATGAGCGGCTGGTAGTAGGTCGAGAGGATGCCGATGGTCTGGATCGCCCGCAGCGCCTGCTCCTCCCGCTGCTGCTGCGTGGACACGTCGGCTGAGGTCTCGTCGATCTTCACCCAGGTGGGGTCGAGTCCGAGGTCCTTCGCCTCGGCCTCGTCGATGTCCTGGCCCGACAGCCACTTCAGGAGGACCCGCTTGCGATCCTCCCTGGAGACGAAGCAGTAGGTGATCAGGACGTGGGCGATCCGCTGGTCCACGTCCGGGTTGTGCGTCTGGAGGTAACGGAGGGTGCGATTGCGGATCGTCCGCATGTTGCTCTGGCGTTGCTCGCCCTCGCCGAGCATGCGGAAGAGGTTGTAGGGGTCGTCCCGGAGGTTCTTCGCCCAGCGCCGCCTCTGGTCCGCATCCCTGCCGGCTTCGATGTCCTGCTCGAAGCCGGGGATCAGCACGGCCGAGAAGACGTGGGCCAGTAGGTCGTCCAGTTGGGTCTGCTGGGGGGTGTCCGGCGAGAGGGACTGGGACAGGCTGCGGATCATCTCGGCCCAGATGTGCTGGGCGACGGCGTCCTCGTTGTTCGGCTTGCGGACGAAGAGGATGTGGTTGGTCCGGGACAGGTTGCGGGCGACCCGCATGAGCAGGTGGGTCTTGCCCGTCCCCGCCTCACCCAGGACCAGGATGCCCTGGGTGATCGACTCGCCCCCCGGCGTCCCGGAGGTCGACAGCCGCTTCAGCGCACGCACGATCCGCTTGTAGGCGTGCTGGTTGTACTCTTCGAGGTCGGGTGCCCGGTCCCAGGGCGTGTTGACCCGATCGAGGAACGCCGGGGGATCGACTTCCAGCAGGGGGCGGTAGGTCTCATCCTGGTCGGCGTGCATGGTCTGCCCCGGTCGGCTAGTCCGATCGTCTACACCAGGCGCTCCACTTTCGCAGGGCTGAAAGCGCCCGACGAGGAGCAAATCCGATGATCCCACCAATCCGAAGATGCTTGGCTGGTTGGGTTTAGCTCTTATACTGTCTCGACGCCTGTTGCACAACCATGCAGTATCCTAGGCCATGCGAGGGTGCCCGGGGCCAAGGGCCTCTCGAACCGGTTCTCCGTTGCCGCAGATTCCCGGACGCCCGTAACATCGGTCGAGCGACCGCCCCCCGCCGTCCCCTCCGGAGGGCCGCCATGGGACGCTTCCGGTTCTCGATCGCCGCCATGCTGGGCGTCGTCCTCTTCGCCGCCGTCGCCGTCGCCGCACTCCGGCAGGCGGATCGGCCCTGGGACGGCGTCCTGTTCAGCACGACCCTCGGCCTGCTGCTCCTCTCGATCCTGCTGACGATCCACTGCACCGGCCGGTGGCGGGCCTACTGGCTCGGGTTCACCCTGTTCGGCGGGGTCTACCTCGGGCTCAGCCTGATCCCCCCGGTCGAGGAACGGCTGCTGACGACCGAGGCGCTGGCCTTCCTCGACTCGAAGATGCCGGGGCGGGAGGCCAGCATGTCCTTCTCGGTCGCCTTCTCGCCCCAGGGTCGGACGCTGGCGACGAGCGGACAGGGAGGGGTCGTCCGCCTCTGGGATGCGAAGACGGGCCGGCCGATCGGCGTTACCGGGGGTGACTCCCAGCACTTCGTCCGGATCGGGCACTCGCTCGTGGCGCTGATCCTGGGTTTCGCCGGGGGGCACCTATCACGGGCGCTCCATCTCTCGGGTCAGGGACGGCCGGAGGAGAGGACCGGCCACCAGCAAACCCCATCCCCTGACCGCCCCTCCTATCCGACGATCCCCGTGCACCGCCACCAGTAGTACCCGTCGAAGAGCAGCAAGAAGGCACCCTGGATGACGACGGCGAGGCCGAACCCCTTCAGCGGCGGCTTCTTGCGGCTCAGAAGGGCCACCCCCACGACGACATAGAGCACGTCGAGGCCGGTGTTGAGCCGGAGGATCGGCAGCAGTTCGGAGGCCGGACGGGACTCGCCGATGGAGGCGAACCAGCCGATCACGCCGTCGATCAGCCCCCAGACGCCCGACATGAACCAGAACGAGCGCCAGAACTCGTTCGGGCGGGCGTAGAGCCCGATCGTCGCAGAGCCGAGCGAGGCCAGCGACCACAGGAGCAGTCCGGCGACCAGTTGGTCCTGGATGGCGTTCGGCATGGTTCGTCCATCGTCTGGGGTTGGTGTGCGACGGCAACGTTGCGGCTCGGGACCGTCCCGCTCGATTACTTGGACGGCTGTCGGGGGGCGCTCCCGCTGGCGAGTCGGGCTCGACTCCAAGGCAAGGCGATCGAGAGTCTCGTAAGCGGGCGGCTGCATTCAGTCTAGGCATCGCATCACGGGCGGCACTCGTGGCCGACGCAAGGCCCTGCCATGTCCTATCTTTCCGTCGGCGTCAGCCCCTCGATCCACCCCCGAGATTCAGCCGACGATGTCTATCGCACCGAGCCGTCCACGCAAGCCGACCGCCAAGCCCGTCCGACTCGCAGAGCCCCCGAATGGCCCTCCCGAATTGCCGGAGATCAACGCCGACCTGCGGGAGCAACTCCGGCGGGACATCGACGAGCGAGGCATCCTCGTGCCGATCCTCGTGACCCAGGACGGTGAGGTGCTCGACGGCAAGCTGCGGTTGGCGATTGCCCAGGAACTGGGGATCAAGAACATCCCCAAGATCATCGTGGGCAAGCTCTCCCCCGGCGAGCGACAGGACCTGCGATTGGCGGTCAACCTGTATCGACGGCATCTTACCCGAGAGCAGGTCCGCCATCTCGTGGAATGGGCACTGCGCCAGCAGCCGGAGGCCAGCGATCGCAGCATCGCCACAAGATGCGGGGTCAGTCCGACGACGGTCGGGACCGTCCGACGAGGTGTCCAAGTTGGACACCTGCCGACGAGGAACGGCCAGGATGGCAAGCGATATCCTTCCACCCGCAAGCCGGTCGTCATCACCAGCAGCGAGTCCCAGGCCAGGGAGGCGGCTCAACTCCTCAGCGAACTCGGCGATGATGCCCCTGACCGAGCGATCAACATCAAGAAACTCCGCCGGGTCAGGAGCGCAAAGGGACGGGCGGATCTATTGGCGAGAGTTTCGGAGATGAAGCCGGGGGTTGATCCCGACTACGTGGTTCACCACTGCGACTTCCGCTCGCTCACCGGCCTTTTCGAACCCGGCTCGGTGGACCTGGTGCTGGCCGACCCGCCCTGGGGAGGGCAATTTTCCCCACATCGACGGGCCTTTGCGGAGACAATCGAGCGGCTGCTCAAGCCCGACGGGATCGCAGCCATCTACACCGGTGTTGCACATATGCCCGAGTTCCTCGACGAACTCAGGGCGGTGGGGCTGAAGTACCTCTGGACGATCGTGGCGGCCAGGAAGGCGAGCACCGTCAACCAGAGACACAGACTGATAAATAGATTGGTTCCGATCGTACTCGTCGGAAAGGGTGGGCTTCGGACGAGCACAGTCCTCAACGATTTGCTCGATCCCATGGGTCGTGAAAAGCAGCACCATCCCTGGCAGCAGCCCATCGAGGAGGCCGTCGAGATCATCCGGGCGCTCTGCCCGCCGGGCGGCCTGGTGGCCGATGTTTGCACCGGCTCTGGCTCGACGGCGGTGGCGACGATCCGGGTCGGCGAGGGGAGGCGATTTGCAGGCTGCGAGGTCGGCAGGGGGACGGTGGAGATCGCCAGGGCGAGGATCGTCGAGGCTCTGGAGGGGAGGGATGTCGGGGCGGATCTTGAGACGGCGATGAACTGAGTCATCGACAGTCTGCTCACGTCCCGAGGTTTCTCCCGAATCCAGCGATCAACTTCAGAGTAAACGCCGATGTCCACCGCCCCGAGCCGACGCAAGGCCGCCTCTAAGAACGCCTGGATCGCAAAGCCCCGGTACGAGTCCGTTCTCGACCTGCCGCCGCTTGCCCCGGATCAGTATGAGGGGCTGCGGGACAGTATCGCCGCCCAGGGCGTCCTCGTCCCGATCATCGTCGACTCGGACAGGCCGCTCCGCAGGATCATCGACGGCAACCACCGACGGAAGATCGCCGATGAACTCGATGTCGACTGCCCCGAGGTCGTGAAAGAGGGGCTGAGCGAGCAAGAGTTGCGGTCGCTTGCGAGAGCGCTCAACCTGGCACGGCGGCAGTTGAGCCAAGAACAGAAGCGGCAGATCATCGCCGATCAGTTGAGGGAGACCCCTCGAAGGTCAGACAGGTGGGTCGCCAGGCAGCTTGACGTCCACCATGCCACGGTCGCATCGGTACGCTCCACTATGGAGGGCACTGGTCAGATTATCCAGTGCGCCTCCAGGCTTGGGGCCGACAACAGGGTCCAGCCGGCGCATCGGCTCACGTCGACCAACGGCAAGCCCGCTCCGGAGGTCGACACGGTCCCGATCCGCCCTCTCCCAGCCTCGTCGGGCGACCTCGACGAGGCTCTGGAGCGTGACGATCCACTCGCCGACGTTGACGAGCAGGCGATCCTCCGTCGAGCAAAGGAGATACGCCAGCGGAGGATCGTCGAGTGGCGAGAGCGTCAGCAGGAGCGAGAGGAACAAGCTCGGCGGAAGTTGAGCAGCAAACTCACTTGGAAAATCACAGCAGATCAGCGGGTCGTCAGGTGCCATCTGCTCATCGCCGACCCGCCATACGGCATCAGTCGAGAGCCGTGGGAGCCCGCCACGAAGGAGTGGTGCTGCCGCTGGACGACGTGCGGGGCGGACTTCCTCGCAATCTTCTGGTCCCAACAGAGGCTCTTTGAGGGGCGAAAGTGGTTCGACGAGTTGCTGAAGGGGTACAAATTCCAACAAATGCTAGTGTCCCGAGTCGGAGGTCCGTTTACAAACCCGCTTGATGCGGTTGAGGATCAGGCCGGCGTCTGCGGCCCACACGAACGGCTTGGGGTCCGCGTTGTGGTGCTCCAGGTACCCTCGGATCGCCGCCTCCAACGCCGCCACGCTGCGGAACACGCCGCGTCGGATCCGCGTCTCGGTGATCTCCGCGAAGAACCGCCCGACCGGGTTCAGCCAAGAGCTGCGGGTCGGAGTGAAGTGCGGGTGGTACTCAGGGGGCCGCAGGAACCATCGCTCCACCGCCGGCGTCTCGTGGGTCGCGTAGTGGTCCAGCACCAGGTGGACCTCCACGCCCGGCTCGCGCGGGACGCGGGCGTGGACCTCGTCCAGGAACCGCAGGAACCCCTTCGCGCGGTGCCTCCGGTGGCACCGACCGATCACCTCGCCGGTAGCCACGTTCGGGGCCGCGAACAGCGATGTGGTCCCGTTGCGGACGTAGTCGTGGGTAGGCCGCCCGGCCTGCCCCGGCGTCATCGGCAGCAGCGGCTGGGTCCGGCCCAGGGCCTGGACCTGGCTCTTCTCGTCGACGCACAGGGCGATCGCCCGCTCCGGCGGGCTCATGTACAGCCCGACGACGTCGCGGACCTTCGCGACGAAGAACGGGTCGGTCGAGAGCTTGGAGGTCTCGCGGAGGTGCGGCTTCAGCCCGAACGAGCGCCAGATCCGCCCGACGGCCGTCTGGGACATGCCGGCGGCCTCGGCCATGCCGCGGGTACTCCAGTGCGTGGCCGACTCGGGCTTGGTCTCCAGCGTCCCGGTGACGACCCGCTCGACGTCGGCGTCGGCGATCGTGCGCGGCGCGCCGGGGCGGGGCTCGTCGGCCAGCCCCTCCAGGCGTCGCTCGACGAACCGCCGCCGCCGGGTGCCAACGGTGGCCGAGCAGACGCGGGGCCTGGCGGCGACCGCCTCGTTCTCCAGCCCCTCGGCGCAGGCCGGGACGATGCGGGCGCGGGTGGCGCGCCGCAGGGTGCTCTTGGGGCGGCTCGCCCAGGTCGTCAACGTCTGCCGCTCGTCGTCGCTCAGGACCAGCTCGGCCAGCGGTCGCGCCATGTTGGGGTCTCCTTTGGGGAGACTCTACCGGGCGAACGGCGAGGGCGCAAGGTTATTCAACGGATTTCCGACTCAGGACACTAGTTTGGCATGCTCCGAACAACAACGCTCACAACAGCCGGCATCGATTCAAGGAGACTTGGGAGCCGATCTTCATCTACCGGCGAATTGGCTCGAAACGCTTGATCTACTCGCAGGACAAGCCCTGGGGGCACGGTCTGCTTAACCACGATTGCCACGTCGCCCCCGTGCCGGAGGGAAATTACAAGGGTGCAGACATGAAATGTCACCCCTGTCAGAAACCTCTCTCCGTCATGTGATGGCTCATCTACGCACTGGCCGAGCCGGGCGAGATGGTCGCCTCGCCCTTCGCCGGGGTCGCACCTTGCGGTGTCGCAGCGACCCAACTCGGGCGAAATTACCACGGCATCGAGATTGACGACGACTGTCGACGGCTCGCTGAGGGGCGGATAGCAATGTACGGGGCGGACAAGCGGTAGCCGCCTGGGATTGACCCTCTCGACCTCCTTGCCCCCTCCGCCTCAGTCGACCATCATGCGGGGAGTCCGCTCGACCCGTCCCCAAGCCCCGGAGCGACCCCGATGAAGTCCGTCCTGATCCGCTGGTCCGTGCCCGCCCTCGTCACGATCTTCGTCCTCGGGGCGAACGCCATGCCCCCCCAGGACGACGCCAAGGAACTCGCCCACATGGTCTTCTTCACGCTCAAGGTCCGCTCCGAGGAGTCCCGCCAGCGGTTCGTCGATTCCTGCCACACCTACCTGGCCGACATCGAGGGCACGACCTACTTCTCCGTCGGCACGATCGCCGAGGACGTGGAAGAACCCGTCAGCGTCAAGGACTGGGACGTGGCCCTGCACGTCGTCTTCCGGGACAAGGCCACCAAGGAGGCGTACCTGGTCCACCCGCAGCACGAGCGGTTCGTCGAGGAGAACCGGCCGCACTTCGCCAAGGTCCGGGTCTTCGACAGCTATCTGATCGATCCCAGCGAGTGACGAGTCGCTCCCTTTGCTGAAGGAGCGGCGGACTACCCACGATGGACCACAACTCGTACATGCGCCGCTGCCTCGACCTGGCACGTGTGGCCGGCGATCGGGGGGACACGCCGATCGGTGCCATCGTTGTCTTCGACGGCAGGATCGTCGCCGAGGCGAGCGAGGAGCTTCCGACCGGGCAGTCGGTCACCGGGCACGCCGAGGTCCTCGCCGTCCAGCGGGCCGTCGACTTGCTCGGGAGCACCGACCTCTCGGGGAGCATGCTCTACACGACCGCCGAGCCCTGATTCATGTGCTCCTACGTTATCCGCCAGGCCCGCATCGCCGCCGTTGTCCACGGGCGCAACACCCCGCTGATCGGCGGCGTCACCTCGGCGCACCCGATCCTGACCGCCGCCGACTTCGACCCGTGGCGTCCCGCCCCCGAGGTGATCGGCGGCGTGCTGGAGGAGGAGTGCCTGGCGCTACGCAAACGATCGGAACCATGATGGGGAAAGGCCACTTGGCGAGTCTCCGAGCACCAGGTACCGATCTGGGAAGACGACCCCCCCGAGAACCATTCCCCCCGGTTGTGGCGACCGGGTAGGATCGGTGCGCTTCGAGGTCATCTCCCGGAAGCCATTCGTGCCCCGAGCCGAGGAGCCAGCCCATGCGTGCACGTCCCGTCGCCCTCGCCCTGACCGTCGGACTCTGCCTGCTGTCCCGGAGCGTCATCGCCGGAGACTGCACCGACGACGCCCCCTGCGGAGGGAAGCCCGCCCTCCGCATCGGTGCCGTCGCCTACTCGCCCGCCGCCGTGACCATCTTCGAGGGCGTCCGGCGTTACTTCGACAGCCACGACATGCCCGTCGACTACGTGCTCTATTCGAACTACGACGCCCTGGTCGCTGCCCTGAACGAGGGACAGGTCGACATCGCCTGGAACACCCCGCTGGCCCACGCCCGGTACCACCTGCTCGCAGGCGAGAAGAGCCGGACGCTGGTCATGCGGGACGTGGACTGCGGCTTCCGCTCGGTCCTCGTCGCCCGGAAGGACGCCGGCATCGACTCGGTCGGGCAGCTTGAGGGCAGGACGCTGGTCCTGGGCAGCGAGGACGCCGCCGAGGCGACCGTGCTTCCCCGCCACTACCTGGCTGAGGAGGGCGTCGACCTCGACGACATCAAGGTCCTGAGCCTGGACGGAGAGGTCGACCTGGAAGGCAATCCCTGCTCCAGCGAGCGGTACGTGCTCCAGGCGCTGCTGGAGGGCCGGGGCGATGCGGGGATCATCGGCGAGCGGCTCTGGAACCACCTGAGGAAGGAGCGCCCCGAAGATGCCGACCGGCTCGTCGCCGTCTGGACGACGCCGCCGTTCAGCCACTGCGTCTTCAGCGCCAGCGAGGGCCTCGACGAGGACCTTGCGAGGCGGTTCACCGACCTGATGACGAAGATGGACCCGACCGACCCGCAGACCGCCGACGTGATGCGGCTGGAGGGGACAAGGGTGTGGGTCGTCGGCAGCCCGGACGGCTTCGAGGACCTGCTGGAGGCGCTGCGGGAGGGGCGTTGAGGCGTTGGAGTCCGGAATGAGCCCCAAAGCCAAGGACCAGGGAGACCGTAAGGCCGCCCTGGTCGAGAAGTTGAGCGCTCTTGCAGAGGGGCTTCGCCGGGGGGAGGACTTGCCGATCTCCCGGGTGACGCCCCTCAAGTCGCTCTGCCAGGACCGAGAGGCCGCCGCACCGTTCGCCCTGTCCCTCCTCCGGATGGTCGGTCGTGACCTCCGGGCGAAGCGGAGGCCCCGGCGGTACCGGATGCTCGTCGAGCAGGCGGCAAAGGTGTTGCAGGCTTGCCTGGACAAGCCGTCCGGTGCGCTCGAAGGGAGTCTGCGTTCCCTCCTCGTGGAGATGGACGGGGAGAGGAGACAGGCCCGACCGACGAATTGGGGCGTGTTCCTGATCGTCGTGAGCAACGGACTGTTGCGGGTGGCGGAGGCGTGCCTGAAGGCTGTCCTCGACCCAGCCAGGGCATCGTCGCTGCTCTATGGAGCTTCCGTGGTCTACGCCGAGTTGCAGGGGGACGGCCCGGGCACCGGCTTGAGGCCCTCTGCGGCAACCACGATCGAGGAGATCGCCCGGTTCTGGCGGGACCGGTACGGTATCGAGTGATAGGTTGAGGCGGAGACGATGTGCGGACGATACACGCTGCGGGCCAGGCGGGAGACGATCGCCGAGGCGTTCGACGTGCCCGAGGTCCCCGAACTGCCCGCCCGCTACAACATCGCCCCGACGCAGCCGGTCCCGACGGTGCGGCTCGACCCGGATCGGCGGGTCCGGGAGCTATCCCTCTTCCACTGGGGTCTGGTCCCGTCCTGGGCCGACGACCCGTCGATCGGCAACAAGATGATCAACGCCAGGGCCGAGACCGTGGCCGAGAAGCCGGCGTTCCGCCACGCCTTCAAGTCGAAACGCAGCCTGGTGGTCGCAGATGGCTTCTATGAATGTCGAAAAATTGATGGGAAGAAACAGCCCTACTTCATCCGCATGAAGGATGAGCGCCCCTTCGCCTTCGCCGGGCTGTGGGAGTATTGGGAGCGGGACACCGGCGCACTCCAGTCGTGCACGATCATCACGACCGAGCCCAACGACCTGGTGGCACCGATCCACGACCGGGTGCCGGCTTGTCATTCCCCAAATCTTGGTAGCATGGTCGAAGCTTCTCCTCCGCGCTCTCGTCCCCTTGGTGAGGAGGCCCGGCGATGGAGCGGCCGATTCCCCCCGAACCTGAGCCGACCCGTTGGGCCTCGGCCCACTTCGCGGGGGCCGACCTCGCCGATGTCCGCCGCGTCCGCAGGGTCGTCCGGATCGCCGGGGCCTGGGCCGACCGGCCCGGTCGCAGCATCCCGGCTCCGTTCGAGGACCGCTACGACATCAAGGCGGCCTACCACCTGTTCGACCACGCCGACGCCACCCCCGAGCGCCTCCAGGCCGGGCACCGCGGGCTCGTGGCCGAGGCCCTTCGACAGCGGGGGACCTCCCTGCTGATCGAGGACACGACCGTCATCTCCTACCCCGGCCGCCGGCCGGTCCCCGGCCTGGGTACGGTCGGCTACTCCGGGCGGGGCCAGACGGGATTCCACCTGCACACCGTCCTGGCGGCCCGTTGGCCGGGGCAGGTCCGCCCCGACGCGCACGGCCGGCGGCCCGCCCTGGAGGTCCTCGGCCTGGCCGACCAGCAGTCCGACGTCCGAGCACCCTTGCCGGCCGGCACGACCCGCCGTCGGCCGCCGGCCCGCAAGCCGACCGACCCGCCTAAGTCCTGGGAGCGGGCCACCGAGCGGGTCGGCCCGGCCCCCGAGGGGGCCGCGGTCCGCTGGGTGCGGGTCTGCGACCGCGAGGCGGACATCGACGAGTTCCTCCGCAGCTGCCAGCGGGCCCGACACGGCTTCGTCGTGCCCGCGGCGCGCGACCGTATCGTGATGGACCCGGCGACCGGCCGGCCCGACGGCTCGCTGCGCCGCCAGGTCGCCGCCTCGGCGGCCCTCGGCCAGTTCGTCCTCCAGTTGCGGTCGCGACCGGGCCGGGCCGCGCGGTCGGCGACGCTGTCGGTCAGCGTCACCCCGGTGGCGCCGGTCGCCCCGCGGCGGCTGGGCCGGGGTTCCTTCCCGCCCGTCCCGATCGCCGACAGCAGCACGTCTTTGAGCCGGTCCCCGGCATCGAAGGGAGAGAGTTCTCCCCCGGCCAGCAGGTGCTTCGCATGGACGACCAGTTCGTTCATCGAGCCTGTGACGGCACGCCCCGACGCCCTGGCGAATTGGACCGTCCCGCCCTCCGGGGCGATGAACCGGTGATAGACGAACGCCTGCCCGTCGTCTTCCAAGGACTCCCTCAGGTTGTCCAGGGCTCGCCCGATGAAGCGACGATCGTCCGTGATCCCCCTGGCGAAGAAGACGGTCGAGTAGAGCGACCTGGTGTTGCTCACGAGGATGTACTGCGTCCGGTCGGCGACGAAGAGGTGGGCCGACCAGTCCGAGTACGGGTCATCGGAGGTGGGCAGGGCGGGGAGCGACCCCGCCTTGATCCTGGCGTTCAGCTTCTGGGACGGGCGGAAGATCAGCACCGTTACATCATCCCTCTACCGTCCTGGGACAAGACGCAGCCGAGCCCCGATCTCTCCGGGACCTGGTGGACATCCGGGGCGATGGCCAGGTTGGGGCGATGGCCAGGTCGAGGCGCTGTTCCGTCTGTGCCTCATCCCCGCCGGACCCCTCGCATCTCGCCCGGATCATCGTCCATCTCATTCCATCGCATCAAACCGGGTGATGCGGCCATTCTCCCCGACCGCCCATCCGGCATCCTCCCCGGCGAAGTCGACGGCGTGAAAGCCCTCGTCGCCCAGCCGCTCCCAGGTCTCGCCGCCGTCCCTCGACCAGTCCGTCCCGGTCGGACCCACGGCCACGAGCGTCGGACCCTCCGTGCCCGGTATGAAGGCGACGGCGGAGCGATACCCGGCCGGTCCCGGACCCTCGGGCGTCTCCCAGGTGCGACCGCCGTCGGACGTGACGGCGACATTCCTCCCCCCGAGGTCCGGTCGCTCGTAGTCGCCCCCGACGGCGACCCCGTGCTCGGCGTCCCGGAACGCCAGCGAGAAGACGCCCGAGGCGGGTGAGTCGGATCGGATCGGCGTCTCGTGGGCCGCCCAGGTGCGTCCCCGGTCGTCGGAGCGGAAGACCCGACCGCCGCTGGTGCCGAACCAGGCGTGGCGGTCGCCGTGGACCACGAGGCAGGTGCCGCTGGCGGCGAAAGCACCCTCGCCGGGCAACGCCTCGGGCATACCCTGCGGATCGATCCGGTCCCAGGTCTCGCCGCCGTCGTCCGTCGTCAGGATGACGAACCGGCCGCCCACCGGTTCGCCCATGGCGATCCCATGCCGGTCGTCCCAGAACGCCAGGGCGTCGAGGAAGCCGTCGTCGTCCGTGTTGACGTGCCGGAGCGTCCAGGTCTCCCCGCCGTCGGTCGTCCGGTAGATGCGGGACAGGTCGCCCTCGCCGATGGAGAGCAGGAGAGCAGTCGCATCGTCGAACACCTCGATGTCCCGGAAGTCCAGGTCGGCGGCGTCCGGGACGATACGGTGCTCCCAGGTCTCGCCACCGTCCACGGTGCGGAGGACCGTGCCGCCCGCCCCGCTGGCCCATGCGACCCGGCCATCGACGACGCTCAGCCCACGCAGCCTTGCCGTCGTGCCAGAGTCCTGGGAGACCCACTGGGCTTCGGCTGCGACGGGATAGAGGGCGACGACGAGCAGGGCGGCCAGAAAACGCATTCGGCAAACTCCGGCTGGTGACGGGGCGATCCTGCGGGACCGTTGCGAGGCTCAACCTTGCCCGAGGATCACCATCCGGCGTGCCTCCCTGACCCGCTCCTCGACCTCGGGCATGCCCCGGTCCATCAGCTTGAACAGGAGGCGATCGAACTCCGCCTCCAGGTCTTCGGTGCCCTTGAGGGCTCTCCTGCTCGACCTGGCGACCGCCGGCCGGGCCTGCTCGGATCGGGCGGGGGAGGACTTCGCCTTGGGCATGGGGGCGGCCCTCTTCGCCTCGCCGCCCGCAGACGATTTCCCCGAGAGCCTGCCCTTGACGTTGTAGATCAGGGTGCCGCTGATCGAGCCCTCGTGGCCCGCCTCACGCCACGCCTCGTTGACCGCCTTCTCGTTGGCGTCGGGGTTCTTCCGAAGGTAGTCCTCGACGAAGCCGGTCTTGCTCGTGCCGTCGGTCGCCATCGTCTGTCGGATCGACTGGTGTTCGATGAGACATTACACTCGTTCGATCCACTCTATCTCGAAATGAAGGCCAATGGGAGGGATCGGCAGTGGTCGGGCGGGTGGCGTCCACACCATGGTGGTGAGTCAACAGAGCAGATCACAGGGAGCTCATGCCAGCGAACGTCGAGATCAAGGCGAGGGTCGGGGACCTTTCGTCGCTCCGGGCCAGGGTCGAGTCCGTTGCAGGTGGACCCGCCGAGGTGATCGACCAGGAGGATACCTTCTTCGCCACGAAAGAAGGACGCCTGAAGCTGCGTGACCTCGGCAATGGTCGGGGAGAACTATCCGCTACCATCGCCCTGACGACTCCGGTCCCAAGACCTCCGAGTACACGATCGCCCCGACGAGCGACCCGCTGGCGCTCAGGGCGATCCTCTCGTCGGTCCTCGGCGTCCTCGGCGTCGTCAGGAAGCGGCGGTGGATCTACCTCGTCAGGCAGACCCGCATCCACTTGGACCGGGTCGAGGTGCTCGGCGATTACCTCGAACTGGAGGTCGTGCTGCGACCCGAGCAGGACGAGGGCGAGGGGGTCGTCATCGCTCAGGATTTGATGGGACGACTCGGGATCGGCGAGGACGACCTCGTCGAGGTCGCCTACGTCGACCTGCTGATGGGCGGGCGATGACGGGCGAGGGAGCCGTCCTCGGTCGATGGCTGACGTGTGCGGGGCACGAGCCCGTTTGCCGACCGTCGTGTCGCCGCCCCAGATGGGCCGAGAGGCATCCCCGGATGCTTCCTGGACGGATCTGGCGTCCGTTTCTCTCTGCGTCTCCTGGGGGCACCTGGTGGCTTCAATCGACTTCCTGTCGTCCCCTACTTCGTCCTTCTGTTCTTGATCGAGACGTGCCAAGCAGACTGCACCTCAAGCGACCGGTGGTGCAGCACCCCCGGCGGCGGTTACGATCAGCGCCGCCGCGCTGCTTGAGCTGGCGGCGTGGTGCCGACATCACCTGACCTCGGCATCGGGAGACATCGCATGTCCGTCGCCCCCCGTCACAACGCTCCCCCCCGCGCCTGACGACGGCGCCCTGCCCACCGCCGACGGTCGCACCGACGATCTGGGCCCGCCTGCCGGCCGACCGGCAGCGACAGCTCCGCGACCTGCTCGGCCAACTCCTCGCCAGGCTCCTGGCGGCCACCCGAAGCGAGGAGGCCGGCCATGAGTGACGCAACCCGCTCGCCCAAGCTCCGGCCCTGGCATCTCGACCGGGCGGCCTTCGTCTACGTCCGCCAATCCACACCCCAGCAGGTGCTCGACCACCGCGAGTCCACCGACCGGCAGTACGCCCTGGCCGACCGCGCCGTCGCCCTCGGGTGGCCACGGGACCGCGTCACCACGATCGACGACGACCTGGGCAAGAGCGGCCAGTCGATCGAGGGCCGGCCCGGGTTCCAGCGGCTGCTGGCCGAGGTGGCGCTCGACAACGTCGGGCTGATCCTCGGCCTGGAGATGAGCCGGCTGGCCCGGTCCAACCGCGACTGGCACCAGCTGCTCGAGCTCTGCGCCCGCTTCCGCGTGCTCCTGGCCGACGCCGACGCCGTCTACGACCCGGCCGACCACAACGACAGGCTCCTGCTGGGCCTGCACGGCATGTTGAACGAGGCAGAACTTCATGTCATCAAGGAGCGGATGTGCCAGGGCCGGCTCAACAAGGCCCGCCGGGGCGAGCCGATGGGCTCCCCGCCGCTGGGCTACGTACGCCTCGCCTCGGGCGAGTGGGCGATCGACCCCGACGAGCAGGTCCAGGCGACCGTGCGGCTGATCTTCGACCGGTTCGACCGCGAGGGTACCCTGCACGGCCTGCTCCGCTACCTGGTCCACCACGGGGTCCGCATCCCGATCCGACCCCGCCACGGCCCCAACCGCGGCGGGTTGGAGTGGCGGCGGCCGAACCGCCCGACGCTGTCGAACGTCCTGCACCACCCGGCCTACGCCGGTGCCTACCGGTTCGGCCACCGGGAGGTCGACCCGCGGCGCAAGCGGCCCGGGCGGCCCGACACCGGCAAGCTGGTCCGCCGCCCGGAGGAGTGCCTGGTGCTGATCCGCGACCGGCTGCCGGCCTACATCACCTGGGAGCGGTTCTGTGACAACCAGGAGCGGCTGGAGGCCAACCGGGCCCGCCGGGACCGCCCCGGCGCGCCGCGGCAGGGGGCCTCGCTGCTGGCCGGACTCCTGCGGTGCGGGCGGTGCGGCCGGCGGATGCTCGTGCGGTACTCGGGGGCGACGGGCCGGTACAGCTACACCTGTGCCCGCGGGGCGGCCGACCACGCCGAGCCGATCTGCCAGAGCCTCTCCGGGCCGGCGCTCGACGGGCTGGTCGCCGGCCGGGTCCTGGCGGCGGTGGAGCCGGCGGCGCTGGAGGCGAGCTTGGCGGCGGTGGCCGAGGTCGAGCGCGAGCGGTCCGAGCTGGCCCGGCACTGGCGGCTCCGCCTCGAACGCGCCGGCTGCGAGGCCGACCGCGCGGCCCGGCAGTACCAGGCCTGCGAGCCGGAGAATCGCCTGGTCGGCCGCGAGTTGGAGCGGCGCTGGGAGGAGGCGTTGAGGGCGCAGCGGCGCCTCGAGGACGAGCACGAGCGGTGGCGGGGGTCGGCCCCCGGTCGGCTCTCACCGGACGACGAGCGGACGATCCGGTCGCTGGCCGGCGACTTGCCGGCGGTGTGGCAGGCGACGACGACGACGCCCGCCGAGCGGCAGCGGATCGCCCGACTCCTGATTGACCACGTGTCCGTCACCGTGGACAAGGCGAGCGAGCGGGTCGATGTGACGCTCCACTGGTCCGGCGGCATGACCGAGTCGCACGCCATGTCCCGGCCGGTGAAGCGGTACGACCTCCTGGCCGACTACCCCCGACTGGTCGAGCGACTGCGGGGATGGCGCGCCGAGCGGCTCAGCCCGGCGGCGATGGCCGAGCGGCTCAACGTCGAGGGGTTCCGTCCCCCGAAGCGGGCCGAGCGGTTCACGCGGGGGATGGTGCAACGGCTGCTCTGGCACCTGGGGCTGGCCCGCACGCCCTTCGGCAGCCCGGCCGGCCTCGGCCGCGACGAATACCGGCCGTCGTCGCTGGCGCGTCGGCTGGGGGTGTCGCGAGACACGGTGCGGCGATGGGTGCGGGTCGGGTGGTTGACGGCGCATCGCGACGCCCAGGGCCACCACGTGATCTGGGCCGACGGGTCCGAGCTGCGGCGGCTGCGCGAGCTCCGCCGGCTGCCGCGGACGTGGGCGAACAAGGGGCGGCTTGCCGAACTGACCAGACCGAGGCCGCGCCCGGGACGGTAGAGTGAGGGCGGCCCGGCTCAGGGCGAGCCGGGCCGCCCCATCGCGCTCTTGGAGGGCATTATGGCTGGAACATCGAGGAAAACCTTCTCTGGCTGTTCCCTCTCCTCATGTTTGCATGGCATTTCGTCTATCTGTCTTCGAAACACAAATTGTCCTTAATCCAATAGGACTTGTCTCGGGAGCAGTACCTCTACGGTCTCTTGGGGCAATACCGGGGGCTTCCCCTCCTCATCTTCTCTTTGTTGCTCCCAGTGACTGAGAGACGGAAGGAAGATAAGAAGGGAGGGGAAGCCCCGGAAAACACCTTGAACCAGGCAATTTGACCCGAAGAGAGACCCGCTTATACCCAGATTTTGTCCATACGTGAGTATGGGATGAGATTTCGACCGGGACGTAGCCCCCTAAGAGGACCCGAAGGCCCAATGCAGGATCGAGTACCTGCCCGTTGCCCGGAAACTCGCCGTTGACGAGACCTGGTTTCGCATCGCTCCCACCGTCGGCGGCTCGACGTGGACATCTCAGTGTCGCTTTTTCGACCGCAACCGGTCGCCCAGTTGCGATCGGGAGAAAGGTCCTGATCCCCTAACCCACCGGGTCGATCGTCCGACCCGGCCTGCCTGACCTGTTTCCGCAGTGATCGCTGCCATAATATAGCGATGTTATGAAAATTTCCCAAAACAGAACCGGCTTTCCGTCAGAAACCGCTTGCTTCCAAGGCCGACCGCCGCACCCTGGACGACCGCCGCTCACCGTCGGCAACGCCATGGACCGGACCCTCGAAGACCGACGCACGGTCCACCGACCTTGGAGGTACGCCCCGGTGGCGAGGGCCGGCGCCTCGACCTGCGACGGATGCCATCCCCCGATTCGTCAGGAGTCTCCTCGGGTCCCGCCCCCGACCGCCCTCGCCATCGCCGCCGCCGACTCCCGCCCGACCTGGTGCTGGACCCGACGCAGGGACCGATAGCCCAACCGGGACAGGAGCCGCTGCGGGCGGGAGAACGCCAGGATGTCGTACCGGACCTCGCCGGACGCCCGGTCCCACTCGACGAGGAACCGCTCCTCGCCCGAGACGGCGTGGTCGGGGAGCGTCCCCCAGGCGAACCCGCACCGGCAGACCGGCCCTTCCTCGTCGACGACGTAGACGATCCGGCAGGCGTTGAGCCACCAAAGCCCCAGGCGCCGGGCCACGGTCGCCACGACCTTGCCGGTGCGGATCGGCGTCACGGGCGGGCTCACCTCCGCCCAGCCGAGGCAGAAGTGCTCCCAGCGCCCCAGCGCAGCCCTGGCCTCCTAGAAGACCTCCTCGCCCGCCCCCAGCCCGATGCGGGTGCGGTCCACCACGTAGCCGGCGGGAGGTCGGCTTGCCGTCGCCCCGACCTCCGGGTAGGTGAAGCCGAGCCTCGCCTGCGATGCCAGAAACCGCCGGATCGCCTCGGCTGAAGGTCGCCGCATCGAGACCATCGGCACGCCCACCCCCAATTGTCGCCCGATCCACGCACCGCCCTCGATAGTATGGTAGTCGAGAGCCGGTTGGATACCGAACCGTGATCGATCGGGGCCGAGGGACCATGCCGAACGCCGATGGCGATGATCGCCCGACCATCCTGCTGACCGGCGGCACCGGCTACGTCGGGGGACGGCTGATCCCGCTGCTCGAACGACGGCCGTCATCTCTCCGCTGCCTTGCCCGTGACCCGGAGACGTTGCGACCCCGTGTCCGACCCACGACCGAGGTCGTGCCGGGGGACGTGCTCGATCGACCATCGCTGGGCCGGGCGTTGCAGGGCGTCCACACGGCGTACTACCTCGTCCACCTTATGTCCGGGGCCGGGTCGAAGGACTTCGAGCGGGCAGACCGCCAGGCGGCGAGCAATTTCGCAGAGGCAGCCAGCCAGTCCGGGGTCAGACGCATCGTCTACCTCGGCGGCCTGGGCGACGACTCCGACCCGGACCTCTCCCCGCACCTCCACAGCCGGCACGAGGTCGGGGCGATCCTGCGGGACTCCGGCGTCGAGACGATCGAGTTCCGGGCGGCGATGGTCATCGGGGCGGGCAGCCTGTCGTTCGAGTTGATGCGTTCGCTGACCGACCGCCTGCCCGTGATGCTCTGCCCCCGCTGGCTCACGACGCCGACGCAGCCGATCGCCGTGGATGACGTGCTGAGCTACCTCCTGGCGGCGCTCGACCTGCCGCCGGGCGGAAGCCGCATCTTCGAGATCGGTGCGCCGGAGGTCGTCTCCTACGGCGACCTGATCCGGGTATACGCCCGGCATCGAGGGCTGCGGCGCTGGCTGATCTCGGTGCCGATCTTGACGCCCTACCTCTCGGGGCTCTGGCTGGCCCTCGTCACGCCCGCCAGCTTCGAGGTCGGGCGACACCTGATCGAGGGCCTCAAGAACCCGATGGTGGTCCGGGATCGGGCGGCGCTGGACGTGTTCCCGATCCGCCCGATGGGTGTCGAGTAGGCGATCCGCAGGGCCATCGCCGGCACGACCGAGTGATCGGCCGCTCGCCTCGAAGCTGCCGCTCTCGACTCCTGATCCGACCAGGATCATGACCGATGACCCGATCATCGAGGCCATCCCGGCTCGCCCGCAGGATCACCCGCCATCGGCCTGGGCTCTCGCTGGTCGGTGCCCTCTCGGCTGCCGTCGGCGTTGGGGCTGCGTTCGTCTTCGGGCGCTCGCCAGGCTGGGCGACGGTGAAGCGGCTGATCCGCCTCCAGTTCCCCGACGTGCGTCGGGTGACCACGGAGCAACTGGAGGGGTGGCTGGACGATCCCGAACGGCAATCCCCGCTGCTGCTGGACGTTCGAGCCGAGGATGAGTATGCCGTCAGCCACCTGCCCGGAGCGATCCACGTCCCCCCGGATGCAGGGATCGAAGAACTCCTGGCTTCCGTCACGGAGGACCGCCCGATCGTCGCCTACTGCTCGGTCGGCTACCGCTCCTCGGTCATGGCACGTCGGCTCCGGGAGGCCGGGTTCGAGGAGGTTGCCAACCTCGAAGGCTCGATCTTCCAGTGGGCGAACGAGGGTCGCCCCGTGGTCCGGGGCGGTGAACAAGTCGAGGAGGTCCACCCCTACGACGACCGCTGGGGACGGCTGCTGGACCGCCGCTTGCACCCACGAGGCCGGGAGGAGTAGCCATCCGCCCCCCTCATCGATCATCCTGGACGGTCGAGCCTCCCACGCATCAACGCCCCCGGACACCCCGCCGAGTCCCGTGATGGTCCGCCCGAAGAAGACGCCCGGTCCCAGAGGCAGCCCGCTGGTCGGCAACACCCTCCAGTACATGCGAGACCCGCTGGGCTTCCTCGCCGGGGTCGCCCATGAGCACGGCGACGTGGCCCGGTTACGCCTCGCCGGCCTGGACTGCTGCCTGCTCGGCCACCCCGACGACATCGAGGCGGTGCTCCGCAGACGCCACCAGGACTACAAGAAGGACCGCCTCACACAGCGGCTCGTCCCGCTGGTCGGGTACGGGCTGCTGACCAGCGAAGGCGACTTCTGGAGGCGGCAACGCAAGCTCGTCCAGCCGGCATTCTCGCACCGCCAGGTCGAACGATACGCCGGGGTCATGGTCGGGCACACCGAGCGGATGCTGACGGCCTGGGAGGACGGCCGGGGGCGGGACATCCACGCCGAGATGTCGACTTTGGCGCTGGCGATCGTCGCCGAGACCCTCTTCGCCGCCGACGTGGAGGGCGAGGCAAAGGCGGTCTCCGAGGCGCTCGACGTGCTGACGACCTACTTCATGAGCCCCCTGAGCATCTTCCCGCTGCGGGGCTACCTGCCGCTGCCCTCGACCGTCCGGTTCCGCCGGGCGGTGCGCCGGGTCGACGAGGTCCTCTACGGCATCATCGAGCGGCGACGGCGCAGCGGGCACGACTCGGGCGACCTGCTCGGCAGGCTGCTGGCCGCCCAGGACGACGAGGGCGTCGGCATGACCGACCGGCAGTTGCGGGACGAGGCGGTGACCCTCTTCCTCGCCGGGCACGAGACGACCGCCCTCGCCCTGACCTACGCCCTGGTCCTGCTCGCCGGTCATCCCGACGCCCAGGAGCGGCTGGCGGCCGAGGTCGACGAGGTGCTCGGCGACCGCCCGGCGACGACCGGGGACGTGCCCGAGTTGCGGTACACCGGGTGGGTCGTCCGGGAGGCGATGCGGCTCTACCCGCCCGCCTGGATGATCGGCCGGGAGGCGCTGGCGGACTGCGAGTTCGGCGGTCATCACGTCGCCGCCGGGACGCAACTGCTCATGGCGCAGTGGGTCGTGCACCGGGACCCGAGGTGGTTCGACGAGCCTGAGGATTTCCGGCCGGAGCGGTGGGACGGCGAACTGGAGCGTCGGCTGTCCCGAGGCGCCTACTTCCCGTTCGGCGACGGACCTCGCATCTGCATCGGGCAGCACTTCGCCATGCTGGAGGCGGTGCTGGTGCTGGCGACGGTCGTCCGGCGGTACCGGCTCTCGCCGGCATCGGACGAGCCGCTGACGCTCATCCCCTCGGTGACCCTGCGACCGAGGGGCGGCGTCCGGCTGGTCGCCCACGAGCGCCGGGCTGCCGCACGCCCCGCATCACGTGCCTGAGTCGCCCACAAAAGGGGGAGTGGCCATGCTCCGCAAGCAGATCATCGGCGGGCAGAAGGAACCACCGACGACCACGGGGGGCGAGATCGACATCGCCGCCGTGGCGACCGTCCTCGTGACCTCCGAGGACCCCGAGCATCCGATCGACCACGCCTTCGACGGCAGTCGGGGACCGGGCGGGAGCCGCTGGATTGCGGGCGAGCCCGGCGAGCAGGCCGTGATCCTCGCCTTCGACGCCCCGCAGGCGATCCGGCGGGTCGCCCTGGAGGTCGAGGAGACGGAGGTCGCTCGGACGCAGGAACTCCAGCTTGCCGCCTCCACCGACGGGGGACAGACCTACCGGGAACTCTTCCGGCAGGAGTACAACTTCAGCCCGTCCGGCTCGACCTTCGGGCGGGTGGACTGGGCCGTCGAGGTCGAGGGCGTCACGCACCTGCGGCTGGCGATCAAGCCGGACAAGGGTGGCAAACATTGCCGGGCGGCGATCACGTCGCTGGTCTTGCGGTCATGAACCTCGGATCGAGCGGAGGATGATTCATGGCAAAAGCTCGCAAGAAACCCAGTGGCAAGCCCGAGCGGGACGAGGCCCGTGAAGATCGCATCACGATGGAGGTCGTCGTCGACGCCTACGGCGAGGACGAGCGGGCGATGGGCTGGTACTGCTACCTCGACGAACAGCTTCACACGCCCTTCCGAACCCGTTGCGTCCGGGAGCGTGCCGTCTCGCCGCTCCGGGTCGGGGACGAGGTCGAGGTCGTGGGCATGTCGCCGGAGGACGAGTGCCGCCGGGAGATGTTCGCCTCGATCCGCTGGGAGGGGGATCGGACCCTCGCCGTGCCGCTGTCCCAACTGGAGGTCATCGACGGCGACGAGGAGACCCGGCAGTCGGTCGAGGACTGGCACTACTGGACGGACATGGGGTACGAGTTCTGACGACCCGATCGCCATCGATTCCGCCGCCTACCGTCACGTCCCTCCCATCCCATCCTCGGGGTACGGATCATGAGGACGACTCGCCTCGGACTGATCGGCATCGCCCTGGCGCTGTCTTCTTGCGGCGACGGGGGCGATGCCGGGGTCTCGACGCCCGGAGAGGAGGCTCCCATGACGATCCCGTTGACGAGCCCCGCCTTCGAGGAAGGCGCTGACATCCCCCGGAACTACACCTGCGACGGCGAGGACATCTCTCCGCCGCTGTCCTGGTCCGGCGTCCCGGATCAGGCCCGATCGCTCGTGCTGATCTGCGACGACCCGGATGCGCCCAGGGGGACTTTCACCCACTGGGTCCTGTACGACCTGCCGCCCGAAGTCACCAGGCTGCCCGAGGGCCTGCCGACCGACCAGACGATCCGGGTGGGTTCGGGCGGGGGCAAGCACGAAGCGAGGCAGGGGAAGAACGACTTCCGCAAGCCCGGCTACGGCGGACCCTGCCCGCCCTCAGGCACCCATCGCTATCTCTTCCAGCTCTTCGCCCTCGACTCGACGACGGGCCTGGAGCCCGGGGCGACCCGGCAGCAGGTGGAGCGTGCCATGCTGGGGCACGTCCTGGCGCAGGGGCAGTTGATGGGCCGGTACACGAGGGGCAGGTAGGTTCGCCTGCGGGGACGAGCCGGGAAATCCGCCCTGGGCGATTCTCAACGACTGTCGGGCCTGCCGCCGAAACCGAGTCCGTGGGGCGGGGGTAATCCGGTGCGGACAGGCGGACACGGAGTCGCCGGGATTTCCGACTTGCCCATCGTCCGGGAACAGCACGGGCGAGACCCCCGACCCGACGCTGGCCCACGAAGTGCCGAGCCCCCAAGGACCGTGGGTACCGGCTCAACCGAGGAACCGTCGTGATGCGAGCCCAGCTACGCCAGGTGGCCGTCGTCCTCGCCCACGGCTCCATCCTCTTCTTCGCCTCCGAGCGGGTCTTCTGGTCCTTCTGGCGACTGGGCGACGACCTCGGCGGCATGGTCGTCACCTGGCTCGTCTACAGCCTGCTGGCCTACGTCTTCCTGATCCTGGTGCGGCGTTTCCGGGTCGCCTCCTTCGCCCCGCTGTTCCTCTGCGGGGCGGCGTTCGGCTGGCTGGCCGAGGGGGTGGTCGTCAACACGCTCTACGGCGACCCGACCAACCCGTTCCCCCTGTCGGTCTCCTGGACGGGGCTGGCCTGGCACGCCCTTCTGGGCGTCGGGGTCGCCTGGCACCTGATCGGTCGGACGCTGGCCGAGCCGAGACCGACCAGGACCGTGTGGCTGTCGCTCGCCTTCGGAGTCGGCTGGGGACTCTGGGCGGTGTGGTGGCCTGCCGAGTTGGGGGCGGGTGCCGATGCGCCGGTCCTCGCCTTCGCCGGTCATGCGGCGGCCTGCTCGGCACCCTACCTGCTGTCGTGGTGGGTCCTGGGGATGGCACGCCCCGACTGGTTCCGTCCGGGCCGGGTCGCCCCGGCGGTCCTCTCGGCGCTGGTGCTGCTGGTCTTCCTCGGGGTCCAGGTGCCGACCCGACCCGAAGCGGCGCTGATCCTGCCCCCGCTGCTGCTCGCCTGCCTGGCGGGGCTGAGACGCAACGCCGCCGAGGAGAAGAACCCCGACCTGCTCGACGGGCTCCTTGGCGAGGTCCGACCCAGGAACGTGATCGCCCTGTCCCTGATCCCGGCCGCAGCCGTCGCCGTCTATGCGCCGTTCCGGCTGCTGGGCTGGCATCCGCCGACCAACATTGCGCTCTACGTGGCGACGATGCCGCTGGGCTTCTGGCTGCTCGGCCGGAGCCTCTGGGTCACCATCCGTCGGGGAGCATCGTCACCCGTGCCGATCGAGCACCCGTCGCCGTCCTGAGGCGGGGGCGGGGTGTCAGGCGGACCCTCTCCGATCCGATTCCGGGCTCAGACCCGCCTCCGGTTGTCCTCGGGGAACGGGTACTCCATGAACCGGGCGGTCGCTCGGGCCAACGCCTCGCCGTGGTGCCGGCCGACGACCCGAAGCGCCATGTCGATGCCCGCCGAGATTCCGGCCGAGGTGACCACGCCGCCGTCCTCGACCACGTGCAGGTCGCCCAGGACGGTGGCCGCCGGGAACGAGGACCGCATCCAGTCCAGGGCCATCCAGTGCGTCGTGGCCCGCCTGCCGTCGAGAAGCCCCGCCTGGCCGAGCAGCATCGAGCAGGTGCAGACCGAGGCGAGCGTCTCGACGCCCCCGGCCCGCTCGCCGATCCAGGAGAGCAGCCGCTTGTCGTTCATGAGCGGGCGGACGCCCCAGCCGCCGGGCACGACGAGCACGTCGAGGGCCGGGCAGTCGTCCAGGGCGAAGTCGGGCACGACCTTCAGGCCGCCCGTGGCGACCACCAGGTCGGTCGACCCGGCGACCAAAGCGACCTCGTAGGGCGAGGGCTCGTCCCGCCTTCGTCCCTCGTCCAGGCGGGTGACGGAGAAGACCTCGAACGGGCCGCAGAAGTCGAGGACCTCCACGTCCGGGAACACCAGGATGCCAACCGTTCTGCGGGCCATGGCTGCGCTCCTCTCGTCGGCTCGACACCACTCGTTCGATTGCCACCCGACGTGCAGTCTCCGACCCGGACGCCCCGGAGATAACGCCGTCGCCCGATGCGGCCCTCGCTTGCCGCAGTTCCGGGGCGATCACCGATCGAGTCCGGCATGACCGCCCCGCTCGGCCTGGCCTACGAGTGCGACCTGCCCGGCTGCCCCCAGTTGGCCTCGTTGTACTGCGCCGATCCCCCCCTGGGGATCGTCAGGGTCTCCCACGCCTCCCCGGCGTGGATGCGGGCGACCTGGACGATCTGGCCGACGTGGTAGCACGTGTGGCCCAGGGAGCGACTCAGCGCCAGCGGCACTGAATGCGGCTCGCCCCGGATCGTGACGGTCACCTCCAGGTCGTCCGGGCCGAGGCTCCGGAGCGTCTCGAACAGGCAGGCCCAGCCCCGCTCCCAGGTCTCCAGGAGTTCCGCCCGGCTGGCGGGGGCGTCCTCGAACTCGCCGTCCCGGTTGCGCCAGGGCTTCTCGCCGTCGGTGGCCAGGAAGTCGGTCCAGCGGGAGGCCAGGTTTCCCGAGACGTGCCGCATGATGACTGCGATCGAGTTGGTGTGCTCGTCCGGCGGGACGTGGAGCATGTCGTCGGGCACCTGCTCGACGGCCCGATCCGCCAGGCGCTTGTTGGCCTCGAAGGTGTTGATGATGGCGGCGAGGAACTCGGCGGCGATGTCCATGCGGTGCACCCGTATCGATGACGCTCGTGCTCTCCCCCGAGCGGCGTCCGACGACGCCGGATGGTCAGCGAGCGGCACCGCCCATCCGGCGTCGTCGGACGCCAGGTCGACGATCGTCCGCCGTCCGGCGTCGGCTCACTTCTTCGATGGCTTCTCCTGGGCCGGGGCAGCCTTGGAGGCGGTGGACTTCTTGTCGGCGATCTTCTTTTGCTTCGCCTTGTCTTTGGGTGCCTTGTCGCCCATGGCATCTGCTCCGTTCGGGTCAGGAGGGAGGCGGGTCCCGGAGGGGCCTCCGGGGTAAGGCCGATCGCCCCTCGATCTGAGGATCGGCCGGGATCGATCCGAAGGCAAGTGGCCTGCGGCGGCATCGCCGTGCCGGTCCACCGGGGGACGGGCGGCGATCGACGACAATCCCACGGATTGCCACTATCTATTTGTTCAATTGTTCGTTATACTTCACCCGGTTTGGTTTGACGATCGAGAAGCGATTGCTGGTTCTCCCCGATCCGGTCTCCGCCCCCTCCCTCGCCGTCCCGGCCCAAGGGCTCACCCTGAGCCACGTTCCCCCGACCCGGAACGCACCCTGCGGGTCGTCGCATCTCCGGCTCGGAGCCCGATCGTGTCCAAGAAGCTGTATGTCGGCAACCTCACCTACAACGTCAACGAGTCCGACCTGGAGGCGATGTTCTCGCCGTTCGGGTCGGTGCAGAGCGCCCAGGTCATCGTCGACCGGGACACGAACCGCTCCAAGGGCTTCGGCTTCGTGGAGATGGGCTCGGAGTCCGAGGCCCAGGACGCCATCCAGGCGCTCAACGGCCGTGAGCACGACGGCCGGAACCTGACCGTCAACGAGGCCAAGCCCCGTGAGGCCCGCTCGGGCGGCGGCGGCTACGGCGGCGGCCGAAGCGGCGGCGGTGGCGGTTACAGCGGCGGCGGCGGCGGCGGCCGGAATTGATCGCCCGCCCGATCGCTTCACACTGAGGGTCACCCCGGTGGCCCTTCCCTCCCCCCGGTGGGGGTTGCTCGTCCGGGCAGCCCCGCCGGGACACCGGCATGAGTCCCTCCCGACTCATCCCAGGAGGAGCCGATGACAACGAGATATTATCACTCCCCGCCCCCTGTGCCCTCGACCAGGGTCCGCTGCCCGGTCTGCAACCAGGCCGTGTACTCTCGGGGGGACATCCACCCCCAGTGCGCCGTCCGGCGGGCCGACCCGCCCCGGCCAAAGGCTAGGCCGAAGCCGTCCTCAGCCCAGGCCGATCCGGCGACGAAGCCCGCAGGCGAGCCAGCCGATGCCGGGACCTGATCCGGAGGGTGGGGCCGAGACGGGCCTTGCGGCACCCCGCCTATCCCGTGCCGTGTGGGCGGTCCTCGGCGTCACCCTCACGTACTTGGCCGTGGCGCTGGTCGCCTCGCTGACGGGCGGCAGCGGCGAGTTCCTTTTGTACCTCGCCGTCATGGCCGTGCTCGTCGTCGTTGTGGCACTGGTGCACCTTCGGATCGGCCTCCGCATCGCTTCCCTGGGGGGATTGTCGCTCTGGGGCCTCGTCCACATGGCGGGCGGGCTGATGCCCGTGCCCGAGTCCTGGCCCGTCAGGGGCGACTCCCACGTCCTCTACAACCTCTGGCTCGTGCCGGGGCTGCTGAAGTTCGACCAGGCCGTCCACGCCTACGGCTTCGGGCTGCTGACCTGGGTCTGCTGGCAGGGCTTGCAGCGGGCGTTCGATCGCCTGGGCGTCACCGCCCGCCCGACGCTCGGGCTGCTGACGCTCTGCGTCGCCGCCGGGACGGGGTTCGGTGCGGCCAACGAGGTCGTCGAGTTCGACGCCACGAGGGTGCTGGCCGAGACCAACGTCGGCGGCTACGTGAACACGGGCTGGGACCTGGTGTCGAACCTCGTCGGGTGTCTGGTCGCCGCCGTGCTGATCTACGCCTTGCACGATCGGTCGGCACCGGCATCCTCACCGGAGTGATCGGGTGATGGTGAGAGCCACCGATTGCCGAACCTCCTGGGGCTCTTCCGTTTCTATTGCTGAGGAGCGTCGGTGATCCTCGGGAGCGGGGGGTTCGAGCCATGGAGAAGCGGTTCGTCCGGGTCAGCAAGTACCTGGCGAAGTACCTCCGCCACGCACCGGAAGAACTGGGCCTGACGCTCCGGCCGGGCGGCTGGGTGCCGGTGGACGACCTGCTCGACGCCGCCGAACGACAGGGCTTTCCCTTCAGCTATGACGAACTGGTCGAGTGCGTCGAGACCAACGACAAGCGGCGGTTCTCGTTCGACGAGACGAACGTGTTGATCCGGGCCAACCAGGGCCACAGCGTCGAGGTCGACCTGCACCTGGAGGGGCGGGAGCCGCCCGAGGTGCTCTATCACGGCACGGTCGAGGGGTTCCTGGCGGCAATCTGGGAGGAGGGGCTGGTCCGGGGGAGGCGGCACCACGTCCACCTGTCGAGCGACGTGGAGACCGCCCGACGGGTCGGGGCGAGGCGTGGCAAGCCGCTCATCCTTTCGGTCGATGCCGGACGGATGCGCCGTGAGGGGCATCGGTTCTTCCTCTCGGCCAACGGTGTCTGGCTGACCGATGCCGTCCCGCCGGCTTACCTGTCGTCGGCGTAGGGCGCTCGTCGAAGGGCCACGATGCGATCTCGACGAGCGGTTCCCAATCCTCCACGAGATTAAGGCAAGTGCGTCCAGGACTGACGCTTGACGACCTTTCGGATCGTGCCCGGCCGAACGCCGTATTCCTTCGCCAGCCGGGGGACGGACACGCCCTCCGAATGCAGCCGCCTGATCTCCAACACTTGCCATTCCTTGAGTTTGGCCGTGCTCATGGCCTCGCCCCGAGGCTGTGTCCCGTGCTTGGCCTTGTCCAGGGTGTTGGACAGGTGCGTATCCCATCGGAGATTTTCAATGCGATTGTTCGAGGCGTTGCCGTCGTTGTGGCAGCACACCCTGTCGGGCGGCCTGGGACAGACGAACGCCTCCAGTACGAGGTGGTGTACCATGCGGAACACCCTTCGTTCGCCGTTCGAGATGGAGACGGAAAGATGGCCCCACTGCCTCCGTACCGGCTTCAGCGACCTCCAGCCGTCGGTCAGGAAGGCCGGGCAGTAACCCCGGCTCTAGCGAGACTGCACCTCTCCGTCCCTTGAGACACCGTAGGCCGGAAACCCCTCGATGAGCCGCCAATGATCCTCGTCCATCGCCGTATATAGGTGGGATGAACGAAATTCTTATCTCTTTTTCTTTTTGCATCGCCCGTCCCGTTCGTTGTGGTCAGCCCAGGGTCTCCGGGAACCCGAACAGCCTCGCCGCATTCCCGCCCAGCACCTTCGCCTGCTCCTCGGCGGTCAGGTGTCCCAGGTACGACAGCAGCCGCCCCCGGTATGCCCGATACGACTCGCCGGTGGCCTCGGCCCTGTAGCCGCCGCCGTAGATCAGCCGATCCGGCCCGTAGGCGTCGGTCAGCGTCCGGATGACCGGGGCGATGTCCCGGTGCGGGTACTGTCGCCGCTCCGGAAGCACCGTCGGGCGGGACGTGCCCGGCGCTTGCATCGACCCGCAGACCATCCGACAATCGTCGAGGACCGGCCACCACGCCGGACTCCCCATCGATCGAGACCGACTCGCCCTCCGTCGACGAGCATGGCGATGACGCATCGAGCCCCGAGCCTCCCGATCGCCGCCCTCGTCGTGCTCGCCGGGGCGGATCACGCCTGGGCTGGCATGCCCTCGGTCACGCTCACCGACCTGGCGAGGATGCGGGTCCAGACGATCTCGTTCTTCCTGCTCGGCGTCCTCCTCTGCGCCTGGGTCGTCCAGCGGGTCTGGAACTCCCTGGGGCGGGACTTCCCCCGGCTCCCCCGGCTGACCTTCGGCAAGGCCCTCGGCGTCGTCACGCTCTGGGGGCTCCTCTTCGTCCTGATCCTGACGATGATCTCCGGTGCCAGGGAACTGATGACCCCAGGAGCTTGGGAGAAGGACGGCTACACCTACACGATCGCCGGTGACCAGCCGCCAGCGAGCCCAGACGTAGACCTAGCGGGGCGCCGGCAGGCCCTCGACCGGCTCCGCATCGCCCTCTGGACCTACGCCCGCAGCCACGAGGGGCGGTTCCCCCCCGAGGACGACCCCGAGGCGATCCCCGAGGAGGCGTGGCGGGTGCCCGACCCCTCGGGCATGAGGTACCTCTACGTGCCGGGGGAGGCCGCCGACGAGGGCCGCTCGATCGTCGCCTACGAGCCGGGCCTCTTCGACGGCGAGCGGCTCGTGCTGCGGGCCGACGGGCGGATCGTCTCCATGAGCCCCGAGGAGATCGCCGCCGGCCTCGCCGGGGGGCTGGCCCAATGAGCCGGTACGTCATCGGGACCCTCCTGACGCTCTTCGTGCTGCTCTTCCTCATCTCCGCCGGGTTCTTCCTGCCGTTCGACTTCGCCGTCGCTCTCGTCCTCGGCTGGGTATTCTACCTGGGACGAGTCCTCCCACAGGTGACGGTCGACTGGGTCGGGGTCACCACCGGGGTGTTGTGCCTGGCCCTGCTCGTGGTCGGCTCTCACGCCTTCCTCGGATGGCTGTACGGGCAGGTCCGGGCGGAGGGCGACGAGGGCGAAGCGACGGGCGGACGCTGGAAGCCCCGCTGGACCGCCTCGATGGCGGTCATCGTCGTGCTGATGTTCGTCGCCGGCATCTCGGCGACCGGGGTCGTCCACCAGGTCGGCTGGCTGCTGACATCGGGGCGGCCCGTCGTCCAGTTCGGCAGCCCGAGCGCCATGTGGCGGGCGCAGTCGACCAACAACCTCAAGCAGATCGCCCTCGGCCTGGCCAACTACGAGTCCGCCCACGGCACCTACCCGCCCGGCGGGACGTTCGATGCGATCGGTCGCCCGCACCACGGCTGGATGTCGAGGATGCTGCCGTTCGTCCAGCGCCAGGACCTCCACGACCGGATCGACTTCGACCTGCCCTGGGACCACCCACTACACCGGGAAGTCTTCCGGGCCGACGTATCGGAGTATCAGAACCCCGCCCTCCACGAGCACCGCAAGGATGAGGAGGGCTATGCCCTCGGCCACTACGCCGGCAACGCCCACATGCTCGGCGGGGACGTGCCCCGGACCAACGCCATCGTGACCGACGGGCTGGCGAACAAGATCATGGCGGGCGAGGTGGGGGACGGCTTCGAGCCGTGGGGCAGCCCAACCAACTGGCGGGACACGGCGCTCGGGATCAACCGGTCGCCAAAGGGGTTCGGTAGCCTCTTTCCGGGCGGTGCGAACTTCGTGCTCGGGGATGGCTCGGTGCGGTTCATCAAGGAGACGGTGGACCCGGCGGTCCTCCGGTCCCTGGGCACGCCAGCCGGTGGCGAGTCGGTCCCGCCCGACCGGTATTGAAGGCTCATCGGCTCGGGCGGGAAGGCAGGGCGGGAGGCTGGATCGACCGTCAGGATCGCCCCCCGCCCATCACACTCAGGACGCCACGACGACGCTGCCGTGCAACACCGAGCCGTCGCAGACCAGCGTCGAGCCGTGCGTCCGCTCGTCGACCTCGGAACGATACTCCCGGCCCTCGCCCACGGCCGGGGACGGCTCCCAGGACGAGCCACGAAGCCGTCCCAGCAGCGCCTCCACGTCGGCGACCTCGGCGCACTTCTCCGGCTGCTCCGCCTCCAGGGCGTCCATCACCATGCCGCTCAGCAGACGGTCCCAGACCTTGCGGCAGGTTTCCGGGCGGTCGAAGAGGTCGATGGAGACGATCTGTTGACCCACTGCGACGGCCAGACCAGTCGCACCCTCGACATACTTGAGCCCCTGCCGGAACTCCTCCAGCCGCTCCCGGTAGTGCTCGTAAGTGTCGGCCATCGCCCCCGTCTCGGAAGACGTGCCCAGGGAGGCGCTCTGCCGGCTGACCTCCCGCCAGACTCCGCCCTGGTCGGACCTGTGACCACGTTCCGCCTTGACCGATCGGGCAACGGATGCCTTCAGCATCGCCCGAAGCTTGGACGACGAGTGGCTTCCAGAATGGGAGAATTGGCGGGAGAGGTATCGCCAGCGACCCTGCTCGACGCAACTGACGGGTATCTTGGTCGTTCCGTGGGCGGCAATCAGGACCGAGGTGTTCAGGACCCGGTTTTGCTTCGCCCCCCACAGTTCCTCGCCTTCCAGGAAAAGCACCCGTGACTCGCTCGTGTTCCGGACCAGGAGGTCGGGCACGGAGCCGCCCTCGTCGACCTCCTCGACGGCGACCGAGCCGGAGCCGATCGCCTCGTCGGCAAGAAGGTATTCCACGGTCGAGCCCGGTTCGGAGTAGAGCGGGAAGACGGACAAAGCTTGCTGGCGGATCGGTTCGCCGATGCGGACCTCGGGCAGCGTGGTCATGGCGGCAGCCTCCTGGAGATGACAAAGACGGGCAACATCAGACACGCACGGAAGGGGATCGGTTCGGTCGTCGAACCCTCGGGACGACGGCCCACGGCATGTATTCGACCCGGCCCGGACAGTCCTTGGGTGTCAGGTCATACCCAGATCACCGCTCTCGGGTCTGCCCCCCTCGTGGCAGCTTACCGGAAGGGTGGTTGGGGGGACGATGGAACGACGATGGCTCCAGACATCCGAGGCGAGGCATCGTCACTTGGACTTACAGGGAGAGCGTAACGGAAATTTCTCCTACAACATTATATGTAAGAAAAATTGCCGTTAGCTCATCCCCCTACGCCCGATCAATCCACCTTGAGGGGGCATCGAGTCAGAGGGCCGGCTCACTGCCGAGATCGACACCGAGGACGACCTCCAGTCGTCGAGCATCTGGATCTAGTCACTGCAATTGATCGTCGCATCGATAATCGACGAAGCGTCCCTCCAGGCCGAAACGGTCGATCACCATGCAGCGCCAGAAAGGGTCTGGAGAGTCACCTCCGTGGCGAATGACACAGCGCCCTCGCTCACCTGACCTGTCCACTCGACCTCTCGATAGCGACGCCTCTCAGCCCTCCAGATAGCGTTGGAGCGCCCCGGACTCCCATGCCCACGCTTCGGCGATCCGGTCGACGACCACTGGCCAGGTCTCGATGTAGCCGGCTCGGGGGTTGTGGCCCAGATCGAAGCACGTCAGCAGACGCCAAGCGACCTGGTTGTTGAAATGCTTGGGTACCCAGAAGTAGACCCCGGTTCGTGGCCTGGGGCGGCGCTTACGGCGTCTGTTCAAGGATACATTCCTCGTCCGAGGTTGGGTGAACCACGAAGGATCAAGTTCTCGCTCCAAAGGGCGGTGTCAGCGGTCCAACGTCCCCGTAGTGTCCTGAGTCGGAAATCCGTTGAATAACCTTGCGCCCTCGCCGTTCGCCCGGTAGAGTCTCCCCAAAGGAGACCCCAACATGGCGCGACCGCTGGCCGAGCTGGTCCTGAGCGACGACGAGCGGCAGACGTTGACGACCTGGGCGAGCCGCCCCGAGAGCACCCTGCGGCGCGCCACCCGCGCCCGCATCGTCCCGGCCTGCGCCGAGGGGCTGGAGAACGAGGCGGTCGCCGCCAGGCCCCGCGTCTGCTCGGCCACCGTTGGCACCCGGCGGCGGCGGTTCGTCGAGCGACGCCTGGAGGGGCTGGCCGACGAGCCCCGCCCCGGCGCGCCGCGCACGATCGCCGACGCCGACGTCGAGCGGGTCGTCACCGGGACGCTGGAGACCAAGCCCGAGTCGGCCACGCACTGGAGTACCCGCGGCATGGCCGAGGCCGCCGGCATGTCCCAGACGGCCGTCGGGCGGATCTGGCGCTCGTTCGGGCTGAAGCCGCACCTCCGCGAGACCTCCAAGCTCTCGACCGACCCGTTCTTCGTCGCGAAGGTCCGCGACGTCGTCGGGCTGTACATGAGCCCGCCGGAGCGGGCGATCGCCCTGTGCGTCGACGAGAAGAGCCAGGTCCAGGCCCTGGGCCGGACCCAGCCGCTGCTGCCGATGACGCCGGGGCAGGCCGGGCGGCCTACCCACGACTACGTCCGCAACGGGACCACATCGCTGTTCGCGGCCCCGAACGTGGCTACCGGCGAGGTGATCGGTCGGTGCCACCGGAGGCACCGCGCGAAGGGGTTCCTGCGGTTCCTGGACGAGGTCCACGCCCGCGTCCCGCGCGAGCCGGGCGTGGAGGTCCACCTGGTGCTGGACCACTACGCGACCCACGAGACGCCGGCGGTGGAGCGATGGTTCCTGCGGCCCCCTGAGTACCACCCGCACTTCACTCCGACCCGCAGCTCTTGGCTGAACCCGGTCGGGCGGTTCTTCGCGGAGATCACCGAGACGCGGATCCGACGCGGCGTGTTCCGCAGCGTGGCGGCGTTGGAGGCGGCGATCCGAGGGTACCTGGAGCACCACAACGCGGACCCCAAGCCGTTCGTGTGGGCCGCAGACGCCGACCTGATCCCCAACCGCATCAAGCGGGTTTGTAAACGGACTTCCGACTCGGGACACTAGGTCGCCGGGTCGTATACCTCAAAGGACCAGACGCCCGCCCGCCTGAGACGGATCGGGCGGGCGTCCAGGCCGAGTCGAGGACCAGGATCTGTCGGTACCCCTGCGAGACGACGCTCGCCAGGGCGTCGTCGAAGTGTCTCGTCCGCAGCCGGACCATCTCCTCGACGAACGGGGAGGGGCGGGCGACCTCCTCGGCCCGGATCAGCACGTCCCGGCCGAGGTACATGCGGGCCACGTCGTCGTAATAGAGCGGCTCAGCGGACTTGCCCTCGCCGACCCGGAAGGCGGCGATCAGGAACGCCGAGCCCCGGATGCCGGTCACCGTCGCCATCACGATCCGCCTCCCGATCCGAGAGCCAATCGGTTCAAGACTTCGGGTCCGGCCGAGGGGGGACGCCCGCAGGCTGCATGTAGGCGTACCGCTCGCCCAACTGCTGGCGGGTCAGTTGCACAATCTCCTGCGTGTGCCCTCCGAGGTGCGTCAGCGTCTGGAGCACGATCGTCAGGACCGGCCGCTCGACCGCCCCGGCCAGCAGCCCGTAGCGTCGGGTCTCGCCCAGCCGATCGGCGGAGAGCCCCGCCAGCACCCCATCGGCACGCCCGACGGCCTCCTCGAACCGCCGGATCAGGTCCTCCTTCGGGATCGGCCCCCGCTCGGTGAACTCGCCGAGTCGGTCCCGGTCGTCGGGCTCGCCGCCGATGACCGAGCCGAACCGCTGCCCCAGGTTGCCGGCCAGGTGGAGCAGCAGGTTGCCGACGCTGTTCATCCCCTCCCGAGGACGCCACCAGACCTGGCCGTCGTCGAGTTGGGCCAGGCAGTGCCGGATGGTCCCGGCGCTGGCGTCGAGTTGCCGGCGTGCCTCGGCGATGAACTCGTCCCCGAGCATGGACATCCGATCCGACCCATCGTCCATCGCTCCCTCTCCATCCACTTCGAACGTCGTCCCCGAACGGACCCGGTCAAGGCGAGTCGATCGTTCGCCCCGGAGGCACGTCAAGTCAAGCCGGCGGTCCCATCGACCAACTCTCGGCACTCTTCGCACGCATCGTGACGCAACTCCTCGGCCAGCCATGAGGGGACGACACCCTGTCGAAGCAGCAGTCGGGCGGCGTCGGCCCGGCAATTCCCGCACGGGGTCTCGGCATAGGCGACGACCCCGAGCCGGGAGCCGTCGGCTTCCGGGTTGGACTCCAGGACATCGACGACTTCCATCATCAGCCAGTGACGCTCGTCCTCGTCCCCCGACAATTCGATCGCCTCCAGCAACCGATGCTCGTCGCCCCGCCGGTAGTTCCGGACGAACAGCCCGAGCACCGAGCCGTCCCGCACGCCGCCCTCAAGTCCGGCGAGGGCGAACTCCCGGACGCTGGGATGCTCGACCTGCTGGAGGGCCAGGTACGCCCTGCGCCTCACCTCGGCGACCTCGTGCCGGGCCAGCCCGATAAGGCGGTCGTCGAACCGGGGGAGTGCACGCTTCGTGAATACCCTGAGGAGGTTGGCGATGACCCTGGGCTCCCGGGCCGCCCCGAGGTGGCGGAGGACCGCCTCCAGGTCCTGTTCGTCGGCGTGCATCCCCCAGCCACGGAAGAGCCCGTAGCCCGAGTCTCCCGCCTCGGCGGCCGAGATGATCTCGCCGACGGAGATCGACCGCATCCGCTCCCGTTGCGACGGGCGTCGATCGTGCCCGGACCTCTTCGCCTCCTGACTCGCCCAGCCGTCTCGGAAGCGGACGATCGACCCGTCCCCCGGTCTGCCCATCAGGTCCTCGACCCGATCCCACCCGAGGCGTTCGACGGCATCCTCGACGAGGCTCGTGTCGTCCCAATCCCAGTCGCCCCCGCCCAGGAGCCGGGCACCCCGCACCCTTGCTGCGAAGAGGAACCCCTCCTCGCCGTCGAGTCGGATGACCTGATCCTCCCCGAGCCAGGGGAGGTCGGCGATCGGCTTCCGCTCGACGATCTCGTGCAGGAGCGCCCGGAACGTGTCGTCGCCGGACTCGGCGTAGCGGGCGGCGAGCGTGCAAAGCTGATACTCGGTCCCCGCTTGCGGCAGGAAAGCAGTGTCGACCCGGCTCGGTCTCTACGGGGCCTAGATGGACACGCCGGAGCGGCCCTCCGGCGGCGGCAACGAGACGTTCGTCGCCTGGGTTGCGGCGTGTAACAGGATTGGGACGGGCGAATGTCCAGAGGATCGAGGCGGCAGGGGCGGTTGCTGCTCGGGAGCGAAGCCGAATGGCGTTCCTGCACGGACCCGTTCCGGATGCTCGACACGCTGCGGGGGAAGGCGAGCGACCGGAAGTTCCGGCTCTTCGCCGCTGCGTGCTACCGGCGGCTCGCCGAACTGCTCCCCGACCCCCGCCAGCGACGGGGCATCGAGGTGATCGAGGCAATGGCGGAGGGCACCGTCGCCGAGGCCGATCGCCGGAGGGTCATGGTCGAGGTACGGCGGGCGATCCCCCCGGACGATTGGGAAGCCAGGATCGACGGGGCGGCTCCCAGCGACCATCCGCATTACGTCGCCCTGATGCTGTACCGGGAGTTCTGCTCATCGTCGACTGCGGTCCACGCCGTCCACGCATCGGCCGGGATGGCGGACGGGGACAGGGAACGACACGAGCAGTCCCGACTGATGCGCTGCATCTTCGGCAACCCCTTCCGGTCACCCGCCCTCGACCCGACCTGGCTGACGCCCGACGTGGTCTCGCTCGCCGGAACGATCTACGACGAGCGGGCCTTCGACCTGATGCCGATCCTGGGAGATGCTCTCGCAGCCGCCGGATGTGCCGACGACGACCTCCAGGGCCATTGCCGATTACCCGGCGAGCATGCCCGTGGGTGCTGGGTGGTCGATGCAATCCTCGGCAAGTCGTGAGGGGCAGGTCGCCATGCAACAGCGGACATGGTCGCCCCTGCCGGGCCTAGCTCACCATCGTGATGAATGGATTGAGGCGGCTCTTGCGACGGCCCGTCCGCACGGGCGAGCGATGCTGACCCCATTGCCCACCAGTGGTCGGATCGTTCCGGACTGACCGTGCCCACGCCGAGGATGACCGATGTCCGGAGACCATGACGACCTGGATGCCGAAGTTCGACGCCTCCTCGGCGAGGGCGACGACCTTCTCGAAGAGGACCGTTCCGAGGGGGCGCTGGCCCGCTACCACGCTGCCTGGGAGCGACTGCCCGAGCCCAGGACGGACCATCCGGTCGCCCTGGACATCCTGGCTGCGGACGGTAACTCCCATTTCTTCCGGAGCGACTACGCCGCCGCCCGAGACGCCCTGATGACGGCGATGACCTTCGGCGGGGCGGTCGACAACCCATACCTGCGGCTGCGCCTCGGCCAGTGCCTCTTCGAGGCGGGCGACGAGCGGGAGGCCGCCAACTGGCTCGCTGGGGCGTACCTGCTCGAAGGGTCGAAGCTCTTCGTCGACGAGGACCCGAAGTACCTGGAGTTCATCCGGTCGCAGTTACAGCCGCCTCCGGGAGGCTGGCCCGAGGGCTGGTAGGGGCGACCCTTCGATCGAGGGGGCGACACTCATCATCCCAGCGCCATGATCGAGGCCGAGATGGGACGCAAGAATGGCTCGGTTATCGACTCGGGCGGGTCCAATCCCGGTCGAAGGCGAAGCGTTAGTAGAAGTCCCCGACTTCGTAGAAGCGCAGTCCGAGTGCTCGTGTCAGAGTGCAAAGGAGTTCCTCGGTGGCCCGGATCGGCCAGCCCTCCCTGGGGGAGCCCTTGCCGCAGTCGATCACCACGGCGAAACGATACGTGGCCCCACCCGCCCGTTCGCCGACCTCGCCCGTGCGACCGTCCCGGACCCGAGCGACCAACTCCTGGGGTCGGAAGGGCCTCCCGCACGCCGGGCAGGAACGGCTGATGCGGGCGTCGAAGTAGACCGGGGGCTTCCAGGACTCCCCTGGCTCGTCCGGCTCGTAATACTCAAGGGATCGCCCACATGGACATGCCACGTCCGGGAACGGGTCGATCCCCTCGGAGTGATGGTAGACATAGTCCCCCGCCATGCGGAGTTCCAGGTCGTAGTAGGGGTCGAATAGCTCGGGGACGGGCGTGAGCGGGTACTTCAGCCCCGATCGCTCGTGGCTCTCGACCATCCAGATGAGCTTGTAATCTCGCTCCCCGAGGTGGGCGATGTCCCGCTCGGAGACGGGGCAGGGAAGCGGGCCAAACTCTCCCGTCCCGGAGTGGAGCAGGCAGCCGGTCCCCTTGGTGTGCTCGTAGTAGGTGAAGTCGTCGTCGGACTTCTTCTCGTATTCATCCGATCTCGACTCGGCGACGAAGCCTCCTTCGAGCAGGGCGTCGACCAGGCGGATGAGATCCTCCGTGCCGGGCTTGAATGAGTTGTCCTCAGGGATCAGGTAGTGCACGTACTCGACGCCCATGGGAGCCTCTCGGACCAACCGGTCCTGTCGCTTCAGCCCGCCTCGTACCACGAGTCCACGGCAGACTGCCCGGTGTAATTCGGTCCCGCTCGATCGTCCGCTCCCAGGTATCGGAACGGCAAATCCACCATCCGCATGCCCCGGCAAGCGACCAGCCGACGCTTGCGGTCGTACTGCAGTCCCGCCCGACGCATCTCGGCGACGATCTTCCGACCGCCGGGTCTGCCATCGCCGAGCTTCAGGTTGGTGAGGTCCAGATTGGCGACGAGCAGCCCGTCCTCGACCAGCCAGGAGCAGGCACGGGCGATCAGCCCCAGCTTGTTGCCGACGTAATGCAGCCCGTGGACGCTGGTGACCAGGTCGAAGGACCGCTCGGGACGCCAGGTAGTCAGGGACGCCTCGATCAGGCTGAGGCAGGTCAATCTCGGATCGGGCTCGTCGAACATCCCGACCAGGTCCACGCCGACGATCTCGACATCCAGCCCCTCGCCGTGGACCTGCCGGGCCGCCTGGATTAGCGCCCTGCCGGTCCCGCAGCAGAGGTCCAGCCAGGCGGCAGGGCGTCCAGCCCCGAGCCGCTCCCGCAGGAAGTCGAGCGGGTCGAGACCGAGTTCCCGGCCGTAGCCGTTGGTGCCGAGCAGGTCCCGCTCCCGGTTCATCCGGCAGTTGGCGACGACCGCCGAGCGCTCCAATTTGTCGTCGGGGAGGAGGTCCACCGGACTTCCCTCGAAGTATGTTCCGGTTCGGCCGGGCAATGCGGGGCTCCCTGGATGACCACACTCCGCCAAACCTCACGCCTCAGTCGGATCAGGCCGAGCGGATCATCCCCAGCACCACCAGGGTCGAGAGCACGGTCATCAGCAGCACGTAGAACCAGAGGAGCACGGCGAGGGCGACTCCGGAAGCGCCTGCGATCGCCGAACATCCGACCCGCTCACGGTCCTTGACGACGCTCTTCCCTGCGGATTTGGGCAGAAACACAGTCCTCGCCCTCGGCGACCACAACAGGGCGTAGAGGAGGTCGCAGGACACCACCGACGTGGCGGACAGGGCGACTAATCCTCCGGCTTCGATCCGACCCCTGAGGACGGGATCGAAGCCGCCCACGAGCAGCACCCAGCCCCCTGCGACCAGCGGGATCGGCAGCGCCGCCACGCACGTCAGCAGCCACCTCGCCCACCTCCGCAGGAGGAACAGACCCCAGGACGCCCAGGCGGCGACAAGCGCCAGGGAGAGGACGCTCGACATCCGGGCGACCCAGCGGCGCCGCATCCACGGCTCGATCCCTCGGGCCTCGAACGAGTCCGGTCCCCCGAGTTGCGACAGGGTGCCGAGGCCGAACGACAGGAGCACGAGCACCGCCCCGAGGAGCCCGATCAGCCCGCCGAGCCGGAGGGTCCTCGCACGCCGGAGACGGCGTCGGAGGTCCGCCTCATCGTCTCCGGGTTCATGCCCATGGGGCGTACGTCCGTGGACGGCCATCGGGGCGGCGAAAGGGTTGTCCTCCGGTCGTCCGCCCCCCTCGGTTCGGCTGCCTTGCGACACGATGGCCCTCCGTCCCTGTCCCGATCGCTTACGATGGTCAGCCTGCGTTGCTACCCCCGAACCCGGTTTCCCCATCCGAGGAGTCGATTCGCCCCTGGAGCCGAGCCTCCCGAGCTTCGAGGCACCTCGGGCAGTACCACGGGGCGGGCGTCTTGACCGGCTTCGGGCTCCTCTTTCGGCAGACGGCGCACAGATACCGCTTGCCCTTGAAGGTGGTCTTCGGGCGGTTCCGCTTCCCACTTCGGGTTACGCTACGTGGCATTTGCTCCACTCCTCTCGAACAGAAGCTCCAATAAGCAGACCCGCTCTTTCGGCTACCGGTTCATCCAGCGATCGGCGACATCTCCAGACCGCTCCAGGATCGCACCAGGAAGCGGCCTCGTCATCCGCTGCGAGCCGATCTTCCCTCCGCCCGAATACTATACGTTTGAAAATCAGTGGTCGTGCGCCCATGATCCGGCTCAAGGAGGGTCGGATCATGATCGTCGAGGTCGACTCACGGCTCGTCGGGACGTTCCTCGGCTATGCACCGGGGGCGGTCCATCGCCTGGACGACGGCAGCGAGTGGGAGCAGGTCGGCAACGTCAAGGAATACGTCTACCGGGAGCGACCGGCGTGCCGCATCCTCCAGGATCAGGACCGGCTATTCCTCGACGTGGAGGGCACGAGCGGCATCGCCGAGGTTCGACAATTCCACGGCAAGAGGTGGTCGGGGGCGGGGGCGTATTGAGCGGTCGAGTCGCTCAATCGTCGCCGGGAGCCGTCCGTTATCGTGCCGAGTTGCCCGTGCACCGACGGGGCGGACCTAGACTCCTCCGGGACGGATATAACGGGGGACCGCCGCCATGTCACTCCTGAAGCGACTCCTCGCCTCGTTCGCCCGGCTGTTCTGGAAAGCCTGCTTGATCTTCTCTGCTTCTGCCTGCTCGTACGTGGTCGTGCGGGAACCGCATCTCCTCCTGGTGGTCGCCAAGGGTACCGTCGGGATCATCGGCCTGGTTGCCCTCTACGTTGCCTCCTTCGTCGCCCTCCTCTGCGTGATGGCGCTGATCTGGTCCGGGTGCACCCTCGGGTACCGGGTCTACTGCAAGCGGATCGGCAGGGACCCGGCCGGATACCAGTGCCCGACATGCGGCGAGTGGGAACTATGCGTCAGCTACATGCACGAGGGATACCCGTTCTGGGTAACCTACTTCGCCTGTCGCCGTTGCGGCGAGCGATGTTCCCAATGTGGGTCCGACAAGCCTGACACCAAGCCCGCATACAAAAGCATGAGGTGGGATCGCAGCTTCCTGCCGGAGGAGGAGTTGCGAGCGATCGACGGCTCAGGGACGCCGGGAGGGTCAGGTGGCTCGCCGGGGCGTGGCCCCAGATTCCTCTCCGACCGCTCGACCAGGCCCTGCGCTCGATGTGGCGAGCATCAGCTCGCATCCTATAATTCCGAGCAGGTCAGCCCCCTCCCGATCAACTATTACCAGTGCTCCGCCTGCGGTGCGTGGTTCTCCGAGGGCCGATCCGGGACGTACGAGGACGGGCTCAGGCTGGAGGAGAAGAACCCGGAGAACGTCGAACGGGAGCGGCAAGAGAAGCTGGACTCGCTGAAGAGATCGACGAAGACCTCCTACGGATACCGGCCCTGCCGCAGTTGCGGGGAGCGGGCGCTCGAAGCGGTCGACTGGATGGCCGAGGGCGTGGACACCGACGAGCCCATCGTCATCAACATCTACCGCTGCTCGGCCTGCGAAGCTCGGTTCAGCGAGCGGAAGCCGGCAGGCATCGGCATCGGCCAGGTCGAGCGGATCACTCCGCCCGTTGCGGCTCAGCAGGTGCCGGCGGGAACCCGGCCATGACCCGTCCGGGTGCCTTCGGGAGGCGGGACGGCACCTCGGCCGTTCCCGACCGCTCCCGGAAGCCAACCCCTCGCCCGCCCGGTAACGAGACCCCCGCCGAAGGTCCGAGGCCCTCCCCTCTCCATCACCGTGCCCCGTCCCCGGACGGGCTCGGATCGAACGGCTCGTCCCTGAGCCACCGCTCCCTCGCCGGGTGTCGGGACACGGCGACCCGAAGCTGGCCCTCCAGGGCGGATGATCCGGTGGCAACCGCTTTTCCCCGGTCGGGGCGGCAGGATCGCAGGTGCTCGCCCCAGAGCCGCTCCAGTTCCTCGGACCCCTCCCGGACCTGGATGCCCGAGGCGGGGGTGGACCAGTTGACCGAGGCGAGCGGGCCGACCTTGAGCGATTCCACGAGCAGGATGTCGTCCGCCTCGGGGTCGAGGATGTGCTCGAACCGAACGTCCACGTATAGGGCCGTGTCGCCGCCTGCCCGTCGCTCCTCGCTGTAGTGAGGGGCTTAGTAGGTCGTGGAAGTAGCCCAACCCGCCGCCATGATCCCCCTCGGGTCGGCCCCTGCCGCAGCAGGAAGAGCCGGTCACCTGGACAGATACGCTTCGTGTTCCCGCAACTCCAGCGGTCCTCGACCCGTTGCCCGGCGGCTGTTCGGGCCACCTGGTCCCTCAGGTCGTGCCAGGGCCAGTTCTCGGGGTTCCAGGTCAGGAGATAGATGTGCAAATTGGGCTCGGTGGTCACGACCTGTTCCATGAGTTTCGGGACCCTCGGTAGTCGCTTGCCAACTTCGCCGGGTCAGTCCCAGTCTGCCTCATCGACGTTATGCCAGAGGTCGTTTAAGTCGTCGAGCCCGCCGTAGTCGGTCCAATTTGACATCCCCCCCTGGCAGGCCGCCCCTCGCCCGGAACCGGGGAAGTACATGTAGTGGGTTGCCTCGGGCTCGGTGTGCCATATGCCGTATTCCACATGCGTCTCCGTGCCCTTTGCGAATGCCTCTCTCGCTTCTTCATTCTGATCGCCGGGGATGTTGAGATCGTGCCCCATCTCGACGATGGTCTCCGGGGTGAGGGTGTATCGATGCGCTATCGGCATCACGAACTTATGTTGGTCTTCGTCGTCGTCGATCTCCAAGGCGGACCAGTCCCGCCTGGGACTCAGTGACCAATCCTCGTGCTGTTCCCGGTATGTTTCCGTGGGCGGGTACTCGTCCAGCGGTGCGACCTGCTCCTCCATCCTGGTGCCAGGGGGCAGGTGATCGACGATTCACCGCAGCGACCCCTGGTACGCTGTATCGATGTTGGGGTAGGAGAAAATCTGGTCACGGAGCCATTCGGTCGCTTGTGCCTCGTCGAGATCGATGTGACTGCGACCCTGTTGCCTCCTAATCTCGACCAGGTAGCTGCCGTCGTCAAGCAGATAGAGTTCCTGCTCCACGGACTTGAAGTCGAAGGGGTGTACGTCGATGCGACACGTATTGGCGATGAGGGTGCGGGTCGTCGTGTCGGACATCGGATAGGTCTCCTTAAGCTGCGAGGGGCAATCTGTTGTGAGGTATATCACCCCAGATGAACGCATTTTTTTGCCGGGCTGATGCCCGGCTAACAGATCATACGACGGATTGGCGGGATGCGACTCTGTGTCGCAAAAAATCAACCCTCGTTCTCGTTGTCGTCGGCGACGTGCCAACCGGCACGCCAGTCCCTTACCGCTTCCCTCATAACCTCCGTAATCTCGTGCTCGTGCTCAATGATGATTTCCATAGCTCGACCCTGATCGAGTCCCTCGTCATCGCAGAGGACCCGACCAGCCCATAGGCGGATCGCCTGGATGACCTCGTGCTCCTGCATAGGGTCATCGGATAAAATCCGCCTCTTCGTTTGAGCCATTAATCAGTAGTTTCCCCGAAAACCTGCACTCCTACCGGCCTCCTGTTGCATCTTGAGCGGGGCATCTCCCGATCGGACCTTGATGGGTTGATCACCACCTCATCCGGTCCCGCACCAGGAGATGCCCCGATGACCGACGCTACGCTGCTCTGGTCGATCTGGCAAGCACTGCTCGCCCGCTTCGCCTGGGCCTTCAACCGGCCCGGACACCGCCGCTTCGTCGAGTGGGTCACCGGCCTGGCCCTCAACGTCGAGGAGCATACCGTCACGCAGTCGGTCCTGGCCCTCGACCGGCCGGCCGACTGGCGGGCGATGGAACGCTTCGCCGAGTACGGGGCCTGGGATGCCGGGGCCGTCACCCGCAGCCTGACCCGGCTCGTCGAGCAGGCCCCCGGCCGCACCTGGCACGGCTATCACGCCCCGGCGGTCGATGACACCAAGGTCCACCGCTCGGGCAAGCACGTCTGGGGAACCTGCACGTTCCACGAGTACACCGCCCGCTGCCCCAACCGGGCCGCCACCGTCCGGGCCCATAACTGGGTCGTGCTCGGGGCCTTGCTCGATGAGCCCGGTCGGCCCGCCTGGTTCCTGCCGGTCTCGGGACGGCTCTACTTCCGCAAGTCGCAACTGCCGGCCCGGTCGGGGTTCGTCGGGCCGAAGGTGGGCTTCCGCACGAAGTGCGAACTGGCCGTGGAACTGATCCGGGAGCAGGCCCGGATCACCGGCGGGCGGCACCTGGCCGTCTTCGACGGCGGCTACGCCCTGAAGAGCGTGATCCGGCCGCTGGTCACGCCCGAGGGCGACTCGCCCCGCATCGAGTTCCTGACCCGGCTGCGGCACGACGCCCGGCTGCACGCCCCGCCGCCGACCGGACGCCGCGAGGGGCAGCGGGGGCCGATGCCGAAGTGGGGCAAGAAGCTGGAGCCGCCCCGCCGGGGCGGCCGGTGGTCCGGGCCGTGGCACGAGGGGCACGCCCTGGTCTACGGCCGGCGGCGGCGGGTCCGCTGGAAGGAGGTCGTCGGCCGGTGGCGGGTGGCCGGCCATGGGGTGCCCATCAAGGCGGTCGTCGCCTGCGTCGAGGGGTACAAGAAGCGGTTCGCCCTGGTCACCTCGGCCGTGGAGTTGACCGGGCTTCAGATGGTCGAGTTGTTCGCCGCCCGCTTCCGGCAGGAGGACGGATTTCGAGACCTAAAGCAGCGGTTGGGATGGGAGCAGTGCCGGGCCTGGACGAGGAAGCCGATCGAGCGGACGAGCCAGGCCCAGTGGGTGACGATGAGCCTGCTGCGGCTGGCCCAGTTCCGGCTGGAGGCGGCCGGCGAGGTGGGCTGGTGGTTCCGGCCGCCGTGGAACCGCAAGAAGGACCGGCCGAGCGTGCTCGATGTCGAACGACTGCTGCGACGGCACGGCCCGGAAATCCGGCGGCTCCTGTCGGAATGGCTGGGAGAAGGGCGGGAGGACGGTTCGAGGCGGTCGTGCGGCGGGGTCGGCGGGGTCGGCGGGTAGCGATCCGACGCCGACGGGCGTTCGAGGCGGGAAATCCGGGGCCGACCGAGCCACCTCACGGTGCGGGTAGCGGGGAGACGCTACGCACCGCCGGAGATGGGGTGGAGTGATTCGGGGAAACTACTGTCTAGAGTGGGAGGGCAGGATTTGGCGCGTGGGGATAGTCGACCGGTGCGTAGCGGATTGCCAGCTCGGGCGTCTCAAGCCTCCGGCCCCCCTCGAACCGGGAGGTCAGGGCGCGGTCGAGGATCCCCGCCGTGAGCAACGTCCGCTCGACGGGATAGGTCGGAGTCCCGCCGAGGATCATCCGCTCGATGGCCTGCAGGAGGAAGGCGAAGTGGGGATAGTGGGGCTCGGTCCGCTCCTCGGCCCGCGTGGCGAGCGGCCGGTCGTGGCCCTCGAGCCGGACAGCGACCCGGCATCCGGTCACGACTCCGGGCAGCATGAGGACGGTCCCCTGGAATCCGTCGTTGTATTCGAAGAGGAACAGGACCGAGTCCTCGCCGGAGAAGGACATCGGGTCGAAGTTCGCCGCCTCGGGCGGGACCCTCAGGGCCGCCTCGAGCAGGTCGGTCCGGACCCGACTGCGAGCGATGGCCTGCCCGATGGCCGCACCGCCGAGGCATTCGACCGAGCGGACGCCGACCTCGCCGCCCCTCCTCCGCTCCACGAACGCCTGGTAGAGTTCCAGTGTATGGATCCCGTAAATGTCCAGGCCGGAGTAACCGACGCCGAGTGCGGCCTCGAGCTCACAGTCCATCGGCAGCGAGAGATCCGGGGACCGGAAGCTCAACGGCAGCGACGACCCGGCCATGAACGGGATGGCCAACCTTCGAGCCGTCTCGTACATCCAGATCGCATCCTCCCAGGTCGGCCCAAGGTGCTTGTCGCTGAAGACCGGCACGACGCGGCCGCAACGCTCGAAGGTGCCCGCGATCTGCTCGAAGAAGCGGCGTCGCGGGTAGAGATGCTGCCCCTTCTCGTTGTACGGATAGTCGCCATGTTCGCCGACGCTCAGCACCCCTTCGACGACGATCTGCCCGGTCCCGAGCGTGAGTGCGTCCTCGATCGTGGGGACGATGGGCACGCCATGCTTCGCGGCCAGTTCCAGACCGAGGTCCCCCTCGGCCGACTGGTCGAGGTACATCGCCGACAGCGTGAGCGCCGGCCCCGGCCCCCCGTCGTGCCGTCAACCTTCCAGGATCCGACCGACGAGGACGTCCGCATGAAGACCGCGCGTATACCTCGTCACCACGGCGGCGACAGGCCGCCGCTCTCCCTGCTTGGCCCGACGCGCGGCCGCTCCGGCGGCGTTACCGGCCCAGAACGCGCCACCGGCCGAAGCCCCCATGGACAGGATCGCATCACGCCGCGTCATCGGTGTACTGGGATTCATGGCGTTTTCTTCAGCGTGCGAACTTTGATATTCTAAATCGATGGCGATGTGTCGCCTCGCGACGAGAGCGTCCCGGACTCGGTCACGGATACCCATCCTAACCGGCCCGTGGGACGTCATGAAGCCATGGCCGAATGTGACCGGCGCTCGCAGGGCTGCGTCAACGGGCGGTTCGCGCCCGTCATGGGCAGTGACCCGCGCGGACGGGAGTCCTTTGGGCGTCCGGCTCGAACGCTGTAGGCTGATCGCCTGAGAGACAGATACCATTGCGGAGGGTTGCCGCTGTAGCCAATCCGACTGGTCGAATCCGGGCACGGGTCGAGGGAGAAGCACCATGCCGTTGATGAAGTGTCGCGGGCAGCAGAGCCGTCGAGACGTGCTGAGGGTCGGCTCGCTGGCACTCGGCGGATTGGGGCTGCCCGGCCTCCTGTCGGCCCGAGAAGTCTCGGGTCGGGGCGGGTGCGAGACGGCGGTCATCGTCCTCTTCCTGCACGGGGGCGCGAGCCAGCTCGAGACGTTCGACCTGAAGCCCGAGGCGCCGGACGGGATACGGAGCGTCATTAGGCCCATCCGCTCGGCCGTGCCCGGCATGGACCTCTGCGAGCATCTGTCGGGCTTGGCCCGGATCTCGGACCGCTTCACGCTCATCCGTTCCCTGAACCATGCGATGAGCGTGCATTCCGACGGCCAGATCGAGGTCATGACGGGTAAGGCCCCGACCAAGGTCGACCCCACCAGCCAATCCAGGGGGGACCATCCCGACCTCGGACACATCACGAGCCACCTCCGGGGCCTGCATCCGGAGGGGATGCCCCGCTACGTGGCGATCCCGAGCGCCCTCTACGCGACCCGGCCGACCTACCTCGGGCCGGGGCACGCCCCCTTCACCGTCTCCGATCCGTCCCGCGATGGGTTCGATCCGCTCAAGGTCGCCATCGACGGCGGGGCCCGATCGTTGGAAGATCGTCGTGGGTTGCTGCGACAACTCGATGTTCTTCGACGCGGCGTCGACCGCCCGGCGTCCTGGGACGCGATGGATCGCTATCAGGCCCAGGCGTTCACCCTGTTGACCAGCTCCCGCGTGGCCGAGGCATTCGACCTCGACCGCGAAGACGCCGGGCTCCGAGACCGCAATGGCCGCCACCGCTGGGGCCAGGGCTGCCTCCTGGCCCGTCGGCTCGTCGAAGCGGAGACCTCAATCGTCTCGTTATTCATCGATACCCCCCAGGACGGCCCCGTGTTCACCAACTGGGACGACCACCCAGGCAACGCCGGGCGTCCCGGCCACTTCGCCGACTACTTGCGGCGCCGGCTCGCATACCTCGACCAGGCGCTCTCGACCCTCGTCGCGGACATCGCCGCTCGGGGGCTCGATCGCCGCGTCCTCGTGGTCGTGACCGGGGAATTCGGCCGGACGCCCCGGATCCGATCGGGACCACCGGACGGCAGCCAGGGCCGAGACCACTGGCCCCAGGCGTACAGCGCCCTCGTTGCCGGCGGAGGCCTGAGGATGGGCCAAGTTGTGGGGGAGACCGACTCCGAGGCCGCCTATCCCCGGGAGCGTCCCGTCTCGCCGCAGGATCTCCTGGCGACCGTTTACCGCCACCTCGAGATCGACACGGGACACGTCTTCCGGGACCACCTGGATCGACCGTTCCCGATCCTCTCGGAGGGTCGGCCGATCGCCGAACTGTGATGACGTCCTCCTGAGACTTCGCCCGGAAGTTGCCCCGGTAGGCCTTGGGGCGGACGACTCGCTTCGGCTGTCCGACAGTCGTGACTGCCGAGCGGATCGAGAGGTCGCCTCGTTCAACTTGTCCCATAGGTTTGGCGCCACCTCCCGTCGCCAGGATCGTGTGAAACAATTGCCGGAGCGGTCACACCGGATGTATAATCGCGCGAAATTGCACGTCCGGGTCGACCGATTCGCCCTCGTTCATGCCGCTGGCTCGAGGCGAGAGGACCGTCATGCGACTCCGATCACCGACACCGATATGGATCTGCGCAGTCTTCTCCTTCGCGGGCGTCTCCACGTCGCGCGGCGCGGCTCATGCCGCGGACGAGGGCATGACCTACTTCGAGACGCACATCCGACCCCTCCTGGCGGGGCGATGTTACGCATGTCATTCAGAGGGTGCGAAGAAGTCCAAGGGTGGGCTGCTCCTGGATCGCAGCGAGGGGTGGTCGTCGGGCGGCTCGAGCGGCCCGGCCGTCATCCCGGGGGACGTGGAGGCGAGCCTGTTGATCGAGGCCGTCCGATACACCGCACCGGGCCTGCAGATGCCGCCGAATGAGCCCCTGCCGCCCGACGAGATCGAGCGATTGGAACAGTGGGTGCGAATGGGAGCGCCCGCCCCCCGGCAGGACACGGTTTCCGGCATCACGCCTCGAGACGATCCTTCGGATCCGATCGCCGGCCGGGACCATTGGGCGTTCCGCCCGCTGACCGAGCCGCAGCCGCCCGCCGTCGGCATGGCCGACTGGCCTCGATCTGCCATCGACTCCTTCGTGCTGGCGCGACTTGAATCGGCGAAATTAAGGCCGGCACCCGATGCGGATCGCCGCACGCTCGTGCGTCGCGTTTACTTTCAGTTGATCGGCTTACCGCCGACGCCTCGTCAGGTCTCGGCGTTCCTCGTGGATGATCGGCCCGACGCCCTGGAGCGGCTGGTCGACACGCTCTTGAATTCGCCCCAATTCGGCGAGCGCTGGGGGCGGCACTGGCTGGACCTGGCCCGCTACGCCGATTCCAACGGCCTGGACGAGAATTTCCTGTATCGCGAGGCGTGGCGCTACCGCAATTGGGTGATCGACGCGGTGAACGCGGACATACCGTTCGACCGATTCGCGCTGGAACAGATTGCCGGAGACCTGCTCCCGTACAATTCGATCGAGCAACGAGACCGCCAGCGGATCGCAGCGGGGTTCCTCGTCATCGGCCCGAAAGTCCTCCTGGGAGTCGACCCGGAGGCGCAGCGGATGGATGTCGCCGACGAGCAACTCGACACGATCGGCCGCACGTTCCTCGGCCAGACCATCGGCTGCGCCCGCTGTCACGATCACAAGTTCGACCCGATCCCCACGGCGGACTATTACGCACTCGCGGGCATCCTCACGTCGACAGAGGTCATGGAACGTCGCTACATGCTCGGGGAGCAGCGAGTGATGGAGCGGCTCGTGGGCCTCGGCCCCGACGGAGTTGATTCGAACGCGGCCTATGAGCGATACTGGCGCGATCGACCGGGGATGTTGGAAAGACGTGAGGATGCCAGGTCCGCGCTGAAGCTGCTGCGGGATGACGATGCGGCCGTCCTGGAGGCGTTCTCGGGCGAGCACGCAGACGCCGTCGCCGAGGGCGCGATCGATCCGGGTCGGCCGATCGAGGCGCGCATCGAAGCCCAGGAGGCGTTGCTCGCCGAGTTGGACTCGGCAATCGATTCGCCCCCGGTGATCCCGCCCCGAGCGATGATCCCGAGCGATCGCCGGGAGCCGGCCGACGAACACATCCGCCTCGCTGGACAGAGCGACCGGCCGGGTGAATCGGTCCCCCGAGGCTTCCCACGCGTGATCAGCGAGGCGGCCGCGGCGATCCCGGGGGAGCAGAGCGGACGCCTTGAGCTAGGCTTCTGGCTCACCGATCGGGAACGCGGCGCGGGCCGGCTCACCGCCCGGGTCCTCGCCAACCGCGTCTGGCATCACCTCATCGGGACCGGCATCGTCCGGACCGCCGACAACTTCGGCCGCACCGGTGAAGCACCCAGCCACCCGGAGCTGCTCGACCACCTGGCCGGCCAGCTCATCGACTCGGGATGGTCGATCAAGAGTCTGGTCCGGCAGATCATCCTGAGCCGGACATTTGCGATGAGCAGCGATCACGACGAGTCCGGGCACGCGATCGACCCGGAGAACCGGCTGCTCTGGCGTGCGCACCGCCGGCGACTCGGCCCGGAATCGTTGCGGGATGCCATGCTGTCGGTGGCCGGAGGGCTCGATCTCACGCCGATGGACTCCACGGTCTGGTATCTCGGAGATCAGGCCACCTCGGTGGGGGACAACAAGAACCGTCGGCGCACGGACTTCCCCTGCCGGAGCGTGTACCTGCCGGTCATCCGGAACGACCTGCCGGAAGTGTTCGACGTCTTCAACTTCGCCGATCCGCACGCGACGACCGGGATGCGACCCCGGACGATGGTCGCGACCCAGGGCCTGTTCCTCCTGAATGACGACTCGGTCATGGACGCCGCCGAGGCGACCGCCCGACGTCTACTCGCGGAGGAGGCCTCGAGCGACCCGGAAGCTCTCGCCATAAGTCTGTTCGAACGCGTCCTCAACACGCGAGCGACCGAGGAGGATCGGGACGCGCTGCTGACATTCGTCCACGAGATGGAGACCCGTCCGATCGCCTCTGGTGGGCCGGTTCCGCGGCTCCAGGCGTGGTCGATGGCATGCCACGCTCTATTCGCCTCAAGTCGATTCCAGATGCTGGAGTAATTGAATGCGGTGCAATCAATTCACTCGGGTGGTGTCGCGTCGCCAGATGCTCGGCGCGAGCGGCTGCGGGATCGGGCAAGTCGCGCTGGCGGCGTTGCTCGGGCAACATACCCGGGCGGAATCGGATCCGAGGCGCCATTCCACCCTGGCACCGAAGCCTCTCCATTTCCCGGCCCGCGCAAGGCGGATCATCTTCCTGTTCATGTGGGGCGGACCGAGTCACGTCGATCTGTTCGACCCGAAACCTCGCCTGAAAACCGAGTCCGGCAAGCCGCTCTCCGGGAAGTCAGTCGGCAGCGATCGCGACGATCTCGGTGAACTGCTCGATTCGCCCTTCCGCTTCGCCCGACACGGCGAGAGCGGACTCTGGATCAGCGAATTGTTCCCGCACCTGGCCCGGCACGCCGACCGGCTGTGCGTCATCAACTCGATGCACACCGAGGGGAGCGCCCACGGCGAGGCGTTGTTGCGGCTCCACACCGGCCAGGCGAATCTCGTGAGGCCGAGCGTCGGATCCTGGGTCAGCTACGGGCTGGGCTGCGAGAACGAGGACCTGCCGGCCTTCATCACAATCTCGCCGCCGAGGGGTCACGGCGGCGTCCAGAACTATGGCAACGCGTTCCTGCCGGCCGTGCATCAGGGGACGGCGATCGGGTCGGCCGAGATCCCCATCTCCGAGTCCAAGGTCTCGAATCTCGCCAACTCCCAATTGAATCCGGGCGAGCAGCGGGAACAACTCGACCTGATCCAATCGTTGAACGCCCATCACCTGCGCGAAGCGACCGTCGACCCCCAGATCGAAGGGCTCATCGCCAGCTACGAACTGGCGTTCCGGATGCAGTCGACGATGCCCCGGATCATGAGCCTCGACGACGAGTCGAAGTCCACCCTCGACCTCTACGGGATCGGCTCTGAACCGACGGATAATTTCGGCCGTCAATGTTTGTTGGCGCGTAAGTTCTCGGAGCTTGGCGTGCGCTATATCCAGGTCTCGACGAACTACACCTGGGATCACCATCAGAAGGTCCACGAGGGACACGTGGCCGAGTCGGCGAAGGTCGACCGCCCGATCGCCGGCCTGCTCGGAGACCTCGCCCAACGCGGACTCCTGGAGGACACCCTGGTCCTCTGGGGCGCCGAGTTCGGCCGGACGCCGATGGCCGAGAACGGAGACGGCCGCAATCACCATCCGGGGGCGTTCACGATGTGGATGGCCGGCGGTGGGGTGCGTGGAGGGCTGGCCTATGGGAAGACCGACGACTTCGGCTATGCGCCGGTCGAGAATCCCGTCCACATGCACGACCTCCACGCGACGCTGCTCCATGCCCTGGGCCTGGATCACGAGCGATTGACGTATCGACATGCCGGCCGCGACTTCCGATTGACGGACGTTCACGGGAATGTTGTGCGTGAGATCCTGGCCTAGTGGTCGGCCACTGACGACTTGAGGGATGGGCTGCAATCGGTTCTCCTGGAGCCCTAACCGCTTCAGGAGCATCGACATGAAGAAGTACATCGTGACGCTCACCGCCGACGAACGCCAGGCCCTCCTCGATCTCATCTCCGCCGGCAAGGCCTCCGCTCTGAAACTGGCCCATGCCCGCATCCTCCTCAAGGCTGATGCCGCCGAGGGCGGGCCCGCCTGGCCCGACGACCGCATCGCCGAGGCCGTCGAGGTCTCTGTCGCCACCATCGAGCGGGTCCGCCAGCGGTTCGTCGAGCAGGGCCTGGAGGCCGCCCTGGTCCGCAAGACGCAGGCCCGTCCCAGCCGCCAGCGGGCCCTCGACGGCCGGGCCGAGGCGAAGTTGATCGCCCTGGCCTGCTCGGAGCCCCCCGACGGCCGCAAGGCCTGGACGATGCGATTGCTGGCCGACAAGCTCGTCGAGTTGGAGATCGTCCCCTCGATCTCCGACGAGACGGTGCGCCGCTCTTTGAAAAAAGCGAACTGAGGCCGCATCTGAAGCAGCAGTGGTGCATCCCGCCGGAGGCGAACGCCGAGTTCGTGGCGGCGATGGAGGACGTGCTGGAGGTCTACCACCGGCCCTACGACGAGACGCGACCGCTGGTCTGCCTCGACGAGGCGAGCAAGCAACTGATCGGCGAGACGGTCGTGCCGATCCCGGCAGCGCCAGGGCGGCTCGAGCGGTTCGATCACGAATACGTCCGCAACGGGACGGCCAACCTGTTCATGGTGACGATGCCGCTGCTGGGGTGGCGTGCGGTCCACGTCACCGAGCGTCGGACGGCGTTGGACTTCGCCGAGGTGGTGCGTTGGCTGGTGGAGGAGGTGCACGAGGAGGCGGAGAAGGTCGTGCTGGTGATGGACAACCTGAACACGCACAAGATCGCCTCGCTGTACGAGGCGTTCCCGCCGGAGCGGGCCCGTCGGATCGCCGGGAAGTTGGAGATCCACCACACGCCGAAGCACGGGAGTTGGCTGAACATGGCGGAGATCGAGCTGTCGGTGCTGGCGAGGCAGTGCCTGGACCGGCGGATCGGGTCGAGCGAGGAACTGAAGCGGGAGGTCGCGGCGTGGGAGGAGGACCGCAACGAGCGGATGGTGGGCATTCGGTGGCAGTTCACCACGGCGGATGCCCGGATCAAACTGCACCGACTATACCCGGCAACTCAATAGCGGACGACCACTAGGCCCAATGCCCCGGAGATCGCTGTAACACCATGGCCCTTTGGCATTCTGAGGTTGCTTACCCGCCCCCAGAACCCGAGAAGGCCCCGATGTGTCTCACGCCGCGCGGATGGGACGACCCGGCCGCCGACCCGATCGCCTACATCCGCGGTTTGGAGCAACGGATCCCCGAGGCCCGCCTCACCGCCATCCTCTCAAGGACCGGACGCCAGTCGGGGCGCCGCCTGCCGGCCGACTGCGTCTCCTGGCTGGTCATTGCCATGGCGTTGTTCACCGCCGTCCACACGGCGGTCGGTAACACCTCGGAGGCCCGATCCCAGAGCCAGGCGATGGCCCCATCCCGGCGACTGCACCGCAACTCATGCCGGATCAGCTCGATGTCATCTTCGGCCAAGACGGTGCAGAAGACGACCGACTCGGGCCGAGACCAGGCAGCGAAAACCTCGTCGAACTGATCCGTCGGGGACAATCTCCTCGAGGATGAGGCGGGCGAGCCCGTCGGCCCGAAGGGAGCCCAAATTGGCTCTCATTGGCCGGTCATCGCATGGCCGAGGGTCGAAGTCAACCGGCCGAGGCGATCGGTATGAGCCCGTCAGCGATTCGAGCGCACGATTCTAGACATCGCCTATGAATGGCGCCGCTGCGTCTTCAATGACAGACCACGCACCGCTCAGATCAATATGGCTTTCGGCACGGCTCGCCGTGCGGACAAACCGGTGTAGCCCGCTTCGGTGTGGTCGCCCGAGGGTACCTTCGATCAACCGCCCTCGGCGTTTCGGACCGAAGCACGCAACATGGCGTAAACCCAGAGCCGAGGAGATATACCGCGAACCGGAAGGAGTACTGTTCGGCAGTCCAGATGCGTGCTTCCTGCGCAGGAAGACGCACCGTGCAGCCGCGAGACCGAGCCGCTACAGGGGCCTCGGTCGCCGAACGACCGGCTCAGCCGACGGTTGTCGCGGCCACGTCGGCCATGTCGGCCTCGGGCAGGACGTAGGCGTGCTTCAGCAGGTCGACCGTCTCGTTGAGCAGCTCCGGCTGCCGCCGGCCGGCCAGCACGCGGATGGCGAAGATCTCCTGCACCCCGCTCGTGAATTTGAAGGCGACGACCTGCCCCGTCTCCAGGTGCACGGCATAGACGCCGCAGGTCCGCTCCTCCAGCCGGTCTGCCAGCGGGATGCCGCTGAAGACGGCGCTCTCGCGCACCTGGGACAGGCCCACGAAGGCGATCGGCCCGGCGATGTCGATCCCGCGGGTGAAGCCGGGCAGCCGGCAGAGGGCCTCGTAGCGGCCGGCGTCGGGGTCGACGACGCCGATCGAGCCGTCGCCGCTCTCCAGCAGCCACAGGCGCCCGGCGTGCAGGCGGGGCGAGTGGGGCATCGACAGCCCCGCGACCACGATCTCGCCCGAGGGGATGTCCATCAGCACCCCGCCCCGTGCCTTGTCCGATCGCCAGCCGGCGGCCGCGTCGGAGGTGCCCAGGGCCGTGGCGTAGCGGGGCGCCCCGTCGACCAGGGACAGGCCGTTGAGGTGGCAGCGGTCCTCCGGGGCCAGCGCCGAGACGAAGGGCGGCCGCCAGCGCGGGGCGAAGCTGCAGTCGGCCCGGAGGGTGCAGAGGCAGCTGAAGCGGGTGTTGATCAGCCAGAGGGCGCCGTCGGGGGCGTACTCCATCTCGTGGACGTCGATGTCGCCGGTGACGTGCGAGCGGCGGGGCAGGTAGCAGGCGTCGTGGCGGCCGGGGGGATCGACCTTGGCGGCCACCGCCGGCACGTCGCGGAACTCCCAGACCTGCACCCCGCAGCCGACGGCCAGGCGGTCGCCGAGGGTGGCCATGCCCATGGGGCGGTCGAAGGAGCGGAAGTGGGTGTTGAGGCGGTCCCCCTCGGATCGGACGAAGACGAGGCGGCCGGCCTGGTAGGTGGTGAGGGCCAGGGAGACGCCCAGCTCGTCGAGCAGGGCGGGGAAGTTGGCAGTGTGGACGCTGGCCAGCGGCTCGGGGTTCTGGACCCCGGCGGGGGCGATCGGGCTGGCGGGGATGGGGTCGGTCTCGCTCATGGGGTGTCTGACCTCCTCGGCGGTGCGGGGGTCCGGACCGTAGCCGGTCCGGCTCTCGTGCGGGATCGGGGCGTCGCGTCCCCGGGGCCCCGATCGGTGCGGTGCGACCCGGGTGGCCGGGTCGCACCGCCGTCCGCCTCATTGTCGCATCGATCACGATCTCAATCGCGATCGATCGGGTGCCGGGCGCCGGACGCGGGCCTCGCGCCTCGCAGCCAGGCCTACGGCCGCAAGGCCCGCCGAGAGGAGCGCAAGGCCCGACGGCTCGGGGACGACGCTGACGATGCCCGGGCCCGCGAACCGGATGGGGATCGGATCGAGGGCGGCATCCAGGAACGACGAACGCGCGTCGAGCAAGTCGACGACCACGCGGAAGCGATCGCCGATGATCGGCGTATCGGCCATCGAGCCGGTCAGTTGCAGTCGGGTCAGGAGCGTCGGCGTCATCGGCACGAGCACGCCCGAGCCGCTGAGGGTGCCGTCGCCGCCGATGTAGGTGTCCGACGGGTTTGGCTCATCGGCCAGCGTGCCGGCGATGCCCCCGGCGAAGACTGAGTCGCCGGCGAAGAGGTAGGAGGGGTCGGAGAGCTGGCCGTCGGTCTGCGAGCCGGGCCCCGGGGCGACGAACACCAGCCGGCGGCCGCCGGGGACGCCCTCGAGCCGGACGACGATCGAGAAGAGGTCCAGCGCGGCGACGCCGTCGCCGGCGACGAGGACGTCGACGACGGCCGAGCCGCCCGGAGTGAGCGTGGCGTCGGTCACCGAGACGATCAGCTCGGCGCGTGCGGTCGCGGCGACGAGGCCGAGGAAGAGGACGAGGATGGAGAGGACGCGGGGGGCCATGGGGCGGTTCTCCCGGATGTCTGACAAGGGGAGGTACGAGGGGCCGGTCGCCCCGACCAATCGTGGCGACCGGGGGGACGAAATCAGGCGTCCCGGTGCAGGCCGGGGTCGAGGAACTTGCCACGGTTGCGGCCGGCGAGCACCCGGTCGGCCGCGTTGACCACGCCGTCGCCGTTGACGTCGAGCTCCGGGGTGTACGGCCGGCGGACGCCGTCGAGGATCAGGGCCAGGTCGAGGTCGCCGACGGTGCCGTCGCCGTCCACGTCGCCGAGCAGGCGATGGAACGATCGGGTGGTCTCGAAGGAGCCGTCCCCGTCGGTGTCGACCTCGATGACGTAGTAGCCATCGCCGAAACTCTGGTTGCGGTTGCCGCCGAGGCCCTGGACGCCGAAGTCGAAGACCAGCGTGTTGCCCCGGACGGCCAGCAGATCATCGAGGTCGACCGCCTCCCCGGGCCCGGAGCCGTCGAGTCCGTACCGCATCAGGCGGACGCCCCCGCGGTCGATCAGCCCCCGGAGCAGCCCCAGCCCGTTGGCGAAATCGAGCTCGATGGTGCGGATGAAGGACCGCTGACGCTGGCCGCCCTGCAGCGCGAAGCGGACGACGTCGAGCGTCTTGAGCTCGAACGCCCCGATGTCGGCCCGCGAGCCGCGCGGCCGGGAGACGCCGCGCTGGTCGGCCTCGGCGGCGAACTCCTCCAGCGCCGCGTCGATCGCCAAGCTGCCGGGCAGCAGGGCGTGCGTCATGGTGGGCCCGCCGTTGAAGGCGAGCGGCCCGAGCCTCGGGTCATCGACGCCGACGAGGTTGGCCTCCGGGTCGAGCGAGACCTCCCCCGAGCCGACGAGGTTGCCCCGGCTCGACGCCACAAAAGCGGCGCCGGCGAGGTTGTCGGCCTCCCCGGACAGGGACAGCCGGTTGCCCGAGACGATCGAGTTGGAGAGGGTGGCCATCCCGGCGTTGCTGATCCCGCCGCCCCGGCCGGTCCCGTCACCATCGTTGTCGGCCCGGTTGGCGGTCAGCGTGGCGTGGGTCAGCGTCAAGCCGCCGAGGTTCGCCACGCCTCCGCCGTCGCGCCCGGCCGAGTTGCCGCTGATCGTGACGTTGGTCAAGGTCGCCTCGGAGGCGGAGGTTTCGTTGGCGAGTCCGCCACCGAGTCGCCCGGCCGAGTTCCCGGCGAGGGTGCTGGCGGCGAGGGTCAGGCGGCCGAAGTTGGCGATGCCGCCGCCGTCGCGCCCGGCCGAGTTGCCCTGCACGATCGAGGTCTCCAGCGTCATCTGCCCGCTCCAGGCGTTGGAGATCCCGCCGCCGTCCAACCCCGTGGCGTTGCCGACGATCGTCGAGCCGGTGACGGTGAGCGTGCCGAACGACTGGATGCCGCCCCCGTAGTCGCCCGCCGTGTTGCCGTGGACGGTGGCCCCCCGGATCGTCACCGTGCCGTCGTTGGCGATGCCGCCGCCGAGTCGCTCGGCCGAGTTGCCGGAAATGGTGCTCTCCGTCAGGGTCGCCTCTCCGGTGGAGAAGAGGCCCCCGCCGCTCCCGCCGCCATACCGCCCCGGCCGGGCCGAGTTGCCGGTGAGGATGCTGCCGGTGATCGTCAGCGTCCCACCTTCATCCAACAGGCCCCCCCGTAGCCGGCGGAGCCGTAGGGGTTGGCGGCCCCCGCCTCGTTGTCGCGGATGGTGCTGTCGATCACCGTCATCTCGCCCCGGCTGTTGACGGCGCCGCCGCCGTTGAACTGGGCGACGTTGCCGCTGACGACGCTGCGCACCAGCGTCAGGGAGCCGCCATCGTTGAAGAGCCCCCCCCCGAAGGGGGCGGAATTGTCCCGCACGACGCTGTCGGCCAGCGTGAGGACTCCGAGATTCAGGATCCCGCCGCCTCGCTGTCGATTCCCCTCGAGCCGGCCGCCGGTGATCGTCAGGCCGACGAGGGTGGCCGTCGTGCCGGCCTCGATGGCCAGGACGCGTCCGGCTCCCCGGGCGTCGAGAGTGATGACCCCCCGGCCGTCGATCGTCACCGAGCCTGAGCCGTCGGCCAGCGTCAGGTCGCCGTATGGCTCCGGCCGGACGACGATCGTGCCGGAGAGGGACGGATCGAAGGTGACCGCGTCGTCTCCGGCCCGCAAGGCAGCGAAGGCAAGCGCCTCGCGCAGGCTGGTGAGGTCGTCGTAGGGATCGACCACGTCCTCGAGGGTCGAGACGATCAGGCTGCTTGCCTCGGGGGCCCGGGGGGGCGCCGCCTCGAACTCGAACGCCCCGGCGTCCGGGGTGATGCCCTGGAGCCGAGACACCCCGCGCTGGTCGGTCGTGGGGTCGATGAGGTAGATGCCCAGGTCGATGGCGGGGCTGTCGGGCAGCAGGGCGTGGGTGGGGGTCGGCCCGCCGTTGTCGGCCAGCGGCCCCAGGCGCGGGTCGTCGATGCCGACGAGGTTGAACGCCGGGTCGAGCGAGACCTCGCCCGAGCCGACCAGGTTGCCGGCGCTGCCCGGGGTCGGGGCGGCGCCCCCCAGGTTGTCCGGCGTCCCGTCCTCGCCCCGGGTGTCGCCCGAGACGATCGTGTTCACCAGCCGCGACGTCCCCCCAGGTTGGTTGGAGTAGTAGGAGTAGCTGGGTGGTGATGTATAGAGGCCGCCCCCCGTGCCGGAGCCCGCGCGATTGGCCGTGAGCGTCGCGTGGATCAGCACCAGGCTCCCCGCGTTGGAGATCCCCCCGCCGTTCTGGCCGGCGGAGTTGCCGCCGACCGTGCTGTTGACCAGCGCCATCCTCCCGTAGCTGGAGGACAGCCCGCCGCCGTCGCGCCCGGCGGTGTTGTCGACGACTGTGCTATCGACCAGCGTCGTCCCGCCGCCGACGCTCAGCCCGCCGCCGTCATCTGCGGCGGCGTTGCCCTCGATCGTGGTGCCCCGGATCGTCAGATTCGACCCGACGATCCCGCCTCCCGTCCTGGCGGAATTGCCGCTGATCGTGCTGTCGATGATGGCCGAGGACCCTCCCCAGGAGGACACGCCGCCCCCGCCCTCGGCCGCCACGTTCTCCCGGACGACGGTGCGCAGGAGGGTCAGGGTACCGGCGTTGTTCTGAACGCCGCCGGCGAAGCCCGCCCGATTGCCGCTCACCACGCTGTCGACGAGCATCAGCTCGCCGTAATAATTCGTGACCCCGCCGCCGTTCCCGCCGAAGAAGCCATCCGGGTCCTCGGCCGTGTTGCCGGTGATCGTGCTGCGGATCAGGGTCAGCGATCCGTAGTTGAAGAGGCCCGCGCCGAAACTCGCCGAATTGCCGCTGACGGTGCTGTCGACCAGGGTCAGCTCGCCGTCGTTGAAGACGCCGCCCCCGCCGCCGAAGGAGGCGAGCTGGCCTCCGCGGATCGACAATCCGGCGAGCGTGGCCGTCGTCCCCTCGAGGATGCGGACGACCCGTCCCGATCCCCCTGCGTCGAGCGTGATGAGGCCGCGGCCGTCGATCGTGACTGGTTCCGGGTCGCGTCCCAGGATCAGTGTCCCGCGGAGCGTCACGACCCCGGCCAGGCCGCCGACGAATGTGACGACCTGCTCCCCGGCAGGTCGGCGGCATAAGAGAGCGCCTCGCGGAGACTCGTCTGGCCGTCGAAGCGATCCGACAGGTCGTCGAGGGTCGTCACGACCAGACTGCTCGCCTCCGGGGCCGACCGATCGACGGAGAAGCCCGACTCCATGGCGCCGGCGTCGACCGCGGTGCCGCCCCTCCTGGGGAACCCGGGCCCGCGCTGGTCGTTCGACAGGGGCATGCCGTCGAGGCCGACGGAGAGGGCATCCACGCCGGTGTCGACGGCGGGGCTGTCGGCCAGGGGGGCGTGCGTGCGGGTCGGCCCGCCATTGTCGGCCAGCGGCCCGAGCCGGGGGTCGAGGACGCCCAGGAAGTTCTCGCGGGCATCCATCCCGCCGCCGCCGGTGCCGACCACGTTGCCCGTGCCGGTGGGCACCGCACCGAGCGGGTCGATGTCGTCGGGGACCGGGCCGGCGCCGCCCTCCTCCCGCCAGTTGCCGGCGACGATCGAGTTGGACAGGGAGAGCGCCCCGCCCAGCGAGATCCGCGTGCCGCCGCCGTAGGCCTCGAACGCGATCCCGCCCCCGGCCGCCAGGCCGGTGAGGTTGTCGAACTCGCCGAGGGCCCGGTTGTCGGTGATCGTCGTGTGGAGCAGCGTGAATTCGGACGGGCGAATGCCACGCCCGCCGCCGAGATTCGACGCGGCGCCCCAGATCCCGCCCCCCCGGCCGCCCGCGGTGTTCCCGCTGACGGTGCAATTAATCAGCGTCCACCGCCCCGTGTAGTCGCTCAGGCCGCCCCCGGCGAACGTGGCCGAGTTGCCGCTGACGGTGCTGTCGATCAGCGTGACGACCCCTCCTTCCGAGTCGCCGAAGAAGTTCTGATTGTTGTTGTCGATGCCGCCACCCGAGTCGGCCTGGTTGCCGACGATGGAGCTCCGCAGCACCGCCAGGATCCCGGTCTGGTCGTTGGAGATGCCGCCACCCCCACCGGCGGAGTTCCCGGCGACCGTGCTGTCGACGACCGTCAACACGCCGGAGTTCTGGATGCCCCCGCCCCCCCCCGAAGCCGACGACCCGGCCGCCGGTGATCGTCAGGCCCGAGAGCGTGGCCGTCGTCCCCTGCCCGACCCGGAGCACCCGGCCCGCGCCTCGGGCGTCCAGGGTGATCACGCCCCGGCCGTCGATCGCCACGGCCCCCGAGCCGTCGGCCAGCGTCAACTCGCCATAGAGGGCGGACAGGACGGAGATCGAGCCGGCCAGCGCCGGGTCGAAGGTGATCGCGTCGTCGCCGGGTCGCGACGACGCGAAGACGATCGCCTCGCGCAACGTCGTCCGGAAGTCGAAGGGGTTGAACACGTCGTCGAGCGTCGTCACGACCAGCCCCCCCGGCTCGCGATCCCCGGGCGGCGGCCCCTCACGCTCGAAGGCCCCGACGTCCGGCGAGCCTCCCAGGTGGCGGGGCTGGCCGCGCTGGTCGGTCGTCACGCCGGGCAGGATGTATGCCGCGTCGACGGCGGGGCTGTCGGGCAGCAGGGCGTGGGTGAACGTCGGCCCCCCGTTATCGGCCAGCGGCCCCAGGCGCGGGTCGTCGATGCCGACGAGGTTGACGGTCGGGTCGAGGCCCTCGGCCGTCGATCCGGCGAGGTTGCCTGCGCTGCCCGGGGCAGGAGGGGATCCTCCCAGGTCGTCCGGTGTCTCCCCGCTCCCCCGCCGGTTGCCCGAGATGATGCTGTTCACCAGTTGCGTGGAGGACGAGCCCTCGGTGAAGACCCCGCCGCCCGAGCCGTCGCCGTCGCCGTCGGCGTCGGCCCGGTTGTCGGTGAGGGTGACGTGGATCAGCCTGAGCGTCCTCCGGTTCAACAGCCCGCCTCCGTCCCCCGTCGCGCTGTTCCCGCTGACGGTGCTGTTGAGCAGCTCCAGGTCCCCTCCGAAGTGGGCGAGGCCGCCCCCGGAGTCGGCGCGATTCCCGGAGAGGGTGCTGCCGACCACCCGGATCGTCCCGTACAGGATGGCGAGCCCTCCGCCCTGGTCGGAGGCCACGTTGCCGCTGACGGTGCTGCCGGTCAGCGTGACCCGGCCGCCGAGGCTGGAGAGGCCGCCGCCCGTGGTCGCGGAGTTGCCGCTGATGGTCGACTCGTCCAGGGTGATCGTACCGCCGTAGTAGTTGTCGAGGCCGCCGCCCCGCTGCATCGACGAGTTGCCGCTGACGGTGCTCCTGGTCAGCGTGATCCGACCGCCGTAGTTGTAGAGCCCGCCTCCGTTCCAGGCCGCCGAGTTGCCGCTGACGGTGCTGTCGATCAGCGCCATCGTGCCGTAGCGGGCGATGATGCCGCCGCCGCCACGGCTGGCCGCGTTGTCCCGGACAGTGCTGCCTCTCAACTCCAGCAGGCCGCTGCTTGAGAGCCCGGCGCCGGAGGCCGCCGCATTGCCACTGACGGTGGCCCCGACCAGCGTCAGCACGCCGGAGTTGCTCAGGCCGCCCCCGCCGCTGTACGGGGACGTCGTCCTGTTGCCGCCGATCGTCGAGCCGGTCACCGTCATCGTGCCGCTGTTGAGGATGCCGCCGCCGCTGAAGGGGGCGGTGTTCCCGCTGACGACGGAGTCCGTCATCGTCAGCACGCCCGAGCGGTTGGCCAGGCCGCCGCCGGAATTCGCCGCCTGGTTGTCGCTGACGGCGACGCCGTCGAGCGTCAGGGACCCGGCGTTGAGGATGCCGCCCCCGCCATCGAAATCGGTGGCCCGGCCGCCGGTGATCGTCAGCCCGACCAGGCTCGCCGTCGTGCCGGCGCGCACGGAGAGCCCCCGGCTCGTCCCGCCGGCGTCGATCGTCGACACCCCGGCGCCGGCCCTGATCTCGACGAGCCCCGAGCTGTCATCGAGGACCAACTCCCCCAGCGACAGGGCGATCGTCCCGGACAGCCCATCGGCGAAGGTAATGAGGTCGTCGCCCGGGTTCGAGGCCGCCAGGGCGATCGCCTCCCGGAGGCTGGTCGTCCCATTGTCGCTCACCTCGTCCGCGATCGAGGTGACCGAGAATGTCGCCATCAGGCGGCGATCCTCCATGCATTCCAGATCGGGACGCCGGCCTCGCCGGGATCGACCTCGACGGTTCATCTGCGACGGCCCTCGGTCGTTAAGGCGGTGCGGCGCTCGAGTCATCGGCGGGACTCCTCAAGGGTTGCGGGGTCGAAACGGTCGGGGCCCGGGCCCCTGCGACCAGCTCGCACGAAGGTCGGTCGGCCCTCGCTCGGCCGGCTGGCGACTCGGATTGGGGGAGATCGCTCACTCAGTCGCGGTCGAAGGGATCTCCGGGGAACCCGAGATCGGGACGGATGACGGACTCCGCCTCCCGGCGGAGCAGGCGATATTCGAGGGCCTCCCAGAAGTTCTGGCGGGGCGCGACGTCGGCTAGGCGATCGAGGTGGTGCATGGCCTCGTCGCGGTGGCCGAGGGTCTGATGGGCCAGGGCCAGGAAGGCGTCGTCCCAGGGCTGGATGTTGCCCCCTCGGGCGGCGATCCCCTCCTCCAGCCGGTCGACGGCCTCGGCATGGCGCCCGGCACGGTACATCGCGGCCCCAGCAGCCGAGTGGATCGAGTGCCTCAGTTCGGCCGGGACATCGGGCCGACGGGCGAGGCGGTCGCACTCGCGATCCAGGATCGCGGCGATGCGGCCGGCCTGCTCCGGGTTCGTCGGGCCCAGTAGCCCCGGCCTGGCTTCGACCAGGAGACGTGTCGGCGAGGCCGGCGGCTCTCGCAGGGCCTCGATCAGGCGATCGACGAGGAGGCGGAAGGCCTCACTGTCCCCGGCTCGGAGCAGCGCGAGCGCCGCCCGCTCCCGATCGAGGAGGGTCATCGGGGCCGTGGCGACGGCCCGGGCGAAGGGCACCCGGGCCTCTTCCCAGCGTCCCGCCGCCGCGAGCCGGGAACCCAGCACAACGAGGAGGTCGCCGTCTTCGGCAAGGGCGACGGCGCGGGCGGTGTCGGCGTCGGCCCCGGCGTCGTCCCCCAGCGCCGATCGGGAGAGGGCGCGGTCGGCCAGGGCTCGGGCGTCGTCCGGGACCCGGGCCAGGGCCCGGTCGAGGTCGCGGCGGGCGGCCTCGAATCGGCGGCTCGCCAGGGCCTCCAAGGCCCGGAGGCGATACCAGGAAGCGACCTCCCCGGCCTCGGCGTCCGCCTCCGCCCAGTCGCACACCGCCGAGGCCCGGCCCGGCCGGCCGGCGTCGGCCAGCATCGCCCCGATGCGGGCCGGGATCGTCCAGTCCCCGGGACGGAGCCGGGACAGGACCTCCAGGTGCCACGCCGCCGTTTCGATCGCTTCGACCTCCTCGGCCTCGAAGGCGCGGAAGGCGTGCCACTCGAGGTCGTCGGGCCTCGGGACGAGCGGGGAGGACGGGTCCGCGCCCATGGACAGGAGCCGATCCCGGCGCTCGAGCCACTGTCGCTCGGTGAGCTCGACGGCGGTCGGGCCGGGGGCGAGCCGCACGCCGGTCTCGAGCTCCAGTTGAAGGGCGAGCCGATCCGGGTCGACGTCGACTGGCCCCGGGACGGGCCAACGCCAGGTCCGGCCCCGGGGGGACACGAGCATCGCCCAGCGGCCGTCGGGCGAGAAGGCCACGGCGACGACCTCACGGCAGGCCCGAACCGGGGGCCCCATCGCCCTGGACGTGGTCAGGTCCCACAGGCAGGCGGTCCCGTCGAGGTGGCCGGTCAGGGCGGATCGGCCGTCGGGGGAGACGGCCAGCCCGAGGACGGGGGCCCGGCCCGGGTGGCTCATCGCCATGCCGGGGATCGGCCGGCCGGTCGTCGCGTCGAACAGCCGGATGGTCCCCTTGCCGGTGCCGATCACCCCCAGGCGGTCGCCCGCGAAGGCCGCGGTGCTGACCCCCTGCGATCGCCGGATGTGCTCGCGGAAGAGCTGGTGCGGCTCGCCGGCGGCCCGTCCGGTCTGCGTCTCCACGAACCGGACGGTGTTCTTGCTCAGTCGCATGATTCGGTCGCCGTCCGGGCTGTAGACGATGTCGTCGTCGCCATCGAGGACGATCTCCGGGCCGATCGGCCGCCCGCCCCCCGCGTCCCAGAGGCGGACCACCTCGACGCCGGGCCGGGCGGAGTCGCTGCGGATGGCGAGGCGACCGCCGGGGAAGAACACGACCTCCCGGACGGCACCCGGAAGGGCCAGGGGGGCTCGCGCCGGCCGGCCCGCCTCCACGTCCCAGAGGCTGACCCCGCCGCCCGGGTTGCCGACTGCCAGCATGTCGCCGTCGGGGCTGAAGGCAAGGCAAGTCGCCGTGTCGTCGTGGGCCAGCGGCGGGCCGATCGACGCGCCGGAACGGGCGTCCAGCAACCGGGTCGTCATGCCCGAGGCCACCGCCACCAGCCGTCCCGAGGGGCTGAAGGCCGCCGTGATCGGGGGGGCGTCCCCCTCGACCGGGATCCGGAGGCCCGGCCCGATCGGGCGGCCCGAGTCTGCCTCCCGCAGCACGATCTCGACGGCGCCCGGCTCGGCGCAGAGCGGCAGGAGTTCCGTCGTCCGGTCGGGGCTGGCGGCGATCCGAGGCGCCTCGTTCTCGCCGACCGCCGCCGACGGCCCGACCGCCAGCTGCGCGACCGTGTCCGTCCAGTCGTCGCCGGGTTCGAAGACGGCCAGGTGATCCGTCCGGGCGACCGCGAACCAGCGCCCGGTCGGGCTGACGGCGACCGCCCCTTCGTCGAGCGGCCGGAAGGGGTCGGGGACGGTCGCGTCGATCGGCAAGTAGACGCGGACGCGGCCGACGCCGTTCACCAGCAACGCAACCCGGCCGTCGGGGGTCCAGAGCGGGCCCTGTCGCGTGGCGGGGATCTCGGTCGGGATGCCGACGGCCCGTCCAGTGGCCATGTCGAACTGCTTGATCCAGAACCGCCCGGAACGCTCGTTGCTGGAGACCTTGTAATAGGACCGCCCGTCGGGGCTCACGGTGACGATCCCCAGCGGACTGGTCCACGGGCCGGCCAGCCGTCTCCGCCCCTCCGAATCCCAGAGCGTGATCTCAAGCCCCTCGCCCTTCGCCTCCCTGACGACGAACAGGCGGCCGTCCGGGAGGAAGCGGCTCATGGCCGGCCCGCCGCCCAGGACCCGCCCCGAGTCGTCCAGCGGCCCCCCGGCCCTGGGGTCGAGGTAGGCGAACTGGGCCGCCCCCTCCGCAGTGGCGATTATGAGGCCGCCGTCCGGCCGGATGAGGAGCTTCCCAGGGGGGGACCCCCCCCGTCGGTCGGCACGTGCCACCGCCGGCCGATCGGCTCGCCGGTCGCCGGATCGTAGCGCTGGATCCGATCGGCGTGTGCCGCGAAGAGGGTCCCCCCGTCGGGGCTGAAGTGGACGGCAAAGGGGCCTCCCCGGTGGCCGGCCTCACCCAGGGGAGGGCCGATCTCCCGGCCGGTGAGGGGGTTCCAGCGGCGGACGCGATCGTCGGCGTGCCCGGATGCGATCATCAATCCGTCCGGCCGGATGGCGACACCCTGCACGACCGACTCGCAGGGTATGACTGCCCTCAGCCGGGTCAATCTCCGGCCCCAGGCGGCCAGGTTGACCCCGATCACCCGGCGGAGGTCGACGTCGTCCGCCGGGGCGGTGCGCAACGCCTCCAGCATCCAGAGCAGGCCGGTCCCGACCTCGCCTCGTCCCGCCATCCCCAGGCCGTGGTCGATCAGCAAGCCGGCCGACTGGAGCCGGGCAGCCCGCTCGACTCGCTCGGCGCGGTCTAGGGCCTCCTCGGCCTCCGCCTGGGCGAGCCGGGTGGCCAAGGCCCGCTCGGTGGCCTGCATGGCGTTCCTGTTCGCGCGGATCGCGAAGGAGACCGAGATTGCGGAGCCGGCGACCATCGAGGCCGCCAGCAGGGCGAGTGTGGCCGACAGAGCCGGCCGGCGCCGGGCCCACTTCCATGCCTTCTCGGCCTCGCCGACCCGCCGAGCCCGGATCGGCTCGCCGCCGAGGAAGCGACGCAGGTCCTCGGCCAGCTCGTCGGCCGAGCCGTAGCGCCGGCGCGGGTCCTTCTCGGTCGCCTTGGCGAGGATCGTCTCCAGGTCGCGCGGGATCCGCGCGTCGAGCGACCGGGGCCGCGTCGGCTCCTCGGACTTGATCCGCTCGATCAGCCGCAGGCGGTCGGACGACTCGAAGGCCGGTCGGAGCGTCAGCAGCTCGTACAGGGTCAGGCCCAGCGCGTAGAGGTCGGCGCGGGCGTCCCCCTCGCCGCGGAATCGTTCGGGGGCCATGTAGCGGGGCGTCCCCAGCAGGTCGCCGGTGCGGGTCAGGCCGTCGTCGTCGGCCTTGGCCAGGCCGAAGTCGGCGACCCAGACGACGCCGTCGGCGTCCAGCAGCAGGTTCGACGGTTTGATGTCGCGGTGCAGGATGCCCCGGGCGTGGGCGTACGCCAGGGCCTGGGAGGCCTGGAGGCCGACGTGGGCGACGCTCCGGTAAAATGGGCGGTGCTTGTGCAGGGCCGACGAGAGCTGCGACCCTCCCGGGAGCACGGCCGAGGAGTCGGGCCGTCCGGGCACGGCAGGCCCCCGGACGGACTCCCATCCCCGGGACGGGGGAGGATCGCTAGCGTCGCGGCCATCGCCCTCGGCCCCCGGCACCGGTCCGGGGCCGCCCCCGCCCTCGGCCATGGTGGGCTCGACAGTCCAGGCCCCCGGCCGAACGGGCGCCCCGATCGTCGTGCCGGCAGGACCTCCAGGCACGAACCGTCCGGTCAGGAGCGACCGGGCCATCCGGCTCACCTCGGCCGTCGGGGGCCCGGGCAGCGTCCCCCCCCGGCCGGGGGGCCGACGATCGCCGACTGGGCGGCCGGGATTGATGGGGCCGGCCCGCCGGAGGGGGGGAGAGCCCGGAGCCGGCGTAGCTCCGCGATCACCGCGTCGAGCCCCTGACCCCGGATCAGCTGCATCGCGTAGAAGTTGATATCCCCATCCTGGCCCACCTCGAAGACCGGGACGATGTTGGTGTGGTGCAACCGGGCCGCCGACCGGGCCTCGCGACGAAATCGCTCGGCCGAGGTCCGGTCATGCAAGGCATGGTGCGGCAGGATCTTCAACGCCACTCGTCGCCCCAGCGAGACCTGCTCGGCCTCGAAGACGACCCCCATCCCGCCCCGGCCGATCTCGCGGACGATCCGGTAGTCGCCGAGCCGGTGCAAGGCCGGACGCGGGGCGTCGTCGGACTCTTCCCGACGCAACTGCTCCTCGGCCTGCCCGAGCCGGGCCAGGGCCGGGAACAGCTCCAGGATCTCGCCGGCCAGGTCGGGATGACGGTCGATGTACTCCTTCAGGGAGGGCCGCTCGCCGCGTCGGAAACGCTCGGCGAACTCCTCGGCCAGCCGATCGATCAGCGTGTACGGCCCGGAGTCGGAATACGAGGACGAGGCCATGGCTCAGATCCCCTCCAATCCCCCGTTCAAGTCCGCCAGGGTCGCCTTCAGCCGCTTCAGGGCGCGAACATACCGCTTGGCTGCCGCCGACTCGGTGATGCCGAGCACCTGCGCCGTCTCTCCCCGCGTGAGCTGCTCGAAGTGACGCAGGGACAGGACTTCCCGGTCGATCGGGTCGAGGGCGTTGAGGGCCTCCTGCAGCTTGAGGGTCCGCTCGGCCCGGATGGCGGCCTCGCTGGGGGAGGTCAGTTCTCCCATCAGCCGGGATGCGAGGGCCGCCGAGCTGGCCTCGGGCATGGCGCCGCGGTAGAGCGAGACCTCGCGGGCCGGGTCACGCATCTGCGCCCCGAGGTGATGCCGATGCAGGGAGATCAGCCGCTCTCCGACGATCAATCGCAACCAGAGGAACGGCGGGATTTTCGGGTCGAGCAGGTAGTCGTCGAGCCGGCGGGCCACGTCGAGGTAGGCGTCCTGCAGGACGTCCGAGGCGTCGACCCGACCGCGGAGCACCCAATCTAGGCGGAGATCGACCATGGCCCGCAGCCGCTTGCGATGGCGGACGAAGAGGGCCTCGGCGGCGCCGCGGTCGCCCGCGAGCAACCGCTCGGCGAGGCATTCGGATTCGGTCGGCGATCGACTCATGCGGGGCCTCCCTCCAGATGATCCGCGAATCAAGCGGGAAGCGGGACAGGTCCCCGGTTTTTTCTTACCCGACCGGACCCATCGAGCAAGAGAGCGACGCCCGTCTCACGATCCACGACCTATGGGCATCCCCTTCGATGCGGACCGGGCTCGGGGCTGTCGATCGCCACTTCCATGGGTCGGGTGGACCGGCTTCTGAGGCCGCATATTACAACATCACAACCGGTTATGGCACACGAGCCGGCTCCGCCAGCCACTGCCCGTAGGATCGCGCGAAGGCCCGTCCCCGTGCGGAACCGCCGCTGCCCCGCAGGAAAACCGAGGTGGCTCCCCGCCTGCCCGACGCGAGCACCTCGCTGCACCGTCCCAGGAACGGCGGGTCACCTCTGGCGGGCGCAATCTGCTTCGGTGTGGTCGGCCAAGTAGTCGGCCACTGACGACTTGAGGGCTGGGCTGGGATCGGTTCTCCTGGGGCGATAACCGCTTCAGGAGAATCGACATGAAGAAGTACATCGTCACGCTGACGGCCGAGGAGCGTCAGGGCCCCTCCGACCTCATCGCCGCCGGCAAGGCCGCCGCCCCGAAGCTGGCCCACGCCCGCATCCTGCTCAAGGCCGACACCGCCGAGAGCGGGCCCGCCTGGCCCGACGGCCGGATCGCCGAGGCCATCGAGGTCAGCGTCGCCACCGTCGAGCGGGTCCGCCAGCGGTTCGTCGAGCAGGGGCTGGAAGCGGCCTTGGCCCGTAAGAAGCAGGCCCGCCCCAGCCGGGAGCGGGCCCTGGACGGGCGGGCCGAGGCCAGGCTGATCGCCCTGGCCTGCTCGCAGCCGCCGGACGGCCGCAAGGCCTGGACGATGCGGCTCTTGGCCGACAAGCTCATCGAGCTGGAGGTCGTCCCTTCGATCTCCGACGAGACGGTACGGCGTTCTGCTGCTTATCACGGATTTCGGGGAGCCCTGCGATCCCCTCCGAGTGAGGCCGAGATCAGCAGGTTCTGGAGCCAGTCGGGGTGATACCGCTTCCCGTTGAGCCGTTCCGCCGGGCTCCTCAACTCGGGGGTCTCTCGGACCGTCCAAGGGCACATCGGGGCGAAGTTGTGGATCAACGCCCAACCTCGCAACCCCTGCTCAGCCGCTGCCGATTTGCCGTGCAGTTGCTGCGTGCAGGACAGGTGGCAGTCGAGCCGTCGCAACAGCCGGTCCACCGGGTTGCTCGTCCGAGGGCAGCCGGGATGGGCGTAGGCCAGGGCGAACGCCTCGCGCTCCTCGCACAGTGACAGCACCTTCTCCCGCACGATCGGCTTGTCGATGTGCTTCGGGGCCCCCTCCCGCAGCCGGCGAAGCCGTTGCGAGAAGGTGCGGGCATCCGGGGCGTGATACGCACCCCAGACCCGCCCCCGGAGGGCATCGAAGGTCTCCTTCAGGTGCTTGGCCCGCTCCCGGATCTCCAGGGACGCATGGAGGAAGCAGAGGATGATCGTCGCCCCCTGGAACAACGCCCGCCAGGCCGCCTGCGTGGCGGCCCAGCCGTCGGTGTTGACCGTCCGGGGCCGGTACTCCGGGTCCAGGTCCCGGACCCCATCCCGGGACACGCCGTAGGCCCTCGTCAACTCGTCCTGATCCGCCTTCTCGGCCAACGCCAGGCCCAGGCAGCACCCGCCGCCGGCGGTGGCCGCCAGGTAGACCTCCTCGCCGGCCAAGGTCGTGTGCTTCTCGTCGGCGACCAGATGACCGGGCAACCGCTCCGGTCCCTTGACCGTGGCCCCCACCAGGCCGGATCGGCCAAGCGTGCGTCCCAGGCGATGCCAGTACATCGGGCCCCGCCCGAAGACCTCGGTCAGGGCCCAGTCAGGGACGGCGAACTTGCGGAGAAAAGGGGGGCCTGCACGTCCTCGGTGTGGGCGGTCAGCTACGGCATCAAGAACGACGGTCGGACCAGGGAGCTCTGGCCGTCGCGGAGGTCGATCCGCCGGAGCCTCCAGCCGGCCTTGCGGGAGGTGTAGGTGTCCTTCATGCGGTAGCCCCGCCGGATCTCGGATGGGAACAGTTCCGGATGGGCTTCGATCTGCTGGCCCAGATACTCCCGGAACCGCTCGGCATCGCCTGCGATCTGCTCATACTTCTGCGGGGCGCGGGGGATACAGATGGCCTTCTGTCCCCGGAGGGGCGGGGACGTGGGGTCGGCTGCCGGCATGGCGTCGTCCCTGCTGATGGCTCACGAGGCGGAGATCCGTGACCCTCAGCATAGCCGCTGTCGGACGGGCTGACATGGACATCCGCTTCCATCCCCCAAATCCGTGATAAGCAGAGATTTTTTTCTAGACGGGAGTCAGTGATCCAAATCATTATGATCGTTGGGCATCCCGAGTCCCGTCTCCGGCATCGCGCGCCGGCCGACCGCAGAGAGGCATGCCGCCCTCGGCCACGACGAGCCCGATGCCGGGTCCGCACAACGGAGTCGAATAACCGTTGATCGGCGGTGGGCAAGGGAGGGACAGTGGCCAGCCCGTCCGGGCCCCACCTGCGATCCCGAGTATGGCCGACGTGCGTCCGCCCCCTACGGCGAACCGTCGATATCGCTCCCTCCCAGAGCACGCCGTAGGCAGTCGTCAGGTCAGCGTCCCCTGTAGCTCTCGCCGGGGATATACGTGATCAATCGCGGCCGGCAGTGGCCCCTGCTAGACCTTCTACCCAAGTGTTAGATGCTGAGGGAGTGCCGATCATGAACGGACCATCAATAACCCAGAGCCGCGAGCACTATCGGAGCAAATTCCGATCGATGAAGAATCGGTTTGCTCTGGAATATCTCGAAGGCCGAGTCCTCCTGGATCGTGGCGAAGGCGGTGGCGAGCGACCCGCGGTGGACACACCCGCGTCGGTGGTGGGCCCGTTCAGCATCTGGAATGGTGCGACGTTTGTGATGGCGGACGGCGGCGACGCCGGGCCGGCCGAGGTCGGCGTGAAGTTCTCCTCCGATGACCGGGGCTATATCCTCGGCCTGCGGTTCTACAAGCAAGCGGCGAACACCGGGACGCACGTTGCCCGCCTCTGGACCGAGACCGGAACGCTGCTGGCCAGCGCCACCTTCGCCAACGAGACGGCCTCGGGCTGGCAGCAGGTCGACTTCGCCAACGCCGTGAAGATCGATCCGGATAAGACGTATGTGGCCTCGTACTCCACCCAGACCGGGCACTTCACCGAAGCCGCCGAGTACTTCGCCGACTTCGGCGTCTATAACCTGCCACTCCGCGCATCGGAGGGCGTCATCAAGGAGGGCGCGAGCGGCTTCCCCGCCGAATCCAGCGAGACGTTCTTCGGGGTCGACGTCGTGTTCGACCACAAGAAGAGCCGGAATGGTAACGACGTGGATCCGCCCAAGGTCAAGAAGGCCTCGAAGCACAATAACGCCAGGGACGTCAACATCGGGACGAACGTCCTCGTCAAGTTCGACGAGCCGATGGACCCCGCAACGATCAACTCGAATTCCTTCGAGCTGATCAACAGGCGTTCGGGAACCCGGGTCTCCGCCAGCGTCCAGTACAACGCCGCCCTGAGGACCGCAACGCTCATCCCGGAGCGCCCGCTCGAACCCGCGACCGACTATCAGATCAGGCTCAGGAGGGATGGTAACCAAGGCGCGAGGGACCGGGCCGGCCTCCCCTTGGCCGGCGCATTCAACTCGACGTTCACCACCGCGGCCGCCCCGGGGCCGGCCGCGAACATCGGGCCGGGCGGGCCGATCCTGGTCGTCACCGCGGCCGCGAATCAGTTCAGTAGGTATTACGAGGAGATCCTCCGCGCCGAGGGCCTCAACGCCTACACCGTCACCGATATCTCGCTGACCTCGGCGGCGACGCTCGCCGCCCATGAGGTCGTCATCCTCGGCGAGATGCCGCTGACCACGGCCCAGGTCACGATGCTCGGCGATTGGGTCGCTGCCGGCGGGAACCTGATCGCCATGCGCCCGGACAAGAAGCTGGCCGGCCTGCTCGGCCTCTCCGACGCCTCCGCGTCGAGCGCCAACGCCTACCTGCGCGTGAACACCGCGTCGGCCCCCGGAGCCGGCATCACCGGCGAGTCGATGCAGTTTCACGGCACGGCCGACCGGTACTCGCTCAACGGCGCCTCGAGCCTCGCCACGCTTTACGCGAATGCCACCACGCCCACCCAATTCCCCGCCGTGACGCTGCGCAGCGTCGGCACGAACGGCGGCCAGGCGGCGGCCTTCACCTACGACCTGGCCCGCTCGGTTGTCTACACGCGACAGGGCAATCCCGCCTGGGCCGGGCAGGAGCGCGACGGCTTCACGCCGATCCGTTCCAGCGACCTGTTCTTCGGCAACGCGGTCGGCGACCCGCAGCCCGACTGGGTCGACCTGAACAAGGTCGCCATCCCGCAGGCGGACGAGCAGCAGCGCTTGCTCGCCAACCTCATCCAGCACGTGAACCTCGACGAGAAGCCCCTGCCGCGCTTCTGGTACTTCCCGAACGGCGAGAAGGCGGTCGTGCTCATGACCGGCGACGACCACGCCAACGGCGGGACCGCCGGGCGGTTCGACCAGTACCTCGCCGCGAGCCCGCCGGGCGGCTCGGTCGACGGCTGGGAGACGATCCGCGGCACCTCATACCTCTACCCGAACGCCCCCCTGACCAATACCCAGGCCGCGAATTATCACGCGCAGGGTTTCGAGGTCGGCTTGCACCTGAGCACCTTCCTCAACGACTGGGCCTCATTCGAAGAGCTCGATGCGCTCTACGCCGACCAGCTCGGCCAGTGGAGGACGAAGTACTCCAGCGTCCCCTCGCCCGTGACCCACCGGACCCACGCCATCGTCTGGAGCGATTACGTCAACCAGCCGAAAGTCGAGCTGAAGCACGGGATCCGGCTCGACACCAACTACTACTACTGGCCACCCAACTGGGTCAACAACCGCCCGGGCTTCTTCACCGGCTCCGGCATACCGATGCGCTTCGCGGACGTCGACGGGACGATGATCGACGTCTACCAAGCCGCGACGCAGATGACCGACGAGTCCGGCCAGTCCTACTCGTTCACGATCAACACGCTGCTTGACCGGGCGCTCGGGGCTGAGGGCTATTACGGCGTCTTCACCGCCAATATGCACACCGACAGCGTGTCCTCGTTCGGATCCGATGTGATCGTCGCCTCGGCGAAGGCCCGCGGCGTGCCGATCGTCACCGCGCGGCAGATGCTCACCTGGCTCGACGGCCGCAACAACTCGTCCTTCGGCTCGATCTCCTGGACCGGGAATACGCTGTCCTTCACGATCTCAGCCGCTGCGGATGCGAACGGCCTCCAGGCGATGCTGCCGATGAATTTCGCCGGGGTCCGGCTGACGAGTATTTCCCGCGACGGCAACCCGGTCCCCTTCACGACGGGGGTGATCAAGGGCATCGAATACGGCTTCTTCCAGGCGATCAGCGGCACGATCTCGGCCACGTACACGGCCGACACGACGGCGCCGACGGTGGTGGCGACGTCGCCGCCCAACGGGGCGTTCAACATCATCGCGGACGCTTCCGTGACGGCGACATTCAGCGAGCCGGTGACGGCCGCGACGATCGCCCTCACGCTGCGCGACGCCGGCGGCGTCGCCGTGCCCGCCACGGTCACCTACGACGCGGCGACGCGCACTGCGACGCTCGACCCGACGTCGCCGCTGGCTTCCGGGACGACCTACACCGCGACGCTCAGCGGGGCCACCGACGCGGCCGGAAACGCGATCGCCCCGATCAGCTGGTCCTTCGCAACGGTCTCGGCCCCGCTCCCGCTCCCCCCCGGCGACCACAGCATCTGGGGCGATTCGACGGCCCCGACCATCGTCTCGGCCAACGACGCCGGCGCGGTGGAGCTCGGCGTCAAGTTCCGCGCCGACGCCGCCGGCCAGGTCACCGGCCTCCGCTTCTACAAGGGGCCGCAGAACACCGGCACGCACGTCGGCCACCTCTGGACCGCCGGCGGCACGCTGCTGGCCCAGGCGACCTTCGTCGGCGAGACGGCCTCGGGCTGGCAGCAGGTCAGCTTCGCCAGCCCGGTGGCCATCGCCGCCGGCGCCACCTACGTCGCCTCCTACCACGCCCCCAACGGCCGCTACGCCTTCGACAGCCAGTACTTCGCCGCCGCGGGGATCGCAAACCCGCCGATCCGGCTGCTGCGCGACGGCGAGGACGGCGGCAACGGCGTCTACCGCTACGGCCCCAGCGGCAGCTTCCCCAACAGCACATACCAGTCGGCCAACTACTGGGTCGACGTCGTATTCACCGCCGCGGTGGCCGACACGACGGCGCCGACGGTCACGGCGCGGTCGCCAGCGGCCGGGGCCACCGGCGTGCCCGGCAATGCCGTCGCCATGGCGACTTTCAGCGAAGCGATCAACGCGTCCACGCTGACCACCGCCACCTTCCTGCTCAGCGCCGCCGGCGGCCCCCCGCTCGCCGCCGCGGTCAGCTACGACCCGGCAACCCGCACCGCGACGCTGCAGCCGGCCGCGGCGCTGGCCGCCGGGACGAGCTACACGGCGACGGTCGTCGGCGGCTCCGCCGGGGTCAAGGACCTGGCCGGCAACCCCCTGGCCGCCGACGCCGTCTGGTCGTTCACCACCGCCGCGGGGGCCGACACGACGGCGCCGACGGTCACCGGGCGGTCGCCGGCGGCCGGGGCCACCGGCGTGGCTGTCGGGGCCAACGTCACGGCCACCTTCAGCAAGGCGCTCGACCCAGCCACCGTCGGCACGGCCACCTTCGAGCTGCGCGACCCGGCCAACAACCTGGTCGCTGCCACGGTCACCTATCACGCGCCGAACCGGCGGGCGACGCTCAACCCGTCGGCCAACCTGGCCGCCGGGACGACCTACACGGCGCGGCTGCGCGGCGGGACGACCGACCCACGGATCAAGGACCTGGCCGGCAATGCCCTGGCCGCCAACGTCACCTGGACGTTCACCACCGCGGGGGCCGACACGACGGCGCCGACGGTCACCGGGCGGTCGCCGGCGGCCGGGGCCACCGGCGTGGCCGTCGGGGCCAACGTCACGGCCACCTTCAGCGAGGCGATGACCGCCAGCACCGTCGGCGCCAGCACCTTCGTCCTGAGCGGCCCGGGCGGCGGCGCCGTCGCCGCCGCGGTCACCTACGACGCCGCGACCCGAACGGCGACGCTCGACCCGGCGGCCAACCTCGCCGCCGGGACGAGCTACACGGCGACGGTCGTCGGCGGCTCCGCCGGGGTCAAGGACCTGGCCGGCAACCCCCTGGCCGCCGACGCCGTCTGGTCGTTCACCACCGCCGCGGCGGCGACGAACGCGATCGTCGCAGAGAACCAGCTGCCCGGCAATCCCCCGAGCGAGTGGGACATCAGCGGCGCCGGCTCCTCGAGCATCCAGGGCTATACGACCGAGATCAGCGTCGACCAGGGCCAGACGGTCTTCTTCAAGATCGCGACCCCCGCCACCGACTATCGCCTCGACATCTACCGGATGGGCTATTACGGCGGGCTGGGGGCCCGCAAGGTGGCGACCGCCCAGCCTTCGGCGACCCTACCGCAGGCCCAGCCCGGCCCGCTTCAGAATGCGGCGACCGGGCTCATCGATTACGGCAACTGGGCCGTGTCCGCGTCGTGGGCGGTGCCGCCGGATGCCGTCTCGGGCATCTACTTCGCGAAGCTCGTGCGCGAGGACGGGGTGGCCGGATCCAGCCACGTCGTCTTCGTCGTCCGCGACGACGACGGCCAATCCGACATCCTCTTCCAGACCTCCGACACAACCTGGCAGGCCTACAACAGCTACGGGGGCAACAGTCTCTACGTCGGTTCGCCAGCCGGCCGCGCCTACAAGGTCAGCTACAACCGCCCGTTCAACACCCGCGCCAACGCCCCCGAGGATTGGGTCTTCAACGCCGAGTACCCGATGGTCCGCTGGCTCGAGGCCAACGGCTACGACGTCAGCTACTTCACAGGGGTCGACAGCGACCGTCGCGGCGCAGAGATTCTCGAGCACCGGCTGTTCCTGTCGGTCGGCCACGACGAATATTGGTCGGGCGGACAGCGGGCCAACGTCGAGGCCGCCCGGGGGGCCGGCGTCAACCTGGCCTTCCTCAGCGGCAACGAGGTCTTCTGGAAGACCCGCTGGGAGAATAGCATCGACGCCTCGGGCACGCCCTACCGCACCCTGGTCTGCTACAAGGAGACGCACGCCGGCGCGAAGATCGACCCGAGTCCCCAATGGACCGGCACCTGGCGCGACCCCCGCTTCAGCCCGCCGGCCGACGGCGGCCGACCCGAGAACGCCCTGACTGGCACCCTCTTCCTCGTCAATGCCGGCGCGACCACCGCCATCCGGGTCCCCGAGGCCGACGGCAAGATGCGCCTCTGGCGCAACACGAGCGTCGCGACCCTCGGGGCGGGCCAGACCGCCACCCTCTCGGCCCAGACGCTCGGCTACGAGTGGGACGTCGACCCCGACAACGGGTCCCGGCCCGCCGGCGTGGTCCGGATGTCGACGACCACCGTCGAAGGCGCGCCGGTCCTCCAGGACCACGGGTCCACCTACGGGTCGGGGACGGCGACCCACCACCTGACGCTCTATCGGCACCCCAGCGGCGCCCGTGTCTTTGGCGCCGGCACGGTGCAATGGTCCTGGGGCCTGGACGAGAACCACGATCGCTCCGGCCCCCCGTCGGACGTGCGGATCAAGCAGGCGACCGTCAACCTGTTCGCCGACATGGGTGCCCTGCCCGCCACGCTCCAACCGGGCCTGGTGACGGCCACCCCCTCGACCGACGCCGTCGCCCCGAGTTCCGTGATCACCTCGCCGGCCGCCGGTTCGAACGTCTCGAGCGGCAGTCCCGTCACAATCACCGGGACAGCGACCGATACCGGCGCCGGCGTCGTGGGCGGAGTCGAGCTCTCGGTTGATGGGGGGACTACATGGCATCCGGTCACCGGCCGCGGGAGCTGGAGTTATACCTGGACACCCATCTCGTCCGGGTCGGTGACCATCAAGACCCGCGCGGTCGACGACAGCGGCAATCTCGAAACCCCCGGGGCGGGCATCACCCTCACGGTCGGCGGCCAGTCGGCCGGTGCCAATTCCCTCTGGAATAATGCGACGACGCCGGCGGTAATCACCGACCCCGACGCCGGCGCGGTGGAGCTCGGCGTCAAGTTCCGCGCCGACGCCGCCGGCCAGGTCACCGGCCTCCGCTTCTACAAGGGGCCGCAGAACACCGGCACGCACGTCGGCCACCTCTGGACCGCCGGCGGCACGCTGCTGGCCCAGGCGACCTTCGTCGGCGAGACGGCCTCGGGCTGGCAGCAGGTCAGCTTCGCCAGCCCGGTGGCCATCGCCGCCGGCGCCACCTACGTCGCCTCCTACCACGCCCCCAACGGCCGCTACTCCAAGAACACGAGCTACTTCGCCGCCGCCGGGTTCGCCAACCCGCCGCTGCGGGCGCTGCGGGACGGCGAGGACGGCCCGAACGGGGTCTACGCCTACGGCCCGAGCGGCATCTTCCCGACGAGCAGCTGGAACTCGACCAACTACTGGGTCGACGTCGTGTTCATCAGTGGCAGTACAACTGCGCTCGCCGTCGCTGCCGAATCTCCCGCCGCCGTCGGGACGGCGTCGGGTGTCTCGGTCGGACAGGTGACATTCCAGTCATCGCCGCCTCTCGAATCTCTCGGGCGAGACGCCCAGCCAGCTGCCTCCGACCTACTTACCCTGGGCGGCAACGGGGCCAGAACGGTACCCCTCGGCCCTGGTTCGCCCGGCTCAGCCGCCGCCTGGGATGCCATCCTGGCAACCTCCACTGCAGCGAAGACTGCCCCCGTGGTCCGCTGGCCGGTAGCGATTGCTCACCATCTTGCCAACCGCATGCAGGCGATGACTCGGATGGCCGTCCCCCTCACGCAGGCCGGTATTGCTGCAGGGACCAATGTCAAGGGCACGGCGACCATCCTGAACGTACCGGCCGGCCTCGACTCTGCATTGGGGCAGTTACGTCCTAGCCGGCGTCCGGTCAGCGGCGCCCTCAAACGCCTCTCTCTGGACGTGGGCAATCCTGATGATTGATACCGAATAGGAGTTATGGGGATTGTCTCGTTTCGGCAGAAATGGTCGGTCAGCGCGTTGACAGATCGGTAGAGCGAGAGGCCCCGCCGTGGTGAGATGACTTCCGACCAAGGTCGTCGCCATCACGGAGGGGCCTCCCATGGCGAAACGGTGTTGTTGCATGAAGGGGTTCGGCGGGGGTGTGGCCTGCCCCCCATTTCTTGGTCCAGCGATAACGGAAATCAGGGGTGTGGTTGTTCACTAGATGTGGGCACGGTCGGGTCTTCCTCGATAGGCACGTACCTCACGCAGGTGGCCGCGAACTCGGCCGGTGTCCGGTAGCCCAACGAGCTGTGCGGGCGTTCCGTATTGTACTCCCCTTTCCAAAGCACACCCAACGTCCGCGCCTGCACTTCACTCTCGAACTCCTCGCGGTCCAGGAACTCGTCGCGGAGCTTGCTGTGGAACGTCTCCGCGTACCCGTTCTGCCACGGGCTGGCCGGCGCCACCGGCCACGAACCGGACCCCGAATCCTCCAGCCACGACCGGACCACCTCCGCCACGAACTCCGAGCCGTTGTCGCTGCGGACCCGATGCGGCGGGCCCCCGCGCTCGGCCGCGACGGCGGCCAGGATCGCGCGGACCTCCTCGGCCGTCATGCTCCGCCGCGGCTCCAACGCCAGGCATTCCCGCGTGTACTCATCAACGAGGCTCAACCACTTGAGGCTCCGACCGTCGCTGGTACGGTCGAAGAGAAAGTCCCTGCTTATCACGGATTTGGGGGATGGAAGCGGATGTCCATGTCAGCCCGTCCGACAGCGGCTATGCTGAGGGTCACGGATCTCCGCCTCGTGAGCCATCAGCAGGGACGACGCCATGCCGGCAGCCGACCCCACGTCCCCGCCCCTCCGGGGACAGAAGGCCATCTGTATCCCCCGCGCCCCGCAGAAGTATGAGCAGATCGCAGGCGATGCCGAGCGGTTCCGGGAGTATCTGGGCCAGCAGATCGAAGCCCATCCGGAACTGTTCCCATCCGAGATCCGGCGGGGCTACCGCATGAAGGACACCTACACCTCCCGCAAGGCCGGCTGGAGGCTCCGGCGGATCGACCTCCGCGACGGCCAGAGCTCCCTGGTCCGACCGTCGTTCTTGATGCCGTAGCTGACCGCCCACACCGAGGACGTGCAGGCCCCCCTTTTCTCCGCAAGTTCGCCGTCCCTGACTGGGCCCTGACCGAGGTCTTCGGGCGGGGCCCGATGTACTGGCATCGCCTGGGACGCACGCTTGGCCGATCCGGCCTGGTGGGGGCCACGGTCAAGGGACCGGAGCGGTTGCCCGGTCATCTGGTCGCCGACGAGAAGCACACGACCTTGGCCGGCGAGGAGGTCTACCTGGCGGCCACCGCCGGCGGCGGGTGCTGCCTGGGCCTGGCGTTGGCCGAGAAGGCGGATCAGGACGAGTTGACGAGGGCCTACGGCGTGTCCCGGGATGGGGTCCGGGACCTGGACCCGGAGTACCGGCCCCGGACGGTCAACACCGACGGCTGGGCCGCCACGCAGGCGGCCTGGCGGGCGTTGTTCCAGGGGGCGACGATCATCCTCTGCTTCCTCCATGCGTCCCTGGAGATCCGGGAGCGGGCCAAGCACCTGAAGGAGACCTTCGATGCCCTCCGGGGGCGGGTCTGGGGTGCGTATCACGCCCCGGATGCCCGCACCTTCTCGCAACGGCTTCGCCGGCTGCGGGAGGGGGCCCCGAAGCACATCGACAAGCCGATCGTGCGGGAGAAGGTGCTGTCACTGTGCGAGGAGCGCGAGGCGTTCGCCCTGGCCTACGCCCATCCCGGCTGCCCTCGGACGAGCAACCCGGTGGACCGGCTGTTGCGACGGCTCGACTGCCACCTGTCCTGCACGCAGCAACTGCACGGCAAATCGGCAGCGGCTGAGCAGGGGTTGCGAGGTTGGGCGTTGATCCACAACTTCGCCCCGATGTGCCCTTGGACGGTCCGAGAGACCCCCGAGTTGAGGAGCCCGGCGGAACGGCTCAACGGGAAGCGGTATCACCCCGACTGGCTCCAGAACCTGCTGATCTCGGCCTCACTCGGAGGGGATCGCAGGGCTCCCCGAAATCCGTGATAAGCAGGAAATCTCTTTGGCGAGCCGGCCGCGGGCGGCGACGCCTCGGGCAACCGCCGCTACCACGACATCGGCCCGCTGCTCAAGGGGCGGATCGTGGAGCACTTCCGCACGCTGGGCAGCCCGGTCGACCTGAAGTACATCGACCCCAGCTATATCGTCCGCAGCGCGGCGGCCAACACCGAGGACAGCTTCCTCTGCGACCAGCTGGCCCGCCGCGCCGCCCACGCGGCGATGTCCGGCCGGACCGACCTGGTGGTCGTCGGCCTCAACGGGTCGTTCGCCCACGTGCCGATCCCGCTGGCCGTCGAGCGGAAGCGGCAGGTCGACCCGGAGGGCGAGCTCTGGGGCGCGGTCCTGGCGGTGACCGGCCAGCCCGCCTGGCTGGGCGGCTGAACCGCCCGTGGTACCGTCCGCCTCGCCGATCCACCCGAACCCACCTCTTCAGGGCTTCGCACCATGATCTCGGACCGAGGGCCATTCGACCGCTTCGCGGTCCCCGAGGAGCTGGGGGAAATCCTGGCAGGCTGCCCGGGGTGGCATCTGCCCGAGGGCGTCGACGAGCTGGTCGAGCTCGCGACGCGCGACGCGATCGACGGCTGGCACGAGGTCGCCTACGAGGTCCCCGGCCGGGGTCGGGTCGTCGAGGCCCGCGTCTGCCGGGTGACCAACGGGGTCGCCGCCAACTACCCCGAGCCCGCCATGCGGCGCCGGGACCCGGGGTGCATGGTCATCGGCGACGACCGGCCGACGAGTGACCTCCGACCCGCGGGGCCGCTCGGCGATGGCGGCCCCCTTGCCGGTCGAGACGCCCGGCCCGTCCCTCTCGGCGACGGCCGGCTTCGACGCCCGCTCGCTGCGGACGCCCCTCTCCAACGCCGAGGCATAGGGGTCGAGGCCTCGGGCCTGCGGCACCCGGACGGCGATCGGCCCCATCGGGGTGTGCCGCGTCTCGGGCTTGGAGCCGTTGGCGGAGCCCTTGCGTGCCTCGGATCGCCGGTGGGGGGCGGCCCCGAGGGCCTGGGTCCGCTCCCGCTTCATGAGCTCGTCGCGCAGGACGCCGATGGCCTGGGCCAGGCCGTCGGAGCCATGCTCGGCCAGCAGTTCCATGACCTCGTCGATGGCGGCAGGTTGATCCTGGTGGGTCATCGGCGGCGGTCTCCCTGGGGTCGGTCGGCACTTTCCGGGAAGACCGGCGGTGACCCGCCGCTTCAAGCCGAGCCCTCGCCCAGGCGGGCGGGGGATTTCCAGAAACCAGGATGCACTATCGCGAGGGTGACCCGCCTTCGCTGGGCCTACCTGCTGCGGTTCTTCGCCGGGTGCTGCCTGATCGCCAACGGCGTCTACCTGGGCGTCGGGTCATTTGAGGGCGTCGGGGATGCCGGCGACCTCCTCCGCTACGGGGCTCCCGGATGGCAGTTGATCGCCTTCGGGCTCATCTGCGTGCCGCTCGGTCTGGCCTGTTGGCATCGCTTCGGCCCGCAGTTCGGCCTGGGCGAGGCGATGGGCCTGGTCGATCGTCGTGCGGCGGTGGGGAGCCTCGTCCTGCTCATCGTCGTGCTGGCGGTCGAGATCCTGGCCGATGGCCGATGAGGTGAGGGCCTGCGACCACGGTCCGTTCGACGGAAGGGCGGGCCGTCTCGTCGGCTCCATCTTCGCAGGCAGGCGGAAACCGGGTGGGCCGACATGGCGTGCGGGTCTTGGACGGCGGCCACGGGTCGGCCCGTATGGAGACTGCCCGACGAGCCCATCATCGGGGTCGATCAGGATGCCTGGTTCAGCCAGGACTCACCGGCGTCGTCATCATGAAGCTCGTAGCGTCGAATCCCGACTCTCAGGCCGTGCCCGAGGCCATCGGGGACGTCCTCACCGGGGTCACCGAGGACTCCCTGCGGGAGATAGGGGCCATCCAGGATCAAGTTCCAGTTTTCTGGTAGGATGACATGGACTCCGACGAGACCACAGGGAAGGCGCGTCCATGCCCCAGCGTGACGTCCATCCGTGCCAGTGCCCCTCCTGTACCGGCCCCGAGCCACATCCCGATCAGGAGATCCATCGCCGGATGAACCTCCTGATGAGCCGGCTCGACGAGCAGCAACGCCGCTGGTACGCCGCCGTCGAATCCTCCAAGGTCGGCCACGGCGGCGGTCGCCTCCTGTCCCGGATCACCGGCCTGGACGTCGATACCATCCGCCGGGGCCGACGGGAACTGGCCGACTCGCTGCAGGGCCGGCCCGGCGATCGGGTCCGCTTGCCCGGTGGCGGACGGCCTGCCGTCGAAAAAAAAGCCCCGAGGTCGTCCCGGCCCTGACCGCCGTCGTCGAGCCGACGACCGGCGGCGACCCGATGGGTCCGACCGAGTTCGTCCGCCGCAGCCTCCCGGCCATCGGGGCCGACCTGGAGCGGCTCGGGCACGACCTCAGCCCCACCACCATCGCCCGGCTGCTGCGGGATCAGGACTGCTCGTTGCGGGTCAACCGAAAGCGGTTCACCGGGCCGGATCACCCCGACCGGGACCGGCAGTCCCGCAACATCGACGAGCGGATCGCCATCTTCGAGGGCCTGGGGCAGCCGATCATCGGCGTCGATAGCAAGAAGAAGGAACTGGTCGGCAACTTCAAGAACGCCGGGGCCGCCTGGCTCCGAGAGCCCGAGGAGGTCAATGTCTATGACTTCCTCAGCGATGCCGAGTGCCGGGCGACCCCCTACGGCATCTGCGACGTGCTCTCGGGCCGGGGGCACGTCTGCGTCGGCACCTCGGCGGATACGCCGGCCTTCGCCGTCGAGGCGATCGGCTCGTGGTGGGCACGCCACGGCTCGGAGCGATACCGGGGGGCCGACGAGCTGCTGATCCTGGCCGACGGCGGCGGCAGCAACGGCCATCGCCCCCGGCTCTGGAAGGCCCGGCTGCAGGAGCGGATCGCCGACCGCTACGGGCTCCACGTGACGGTCTGCCACTACCCGACCGGGGCGTCGAAGTGGAACCCGGTGGAGCATCGGCTCTTCGGGCCGGTGAGCATCAATTGGGCCGGGCAGCCGTTGCGAAGCCTGGAGGCGATGCTCGGCTGGGCCCGTGGGACGGAGGTCGGCGGGGCGGGAGTGACGGCGAGCCTGGACCGGGCGGAATATCCGACGAAGGTGAAGGTGCCCGCCGCCGTGATGGAGCGGCTGGACCGGGAGCGGCATGAGGTCTGCCCGGACTGGAACGACACCATCAGCCCACGGCAGCCGCAAGTGCTGCATTGATATGGGCCAAGAGGAACTCGGAACTTATTCTTGGATGGCTCCTTAGTCCGCAAATCCTTCCTCGGAGAGCTCCTTGCGGAGTTCGCCCCGGGGCTTGGTCAGGAAGGGGAACCGCCTCGGACGACGCTTCTTCACCGGAGGCTCTCGGCGACCGGGGCGTGAGGGATTGACCACCAGGTCCTCCCGCCCCTCCCCCTCGCTCGGGCTGACGAGCCAACGCATCGCGTCCACGAGGCTGATCCGCTGCCCCTCGACCCCTTGACGACGGGCCGATCCGAGCATCGCCAGGCGGATCAGGTTGTAGGCGGGCGCGAAGGTCATCAGCTCCCTGAGGACGCCCTCCACGGCCCGGCAACGGAGCACGCCCACCTTCATCGCCGTCTCGAGGTAACCCAGGCAGGCCTCTGCTCCCATCGTTGGAGATATGAGCGACTCAGATCCTCTTTCGGATAGGTCTCCCCGTCTAGCGGCGTGATGACCAGGGTGACCTCGCCGCGGGAGCCGGGCCGGTCCACGCGATATCTCAGCTCGCGGGCGACGAGCGCCTCCGGCGAGGCCGCGAAGACCTTCGGGGCCATCCAGGGCGGGGCGCTCGCCGGCTTGAGCCACTCGACCAGTTGGTCCTCGGGCCCCGGCCCCCGGAGCCAGCGGGACCACGGCGGCCCCTTGCCCTGGGACTTCGAGCGGCGCGACCCGGGCGTGACATGGGGGCGATGCGGGGTGAAGTCGACGACCATCCGCCCCGGGACGCGAAGCAGCCCGCGCAGGCCATCTCTGAGCAGCAACGCCAGGGGCCCATAGGAGCAGAAGCCGCGATCGGTGACCAGCAGGTCCCCCGGCTCGAGTTGCGGGTGGAGCTTCGGCACCGCGGCGATGTCGTGGGCCCGCAGCGGGTCGACGAGCAGTTGCAGCAGCAACCCGGTGGCGGCATGGGACCGGCCGAGCGGGTGGGCGACCGGGGAACCGCAGCCCGGGCGTTGGCCGGTGGGGTGGACGAAGGCCTCCTGCAAGGCGGGCGTGTCGGGCATCGAGGCCCCCGAGCCGTCGCCGAGGAAGGTCCGAGGGCCGTGCCAGCGTCCAGCGGCATCGACGGCGGCCTGGAGCGATCGGACCGAGCTGCGAAGGATCGCCTCGAAGAGGCCCAGGGGGAGCTTGCTTCGGGCCTTTAAGGAGGCCGAGGCGGTAAAGCCCCGGCCGGCGAGATGGGGCAGACGGGCGCAGGCGGTGTTGCCGTGGAGCACATGCAGCAGGGAGGCCTGCATCGTGACCGCGGGATTCGGGAGGCGATCACGCCAGGCGGTATAGTTGACCTGTCGGCAGGCGTGGACGATCGCTTCGAGCCCCGAGGCGGAGGTACCGGCGTCGCGGGATTGGTGCAGGATCCGATTGAGACTGGCGCTCATCGCGGTGAGCTCCTGGGAGGCACGGGTCCGTCCCCGCGCTATGCGACGTCATCGCGGCGATCAATCGTGACAACCTCCTCGGTGCGAACGGCTCCGGCTTAACGACATGCCATTCGGGTCCTGACCCTTGTTTGAGCCAGATCCTTTCTGTGAGCAACACACCGGTATCGGGTTGGTAATGGGTTTGGCCCCGAAGTATCGCGATTCCCTGTGTTTTCCGCGCTTCTTCGCAACGCCTTGCAAAAGGGCCGAAAAGACGTAGGATGCTCTCGGATTTTGAGTTCAGGGCTAATTCGGCAGTCATGTGCTCGCGCTTCGGGTCCGTGAGGTCGGAGATTAAAATCCTCTCGCCCTGGTTTGTTCTAAATCCTTCCCGTCTAATAGGTTAAAGAGCAGTTCGCCGTGAAAAAGAGCAGTTCGCCGTGAAAAAGAGCAGCCCTGAAGCTGACGCCAAAGCGCTACTGATAGCGCTTTCAATCAGTTTCAGACCGTGCCGCGCCCGTAAAAGATTTCCTCCAGCCAGGTTTGGCCCTCCCATCTTCTCGGGCCAGTCTGGGCTTCGTCACTCCTCCAGATTCACTCTCGGCTGATCCTGTCTGTTTTGGGGTCGGGGCGTAGCAACCGGCGACGAGGCTCCGGATGCGGCCCCGCACCGTCTGGTAGTCGCACAGGCTGGCACGCAACGACCGCTTCAAATCGGCCATCGTGTCGAACAGCCGGTCGTGCGTCGCCCGCCGCCGCAGCAGCTCCCAGAACTGCTAGATGACGTCGAGCTGCGGGCTGTAGCTGGGCAGCCGCTTCAGCCTCGGGTGCGGGTGGTCCGCCCGGGCTCCGGCGACAGCCTTGCCGGCGTGCCAGGGGGCGTTGTCGATCAGCAGCACAACCCGACCGTGCTCGGCCCGGGGATAGAGCCGGCCGACGTGCCGGAGGTGGGCGGCGAACGCCTCCGGCAGCCGGCGGGCCTTGCTCTTGCCCGTCCTCTTGGCGGCATCCTTGGGGCTCTCCAGGAGGTTGGCGTGAATGGCCGCCGTGACGGCGTTGACGACGGCGGAGACGTAGATCGGGTCCTTGCAGTCCCCCGTCCCGGACGTCGGGCGGTGCCCCTTCACGCCGGGGGTGCGGCCGAGCGTCGGCACCATCGGGAAGCGGGCCTCGTCCCGGGGGCCGCGGCCTGCTTCTCGGAATCGCCCCGCAGGAAGCGGTAGGTCGGCCGGTAGGGCCGGATCTCGTTGCGGCGGCAGGAGGCGCCTGCATGGCCGACTTGCGGACCCGGATGCCCTGGGTCTGGTACAGGTGCTCGACCAATTCCTCGCAGGTCCAGTTGGCCCGGTCGAGTCCCTGCTTGGCCGGACCATCGATGGCCCACCGCCGCAGCGTCGGTGCCAGGTCCTCGGTCAGCTTCGGCGGGGCCCCCTTGGCCTTGCGGGGCCGGAGCCGGTCCGGCCCGCCGACGAGGTAGGCGTTGAACCGCCGCTGGACCCAGCGTGGGCCGGTCCCCGTGCCGGCGGCGATCCGGGAGCGGGGCCGGCCCCGGTGGGCCATCAGGACGATCTGGGCCCGGTGGCGGAGCTTGGCATCGGCTGTGGTCCGAAGGACCTGCTCCAGGGATACCACCTCGTCATCGGGCAGCCGGATGCGCATCATTGGGGGCCTCCTGCCTGGGAACCAGAGGAGACCCCGTCAGAATAGACAGCATCAGCCGGAATGTGAATGGGAGAGGATGGCGTTGAGCCCCTCCCGCATCTCGACGTCGCGAGGTCGCCGCGGCGAGGAGACGGGGATCAGCGGCTCCAGGGCGGCCCACTGCTCGTCGGTCATGTCCGAAGGGTAGGGCTTGCGCATCGGGGCCGCTCCTGTTGCCGTCGTGACGAGCGAACTCCCTGGCTCGGCAACACCTTACGCTGCTCTGCAATTCCCGGATAGCCTGCAAGTTTTCTTGAGTATTCATAGGTAATTTTTGATTATGAAAAATCAATTTTTAGATCATCGGAATTCACCCAATCGATCCAGCTTTCCGCTGCCTGAAATGTCTTCAGTCGAGTCCACGGCAACCGCCCGGGTTGGTTGCGAGATCAGGTTCGGTCAGCAGGGTTACGACAGCGAGTCGAGCCGGGAGTACCTGCGTTGGATGGGCATCGACCCGCACATCGCCAAGCGGAAGGCGCCCCATGGCAGCGGGCTCGGCGTGGTAGGTTGGCGTGCGGACCATCGGTTGGCTCGAGGGGCTGCGACGGATGCGAGTGAGGTACGACCGGCTGGGGGTGATCCAGGACGCCTGGACGACCCTGGCGGCCTGTGTCGTCTGCTTCCGCATCCTCCACCACGATGTGATGTAAAGCACCAGGTTTTGTCGGGGCTTCAGGAAGAGCCGGGCACACTGTTGGGTTCATACCCCCGCCGGATGCCCGGGAACCCCCCTGCTGCCCTCTCCTCGAACAGGTACGCCGAAGTCAGGGCGAAACGCTCCCATTGGGCATCGAGGGCCGATCGATCGGCCGGGCCGGGGTGGATGAGCAGGCGGTAGCGGAGGTCGAGGGGGTGGTGGACGGCCACGCCATGGGGCTCGGGCAGGCAGAAGGCGGCCTCCATCCAGCCGTCTCGGCGGACGTGCCAGTGGGAGGGGTGCCGGGGATTGTCGGGGTGGTCGAGGTAGCAGATGCCCTCGACCACCTCGGGGGCGACGGGTCCGGAATAGTCCACCCAGCGGTTGCGGGTGCCGAAGATCGCGTCCTCGCCGGTGGCACCCTCGGAACTGGTCAGGGTGCCTCCGCCGAACTGTTCCGAGATCGTCTTGGCCACCCGGACGCCCAGGAAGCCGAATTTCGTCTTTCCCAGTTCCACCGGGCGGCCGTCGGGCGAAGTGAACTGCGATTGCAGGTCCAGCGCGTAGCCCTCGCCGATCGGCTCCACCGCGGCGATCAGCAGGTGCGAGAGCCGTACCTTCCCCTCGGCGTACCATTCCAGCTCGGCGGCGAAGGCGGCCCAGTCGGCCCGATCCTCGTACCAGAGGACGCGGCGATGCCTCACCTGCACGTCCTTGCCCTGGGGCTCCCCCCAGAAGTTGATCCCGTCGACGAACTGGTGCCCGAACCAGGCCGACTTGTGGTGATCGTGGCCCACCGGGTTCGGGTGCCCCATCCTCGTGAGCATCCTCCCCGAGGGGCCAAGCATGGGGTAGAAAAACGGCCGAGAACCGCCCGGCGCGTACTCGTACCCCACCACCTCCCGCCCGTCGATCGCCAGCGAGGCGCGATCGACCCCGGGGATCGCCTGGCACCTGGGGAACTGGAATGCGTCCATAAACCCACTCCTCCGAGGCCTGGAGAATACCGAGGACCCCACGCAACGGCGCAGAGTCGCGGAGGGGAGGAGGGGAATCTCACCCTCCCGCTCCCCGTTCCTCTGCGGCCCTTCGTCTCTGCGTGAGATCCCCTCCCGTCGTGGATACTCAAGGCAGCTCCACCGCCTTTCCCTCGGGGACGACGCGGCCGCCCTCCCGGAGGGCGAAGAACGGCCGCTCGCGGTCGACCATGACGAGCGAGCCGGCCATCGCCCCCTTGCCGTCGGAGAAGAGGCGACCCTCGTACTCCTGGGTCGTCCGGGGGAGCTGCACCGAGAACCGGACCGGGGGATCCGGCCCGTCCTCGACCTCCCCCCGCACCTCGTACGACGAGCCGGTCTGGTCCGATCGGAACCGCCCCGAGACGGATCGCCCCTCGACGTCGAGATCCAGCGTCCCCGAGAGGGAGCCGTCGGCGTACAGGCGATAGCGCCCGGCGTAGTCCCCCGGCAGGATCGACCGGCCGGGAGACGGGGTGCCGGGGGCCGTCTCGGGGAATTCGGGCGGCGTCTGTAGCGTGGAAATCGAGGCGCCGCCGATCGCCTCCAGCCGCTGACCGCCCCCCCCTTCGTCCTCGACGACGAAGCGGAGGTCCCCCCCCTGCCCCTCGGGGACGACCTGGCCGGAATCGAGATCGAACGTGAAGCCGCCGAAGAGGATCACGCCCCGGCCCTCGGCCAGGCGGTCGGGGGCTGAGCCGCCCCCGGCCTCGAAGGTCGCGAACCGCTCCAGGACGAGGACCGGAACCAACTCGGGGGGAGCGTCGGGATCCGCTCCGTCCTCGGGATGGGCCGGCCGGAACCCGGGGGAAATGAGGACCCGACTCGGGTTCCCGAGGTCCGTCCTCACGAGCAGCACCGGGGAGCGGATCCCTTGCAGCATGTTCGGCATGGCGGCCAGGTCCAGCAGTGTCAGCCGGTCCCTCGCCACCACGCCCGGCCCCTCGACCAGACCGGAGAGCACCCGGCCTTCCAGGCGGTCGAAGTCGTCGGCGGGGGCGATCGAGCCGGTCAACAGCAAGGCGACCGCAGGCAGTGTCCGTCTCATCAGGGCGGCTCCCGAGATGGGGGGCATCGTCGCCCATCCTAGTGGGGCGGAGGCCCGATCGCGAGGGGGGCGGGGACGGTGGTCGGTGGAGGGGACCGCACGCCCGGTCGCAACGACGCAGCGGGGGAGCGGGAAGGACGGGGGGATCCGGGCCCTTTGCCGGGGTCCCCCCTCCTGCCAGGTTCCCCCTCCGCTCCCGCTGCGGTCCTTCGGCCCCGCGTGCGAACCCTCCCCGCTCCGGGCTCGACCTGCCTTGCCCGACCCGGGGCCGAAGGCGTACCATGAATCCTTGGCCCTGAGACCGGATCGAATCGCACGACGCACCCTCGCCCCCGCCGCCGGAGCGCGGTCGGGCGACCCGAGCCCCCTCGGCATGGAGCCCAATGCAGCAGTACAACCCCGCCAACCCCCTGATCGTGCAGGGCGACCGGACGGTCCTGCTCGAGGTCGATAATCCGCTCTACCCCGAGGCCCGAGACGCCCTCGCCCCGTTCGCGGAGCTGGAGAAGAGCCCCGAGCACATCCACACCTACCGGCTCACCCCCCTGTCGCTCTGGAACGCGGCGGCCGCCGGGATGACGGCCGACGAGATGGTGGACGTGCTCGGCCTCTTCACCAAGTTCCCGCTGCCCCCCAGCCTCGGGAATGACCTGGCCGAATTGGTCGGCCGGTACGGCCGGGTCCGGCTGGAGCGGGTCGACGGTGAATTGCGGCTGATCTCCTCCGATCGCCCCTTGCTGGAGGAGCTGGCCCGCCGCAAAGGGTTGCGTGATCTACTCTTCCACCGGATCGACGACACCTCGTTCGCCGTCGACGATTCCCACCGCGGCCTGCTGAAGCAGCAACTCATCGCCGCCGGATACCCGGCCGAGGACCTCGCCGGGTACTCCCCCGGCACCCCCTTGGAGGTGAACCTCCGGGAGGGGGAGGCCCGCTCGGGCCGCGCCTTCCAGGTCCGGGACTATCAGCGGCAGTCGGTCGACGCCTTCTACGCGGGGGGGGACGCCCGGGGGGGCTCCGGGGTGATCGTCCTGCCCTGCGGCGCCGGCAAGACAATCGTCGGCATCGCGGCGATGGCCAAGATCAAGACCCAGACCCTCGTGCTGACCACCAGCACGACCGCCGTCGAGCAGTGGAGGCGCGAGATCCTCGACAAGACGGATCTCACCGACGAGCAAGTCGCCACCTACACCGGGGACTCCGAGAAGAAGATCGCCCCGGTGACGCTGGCCACCTACCAGATCGTTACCTATCGACCGAGCAAGACCGGCCCCTTCCCCCACTTCAAGCTGTTCGCCGAGCGCGACTGGGGCCTGATCGTCTACGACGAGGTCCACCTGCTGCCGGCACCCGTCTTCCGGGTGACCGCCGACATCCAGGCCCGACGCCGGCTCGGCCTGACCGCCACCCTGGTCCGGGAGGACGGCCGGGAGGACGACGTCTTCAGCCTCATCGGCCCGAAGAAATTCGACGTGCCCTGGCGGATCCTGGAGCAGAAGGGCTGGATCGCCGAGGCCCGGTGCGTCGAGATCCGGGCCGGGCTGCCGGACCCGAACCGCATGGAGTACGCAATCGCCGAGTGGCGGGACAAGTTCCGACTCGCCAGCGAGAACCCCCTGAAGGACGAGCTGGTCGAGGAGCTGCTCTCCCGGCACGACGGCCCCGACGACCGCGTCCTGGTCATCGGCCAGTACTTGAACCAGCTCAGGCGCCTCGCCGAACGCTTCGAGATCCCACTGATCACCGGCCAGACCTCCAACGGCGTCCGGGAGGATCTCTACGGCAAGTTCCGTCGCGGCGAGATCCGCAAGCTGATCCTCTCCAAGGTCGGCAACTTCGCCATCGACCTGCCCGACGCCAACGTGATGGTCCAGGTCTCCGGCACCTTCGGCAGCCGACAGGAGGAGGCCCAGCGGCTCGGGCGGATCCTCCGGCCCAAGGGGGGTGAGGAGCCCGCCACCTTCTACTCGCTCGTCTCCCGGGACACCCGGGAGATGGAGTTCGCCCACCATCGCCAGCTCTTCCTGACCGAGCAGGGCTACTCCTACGAGATCCTCGACGCGTCCGACCTGCTCGACGGCCTCGCCCCCGGCCCCCGCCCCCCCGAGGCCGACGACGAGGCCGACGACGAGGCCGTCGACTCGCCTCCCCGTCGAGAACGCGCCGGCGCGAGGGGCGAGTGAGCGATGACCCCGACCCCCGCGCCCCGGACCCCGATCAAGCTGCACCGCAACGTGGCCCTGATCCGCACCGAGGATCCCCTCGTGATCGAGGAGCTGATGGCCCGCAAGCCGCTGGCCCGGCTGATCGCCGGCCGCCTGTCGGAGACGGTCCTACTCGTCAGGCCGGAGGACGAGGCCGCCCTGCTGGAGGAGCTGAGGCGCATGGGGCACGCCCCCCGCGTCGTGCGATGACATGGCGATGACCGACCCGACGCCCGACGACCTGCCGACCGACGAGCCCGAGGACGGCCCCGAGGGCGACGCCCAGGACGGGGACGGGGCCTCCCCGATCCCCTGCTCCTATCGCTCCGCCCTGGCCACGTCCGGCCCATGGCGGCTCCGGGCCATCCTCAAGGAACTGGGCGTCGACCCGGGCCGCCGCTCCCTCGGCCTGGACGAGGCGCTGGCCGAACATCTCGACGCCCCGAGCACCGTCGGCCGAATCCTCGACGCCCTCGGCCCCGAGCCGCACCAGGCGTTCGGCCTCTTCTCCCGCACCGAGACGCCGGTCTGGCCGGCCGTCGCCCTCGGCGAGGCCCTGCTCGGCCTGGGCGTCGACCCGGCCCGGGCGCTCGATCGCCCCCTCGCCCTCGGCCTGGTCGCCCCGATGCCGGCCCCGGACGGCCCCGATGACCAGCTCTTCCCGCTCGTTCCGGGGAGGATCCCCGGGCTGAGGTTCGTCGCCCACCCCGCCGCCCTCGAATCGACCCGCATCCGCCCCCCGCTCGGGGACGGGCCGGCTACCCTGGGGGAGCCCGCCCGGCTCGTCCGCGAGTCCGACGGCCTCGAGCCGGTGCTCCGCCTGGCGGCCCTCTGGCAGCTCGCCGACGCCGCGCCCCTGAAACGGACCCGGCAGGGGGATCTCTACAAGCGGGACCGCCAGCGTCTCGACGAGGATCCCGCCCTCGCCGGGCCGATCGCCGACGTGCTCCGCCCCGTGGACGACCCCGTCTCCCGCTGGCTCAACCTCGCCCGGTCCGTCGGGCTGCTCCTCGACGAGCCGGATTCCGACCGGATCGTCTCCGCGCCCTCTGAGTTCTGGGGCGAGCACGGGGTCCACCTGCCCCAGATGATCGCGGCCCGCTGGCTCGGTGGCGGCGACTTGCGCCTCGGCCCCGCCGCTGACCCCGGCTCCTCGCTCGCCCTCCGGATCGCCTCCCTGCTCGCCCTCGCCTCGGCCGGGGAGGACGACTGGTTCCTCCTGGAGGAACTCGCCACCTGGCTCGGGGCGAGGATGCACCCGCCCGCCCCGGCCGAGTCGAAGCCCGAACGCCGGAAGGGCCGGCCCGAGCCCCCGCCGCCCGACGACCCGATGCTCGACGCGCTGCATGCCGCCCTGCTCGGCCCGGCCTACCTGCTCGGCCTCGTCCGGGTCGGCGAGTCCGGGCCGGGCGGTCTCCCGGCGGTGCAGCTCTCCCCCCGGGGCCGCTACGTGCTCGGCCTCGGCCCGCCGCCCCCGCCCCCCCCTCGGATCGAGCAATTCCTGTTCGTCCAGCCGAACTTCGAGATCGTCGCCTACCGACAGGGGATGAACCCCGCGCTGATCGGCCGACTGAGCCGGTTCGCCCGCTGGGAACAGCTCGGGTCGGCCCTGACGCTCCGGCTCAACTCCGACTCCATCGACCGCGGCCTCGCCTCCGGCCTCTCGGCCGGTGAGATCCGGGATTGGTTGGGCAAGCATGCCGTCCGCCCCCTCCCCGACGGGGTCTCCGGCGCCATCGACACCTGGGCCGGCCGACGCGACCGCCTCACCTATTTCTCCTCCGCCACGCTCATCGAGTTCGGCTCCCCCTCCGAGCTGGAGGAGGCCCTGGCCGATTGGCCTGAGGGCCCCTCCTCGCCGCCGATGCGGGTGGCCGACCGGGTTTTGCTCGTCGAGGACGAAGGCGCGATCCCGTTCAAACGCTTCCGGCTCGCCGGGGCCCGCGACTATCGCCGCCCCCCCGAGACCTGCGTCGGGGTCGGCGCCGACGGGGTCTCCCTCTCCGCCGACCCGGCCCGGGGCGACCTCTTCGTCGAGGCCGAGTTGTCCCGGTTCGCCGACCTCGACCCGGACACGCCCGCCGACGCCCTCCGACGCCGATACGTCGTCTCCCCGGAGTCGCTCCGACGGGCCTCGGCCGAGGGGATGACCGCCGCCTCGCTCTCCCAGTGGTACGCCCACCGGACCGGCGGCAAGATCCCCCCCGCCGTCCGCCTGATCGCCCGCCTGGTCGACCTCGAAGGAGAGGGGCTCCCCCCTCCCCTCAAGGCCGACCGACCGCTCTTGCTCCGGGCCCCCGACCCCGAAATCCTCGACGGCCTGCTCCAGCATCCCGACACCCGCCCGTTGCTCGGCGACCGCCTGGGGCCCACGGCCGCGGTGGTCCGATCCGTCGACCCCGCCGCGCTCCGCGACGCCCTCCGACGGCTCGGCGTCCGGCTCGATCTGGACTGAATCGCCCATCCCGCCGCTCACCGCACCACGCCCCCCGAGGCGGGCACGAGCAGGCTCAATCCCCGGATCCGGGATGTGCAGGGCTGGTTGTCGGTCTGGAACAGGAAGGCGCCCATCGCCAGGATGAGGGGACCAATCGACGACGGCGAGCCGATCAAACGGGCGCCGGCGACGACGGCCACGGCGGGAACGAATCGACCCATCCCGATCCGGACGGGGCCGCAAATCCCCGGACTGCGGCGCATCCACGGCCGTCGGCCACGGTGGCCTGGTCGCGCCGTCGGGAACGAGTCACGGGAACGAGTCACGGGAACGAGGACCGGGGCGGCGTCACGCTCGCTCAGCGGGAGCGTTCCTCCGCGGCCTCCCGGAGCTTGCGGCGGGCCTTGGCGAGGATGGGGCCGACGGAGTTCTCGGGGATGTCCAGTTCCTTGCCGATCTGCCGGTAATTCAGGAAGGACAGGTGGTACATGCGGATGACCTTCGCCTCCCGATCGGAGAGGTGCCGGAGCATCGCCTCGACATCCTCGGCCGAGGCGATCGGCTCGACGACCTCCTCGGTGAGATCCTCGACGTCGACGGCCGCCCGGTGGGCCCTCGTATGGCCGAGCGAGGCCTCTCGCTGGCGCTTGACCATCTCCTTGACGCAGATCCGGCGGGCGACCACCGTGAGGTAGGTCGGCAGCGAACTCTGGGCCTTGAAGCGGCGGAGCACGGCGTAATCGTCGTCGACGACTCGCAGCAGGATCTCGGCGCAGATGTCCTCCACGTCGGCCTGGCTGAGCGTGACGCTCCGGGCGTAGGAGACGTGGTGGATGACGTGATAGATCAGGCCCATGTAGCGGTCGACGAACTCGATCCAGGAGCCGGGCTCCCGCTTCAGGCATCGGTCGAGCAATTGGCGGTCGAAGTCGCGGAGGGGCACGTCCAGACCTCCCAGGTGAGTCGATCGAGCGGGGGGTGTGTCTCGGGGGGCTCGGGCGGTATCGCGGGCGGGATCGCCCGGCGAGGGAGGGGAGGGAAAGCCCACCCCGGCCTTCGATGGCCCCGGAGCCGACGCCACCGCCTTCATTCTTACGACCCGGTCGATCTCCCCCGGACACCGGCCCGGAGGATCGCTCGACGCTCACCAATAAAGTCTTACACCGCGAACGGCTTGGGGCAAGTCGGGCCGCCCCGATCGGGACCCCGGGAAACGCCATTCCTCGGACCACTCGGAATTGCTAGACTCGCCCCGACAGGGGGCCCCGCCGGGTCGCCGCCCCTCCCTCCTCCCCCGGAACCTGGCGAACGCGACGCCCATGGACACCACCCCGGACCGCCCGGTCATCCTCATCGCCGACGACCACCCCCAGAACGTCGAGTTGCTGGAGGCGTACCTCTCGGGGATCGACTGCGAGATCCTCACCGCCGCCGACGGCGAGGAGACGCTCCAGGTCGTCCGCGAGCAGAAACCGGACCTCGTCCTGCTCGACGTGATGATGCCCCGCGTCTCCGGCTTCGAGGTCTGCCGGACGATCCGGGCCGACCCCGAGACGAGCAACACCCTGGTCCTGATCGTGACCGCCCTGAACGAGGCCGCCGACTTCGAACGCGGCGTCCAGGCCGGGACCGACGACTTCCTGACGAAGCCCGTGAATAAGGTCGAACTGCTCTGCCGGGTCAAGAGCTTGCTCCGGGTCCGGCACCTCAAGAATCAGCTCGACCGGACCCTCGCCTACCTCTCCGAGGTCGAGGAGGCGAGCCGGGGGCGAGGCTGAGGGAGCCCCCACTCGCCCCCCCGCCCTCCCCGGGCGGGGGAGGGCGGGGCGTCGGTCGATCAGCGGATGCGGACCTCGAATGGCAGGAGGAGCACCGCCGGCTCCCGCTCCACCAGCTTGCGGAGGGCTTCCGCCCGGGCGGCGACCGACCGGATCGGCTCCGGCAGCACGGACTCGACGCCGAGGACCGGGGCGCGGATCCCCATGCCGTCGAACGCCTCGGAGAGCGACTCGAAGATCGACTTCGGCTCGGGCAGGACCAGCCGCTCGACCTCGACCTCGGGGCCCAGGTCGGCCAGCGCCTTCGCCTTCGCCACCGCCTCCTCCAGAGTCCCCAGCTCGTCGACCAGGCCGAGCTCCTTGGCCTTGCGGCCGGAGTAGACCCGGCCCCCGGCCAGGTCCTCCAGGGCGTCGAATTCCATCTCCCTCCCCTCGGCGGCCTTGGACACGAACTGGCGATACGTGTCCTCCATCATCGCCCGGACGGCCTCCTCCTGCTCCTCGTTGAAGGGGGAGAAGGGGGAGAACAGGGCCCCATTCTCCCCCACCCGGACCGTGTCGGTCGTCACGCCCACCTTCTCCAGCAGGCCGCCGAGGGCGAACTTGCCGCCGACCACGCCGATCGAGCCGGTCAGGGTGCCCGGCTCGGCGAAGATCGAGTCGCAGCCCATGCTGATGTAGTACCCGCCGGAGGCGGCGGTGTCGGACATGCTGGCCACGATCGGCTTCTCGGCCTCGACGATCGCCCGCCACATCAGGTCGCTTGCCAGGGCGCTGCCGCCGGGGGAGTCGACCCGGAGGACGATCGCCTTGACCGTCTCGTCCTGCTCGGCCTTCTCGATCTGCTCGACGATCGTGTCGGAGCCCATCACCGCCTCTCCCAGGAAGGACCCCGGGGAGGACTTGCCGGCCTGGATCACGCCGGTCGCGTAGATGACGGCCACCTTGGGCGCCTTGGACTCGGCCGCCTTGGTCCCCTCCCCGGACAGTTCCTGGAGCAGCTTCATGAACCCGGCGAACCCGGAATAGTCCTCCGGCTCGGGCTCGCCATACTCCTCGTCGAGCTTAACCTCTTTCACGCCGAGCGCCTCGGCCAGGTGCTCCTCGACCTGGTCCGGGTAGGCCAGCTCGTCGACCAGGCCGACCTCGACCGCCTTGGAGGCCGTGTAGGGGCCGTCGTCGACCAGGGCCCGGGCCACGGCGGCGTCGAGCTTGCGGCCCTCGGCGATGGACTCGATGAACAGGTCGAACTCGTCGGAGAGGACGGCGGTCAGCTCCTCCCGGAACTCGGGGCTCATCTCGGTCCGGGTGTAGGGCTCGGCGGCCCCCTTGTATTCGCCGACCTGCAGGTAGTCGGGCTGGACGCCGAGCTTGTCGAACAGCCCTTTGAAGAAGGTGACCTCGGCCGCCAGGCCGGAGAGCATCAGCGAGCCGCTCTCGGGCATCACCACTCGGTCGGCGGCCGAGGCGACCCAGTAGTCGGCGTTGCCGGCCATCTCCAGCAGGGCGACGACGGGCTTGCCCGTCTCCCGGAAGTCGGAAATCGCCCGGCGCAGCTCGTTGGCCTTGCCCGGCCCGACGGCCAGGTCCCGGAACCGGAGGACCAGGGCCTTCACCTCGTCGTCCTTCGCGGCCGTTTCGATCTTCCCCAGCAAGGTCGGCAAATTCTTCTCGATCGGCGAGCCGTCGAGCCCCAGCGGGGACGGGGCCTCGGCCAGGGTCCCCTTGAGGGTCAGGTCGACCACGATCGGGGGCTTCGACGCCTTCGTCGACTCCTCGTCGGGTTTCCCGGCGTCGGCAGGCTTCGGGTCGTCCTGGGGGGCGGGGGAAACCCAGCCCGGTGCCAGCAGCACGAGCCAGGCGATGAGTGCGGTGTTCATCGGCAAGTGGGACTCCAGTCGTCGGGTCGGCCCCGGCCGGCCCTCGGGAATCGGGAGGGAATCCGGCCGGGGGGCGGATTTTCGATCTCGGCCGTGCTATGGTAATACGAATCTTCGATCGGGTAGATTAGGTGCCGGGAGCCGGCGACGGAGAACCCGGGCGTTTGGCCACCCGGGGGATGTCGCATCGACCGATCGTGACGCCCCCGTCCGGTCGGCCCGCGATCCCGGCCCCGCCTTGAACCGGCCTTGAGGAGCTCGCCCCATGTCGCAAGGTGCCCGCCAGCGACTCCAGCTCGAGACGATCGACGACGTGGTCGTCGTCAGCTTCACCGACAGCAAGATCGTCTCCGACGAGGTCATTCAGGAGGTCGGCGAACAGCTCTACGGCCTCGTCGATGAGCAGGGCCACTCCCGGCTCCTGCTGAATTTCAGCAACGTCATGTACCTCTCCAGCGCCGCCCTCGGCAAGCTGATCCAGCTGAAGAAGAAGGTCGGCGCCGTCAAGGGGACGATGAAGCTCTGCTGCATCCACCCGGACCTGCTGGAGGTCTTCAAGATCACCCGGCTGGACCAGGTCTTCCCGATCTACAAGGACGAGCAGTCGGCCCTCGACTCGTTCTGAGCCGGGGCCGGATCGCCTCGTCGGAAGGCCGCGACGCGATGGGCCCGCCACATGCCGATCCCGGGGCCGCTCCCCCGCCGCCCGGCTCGACGATCCTGGTCGAGTCGGACATGGGCGGCGGGGTGGTCGTCGTCCGGTTCCTGGTCGACTCGATCTGGACCCCGTCGGTCGTCGATCGGTTCGGTGGCGACCTCCGAGGGCTGGCCGATCGGCTCGAGCGTCGGGCGGGGGTCGTCCTGGACTTCACCGGCGTCGAGGCGATCGTCAGCACCGGGCTCGGCTGGGTCATCCGCTTCTTCAAGTGGGTGCGGGTCGAACGCGGGGGCGACGTCGTCTTCTGCGGGCTCGGCCCCTGGCTCTCGGAAGTCTTCCGGCTCCCCGGGCCGGCGCCCTGGGTCATCTATCCGGGCCGTGATGAAGCGGTCGCCGCCCTCCGGACCTCCTCGGCCGCCCGCCCGGCCCCCCCCGGGGGGCGAACTTCGGCCCCCTGACCGGCCCGGCCTCCCAGGGACTCGGGACGACCCCCAGACTCGGAACGGATTCGGAGCGGACCGCCGTGAGCGACCCCGCCAGCACCCCCATGATGCAGCAGTATCGCGAGCTCAAGGCCCGCGACCCGGACGCCCTGCTGCTGTTCCGGATGGGGGACTTCTACGAGATGTTCGGCGAGGACGCCGAGCGTGCCTCCGCCCTGCTCGGCATAGCCCTGACCAGCCGGGACAAGGGGGCCGATGCCATCCCGATGGCCGGCTTCCCGCACCCCGCGCTGGAGTCGTACCTCGCCCGGATCGTCGCCGCAGGCCACCGCGCGGCGGTCTGCGAGCAGGTCGAGGACGCCCGGTTCGCCAAGGGGCTGGTCAGGCGCGAGGTCGTCCGGGTCGTCACCCCCGGCACCTTGACCGACGACGCCCTGCTCGACCCCCGGTCGGCCAACTACCTCGCCGCCGTCGTCGAGCAGAAGGGGAGGCTGGGGCTGGCCTGGGTCGAGCTGTCGACCGGCCGGTTCGCGTCCTGCGAGGTCCAGCGCCGGGAGCTGCTCGACGAGGTCGCCCGGCTCGACCCGGCCGAGGTGCTCGTCTCCGAGACGGCGATCGACGCCCCCTGGGTCCGCCTGATCCGCCAGCAAGCACCGGGGCTGCCGATCACCACCCGTCCGTCCTGGGACTTCCTCCCCGTCGAGTCCCGCGGCAAGCTCCTCGAGCACTTCGGCGTCACCACCCTCTCCGGCTTCGGGCTGGACGACGACGCCATCGAGGTCGCCGCCGCCGGTGCCCTGCTCTCCTACCTGAAGGACACGCAGAAGTCGACGCTCGGGCACCTCACCCGGCTGGTCGCCCACCGCCGAGGCAGCACCCTGCTGCTCGACGAGACGACCCGACGCAGCCTGGAGCTGACGCGGACCCTCCGCGAGGGGAAGCGCGAGGGTTCCCTGCTCGCCGTCGTCGATCGCACCTGCACGCCGATGGGCGCCCGGTTGCTGTCCGAGTGGCTGACCTCGCCGCTGACGGACCTCGACGCGATCACCCGCCGGCACTCGGCCGTCGGCGAGCTGCTGGCCGATTCCGCCTTGCGAGCCGACCTGAGGGCCGCGCTCGATCGGGCCCACGACCTCGAACGCCTCGCCGCCCGGGCCGCCACCTTCCGGGCCTCCCCCCGGGACCTGGCCTGCCTGGCGAAGACCCTCGGCCTGCTGCCCCGGATCAAGGCGAGGCTGGCCGAACGCGGCTCGCCGCTCTTGAACGAGTTGGAGCAAACCCTGGAGCTCTGCCCGGAGATCCGGGCGGGGATCGAGCAGGCACTCGTCGACGAGCCCCCCCTGGCCCTCAAGGAAGGCGGCCTGATCCGGGAGGGGTATCACCCGACGCTCGACGAGCTCCGGGAGATCGCCCGGGGCGGCAAGACCTGGATCGCCCGATACCAGGCGGAGCAGGTCCAGAGGACGGGGATCGGCGGCCTGAAGGTCGGCTTCAACAAGGTCTTCGGCTACTACATCGAGGTCACCCACTCCCAGGCCGCCGGCAAGAAGCTGCCGGACGACTTCGTCCGCAAGCAGACGATCAAGAACGGCGAGCGCTACATCACCCCCGAGCTGAAGGAGTACGAAGACAAGGTCCTCCGCGCCGAGGAGCGGGCCCGGGACCTCGAATACGAGCTGTTCATCACCCTCCGCGACCGGGTCGCCGCCGAGGCCCCCCGGCTCGTCCAGGCCGGGGCCGTCCTGGCGGCCGTCGACGTGCTCTGCGGACTGGCCGAGCTGGCCGCGAGGAAGGGTTACACACGCCCGGAAATGGTCTCCGAGCCGGTCCTGAGAATCGAGGACGGCCGACACCCGGTGCTCGACGCCCTCATGCCCCACGGCGCCTTCGTGCCGAATGACGCCGCGTTGGCCCCCGACGACGGCATGCTCGTCATCCTCACCGGCCCGAACATGGCGGGCAAGAGCACCTACATCAGGCAGGTGGCCCTGATCACGATCCTCGCCCAGATGGGAGGGTTCGTGCCGTCGAAGGCGGCCCGCCTCGGCGTGGTCGACCGCATCTTCGCCCGGGTCGGCGCCACCGACGAGCTGAGCCGGGGCCAGAGTACCTTCATGGTCGAGATGACCGAGACGGCCAACATCCTCAACAACGCCACCGCCCGGTCCCTGGTCATCCTCGACGAGATCGGCCGGGGCACCAGCACCTTCGACGGCGTCTCGCTCGCCTGGGCGATCGCCGAGCACCTGCACGACGTCGTCGGCTGCCGGACGCTATTCGCGACCCACTATCACGAGCTGGTGGACCTGGAGCAGTCCCGCCCCCGGCTCCGCAACGCCAACGTGGCCGTCAGGGAGCGGGACGGCGAGGTGGTCTTCCTGCACCGGATCGTCCCCGGCGGGGCCGACCAGAGCTACGGCATCCACGTCGCGCGCCTGGCGGGCGTGCCCGGGACGGTGCTCGACCGGGCGAGGGCGATCCTGGCCTACCTGGAACGGCACCACGGCACCGAGCAGCTCGACGGGGGCACGCCCCTCGCCCCCGCCGCCGACCCCATCGCGGGACCCGACCCGCGCAAGGTGAAGACCGGCCGGGCCATCCAGGACAGCCTCTTCGCCAGCCTGCCCGACCCGATGCTCGACGAGCTGCGAGAGGTCGACCTCGCCTCGCTCCGGCCGGACGACGCGCTGGACCTGATCCGTCGGCTCAGGCAACTGGCCGGGGAATGATTCGAATGATCAGCGGCCGATGACCGTCGAGGGCAGGAAGCCGCCGTGGGCGCCGGGACGGCCGTCGGCCGCCTTGATCGGCGGCAGGTTGCCCTCCAGGTGGCTCTCGATCATGGCGATGAGCCCCCGGAGGTCGGGCCGGGCCCCCTGGTGTCCGATCGTCCGGTCGCCGCCGAGTTGGGCGAGCATCGCTCGGGCGACTCGGCGAATCTGTTCCTCGGGACTGATCACGGAATTCACGGGACTCACCCTTGTGAAGGAGGGATGAACTCCCCGATGGTAGCCGCGCCGTCGAGCGTCCGCCAGGCGAAATTCTCGACAGCGGGGCCTCCGGGACGGGCTTGATCGGATTGGACGGGATGTCCCGACCCGGCCCGTCTCCCCCCGAACCGGGATCCCCGCCCCCCGCCCCCGGGAGCGCTTGGGGCCCGGATCACTCCCGATGCGGCCCGTCGCCCTCGGTGTCCCGGGCCAGTCGGCGTTCCTCCTCGAGCTGGCGGTAGAACGGGTCGGCCGTCCCCCGTGCGTTCTCGCGGAGGACGGCCGCGGTCGAGTCGTCTCGATAGCGGCCCGGGGCCCGATCGGCGAGGACCCGGTTGTAGAGCAAGGTCACCGAGGCCTTGGGCCGCGAGCCCCGATGCTGCTCGATCGAACGCATCACCTCGACCAGCGGACGCCCCTGCACCACGAACTGGTAGATCCCCCACCAGGCTGGCGTGCGATCCATGCAGCCGTGACAGTGCACCAGCACCGGCCAGGCGTCCGGGTCGGTCGCCAGCCGGAGCGTCTCGTCGAGGAACGCCTCGGCCTCGATTGCCGAGGCGGGGCTCCGGACATAGTGGATGCCGTGGGATTCGGCGAAGGCGAGTTCGTCGTCCAGGTGCGGGCTCCGCAGGCCGGGCAGGTCTTCCTGGAAGAGGTTGATGATCGTCTTGAACCGGTGCCGATCGTGGGCGACTTCCAGTCCCTTGCCGTGGGGCATGGCGCTGATGTAAATCCGCCCCGGCTCGATCTCCCGGAGCCGCTCCAGAGGCCGGTGATACCAGACCACCTCCAGGCCCGTCGCGATGAACACGGCCGTCATCCCGGCCACCGCCAGGCCGGAGGCGACCCGCACCGCCCTCCGGCTCGACATCGGCGGCAGGCTCCGGAGCATCGCCGCCAGGAACAGCCAGGCCCCGCCGATGAAGGCCCATCGCGGCCAGTAGCCCCCCGGCCCGACCGCCGGCCAGCCCGCGACCCTCAACGCGACCAGCACCGCCGAGGCCCCGAGCAGCGAGAGCACTCCCGCCCGCCTCCCCCGGAGGATCAGCAGCGGGACCGCCCGGCGGAGCCGGGCGATCGGCGCCGCGACCATCCCCAGCACGACCGCCGCCGCCGCCCCGAGGCCGATCCTCAGGCCCATCGGCGCCTCCGAGTCGGCGACGACCCGCCAGCCGAGCCCGTGCCAGCCGTCGAAGGTCGGCCAGGGATTAGCGGCATACCAGAACCCGGCGATCTCCAGCCCCAGGGCCGAGATCCACAGCACTCCCGCCTTCCCCGACGCTTTCCGCCGGACGACCCCGTAGCCGGCCACCGCGAGGCTCGCGGCGCAGAGGTACAGGCCGACCCGGTCGAGGGTGTCCCCCGGCTCGGCCAGTCGGTAGGCCGCCGGCGGGGCGGGGCTGAACGTCGGACGGGCGACCCCGGGGAACTCGCCGTCCGGGCCGCCCGGGAAGGCGACCGCGTGCCAGATCGCCGGCACCAGGGCGACGGCCAGCACGGTCCAGGGCCAGCGGTCCCGGAGGGATCGGGCCGGGCCGGGTGACTCGGGTGCGTTGCTCGGTGGCATCGGCAATCCTCCGTGATCCTTCGGGCGCGAGGCGGCCCCGCCCTCCGTCCCGTCGGCGGGTGCCCGCTGTTGTACGACGGCGGGCCGATCGGGCAAAGGCCAATCCCCCCGCCGATCACCCCCCGCCGGGTCTCGCGCCGGATTCGCCGGCCAGCGGGTGCCCGGCCCCGGCCGTCGGCCTCGACGGCCCGACGATCGGCGGGTTGAGGAAGTGCCGCTCCACGAGTTGGAAGAAGCCGCAACTGATCAACACCGCCAGGGTGGACACCAGGGGCACCGTGACCAGCGCCCTCGGCCAGAAGTCGGTGATCCCCAGCTCATGCATCCCGAACGTGCCGACCGTCGTCACCGGCAGGTGGTAGAGGTAGACGCTGTAGCTCCGACGGCCCAGGAAGGTCATGGGTCGCATCCACGACCGGGAGCAGATCCAGGCGTCCCGGTCCTTCAGCCCGATCAGCAGCAAGCCGAACAGCGCGGTCGTCCCGGTCGAATAGGCGACCGGCTGGTTCGGGATCCGGGCCGAGAAACCGACGACGGCCATGCCGACCAGCGCCGCTTCCACCGCCCGGTCCTTCCAGGGTTCCGACGGGACGTTCAGCCTCCAGTAGACCGCCAGCCCCACCGCGAACTGATGCCAGAGGTCGACGAACGTCCCCTCCAGGTACCGGATCATCCCCACGTCCGCCGCCGCCACCCGGACCAGCACGATCGCCAGGGTCAGCCAGCCCATCGCCGAGAACAGTCGCTTCGAGGCGACGATCAACAGCAAGAAGCAGAGGAAGTAGAATTGCTCCTCGAAGCAGAGCGACCACGCCACCCGGGTGAAGATCTTCGCCGGGCCCCCGCCCACGAGGTGCCGCCACGTCTCGGTGAGCGTGACGTTGCCGGCCCACTGCGGCGCCGTCAGATCCTGGGGCAGGATCAGCTCCAGCCCGAAGGGGGAGTGGCAGCACAACAGCCGCTCCAGCCCCAGCCGTTGCAGGCCGATCGTCACCAGCAGGAACCACGCCAGCGCCGCCCAGTAGGGCGGGTAGATCCGCCAGACCCTCCTCGCCACGAACCGAGCGGGGGATGACCCCCGCCTCCGGGTCGCGTCGACGCTGGCCGCGATGCAGTAACCGCTGATGACGAAGAACAGGGGCACGCCGAGGTCGAGCCTGCGGAGGACGAGGTTCAGCCAACGGCCGACCTCCTCGAACGCCCCCGGCTCCGGCGTCTCACCCGCCAGAAGGGCGAAGCCGGCGTGATGCAGCACCACCATCAGGCACGCCACCCCTCGGAAGGCGTCGAGCAGGGCGTATCTCGGGTTCCGGATCAGCGGGGGCAATTCCATCGGTCGGGTCGATCGCGTTCGGCCTTCGGGAGGGATCGGACCGCCCCTATCCTAACGTCGATGACCCGCCGATGCCGCGGCCCGAGGGCGGCGGCATCGGCGTCGGGGCCCGCCGGGGCTCAGCCGGAGTCCCCGCCGCCGTTGCCGCCCTCATCGTAGTCGCCGCGGCGTCGGCCGCCCTCGTCCTCGTCGGGCCTGGCGCCGACCTGCTCCTCGGCGGCCTCGCTGCGATCGGGGTCCTCGGGGGGAGGATTCTTCGGCTCCGCGGAGGCCTCCGAGAACCCGAGCCAGTACCAGACCGGCACCAGGCCGAGCCCCACGACGATGCAGAGGCCGATCCACGCCCCCGAATAAGGGAACCACGTCGGCGGCGGGCTGCCGCAGATCAAGGACCCGACGCCGACGAGCATCGAGAAGATCGACAGCGCCGATGCGATCACGGCGCCGATTCCCCGGTAGAGCCGGTGCCGGTCGGCGATGGGGTCGCCGCCGTTGGCCTCGGCGACCGGCCCCCAGAAGCCGGGGGGGCGGGTCCTTCGGTAGAACTCGCCGAGGCTCTCGTCGCTCTCCGGCCCCATCGCCAGTGCCGTCCCGATGCCGATGCCCGAGGCGAGCACGGCCATGGTCAGCATCCGCACCGCCTCGATCCAGGCCTGGAGGTCCGGGTCGTCCGACCGGACCAGCAGGAGCAGCGGGGCCGTCAGGGCGAGCGAGGCGATCGTCGCGGCGATCTCCCCCCAGGCATTGACCCGCCACCAGAGCCAGCGCAAAACCAGCAGCGGGCCGATCCCCGCACCCAGGAGCAGGCTCGCCTGCCAGGCGTCCCGGATCGAGGGGAGCTGGCTCATGATCGCCAGCGAGATGACCAGGATGGCCACGTTCGACCCCCGGGCGACCCAGACCAGTTCCCTCGGGCCGGGATCCCGCTTGAACAGGTGGCGACTGAGGAACCGCTTGTAGATGTCGTTGGTCCAGTAGGACGCGCCCCAGTTCAAGTGCGTGTCGACCGTCGAGGCCAGGGCCGCCAGCATCCCGGTCAGCATCAGTCCCAGCAGGCCCGGGGGCAGCAGGGCCTTGAACCCCTCGACATAGGCGAATTCACGGTCTTCCTTGATCCGCTGCCGGGCGAAGTCCTGCTCCCCCTCGTCGGGGGCCTGCGAGGCGGCCTCCTTGGGCTCCTGGACGGGGCGGGGCTCGACGTCCTCCTCATCCGCTCCGGGGACCTGTCGGGCCTCGGCGGCGACCTCGTTCCCGCCTCCGGGCTCGGGGCCGACGTCGGTGGGGATCAGCAGCAGCAGGCCCAGGCCGATCGGCAGCCAGAGCAGGCTCCGGACGAAGATCTGGACGGTCGTCAGCGTCAAGGCCGCGAATCGGGCGTCGCGGGGGGATCGGCAGGCCATCGCCCGCTGGGCGAGGTAGCCGGTGCCGTCGGCGTTGATCTGGAAGAACCACTGCGTCGCATAGACGACGAGCAGGGCGAGGCTCGCCTCCCTCGCCCGGCTCGGCGTGAAGGCGAGGATCTCGGTCGCCGAGATCCCCCCGGGGCCGTTGCCGCCGCCGAACTTCTCCTGGATCCCCTGCTGAAGGGCGCCGAACCCGCCGACCTCCCGCACCACCATGAAGGCGAACGCCCCGGTCGCCACCAGGGCCAGGCCGAGTTGCACGGCGTCGGTCGCCACCACGCTCCGCAGCCCGCCCGTGGCCGAGTAGCCGAGCGTCACCAGCAGGATCGCCAGGATCGACAGGAGGTTGTTCGCCGACAAGACGTACAGGTCCGGGTCTCCCGGGACCCGGGTGCTCAGGTCCAGCCCGAGCCACTCGACGAGCGAGGCGACCGGGTCGAACAGCAGCGCGGGCAGCCACTCGTTCCAGGTCAGGAACGGCTCGGCGATCCGGGTCGAGGCCAGCAACACCATCGCCAGCACGGTGCAATTGAAGATGGTGCCGAAGTAGATCGCCTTGAACCCCCGGAGCGCCGCGGCCGGCTTCCTGCCGTAGCGCAGCTCGGTCAGCTCGGCGTCGGTGATCACCCCGGCGCGCTGCCAGCTGCCGGCCAGGATGAACCCGAGCACGAGGAAGGCGACGCCGTAGATCCAGAGCCGCCAGACGGCGAAGATCCCCGAGACCGCGATCATCCCCGCCACCAGCAGCGGCGTGTCGGCGGCGAACTGCGTGGCCGCCATGCTCAGGCCCGCCTTCCAGCCCGGCAGGGTCCGCCCGGCGAGGAAATACTCCTCCACGTTCTTCGACGCCACGTCCTTGGACTTGATCCCGTTGCGGATCGCATAGACGATGAACGCGATGATGATCAGGTAATCGATCCAGTGGACGGCACCCTGCCCCTGCATGACGATCGGCTCCGGACGAGTCTCAGCCTCGGGATCGACCGGGCCGCCGGGCGGCGGCCGTCGCATCGACCCGCAACAGACCGGATCGCACCGAGGGCTCACGGGGTGGGACGAAATCCCAGGGCGGCCCCGGCCCGTGGGCCGTCCCGAAGGGCGTGGCCCTCCGCTCACCCGCGGCCTTGCGCCTCGCAGCAATCCGGACGATTCCGTATCCGGTATCGAGCAAACGAGATGCCGCCTCATCGGCACGAGCCTTGCGACCACGAACCGCATCGGCGTCGGCCCCGCCGGGCCGGCCGGACGATCGCCCGATCCCATCCACGAAGGAGCATCGCGATGCGCAATCCCGAAGCACACATCACCAAGATCCGGGGCTTCGCCTGGTATGCCTTCCGCGACCCGACCACCTCGACCGGCCCGGCCGGCGAGCACCCGTTCGGCGCCGAGGGGTCCGAGGAGGGCTCCCCCGAGCTGACCCCGGTCGAACTGCCGGAGAACGTCGAGGCCGCCTGGCGGACGACGATCACGATGGACGGCCTGTCGAACCAGAGCCCCGGCACCGCCTTCCTCGTCCTCACGAAGACCCGGGACCAGCCCGAGCTGAACGCCGGATGGGACGTCGAGCCCGCCGTCCTCCGGAACGACTTCCAGCTGGAGCAGAAGGGGGATCGCTGGGTCCACCTCTCCCGGGTCATCACCGCCCCGGCCGGCGGCAAGTCGCTCGGCGAGTACGAGTTCGAGGTTGACCGGAACATGCAGGGCTCCGGCCGGGACCGTGGCTGATCCCGAGCCGTTCCTCGCCCCGTCCCCTCCCCCGAACCGGGAGGGGCCGGGCTAGGATCCCCTCCCGAGCAGATCCCGGAGCCGGATGTGGAACGGCCCGAGCTTGCCGCCGTAGTTCCCCGCCGTGATCTCGACGACCCCCGGCCTCGCCCCCGCCCGGAGCCCCGCGAGCGTCGCCCGCTCGACCGATTCGAGTGTGAGTCCGTCGATCACAATTTCATACGCACATCGGACCTCGTCCGGCAGGTGCGAGGTCACCAGGCCCCGGAGCATCGGCGAGTACGCCTCGTTCGAGCTGGCGACGAGCCCCTTGTACTTGCTCCCCACCTTCGAGCCCGACCGCGCGATCCCCCCCGGGAACGGCAGGATGACGCCCGGCACGGCCCGCATCGCGTCGACGGCCGCCTCGGTCGCCTCCAGGACCGTCCTCGGATCGACGCCGAGGAGGATGATGTTGCCCCCCGCCACGCCGGTCGTCGTGCCGAAGGATTCCTCGCAGGTGAACTCGCCGTCCATGACCGGCACCCTCCAGAAGCGGCGATCGCCCAGCTTCTTGCTGACCTGCCAGCCGTCGCCGAAGTAGCGAAGCTTGCCGCCGATGACGATCGACTCCCCCCCGGGGTCGATCGGCAGGCCGTTGTAGCAGGCGGAGGTCGGGCAGGTCATCACGCACTGGCCGACTCGCTTGACGAGGGCCTGCTCCAACGCCTCCCGGCTGAAGGCGAAGGCGAGCACCGCCACGCCGGGCCTGCCGTCGGGCGTCTCGTCGGGGGGGAGCATCCGCTCGATCCCCGCCTCGGCGTCGCAGCCGATCACGCTGGAGGCGTACCCGGTCATCGTCCGCCCGGCGACCTCGGCCCATCGGGGGGAATCGGCCGTGATGACCAGCCGGGCCCCGGTCATCGGGAATGCCTCGGCGAACGAGTCGTCGATGGCGACGCCGTCGAGCTGCATCGGGGGCTCCGGGGTGTCACGCACGGTCTGGTCCGATCCCATCACGTCTCCAAACGATCGAGGATCGCCGACAGCACCGCGCGGTCGATCGGCCGGGACGGGTCGAGGGCCGGGCGGAGCGGCAGCGAGACCTCGTCGGAGCGGACGACCGTCCCGCCGCCGTCGATGCCCGGCATGGCGCAGGCGATGGAGACGCCGTCGGGGACCGGGTCGGCGGTCGCGCCGGGAGAAATCCGGATGGCCGGGACGGAGCCCGAGAGACTCCGCGGGGATCCCACGCCCTCCAGGTCCAGCACCACGTCGACCTCACCCCGATCGAGCCGGGCCTGACCCTCGGCGTCGAGCGGCCGGTATCGGGGAGCGCCGTCGGACAGGTCGACGGCCAGCGGGGCCCCGAGCCTCCCCGTCAGGACGGCCTCGGCCCCGGCCGGGTTGCCGGGCCCGGCCAGGGGGAGGGCGACGCATCGGGTCGTCCGGTTGAGGTCATCGACCAACCGCATCAGCGCCTCGATCGCATCGAGCCCCCCGGCCCCGAGCCCCTCGGCGAAGGCGATGACCCCGTATCGGGCGCCCCGCAACCGTTCGGCCCAGTCCCCGAGTTCCTCCGCCGGGACTCCGCAGGAACGCCCCACCCGGGCCGGATCGACCGGCATGCCGAGGACCATCGCCCGGAGGGCCCGGAACGCCTCGGCGTGCCGCTCGGGGGGGATCGCGATCGCCGAGTCGGCACGCCCCCGGGACGCCGAGTCGCCCCGGTCGACGACGAGGACGGTCCTCCCCGATCGGCCTCCGGGGACGAAGCGCCCCGGGGGCTCGATCAGCCGATCCCAGAGGCGTCCACCCGGGATCCAGGGTTGGAGATCCCAGAGGATGATCACGTCCGCCCGACTCTTCACCTCGCCGAACGAGGCGAACGCCCCGCCAGCGCGCTGGATCGCCTCGACCCGGGGCCGGGCCGAGGCCGAGTGCGCCGGGTCGATCACCGCACCGACCCGGTCGGCCAGCTCGACCGCGACGGCCTGGGCCTCGACCGTCGTCCCGGACAGCCCGCCGACCATCGGCGCCTTCGAGGCGGCCAGCAGGGCGGCCGCCCGGTCGATCGCCTGTTCCAGCGTCGCCGGCCGCCCGTCGATGGTCGCCGGCGGCCGGTCGGCGTGCCGGTGATCGTCCAGGAACCAGGCCCGGCCCCGGGGGCAGGCGCGTTCGGCCTCGACGATCCGGTCGCCCCGGACGGTCAGCGTGATGTCGTCGCAGAGCAGGCCGCAGGCCAGGCAGGTCGCGTCGTCCACCCGCCCCCGCACGGGAGGCTCTCCCGATTCGGGAGCGAGATCGGGGGCGGGCTCGGTGGGTTGGGTCATGGCGGGCTCGGCTCGGGGGGACGACCGGGGCGCAATCCTACCAGCCCGGGGCCCGGGGGGCCACGCCCGGGGGCGGCCTCATGCCGGGCATCGGCCTTGATTCCTCCGGGAGACCAGATCATCATGAATTTCATCGAAGGCGTCGGATCGCTCGACCCGCCGACCGCACCCCCCTCCCCGCCCGCCGCCGACGCCCGAGCCGGACCCGCCGACGACCAGGCCCCCAGCGCAAGACCCGCCGGAGAAGACACCGATGATCCGACCCCTGCTCGCCACGCTCTCCCTCGCCCTGCTCCTGGCCGGGCCGTCGCGATCGGAAGAAGAGGCCAAGTGCGTGCTCGACTTCACCGTGGCCGACATCGAGGGCAACGAGGTCGACCTCTCGCGATACGAGGGGGAGGTCCTGATGATCGTCAACACCGCCAGCTACTGCGGCTACACCCCGCAGTACGAGGGGCTGGAGGAACTCTACCGCTCCTACAGCGACAAGGGCTTCAAGGTCCTCGCCTTCCCCGCCAACGAGTTCGGCGCCCAGGAGCCCGGCACCAACGCCGAGATCCGGACCTTTTGCAAGTCGAACTACGACGTGACCTTCCCACTGTTCTCGAAGATCGTGGTCAAGGGCTCGGGCATCCACCCGCTCTACGCCTTCCTGACCGACGAGCAGGCCCATCCCCAGGTCGGCGGGCCGATCCGGTGGAACTTCACCAAGTTCCTGGTCGATCGCAATGGCAACGTCGTCGCCCGGTTCGAGCCGGGAGACGCCCCCAAGTCGGACAAGGTCATCGATGCCGTCGAGAAGGCCCTCGCCGCGACCGAGACCGAGTGACGCCGGGCCGCCGACGGCACCGATCCCCCGGCTCATGCGGGTCGACCCGTGGGCCGTCGCGGTCGCCCACTTGCTGGGGATCGACGACCGCTGGCGTCCCCTGATCTCCCGGATCGGCCCCTGCCGGCTCCGACGCCAGCCGGACCGGTTCGGCATCCTCGTCCGGGCGATCGTCGGCCAGCAGATCTCTTCCCGGGCCGCGACCTCGATCAACCGAAGGCTCCTGGATCTCCAGGGCGCCGACCGCCACGACGCCGGGGCCCTGCTCCGGCTCGGCCCCGAGGGGGTCCGCTCCTGCGGGCTCTCGGGGGTGAAGGCCGGATACGTCCTGAACCTCAGCGAGGCGGTCGCCTCCGGCTCGATCACGCTGAACCGGATCGGCCGGCTGGATGACGCGGAGATCATCCGTCGGCTGACCGCGATCAAGGGCATCGGCTCCTGGACGGCCGAGATGTTCCTGATCTTCGCCCTGAACCGGCCCGACGTGCTCTCGGTGGGGGATCTCGGCGTCCGGGTCGGCATCCGGTCCCACTTCGGGCTCGACGAGATGCCGTCCCCCCGCCGTTGCGTCGAGCTGGCCGAGCCCTGGCGGCCCTTCCGGTCGATCGCGATGTGGTACTTCTGGCGGGGGATCGACACCCCCCCCGTCCCACCCCCCGCCCTCGAGCCCGGGACCGACGCATGACGACCCCCCTGAGCGTCGCTTCCGTCCTGATCGCCGCCGCCCTCTCGGGCGGCGAGCCCCCATTCCGGCCCGAACCCGACCGCAACGGGATCCTCGAACTCCCGGCCTCCCGGGCGGGCCTGCTCGGCGACCGGCTCCGCATCGAGGGGGCGCCAAGCTACGTGGTCGACTGGACCTCGGCCACCGACCGTGTCCAATGGGACTTCGAGCTGGCCGAGGCGGGCCGGTTCGTCGTCCTGGTCGAATATGGCGCGCCCGCCGGCCGGGGCGGCGCGACCTTCGAGGTCGTCGCGGCCGACCAGCGACGGCAGGCCGCCGTCCACGCCACCGGGGGCGCCTCCCGGTTCCTGCCCCAGCCGATGAAGGGGGCGATCGACCTGCCGGGCGGCCCGAACCGCCTGGAGGTCCGGGCGCTCGACGCCCCCGGGGGGCTCGTCATGAACCTCCGGCGGATCCGGCTCGTGCCCGCCCAGGAGTGAACGGTCCCATGCGATTCGACGTGCTCATCAAGGGTGGCCAGGTCGTCGACGGCACCGGCGCCCCCCCCTACTCGGCCGACGTCGGCCTGCTCGACTCCTCGATCGCCGAGGTCGGACGCCTCCCCGGGGCCGAGGCCAATCAGGTCATCGACGCCGCCGGCCTCTACGTCGTCCCCGGCTTCATCGACGCCCACGTCCACGGCGACCTGATGCTGCTGGCCGACCCGGTCCACCGGCCCGCCCTGAAGCAGGGCGTCACGACCTACATCATCGGCCAGGACGGCGTCGCCTTCGCCCCCGCCTCGAAGCCGACACTCGACTACATGCGCCGGTATACGCATGGGTTCAACGGCAACCCCGATTCGATCGAGTACGACTGGTCCTCGGTCCCCGAGTACCTTTCCCGGTTCGACCGCACCACCGCCCTGAACGTCGCCTTCCTGATCCCCAACGGCAACGTCAGGATGGAGGTCATGGGCCTCGACACCCGCCCGGCCACCGACGACGAGCTGCGCGCCATGCGGCGGATCGTCCGGGAGGGGCTGGACGCCGGGGCCGTCGGCCTCTCCAGCGGGATGGACTACATCCCCAGCCTCTATGCCGACGTCCGGGAGATCTCCGCCCTCTGCGAGGAACTCGCCCCGGTCGACGGCGTCTACGTCTCCCACATCCGGGGCTACGGGCCGAGGGCGCCGCAGGGGGTCGGCGAGATCGCCGAGGTGGCGAAGAACTCCGGCGCCGCCGTGCACATCTCGCACTACAACGGCCCGGCGGAGCTGCTCCTCGGGCTGGTGGACCGGCACCGGGCCGAGGGGGTCGACCTGACCTTCGACAGCTACCCCTACCTCGTCGGCAGCACGATCCTCGGCATGGTCTCGCTCCCCTCCTGGGTCCAGGAAGGGGGCATCGAGGCGACCGTCGCCCGCCTGTCCGACCCCCGGATCCGGGCCCAGCTTCACTCGGAATGGTTCTCCGAGGCGATCCCCTACCCGCTCGATTCCATTACCCTGACCATGGTCGCCAACCCCGACGACCGATGGGCCGAGGGGATGAACCTGATCGAGGCCAGCAAGCAAGCCGGCGTCTCGCCGGGGGACTTCGTCTGCGACGTGCTCGTCCGCTCCGGGATGGCCGTCGGCATCTTCGGCGCCCGGGCCGGCGACCGCACCGAGGCCGATATCCGGGCGATCCTCCGCCACCCGGCCCACATGGCCGGCTCCGACGGAATCTTCTGCGGCAGCCACCCCCATCCCCGGGGCTGGGGCGCCTTCGCCCGCTACCTCGGCTATCACACCCGGGAGCTGGGCGACTACGACTGGGGCTCGGCGATGGTCCACCTCGCCGGCCACGCCGCCCGGCGCTATCGCCTGACCGACCGCGGCCTGATCCGCCCCGGGTTCGCCGCCGACCTCGCGGTGTTCGACCCGATCGCCGTGACCGACCGCTCGACCTACGCCTCCGGCCGCACCGAGGCCGAGGGGGTCCGCCACGTCTTCGTCAACGGCACCCTCGCCCTGTTCGACGGCGAGCCCACCGGCGCCACCCCCGGCCGGGCCCTGCGTCGGGGCTGAGTCGACGCCCCGACAGGTCGGCTCCCTCCCTCCGCCCCTTCTCCGGGAAGGGGGGGCATCGATCGACCGCAGGGCCGCACGCCTCCCCCGCGCCCCACTCACCCGGCCGTGCTCACCCTCACCCCGAGGGCGTGGACGGCCGCCGATTGACGTCTCCGTCGATTCTCCCCAGTTGCGCAGGGGCGGCCAAAAGCGGACAAAAACTTATTCTTCTGTCATATAACGATTTGCGTCGTTGGACGCTATAAAATGCGAGGGCAGGCCGCCTTTTTGTGACTAATGCGACCGGAAAAATCGATGATGTTAACGTAAGGCACGTAAACGGTGATCGAAGGTGATCGCCGGAGCCGAGTGGTCGACGACTGACCCCTGCGATGGAGCTTCCCGCCATGTCTCCCACCTCGAATGATTCGATCCGCGGTAGCTTCCCCTTCCTGGCGACGATTTCGAACGACACGATCGAACTTGGATTGACTTCGAAGAGGATCCTCATGGACACCACCCTGTTCGACGAGACGTCCCGAGTCCGCACCCCCCTGACCGTCCTCGCCGGCCCCGACCCGACGTTCTCGAAGAATCTGGACGCCCTCCGGGCCGAGTTGGCCCCGGTCGGGATGGTCGAGGGCGTGATGGTCGACCGCATCGTGCTGGCGGCCTCCCGCCTCCGGGCGGCGATCGCCTGCGACGGCGACCCCGACTCGGCCGACGAGCGGATCTCCCGGGCCGAGCAGTCCTTCGACCGCGCCCTGGCTGCCCTGAACGCCTCCCGGGCCTCCCGGGCCGAGGGCTGGGGCCGGGCCGCGTCCGGCTCCTCCAAGGCCAACGACCTGCCCATGCCGTTTCCCGCCGCCGTGACGCCCGAGCCCGCCCCCGCCGCCCGCCCGGCCTCGGGGGTCCAGGCCGAGGGCGGCAACTGGCGCGATCGCCTGGTCTTCGACGAGCACGTCTCCGACGAGTCCCCCGTCGTCCGCGGCACCTGGATCACCGCCGGACGGGTCGTCTCCATGGTCGTCGACGGCATGACCTGGGACGACATCCTCCGCCGCTACCCGGAGCTGACCGAGCGGGACATCCGCGCCTGCGTCTGCTTCACCGAGGAGCAGGACGGGCCGATCTCCCTCTGAGCCGGGCCCGGCGGGGCCGGTGCCGATCGACGCCCGGGCACCAACGCCCGCCGGGGCCGTCCTCCACGTGGTGAGGTCGGCCCCGGCGGGCGTTTCGCGTAAGCCGGGCCGGCCCGACGCCGAGGACGACTCGAAGGCCGGTCCCGGGATGTGATACCTTGGGTGGCCTTCGCTGGCCCGATCGTCGACCGGTTATGAGCCCCTCATGGCACTGCTGAGCCTTCGGAACGTCGGCCTGTCCTTCGGCGGCCCCCGCCTGCTGGACGGCGTGGATCTCGCGGTGGAGCGGGGAGACCGCGTCTGCCTCCTCGGGCGCAACGGGGAGGGCAAGAGCACGCTGCTCCGCCTGATCGAGGGGGTGCTCCCGAATGACTCGGGGGAGGTCATCCGCGCCCAGGGACTCCGAGTCTCCCGGCTCCCGCAGGAAGTGCCCCAGGCGAGGGCCGGCACCGTCGCCGAACTCGTGGCCGAGGGGCTGCCCGACGACGACCACGCCCTCGGCCCGGCCGATCACCGCGTCCTGGCGATCGTCTCCCGGGTCGACCTCGACCCCGACTCCCCGTTCGAATCCCTCTCCTCGGGGATGAAGCGCCGGACCTTGCTCGCCCGGTCGCTCGTGGCCGACCCGGACGTCCTCCTGCTCGACGAGCCGACCAACCACCTCGACATCGAGTCGATCCGGTGGCTTGAGGACTTCCTCCTCCGATGGGGAGGGACCCTGATCTTCGTCACCCACGACCGGGCCCTGCTGGAGCGGCTCGCGACCCGGATCGTCGAGCTGGACCGGGGGACGCTCTACGCCTTCGACTGCGACTACCCGACCTACCTCCAACGCCGGGAGGAGCAGCTCGCCGCCGAGGAGAAGCAGGCCGCCCTCTTCGACAAGAGGCTCGCCCAGGAGGAGACCTGGATCCGCAAGGGGATCGAGGCCCGCCGCACCCGCAACGAGGGCCGCGTCCGCGCCCTGAAGGCGATGCGGGAGGCCCACCGCAAGCGCCGGGACCGCCAGGGGACCGCGAGGCTCCAGGCCCAGGAAGCCGACCGCTCCGGCGCCCTCGTGATCGAGGCCAAGGGGGTCGGCTTCTCCTACGGCGACCGGCCGGTGATCCGGGACCTGACCACCACCCTCATGCGGGGGGACAAGGTCGGCATCATCGGCCCGAACGGCTCCGGGAAGTCGACCCTGCTCCGGCTGCTGCTCGGCCACCTCGAACCGGACCGGGGGGCGATCCGGCACGGCACGAACCTGGAGATTTCCTACTTCGACCAGCTCAAGGAGACGCTCGACGAGGACAGGACCGTCCAGCAGAACGTCAGCGAATACGAGACGATCACCGTCGACGGCCGGCAGCGTCACGTCCTCGGCTACCTCCAGGACTTCCTCTTCGCCCCCGAGCGATCCCGGACGCTGGTCAAGGTCCTCTCCGGCGGCGAGCGCAGCCGCCTGCTCCTGGCGAAGCTGTTCACCCGGCCGTCGAACGTGCTGGTGCTGGACGAGCCGACCAACGACCTCGACATCGAGACCCTGGAGCTGCTCGAAGGCCTGCTCGTCGGGTATGCCGGCACGCTCATGATGGTCAGCCACGACCGGGCGTTCCTGAATAACGTCGTCGCCGGCACCCTGGCGATCGACCCCGACGGCACCGTCCGGGAATACGACGGCGGCTACGACGACTACCTCCGCCAGCGCAAGGACGAGGCCCCCCCGGCGCCGGACGAGTCGACCACCCCGGCGAAACCCGCCCCCCCCGCGAAGGAGCGCCCCCGGAGGCTCAATTCGAAAGAGCAGCGGGAGCTGGACGGCCTGCCCGCCCGGATCGAGGACCTGGAGACCCGCATCGGCGCCTTGCACGACGCGATGGCCTCACCCGAATTCTACAAGCAGGACGGCGACCGCATCGCCGCCGCCAAGGCCGACCTCGACGACCTGGAGGCACAGCTCGCCAGCTGCTTCGGGCGCTGGGAGGAGTTGGAGGCGGTCCGCTCCGCCTCCTGAATCACGGCCCCGATCCCACCCGACGTTCCCGGGGGCCGATCAGGGGATGGGGCCCGGTGCGGCCTCGGGGAGCCCGGGTCCGACCGGGGCGTCGATCGCCGCGCCGGGGGCGGCGTCCGGGCCGGGAGGGATGGCCCCCGGCCTGGGGGCGCCGGGGGCGAGACCGGGGAAGATCGCGGGAGGAGGCGGGATCGGGTCGGCGGGGACGACGGCGTCGGGGTCGGCCGACATCGGCCGGGCGATCTCGTCCTCGGGGAGGATGGTCGGCGGGGCTGTCCTCGCCACCTCGGGGGTGACGGCGTCGAGGCCGACGGCGGCGCGGTAGTCGGCCAGGGCGGAGAAGTACTTCCCCTCGGCCAGCACGCGGAGCACCTGGGCGTCGAGCACCTGCTGCTGGCGGACCACGAAGAACAGCAAGGGGGAGGCGGCCTGAATCTCCAGACGCTGCCGCTCGGCCTCGGCGAGCTGCCGGTAGACGACCTCGTTGTTGCGGTAGAAGGCCAGCGACTCGTACGCGGCCCGCAGCGAGGCGGCGGCGTTCAGCACGTCGGCCTGGATCTGGTCCCGGGCGAACTGGGTCCGGGCCGAGATCTGGCGGAGCACCGCGTCGGCCGCCCGCACGCGGCCCCGGGCGTACCGGCGCTGCAACGGCACGTCGAAGAAGAGGGAGGATTCCAGGATGAACGGCCGGAAGTCCGAGCCGAGGTCCACGTCCCGGACGCCGACGTTCTGCTCGGTGTAGACGTAGAAATTCAGCTTGGGCAGCAGGAGGTTCTCGGCCAGGTCCCGGTCGACCTCCGCCTTGTCGTACTCCAGCATCAGGCTGAAGATCTCGGGCCTGAGCCTCAGGGCGACGGCCACGTCCCGTTCCACCTGGGCCTGGTCGGGCCGCTCGGCGTCGGGGAAGGCCAGCGGGATCTGTCGGACGTCGGGCATCGAGGGGAGGCCCCGGAGGTCCCTCAGGTAGAACGAGAGGAAGACGGCGGCCTGCTGGAGGTCCCGGCGGGCGTTGACCACCTCCTGCTGCCGCTTGATCAGCACGGCCTGGAAGGCGATCACGTCCACCTGGGCGACCCTGCCGATCTCCGGGCTCGCCTGCTCGGCCAGCGCGCGGAACTGGGCCTGGGAGAGTTCCAGCAGGTCCTGGTACACCGCATAGGCCTGCCCGGCGGCCACCCAGGCCCAGTAGGCCTTGGCGGCGTCCTTCAGCAGGCTGACCCGCTCCTTGAGGATCGTCGGCTCCACCTTCCGGCGCTCGATCTCCGTCTGGTACAGCTTCGCACGCTTGGGGTCGATCCGGAGGTTCTGCAAGAGGGGCTGCTCGAAGCCGTTGACGAACGCCCCGCCCCCCCGGGTGTTCAGGTAGTTGTAGTAGACCGGGAACTGCCCCTGGGCCAGCCGGTAGCCGGAGAAGACCTTGCCGCCGCTGGCGAGGATCGGCTGCTCCAGGAACAGGTCCTGGACGGATCGGTCGTAGAAGCCGAGCGGGTAGTTGCGCGAGTCGAGGTTCACGTTCAGGTCGAAGGATCCGCGGGCGGAGGTGAGGTCCCCCTCGGCGACGTTCCGCTGCTCCAGGATCGCCAGGAAGGGCGGGTATCGACGCTCGGCCGAGCCCCGGACCACCTCCAGCATCAATGGGGGTTCGGGGGGCAGGTTGTCGACCCGGGGGGCGCCCCGGGGGACCGAGGGCGCGCCGAGCTGCAGCCCCGGCGCCTCGGGCAGCTCGAACGGGTCGAGTTCCCGGCCGTCGGCGGCGGGCTGTCCCCCGATCGGCTCCCGGCCGAGCAGGCCGGGCAGGGTGAGCAGTGCGTCGGGCTGGGGGGCGATGCCCGGGGCGAGCGTCCCCCCCTGTCCCGGGATGAGGCCCGGGAAGAACGTGCCGCCCGGCGTGACGCTCGGCGTGAAGGGGGTGAACGGGCCGGGGTCCGTGGGGAAGAAGGGGGAGGCCCCCATCACCCGGGGGGGGCCGGACAGGGGAGTCGCCATGTCGCTGGGGGGGAGCCCCTGGCCGAAGGGAGCCATGCCCATCGCCCGGGGGGGGCCGGGCATGCTGTCGGGCTGGAAGGAGAAGGGGAACGTCGACCGGCCCGGCGAGGGCAGCTCGATCGCATCCTGCGAGACCGCGTCCGGGGCCGGGATGACTGCCCCGAGCACCCCGGCCGCGATCGCGATGAGCCTCCGCGTCCTGCGGCTCATTTCGGCCTCTTCACCTTGGGTTTGTCGTCCTTCTCGCCGCTCGCCCCGGCCTTGGCCGAGGGCTCGTCCTTCGCGACCACCGGGGCGAACCCGTTGAGCCGCCGCCAGATCTCGAAGCCCAGCGGGACCTCCCGGAGCAGGACCCACCCGTTGGCCCGGGCGCCCTGCCGGAGGAACTCGTCCGACGGCCAGGGGCTCCGGACGTAGGCGAACGCGCCCCCCGTGCTTTCCATCGGCTCATCGGGCCGGAATTCCCCAGAGATCCCGCCGATCGTCAACTCCCCGACGCCCGGATCGTCCCCGTCCGGCTCCACGGCGACGACCGTCGCCGAGGCGCCGCTGAGTCGGCCGGTCACCACGTCGCCGGCCGAGAACCGGCCCCGCCGCAGGCCGCCGTAGTTCAGCTCCGGGCCGTCCATGTCGGGCACGACCAGGATCCGGAACTTGCCCGGCTTGGTCTGGGTCGAGTCCACCAGGGCCACCTTGCCGGGGAAGGTCCCCACGGCCGCCGACGGCCAGCCGATGAACTGCAACGCCGGCCAGCCCTCGAACTGGAGCCTCGCCTGGTCGCCGGCCCGGACCAGCGGCACGTCCCGGCCCGGCAGGTAGATCTCGGCGGCCAGGTGGGGAGTCTCGGGGATGAGGATCGCCAGCGGGTCGCCGTCCTTGACGTAGGCGCCGGCCCCCACGTTGGTCAGCAGCCGGAGCACCGTCCCGGCCCGGGGGGCGAGCACCTGGCCGCCCTGCTGCTGCTGCCGGATCTTCACGCGGGCGTCCTGGATCTCGTTCTCGGCCTTCTGCACGTAGCCCTGGGCGATCGCCACGTCGGACTTGGCCTTCTCGATCTCGGCCTCGGCCTTGGCCTCGACCGCATCCCGCTTGGCCTGGTACGCCTCGACGGATTTCTGGGCCTGGGCCAACGCCGCCTCGGCCTGGCGGAGCTTCTGCTCGGCGGTGCGGTAGATCTGCTCGGCCTTGACGCGGTCGGCCCCGGACCCGAGGCCTCGCTCGTAGAGCTTCGTCGACTGGTCGAAGAGGATCTCGTAGCCGGCGGCGTCGGCCTCGGCCTCGGTGACCTTCCCCTCGGCCTCGGTGACCTTCCGCTCGGCCTCGGCGACGGAGGCCTCGGCCTCGGCGATGGCCTGGACCTTCTCCAGCCGCTTCTGGACCAGGGCGGCCTCGTAGGCCCGGACCGTCTGCTCGGCCTGGTCCAGGGCCATCTCGTAGTTCCCCAGCTGGAGGTCGAGCGTCTCCACGTACAGCGGGTCGATGTTCTCGACCGAGGCGATCGGGTCGCCGGCCTTCACCACGTCCCCCTCGTTGACGTAGTAGCGCATGACCCGGCCGTAGATCGGCGCGTCCACCATGAACTCGCGGTCCAGGGGGTGGAAGCCGATCACCTGGCCGTCGCCGTAGACCGACTGCCGCCAGGGGACGAGCATCATCAGGGCCGGCAGGGCGACGAAGGCGAACATCAGCATGACGCCGACCTTCCTCGCCACCCTCGGCGTGCCGACCTGCCGCAGGGCGGGCATCCCCGAGCCGCCGTCGAAGGCCCGGGCCGGCAGGCCGGGGCGGGGCCGGGTGCTCGGCACCCCCGAGACGGGACGCCGGGCCGGGGCCCGGTGCGCGGGGATCGCCCCCGGCAGGGTGGCGTCGGCCTCGGGGGGCAAGGGTTCGGCTGGGGTGCTCGGCCTCAGTTCAGTCGACATAGCCCGGTCTCCCTCAGCCAGACTTCGAGATCCCTGGCCCGCCCGTTGGCCGGCTCCAGCGTGTGCTCGATGCGACCCTCGGCCAGGATCACCGCCCGGTCGCAGTGGCCGACGACCTCCTGGCTGTGCGAGACGATCACCAGCGTCCAGGGGGCCGAGCGGTCGAACAGCGTCTCCAGGACCCGGCTCCGGGCGTCCAGGTCCATGCCGTCCAGCCCCTCGTCGACGATCAGCAGCCTCGGATCCCCGGCGATCGCCCGGGCCAGCATCAGCCTCCTGGCCTGGCCGAGCGACAGCGGCGCCCCCTTGCTCGAGAGCATCGTGTGCAGGCCGTCGGGCAGGTCGGAGACCTCCTCCAGCAGCCCGACCGCGTCCAGCGCCCGCCTCACGTCGACCAGCGAGAGCCAGAGCCGGCCCACCCGCACGTTCTCCAGGATCGTGTCCTCGATCGCCTCCACCCCCTTGACCACCGCCACCTCCGCCCGGAGCGATTCGAGCCGGAAGTCCCGGGTGTTCGTCCGGTCCAGCTCGATCGAGCCGCCCGACGGCTGCCTCAGGCCGTAGATCAGGTCGACCAGGGTGCTCTTGCCCGAGCCGCTCGGGCCGATGACCGCCATCCGCTCCCCCGCCCGGACTTCCAGGTCGAGGTGGCGGAGCACGTCCCGGTGGTCCTCGAAGGCGTAGGAGACGTTCCGCAAGGTCAATGCCGCCCCCCGGGAATCGAGTTCCCGGTGGACCTCGCCGTCGGGCCGCTCCAGCGGCAGGTCGACCAGCACGCCTAGCTTGTCCATCGCCGCCATCAGGTCGTACCAGGCCTCCAGGTGCTTGCCCAGCTTCGTGAACGAGGCGAGCACGGTGGCGATGATCAGCTCCGCCGCCACGAGCTGGCCTAGCGTCAGCTGCTCCTGGATCACCAGGTAGCCGCCCAGCCCCAGCAGCGCCGAGCTGGCGATCGCCTGGAGTGCTAGGGCGAAGATGATCTGCCGCATCAGGATGCCGAAGTGCCGACGGCGTGCCGACAGGTAGCGTCGGGTCGCCGAGTCGGCCCGGTCCATGGCGAAGTCGGACCCGCCGTCGACCTTGTACGCCAGGGGCGCCCGGGCGATCTCCTCCAGGCCGCCGGCCACCTCGTACTTGGAGACCGACTCCTGGATGCTCGTCCGGATCGCCCCCCGGCCCAGCAGGTAGATGATCAGCGTCATCGACAGCAGGAGGACCAGGTCGAAGCCCAGCAGGAACGGGTGGTAGAAGGCCAGCACCACCAGGCCGATCGCCGCCCCGAGGATCACCGAGATGCCGTCCAGCAGCAGCAGGGCCGCCACCTTCTGCACCGTCAGCACGTCGAAGAACCGGTTGACCAGCTCGGGGCCGTTGTTGCGGTCGTACGCGTCGATCCGGACCCGGGGGAGCCGGTACGCCAGGTCGGCCGTCACCCGGACGAACAGCCTCCGCTGCATCAGCTCGACCATGTAGGTCTGCAAGGCCCGGAGGATCGCCGCCAGCGACAGGCAGGCGAAGAGGATCAGCGTCAGGACGATCAACTGCTGCAGCAGCAGGTTCAGGGCGACGGTCGTCACCACCGCCTCGATCGCCAGCGGGGTGGCAAGCGAGAGGATGCCGACCCCCACCGCGTAGGCGACGATCAGCCAGAGGTCCTTCCTCGCCTCCGCCTGCAATAACCCCAGCAGCCGCTTCAGCGGGGAGGGCCCGTGTCCATGAGCGTGCCCGTGACCGTGTCCGTGTCCGTGTCCGTGTCCGTGTCCGTGGGCCTTCTGGCCGTGCCGGTGGTAGTTCTCGTCGGCGTCGGGATCCCGGAGGGCGTGGCAGGGGGCCAGGGGGAGGACCATCATCCAGGTTGCCTCGACGCCGGCCCCCTCCAGGCCGAGCCTGCGGGCCAGGTCCCGGGCCGAGATCGTCGGCCCGACGTCCCCTCGGTCGGCGGCCGCCAGGCGGCCCGAGTTGCCCCGGCGTCCGACCAGGGTGATCCACTCCCCGGGGCGGCCGTCCCGGCCGGGGGCGTAGGTCACCACCGGCATGTCGGGGCGGGCGGTGGCGATCGCCTCCCGGGCCGACCACCGGGTCGGGGTCATCCGGAGGCCGAACTGCTTGCCCATCATCGACAGGCGGGCCTGCCAGGTCTCCTCGGCCGGTCCGGGGAACTCGCGCTCGGCCTGGTAGATCAGCTGTCTCCCCAGCACCGGGTCGTATTCCTGACCGGCCGCCTGGGTGCAGGCATCGAGCACCACGTCGCTGGCCCAGCCCATTCGCTCGCCCTCGCCCCGGCCACTCGCGTCGGCCCGGCCCGGGACCGCCCCGGACGCCCGACCACCCGCCCTCGTCGGCCTAGATCGCCGCCCGCCGCCGATCGACCTCGCGACCCAGGGCCCGACCGGCCCGGTCGACCGCCCGGCTGATCGCCTCGAACGCCTCGTCTCCGCTGTCCTCGACCCCCACCGAGCCGTCGGGCATCCCCAGCGTCACCCCGCATCGGACCCCCGGCACGGCCGACCCGCCGTCGATCGAGAGCCGGAGCGTCACCCGTCCCAGCCTCGGGCCGAACCGGCCCAGCGCCGAGCCGACCCGGCGGCCCGCGTGTTCCCGGATCGCCCGGTCGACGACGACCCCCACCCCTCGGACGACCACTCGCATCGCCTCGTTCCCGCGCCCGGCCAGGTTCCCGACACGAGGGCCGACTCCGGCCCCCACCTCCCTACTCTAGGCAGACGTAGCCCGGTCGACAAATAGAAGGGTCGCGCGTTTCCCATCGATTTTTCCGATGGATCGCCGCCCCCCCTCCCCGATTCGATGCCCTTGCGGCCCCGGCCGAGTCGCGTATCCTGATGCGAGTGGACGCGCTCAACTACCACCACCTGCATTACTTCTGGATGGTCGCCCGGGAGGGGAGCATCGCCGCCGCCTGCGAGCAGCTCGACGTCTCCCAGCCGACGATCAGTGCCCAGATCCGGGCCCTGGAGCGCTCCCTCGGCCTCCGCCTCTTCGAGCGCCAGGGCCGGGGCCTGGTGCTCACCGACGCCGGGCGGGTCGCCTACCGCTATGCCGACGAGATCTTCTCGCTCGGCCGGGAACTGCGAGACGTCATCTCCGGCAGGCCCGCCGGCCACCCGCTCCGCCTCTCCGTCGGCGTGATCGACGCCCTGCCGAAGCTGGTGGTCGCTCAGCTCCTGGAACCGGCCCTGCACCTGGAGGAGCCGGTGCGGATCGTCTGCACCGAGGGGAAGGTGGAGGAGCTGCTCAGCGACCTCGCCCGGCACCGCCTGGACATCGTCCTCTCCGACGCCCCGATCGCACCCGGGGCCGCGATCCGGGCCTTCAACCACCTGCTCGGCGAGTGCGGCGTCTCCCTCTTCGCCCCCGCAGACCTCGCCGAGGCCCTCTCTGCCGGCTTCCCCAGCTCGATCACCGGCGCCCCAATCCTCATGCCCGGCGAGCGGACGACGCTCCGGAGGTCGCTCGACCACTGGCTGGACGACCTCGGATTGCGGCCCCGGGTCGTCGGCGAGTTCGTCGACAGCGCGCTGATGAAGGCATTCGGCCACGCGGGGGCCGGCCTGTTCCCGGCGCCGACGGTCATCGAACGCCAGGTCTGCGAACAGTACGGGGTGGCGGTCGTCGGCCGGGTCGAGCAGGTCCGGGAGCAGTTCTACGCGATCTCGATCGAACGCCGACTGAAACACCCGGCCGTCGTCGCCGTCTTCGAGGCCGCCCGCCGCGACCTGTTCTCGTGAGGGGATGACGACGGCCGGCCCTCGGGCCGGCCGGTTCGTCTCGATGTCGATGACGGACACGATCCGGGGTGCGGCCGGGATCAGCCGCCCGACCCCCGGATCCTCGACCAGGCGCCCCGGGCCGTCTCGGCGGACTGGGTCGACCCGGCGGGGACGGGACGGTCCACGGATCGGCCCGACGTGCCGGCCTGCCTGTTCCCCTCCACGGCCAAGCCCCCCGGCTGGATCGGCTTCCACCCCGACCGGACGGGGCGATCGGCCCGGCCGATCTCCGACCTCGGCACCGAGGCGTCGACCTGGGAGGGGGCGGCACCGGAGTGCTCCGGCAGGCTGATCCCCAGGAACTCGGGGGGGGGCACCTCGATCGGCTCGACCGCCAGGACCCGGCCGCTGCGGTCGGCCAGGGCGTCGGACTCGGGGGGCGTCTGGCCCCGGAAGGTCACGTCGTCGGAGGGGGCCCGGGCCTGCCGCCCCGGCGTCCCGGCGTCGGCCACGTAGACCGGCGCCCGGTACTGGTAGAGGTGCGACAGGTTGTTGCGGTCGAGGATCGCGTAGATCGACCTCGGCGAGGCGTACAGCCCCCGGCCGACCGACGGGTCGAAGGCGAAGTTGCAGACCCCGGCGACGTAGCCGTTGTCCGTGAACAGGCCCCCGCCTGACCTCCCCTGCTTCGGCGAGTGCAGGCACTCGATCGCGTCGTAGGACTGCTTCCCGGGCACCCGGAACCGGGAGCTGGGGGCGTAGATGACGGTGTTCCAGGCCGTGGCATCCTCGCCGTGCGAGCAGCCGACGGTGTACATCCCCATCCGCTCCTCCGCCTTCCAGTGCGGCGGCACCACCCGGGAGGAGGGGACGGCCCGGCCGGGGCGGATCCGGACCAGGGCCACGTCCCGGTCGAAGTCGTAGTCGATCACCTCGCCGGGGATCGGCTCGCCGACCGGCCGGACGGTCTGCCCGCCGGGGCCGCCGAGCTTGCCGTCGAACAGCTCGACCATCACCGGCAGGTTGAATTGCCGGGCCGAGGGCTGCCTCCCCTTCACGCTGAAGATGTGGGCGCAGGTGAGGATGATCGACTCCTCGTCGTTACTGGCGATCACCGTCCCCGAGCCGAAGCCCAGGGTCCCCCGGTCGTGGACCCGGATCCGGACCACGGTCGCCCAGGGGTCCGGCAGCCGGGTCGAGCCGGCGGAGCGGTCCGAGGCCTGGCGGATCTCGGGCCGGGACTCGTTCGTGACCGGGGTCGGCCCGAGCGCGTCCCGGTAGAGGTCGGCCAGCTCCCGGGCCTCGATCAGCCCTTCCTTGCGGGCCAGCTCCCGGCCCTGGTCGTCGACGACGACGAAGGTCGGGACCCCTTCGATCCGGTACCGCTCGGCCAGCTCGGGATGTTGGTCGACGTCGATCGACCGCACCGGATAGTTGTTCTCTTCCAGCAGCGCGACCCGGGGCCGCATCTGCTTGCAGGGCGGACACCACTCGGCGTGGAAGTCGAGGATCGCCGGGCCCCGGGCCGACGCGCTCGCCCCGGCGTTCGGGCCGGGGGACGCCGGGGAGGCGTCGGCGTTGCTCGGGGCGAGGGCCAGGGCCAGCGTCAGGATCAGGGGGGCGGTGGTCATGCCGCATGGACTCCTTCTTCCCGGGCGTCGACCCGCCGATCGGGCAGCGGGGCGGCCCGCCTCGACGTCTCGCGACGCCGAGCAGGACCGCCCGACCGCACGGGGCGAGTCGGCCGCGAACGTTCCCCCGGGACCGGCCTTCGTGACCGACCCGGGGGGCACCGGCCGGTCTGGCCGGCGCCGGGAAACCACCGAGGATGAGGACGAGAGACGAGGGGCGATCGCCCGGATCGATTCCCGCGCGTCGATCGGTCCCAGGGGCCTGTCGGCCCGGGCGATCGAGCGGGGATGGTCCGCGCCGCCGGCCTGGGCAGGCCGGCGGGACGCCGAGGAAAGAGGGGAGGATTCGAGGGAGGAGACTGCATGCCGAGGGGATAGGAATCCCCCGGCCCTTCCTGGGAGTAGCCCCTGGTCACCGACCCCGGGCCCCGACCTCGTGTCGGGACCCGGTGCCGCCGCGTCCGGGCCACCGCGCAAACAACGATCGAGTCGAGGGGGCCCGGAAGCCTCCCGATCGGCTCGATCGTCTTCGCTCGGCGGCACGTCCACGGCTGGCGGGCCTCTTTCTACTCGGAGCGGGCATGGAGCACCAGATCAGTTATCGGCCCGGATGTCGCCCGGCTCGACCGATTCTCGAAAAAGAATCCGCCCCCGCGTTCGGGCTGTGCCGGGGGGCGCGGATCGGGGGGTCGATCGGGCTGCGAGGGAACCGGGCCGGGCCTAGGGGCGTCGAAGAGGGCCGCCGGTTTGCCGGGGGGCAGAAGGTCATGTAGAGTTGCTCCAGTCTGCCCGGTCGGACGGCAGTCGCGGCAACTCGCTCGGCCACGCCCCCACGGACGTCCTCGCTCGCCGCCGCGACCCGAGCCGACCGATCGCCGAAGTCGTCCCCGGCGGGCGACTTGCGAAGGCGTCGCCCTCCGCGCTACAATGCATGGAACGACGGCACCTTCGCGGACCCGGCTCTCGGGTCGCTCGCCGCTCCGGTCGAGACCACCTCCACCAAGTCCACGGTCCAGCCCCCTCTCGCCTCGCCGACACCCGGGCGCGCCGACGTGGGCCGGGCGGCCGACCGTCTGACTCCGATCGCAACGGGATGGGACCATGACGTTCGTCGGAAAAATCCTCGTCATCGTGATCCTGGCCTTCGCCCTGTTCTTCCTCGCCCTGTCGACGGTGGTCTTCACCGCCTCGACGAACTGGCGGGATGCCTACGGCGAGGTGACCACCAGCCGGGACGAGCTGCAGCAGCAGCTCAACACCGCCAAGAACGACCTGGCGGCCCAGAAGGCCGCCCTCGATAAGGAAGTCGCCGACCGCGACGCCCGGATCGGCCAGCTCACGGCCCAGGCCACCGACCTGAACAATCAAATCGGGACGTTGCAGGCCGACGTCACCAGCCTCCGGACCCAGGTCGAGGAGGCCCAGCGGACCACCCAGACCCAGGTGCAACTCGCCCAGGCCGCCACCGGCGAGGCCACCCAGCTCCGCGAGCAGTTCCAGGCCGCCCAGCAGGTGGCCAACGACTACGCGGCCCAGCAGTCGCAGCTCAACGAGCAGATCTTCAACCTCGAGCGCCAGCTCGACACCGCCACCCGCAACAACGAAGACCTCCGCACCGCCCTGGCCGACTACCAGAACTACCTGGAGTCCCGAGGCCTGCCCGCCGACCGCGACCTGGTCCGCCAGGCCGCCCAGGGCGTCGTCGTCTCGCCCGACATCGAGGGCCGCGTCCTCCGCGTCGCCAATGATTACATCGAGATCTCCATCGGCGAGGACGACGGGGTCAGGGCCGGGCAGGAGTACTTCATCTTCCGCACCGGCGATTCCCCGCAGTACATCGGCAAGCTCAAGGTCACGCTGACCGAGGCCGACAAGTCCGTCGCCCGCGTGATCGAGCCTTACCTGGGCCGCAAGGTAACGGAGGGAGACAGTGTCGCAGGCAAGATCCAGCCGAGGAGCTAGGTCCGGCGCCGGCCGGGCCCGGGGGGGCACCCGCTCCCAGTCGACCGCCACCCAGCGCGGCCGAGGGGTCTACGTCCAGGAGGCTAAGAGCGACATCTTCGTGGTGCTGCTCGGTGTCGCCCTCGGCGCGATGGTCCTCGGGTGCCTCTTCCTCGTCCTCAAGCTCAACCAGTACGGCTTCTCCGCCGGCGGGCCGGGCGCCTGACGCCCCTCCCTGCCCCGACCCAGGCCGACGCGCCCGGTCAACCCCCGGACCACCGTGAGCCGCCGCCCCGACCCGTTCGGGACGGCGGCTTTCGTCGTTCGGTCCGGTCCGAGGCGGGATGCCATTCCCAAACCCGTCGGCCGACGGGGAGGGGCCGAGGGGCGCGGCCTGGCCGGATGCTGCGGAATTGCATCGAGTCGTATCCATTCAGGGGCGGTGATCGAGTCAATCCAGACTGACGCCTCCGGGATGGCGGCGGCCCATGCCCCAGCAGCCCCCGGCGGCACACCCGGGCCAGGAGAGGACGCGCGGACCCGCTCAACCACCCGCAGCCCTGACGATCTCAATTTCATCCGACGGGCCTGGGGCGTGGCCGGCGCGACGCCGAACGGCGACGGACCCGGGCCATCACCGATCGAGAGGTCGATCGCGCGGACGTGGCGGTCCGAGCGGCGGGCGTGGCCGCCTCCCCTCGTGATACGGGATTGCGTTGAATTGTTACGATTCTCGGTCGGGGTGGCTGGGGTCGAGCGCAGCGAGCCCCCGGTCCGATGCTCGCGGGACCGGGGGCTCGCTGCGCTCGACCACAGCCACCCTGAAGGACAGGGATCCAGGCAATTCCGAATGAAACACCATCCGCCGATCGGAACGCCTGGCGGGAACGTCCGATCGGCGAGACGCGACGGCCCGCCGGCGGGGCGGACCCATGTGGCCCAGCCCGCCGGCGGGCCGTTCCGCCGGGTCGGTCATCGGTCTCCCGGCCCGGGGCTCAGCCCACGGCCCCCCGGTCGCTCAGCGGACCACCCGCCTCGGGGGGCATTGCTCGAAAAAATCCCAGATCGCGACGCTGCCGTCGAAGTCCTGGCTCGCCTTGCCGACCATCTGGACGTGGTAATTCAGTGGTCGCCCCGGCCAGTTGTGCCCGGCACCGTCGATCCGGTAGATCGTCACCAGGGTCCCGCCCTCGCCCGGGGGGTAGCGGTAGACCCGGGTGGTCGTCCCGTCATCCTCGGGGCCGTCGGGCAGCGTATCGACGTTCGGCTCCCCGGAGATGCCGTCGAGCTCCAGGTAGCGGGCGATCGTCTCCTCGACCGGGGCCACTCGCCCCCGGTCCTGCGGTAAGATCGGGGCGATCGGGCCCCCGGTTGCGGGCATCAGCGGGTCGTCGTTGCCGATGATCGCCACCAGCGACACCGGGAACTTCGGGTCGAACCGGGAGGCGACCGGCTCCGACATCCCGCCGCTCACCGGCGCGATCCCGGCCACCACGTCCGAGGCCTCCGCCGCCAGCCGGTGGCAGAACATCGCCCCGCTGGAGATCCCCGTCGCGAACACCCGGCCCGGGTCGATCACCCCCCGGTCCGACAGCTCGTCGACGATCGACCGGACCAGCGCCACGTCGTCGAACCGCTCGTCGGTCTCGGCACTGGTCCCCTCCTTCGAGTACAGAGCCCCGAACCCGCGGCTCCGGACCACCGGCGACCCGGGCGCGTAGTCCCAGTTCCGGCCGATCCCCTGGGGGTAGACGACCACGAACCCTTCCTCGTCCGCGATCGGCTCGAACCGGGCGTATTTCTGGACCGTGTCCGCCGATCCCCCCTCCCCATGGAAGACGAACACCGCCGGGGACGCCCCCGACCAGCCCCGGGGCAGGTAGACGCGATACGACCGCTCCTGCTCCCGGACCGCCAGCGTCCGGTCGACCGCCGCCCCGGCCGAGAAGCCATCCGGGGCGTCCGGGAGCGTCATTCCGGGCAGAAACAGCAGGGCGAGTGACCACATCGGCTCGGCTTCTCCGTCGAGTTCGGGTTCGAGGACTCGCCCGACCCCGGCCCCCGGACTCGGGGACCGTCGGCCCGGCGATCCCATCCGGGATGCCCGGGATGGACCATTATTGTTCCCTGAACCCTATCACAAGGTCCATGCCGACTCCCAACTTGGGCGCCCGACTCGACCCCGGTACTGAACTTATTGACACTGGAAGGTGCAGCCCCTACAATCTGTACACCTGGACAACGGTCGCGGTGATGGACCCGGCCCTTGAGTTCCGGGAGCCGGGCCCGATCCGGGGCCGGCGATGCACCCGGTGGTTCTACCTAGCGAGGGCGGCGGACGGCCGATTCCGCAAGGACTTGCGACGAATCGAGGCCGGATCGTCCGATCCTCCGGGGGGCGAGACACGATGACCCAGTACCCCGACATCTTCGCGGCCCTCGCCGCGCCCTTCGCGACGCACGAGGTCAAGGTCCGGCAGCAGGCCGGCCGACAGCTCCACTACATCACCGCCCGGACGGCCATGAACCGGCTCGACAGCATCCTGGGGCCAGAAAACTGGTGGGACGAGTTCATCCCGTCGGATCACTCGGTCCTCTGCAAGCTGACGATCCGGCTGCCCGACGGCACCCTGCTCACCAAGGCCGACGCCGGCGGCTACGCCGGGATGTCGGACCAGGGGGATGACGACAAGAGCGGCTATTCCGACGCCTTCAAGCGGGCCGCCGTGAAGTTCGGCATCGCCCGCTACCTCTACCGGGACGGCGTCCCCGAGTTCGTCCGGGAACGGGTCCCCGCCCAGGAGGTCGCCTCCGGGGAGCCCCAGCCGACGATCTCCTCGGCCTCACCCGTGCCCGCCCCCGCCGAGTCCCCGGCCCGCCGGGACCGCGAACAGCCGGCCCGGGCCCGGAACGGCGTCCAGACGGCCCCCCCCCGGGAGTCGGGCGGCCACGGCGGCGGGGTCGTCGGAACCCCTCCCCGGTCCGGCCGGGCGCTGTTCGCCTGGGTGAAGGACCAGGAGAGCCGGCACGAGGTCGGCCTGCTGCAATACCTGAACAAGTGGGGCAAGCTCCAGGACTTCCCGGGGCGCATGGTCGACTGGGACGCCGACCAGGTGGCCAACGCCTACCAGGAGGCGATGCGGAAGATCCAGTCCAGCCAGCCCGACCGCAATGAGGCCCTCGAGGAGGCGCTGGCGAACTGACCCGCCGACACCCGCGATGCCCCGGCGAATCGGAGCCAGCCCGACGCCGGGGCCCCTCGCCGGCGGATCAACGCCCCTCGGTGCCGGACCCGCCCCGGGGCCGCCGCAAGGCGGTCTCCGGGGCGTCGTCATTCCGGGAGGCGTCCCCGGGGCCCGGGCGAGGGATCAGGATCTCAGATCCGCCTCGCAGATGACCTCGAAGCCGGTATCCCGGAGGATCTGGCCGGCCAGCTCCACGTTGTCGATGTGCATCGCCACGGCGGCCCGCCCGTGGGGGTGCACGATCAGCGGGTAGGCGTAGTGGATGTTCACCTCGCCCTGGAGCAGCGCGGTGCAGATGTCCGAGAGGGTCCGGGAGCCGGCGGTCAGCTCGGCCACGAGCAGCTCGTTCTCGGCGAAGGGGAGTTCGGAGTTCCGCAAGATCTCCCGGCCCTGCTCGCTGTGGCTGAGCATGATCCGGACGATGCAGCAGTCGGCCGAATCGGCGATCGACAGGCCGACGATCCGGACCTTCGACCCGGAGAACGACTTCACCAGCTCCAGCAGTTGCCCGACCCGATTCTCCAGGAACACGGAGAACTGGGTGATGGTCGGCCAGCTGTACCCTTCGAGCGTCTCGAATTCGAGGCCGCTCGACCCTCCTCCTTCTCCCAGGCTCATGGCGTCTCCCCGATCATCCCTGGTTGGAGCCGATGCGACGCACGGGGACGATCCCGCCGGGGGGGAGAGGGGCCCCTTCGGCCGTCGAGGGCCGGGCGCGGAACGTCACCCTAACCGGTGATCGTCCAAAATGTAACGATGGATCGCCCGGCGGTCAATCGCCCACCCGGCCCCGCTCGGGTCGGCAAGGCCGAGCGTCGGGCGGGCAGGACCCGGTATTTTGGGAAAGCCGGGGGCCTCGCGGTGCCGATGCAAGGATGACGAATGAGGATCGAATCCCGAGGGCGTCCCGTGCGTCCCTGGGATTCGGGCCGCCGCGCCGGGCGTGCCGGCGACGCCGAAGGGCGAGTGCGGTCCTCGCTTCGGAACCGGAAGCCGAGGGGCGATCCGGCCCGACCGATGCGCCTGGCCCGACCCGGGCCGATCGCCCGGCCCCCCCGGATCGAACCCGTGCAGAGGTGGTGTCCATGAACTGGCGACTGCGAGACCTGGTCCGGGCCGGGGCGGCCTTGGGCCTGCTCTTCTCGATGGCCGGAGACTCGGCCCGGGCCCAGGAGCCGATCGGGCTCCCGCCGTCCCCCGAGCTGCTCGGCGAGACGATCGACATCCTCCGCGCCCAGCGCTCCGGCGACCTGGCCGTCGAGGCCCGGGGGGCCGGCAACGACCGCGTCCGGCTCCGGATCAAGAACACCTCGGACCGGCGCCTCCACGTCGTCCTCCCGCCCGGCCTGGTCGCGTCGGCCGCCTCGGGCCAGTTCCAGAGCATGGGCCTGGGCGCCCCGACCAATCAGCCGGAGGCCTTCGGCCGGTTCGAGTCCCCCTCCCCCGCCGGGCTTCCCGGCTTCCAATCGATCCCCGTCTCCGGCGAGTCCACCGCCCAGGCGGTCACGGTCCCGAGCGGCGAGGAAGTCTCCGTCTCCCTGCCCGCCGTCTGCCTGAACTACGGGCTGGCGGACCCGAAGCCGGCCGACCGCTTCGAGTTGCTGGACGTCTCCGAGTACTCCCCCGACGCCCGGGTCCAGCGCGCCCTGCGGTCGCTGGCGACCTACGGCACCGGCCGTCGGGTGGCCCAGGTCGTCATGTGGAACGTCTGCAACGGCCTGGCGATCCCCCAGGTCGAGCGGCTCTCCCCCAAGCTGGCCAATCAGTGGGAGCTGGCCCTGGCCGGCCGCTTCGTCGAGGCGCTCGACGCCTCCACCTCCGGCGAGCTGGTCGACCCCGCCTACCTCACCTCCGGCCGGGTCTTCGTCCGGGTCCAGGGCGAGGGCGACCTGGCCGACGACGCCTCCCGGCTGGCCGACGCCCTCGACGGCGCCCCCCTGCTCGGCCTGCCCGCCCGGGTCGTCCGCGGGGCCGACGAGCCGACCGCCTCCGGCCCGGCCCTCTACCTGGTCGTGACCCTCACCTCCTCGACCGACAGCCAGACCGCCGGGCGGATCGCCGTCCACGGCGTCGGCCGGGATCGGGAGTGGACCAACGGCGGCACCGCCAAGCTGGCGCTCGACGCACCGACCTCCTCGGTCGATGCCATCATGCTCGGCTCGGGCATCGACCGCGCCGTCGCCTCCAAGTTCGTCACGGTCCGCAGCCTCGGCAACGCCGACGGCGGCAACCGGCTGGTCGTCGAGAACGGCCTGCCGATGACGCTCGCCGGCCTGACGCTGGACACCGCCGCCACCGGCGGCGCCCTCGTCCCGTTCGACGGCATCGGCGTCGGCCCGCTTCGATCGGCCGAGGTCCTCGTCCCCGCCGCCTCCGGCCGGGTGGATTCCCTTCAGCTGAACGGCCTGTGAGCCGATGAATGGGAAGCCGGGTTAGCACCAGCCCGGCCCCTTCCTCAGAATCGTCGAAGCTATGCGAGAGGGCCCGGCCCTCCGCGCCGGATCGCTCCCGAGCGACCCCGGCCCGGGGGCGCCGGGCCCTCTGGCATTCGAACGTCCGGCTCGGGTTGCGGGCGCCGACGACGGGCCCCGGCCCGAGACGGGACGCGATGTTCCCACTCGTGGCCTGACGGTCGAGATCGGATTCTGGTAGCCTCCGATCCCAAGGTGGCCCGGCCCGATGTTGCGGCTCGGTTGCTCTCCTTGAGGTCGGTCGAGGGTCGCACGCGATGATGGATCATGCTTCGGCCTCGACGCCGGGAGGAGCCCCCGGGAAGCCGATCGGCTCGGCTCGGCCTCCCAGGCGGATCACGCTGGCCGACCTGATGATCCTGGTCGTCTCGGCGGGATTGGCCGTGACGGTCCTCCGACTCTATTACGCAGAGCCGGCGACGTATCGCGGTGCCTGGAGACTCGCCGAGGTCCCGCTCTCTCTGAAGATCTGGAGCCAGGTCATTCTGGCGATCCCGTTCCTTGCCCTGGCGGCCCCTGCCTTGTTACTGCTGCGATTCAGAGCCCCCCGCCCTGACCGACAGGACGCCTTTCACCAGCCGGGCATGGTGGCCTGCCTCGCCGTGACCTGCGTCTCGATCCATGCGGCCCTTTCGGCCACGATGCTCAGCACCCTGCCCATGGTCCCCCTGGCCAACCCCGCTACGACGTTCCTCGCCACCGTGGATCGCTCGGGAGGAGCGGTGATCATCGTCTGGCTGGCCCTCGTGCTGGCCGGGGGATGGCGGCCGTCGCGGGACTGGGTCGATCGAAGCGGCCGGGCGCTCGGGGTGCTCCTGATCCTCGTCTACCTGCTGTCGATCGCCCGATTCCTCCCGTTCTGAGGCCGACGGATCGCCAGGGCCGCGCATCGGCGTCGGATTGTCCGGGTCGCATCACCCGGCCGGGCCCGGCCGCCGTTCCGCCCCGGTTGATCGCCGGGACTCCGGGACGCTACACTCGATGCCGATCGCCTCGACCCGCCCCCCCCGATTTGCCCCGATGGGCCAGGATCACGCAGTCATGACCCGATGCCGCGTCTCCTACGACGGCCGAGTCCAGGGCGTGGGATTCCGGGCCACGGCCTGCCGGATCGCCGACGATTTCGAGGTGGGCGGCACGGTCCGCAACCTGGACGACGGGCGGGTCGAGCTGGTCGTCGAGGGCCCGGAGGACGAGGTGGAGACGTTCCTGGCGGCGGTCCGTTCCGAACTCCGGCGGGTCATCCGCGAGGAGCATTCGGAAAACCTCCCCCCGGGCGAACCATTCCCCGGGTTCCGCGTAGCATACTGAAGCAGTCAGTCGGCCCGCGTCCCCGATCCGTCGGGCGCGGTCGGCGTCCGGGCGGCCTCCGCCCTCATCCATCCCCACGCATCGACCCGACAACGACGCGAGCCGAGCCCCCACTGCCATGAAAGCGCTGACCATCGCGCGCGCGACCGCCACCCAGGCGATCCGCCAGCCGGCCTTCATCGTCCTGCTAGCCTTCGCCTCGATGATCCTGATCACCTCGGTGTTCCTGCCGTACTTCACGTTCGGCGAGGACATCAAGATGTACAAGGACACCGGGCTGACCACCATCACCTTCTTCGCCCTGCTGCTGGCGCTGTTGACCAGCAGCTCGGCCGTGGCCGAGGAGATCGAGGGGAAGACGGCGGTCACGCTGCTCTCCAAGCCGGTGAACCGCCGGCAGTTCATCCTGGGCAAGTTCCTTGGGATCGAGCTGGCGGTGCTCGTGCTGTTCCTGATCCTCGGGGCCCTGTTCTCCGCCGGGGTCTGGTACAAGTACGTGTACGACCTCCGGGAGGGGGCGGGCGGCACGGTCGACTCGGCCATGCGGATCAAGCAGGTGCTCCAGGTCATGCCGGGGCTGGCGCTGGGCTTCTTCGAGGTGACGGTGATCGCCGCCATCAGCGTGGCGATCTCGACCCGCCTGCCGATGCTGGTGAACCTGATCACCTGCATCTCGATCTTCTTCCTCGGCCACCTCACCGAGGTCCTGGTCCGCCAGGCCGAGGCGATCCGGGCCAACGAGCTGGTCACCTTCATGGCCCGCCTCTTCCAGTGGGCCCTGCCGTTCCTGGAGTTCTTCAACGCCGGCCCGGCGATCTCGACCGGGGTGATCATCCCCTGGGTCGGTTACGTGCTGCCGGCGCTGCTCTACTGCGTGTTGTATAGTGGAGCGGCCCTGCTGTTCGCGTTCCTGCTATTCGAGACCCGCGACGTGGCGTGACGCCCCGCACCCGGGCCGGCCCGCCCGAAGCACGCGGGCCGCGCCGACCGGCCCCGGGGCGCCCAACGCCCCGCCCCGGGGGAGGGGTCCGAGAGACATGAGCTGGGACGATTATCGCCGCGTCCGCCGAGGCGCGAGGATCGATTCCACCCGCCAGGCGGTCATCCACCTCGCCGGGGTCGTCCAGTCGCTGCTGGTCGTCGCCCTGGTCCTGGTGGTCGGCCTGGTCATCGCGCTGATCGACTCCGGGCCGGGCGAAGCGACGGTGAGGCTGGAGGGCTCGGGGGATCGCACGCTGGCCCGGATCTCCCTGGCCCTGCCGGGCGACCCCAGCGGGGCCGCCTCGCTGGAATCCCGGCGGGTCGCCGCCCAGGGGATCCTCGCCATCCTCGTCGCGGTGGCGCTCGGGCTGCTGCTGGCGATCACCACCCTCGACGCCCTCCGGCGCTGGGCCGCCGCCCGGCTCTCGGCCCGCCTGGGGGCCGCGCTCCGGCGGCAGATCCACCGCCAGATGTACCGCTTCGGCCAGTCGTCCCTGCCGACCGAGGGGATCGGCCCGATCGTCGACCTGTTCACCCGGCAGGTCGACGACCTCCGGGACGGCTTCCGCGCCGGGCTCGACGGCCTCTGGCGGCTCCCCGTCCTGTTCATCGGCCTGCTGGTGCTGGCGTTGGCCCTCTCGTGGCAGATGGCGCTGTTCCTCGGCGTGCTGGGCCTGCTGGTGGCCCTGCTCGCCTCCTCGCTGCTGCGACGCTCCTCGTCGTCCGCCACGGCCGCCGAGCGCGACTCGGCCATGAAGATGAGCCTGCTGCACGAGGACCTCGGCCAGATCCGCACCGTTCGGGTCTTCGCCATCGAGGGGGCCGACAACCGCCGCTTCGACGACCACCTGGAGGAGTATCGCGAGGCCGACGCCTCCCGGCTCCCGTTCGACACCCGGCCCGGCCCCGGCGTGGCGCTGCTGCTGGGGATCGCCGGCGCCCTGGCCTTCGGCATGGTCGGCTACCTCGCCCTCGCCGGGGCCCTGGAACCGTCGACCGCGCTGACGTTGGCCCTCACCCTCGGCCTGCTGCCGCTGCCCCTCTCCGGCTGGGCCCGGATGCGCCGCGTCCGGCGTCGGGCCGCGCGGGCCGCCTTCGACGTGGCCCGGTTCCTCGACCGTCGCCCCGAGCTGCTCCAGGTCCCCGCCGCGAAGTTCCTCTCGCCGGTTCGCAACCGGATCGTCCTGGAGAACGTCTCGGTCGAGGGCCCCACCGGCCGTCGCCTGCTGGAGGGCGTCTCCCTGGAGCTGCCCGCCGGCTCCCGGACCGCTCTCATGGGCCGGGACGAGGACAGCAAGCAGGCCCTCGTCTGCCTGCTCCCCCGCCTGCTCGACCCCCGCACCGGCCGGGTCCGCATGGACGGCCTGGATCTCCGGGAGGTCACGCTCGACTCCCTCCGCGCCCAGGTCTCCACCGTCTTCCAGTCCGACCTGATCTTCAGCGACACCGTCCGCTTCAACATCGGCCTGGGGGACCCCAGCTACGACCTCCCCCGGATGATCGAGGCCGCCAAGAACGCCCACGCCCACCACATCATCCAGGACCTCCCCGAGGGCTACGACACCTACGTCGGCCCGCTCGGCCACTACCTCCGGGTGGACGAGCAGTACCGGATCGCCCTGGCCCGGGCCTGGCTGCACGACCCCTCGATCCTCATCATTGAGGAGCCGACCGTCCCCCTCGACGAGACGATCAAGCCCCTGATCGACGACGCCGTCGCCCGCCTCTCCCAGGGCCGCACGGTCCTGTTCCTCGCCCACCGGCTCTCGACCATCCGGGCATGCGACCGCGTCATCGTCCTCCACAACGGCCGGATCGAGGCCAGCGGCACCGCCCGGGACCTCCAGGCCGAGAGCAAGCTCTACCGGCACCTCCAGTACCTGGAATTCAACCAGTTCGCCGCCGGGGGCATCGAGGCCGGGCAGATGCACGGCTGACCTGCATATACCGCACCGGGGACACCGGAGCGGGCCGCCGGGTAGTTCCCAGGGATCTCGAAGAACGGGTCAAAATCGCTGGATTTGACCGGTCTGTGGTGCTAGGGTTGTCTCGCCCGAACGATGAGCCTCGGGCGACTGACGGGCGGTCCTCCCGGTTCTGGGGAGGGCAGTCCTCGCCGTCGATCGACGGCCCCCTGGCGCGTCTCGGGCCGGAGACCCCCCGATGATTGCCCTTCGTCATCGCCGACGGCGAGCCTCGATCGCCCATCGACCAATCATTGGTCGACTCCCGATCGAGTCACTGGAAGGCCGGGCCCTGCTCTCCCGGGTCTTCTTCGACACGCAGGTCGTCCGCGCCGCCGAGCCGACCGGATCGGTCGAGCTGACGCTCCGGCGCTTCGGCCCTCCGGAGCAACTTGCCGCCGAGGAGACGTTCCCCGTCTCCTATGGGGACGAGACCGCCACCTCGGGCGTCGACTATCAGCCCACGCCGACGAGCGTCACCTTCGCCCCCGGCGAGGAATCGGTCACCTTCTCCGTCCCGATCCTGCCCGACCAAGAGGACGACGACGACGAGACCTTCACCGTCACCGCCACCGGCGACCCGATCCCCCCCGAGGAGATCTTCCCCCCCGGAATCCCCGTCCCGCCGGGCTTCCCACCGCAACTGAACGTCGCGACGACGACCGTCCGGATCTCGGACAGCGCCGACATCACCTCGCCGACGATCGCCGGCCTCCAGATGATCCCCGCCCGGGGAGGCCACCGGATCGCCGCCGTCCGCCTCACCTTCAGCGAGCCGATGGACCCGGCCCTGGCGTCGAACCCGGCCTCCTATGCCCTGTTCGCCCAGTACCCGTTCCGCTTCATGGGGAGCACCGGCTCCTACAACGGGACCCCGATCGCCATCCGATCGGCCACCTACGAGCCGGCCTCCAACTCCGTGCTCCTGCAACCCGCCCGGCAATTGCCGGGGAGCCTGGCGTACGTCCTCCGCCACGCGGGGCCGGACGACTTCACTCCAATCCTGCCGCTGACCGACCTCGCCGGAAATCCGATCACCAGTTTTCCCGAGTTCGATGCGTTCGGGAACGGCCAGTTCTCCCTGACCTTCGCCCGGGGCCGGAGGCTGCTGCTCCAGGAGATCGGGAGTGCGTTCGGGACCCCCAATGGGGTCACCCTCTTCCAGCTCCAGGGGAGGGGGACCCTGGAATTCGTCCAGGCCCCGTTCCTCTCCTCGTCGGAATCGTTCGACCCGGACACCCAGATCTTCCCCACGTCCTCCGAGCTTCGGGTCGTCGAGGCCGGGCCAACACCGGTCACGATTGTCGGCCGGGGCGTCGGGCCGCGATACCTCTTCTTCAGCGGCAACGCGATCCGGGTCGTCTCCCCGGTCCCCGTGAATCTTCGACTCCAGAACCGATCCGACGACCCGACGTTCCCCACGTTCCAGGTCAGCGAGGTTGTCATCACCTGATCGGCACGACTCCCGGGCGTCCGGCCCGAGACACCATCGCCCCGACGGCCGGCGGGGCGTCCTCGACGCCCGCCGGCCCGATCGGCCGAAGATCAGGCGAAGTCGTCCACCGTCGGCTTGATGACCAGCTCCGGCACGTGGGCCCTCGCCGGCAGCTCGGCCAGGAACCGGACGGCGGCGGCCACGTCCTCCGGTTGGAGGATCTGTGCCCTCCGCTCGGCCGACACCGGCACGGGCCGACGGTCGAGGATCGGCGTCTCGACCTCGCCGGGGTGGATCGCCGTCGACCGGATCCCGTACTTCCCCTCTTCGCGGCCGATGCACCAGGCCAGCGCGTTCTGGCCGAACTTCGACGCCGAGTACGCCGAGCCCCCCAGCACGCTGGCCCGGATGCCCGCGATCGAGGCGATCTGGACGATCAGCCCCCGCTTATGCCTGCGCATCGACGGCAGCACGAAGTGGACGAGGTTGAACGCGCCGGTCAGGTTCGTGGCGATGAGGCTGTCCCAGTCGCCCGGGTCCAGCTCCTCCAGCGACCGCCTCGGGATGTTGATCCCCGCGTTGCAGACGAGGATGTCGACGCCGCCGAAGTCGTCCAGCACCCGCTCGACCATCCCCGCCACCGCCGCCCGGTCGGCCACGTCGCAGGGCTCGACCCGGCACCTCCCCGCCGCCTCGCCCCCCAGCCCCTTCACCACGTCCTCCAGCTTCCCCCGGTCCCGGCCGACGAGGGCCACCCTCAGGCCGGCCCCGGCCAGGTCCTCGGCGATCGCGCGGCCCATGCCGCTGCCCGCGCCGGTGATCAAAGCGGTTCGGTGCTCCACGTCCGGGTGCCTCCTGGGGGGGTTGCTCGTCGCTCGGGTGTTCGCGTCGAGGGGACGGTTCGGGATCCCTCGGGCCGCCGTTCGGTCGGGTGCCCGAGGCCCGGGAACCGAGCGAGGGACCCCGCCGGCGTCTCGACGACGCCCGGCGCGGTCCCTCGAAGGTTTGGCAACGGATTCTAACCGGCGGCCCCGGGATGCTCAACGCATCGACCGTCTCGCCTCCAGGACCGAGATCAGGCGGGACGAGGCGGCCGGGAACGCCCGGGTCGGCTCGGGGCGGGCGCGGAGCCGGGCGGCCGCCGTGGCACGGGAGGTCCTCAGGAACTGGGCCCGGCTCCAGAGCGCCGGGGTGCCCGGCGTGCCGAGGCTCCAGGCCCGGACCCCGAGGGTCGGGGCCGAGCCCCCCCGGCCGAACAGCAGGTCGAGCGGGGAGGGCGACGCACCCGGCCCCGCCTCCGATTCCCCGATCGGGGCGGCCGGGGCCTCCTCGGCCGACGGATCGTCGAGGTCGACAGGGGCCGACTCGTCATCGAATAACTCGTCGACGACCTCGGGCGAGACGGGCGGCACGACCGGGGCGTCCGGCCCCGTCGGCGGCTCGTCGCCGCTGGGCGCGTCGGCCGGGGTGGCGGGTTCGAGGTCGGCGCCAAGCGGCGGTACGGGCGAGGGCTCAGGGGAGGCGGGCCCCTCTGGGGGCTGGTCCTCCCCCGCGCCCGGCGAGGGCGGCGAGGCGATCGGCCCGGGCGAGGAGGGCGGCGGCGGGGAGGCCTCCGGCTCGGTCGGCGCCGGGGTGGCCGGGGCCTCCCCCTGCGTCGGCACCTCGGACGCGGGAGCCTCCGACGCCGGTTCCTCCGGCGACCCCCCCGAGGGTGGGGCGACCGGCCCCGAACCCGAGCCCGGGTCGCCGGCCGAAGGCCCCTGCCCTCCCGGCGTCGCCGGGGGCTCGGACGGCGCCGAACCGCCCCCCGTCGATCCCGATCCGCCCGACCCCGATCCTCCCGACCCGACCGGCGGCTCCGCCACCGGCACCGAAGGGCGGTCGACCTGCCCCCCCTGGCTCGGCGGGGTGGTGGTCCCGCCCCCCCCCGGGGGCGGAGTGGGCGTGACGACGACTGGGGGGGGCGTCGGGGTCGGCTTCGGGGCCGGGGGGGACGGCACCCGCTCCGCCGCGGCGGGGAGGTCGAGCCGGCCGATCGTGATCCCCGAGGCCGCGTCCCGCACCGGCACGGCCGAGTCCCGCAGCCAGCCTTCCAGCTGGTCGACGCTCGGCAGGGTGCCGAACCGCTTCAGGTACAATTCCTGGAGCAGCAGCACCGAGCCCGTCACCAGCGGGGCGGCGAAGCTCGTCCCGTCCAGCGGGGCGAACGAGGTGCCCACCCAGGGCCCCACCACCTGCCGGCCCGGGGCGAGCAGGTCGGTGGCCGACTTCCCCCCGGCGGCCCGGCCGAGCCGCTGGGCGTCGGCCGCGATCGCGTCGGCCCCGTCGGAGCCGGTCACGCTGATCGTGTTGTCCACGATCGCCGTGAACCCCATCCCCTGCTGGCCCGAGTAGCTGTTCCCCGCCGCCGTGACCACGGGGATCTTCAGCCCCTCCAGCGCGTCGATCAGGTCGATGATCCGGGTCACCACCGGGCCGGCGAACAGCGAGGGGGCCGTCAGGTAGTTCTTGCCGTCGGAGATCGACAGGTTCACGACGCTGATCTTGTAGCGCTCGTGATTGGTGATGACCCATTGAAGCGCGTCGGCGATCGCCTCGAAGCTGCCCCGGCCGTCGTCGCCGAAGACCCGGAGCGCGGCGACCTCGGCCCCGGGGGCCACGCCGAGCGCCTGCTCGTCCCGGGAGGCGATAATGCCGGCCACGGCCGTCCCGTGCGCCGACTGCGAGGCCCTCGGGTCGGCGTCGCCGTCCCCGAAGTCGTGGCCGGCGAGCACGACCCGGCCGTCGCCGAAGCCGCCGCCGAAGGCCGGGTGGTCGTAGTCGACCCCCGTGTCGATCACCGCCGCGGTCAGCCCGGCGCCGGTCACGCCGAAGCGGGCCCGGGCCTCGGAGGCCCCGATGATGGCGTCCTGCGCGGTCGTCGCCGCCGAGGACGAGGCGACGAGGGCCGGCGGCGACTCGGCCAGGATCGGCTCCAACTCGGCGGCCGGACCGACGACGGCCCCTCCCCCGGTCGAGGCCGTGCTGAGCAGGCATCGCGACTCGAAGGCCTCGACGCCGGGGCGGCTCGGATGCCGGGGGGGTCGGTTGCGCATCATGGGACTGGGCTCTCGGGCGGCCGCGACGGACCGACCGGCCGTGCCGTCGCGAGACGCCTCGGGCCCTCGAGGCCGACGCGGGGCGATGCGTCGGGGTCGCGAGGGGTTCGGTCCGGGGCGGGCGCGCCGTCGCCGATCGGGGGGACTCGGGGGGCGGGCGACCGCGTCGGCCCGTCGTCGGGGCCGGTCGCGGTGGTCGCGGCGTGCCTCGCATCCTGCGGCCCGATCGGGCCGACCGACCCGATCGTCCGGCGGCGGGGCCCGTCCTGGCCCCGCCTGGTCCGCCCGGGATTGCCCCGGGCCGTCCCGATCGCCGGTCGCCGGGCCGGCCTCACGGCCCTTAGCCCGATCCGACGATCCCTCGCTGCCCCATCGAATCGGCCGGCCTCGTCGCCGGCCTTCACGCCCCGCCGGGAAACTCCCCGGCCCTTACCCGCGCGACCGCCCCGTCCGATCCGCCCCTCATCCGTCGCATCCCGGGCGTGTCCCCCCGCCCGGGATGATCCCTCACAATCCGGCCCTCGCCTCCCGTCGCCCCACGGTCGGCCCGGGCCGTCTCCGCCCGGGGAAGGTTATCGTCCGGGACCTGATTGAAAGATTGCCTTGTACCCGATTGTAAACTGGTCGATGGGTCTCCAAACCCCTACCGCCCGTCGGACCCCGACGACCCCACGTGCCGGCCCACCCCCGCAGGCCCTCCCCGGCCCGGGACCCGACGGCCGCCCGGCCGCGGCCCCGTCCGCCCCGTCGGCGGCAAATCGTGCGCCTCTCCCGGCCGCCTCGCGGCCGAGACGCATCGGGGTCGCTCGATCTAACCTCCCTTGACGCCCCCCCGCCCGGCCGATACCCTGCCTCCCACCCGGCGGGCCGATTCTGCCGCGCCCCCGACCTCGAGGGCTTCGCCCGCCCTCGACCGCCACGGAAGGCGAGGTGACCCGATGCCTGCCGACGCCCGACCCGCCGCCGAGGACGCCGCCCGGCCGCATCGAGACGGCCCCGCCGACCGTCGGGGCCCGGTCGTCGCCATCATCCCCGCCCGGTATGCGTCCAGCCGGTTGCCGGGCAAGCCGCTGCTCCGCGAGACGGGCCGGCCGCTGATCCAGCACGTGGTCGAGGCCGCCGGGCGCTCCCGCAGGATCGACCGCGTGATCGTCGCCACCGACGATCCCCGGATCCTCGACGCCGTCCGCCGCCTGGGTGGCGAGGCCGTCCTCACCCGGGACGACCACCCCAGCGGCACCGACCGGGTCGCCGAGGTCGCCGCCCGGCTCCCCGAGTGCCGGATCGTCGTCAACCTCCAGGGGGACGAGCCCGAGATCGAGCCCGAGGCCCTCGACCTCGTCGTCGATTTGCTCGACGCCGACCCCTCCTCCCCGATGGCGACCATCTGCACGCCGATCCGGGACCGCGAGACCTACCTCGACCCCTCCTGCGTCAAGGTCGTCCGCTCCCCGACCGGCCGCGCCCTCTATTTCTCCCGACGCCCGATCCCCTGCCACCGGGACGGCGAGCCCGACCCGTCGACCGGCCCGCTCGGCTTCCTCCACCTCGGCCTCTACGCCTACCGCCGGGAGTTCCTCCTCCGGCTCGCCACGCTCCCCCCCTCCCCCCTGGAGCTGGCCGAGCGGCTGGAACAGCTCCGGGTCCTCGAGGCCGGCGAGCCGATCGCCGTGGGGGTCGTGCCCCACGCCCCCGCGGGCATCGACACCCCGGAGGACTACCGCGCCTTCCTCTCCCGATGGCGAGCCCGAGATGGCCGAGCCGCCTGATCCCCCGCACCCGGCCGATCCCCCCCCCGCCGCCTGCCTCGTGCTCCACGGCCTCGGCGGCGGCCCCTACGAGGCCGGGCCGCTCCTCCGGGCCCTGGAGGCGTCCGGCCTCGCCGTCGAGGCCCCCGTCTATCCCGGCCACGAGGGGCCGGGGCCCCACATGCCCCGGTCCACCTGGCGGCAATGGTTCGGGGTCGTCGGCTCGGCCTTCGACCGGCTCCGAGAGGCCCACGGCCGGGTCGCCGTGGTCGGCTTCTCCACCGGGGGGACGCTGGCGCTGCATCTGGCCGCGTCGAGGCCGGTCGACCGGATGGCGCTGATGGCGCCGTTCCTGGCGGTCCGACACCGGTGGTACTACGGCGTCCGCCCCGAGCACTATCTGCTCACCCTCGGCCGGGTCGTCCGCCGGGTCCCCCGGCGGAGGTCGGCCGTCACCGACCGCGTCGTCCGGGACGAGCTGGAGCGCTCGATCCCCTTCCGGACCTTCAGCCTCGACGCCGCCCGAAGCGCCGTCGAGCTGATCCGGCTGGTCCGGGCCGAGGCGGGCTCCGTCACGGCGCCGACCCTCATCATCCAGTCCCGCTTCGACTCGGTCGTCGACCCGGCGGGGGCCCGCTGGCTGTTCGACCACCTCGGCACGCCCGAGGTTGAACGGGAGCTGGTCTGGCTCGACCGGTCGGACCACCTGCTCGCCCTCGACGTCGAGCGCGAGGCGGTCATCGGCCGGGTCCTGGCGTTCCTCGGCCGGGCCCCCGGGCCCGGATCGGCCGGGGGCGGGGCCTGAGCCGGGGGGAGGCGGCCGGGCGATCGCCCCGCACGCCGCCCCCGCCCGGATCGACGCCGGCCGATCAGTGGGCGGCCTTGACGTTGATCGAGGACTCGGCCAGCTCGGTCAGCTTGGCGTCGGTGGCCTTCTCCTCGTCCAGGGTCTCTTGGAGCAGCCGGGCGACGGTCTGGTTGCCGTGCCGCAGGGCGAAGTTCCGGGCGCTGCCGTACGCGGCGATCTCGTAGTGCTCCACCCGCTGCGCGGCGGCGATCAGGGCGGCGTCCTTGACGTCGGGGTCGCCCTTGGCGTCGATGACCTCCTCGCCCTCGGAGATCAGGCCCTTGATGGCGTTGCAGGTGACGGCCTTGGGCTCCTTGCCCATCGCCTTGAAGGCCTGCTCCAGCCGGGTGACCTGCCCCTCGGTCTCCCTCAGGTGCGCCTCGATCCCCGCCTTGAGCTTGGCGTCGTGCGCGGCGTTGGCCATCTTGGGCAGGGCCTTGGTCAGGCGCTGCTCGGCGTCGTACAGGTCGCCGAGCTGGTCGCAGACCAGGTCTTCCATCGAATTCAGTTCCTTGCTCGTGAACAAGCCCATGGGTGTTCCTCCCGGTCGTTGGTGATGCGTGTCCGTCCGGGCCGCACGCCCGTGCGGCCCCCCCCGACCCGCCCGCAAAGTCCGTTCCGAGCGGTGACGGCCGGTTGCGGATCCCCGCCCCTCGCGTAGAATCGACCCATCGGCGGGCGGACGAGGCCGGGGCACCCCCGACACCCCCCGGCGCGAGGCGAGGCGGCATCGATCGACCGGAGGCGGCCCGGATGGGAGACGAAGCGACCCTCTTCGAGCGGATCGGCGGCGAGCCGGCGATGGCCCGGATCCTCGACGAGTTCTACGCCCGGGTCCTCGACGACCCGGAGCTGGGGCCGTTCTTCCGGCACGCCTCGATGGACTCCCTCCGCCGCATGCAGCTCGAATTCCTCGGCGCCGCCCTGGATGGCCCGCTGGGCTACTCCGGCCTCGCCCTCTCCCACGCGCACCAGGGCCGGGGCATCACCGCCCGCCACTTCAACCGCTTCACCCAGCACTTCCTGGAGACCCTCCGCGCCCGGGGGGTCGGGGAGGCGGAGGTGGTCGACGTCATCGCTCGCATCAACACCTATGCCGACGACATCGTCGGCCGGTCGGCCGTCAGCGAATAGCCCCCTCCCCCCGCGTTCGGCACGCCGATTGCTTCAATCCTCGCCCATCGATCCGACGGGCGCGTCCGCCCGTCTTGTCCGGGAGGCGGAGGGACGAGGCATGCGCATCAAACGGGTCAATTCCGACGTCGGCGAGAAAGTCGCGAGCATCGCGCTCTGGCTGCTCGGCCTGGGCGTCATCCTGGCGATCTGGGGCGGCGTCTGGTCGTTCTACCTCTTCCGCAACCCGCCCGAGCGGGAGTTGATGGCCTTCTTCGCCGCGGGCCTGCTGCTCTCGGGGCTCGACCTGATCGCCATCGGGCTGCTCTCCGGCCGGATCGGCCGGGCCGCCCGGGATCGGGACGAGCCGGCCGATCGGGTCGCCGTCTCTACACCCGACCGGACCGGTCACACCGCCTGAGCCGGGCACCGACGGCGGCCCCCTGGGCCGCCCGCCCCCCGATGAGACCCCCAAACGACCCCAACCACGGACCCGGAGCGCCCGACGATGCCGACCCTCTCGAACGATCCCGAGGCTTCCTGGGCCGGCACGGCGCTTTCCGGCGTCACGGCCGGCTCGCTGCTGACGATCTGGAGCGGCCTCTGGCTCGCCTTCCTCTCCCGGAACGAGCCGGAGCACTCTTTCTGGACCTACCTCGCCGCCGGCTGCCTGCTCACCGGCCTCGCCTTCTTCGGCGGGGGCCTGAGCATGGGCCTGGTCCGGAGGCACACCGAGGACGAGGCCGAGCAGGCCTGACCCCCCGGACCGGTCCGGGGGGCTTCGGGAGGGTCCGTGCGGCCCCGGGTCAGGCTCGGCCGCCCGGCGCCTGCCCGGCGAAATCGACCCACGCGTGCACGTGGGGCGTGCCGTGGAAGTGCCAGGAGAAGGCCGGGCCCTCGACCTTCCAGACGTCCCGGATGCGGCCCCCGGCTGCCCCGCCGCCCCCGTAATCGGTCAACCGGAGTGGGTCGATCCCCCCTGCGGAGTCCAGGAGGGCCAGCACCCCCGCCCGACTCGCCTCGCTGAAGGGGGAAAGCATGGCCCCGATCAGCCCGAGGACCATCCGCTTCTGCCGGCCGTCGAGGTCCCCGACGCGGATCCCCCGCTCCCCCCCCGGGCCGGGGGCCAGGGGGGATTCGGCGAGGGCCCGGGCTCGCCGGTCGCCGTCCAATGACCGGAAGAGCGCGTCGGCCCGCTCCGCCTGATCCCACCAGACGTTCCGGGAGCGGCCCCCGACCTCGACGACCGGTGCCGGGGCGTGGCCGTAGAAGATCGGCCCGCCGAAAGGCCACCCCCCGGACCGGTCGCCGTCGGCCCTCAGGGTGACGTGCCGGCCGGTCAGGACCCACTCGAAGGGCGTGACGGTGCCCGGCGTGCCGAAGAGGGCGACGTGGTAGGCCTCGAAGCCGCCGGAGTCGTCGCCCATCTGCCTCATGAAGCGGTCGAAGCCGTCCTCGGAGGTGATCCCCCGCAGGATCTCCCGGCAAAGCTCCCGCTGCGCGCCCTCCAGGTCGCCGATCGTCGGCCCAACGATCGCCCAGTTGTGCTCGACGCGGGAACGGAGCGGGTGGTCGTGGGGGAAGCAGATGGCCTCGCGCTGGTCGGTCGTCAGCGTGCCGAACAGCCGGGCGACCGCCGAGTCGGCCGGTTCCGGCGACATCGGGACGACCCCGCCGGACCGCCCCCGGGACTCGGGCCTCGTCCCGGTCGACGGGACGCCGATCCGCGGCATGGCGGCCGCCCCCAGCCCGGAGGCGCCGACGGCCCGGACGAACGCCCGGCGGGTCGGCCGGCCGTCGCGGGGTGTCGCTGGCATCGGCGTCCTCCTCGGTCGTCGTCCCGGGGCCCCCTGACCGATCGGCCCCCCGACGACGGCCCGAGGCCCGGCCGTGCCCACTCTATCAGGAGTCCGGCCCGGGGGGGAATCGGCCGCTCTCGTCCCGGGGCCGCCCGACGGCCCCCGAAAACATCGGGCATCGCCGCCCCCGATGTCGCCGAGTTGGGAACGAGCCGACCGTGATTGCATCACCCAAGGAGGATGCTCGATGGAGAACTGGACCGCCGGCGTGTCTCGCCTGATCCTGGACCGCACCGTCGAGGAACTGTTCGCCTCGATGATCGTCGCCCTGGTCATCGCCGGGGCGGCGGCCCCCCTGGGGGCCTGGCTCTGCCGGTCGAGGGAGGACGGGGCGACCCGGCTCACCGCCGTGATGTTCGTCTCCACGCTACTCGGCATGATCGTGGCCGGCAGCTTCGTCGAGCGGGAGCACCAATCCGCGAAGGGGTCGCTCGCGCTCGCCCCGCCCCCCCACCACTTCAACCCGGGGTGGAGGGGGATGAGGCGCCTGCCCATGTACTACCAGATGAAGGGCATCCTCGACGCCGACGGCGACGGCCACGTCTCGACCGAGGAGTTCCAGGACGCGTCCGAGGCCCTCGGCACCGAGGACCGGCTTCAACACTCCGGCCCGCCCATGGCCCCTAGCGACGGCGGCCGGGGCGACGTCCCCCGGCCCCGTCGGGCGGCCGAGGGGATCTGACGCCCCCGGGGGGCCGGGGCCTCGGGCCGGGGGCCGGTCCACGTCCCGTCCGCCCCCCGCCCCGAGGTGCGGTCGGGCCCCGGATTTGCATCGACCTCCGCCGAAGACGGGGGCGTGACGCCGACGCTCCGGCCGTCCCGCGTCCCCTCCTCGAATCGACGGAGAATCACCGATGAATCATCCTAACGAGACGACCTTTGGCCGGGCGATGCTGCTGGCGGGCGTCACCGGCCTGCGATCGGCGCTCGGCCCCGCCCTGGTCTCCGCGTCCAGGCGGGGGCCCGGCCGGGAGGCGCTGGCCCTGGCCGCGATGGCCGAGCTGGTCGTGGACAAGCTCCCCTTCGCCCCCAGCCGCAGCAGCCTCCCGGGCTTGCTCCCCCGGGTCCTCGCCGGGTACTGGGTCGCCCAGCAGGTGGCCCGGGACGACCACTCCCGGGATCCCTCGATCCCCCTCGCCGGTGCCGCCGCCGCCGCGCTCACGGCGTTGATCGCCCCGCAACTCCGGTGGGCGATCGGCCGCTCCTTCCGCGTCCCCGATCCCGTGATCGGCGCCCTCGAGGACGCCCTGGCCCTCTACCTCGGCAGCCTCGCCGCCGGCCTCACCGAGGGCGACCTCCGCGACCTCGCCTCCGACGCCCTGGGCGAGCTTCGACAGGGCCGCGTCACGCCCGCCTTCCGCCAGTTCGGCGGCCGGCTGCTCCCCTCCCGCTGAATCGGCCCGGGGCCGCCACGCCGGGGGGATGTTCGGCGGAACATGAGCTGATTTCGATCGCGTGACGATTTCGGCCGATGACGCGGCGATCGCCGCGACCCGCTTGACTCCGCCGCCCCGCGCTGGTGCAATACCCGGCACGATCAGGCCCGGCCCCCGGCCTCGCGCCGGGGCCGGGAACCCCCCCACGAGACTCGCCGCACCATGCCTCGGCTGCAACGGCTCTTGATCTGGTGCTCGATGGCGCTGGCCGGGACGTTCGTCCTGGCGGGCCCCGGCGTGCACCTGCTCTCGCCGTGCGGCCACGAGGCCGGGCACGACCCCGGCGGCCTCCCCGATCGGGACGATTCCTGCCCGATCTGCGCGCTCCACTCCCAGGCCCAGGCGCCCGCCCCGGTCGCCTCGGTCGACCGGCCGGCCCCCGCGTTCGGCCCCGTCGAGGCCCATTCGGATGAGGCCCGACGCCTCGACCTCCCCTCCTGCCTGCTCCCCCGGGCACCGCCGCTCGCTTGACGCGGGCCGGTCCCGTCCCGCGCCCCCTGCCGCACTCCGGCCCGACCCGGGCCCCCGGCAGGCCCATGACATGACGGCCCTCGTCCCGGTCCCCCGAGGCGAGCGTCGACGTCGATGATGTCGATCCGGTCGGGGGTCCGCCTCCCGCCGGGCCGCAACCACGTCCCCGGTCCCGGGGCCTGAACCCGGACCCCGGTCCGTCGACCGACGGTCGGATGCGCCGCGCGTCTCCCGCCCCGAGGGCGTCCATCGCCTCGGGAGCGGGGACCGCCGCCCGTCCCCGATCGCCGCCGACGACCCGTCCCGACGGGGCACGGCGTCCGCGCCGGTCCCGGCCCTCGAATCCCGGATCGCTCCGGCCGCGCGCCCGTCGGGGGTGACATCACCCCCGGCCCCGGTCGCGGTGCGCCCGGCGATCCCCTCGACCACGCCCCCGGGCCGCCGTCGGCGCGTCGCCGACGGGCCGGGTGCGCTTGCGTAGGAGTCTGCTCCGATGAATCGTTTCCGATCCGTTGCCGCGACGGCCGCCCTGCTCCTGGTGACCTCGGCCGGGGCCTGCCGGGCCGAGTCCGTCGGCTACTACGTCGCCCGGGATTCCCAGCAGGAACTCTCGGGGGGCGTCACCAATCCGAACTTCGACCGGCTGACCTTCCTGTTCAACCACGGCAACCACTTCCACAGCATCGGCCGCTTCGGGGGCGGACCGAATCAGCTCCCCGAGTCGTACGTCGGCGGCCGGATCACCCTGGCCGAGGGCTTCGGCGCCATGGCCGGGCGGTTCGTCAGCGTCCGCTACCACAACGCCGACCCGGCGAGCGAATACAGCGACCTCCGGGTCGCCTCGATCCACACCCTGGCCGACGCCCCGGTCGGCTCCGAGGAGGAGGTCCTTTACAATAGCTCGGCCGGGCGCTGGAGCGATTTGCCGCTGGACGGCGCGATGGTCGCCCTGGAGGTGGTGGAACTGTCCGAGGGCCTCAACGCGACCTTCGGCGACGGGTCGGAGGTCGCCACCGGGGTCGGCGACCGGCTGACGCTCGGCGCGGGCGATTCGTTCACCGGCCCGTTGCAATTCTTCACCGACCTCGGCGTCGCGGCCCGGACGGGGCTCTCCGCCACGTTCCGGCTCATCGATGTGAACGCCGGCTCGCCGTTGCTCGGCTCGGGCGACTTCCGGTTCGACTTCGCCACCGTCCCCGAGCCCGGCTCCGCCGTCCTGGTCGGCCTCGGCCTGGCCGGCCTGGCCGGCCTGCGGTGGCGTCGCTCCCGTCGGCCCCGCCTCGCCTGAGTTGATCGCCGCGTCACGCGGCCGATTGACGCGAAACGGGCCGGGCCGATCCCCCCGGATCGGCCCGGCCCGTGCGTTCGTCCGTTCGTTCGTCCGAGTCGATCCGGCCGGGCGACCCCGGCCATCGTCCCCCGCATCGGAACGATTTCTCAACTCATCGGGATTCTTTCATCATCCATGATCCGTTCGCCGTCTGCTCGCCTCGCGTCGGTCCCCCGGCGGTCGGGCCTCATCGGGCCGAGGCCAGGCTCGGCCGGCCGAGGATCTGCTCGGTCGGGAAGCGGTCGCCCGGGCAGGCGGTCGGGGTGTTCGAGGCGGCGTCGTGGGTGCCGACGCGGTCCCCGGGGATCGCGTAGCGGTCCTGCAGGTACGCCACCAGGGCCCGGGCGGCCTCGACCTGCTTCGGCGTGGGGGCGGCCTCGTCGAGGTTCCCCACCAGGCAGATGCCGATGCCGTACTCGTTGACGCTCGGGTGCTTGGCGTCCCGGCAGTGGGCGCCGGCCCGCTGGTCGGACCAGCGGCGGGTCACCTCGATCGTCCCGTCGGGGCTGTCGGTGCCGTTGCCGATGACGAAGTGGTAGCTGCACCCGTCCAGTCCCGCCCGGTCCCGGTGCTGGCGGTCGATCTGGGCGTAGCCCCCGCTGGGGGAGGCGCTATGATGCAGCACCACGTACCGCCAGGGCCGGTCGGCCTTGGGCGGCTGGACCAGGTCGATCGGGTCGTCGGCCATCGCCTGCACGCGGGCCCGCAGTTCCGACCGGGAGCTGGCGAGCCGGGCGTTGGCGTCCCGGCTCGGGGCCTTCCGGCTCATCGGCGGGCCGACGTCGATCCGGGGCGGGTCGCCGACGTCCGAGGGGAGCGGCTCCACCGCGCTCGGCGTCGGCTCGGGCAGGGGCTCCTCCTCCGGCAGCGGCGAGAGGTTCAACTCCGGCTCCCCCGCCGGGGCGGGGCCGGCCGGCGGCGACACGTAGGTGCCGTAGGTGTCCTCGTACCCCGGGGCCGGGGACGACACGTCATAGTCGTAATCATAGGATCCCGGGTCAGTCGGGATCACCGTGGCCGACGAGGGGCTGGGGTCGATCAGGACCGGCTCGGGGTCGACGAAGACCGGCCGCAGGGCCGATCGCCGGTGCTTGCAGCCGGACGTGCCGGCCATGACGACCATCAGGCCGACGACCATCAGCCGGGCCAGCGTCCTCGTCCGGGGGGTCTTCCATCGGGCGTCCATGAGACGTCTCCACTCGGGGCTCGATTCGTACCGCGATGCGGGGTCGGTGTGGGTCAAAGCAAGGGCGGTGCCGAGCGATCGGACCCCGGCGCGCCGGGATCCTCGGATTCGCCTCAAGTCTACACCCCGATGGGACGAGTGGCCGGGCGAGGCGGGCCGATTTCCCGGAGAACGGCTCAAGTCCCCGCCCGGACCGGCCGGGGGCCCGTGTAAGTCCTGCAATTCGGCGGACGATCCGTCCGTCGCGACCCGCACGACCGCCCCAGCCGGTCCGGGCCGCCCCGGCCTCGCTGGCATCCGGGTGGGGGCGTCGGTATGCTAATGGGTCCGACCCGCCCCCCCCGCCCCGACGACCGGCCCGTCCCGCACGACCCGCACGACCCGACCGGGGCCGACGTTTTCTTCCCGACCGTGTGATCGCCCAGGAGACCGAGGTCGATGCCGGCCTACCACCCCCAGCGCATCGAGACGAAGTGGCAGCAGTACTGGGACGCGCACCAGACGTTCCGGGTCGCCGACCTCGTCCCCGACCGGCCCAAGCTCTACATCCTCGACATGTTCCCGTACCCCTCCGGCGCCGGCCTGCACGTCGGCCACCCCGAGGGCTACACCGCCACCGACATCCTCTGCCGCTTCAAGCGCAACCGGGGCTTCAACGTCCTGCACCCGATGGGCTGGGACGCCTTCGGCCTGCCCGCCGAGCAGTACGCCATCCAGACCGGCACCCACCCTGCGGTCACCACCCAGAAGAACATCGACACCTTCCGGCGCCAGATCAAGGCCCTCGGCTTCTCCTACGACTGGTCACGGGAGGTCGACACCACCGACCCCGACTACTACCGGTGGACCCAGTGGATCTTCCTCAAGCTCTACGACACCTGGTATGACCCGGCGTTCGCGTGGACCGACGCCGAGGGCCGCACCCGGCGCGGCAAGGGCCGGCCGATCGCCGAACTCCCCGTCCCCGAGGACTGCCCCGACCCGGACTCGTATCGCGACGCCCGACGCCTCGCCTACCGCGCCGAGGTCCCCGTCAACTGGTGCCCCGAGCTGGGCACCGTGCTGGCGAACGAGGAGGTCATCGACGGCAAGTCCGAGCGCGGCAACCACCCCGTCGTCCGGATGCCCCTGAAGCAGTGGATGCTCCGGATCACCTCCTACGGCGACCGGCTCATCGAGGATCTCGAATTCGTCGACTGGCCCCGCGCCATCAAGGACATGCAGCGCAACTGGGTCGGCCGCTCCGAGGGGGCCGAGGTCGACTTCAAGATCAAGCGCGAACACGACTTCGACAACTGGCGGCAGGCCCGGCAGTCCTCCGGCTGGCCCGAGACGGCCCCCGACGACGTGATCCGGGTCTACACCACCCGCCCCGACACCCTCTTCGGCGCCACCTACATGGTGCTCGCCCCCGAGCACCCCCTGGTCGACCGCCTCACCACGCCCGACCGGGCCGAGGCCGTGGCCGAGTACCGCCGCCAGGCCGCCGGCAAGAGCGACCTGGACCGCACCGACCTCGCCAAGACCAAGTCCGGCGTTTCCACCGGCGGCTTCGCCGTCAACCCCGCCAACGGCGAGCCCGTGCCCGTCTGGATCGCCGATTACGTGCTCATGGGCTACGGCACCGGCGCCATCATGGCCGTCCCCGCCCACGACGAGCGCGACTTCGAGTTCGCCAGGACCTTCGGCATCCCCATCCGGGCGGTCGTCCAGCCCCCCGACGAGTGGCTGGTTGCCCATCGGGGCGAGGTCCAAGCCCCCGAGCACGACCGATCCCAATTCCGCAACCTCTACCAGAAAGATCCCGGTGCCTTCGCCGAGGCTTTCCCCGGGGAGGGCGTCTCGATCAACTCCAGCAACCCCGAGCTCGCCCTCGACGGCAAGGCCACGGCCGACGCCAAGGCCCGCATCATCAAATGGCTCGCCCGGAACGGCCTCGGCAAGAAGACCGTCAACTACAAGCTCCGCGACTGGCTCTTCTCCCGCCAGCGCTACTGGGGGGAGCCCTTCCCGATCCTCCTCGACCGGGACGAGCGCCACCGGGCCGTCGACGAGTCGGAGCTGCCCGTCCGCCTCCCCGAGATGGACGACTTCAAGCCCTCCTCCTCCGGCCGGCCCGAGCCCCCGCTCGCCAAGGCATCCGACTGGGTGAATTATTCAGACGCCTACATCCGAGAGACCAACACGATGCCCCAGTGGGCCGGCTCGTGCTGGTACTACCTCCGCTACATCGACCCGAAGAACAGCGAACGCCCCTGGGGCCCGGAGAAGGAACGCTACTGGATGCCGGTCGACCTCTACGTCGGCGGCGCCGAGCACGCGGTGCTCCACCTGCTCTATTCCCGGTTCTGGCACAAGGTCCTCTTCGACCGCGGCCTCGTCTCCACGGCAGAGCCCTTCCAGAGGCTCGTCAACCAGGGGATGATCCTCGGCGAGACCGAATACACCGCGTACCGGGACGAGCAGGACCGCTGGGTCTCCTCCTCGACGGTCAGGGAGCAGGAGGGCGGCGGCTTCGAGGCCCGGGAGGGGACGCAGGGGCGCCCCGTCCAACCGGTCAAGCTCGCCGAGGACCGCGTCACCAAGAAGGGCGAGGGCTTCGTCCTCGTCGAGGACGAGTCGATCCGGGTCGACGCCCGGGCGCACAAGATGTCCAAGAGCCGGGGCAACGTCATCAACCCCGACGAGGTCATCGGCGAATACGGCGCCGACAGCCTCAGGCTCTATGAGATGTTCATGGGACCCCTCGAAGCCACCAAGCCCTGGAGCATGAAGGGGGTCGAGGGAGTCTACCGGTTCCTCGGCCGCGCCTGGCGGATGGTCGTCGACGACCGGGCCGACGAGGTGACGCTCGCCCCCCAGGTCCGGGACGCCCCGCTCGACGACGAGGCCGCCAAGGTCGTCGCCCGCACCGTGGCCGGCGTCACCGACGACCTCGAGGCCATGCGGTTCAACACCGCCATCAGCAAGCTCATGGAGTTCGTCAACGCCTTCACCTCCCGGGAGGTCCGGCCGAAGGCGGCGATGGAGACGTTCACCCTGCTGCTCTCGCCGATGGCCCCGCACCTCGCCGAGGAACTCTGGCAGGTCCTCGGCCACGACGGGACGCTGGCCTACGAACCCTGGCCGACCTTCGACCCCGCCCTGCTCGTCGACGACGAGGTCGAGATCCCGGTCCAGATCAACGGCAAGCTCAAGGGCCGCATCCTCGCCCCCGCCGACGCCGACGAGGCCGCGCTGGAGGCCCTCGCCCGGGCCGACGAGAAGGTCGCCGCCCAGCTCGACGGCAAGCAGGTCAAGAAGGCGATCATCCGGCCCGGCAAGTTCGTCAACTTCGTCGTCGCCGGGTAGGGCGCCTCGCGGCGAACGAGCGAGATCCGGCGTGATATTCCGCCATGTTTCCCTTGCCGGGTTGCCAATCCCGACGCGATGCCGGGACGAACAGAGACGTTCGTGCATTTTTGCAACATTGCATTGAGGTGCGGCGGCCTCGTCGTAGGATTCCCCATCGACGGAGGCCGGGTGCCCCGAGGCGGATCGGCCTGGGCACCTGGCGGCATCGGCCCGGCGAGACGGGCCAGGTCTGCAATCGATGGGAAGACGCTTGATGACGCGCTCGCGACTGGCCCTGGTCACCGGCCTGGTCCTCTCGGCCGCCGGGATTTCGCCCCCCTCCCAGGCCCGGGCGGGGCTGCTCACCAGCTACAACCTGGTGACGACGGGCGACATGGAGATGAACTCCCACGTCAACTACAACACGTTCGTCGGCGGCAACCTGACCGCGAATGGCGCCGTCTTCTCGGACCATTCCTTCTCGGGGACGACCGGCCTGACCGTGGTCGGCTCGATCTCGGGGAGCAACATCCAGGTCAACGGCGGCAAGGATCTGGTGGTGAGCAGCTTCGGCCAGGGGAGCGACCTGGTCCTGATGAACGGCGGGGACAAGGTTCTGGGTTCGGGCCTGCCCGCGCTGGCCTCGTCGATCGCGACGCAGATGGCCGACGCCTCGGCGGCGTTCAAGTCCCTCTCGGCGGGCGCCTCGAACACGGTTGTCCTGACGAACAACGGCCAGCTGACCTTCACCGTCGGCGAGATCGACACCCTGGGCCGGGCCGTCTTCAGCGTCGATGGGTCGATCTTCAGCAATAACGCCTACCAGAACGGCTACTCCATCGCCGGGAGTTATGCCGACGCCACGTCCATCATCCTCAACGTCTCCGGCACGACCATCCTTCACAATCACGGCCAGTTCAACGGCGAATGGAACACTCAGGGAGTCCTGGCCAAGACGCTCTGGAACTTCTCGGACGCCACGTCGATCGACCTGCACAAGAACTTCAGCGGGGCGATCCTGGCCCCCAGGGCCCACCTGACCAAGGGCAGCACGTCCACCGACGGCTCGATCTTCGTCAAGAGCCTGCTCAGCAAGGGGGAGACGCACTCCCCCTACTACTCGGGGTTCGATCCCACCTCGTCGATCCAGGCCGTCCCCGAGCCCTCGACGCTCGTCCTGGCCGGGATCGGCGCCCTCGGCTTCGGCGGCTACGCCCTTGCCCGACGCCGGAGGGGATGAGCCCTCCCGGGCCGCCTCCCCCGGCCATCCCCCCCCGGACGGTCCGCCCGACGGGGGGGTCAGCCGGCCGAGGCGCCCTCCCCCTCGGCCAGCACGTCCGAGAGGATCCGGCCCAGCCCCCGGGTCGGCTCGTAGCCGATCAGCCGGCGGATCTTGTCCAGGCACGGGACCCGGCGGACCATGTCCTCGAATCCGGACGTGTACGCCTCGTCATACGGGATGGTCCGGATGTCGCTCCGGCCGCCGGTCAGCGCGCGGACGCGCTCGGCCAGCTGCATGATCGAGACCTCCTCGCCGTTGCCGACGTTGAAGACCTCGCCCCGGGCGCCCGGGTGGTGGATCAGCCGGACCAGCGCATCGACCACGTCCAGCACGTGGGCGAAGCACCGCGTCTGGGTCCCGTCGCCGTAGACCGTGATCGGCTCGCCGGCCATCCCCTGCCTGACGAACCGGGGGACGACCATGCCGTACCGGCCGGTCTGCCTGGGGCCGACGGTGTTGAACAGCCGGGCCACCACCACCGGCAGCCTCGCCTCGTGCCAGTGGGCCAGGGCGAGGAACTCGTCGAGCATCTTCGCCCCGGCGTATGCCCAGCGCCGGGTGGTGGTCGGGCCGAGCACCACGTCGTCGTCTTCCCGGAAGGGGATGCGGTCGCTCTTGCCGTAGACCTCGCTGGTGGAGGTCAGCAGCATCGGCCGGCGATACCGGGCGCAGCAGCGGAGGATCGTGTCGGTGCCGTTGACGATCGTCTCGATCGTCTTCACCGGCTCGTCCACCACCAGCCGCACGCCCACGGCGCTGGCCAGGTGGAAGACGGCCGAGCACTCCAGCACGCAGCGCTCGACCACGCCCGGGTCGGTGACGCTGGCCACCCGCAGCTCGAACCCCGGCCGCCCTTCCAGGGGGGCGACGTTGGAGAAGCGGCCGGTGCTCAGGTCGTCGAGCGCCAGCACCTCGTGGCCGTCGTCGAGCAGGCGCTCGCAGAGGTGGCTGCCGATGAACCCGGCGCCTCCGGTGACAAGGTATCGCATCGCGTGCCGGGCATCCGAGGGGGGTGCGGAGTCGAGCGGATTTGACCCCCCCAGCATATCGCGCGAGGGCGGCCGGGGGGAGCGAGCACCCCCCCCGCACCCGTCCCGGTCACTCCCCCTCGTCGAGGGCGACGTTCCAGTACGCCTCGCTGATGAACCGGGACCAGCTCTCGATCCGCATGGTGGAATAGGCGTACATGGGCTTCCACTCCGGCCGGACCGGCTTCTTGCGGAGCCTCATGTGCGCCTGCTCCGGGGTGCGGTTGGCCTTGCGGGAATTGCAGCCCACGCAGGCCAGCACGCAGTTCTCCCAGGTGGAGACGCCCCCCTGGGCCCGGGGCAGCACGTGGTCGATCGTCAGCTCCGAGGAGCCGGGCCGGTCGCCGCAGTACTGGCAGGTCGAGTGGTCGCGCTTGAAGATGTTGCGGCGGCTGAAGGTCACCGTCGACTCGCGGAAGCGGTCGTAATGGGTCAGGGTGACGACCTCCGGCACGCGCATCCGGAACGTGACGGCCTGGATGAACGGCTCGTCGTCCCTGGGTTTCAGCCGGGCCCAGTCGGCCCAGTCGTAGAGTCGGAAATCGTCGGGGTCGACGACGCGGGCCGACTCGTTCCACAGCATCACCAGCGCCCTGGAGACCGAGGCCACGTTCACCGGCTGCCAGTTCCGGTTCAGGACCAGGGTCGGGCGGTCGAGGACAGCGGCGCTCATCGCGGACAAGCCTCCTCCGACTCGGCGGGACCGGGTTCTTGCTCGGACGATGGACCTCGGTCGAGCCCGATCGGGCGGCTCGACGAACCCGAGGCCGGGCGGGCGGACGGACGCAGGCCGATCGACCCGGGTCGGGTCGCACCACTATTATGACACGAGGCCCGCTCCGCTCCGCAACTCCCTCCACGGCGACACCGCCCCCTCCCCGGCCGGTTCGCCCCCGTTCCCCCGCGATTCCCGAGGCCCCCGCCGCCCCCGCACCCCCGCCCCCGGCCGTGAAAAATTCATGAACGGGTGCCGCGGCCCCGAATCGACCCCCCCGACGCCGGACCCCCAGCCCCCCGAGCACCCGCCATGCGAGCCGAACTCCTGATCATCGGAAGCGAACTCACCAGCGGGGAGAAGCTGGACACCAACGGCCAGTGGCTCTGCACCCGGCTCGCCGAGTTGGGCGTCCCGGTCCGGTTCACGACCGTGATTGGGGATGACCTGGACGACAACATCGACGCCTTCAAGGCCGCCTCGGGCCGCTCGGACCTGGTCGTCTCCAGCGGGGGCCTCGGGCCGACGCAGGACGACCTGACCCGGGACGCCCTGGCGAAGGCCGGGGGCGTCGGCATGGTGCAGGACGACGAGGCCTTGCGGATGATCGAGGCCCTCTTCGCCCGCCGAGATCGCCCCATGCCCGACCGCAACCGGACCCAGGCGCTCATCCCCGAGGGGTCGGAAATCCTGCACAACCCCACCGGCACGGCCCCCGGCATCTGGATGCGGCTCGACCGGGCGTGGGTCGCCTGCCTGCCGGGCGTCCCCCGGGAGCTGAAGGCCATGTTCGACGCCGAACTCGCCCCCCGGCTCCGGGCCTCCGGCCTGGCCGGCCGGGTCGTCCTGGGCCGGACGATCAACCTCTTCGGCCTCGGCGAGTCCGAGGCCGAGCAGCGGGCCCCCGACCTCACCGCCCGGGGCCGGATCCCCGAGGTCGGCATCACCGCCTCCGACGCCACCATCAGCTTCCGGATCCGCGCCGAGGGGGCCGACGAGGCCGAGGCCCTCGCCCTCATCGGGCCGACCGCCGAGGCCATCTACGAGCGGTTCGGCGACTTCGTCGTCGGCGAGGGGACCGACGACGTGGCCGAGGGGCTCGTCGCCGCGTTGAAGTCCACCGGCAAGACGATCGCCCTGGCGGAGTCCTGCACCGGCGGCCTGATCGCCCACCGGATCACCCGGGTCGACGGCGTCAGCCCCCACTTCCCCGGCGGCGTCGTTTCGTACGCGAATGGGGTCAAGTCAACGCTGCTGGACGTGCCCGCCGACCTGATCGCCTCGAAGGGGGCCGTCAGCCCCGAGGTGGCCGAGGCGATGGCCGAGGGGGCCCGCCGCCGCCTGGGTGCAGACCTCGGCCTCGCGGTCACCGGGGTCGCCGGCCCGGCCGGCGGCACCCCCGAGAAGCCCGTCGGCCTGGTCTACCTCGGCCTCGCCGACGCCTCCGGCACCCGGCACCGCCGCCTCGCCCTCGGCCCCGAGCAGCCCCGGGCCGTCATCCAGTCCCGCGCCTCCAAGCACGCCATGAACTGGGCCCGCCTGGCGCTGCTGGGCAAGCTCCCTTGACCATTTCCCCATTTCAAGATCGGGATGGTCCCGCTGCGCGATTTCGTGTGACCAAAACCGCCGATCCACTCGATCATTTCGGTGTGAGGTTTGACTGCCGACCGCCGACCGACCCGGGCCGAACACCAGCGATCGAGGAGATCCCGAGCGTGGCCAGCACCCGACAGATCGAAGCCAATCGCCGCAACGCGGCGAAGTCCACCGGGCCGAGGACCGCCGAGGGCAAGGCCCGGGTCTCCCGGAACGCCCTGTCGCACGGCCTGGCCGGGCACGGGGTCGTGCTCACCGACGAGCAACTCGCCGCCGTCGAGGAACGCAAGCGGGACTGGTTCCCCGACTACCGGCCCGACTCCCCCGCCGAGCGCTGGCGGTTCGAACGCATCTGCATCGAGTCCGTCCGGCTCGACACCTGCCTGCACCGCGCCGTCGCCGCCCGGGACGAACTGGCCCGGCGCGCCTCCGAGGCCTGGGACGAGGACCGCGCCCTCGACGCCGAACGCCTCGCCTCCCGGCTCCCGGGACGCCCCGAGTTGGTCCAGCCCGAGCTGCTCCAGTCCCGGCACGGAGTCCTCTGGCTGCTCGACCGCTGGGAGTGCCTCCGGGACGCCGTCGCCCGGCGACCGGCGCCGACCGACCGGGACTGGTCCCTCCTGCTCGACCTGCTGGGCGTGCCCGCCGACGACCGGGACGACGCCCCCCGCCGGCTGATCGGCGAGGCCCCGGAGGCCGACGGCTTCGACGCGATCGCCGCCGAAGCGGTCGCCGACCTCCGACGCCGGCTCGACGCCTACCTCGACGACCGGGACGACCGCGCCCGGGTCGACGCCGAGGCCGGGCTCGCGCCGGACGCCCCGGCCGTCGTGCTCCTGGACCGCTACGAGGACCGGATCCTCCGCCGCCTCCGCCAGGCCGAGGCCGACCTCCGCCGCCTCCAGGGTCGCCCTGCCTCCCCCGACCGCCCCCGCCTGGTGCCCGGGCCGTCCGGGGTCCACGCCCCTCCCTCGCCCCCCGCGTCACCGGCCCGCCCGTCGTCGGCGCACTCAAACCCGGCCGATCGGCCGCCGCCGTCCCCCCCGACCGATCGGCCGCCGTCCCGCCCCGATCACGCCTCGACCCCGTCCCGGTCGTCCCCGGATGCTCGTCCCGATCGGCCCCGGGACCCGGCTTCCCCCGACCCATCCCCGAGGAATCGCCGGGAGCGGCGTGCCCTCCGGGCGATGGCCCGTCACCTCGGCCGGGGCGTCCGGGACGACGGCCCCTCCTGATCCGAGGTCCCGAGTCGCCCGGCCCCGCCCTCCCCGGAGGCACGAACAAAGCCAATTTCCCTCAGCCCTCGCCGCCCCCGACCCCGGTCGGTGCCGCCTCCCCGGCCCCGGACCAGACCGACGACGCCCCCGGGTGGTGCGCGCGGACCCACCGCGTCGCCTCGTCCAGCCGGGCGACCCGGTCGTCGTCCGCCCGGGCGTCGAGCGCCCGGACCAGGATCTCGGCGAGCCCGGCGTACGGCCCGTCGTCCCCGGCCTCGGATCGCAACGCCTTGTCGTGAATCGTGTTGTAGCGGTTCGATTCGGCCAGCGTGTAGCGGGCCCAGAGGGCGACGGCGGGGTCGGGGTGGTCGGCCAGTTCGCGCATCGGCCCCTGCTCGATCGCCGCCCCGGCCCCGGCGCCGTAGGCGAGCGGCCGGAGCAGGAGCAGCCGGAGCCAGTCGGGCCGGCCCTCGGCCCGGGAGACGGCCAGGGCATAGCCCCGGGGGTCGTCCTCGGCGGCCTCGGGGGGCAGCGACTCGGCCACCAGGTATCGGGCCCGGTCGGGCAGGTCGGGGGCGAGGGCGATGTCGAGCCGCTGCCTGGGGGTGGCGTCGGGGTTGCCCGCCAGCCTCCGGGCGGCCTCCACCCGATCGGCCTCGGGGCGGCCCGGGTCGTGCAGGATGTAGACGTCCCGCCAGACCTCCCTCAGCGACCAGGCGCCCCAGGCGAACCAGCCGATCATCCCCACCAGCAGGACCAGGCCGCCGACGGCCAGGTAGTAGAAGCCGCCGTATTTCTCCAGCCGGGACCGCTGCTCCCAGGGTTCCAACTGCACGATCGGCAGCTCGGGCAGCCCCGGGGTGCCCGGCGTCGATTTCGAGGGTTCCGCCATGAGCCTGACCTCCGTCCGTACGCTCGTCACCTCGACCCGGGACATTGTCCCCGAAGGGCGCGGCCCTTCCCAGGCCCCTGCCGTGCCCGATCCCCTTGTGCCCGATCCCGGCCGAGGCCGGCCGGGGGGCCGAACCTGGACCGTCCCGGAGACCGCTCGCATGAGATCGACCGTCCCGAATGGCCGCCCGAGCCGGCCCGCCGCCGCCCTGCTCGCCGCCCTCCTGGCCGCCTCCCCCCTGCCCTGGCGGCCCTCGATCGCCGACGAGGGCGGGACCCCCGGCGACGACCTCCGGCGTCGCGGATTCGTCGGCGCCGGGGTCGCCCCCGAGGAGGGAGACCGGGGGGTCCGGGTCACCCTGGTCGTCCCCGGCTCCCCCGCGGAGGCCGCCGGGCTGATCGAAGGGGACCTGATCGTCGGCGTCGACGACGAGCCCGTCACCGACCCGGCCTCGTTCGTCTCCCTGGTCGGCGCCCGGGGGGCGGGGGAGGAGGTCGCGCTCCGCTTCATCCGGGAGGGGGAGGAGCGGACCGAGCGCGTCACCTTCGGCGAGCGGCCCCGGGAGACCTCCGAGGCGGGCGAGGTGATCTACGGCTCGGTCGCCGCCGCCGCCGGCCGGCAGCGGACGATCGTCACGAAGCCCGAGGGGGACGGCCCCTTCCCGGCCCTCTTCCTGATCCAGGGGCTCGGCTGCGTCTCGATCGAGAACCCGGCCGGCGGCCTGATCGGCTACAAGGAGGTGATCGACGCCTTCACCGAGGCCGGCTACGTCACCCTCCGGGTCGACAAGCCCGGATGCGGCGACTCCGAGGGCGGCCCCTGCGCCGACGTCGACTTCGACACCGAGCTGGACGGCTACCGCCAGGGCCTGGCCGCCCTGAAGGCCATGCCCTTCGTCGACCCCGGCCGGGTCGTCCTCTTCGGCCACAGCATGGGGGGCGTGATGGGCCCGATCCTCGCCGCCGAGGACCCCGTGGCCGGGGTCGCGGTCTACGGCACGGTGCTCAAGACCTGGTCCGAGTACCTGCTGGAGAACGTCCGACGCCAGTCCGCCCTCGGCGGGGCCGCGCCCGACGAGGTCGACGACACCCTCCGCGCCCACGCGAAGCTCTACGCCCGCCTCTTCGTCCTGGGCCAGGAGCCCGACGAGGCCCTGGCCGAGGACCCGAGCCTGGCCCCGGTGCTGGCCGACGTGGCCCCCGACGGCGAGCACCCCTACACCCGCAACGCCCGCTTCTTCCGCCAGCTCGACGCCCGGAACCTGCCCGCCGCCTGGCTCGAGGCCGACGCCGACGCCCTGGCCATCTGGGGGGAGGCCGACTTCGTCTCCACCCGCGAGGACCACGAGCTGATCGCCTCGCTCGTCGACGGCCGGTCCGAGGGCTCGGGCCGCTTCGTGCTGCTGGAGGGGACCGACCACGGCTTCTCCCGGGCCGACTCCTACCGGGACGCCATGGAGCGGGAGGGCCCCGGCGAGTTCAACCCCGAGCTGCTCCGGGTCCTGCTCGACTGGGCCGGCTCCGTCGTCGACCCCGCGGGGTGACCCCGGCCCCCGGGTCGGGTACGCTCCTCCGTTCGGAGGGGCGTCCCGCCCCCCGGCCATCATCCCGGATCGGGAGCCTTCCCATGAGAATCACCTGGTACGGCCACGCCGCCTTCCTCGTCGAGGCCGACGGCAAGCGGATCATCCTCGACCCCTACACCTCGGCCGACGTCGGCTCCTACGCCCCCATCTCCGAGGGGGCCGACGTGGTTGCCGCCAGCCACGAGAACGCGAAGTATCACAGCGGCACCTCCGAGATCGTCCCCCCCTTCGAGACGGTGCTGGGCACCTCGATCCCCCCCGAGGGGGTCGAAGTCGCCGGGATTCGCATCCAGGCCATCCCCGCCTTCGAGACCCCCGAGAAGCGCGCCGGGGACGAGGTCTCGATCCTCGACTTCCGCCTCGAAGGCCTGCACGTCGCCTTCCTCGGCGACCTCGGCCACCCCCTCGGCACCCTGGAACTGGCCCTACTCGGCCGCCCCGACGTCCTGCTCGTCCCCGCCGGCGGCCCGCCGACGATCGACTACCCGCTGATCCCCCCGCTCATCGACGCCCTCTCCCCCTCGATCGTCATCCCGATGCACTACCTGACCCCCAAGATCAACCTGGAGATCCAGCCCGTCGAACGCTTCCTGGAGGCCTTGCCCGACTGGCCGGTCGAGCGGGTCGACGGCCCGAGCGTCACCGTCGACCGGGAGTCCCTCGAACCCCGACGGATCGTCGTGCTGGAGTCGGCCCGGTGAGCCGGGGATCTCACGCAGGGGCGCAAGGTCGCGGAGGAAGACGCGGGGAACCGCCCGGACTCTCGCTCCCTCCTCTCCGCGACCCTGCGAGATTATTCCTCCCGTCCTTCTGCTCCCCGGCCCGATGTCGTAGGCTCCCCCCGAGGAGCCCGGCCGCAGCACCCCGAACGACCGATCGATCGCCCCCGGAACTCCTCCCATGCCCGCCACCCCCGACCTGCTCGCGATCTTCGACCACGACGGCGTGCTCGTCGATTCGCTCGCCTTCCACCAGAGCGCCTGGGTCGACCTCGGCCGCCGCGCCGATCTGCCGATTACCGAGCAATTCGTGCTCGAAACCTTCGGCATGACCAACCCGGCCATCTTCCGACGCCTCGTCGGCGACGCCCTCGACGACGCCGAGGTCGCCCGCCTCGGCGCCCTGAAGGAGGAGTGCTATCGGGAAGTCGCCCGGGGCAAGGTCGTGCTCATGGACGGCGTCCACGCCCTGCTCGACGCCCTGACGGCCCGGGGCGTCGCCCTGGCCATCGGCACCAGCGGACCACGGGCGAACATGCGGCTCACCGTCGAGTCTTGCGGCCTCGACGGCCGCTTCGCCGCCATCGCCGCGCTGGAGGACATCACCCGATCGAAGCCGGATCCCGAAGTCTTCCTGCTCGCGGCCCGGCTCGCCGGGGTCGATCCCCGGGGCGCCGTCGTCTTCGAGGACGCGCCGATCGGCATCCAGGCCGCCAAGGCCGCCGGCATGTTCGCCGTCGGGGTCGCCTCGACCCGACCGGCCGAGGCCCTCCGGGAGGCCGGCGCCGACGAGGTGGTCGAATCCCTCGCCGACTACCCAGTCGACGCCCTGCTCGACCGCCTCCGATCCCGATCGGGGGGCACGGCCTGAGGGGTCCCGCGCGGATCGGTCAGATCTGGTCGAGCTTCCGCCGCCGGCCCCGGGCCTTCAGGCAGTCGGAGCATTGGCCCGTGATCACGAAGCGGTGGTTGTCGGGCCGGAAGCCGAACTCCTGGCCGATCAGCTCCCGGAGCTTGCGGATCTCCTCGTTGCGGAACTCGACGATCGCCCCGCACTGGGTGCAATGCATGTGGTCGTGCGAGGGATACCCGTAACTATGCTCATACGCCGATCGGTTGGTGAGCCTCAGCTCGCGGAGCAGGCCGGCGTCGACCATCAGCCGGAGGGTCCGGTAGACGGTGGACCGGCTGACCCGTCGGCCGGACTCCCGGAGGTCGGCCACCAGTTCGTCGGCGTCGAAGTGCTTGTGGGTGTTGAAGATGTGGTTGACGAGCACGCGGCGGGGCTCGGTCAGCTTCTCGCCCCGGATCTCGAGGTACTCGCGGAACTTCTCCTCGGGGCTGTCGGTGACCTGGAGCGGCGCGAGGTCTTGGGATGGGGTCACGAGACTCGGTCCTTCGGGGCGTCGACGGGCCTCAGGACGAGGCCGAGGGCGGTCGGCGACGGGTCGTTGTCGAGAATGATTCTCGATTATAGCGCCTCGTCGCGGCCGGGGCCAGTGCGGATCCCCCGACCTTCGGCCGTCCCGTCGCCCGCTGGAGGGGGTCGATGGGATCGAGTAGAGTCGAGTCGAAGGGCCCCGTCGGACCGAGGCGGGGCGTCGATGGGTCGAGCCGCCCGCCGGGGGGTCGCCCCTCGGCCCTCCCGGGCCGGGGCACTCGGCGGCCTCCGACCTGGCCTGGGAGGGTCACCATGTCGGCGATCCGGGAGGAGCCGATGCCGTCCCCCGAGCGGTTCCGACCCTATCTCGTCGCGCTGGCCAGGCTCCGCCTGGGGGCCGGGGGCCGGGGCAAGGTCGAGGCGTCGGACGTGGTGCAGCAGACGCTGCTGGAGGCCCACCGCTGCCGGGACCAGTTCCGGGGCCGGGGCGAGGCCGAGATGGCGGCCTGGCTCCGGAAGCTACTCGCGTGCAACCTCGTCGATGCGTTCCGGGCCCGGGGACGGGCATGCCGTGACGACGGGAGGGAGCGGTCGCTGGAGGCGGAATTGGAGCGGTCGTCGGCCCGGCTGGCCGACTTCCTCGCCGCCGACCAGACCTCGCCGAGCGAGGCGGCCGGCCGGCTGGAGCAGGCCCTCCTCCTCGCCGACGCCCTGGGGCGGCTGCCGGAGGCGCAGCGGGCCGCCCTGGAGCTGCGATATGGCCGGGGGTTGGCGGTCCTGGAGATCGCCCGGGAGCTGGACCGCAGCCCCGCCGCCGTCGCCGGGCTCCTGAAGCGGGGCGTCCGGGAGCTTCGGGCCCTGCTGGGCGACCGGGAGGGGCCATGAGCACCGACCCCAGCGGAGAGCGATCCCTCGACCGCCGCGTCGACGAGGCCATCGCCGAGTACCTCGCCGCCGAGGACCTCGGCCTGTCGATCGACCGCGACGCGTACCTCGCGAGGCACCCGGACCTCGCCGACGAGCTCGGGGCGTTCCTCGACGACCACGACGGCATGGCCCGCCTCGCCCCCGGCCGATTCCCCGGAGCGGCCCCCGAGCGGACCATCGACCTGGGCGAGGCGTCCGGGCCGGGCGAAGCGGGCGAGGCTTCGCCCGCCCCCACGCCCGCCCGGTGCGGGGACTACGACCTGCTGGGGGAGGTCGCCCGGGGCGGCATGGGGGTGGTCTATCGGGCCTCCCACCGCGGCCTGAACAAGGTCGTGGCCCTGAAGATGATCCTCGACGGCCCGCTCGCCTCCGGCGACGGCATCCGCCGCTTCCGGGCCGAGGCCGAGGCCCTGGCGGTGCTGGACCACCCGCACATCGTCCCCGTCTTCGACGTCGGCCAGGCGGGTTCCCATCACTACTTCGTCATGAGATACATGCCCGGGGGCAGCCTGGCCGACCGCCTCGCCCGCGGCCCGGTCGAGCCCGAGGAGGCGGCCCGGCTGGCCCACACCATCGCCCGGGCGGTCCACCACGCCCACCGCCGGGGCATCCTCCACCGCGACCTGAAGCCCTCCAACATCCTGCTCGATGCCGAGGGCCGGCCGAGCGTCAGCGACTTCGGCCTGGCCAAGCGGATCGGCGACCTCGACGAGCGGACCGCCACCGGCGCCATCGTCGGATCCCCCTCGTACATGGCCCCCGAGCAGGCCGAGGGGAGCCGGTCGATCACCGTGGCCACCGATGTCTACGGCCTGGGGGCGATCCTCTTCGCCCTGCTCACCGGCCGGCCGCCGTTCCGCTCCGAGTCGGTCCTGGAGACGATCCGGCAGGTCCGGGAGTGCGACCCCGAGCCCCCCGCGAGCCTGAACCGCCGGGTCGACCGCGACCTGGAGACGATCTGCCTGCGATGCCTGGCCAAGGACCCCGACCGCCGCTACGAGTCGGCCGACGACCTGGCGGACGACCTGGGACGCTGGCTGCGAGGCGAGCCGATCCGGGCCCGCCGGGTGGGCCGGGCCGGCCGACTCGCCCTCTGGTGCCGCCGGCACCCGGCCGCCTCCTCGCTCGGGCTGCTGACGGCCGTCTCCCTGGTGGCGACGACCCTCGCGGCCCTTTCCCTGGCCCGGGCGAGGGAGGCGATGCTCGTCCGGGAGGTCGGCATGAGCAACCGATACGCCGCCCGGCACGTCGCCAGCACAATCCTCCGGGAACTGGAGCACCTGGGCCGCCCCGTCGCCGAGGCCGCCGGGGATCCGGAGCTGATCGGCCTGCTGACGCGGGACGACCGCGAGGGGCTCCAGCGGTACGTCGAGCGGAGGGAACGGGACCCCTTCGGCGCCTCGGACGGCCGGACGTCCCTGTCGGGGGAGTCCCCCTACGCCACCTGGTTCGTCCTCGACCGGTCCGGGGTGATCCGGGGCGAGTCCCCCCGGAGCCGGGACGTGGTCGGGCGCGACTTCGGCGGCCGGGACTACGTCCGGGGGGCGATCGAACATGCCGACCGGCCCGGCTCCTCCGCCGTCCACGTCTCCCTGATCTTCAAGTCCGAGAACGACGGGATGCCCAAGTTCGCCCTGGCCGCCCCGGTCCGACCCGGGCCCGGGGGGCCGCCGATCGGCGTGGTCGCGGCGACCGTCACCACCCGGGCGGAGCTGGAGGGCCTCCGCCTCGACGACCGCAGCAGGATCGCCGTGCTCGTCGGCCGGGTCGACCCGGAGCCTCCCCGGTCCGGGGCCGAGCCGTGGAGGCCGGGCGGCTCTCACGTGATCCTCCGGCACCCGGCGTATGCCGGCCGGGGCGTCGATGCCGTCCCGTTCCCGGGGGCCCTGATCTCGGGGCTCCCGGGCCGATCGCCGGGGGGATGCCCCGGTCGGGAGTTCCGCCTCCCCGGGCCCGAGCCGGAGGGGGACGACGCCTCGGCGATCGACGACGACTACGCCGACCCCCTCGGCCGGGTCGACCCGCGCTACCGGGGCCGGTGGATCGCCGGCCTGGCCCCGGTCGGCGGCACCGAGCTGGCGGTCGTCATCCAGCGCCGGTTCGACGAGGCGGTCGACCCGGACCGGGCGTTGACGATCGGCCTGTCGCTGGGGGTCGCGACGGCCCTGACCCTGGCGATCCTGCTCCTCGGGGCGGCCGCCGTCGTCCTGAGGGGCCGGAGGGCCCGGCCCGGCTCGGGGGGCCCGGGGGGGATCCTTGCATGACCCGGTCCCCTGGGATCACGGTCGGTTTTCCCGGATTTCGCGCCCCATCCCGGCCCCGATGTCGGCCGTAATCGAGGGGAGGTGCTGATGCCTCCCCGGCCGGGCACGGCCCGGCGGACCCGTGTGACCGGTGGGGAGCTGACATGAATACGGCACAATCCACGCTCTGGGGCCGGATCGCCGCCTTCGAACTCGACGAACCCGGGGCCCCGCTGACCTTCACCCGTCGCCTCGCCCGGGAGAACGGCTGGGGTGAGGCGTACGCCCGTCGGGCGGTCGAGGAGTACCGCCGGTTCCTGTTCCTGGCGATGGCCTCGGGTCACCCGGTCACCCCGTCGGACCAGGTCGACCAGGCCTGGCACCTGCACCTGACCTACACCCGGAGCTACTGGGACGACCTCTGCGGCGGCGTGCTCGGCCGCCCGCTGCACCACGGGCCGACCCGGGGAGGGGCCGAGGAGTCGGCCAAGTTCCACGACTGGTACGGCCGGACCCTCGACTCCTACCGCCGGTTCTTCGGCGAGGAGCCCCCGGCCGACTTCTGGCCCCCGGCCGCCGACCGCTTCGGCCGGGACCTCCACTTCGCCCGGGTCAACCTGAGGGACCACTGGCTGCTGCCCCGGCCGTCGACGCTCCTCCGGGGGCTGGTCGGCCGACTGTCGGCCGTTCGGGAGGCGGTCGGGGCGAGGCCGGGGCCCGTCGCGGCCGTCGCCGCGATCGCCTTGATGCTGGCCGGCTGCGTGGCACCGGGGCTGCCGATGGGGGGGATGGGTGGCTTGGGGCTGGCGGACCGATCGGGTAGCGAATTCCTCAATCTCTTCGTCCCCCTCACCGTCGCCACGATCGTCTGCTCCTGGCTGCTCCGGCGGTGGGCCGCCTCCGGGGAGGGTGGGCCCTCGGATCCGGAGTTCGCCCTGGCGACCGACGCGTCGAAGGGCAAGGCGAAGCTCGACCCGTATGGCCTCATCCTCCTGGCCCGAGGCCCCGACCGGACGCCCCCGGTCCAGGCCGCCGTCGCCCGGCTGGTGGAGACCGGGGTCCTCTCCTACGACGAGGAACGGAAACAACTGATCACAACCTGGTCCGACCGGGATCGGACGCTCCACCCGGTCGAGCAGGCCGCCCTGGGCGCGGTGAAGCGACGCGCCTCCTGGACGACCTGGAAGCTCGTCCAGGCCGCGAGCCGGTCGCCCGAGGTGGGGTCGGTCGAGGACCGGCTCCGGGACCAGGGCCTGCTCCAGTCGGCCTCCGAGGCCTTCCGGATCCGGGTCTTGCCGGTCCTGCCCCTAGTGGTCGTGCTCGTACTGGGGCTCTGGCGGATCGGCCTCGGGATCGAACGGGGTCGGCCGGTGGGCTTCCTGGTCCTCCTCTGCGGACTGCTCTTCGTTGCGACGATCGTCCACCTCGTCGCCCGGCCGTGGCGGACCCGTAAGGGAGACGCCCTGGTCCGGTCGATGGACCACCTGCGGGAACGGATCGTGAAGGATCCGCCCTCGCCGGCCTCCCCCGAGTTCCCCCTGGCCTTCGCCCTCATGGGAATGGCCGCCCTGCCGAAGGAGGGCACGCTCGGCGTGCTCGGGGCGGAGATCATCCCCCCGCCCTCGTCCGGCGGCAGCGGCTGCGGCGGCGATGGCGGGGGCGGAGGCGGCTGCGGGGGAGGCGGCTGCGGCGGCTGCGGCGGTGGCTGCGGCGGGTGACGGCCTGAACGCCTCCGGGTCGGACTCCGCGGGCGATTCCTGGTATCCTTGACCCCGATCCCACGACAATCGACGCATGCCCCCGGGACGGGCCCCGCCCGGCCCGACCCGGGGGACGAGGTCCGGAGGAGGTCGGCATGGACGACAAGATCGAGAAGACCGACGCCGAATGGCGCGGCGAGTTGACCCCCGAACAGTACCGGATCCTCCGCCAGAAGGGGACCGAGCGGGCCTTCACGGGCATCTACTGGGACACCAAGGCCCCCGGCGTCTACCGATGCGCCGGCTGCGGCCAGGAGCTGTTCACGTCCGACTCGAAGTTCGACTCCGGATGCGGCTGGCCGAGCTTCGACCGCCCCTTGTCCGAGTCGGGCGTCGAGGAGCACGAGGACGCCAGCCTGGGCATGCTCCGCACCGAGGTCACCTGCTCCCGGTGCGGCGGCCACCTCGGCCACGTCTTCCCCGACGGCCCGCCGACGACCGGCCTGCGCTATTGCATCAACTCGGCCTCGCTCCGGCTCGACGAACGACCCCCCGGCTGAGGCCCCCCGGCGATAACCCCTGGCCCGCGACGGCCCGATCGTTTATCACGATCCGGAGTCGGGGAGATCGCCGGTCATGGGCCAGGGTCGGAGAGCGTTTCGATGCATCATGTTTTCGCGATTGCGCTTGTTGTATTTTCCGTGGCGTCGGGCGGGTCGGCGCGCGGGGAGCTCTCGGCCGGGGCCGCGGTGGTCGACGTGACGCCGGAGCAATTGCCCGTGCTGGTGAACGGGGGGATGCTCGGCCGGGAGGCGGACACGGTCAAGACGCCGCTCAGCGCCCGGTCCCTGGTCCTGGACGACGGCGAGGACCGGCTCGCGATCGTCGTCGTCGACAGTTGCATGATGCCCCGGGCACTGCTCGACGAGGCGAAGGCCGCCGCCGCCGCCCAAACCGGCATCCCGGCCGATCGGATCCTGATCTCGGCCACGCACACCCACAGCGCCCCGTCGAGCATGGCCTGCCTCGGCACCGAGGCCGACCCGTCCTACGTACCGTTCCTGCGCCGGAAGCTCGTCGAGGCCATCGCCGGGGCGGCGGGGAACCTGGAGCCGGCCAGGGTCGGCTGGGGGGTCGTCGATGCGGGCGAGTACACGGCGCTCCGCCGCTGGATCCGGAGGCCCGACCGCCTGGCCGACGACCCCTTCGGCAACCCGACCCTCAGGGCCAACATGCACGCCGCCAGCAACTGGGATGACGTGACCGGCGAGTCCGGCCCCGAGGACCCGGACCTCTCCCTGATCGCCCTGCAATCGGCCGACGGCCGGCCGCTGGCCGTCCTGGCGAACTTCTCGATGCACTACTTCGGCGACCAGTCCCTCAGCGCCGATTACTTCGGCCTCTTCTGCGAGGGCCTGAAATCCAGGCTGGCCGGCGAGTCCGAGGCCGAGGGCGAGGGCCCGCCCTTCGTCGGCATCATGTCCCACGGTTGCAGCGGGGACATCTACCGGGTCGACTACGCGAAGCCGCCGGGGTCGCGGGGTGAAGACCTGACGATCCAGTCGTATGCCGATGCGCTCGTCGATCGCGCCGTCGGCGCCTACGAGTCGATCGAGTTCCGGGCCGACGCCGACCTGGAGATGGCCGAGGCGAGGGTCCCTCTCCGCTACCGCGTGCCGGACGCGCAGCGGCTGGACTGGGCCCGTCGGGTCGTCGAGGCGATGGGCGATCGCCCACCGAAGGACACCACGGAGGTCTACGCCCGGGAGCAGCTCATCCTGCACGAGTGGCAGTCGACCGAGGTCGTCGTCCAGGCGATCAAGATCGGCGAGCTCGCCATCGCGACCACGCCGACGGAGACCTACGCCCTGACCGGGCTGAAGATCAAGCTCCAGAGCCCCCTGGAGAAGACCATGGTGATTGAGCTGGCCAACGGCGGGGACGGCTACATCCCGCCCCCGGAGCAGCACCTGCTGGGCGGCTACAACACCTGGGCCGCGCGGTCGGCCGGGCTGGAGGTCCAGGCCGAGCCGAAGATCGTCGAGGCGGCCCTGGGCCTGCTGGAGGACGTCTCGGGGTGCGATCGGGCCGAGTACCGCCAGCCGGTCGGCCCGGCGTCGGAGGCGATCCGTTCCCTCCGCCCCGCCGCGTACTGGAGGCTCGATGAGTTCTCCGGCCCGAGGGCGATCGATCATGTGAACGATCATGACGCCTTCTATGAGCCGGGCGTCGCCTTCTTCCTGGAAGGGCCCCGGCCCGACGCGTTCAGCCCGGGGGGTCGGCCGAACCGCTCGGCCCACCTCGCGGGGGGGAGGATCGACGCCCGCATCCCGGGGCTCGGCGACCGCTACTCGGTCTCGCTCTGGTGCTGGAACGGCATGCCCGAGGGCGCCCGGGACGTCTCCGGTTGGCTCTTCGCCCGGGGCCACGACCGGGACCGGGACGGCGGGAACGACCGGCTGGGGGTGGGGGGGACCGGCGAGGCCCAGGGCCGGTTGATCTTCAGTCCCGGCGGCCCCGCAGGGGGGGATCGGCCCCTCGTCGGCCGCACGGCGATCGAGCGATGGACGTGGCATCACGTGGTCCTCGTCCGGGACGGCGATTCGGTCCGCATCCACCTCGACGGCGACCCCGAGCCGGAGATCGAGGCCCCGGCCGTCGCGGGATCCGCCCCGCGACTCGACCAGATCTTCCTCGGCGGCCGGTGCGACGGCGATTCGACCTGGGAGGGCCGGCTCGACGAGATCGCGGTCTTCGACCGGGTGCTCACGGTCGAGGAGATCGAGCGGCTCTCACCTCGTTGACGTGGCGGTCCTCGTACCCACGAAGGTCGAGCCGATCCGCCGCGCATAACTCGATCCCGACTTGATGGTCGCCCCCGTGGCCCGATGACGACGCACCTTCACGGGGCCCGGCCTTCACGCTCGTCCTGGAGCGGCCGATGCCGCCCGATCGGAGACCGGACGGCATCGACGTTCATCATCGTGGCCGCATCCTCATCCGTTCGGGAGGATGCGGGGGTGGGACGGCCGGGTCACCGGCCGTCGACGTCGAAGCGATCGAGGCCGGCGAGCACCTCGTCGATGGTGTCGCCGTCCATCCCCGTGCCTTCGGCCGTGTCGAGTCGGTCGTCGATCGAGGAGAGGACGGGCACGACCCGGGGCCCCCTCGGGCCGAAGGTTGTGGCCTCGACCGTGCCCCCGGCGAACGGCCGGATCCGCCACTCGCCGAGGATGCGGTCGAAGGAGGCGAGGTCGGCCCGGCCGTCGCCATCGTAGTCGCCGGCGGCGTCGACCGAGCCGGGGGCTCCGAGGTCGACCATCCCCGTCCCGCCCGACCCGCCCGAGCCGAGGACGAACCACTGGGCCGTGTTCGCGTCGAGGTCGCTGTTGGAGCGGAAGGTGGCGACGTCGGCGAGGCCGTCGCCGTCGTAGTCGGCGGGCACCGGCACGTCCATCCCGCCCGAGGCGCCGAAGAGGACCGAGTAGGCGGCCATGGGGTCGCTGGAGGGGAGGATGAACCACTCGGCCGCCCCCGGCGTCACGTCGCTGTCGGCGCGAAAAGTGGCGACGTCGGCGAGGCCGTCGCCGTCGTAGTCGGCGGGCACCGGCACGTCCATCCCGCCCGAGGCGCCGAAGAGGACCGAGTAGGCGGCCATGGGGTCGCTGGAAGGGAGGATGAACCACTCGGCCGCCCCCGGCGTCACGTCGCTGTCGGCGCGGAAGGTGGCGATGTCAGTGACGCCGTCGCCGTCGTAGTCGGCCGGTGCCGGCACGTCGACGAGGTTGGCGGCCCCGAAGGCGATCACCTGTCGGACGCCGTCGCCGGAGCGCTGGATCGTCCAGGTCGCCGCGTCGCCGCCGAAGTTCGGGCTGAAGACGGCCATGTCGGACCGCCCGTCGCCGTCGAAGTCGCCGACGACCGGGATATCCCCCTCGCCCCCCATCATGGCCGAGAGCGTCCCGCCCGAGGAGAGCAGGATGTCGAACCGGCCCGATCCCAGCGCGGGCAGGTACTCGTAGAGGGCCAGGTCGGCGACCCCGTCGCCGTCGTAATCGCCGAGGACGACGCCCACGGCGAAGGGCAGGGACGCCGAGGTCGAGCCGAGGTAATCGGCGGTCTCGCCAAAGACGGCCCGGAGTTCGTTGCCCCCGAAGGGGAGGCCGTCGACGGTCAGCGTCGCCGTCCCGTCGACGAGCATGGCCGAGCCGAGCTCGGTCGAGCCGCTGAAGAAGGTGACGAGGCCGGTCGGGGTCCCGCTCCCGGGGGCGATCGGGGCCACCGAGGCGATGAGGGTCACCGGCTGGCCGACCACCGAGGAGCCGGCCGAGGTGGTCAGCGTCGCGACCGTCCCGGTCGCCCCGACCTCGATCGGGGAGTCGACCGGGGACCCGGACGCGGCGAAGTTGGCGTCCCCGAGGTACCGGAAGGAGACGACGAAGCCGCCGGCGGCGTCGAAGGTCAGGCTGAAGGTCCCCCGGCCGTTGGCGTCGAGCAGCACCGCGTCCTCGGGGGTCCCGTTGATGAGGACCTCGACCAGCCCGCCCGGCGTCCCGGCACCGGGGGCGATGGCCGACGCATCGAGCATGTACGCGATCGGCTGCCCGACCACCGGCGAGGCCGTGCCCCGCGTGACTGCGAGGGACACCCCGGCGTGATTGACCCCCTGGACCACCGGGCTCGAACTGCTGGTCCCGTATTCGGTCCCCCCCAGGTAGCTGGCCGTGATCGTCCGCCCGCCGACGTCGAGGCCGGAGGTCGAGAAGACGGCCACGCCCGAGCCGTCCAGCACGGCGGTCCCCAGGACGGTCGTGCCGTCGAGGAAGGCGACGGTGCCGGTCGGCACCGAGGCGCCGAAGGTCGCCGACACCGTCGCGATGAAGGTCACCGACTGGCCGAAGACGCTCGGGTTCGTCGCCGAAGCGATCGTGGAGACGGTGCCGATCCGGTCCACGACCTGGGACACCGGCGTCTCGTCGGTGCTCGGCAGGTAGGAGCCGTCCCCCAGGTAGGAGGCGGTGATCTGGTGCGTCCCGACCGCGAGGTTCGAGACGACCAGGGAGGCCAGGCCCGAGCCGTCGAGCGTCGCCGTGCCGAGGCTCGTCCCGCCGTCGAAGAACTCGACCATCCCCGTCGGCACGCCGACCGCGGCGCCGACGGTCGCGGTGAAGGTGACCGACTGCGAATAGGTCGAGGGATTCGGCGCGGCGACCACGCTCGTCGTGGTGCTCGCCAGGATGACCTGCTGACCTCCGGCCAGCGTGCCGGTGCTCGACGAGTAATTGGAGTCGCCCGAATACCCGATCGTGACGACGTAGGAGCCGACGGCCAGGCCGCCGATCGGGTCGAAGGTCGCCTGCCCGTCCACGAGCGAGACCGTCTGCCGGTCGATCCCGTCGATCGACAGCGTCGCGGTCCCGGTCGGGGTGCCCTCGGGCCCGGAGAAGGCGGCCGAGAAGACGATCGTCGAGCCGAAGACCGCCGGATTGCTGCTCGAGGCGACGAGCATCGAGGGCGAGATCAGCGCGGTCGCCACGACGTCATTCCCGTCCCCGCCGACGTAGCTGATGCTGAAGAGCACGCCGTCGACCGAGAGGGTGGCCCCCTCGGGGAGCCCGAGGAACGTCCCGGAGATCGCGCCGATCCCGGTATAATTGATGAGGGTGAACTGCTGGCCCCCGGTCGGGATGAACCCATCAATGAACGACATCTCAAGGGAGGCGTCGTCGAGGTCCACCGACTCGGTCACCTGGAGCTGGTCGTACTGCGTGCCGACGGCCGCGCCTCCCAGCTCCATCTCCAGGATCGAGCCGGCCTCGAAGACCACCGAGTGGGCGGTGAGGAGGCCCGCCGAGGCGCCCGGGGCCACCGTGCCGCCGGTCCGGACCCGCAGGGAGGGGACCAGGCCGGAACCCCCGAGGGTGGTCGAGTCCTGGACCCAGACCATCGAGCCGCTGGCGATCGAGCCGTCGACCAGCAGCGTACCCCCTTCGACGTCCGTCCCGTCGGTGTAGGTGTTCACGCCCGAGAGGGTCAACGTGCCGCTGCCGACCTTCGACAGCATGCCCACCCCGGTGATGCCGCCGGCGAAGGTGGTCGAGCTATTGTTCCCGCCGGTGGTCAGGGTGGCATTGGTCAGGACCGTGCCGGCCCCGGCCAGCGAGCCGATCGCCTCGGACGAGGCGAGATTCAGGGAGGCGCCCGAGGAGACGGACACGGCCGAGGTGTCGGCGATCGCCGCGCCGCCCGAGGCCAGCAGCGTCCCCGCGTTGATCGCCGTCGCGCCGGTGTAGGTGTTGGTCCCGGAGAGGGTCATCGTGCCGGCGCCGGCCTTGGTCAGCCCGCCCGTCCCGGCGATGCCGCCGGAGAAGGTGGTGGAGCTGCCGTCCCCCCCGGCGGTGAGGGTGTTGGCGTTGAGCGTGACCGAGCCGGCCCCGGCCAGCGAGCCGATCGCCTCGGACGAGGCGAGATTCAGGGAGGCGCCCGAGGCGACGGACACGGCCGAGGAGTCGGCGATCGCCGACCCGCCCGAGACCAGCAGCGTATTGCCCTGGATCGTCGTCGCCCCGGTGTAGGTGTTGGTCCCGCTGAGGGTGAAAGTCCCGAGCCCGCTCTTGGTCAGGCCGCCCGAGCCGGAGATTACGCCGCTGAAGGTCGTGCTGGTGTTGTTGTCGCCGGTGGTGAGGACGAAGGTGTCGAGGTCGACCGAGCCGGCCCCGGCCAGCGAGCCGATCGTCTCGGAGTCGAGCAGGCGGAGCGTCGCCCCGGACGCGACCGTCACGGCCGAGCCGTCGCTGATCGCCAGGCCCCCCGAAAATGACAGCGTCCCCGCGACGACGAAGGAGCCGCCCGTGTAGGTGTTCGCGGCGGAGAGGTTCAGCGTGCCGCCGCCGGCCTTGTACAGGTCTCGGACCGCGATCAACTCCAGGATGATCCCGCTGATCCCGACCGAATGGCCGGACGAGACGAAGACCACGACGTTCAAGCCGGCGAGGGCGATCGAGTTGTCGATCGTCGTGGTGCCGGTCACGGTCAGGCTGGCGTCTTGATTCAGGGTGATCGTCCCGGCCGGCAGGGCATCGTCGTTGGCGGCCGAGAGCACCCCGCCGTCCACCACGATCCCGCCGGTCAGGCCCGCCTCGTTGCCGAGATTCGACAGGACCAGAGTCCCGCCGCCGGCCTTGGTCAGCAGGACCGAGCCGGCCAGGGCCCCGGTGAAGTTGAGCGTGCCACCGGCAGCCACTTCGAGAGACTGGGCCTCGGTCAACTCGGTGGCGAGGTCGAAGGACGAGGTCCCGGAGGAATAGGTCGTCTCGATCCCTGCGACGAGGTCGATCCCATTGCCGTAGATGTCGTAGCCGGCGCCGGCGATGGTGATCGAGTGGAAGACCGTGCCGCTGGCGAAGTCGTTGGTGCTCTCGGTCCGGACCGGGCTGGCCGCGAAGATGAGCCTGGAGCCGGCCGTCGGGGCGACGCCGCCGACCCAGTTCTCGCCGATCGACCATTCCCGCCCGTCGTCGCTGGCCCCGCTCCAGACGAAGGAGACGTCCGTCACGGTCAGGACGACGTCGTTGCCGTCCCCACCCGCGTAGGTGATCGTGAACTCGACGTTGCCCAACTCGAAGGTGGAGCCTTCGGCTAGGCCGTTGAACGTGCCGGTGATCGCGCCGAGGCTGTCTTTGTCGATGATCGTGAACGTGTCGCCGATCGAAGGGGCGAAGCCGAGCGAGACGTTCAACGTCGAGCTGCCGAGGTCGACCGAGCCGGAAGCGACGAGCCGGTCGTACTGGGAGCCGACGTCCGTCCCGTCGAGGTCGACGTTGTAATTCGACCCGCTCACGAACGTCACGTCGCCCGAACTGAGGATGTCCGGCGAATTGCCCGGGGCGAGCGTGCCGATGCTCGAGATCGAGACGGCCGGCAGCTCGCCGGTGCCGCCGACGGTGCCATCCACGAAGACCAGGTTGCTCGTGGCGACCGAGCCGTTGACCAGCAGGAGGCCGTCGCCGACGTTCACGTTCCCCGTGTGCGTGCTCGTCCCCGACAGGACCAGCGTGCCGGTGCCGTTCTTGTCGAAGTCCCTCGACCCGCTGATGGTCCCGGCAAGCGTCAGCGTGTTGCCGCTGCCGACGGCGAAGGACACGTTGTTGCCGCCGATGATGCTGATGTCGCCCGCGATGGTGTTGTCGCCGAAGACGTTGACGATCTTCGACGAGTCCGGGGCCGTGAGGCCTTCCAGGACGATTATCTTCGTACCGGGGAGCGTGATGCCGCCGGAGAGGCCGAGCGAGGCGCCGCTATTCACATTCACGCTGGTCGAGGTCGTGGGATCGCCCAGGGCGTTGTCGTTGACGACCTCCAGGGTGCCGGACGACGCGGTCACATCGCCGTCGAACAGGTTGCTGCCGCCGAGGACGACCCGACCGGATGAGTGGCTGACCATGGAGAGGTCGAAGCTGTCGCCGCCGTCGTCGATCACGCCGTTGATCGTCAACGTTGCACTCACGGACGCACCGATCTGGGAGTCGCCGGCCATCGTGATGGCGCCGGTGAGCGTGGTATCACCTGAGAGGGTGCCCAGTGCTCCCGAGGTCGCGAGGCCGAGGCCGTCGATCGTGAAGTCTTCCGCGATGCTCAGGCCGCTGCCGCTGAAGAAGACCGAGGCACCGGCGGCGACGGTGGTGTCACCGTCCGTCGTGCCTAGCGCGGCGTCATTTTCGGCCTGAATCGCGCCGGCCGACACGCTGATGTCGCCACCAAAGGTATTACTGCCGGAGAGCTCCAGGATGCCCGTGCCGGCCTTGATGATGCCGCCGTTGGAGATGCTGCTCTGCAGGATCGTGCTGATCCGCAAGTCGATGAGTGTCTCGGCGTCGTCTGCGATCGTGAAGGTGTTCGAGGAGTTGTCGATTTCCAGGGCACCAAGCCCCTGGATGACCGACGTGACGTTGTTCGTCGTGGCGAAGGTGTTGACGCCAACGAAGGTAGACAGGATGCCCCCGGTGTCGATGTCGACCGTGGAGCCCTGGAGATTCAGATTGCTGATGTGCTGGACGTAGCTCCCGACGTCGAAGGTCGATCCTTCGTTGACCGTCACGTCCGAGCCGACCCAGAACTGGTTGTTGCCGGCGACTTGCAACAAGGCGCCCGTCGTGTTGTCGCCGACGATCACCGACCCGTTCGAGGCGATCACGTCGTCCGGCTTCGCGAGCACCAGGGTGCCGGCGTTGATGGTGGTGCCGCCGTTGTACGAGTTCGCCGACGAGCCCGTGTACCGCAGCGTGCCGCTGCCGTCCTTGGTCACCCCGTAGAGGTCGCCGGGGTTGTCGAAGGAGATGACGTTCTCCATGACGAGCGTGCCGCCGTCGGCCACATCGATGGTGATGCTATCCGTCATCCGGACGTCGAGGGTGATGGTCGACGTGCCCATGCCGTACGTGGCGGCGATCGTCCCGTCCAGGTCGATCACGTTCCCCGAGAGCGAGTAGCCGGCCCCCGCGATCGTGATGTTGGCGAAGTTCGTGTTGCCGGCGAAGTCGTTGGTGTTCGAGAGCCGGGCCGCTTGGTCGGCGAAGACGAGGCTGGAACCGGCGGTCGGCGCGACGTCATCCAGCCAGTTGGCGGCCGTGGTCCAGTTGCTGTCGCCGCCGCCGCCGTCCCAGGTGTAGGTGATGCTGGTCAGCGTCAGCACGACGTCATTGTCATTCGAGCCACCGACATAGGTGATGGTGAATTCGTAGACGCCGTCCTGGAACGTCGTCCCCTCGGCCAGGCCGCCGAAGGTGCCCGTGACCGCGTCGGCGTCATCGTTGTTGATTATGATGAATTCATCACCGATCGTCGGCGTGAAGCCGAGTTCCACGACGAGGGTCGCGTTGCCGAGGCCCACCGTGCCGGTGACGTCGAGCTGGTCGTACTGGGTGCCGACGGTCGTCCCGTCCAGCTCGACCACGAAGGCCGAACCGCTCTCGAAGGCGACGTTGCCGGTGGAAAGGATGCCCGGAGAGTTCCCCGGCGAGATCGTCCCCCCGGCGTTCACCGTGACCCCGGAGACCGTCCCGCTCCCGCCCAGCGTGGCGCCGCTGGCAACCGACACATCGGCGATGCTGCCGTTGACGATCAGGGTCCCGGCGTTGAGGCTCGTCGAGTCGAGGTAGGTATTGGTCTCGTCCAGGATCAGGATCCCGGCCCCGTTCTTGTTCACGCCGTAGCCATTGCCGTTGTCATTAATGATTCCGGAAATCGTGAGCGACGAGGACGCGGAGACATCGAACGTCGCGTTCACCCCCAGGTCCATCGGACCGCTCAGGGTGTTGTCCCCGCTCGAATTGGAGATCGCCGTGCTACTGGATGCGACGAACAGGTTGTTGGCGACCGTGATTCCGCCGGAGAGATCCAGCGTGCCCGTCGCCAGGATGTTCACTATGCCGATGCCCGCGCCGGCGTCGTTACTGATGGCCAGCACGCCGGCGTTGATGTTCGTCCCGCCGCTGTAGGTGTTCGCTCCCGACAGAGCTAGCGTGCCGGCGCCGTCCTTGAGGATGTTGTTGCCCGAGGAGACGACCGCCGAGATCTCGAGATCCACCCCGCTGGCGGTGGTGCCGTCGGCCACGGTGAGGAAATTATTCGGGCCGCCGAACGAGAGGTTCCCGCTGATGCTCGCCGTGGTCGACGACGCGTTCGAGGTGATGAAACCGCCCGAGTCGATCGTCAGGATGTTGCTGCCCGTCGTCACCGCGCCGCCGGTGAAGGACAGCCCGAAGATCGTCTCATTGGCATTATTCAACTCCAGTACGGCCGGGGCCGTGAGCGACACGGCGGAGGCGTCGGGGATCGCCGCGCCGTTCCTCAGCACCAGGGTGCCGTCGTTGATGACGGTGGCCCCGCCGTAGGCGTTCGTCCCCGAGAGGACGAGCGTGCCGCCCCCGGCCTTCGTCAGATCGACACCCCCCCCCCGAAGATGGAATCGTCCGCGATGAGCTCGCCGCCGGTAGCGACGTCGAAGGTCTGCGTGCTCTGGAGGTTGATGAAGGCGTCGATGGTGGACGTGCCGGCGGTGTACGTCGTCGTGATCGAGCCGTCGAGGTCGATCTCGTTCCCACCAAGGCTGTAGCCCGAGGCATTGATGGTAATGCTGGCGAAGTTCGTGTTGCCGGCGAAGTCGTTGGTGTTCGTGAGCTGGGCCGCGCCGGTGGGGAAAACCAGCTCGTCATTCTCGACGGGCGCGGTGTCGTCCACCCAGTTCGCGGCGGTCGTCCAGAGCGCATCGCCGCCGCCGCCGTCCCAGATCCGGGTCGCCAGCAGCCGCCGATGTTCGAGCAATTCCATGTCCAGGTTCACGCGTCGCCGTCGCGCCCGCTCGCGGGTATCCGTCTTCGAGACCGACCGACCGTTTCGCGAACCGGGACGCTCAAACATCGGGAGTGCTCCTCAGCGAATTGAATTCGAGATCTTCTCGATCGGTCCCGACCCGCGATGCGCCTCGTGTCACATCGAACGGACCGGTCCTCGAGGCGGGTTCCGTCGCGGATCGCCGGCTCCCCCATATCGCAGGCGCGATCCGGGGTTCCGCGTCCCCCCGCATCAGGGGGAGGCGAGTTCGGGCGGCCCGGGCGATCGCCGTGCCGTCGGCGGACTCAAGGCACGTCGGATGGGGAGGCTGGACGCTCGGAGGTGGGGGTCGATCGGGACGATCGGGCGGGGATGTCCCGGTCGAGTCGACGATCATGGCAACGGCCGGATCGGCGATCGGAGAGCCCGCCGCCACGGCCTCGTCACCGGCAAGGCGCCCCCACCGGGGCCTTGCGGGCCCCTCGTACCCGGGGGTTGACTCGACCCGGCCCGGGCGTCGCACGGGGTCGATCCCCTTGGGTGCCTCTCGAAGCACGGAATCGAGTCCGCCTCGATTCCCGATCGCTTCGACATTTTTAACCCCTGACCCGGGACCCCGATCGCCATCGAGCGACCGCGGACGGCGGGCACGTCCGGATCGGAGCCCGGGGATCGGAATGGCATGGTGTTTCCATCGAGTCGGGTCCGATGCGACGGCGCATCGGTCGCAACTCCTGGACTCTAGGACATGAGCCGCGGATCCGGGATTCCGATTCGCAATATTAAGCCAAGGCTCATCCCATCATGGGATGTCGAGTTCGTTCACAATCATCGGTTCGCGGGACGGGCCCTGCATCGCCCACCCCCATCTCCGCGAAGAACCGCGACGCGTCCGAGCCGCCGGCACCGGCCGGGCCGCGGTCTTCCGGCCCGGTGGTCGCGGGACGGATCCGCCCCTTTTGGGACGCGGCTACTTCGCGAGCGAGTTGTCCCAGCGAAGCCCGGACGATCCGGATTCCATCCGCCCCGTGGGGGCGATGCCCCGGACCCCGCCGCCGTCACTTCGTCGGATCAGGCTCCTCCCCCCGGCTCGGGCGGCACGCCCGACGGCTGTCGGAAGTCGTAGCCCTCGCCGAGTTGCATCCGGGTCATGTGCAAGATCTCTTGGGCGTGCCCGTGCAGGTGGGTCAACGACTGAATCACGACGCCGAGCACCGACTTCTCGGCCTCCCCCGCGAGGAGCTGAAAGCGGCAGGTCCGCCCCAGCCGATCGGGAGTCAGTGTCGCCAGGATTTCGTCGGCCCGGCCGGCGGCCTCCTCGAAGCGGCGGAGCAGCTCTTCCTTCGGGATCGGCCCCCGCTCGGTGAACTCGCCGAAGCGGTCCCGGTCGTCGGGCCCGCCGCCGATGACCGAGCCGAACCGCTGGCGGAGGTTGCCGGCCAGGTGCAGCAGCAGGTTGCCGACGCTGTTCACCCCCTCGCGGGGCCGCCACCAGACCTGCTCGGCGTCGAGCTGGCCGACGCCGTGCCGGATCAGGGCGACGGCCGCCTCCAGGCTCGCGCGGGCCTCGGCCACGAAATCTTCCGCCACGGCCACCCGATCGCCGGTCGCCCCCGTCGCCTCTCCCATGACTCGACTCCTCGCTGGAACCGATCGATCCGCCTCGCCTCGCCTCGCCATGATGGCGATTCTCCCGAGGCGGATTCACCAGGTCAAACCCCCGATACCCAGGGCACGATCCACGTCCCACGGGGCGACTCCCGGGCCGGGGGGAGGTCCGCCACCCGCCGCTGTCCGACATGAGCGGCCCCGCCCGCTCGAGGGCCAAATCGCTTGATGTCGGGATCATCTCGAATGTGCCCGTCGGACGCGCGACCTCCCGCCGTCCCGGGCCCGTCCGGGTCGACGCGGTGAGAGTGAGGGGACCGAGGGGTCATCCGTCGGGCGAAGTCGGCCGGGGAACGATGTTGCGGAGGAGTTCGACCAGGTGGTCGGGGTCCACCGGCTTGACGAGGTGGTGGTCGAACCCGGCCTCCCTCGACCGCCGCCGGTCGGCCTCCTGGCCCCAGCCGGTCAGGGCCACCAGCGGAGTCCGCTCGAACTCGGGGAGGCCCCGCAGCCGCCGGGCGACCTCGTGGCCGTCCATGCCCGGCAGGCCGATGTCGAGCAGGACGACCTCGGGGCGGAATCGCGCGGCGACCTCCAGGGCCGAGGGGCCGTCGTGGGCGACCTCGACCTCCTGGCCGTGGATCCTGGCCAGCACCCGGGCCATGACGACGGCGGCGTCCACGTTGTCGTCCACGATGAGGATCCGGCGGCGGGGCAAGGGCCCCTCGTCGTCATCATTCCGCCCCCCCTTCGGCCGGGCCGGCTCGGGCGTCGCGCCCGGCGAGACGGGCAGGCGGACGAGGAACTCGCTCCCCCGCCCGGGCCCCTCGCTGTTCGCCGAGATCGAGCCGCCGTGCAGCTCGACCAGGGTCCGGACCAGGCCGAGGCCGATCCCCAGCCCGCCCTGGGAGTGATCCCGGTGTTCGCCGAGCTGGACGAACATCTGGAAGAGACGGGGCAGCATCGCCGGCTCGATGCCGATCCCCGTATCCTTCACCCGGACGAGGACCTGACTGCCCTCGGCCTCCGCCGTGAGGTCGATCCGCCCGCCGGGGCCGGTATACTTGGCGGCGTTGTTCAGCAGGTTCCAGAAGACCTGCTCCAGCCTTGTGGGGTCGGCCTCCAGCCGGATCGGCCCCCCGGGGAGCGAGACGCTCAGGCGATGGCCGCGGTCGTCGAGCTGGGGACGGGCCGTCTCGACGGCCTGCCGCACGACCGTGTTTAGATCCACCACCTCCCTGTGCAGCTCCAGCCGGCCCTTGCTGATGCGGGCCACGTCCATCAGGTCGTCGATCAGCCGGGCGAGGTGGACGACCTGCCGCTCCGCCATCGCCCGCACCCGCTCGTGGCCGCCGTCGTCCGGCTCCCTCATCAGGTGCAGGGCGGTGCGGATCGGGGCCAATGGGTTGCGGAGCTCGTGCGCCAGGGTCGCCAGGAAGTCGTCCTTGCGACGGTCGGCGTCCCGCAGCTGCTCCTCGAACCGCCTCCGCTCGGTCACGTCCGAATTGACGGCGACGGCCCCGGCGATCTTCCCGTTGAGGAGGACCGGCGCGGCGGCCACCCGGACGTGGACGTCCTCGTCGCGATCGACCCGCCGGATCACCACCTCCTCGATCACCGTCTCGCCCCGCAGCGCCCGGGCGAACTGCAACTCCTCCGGCTTCAGGGGCTCCCCGCTCCCCGGCCATCGGACGGAGATCTCGCCCATCAGGTCGGCGATGCCGCGTCGCAGGTCGGCCGGGGACGTGAACCCGAGCATCTCGAGCGCGTTTGCGTTGCACTTGGTCATCCCCTCCGCCGTGCCGACGTAGACCGCATCGGGGATGCTGTCGATGACCGCGTCGAGTTCGGCGGCCCGCCGCTCGGCGACCTCCTCGGCGCGCATGCGATCGGTGATGTCGTCGTGGACCAGGACCACCTCCCGGACCCGGCCGGCGGGGTCCTTCAGGGGGTAGGCGACGGCGGCGACCCAGCGGCGGGGGTCGCCGTGGCGGGTCCGGCCGGGGATCGTCTCGTTCGGGTCGTACTCGATCGCCGGGATCCGGGCCGGCTGCCCGTCGAAGGCCCGGCGGATGAGCGGCAGGACGCCCTTCGCCTCCAGTTGGGCGTCGGCCAGGACGTTGTAATCGGCGATCCGGTCGAGCGTGAGGCCCCACAAGTCCTCCCAGGCCCGGTTGACCGCGAGGGTCCGACCGTCGGGGTCGAGGACCTGGACGCTGAAGGGGGCCTGCTCCATCAGGCCGCGGAACCGGCCCTCGCTCTCCAGCAGTGCCGCCTCGGCCCGCCTCCGCTCGGTGACGTCCTCGACGACCGCCACCACCCGCTCGGGGCGCTCGCCGCCGTCCCGGATGAGCGAGACGGCCGCCCGGCACCAGACCGTCGTCCCGTCCTTGCGGACGTAGCGTTTCTCGATGGTGTAGCTCGACGGGCCCTCGGCGACCCGCCCGAACCGCTCCAGGTTCGCCGGCGGGTCGTCGGGATGGGTGATGTCGTGGAAGCGCAGGCCGATCAGCTCCTCGGCCCCGTAGCCGACGATCGCGCAGTAGCGGTCGTTGGCCCGGAGGAAGCGGCCGGCGAGGTCCACCTCGGCGATGCCGACCGTCGCCTGGTCGTAGACCGCCCGGTATTGCGCCTCGCTGGCCCGAAGCCGCTCCTCGGCGAGTTTCCGCCCGGTGATGTCCATGCCGACGCCGATCATGCGGGACGGGCGGCCGCCGCCGTCGTCGTAAACCTTGCCATTGCCGGACATCCAGCCGACCGAGCCGTCGGGCCGGAGGACGCGGAACTCGACCTCGTAGCCCGACCGCCCCTCGATCGAGGCGGCGACCGCCGCCTCGACCCGCCCCCGGTCCTCGGGATGGATCAGGAGGCGGAAGCCCTCCATCGTGCCATCGAAGCCGCCTGAGGGCAGGCCGTGGATCTCCGGCAGGTTGTCCGACCACTCGACCCGGCCGGTGCCGATGTCCCAGTCCCACGTCCCCATGCGGCCGGCCTCCAGCGCCAGCCGCAGCCGCTCCTCGCCCCGCCGCAGCGCCTCCTCGGACCGGCGGCGGTCGTCGATGTCGGTCGCCGTCCCGAAACGCCGGGTCACCCGGCCGTCCTCGTCCCGCGCCGGGGCCGAGCGGACGAGGTGCCAGCGGTAGGCCCCGTCGGCCCGTCGCAGCCGGACCTCGGCATCGAAGAGCTCTCCCTCGCCGACGGCGCTGGCCCGCATGGCGTCGAGCCGGGCCTGGTCGTCGGGGTGCACGGCCTCCCGCCAGCCGTCTCGGGCCAGGGACGCCTCGGGCGTCATCCCGGTGTACTCGAACCAGCGGCCGTTGAACGAGTCCACCGCCCCGGCGGCGGTCGCCGTCCAGACGATCTGCGGCATCGAGTCGGCCAGCTGCCGGAGCTGCCCCTCGCGCTCCCGCAACGCCGCCTCGGCCGCCTTCCGGCCGGTGACGTCCTCCTGGACGCAGACGCGGTATCGACGGCCGTCCCGGGTGATTTCGGTGATCCGGGCGAAGGCCCAGAAGGGGGTCCCGTCCTTGCGGCGGCTCCGCCACTCGCCGGACCACGAGCCCTCGGCCTTCAACCGCTCGATGGCCCCGGCGACGAACCGGGCGCCCTCCTCGGGCGGGCCGTCGTTGCGGGATCCCAGGTGCCGGCCGACCAGCTCCCCGGGGCCGTAGCCGAAGAGGCGGTCCTCGGCCGGGTTTGTGTAGACGATGGTGCCATCCTCGTCGGCGATGCTGACCCCCTCGGTCATGCTCTCCAGGACGAGGGCCTGCAAGGCCAGGTGCCCCTCGGCCCGCCGTCGCCCCTCGGCCTCTCGCTCCAGCCGCAGGCGGACGGCACGGAAGGCCCGCCCGATCCGGATGGCCCCCACGCCGAGGACGAGGTAGAGCCCCACCCTGGTCAGCAGGGCCCCTTCGGGGAGCGCCCCCATCCCCGAATGACTGAGGGAGAGCGTCAGGCCCAACAGGCCGCCGGAGGCCAGGGCCAGCACCGCGGGGCCGGTGCCGCAGAGCCAGGCGGCCAGGGCGACGGCGACGACGTAGATGCCGAACGGATATTGGGCACCCAGGGCGGGCCGGAGGGCCAGGCGCGCCACCGTGGCCAGGAGCACGGCGAGGATCGCCCCGCCGTATCGGGCGAGGGTCGGGCGGGAGGGCTGACTCATGGTCGGACCGTTCGGCTCTCGACTCGGCAACGATCCCCCGACTCCCGGCCGTCGGCACCGTCGGGTCGGGGCGGCACCCTACTCTATCAGATCGGATCGGCAGCCTCTCCGCCCGACGGACCGATCGGCGGGCTACGGGCCGCCGAGGGAGGACCGCCGACGCCCCGATCGACGACGAGGCCATCGCCCGGTGCCGGGTTCCTCCCGTCATTCCGATCGCAGCGATGATCGCCCGCACCGCGATCGGGCGATCCCGCCGCCCACATCCCTGCCGCCGAGGCCTGCCCCGGTCGGCGGCGGGCACGGCCGGTGCAGAGCCCCCGATCCTCAGGGCCGACTCCGGGCCTCGTCCGCCCCAACGGACCTCGACCGACCGGCCGGCTCTTCGTCTCGCGGGTACCACATTCTGCGTCCAGGCGGCAGGGGCAGCGGACGAAGGCATCCCAGACACCCCGTGAGGTCCGACCGCCCTGCACTCGGGGTCGACCTCACGACCGCCATTCGGCCCGGATCGGGCGCAGTCGCCGTGACCATCGCAGGCCGCAGGCCGGTAGGATCGACCCCGGGCGATTCCCGCGTGACTCGTTGTCGCGTCCCAATTGCGCCCGATTCCATCGGGGAACGGTCGACCGCCCGGAGGGTGACGGACCTCCCTCGACCGCGGGCGGGACCGAATGTCCGGAGATCGAGGACATGGACCGATCAGGGGACGAGCCGAGGGCGATCACAACCGAGGCCATGATGCCCGACGACTGGGAGGCCGTCCGGGCGATCTACCTGGAGGGCATCGCCACCCGCGCCGCCACGTTCGAGACGGACGCCCCCGACTGGGAGGCCTGGGACCGGGGCCGTCGGGGAGACTGTCGCCTCGTCGCCCGCTCCGGGGGTCGAGTCGTCGGGTGGGCGGCCCTGAGCCCCGTCTCCTCCCGACTGGCTTACGCCGGGGTGGCCGAGGTCAGCCTCTACGTGGCGGCCTCGGCCAGGGGCCGGGGGATCGGCACGACGCTGTTACGGGCACTCATCGAGGCGTCGGAACGGGCCGGGATCTGGACGCTGCAAGGGACGATCTTCCCCGAGAATGTCGCCAGCCTGGCCCTGGTCGGGCGGAGCGAGTTCCGCGAGGTCGGCCGCCGGGAGCGGATCGGATGTCTGGACGGCATCTGGCGGGACACGATCCTCGTGGAGCGTCGGAGCCGGGCGATCGGGGCCGAGTTCATCGATCCGGGCCCGGCCGAAGGCGACCCGGGGCGGTCGATGGTCCGGTGCCCCGGTACGTTCCCGGGGAGCCGCCCCAATCCCCCGGACGACCCCTCAGGATGAGTCCACGGGCGTCCCGTGTAGGCCGGCCTTGCCCGACTTATGGCCGTCGCCTCATAACCACGACATGCCGGCGGATGCTGCCGAGATCCGTCGCCGCGTCACTCTCAGACCGAGAGGCCGAGGGCATCTCGCCGATCACGGCCGCGTACCACATGGCCCCGCCGCATCTTCTTGCACGTCACACACTTGAAGAATACACCCGGCAGGACTCGAACCTGCAACCCTCAGTTCCGATGACTGATGCACGATTCATGAAACCAGCATGATAGCAATAATTTAGATGGTCCCGCCCTTGGCGATGCCCACTATTTGCCCACCACTACCAATTTACCCCCCGACCTCGCTGAAGTCGTCGACGCCTGGCCGACACTGCCCGAAGTGGTCAAGGCTGCCATCCTAGCGATGGTCCGGGCGTCCCGGTGAAGGGTCACTTCAACGAACCCGATCTTGAAAGGGGATGGCGGTTCCCAAGCTTGACCACACATGCTATCTTGCTTGCAAGATTGACTCCCAATTCGAACTTAGCAGGCAGAGGTACTGTTCATGAAGAACGAACGCCCTGGTGAGCCCTCCACGACAAAATTCATCGCGAAGGTTGTCGGTCTTGCATGCGTCTCCGGGCTTCTCAGCCTGACAGTACTCCGCCTGGCATTCAACTCGGAGCAGGAGCCGCAGATCGAACCCAAGAAAACGGTTGAGCCTGTGACGGCGTCCTTGTTGGATCATCGGATTGCCCCGGCAGATAATGCGCCAAAACAGGCTATTGCCCCAGTCGACCAAGACTCGCTCGTGGACCTGGCAGAGGCCAAGCAGGTCGATGTGGTAGCCGATGCTGTAGCGGTGGCCGAAGTCAAGGAGGAACCCACTGATGATCCAAACCCTTAGGGCAAAGGATGCGTTCAGCCCGTATCGCTTGGCGGACTCTGCGGGGGGAAGCGCGTCGACGGACGGGTGTATCGCCCTGAATTCTCTGGACGGGGACTTGAGGCTACTCACGCCGCTGTCGGGACGCCACCGTTCCGGTCCCGTCGGACCTGGCTCGGCGGCCTGTGGCCGTGGCGACCGATCTGCCATCGCTCGTCGTACGTCCGCTCGAACTCGCCCAACGCCTCGACCAACTCGGCCACCGTGGCGAACGTCCGGACCCAGAGCAGCTGCCCCTTGGGCGTGCGGATGAACCGCTCGGCACAGCCGTCCCCCCCCGGCTCCCGCACGAAGCCCGGCGCGCTGGCCATCCCCAGCAAGGCCGGCTCCCGCCGGAAGTCGTCGCCGAGGTAGTTGCTCCCGTGGTCGTGGCGGGTGGTCAGCCCACGGGCGACCCCGGCCCCGAAGCCGCCGAAGTGCTCCCGCACCCCCTGCCGCAGCGGCCCCAACGCCTCGAACCGGTCGCCCCGCTTGGCGGCGTGCAGGCCGACGCACTCGCACGTGCGGTGGTCCACCGCCACGAAGACGTGCACCGCGCCCTCGCCGGTGGTGACGGTGGTCGTCCTGTCGGTGCCCCACAGCGCGTCCGGCTCCTCGGCCGTGATCGTGCCGTCGTGGGCCTTCGGGCCGCGGGCGTGGCCGCCCCGGCCGGGGTCCGGAGGTGGTGCCCCCGCATCAGCCGCCGCACCCGCCCGGACGCCGTGCGGATGCCCTGAGGCCGCAGGCGGGCCCAGGCCTTGCGGTAGCCCTCGCCGGTGAACGGGCTCTCGGCCGGCACCCGGCGGATGTGGACCACCAGCCCCTCGTCGGTGGCCGCCCCGGCCGGCCCCCGCTTCCCGGGGGCCGGCCGCTGCTCCGGCGGGACGGCCTCCCGGGCCTTGAGGTCGTCGGCCGTCGCGCGGGCCAGGCCGAAGATGCGGCAGGCCCGCTGCATGCCGTACCGCTTGCCGGTCGAGGGGGAGGCGGACCGGCTCAGGTGCTCCGCCTCCCCGACGCGAAAGGGCGGCCGCCCTCCAGGTGCCGGCACCTCATGCCGAGCGGCTGGCGATCCATCGTCAGCTGGCCGCCCTCGGCCTGGAGCCGGGCGATCAGCTGGTCCCGGTCGTCGGCCGGCCGGCCCTCGAGGGCCGCCGTGCCGCCGTCGAGGAAGCCGTCCCGCCAGGAGGAGAGGGTGGCGGCGGTGACGCCCAGCTCCCGGGAGAGGGTGTCGAGGTCCTCGCCCCGGAGCAGGCGGACGACGGCCTCGGCCTTCCGCCTGGCGGAGAACCGGCCCCGATCTTGGGAGTCGGTCTGGGTGCGGTGCTTGGTCATCTCGGGCACTCCTTCCTGGGCCATCATGCCCATGAGAGTGTCCAGAGAAAATCTCAGGCGATGGACCAGCAACAGTGCGGGGAGCTTCATCGATCGCGTCGGCCCCTCCTCGCTGGCATCATTCACGGTCAGCCTCGACTCCGCCAACGCCTCGCCCATCACCCTCAACTACATCACCGCCGACGGGACGGCCGTGGCCGGCAGCGACTTCTCCGCGGCCTCCGGCACGCTGACCTTCGCCCCCGGCGTGACGACCCAAACGATCTTGGTCCCGATCCTCGACGATACCGCCGTCGAGCCGGACGAGACGTTCGCCGTCATCCTGTCGAATCCGGTGGTCGCGACCATCGTCGACGAGCAGGGCCTGGGCTCGATCGCCGACGATGATGCGACCTCGATCCAGGTGGCCGTGATCTCCCCGGACTTCGTGTCGAAGGGCTCGTCGGTCGACGTGACGATCACGGGGGCCGGGTTCGTCGCCGGGGCGTCCGTCACCTTCGAGAACGGCCCAGGGCCTGCCCCCTCGGCCTCGAACGTCGTGGGCGTGGATTCCACGACGATCACGGCCACGATCGCCGCCCCCAATGGCGGCCCGAAACGTGACCGGGTCTGGGACGTGCGTGTCACCAACCCGGACGGCTCCTCCGCCATGCTGGCCCGGGGATTCACGGTGACCGCCGGCAGGAACTTGATGGCCGCCTCGACCGCGGGTCCTGGCACCGACGCCGAGCCGTTCTACCGCTGGCAGCTCCGCTTCGCCCTCCGCTCCACCCGCGCCTCCTGGCGCGACGCCGGTGCCGACCTCGGACGCCTCGGCCCGCTCCACATCCGCGTCGCCGACCTGCCCGGCACCACCCTCGGCCGGGCCGACGGCACCACCATCACCCTCGATCGCGACGCCGCCGGTCACGGCTGGTTCTTCGACTTCACGCCGGGCGATGCCTCCGACGTGTCGGAGGGTCGCATGGACCTGCTCACGGCCATCGCCCACGAGCTCGGCCACGCCCTGGGCCATGACCACGACCACGAGGACGACGTCATGGGCGAGGTCCTCGACCCCGGCGTCCGTCGCCTGCCGGACCGGGACTCGCTCGTCCCGCGTCCCGGCCGGGTCGACCGATTCTCCTCCCGCTGATCCCGACCCCGGACCACCGACCCGGGACGACAACGAACGTCCGTGATCGTTCGATGTCCCTGGCGTCTGCAAGGCCGACGAGCCGTCCCCTCCCGTCGGCGGGCTCGTCGGCCCGACGCCCGTCCTCCGGTCGGGCCTAGCCCTCCGGGGGACGACATGCTGATCCACCGATCGCCCCCCGGAGTCGCCGGGGATGCGCCCTCCGACCGCCCTCGGCCCCCCGACCGTAGGAGACCCTTGTGATGCTCTCGAAGCTCTTTGCCGAGGAACTGATCGCCCGGTCGATGTCCCGGCTGGCCACTCATCTCGGCGGCGGACTCCTGGGCCTCGCATCCCTGGGCTGGATCGCCACTCACTGCGGCCCGCCGACCGGCCGGGCGGTCATCCACGTCGCCGAGGCCGACGTCGAACTCACCGTGGGCGCGAGCTCCTACCGGATCGAGGAGCTCCGCCCCGCCCCGATCATCTGCGAGTTGCCCTCCGGCGTGCACGAGCTGGTGCTGCTCCGTGAGGGCCGCGTCCTCCGTCGCGAGTCGTTCTCCCTGCGCGGCGGGGAGAGTGTCGTGCTGACGGCGTGGGATCCGGTGCGTCTGAGCGGGGGGACGGAGACGGGAGCGGACCGGGCTCGGGACCTGGCGGCCCCACCCGCCCAATGATCGGCTGCTCCGCTTGCTCAGATGCGTGATTGGGGGCAGGATACGCACCGATGAACCGCCTCTCGCCACCGAGCGTCGGTGCCTGGCAGTTACCTGCCATGAGACCAGATTCCCGTCCAGAGATCCCAAAGGCGGTACACGCCCAGGTTTGCATCCGATCTGGAGCGACCAGCGGCGATCGTCAGGAACACGACCAGGGCGGCGGAGCTCATGGAAGAGCGTCGTCGGCCCTCGACGCCACGACAGCATCCCGGAGGATGGTCCCGTTCGGAAGCCTGAGACCGCACCGGCGGCCACCTAATCTTATTAGTAGATATTACGATATTGTCTAGAATTCTTCAAGGTCGAATGTGAACGAGTTCGACCGTTCCTCGACGGTGGCCGTCAGGCCCGACGTATCGGCGAGGGAGTACTTGGAGGGGACGAGCGACTTGCCCTTCTGGGTCGCCATGGCGATCTCGTGCTGCCGGCCGCCGCCGCCCTGCTCCATGATGGTCTTCTCCACGGCGGTGTTGTCGACATTCAAGGCGGAGATGGTCACCTTGTAGTCTCCCGGGAGGGCCCCATCCCCGGGCGTGAGTGTCGTGAGGCGGAAGATGCCGTCCTGGATGGTGCCGGTGGCAGGGCGGCCGTTCTCCAGGTCTGTCGGGATGAAATCGATGCGCCCCTTCTCGAGCGGCGCTCCCTTGAAGGTGACCTTTCCGGTGACGGAGTAGCGCTTGCCGATCCCGGTGTCGTCGCCGCATCCGAGGACGACGATTAGGGCTGCGCCGGCGAAGAGGGCAGAGGCGTTCCCCCAGGCCGTGGGAATTTGTCGCGTGCTCATGGGGACTCCGTGGATGGTCGGACCGAGTTGGGAGGGGGTCGCCACCTCCCCGGCCCGGGGGCGCCCGCAGCAGCGGGTCCCCCGGGCGAAGGGACGAGGCGTGGGGCCTCCTCCCCGGGGAAGCCCCTAGGGGAGGAGGCCGGCGTGGCTCACGGGCGCAATCAATACTGGTCGGCGCTGACGACCTCGCCGCCGTTGCGGCTGCCCAGGGCGTTGTAGGTCACGTGATTGATGCTCTCCTTGAGGAACCGGACCGAGCCGTCGGCGAAGAGGAAATTCGCCCCGCCGGGATGGCGGCTCACGAAGCCTTTGGCCGAGGCGGCATAGCGGCAGCCGAGCGGGGTGCTGGCCCCCTGCCAAGCGCCGTTGCAGGCGGGGTCGGAGGCCGGGACGGAATTGGCGTCCCAGCCGAGGGGGACGGTCGTGCCCGAGGCGCAGCCGGTGGAGGTCCAGAAGTTGTTGTTGGCGTCGGCGGCGGGTAGGACCTCGCCGACGAAGATGGTGTTGCTGGTGCCGTCGCGCACGCTGGCGATTGTGGCGATCTGCATCGTCGAGTAGTCGCCGAAGCCGCGGAGCCTGCCGGCGTTCAGGGTGAACCCGCCGGGCAGTCCGCGGTGGGTGCCCCAGTAGCCGTGGTGGCCGATGCGGGGAGTGCCGGGCGGGAGGGTGGTGACGGTGGGGGGAGTCTCCCAGGGGAGACCCCCCATGAGCGAGCCGCCGGCGTAGTTGTCGCCCCAGCTGATGGCGTAGTTGGTGATCGGGACGACCTGAAGGACCTGGCCGGTGAAGGGGTTGAGCGGCGGGTCCCACGCCGGGGACTGGCCGTCGGGGTTGGGATAGCCGCCGGAGAAGGTGCCGGCCCAAGGCCGGGTCCCGTTGTCGTTGTCGCCGTCGGAGGGGCAGATGAAGGACGACGGCACGGCGAGGTAGGCCGTGAAGGCCTGGCCCCGGTCGAGGGCGCCGACGCCCATGTTGATGTTCATCGCCGCGTAGGCATTATTCCCCTCGATCTGGGGGAGGATCAGCACGGTCCAGGGCATGAAGTTGGTGCTCCAGCCATCGCCGTTGCTGCGAGAAATGGCGCCGGGCGGGAAGCAGCCCTGGGTGTCGAGGTAGTTGTGCGACGCCAGGCCGATCTGCTTCATATTGTTGGTGCACTGGGCGCGGCGCGCCGCCTCGCGTGCGGCCTGGACGGCGGGCAGCAGCAGGGCGATCAGGACGCCGATGATGGCGATCACCACCAGCAACTCGATCAGCGTGAAGCCGCGTCGCGGCATTTTGAATCGATCGCGAGCCATGGAATCGACTCCCCCCGCGGGGACGCGGGGAATTCCGGAAAGGAAGGACGGGAGTGTTACGGGATTCCGCTCGATCCGGCCGGGAGATGAGGCCCGGCCTGCGGCCCGTACGTCGGAGGACGAGGAAGGCCCTCCGATGGTCGCGCCGCCGTGAAGGGATAGGGTCAACCGAGCTCCAGGCCCAGCGCAATTGAACGAGCCGCCGCGACCGTGCGGGGGCAAATCCGGTGGTCTCCGGATCGATCGGGTGGTACGACCGTCGCCGGGTCCATTGGCGTCTACTCCTCGAGGCACATCCCTCGTCCCCCGACCGCCATCGTGCTGACCAAGGGATGATTAGATCACCACCTCCCGGTGCGTACAATAAAAAAATCTCTGACTCTACCGGATTGCAGGTCTGGGACTTCTGAAGCCCATCAGCGAGGTGGACGCCATGAGGTTGTGGAGCCAATGCTCATGGTACCGCTTGCCGTTGAGCCGATGCGCCGGCCTGTCGTAGGGTCAAGGGCGGTTACTCCGCCGGGCATAGGGGCGGAAGTTCTGCAGCAACTCCCAGCCCCGCAGCCGCAACTCCGACGAGCCCTGATGGCCGTGAAGCCCTCGGCCCGCGTACGTCAGCCCCACAGCCGGTTCATCGGCCGGTCCACCGCGTTGCTCGTCCGATGGCACCCCGGATCGTCATCGGCCATGGCGTAGGCTTCCATCTTGCCCCACAGCTTCTCCAGCATCTCGCACACCGCGGCGGTCCAGGCCTGCGTGCCGCACCACTGACGAAGCTCGCCCATCAGGCGGCGGAACTCCTCCGCGGTCGCGGCCCGGTAGACGTCCCAGACCCGGCGGTGCAGCTCTCGGGCCTTGCGGCAGCGGTCGCGGACCTTCAGGAACCCGTGCAGGAAGCAGAGCACCACCGCGATGGCGGGGAAGAGCGCCAGGAACGCGTTGCGCGTCGCCGCCCAGCCGTCGGTGTTGACCGTAGCGGGGGTATACTCCGGATCGACGTCCCGCGCCTCGTCGGCGAAGACGCCGTAGGCCTCTCGGAGGTGGACGTCATCGGCCGCGGCCGTCAACGCCACGCCAAGGAGGCAGCCGCCGCCGACGGTGGTCGCCACGTAGCCCTTGCGGCCGGCCCAGTCGGCGTGATGCTCGTCGGCGGCCAGATGCTGGGGCAACCGGGCCGGGTCGCGGACGGTGGCCCCCACCGAGCTGCTCCGCCCCAGCCGCTCGACGACGCGATGCCAGTACATGTCGCCGTGGCCATAGCCGGCCGTCAGCAGCCAGGCCGGGACGCCATGAGCGGCCAGGAGCAAGGGACAGGCCAGCTCCTCGACGTTGCCGATCATGTAGCCGGCGACGAGGCTGGGGCGGAGCCAGTAGGAGGCGCCATCGGCCGTGACGACCTTCCGCAGCTTGATGCCGGGGAGCTTGCGCGACGGGCGGCCGAATCCGTGCAGGCGATAGCCGCGGTCGAAGCCCGGCGGGAACAGCTCCGGGGCCGATTGGACCCATTGCGCGACGGCGATCCGCGTGCGTTCGGCGTCGTGCCAGGTCTCGTCGTATTGCTGGCGAGTCATGGGGATGACGATCTGTTCGGCCCCGCGTGGCGGTTGCGGCACGGGGGCGTCTCGCTCACGATTGAGCCGCCGGGTCTCCGGTCGAGCGTCCATCTTCGCATCCTCTTCTATAGCAAGAAGGAGGATGACGGAGATGCCGCCGGCCGTATACCCGGCACTGCAAGACCTGCAATCCGGTAGAGTCAGAAAATCTCTGCCGTCAGGGGGTGTATGCGTGACAGAATGCATGGCGGCCGAAATCCGGCTGGGCGGGGCGATGGGAGCCGTTCCGTCGACCGCGATCGGAGGGATGCGGCCCAATTGATCGCAGGTCTCCGCCATAGCGGCGGGCGTCCCTCCCAGCCTCCGCCGCCCCGGCTCCCCGCCGCCTCGTGGCGAGAGGGTCGGACGCCCCCAGGAGCGGAGACGCGAGCGGTACGGGGCGGCCCCCGGGGGGCGACCCATCACGGCCGGGGCGGATCGGGTTCGGTGCCGGACCGGGCGAGGAAGCGGTAGAAATTGCCCAGGTCGGCCTGCCCGCGACGATCGAAATAGTCGGCTAGGAGCCGGCACGTCGGGGCGTGGTCGGGGCGATCCCGGGCGGTCTGCTCGGCCCAGCGGAGCCCTTCCTCCTCGTGGCCGTTGGCCATCATCCAGGACGCCACCTCGAAGCGGACCTGGGGGTCGAGCGGCGATCGGACCAGGCGGTCGCGCAGCTCCTTGATCCGGTCCTGATCGGCCCGGAGGCGGTCGGCGAGCACGCGATCCCGGGCGGCCTGATCGGGTCGCCCCAATCGGTCGAGGACCAGCCCCCGGCGATAGAGCAGCTCGAAGTCCTGCGGGCAGCGGCGGATCGCCTCGTCGAGCGACGCAAGGGCCCCCTCGAGGTCGCCCCGGCGCAGGGCGACGGCGGCCAGCTCGGCGAGGACCTGGGGGTCGTCCGGGTCGAGCCCGGCCGCCTTGCGGAGGTGGTCGGCCGCCTCGTCGTCATCCCCCTGCTCGGCGGCGATCAGCCCGAGGCCGAGCAGGGCGGCCGGCGACTCGGGGTGACGCCGGAGATAGGCCTCGTATACCTCCCTGGCCTCGGCGAGGCGGTGATCCGACCGCAAGGCATCGGCCAGGCCCAGCCTCGCCTCTTCCAGGCCCGGGTCGCGAGCGAGGGCCTCCCGGTAGCGGTCGATGATGACCTGCGGGCTGGCCAGGGAGCGGCGGTCGACCTCGACCTGCCAGAGATGGGGGGTGGGGTCGTCCGGCGCCTCCCGGGCCCAGCGCGAGAGCACAGGGGTGGCGGCCTCGATCCGGTAGGAGTTCAGGTAGATCCGGGCCAGCTCCCGTGCGACCTCCGGATTGGGGCCCGTCGAGGCGTCCATCGCCTGGCGCAGGAGCGGTTCGGCGGCGGCAGCCTGACCCGATCGGGCGAGGGCGATCCCCTCGATCTGCCGGGTCGGCCCGTCGGGGTAGCCCAGGGACCGGGCCCGGGAGATGGCCCGGAGTGCCTCCCCCGCGTCGGCCCGACCGAGGTCGACCCGGGCCTTCAGGAACCAGGCCTCGGCGTCGCCCGGGCGGGCGCGGAGCCAGCGATCGATCCGGGTCGTCGCGTCGTCGAGGCGTCCGGCCGCGAGGGCGGCCCGGGCGGCCCTCGCCTCCATGAAGGCCGGGAGGCCGAGGCACAGCCAGCCGACCGCCGAGAGGAGGGAGATCAGGGCCAGTGCCCCGGCCGCGTGCCGCCATCCCGGGGCCCTAGGGCCGGCCGGGCGGTTCGGAGGACGTTCGCTCATGAGTTCCACCGGGGTTCGCCCACAGGAGGCCGGTCGGCCCGACCGGACCCCCTTCCTCCAGGTTGACACAGGACCCCCGCCGACGCCACGGGCTTTCCTCGATCGTGGCCCGATCGCCTCGGGCGATCCCCTGGCCCGGGCACCGGCGGGTGATATGCTGGATCCCCTCGGGATCGTCGGGCCGCCCTCGCGGTCGATCCGCATCCATGAGCAGGACACGATAACGGGGATCCGTGATGGGTATTCCGGGGTTCGCGAGGCTCGCCCTGATCGCCGCGATCGCCGCCGGGTGCTCGGGGTCGGGCTCGGGGTCCGAGCCGGTGGGCCTGGACAGGCTCCGGAGCAGGCCGGAACGGCCCGGGGATGCGACGGGGCGGGGCGATCCGGGCTCGGCCGCCCGGGACGACGTCCGGCGGCACGGGGGAATCCTCGAATACGACCTGGGCCGCCCCGGTCGGCCCGTCATCGGGGTCAAGTTCGGCGCCGCCTTCGGCTCGAAGGGGGAGATCACCGATGTGAGCCTGGCCCGGCTGCCGGAGCTGACCGAGGTCCGGTCGCTCCTGGTCCACGACTCGAAGGTCACCGACGAGGGCCTCCGGCCGCTCGAAACCTTGCCCCACCTCGACACTCTCGGCCTGGTCCGGGCCCCGATCACCGACGCGGGCCTCCGGTCCCTGGAGATGCTGACCGGGCTCCGGTCGCTGGACCTGACCGGGACGGCGATCACCGACGCCGGCCTCGCCCGCCTGCGCGGCCTGACGAACCTGGAGACGCTCCGCCTCAGCGGCACCCGGATCACCGGCGCCGGGCTGGCATCGCTCGAGGGGATGACCGGGCTCCAGGACCTGCTCCTCGAGGGGACCGGGGTGGATGACGAGTCCCTCGCCTCACTGAACGGCTTGACCTCGCTGGCGAACCTGAACCTCGGCGGGACCCGGGTGACCGACGAGGGACTGGAGCACCTTCTCGGGCTGACTTCGATCCGGACCCTGGGCCTCGGCAATACCTCAATCACCGATGCCGGGCTGGGCCGGCTGGCCGGGCTGCCCGACCTGCAATTCCTCTCCCTCGGCGGTACCCGGCTGACCTCCCCGGGCGTCGACCGGTTCCATGAGGAACGGCCCGACGTGCGCCTCGCGCGCTGAGGTCCGAGGTCGGCCTCCGGACGATCATCGGAGCGACGATAGGTATTCGAGGAGATCCGCCGCCTCCTGGGCGGTGAGGCCCCGGAGCAGGAGCTCAGGCATCAGCGAGTCCGGCTGGGTGCGGATCTCCTCGACCTCCGAGGAGTCGATCCGGATCTCCTGGCCCTGGGCGTCCCGGAGGACGACCCCCGCCCCGTCGTCGGCGATGAGCAGGCCGGAGTGGATGCCGCCGGATTTCGTGGCGACGAGGTAGAGGGCGTAGTTCGGCTCGATGACGAGCGATGGCTCGATGATCTGCCGGAGCAGCTCGGCACGCGGATACTTCTCGCCGATCCGGCCCAGGTCGGGCCCGATCTCGACGCCGATCCCGCCGAGGCGGTGGCAGCTCTTGCAGTTGACGGCCGACTCGGCGGCGAAGATCGCCCGGCCGCGATCGGCGTCCCCCTGCAGGGCGAGGATCTCGCCGGGGTCGATCCGCTCGCCGAGCCGTCGGACGCGATCGGCCTCGGGGACGAATCGCTCGAACAGGTCGCGCACCTCGGGGGCCGGGTGTGACCGGGTGGCCTCGAGGATCTCGAGTCGGACCGCCTCGGGAACCGTCCCGAGATCGATCGCCCTGGTCAGGGCGATCGCCCCGCTCGTCGAGGAGATCAGGCGGCGGATCGCCTCGGCCCGGGATGGCTCGGCCGACCCCGATGCGTCGAGGAGCGGCTCGACCAGGGCGGCGAGCCCGGCATGTTCGGCCTGGTCGTCGGCACCCGGCAACTGCGCGATCCACCGATAGATCAGGTCGAGTGCCTCCTCGTCGACCATCCGGGAGCCGATCCGGGGCATCCTCGCCCCGCCGAGGGACGCGATCCGGTAATAGAGGACCGACCGCCCCGGCTCCCCCGGGGCGACGATCCTCGCGTCGGAGATGCCGAAAGTCCCCTGCACCGGCGAACCGCCGACGAGCCTGGTGTCCTCGAGCGATCGGCCGCGATCGAGCTCGATGAAGGAGTTGCCGCCACCGTCGGCGACGTGGCAGATGGAGCAATTGACGTGGAGATAGGTCCGGGCGCGGTCGTCGAGGTCCGCATGCTCGTCGTAGGGGTCGACGAACCGGGGGAGCGAGCCCGGATCGCTCGCGAGCGGGGCCTTGAAGATGCCGATGTGATCGAGGGCCCGGAGCTGATTGTCAGCGACCCCGCCGTAGTCGTGCTGCCGGTTCAACTGCGACGTCTTCAGGCCGAGGACGAACCCAGCCGCCCGGGAGTGGCAGAACATGCACTCCTCGCGGGCGGGGACGCGCCAGGTTTGCTGTCGGATGCCGCCGGGGGCGGCCGGGTCGGCGACGGAGAGGAGACGCTCCGCCCCATCCCTGCCGACGAGCGTCGCCTCGGACCGGGCATCGTCCCAGAGGTAGGAGTAGCCCATCCAGTGATCATCCTGCTTGAGGAGGATGCGCGTCTCGATCGGTGTCCGGGAACTCGGCTCGCCCGCCTCCAGATCGAGGGAGAGCGTCTGGACGGCGACCATGCCGTCGGGATAGCCCCAGGAGTCGGCGTCGGAGATCTGGGCGTCATCGGGCAGGGCAAGCAGGCGATCCGCGAGGGCGCCGTCGGCCCACTGCGGGGCGTTCACCGAGTAGGGGATCACCCCGGGCGCCGGCTCCTGGTCGGGGACGGAGGCGAACAGGCCGGTCTCGCCGAGGGTCCGGGGGAAGGTGGCGGACGCGGTGCCGGGGGACGATCGGCGCAGGGCGTGGATGAAGCCGGTGGTGTTATCGACCGCCAGGATCTCGCCGTCCCTCGTGACGGCGAAGCTGGCGATGAAGACGGCCGTGTCGGCCAACTCGTCGTGCCAGGTGACGTGCCGGCCTTCGTCGCGGAGGCCCCAGATCTTGCCGTACTGATAGTCGCCGTAGATGTAGGCCCCGCGCAACTCGGGGAAGCGGTCCCCGTGGTACACGTACCCGCCGGTGATGGAGCGGCACTCGGCGTGGTGGTGCTCGACGACCGGGGGGAGGATCGGGCCGGGCCCGGCCCTTTTGTGCGGATGGAAGGGATGGCTCCCCTCCTGGACGCTCCAGCCGTAATTGCCGCCTTTGCGGACCTCCCAGATCATCTCCCAGAGATCCTGGCCGACGTCGCCGACCCAGAGCCGGCCGGTTTCGGGGTCGAAGCTCATCCTCCAGGGGTTGCGGAAGCCGAAGGCCCAGATCTCGGGCCGGGCGCCGGGATGTTCGACGAACGGGTTGTCGTGGGGGATCGCGTAGTTGCGGCCGGGGTCCGGGCGATCGACGTCGATCCTCATGATGACCGAGAGGAGGTCGTCTACGCCCTGCCCTGTGTCGTCCACGTCGGAGCCGCCCGACCCGTCGCCCGTGCCGATGTAGAGGTAGCCGTCGGGGCCGAAGATCGCCTCGCCGCCGTTGTGGCCGCCGGCCGGCCACTCGATGATGACCTGCTCCGAGTCGCGGAGGACCGTCCCCGAGCCGTCCGGATCAACCCGGAAGCGCGAGACGCGGCTCATCGCCGATTCGGCCGAGCCGTCCATGGGGGTCGGGCTGAAGATGAAGATTTCGCCGTTCTCCTCGTAGGCCGGGTGGTAGGAGAAGGCGTAGATCGTCCGCTCGGCACTGAGATCGAGGACGAGGTCGGGCTCCCGGACGTCGGGGTCGTCGATGGAGAGGCTGAAGACCTTTCCGCGGTTCTCGGCCACCCACAGCCGGTTGGCCCCCGGCTCCTGGGCGATGCAGACCGGCCCCTGGAAGGCGATGTGGGGGAAGACCCGATCGAGCCGGAAGGGAGGCGGCGGCTCGGGGGAGCCGACGAGCCTCGATGTCGTCCACGGGACGCGTCGCTCGACCCCGAACGGCCGGTCAGGTGGCGACTCCTCGTCGCCCCGGGGGACGAACCCGACCGCGAGCGCCAAACCCGGCAGGAGCCAGATCTCCAGGAATCGATCGCGATGGCGCATGCGGGCGTCCCTCATGGGTTCGGGACCATCCTGAGAGTCAGAAGATCGTCGTCACGGGCGATCCCCGGGTGATCCGGACCGGGCGGCCGGTCGGAACCGGGACGGTGGCCTCGTGCGGCAAGCCGAAGGCGTGGAGGATGGTCCGGCCGGAGATCCGCCTCCGGGAAATCGCCCGCGTGGCCGTCGAAGCAGTATTGTCGCAGGGGCCCCGACACGGCCTCCTGGTCTGTGCCGCCTCAGACGAAGCCCTGTCCGGGCCATGCGTATCGTCCGCCTCGAGTTCGGAAAGGCGAGGTCTCGCAACGACCGTCACGACAGAGAGAATCCCCTGCGTGCCAGGATCCATGCCCGAGCCGAGGCAGCATCCATGACGGGCCACCTCCGTAATGACGATGGTCGGAGCGACTCGCCCGCGAACCACTGTCATGGTCGCAGATCCGCCGGCGTTCGTCGAAATCGGCTTCACGAATCCCGAAATTGGGAGGGTGCCCGTGGTGCTCGTCCGACCCGCGAGCCCCCGGCGGCGTGATCCGCTCGGCTCCCCCCGGCCACGGCCCCATCCCCACCGACCGTCGATGGTCGGGTCGGCGGGAGGCCAAGGCGGGGGCGTCATCGTGCTACGCAAGTCCAAAGATAATAACGGTTAATGGCGGCCGCAACCTGCGACTCATGAGGCCAGCGATGTGCCTGCCTCCTGGCGATGGCTTGCTGACCTCGTGGGAGTACGAGCCCGGCCGTCCCATAAATTATCCTGGATTTTCCGGATGGGCCTTGACTTCGACAAACAGATAGCCGGCGGCGTCATCTGGGGCAGGACGTCCCCGATTCGTGGATCTCGGGACGGCCGGAGGGCGGTCCGGTCGTGGGGCCGGCCGGGGTCGTGCCGGGCCCATGCGCATAAAGCGGCTTGCCGGACTGGACGACGGGCTGCGTCACCTGGGGCAGAGGACTCAAATCTGAAGAAACGGTCATTGCAGGCCGTGGACCCGCTCCCCCGGTGATCATAACGCCCGGCCCTCCAGAGAGGGCGACACAAACCCCGTCGGCTCGGGGCGTACTCGTCCGGATCGGTTTCGGCACCGATACCCCCTGTTCTTTCCGCTGCTCTCAGCGAAACGCGACGCCAGAACCACCCCCCGAAGTCGGCCCCCTTCGGGCCCCCCGTTCTAGCACCGGCGCCCACCAGTTCCTTTCCCGTTCTGTGGAATGGCTGGCGCCGAAACCCCGACGCCCCCGGTCCTGGCACCCTCCATTCCGTTCTCCCTCGGTTTCAGGCGGGATGGCGGCGTAAGATCCACCCGGCGTCGGAACTGCTCCCTGAAGGTCGGGGCGATCTCCCGACCTCAGTCGGCCCGCCGCTCTGCCGTCGCGACCGCCTCGGCCAGCCCGACATAGCGGGGGTCGCCGGCTCGACCCGCCTTGATCCAGCATTGCGAGGTCCGCTTCCTGGTGCCGGACACCTCCACCGCCTGGTCCCGGGACAGGCCCTCGACAATCCCCCAGGACAGGGCGACCAGCCGACCCGGCGTGTCGAGGCTCGGTCGGCCGCCCTGATCGCCCGACAGGTTTCCCTTATTATGGTGTGGCAACGGTGCGGAAATTCTCGGCCTTGAGCCGCTCGATCGTCCGGCGGTAGGCCTCCCACTTCCCCCGCGCCGCCAGCCACGCCAGGCGACGGCTCCAGAACCCGAGCAGCCCGAGCCGTTCCTTCCAGTACTCCTCCCGAGCCCGCTTGAACCGCGTCCATCGCTCCTTCGACTCGGCCTCGTAGCGATCCCAGGACGCCCGGAGCCGCTCCCGGCGACGCAGCGCCGCCACCCGATCGACCCGCTCGGCCCAGGCCGCGAAGGTCGGCTCTCCTTCCCGGCCTCGTCGGAGCCAGTCCTGGAGAGTCCGTCGGCCGATGCCGACTGCGTCGGTCGCCTCGCTCCGGGACCGCCCTCCGGCAAGGAGGCGGAGGAACTCCTCGCCGACCTCTGGGCTGAACTTGGTGGGTCGTGGCATGGATCGGGCTCACCGGCGAGGGGAGGAGGAGTCACCGTCGCGGCTCGTCGAGCAGGGCGAGGCGACCGCAGTAAGCCTCGAGCTCCGCGTCGGTCATCTGCGAGAGGGGCTTCGGTGGCGACGGGTCCGGCGCCCGGTCCTTCCTCCGCCATCGGGCCGGGAACCGGCGCTCCAGGAGCCAGGCGCTGGCCTGCCAGGAGCCGGGGATGCCCTCGGACCCGGCGCGGCGGATCGAGTCCAACGCCGCGATCTCGGCCGAGGCGACCGCGGCCCGATAGTCCCGTCGGAAGGCCCGATAGGGGGCGTCGTGCTCGTCCCTCGAGCGTCCCCGTACCAGCCATCGTCGAAGGGTGCTCCGGCTGATCCCGGCGGCCCGGCAGGCGGGCCCGGGGAAGCTCCCCGCCCGGAGGGCTTCGAGGAGGGCTCGGATGGTCTCGGGGTCAGGCGCGCTTGAGCGGCTTACCGGTCCCTCCGTCCGCCCGAGGAGGCCCCGGCCATCGCCAGGATGCCGGCCCGGATCGCCTCGGACAGCGTCGGCCAGGCGTCTATGAGTTCGCTCAGATCGGGTCCGGCCCCGTCGTCAGCGGTAGCACTGGCGGTAGCAGTCAGGAGACGGGCGGGGGCAACTCGTGGCGGCTCCCGGCGAGATTCGCGGCCGGAAGATTCGGCATCAGGTTGACGCAAGCCCTTGTGAGAGTCGGGCTTTGGAGGGACGTGGCGGAAGTACACCCGGCAGGACTCGAACCTGCAACCCTCAGTTCCGAAGACTGATGCTCTATCCAATTGAGCTACGGGTGCGTCTCGGGGCGATTCGGCCGTCGGAGCGGATCGGCAGTCGGGAGAATCCTCGCGACCGGGTCGGTGCGGGCCGGGAAGTCGGCGAGGATTGATCGGTGAGGGCCGATTCTCAATGGAGGAGCAACAATCCTATCCGATCCGGGGTGCGAAATCCAGGCCGGATCCGGCCGGGGCGAGGGGTCGCCCGGCGGGGGGTCGGCCGGGCCTGCGGGCCGGGGCGGGACCGAGGAGGGCGGATCGATCAGGGGAAAGGACAGGAATGGATCGCATCGGGGGTCCCGTTCTGATAGCCTTGAACCATTGTGGGAGAATCCCGGGACGCGATCCGAGGTCGAGCGATTCGAGGGGATCGTCGATGACAAAGGCCCTCCGCCGCAGCCTGGCCGCGAGCCTCGCACCGTTGATGACCCTCGGGATGGCCCCGGGGTTCGTCCTCGCGGGGCCCTCGCCGGTCGAGGAGGCGCAACATCGGGAGGCGATGGCCCTGTTCGAGTCCCGGGTCCGCCCGGTCCTGGTCGAGCGGTGCCAGCGGTGCCACGGCGAGGAACGGCAGAAGGGGGATCTGAGGCTGGACTCCCGCGCGGCCATGCTCGCCGGGGGGGGCTTCGGGCCGGCCGTCGTGCCGGGGAGCACGGCGGAGAGCCTGATCGTCGAGGCAGTCCGCTACGAGGGGCTCGAGATGCCCCCCGAGGGCCCGCTGGCGGAGGAGGAGGTCGAGGCGATCGCCCGATGGGTCGAGCTAGGGGCCCCCTGGCCGGGGCAGGAGCATGCCGAGGTTGTCCGCGACGAGCCGGGCTCGTTCTCCCGGGACGATCGGGAGTACTGGGCCTTCCAGCCGGTGGGGAGGTTCGAGCCGCCGGCCGTCGAGGACGGGGGATGGTCCCGGAACCCGATCGACCGCTTCGTCTCCGATCGCCTGGGCCGGGCCGGACTCCGGCCGGCCCCGGAAGCCGACAAGCGGACGTTGATCCGACGGGCGACGTTCGACCTGCACGGCCTGCCGCCGACCCCCGAGGAGGTAGACGCCTTCCTCGCAGACGAGTCTCCCGAGGCGTTCGATCGACTCGTCGACCGGCTGCTCGAATCGCCCCGATACGGCGAACGCTGGGGCAGGCACTGGCTGGACCTGGTGCGGTTCGCCGAGTCCAACGGCTACCGGGCCGACGAGTTCCGCCCGTTCGCCTGGCGGTATCGGGATTACGTCATCGACGCCCTGAACCGGGACCTGCCCTATGACGAGTTCGTCCGCCAGCAAATCGCCGGGGATGAGCTGTACCCCGAGCGGCCGATCGGGCGGGTGGCCACCGGCTACCTGAGGCTCTGGGTCTACGAGTCGAACCAGCGGGACGTCCAGGGGCAGTGGGACGGCATCCTCGACGACATCACCGACGTGACGGCCGACGCCTTCCTCGGTCTCGGCATGGGCTGCGCGAAGTGCCACGACCACAAATATGACCCGATCCTCCAGCGCGACTACTACCGGCTCCGCTCGTACTTCGCCGCCGTCATCCCCCTGGACGACGCCACCGTCCGCCCCCCCGCGCCGGGGACCGGCGCGGCCGAGCGTCGGGCCTCCTGGGAGGCCCTGACCGCCGACCTCCGGGCCGAGATCGGCGAGATCGAGCGGCGATACCGGGAGCAGGCCGAGCGGGACGCGGTCACGAAGTTCCAGCCCGAGATGCAGACGCTGCTCGCCGCCCGAGAGGCCTCGGCGGGCGACCTGTCACCACGGGAGACCCAGCTCGCCACGCTCGCCTTCCGGCAGGTGGCGATGGAGTACGACAAGGTCCCCTCGAAGCTCGAGGACGAGAAGCTGCGCTGGGAGCGGCTCGTCGCCGAACTGGGGCGATTCGACGCGATCCGGCCCGACGATCCGGACGTCGAGGCGATCGGCGACGTCTCGGCCGAGGCCCCGCCGACGGTCATCCCGGGGGACCGCGGCGCCGAGGAGATCGAGCCGGGCATCCTGTCCATCCTCGACCCCGCGCCCGACGCCATCAACCCGCCCCGGGGGTGGCCGTCCTCGACCGGACGGCGGACGGCGCTGGCTGCCTGGCTGACCGACACGTCGAACCCACTCGTTCCCCGGGTGATGGTCAATCGCCTCTGGCAGGGGCATTTCGGCCGGGGAATCGTGCCCACGACCAGCGACTTCGGCCGGCTGGGGGAGGCCCCCTCCCACCCCGAGCTGCTCGACTGGCTGGCGACGACGCTGATCGAGGAGGGCTGGAGCCTCAAGTCGATCCACCGCCTGATGATGACCTCGGCGACCTACCGCCAGGCGTCCTCCCGGGAGGACCTCACCGCCTGCAAGGCGATCGACCCGGACAACGCCCTGCTCTGGATGATGCCATCCCACCGGCTCGAGGCCGAGCCGATCTGGGACGCCATGCTCGCCGTCAGCGGCGAGCTGGACCCGGAAATGGGGGGGCCGAGCGTCACGCCCGAGGCGCCCCGGCGGGCCGTCTACACCCGGTTCCTCCGCAACACGAAGGACCCGCTGCTGGGCGCCTTCGACGTGGCCGACGGCTACCTCAGCACCGCTCAGCGGAACGTGACCACGGCGCCCACCCAATCGCTGTTGATGATCAACGGCTCCTGGACGCTGGACCGGGCCAGGGCCTTCACCGACCGGCTGTTCGAGGACGCCACGCTCGACGCCGAGGCCCGGGTCGGCCTGGCCTTCCGCCTCGCCTTCGCCCGCCCTCCCGCCCGGGAGGAAGTGACGGCCGCCCTCGCCTTCGTCGGCGGCCGGGATGCCGGCGATCGCCTCGCCGCCGCCCCGCCTTGCGGCGACGAGGTGGGGGTTGGCACGGGCCTACCGGAGGCCGAGCGGACGGCCTGGGTGGACTTCTGTCACGTCCTGCTCAACGCGAGCGAGTTCCTGTACGTCGACTGACGGGACGGGGACCCGGACCCATCGAACCCGAGAGGACGGCCGATGAGCATCCCCTTCGATCCGAACCGTTCGCCGATCCCCCACCGGGTCGACGCCCCGACCCGCCGCGAGATGCTGCTCCGGGGGGGCGCCGGGTTCGGGGCGCTCGGGTTGTCCTACCTCTTGGGCAACGGCTCGGCCCGGGCCGATGGCCCGGAGCTGGTGCCCGACCCCGAGGCCTGGACCCGTCCCGAAGGGGCCAAGAGCATCATCTTCCTGTTCATGGAAGGGGGCCCCAGCCAGCTCGACACGTTCGACCCCAAGCCGGAGGTCAACCGCCTCGCCGGTCAGCCCCTCCCGTCGAGCATCAAGCGGGTGATCCTGCCGATGGGGGAGATGGAATCTCCCCTGCTCGAATCCCGCCGCAAATGGACGCGACGCGGCGAGTGCGGCATGTGGGTGTCCGACTGGCTGCCCCACATCGGCGAGTGCGCGGATGACCTGGTCGTGGTCCGGTCGTGCATCTCCGACGGCCTGAACCACGTCAATGGCGTCTGCCAGATGAACACCGGCTCGATCCGGGGGGGCCGACCGAGCCTGGGGAGCTGGGTCACCTATGGGCTCGGGACCGAGAACGAGAACCTCCCCGCCTACGTCGTCCTGCAGGACAACGAGCGGGCGACCGTCGCCGGGGGCCCCCGGAACTGGGGGACCGGCTTCATGCCGGCCGTCTACCAGGGGACCAAGCTCAGCGGCGGGGAGGAGCCGATCCCCGATCTCCACGCTCCCGAGGGGGTCGACGACGCCCGGCAGCGCCGCAAGCTCGACCTGCTCTCCCGGCTCAATCGCCGACACGCCGAGGCCCGGCCCGATCAGAGCGAGCTGGATGCCCGGATCGCCTCCTACGAGCTGGCCTTCCGGATGCAGGCCGAGGCGCCCGAGGCGGTCGACCTCTCCGCCGAGACCGAGGAGACGCGGCGGCTCTACGGCCTCGACCGCGAGGAGACCGCCACCTTCGGCCGCAACTGCCTGCTGGCCCGGAGGCTGGTGGAGCGGGGCGTCCGGTTCATCCAGCTCTACCACGGCGCCGGGAGCAAGTGGGACGCCCACTCGGGGATCGAGAAGAACCACGAGGAGAATTGCCGGTCGATGGATCTGCCCATCGCCGGGCTCCTGAAGGATCTGAAGCGTCGCGGACTGCTCGACCAGACGCTCGTGGTCTGGGGGGGCGAGTTCGGCCGCACGCCGATGTCCGAGAAGGGGGACGGTCGCGACCACAACCCCTACGGCTTCACGATGTGGATGGCGGGGGCCGGGTTGCAGGGCGGTCGCGTGATCGGCCAGACCGACGAGTTCGGCCTGCACGCGATCGAGGACCGCACCCACGTCCACGACCTGCATGCCACCTTCCTGCACCTGATGGGCCTCGACCCCGACCGCCTCGTCTTCCTCCACAAGGGGAGGCCCGAGCGGGCGACCCTGAATGAGGGAGAAGTGGCGCGTCGGGTCGTCGGCTGAGGCGTCCCCCGCCGATCCGCGAGACGCCCGCACCCCCTCGAACGAGAACGCCCCGGGACCAGGTCGGATGGCCTGGCCCCGGGGCGGGGGAGTCGCTCGCGAGTACCGGGAGGGCCGGTCAGAAGGGGGAGCCGGAGGGCTGGGACTGCTCGGCTTCCTGTCGGCTCTGCTCGAACTCGTCGGAGCCGGGGGCGGGGGCCCTCATGCCGCCGGGGTTGAGCAGGCTCTCGATCGCCTTGGCGTCGGCGGCCTCGACGGTGCCGGGGATCGTCATGCCGAAGGAGTAGCCGAGCGAGGCGAGCAGCCGCTCGACCGGCAGGGGCCGGATGCCGTAGCGCCGGGCCTGCTCGATGACCTCGGTCCGACGCTGGGCGAACTCCTGCTCGGCCAGGGTCATCTGCTGGACGGCCCGGGCGTTGGAGGGGGTGCGGAGCGGGTCGCGCTCGTCGATGATGTAGTAGCTGATCCGGGCGTTCAGCTCACCCTGCTCCTGGCCGGCGCCGGGCTCGGGGATGTCGTAGTCGACCACGCCCCCGGCGGCGTTGATGAGGCGCTTCAGGTCGTCGCGGTCGTCGACGCCGTCGCGGTTCATGTCGATCTTGCCGATCAGGGCGAACCGCTGGGGCTCGTTGGGGCTCCAGGCGGCGGAGTAGGCCTGGTCGCCGGACCGGATGGGGTTGGTCTTGTTGAACTCCTCCTCGATGGAGGCGACGCTGTCGCGCTCGTTGACCTGGAGCAGCTTGATCCGGGCCTTGGGCTTGTCGGTCGGCAGGCCGGGGGCGTCGGCGTCGAAGACGGCGAGGATCATCTGGGGGCGGGCGCCCATGCTCCGGGTGACGTTGAGCCGGACGCGACGGGCGGAGTAGTCGACGGAGGTGACGTAGCCGTCGGCCTGGTCGAGCACCACCTCATCCTTCTCGGCCCTCGTCCGGAAGTCGTTGAGGCTGGCCAGCATCTCGGTGAGCCGGTTCTCGTACTCGTTCTTCTGGGAGTTGAGCTGGTTGCTCAGCGAGTCGTACTCGGCCCTCAGCTGGGCGAGCTGGGTGGTGAGGGTGTCGACCTGGGTGCGTTGCTGGTCGAAGATGTCCTCATACTTGGTGTGCTCGCCCGACAGGTCGGCCTGGGCCTGCTGGGCGGCCTGCTGCTGCGTGGTCAGCTCGGCCTGGTTGACGTTGTTGGTGTTCTCCAGCTCCCGGCGGACCCGGACGAGGTCGGAGGCCAGTGCGGTGGAGAGGCGGGCCTGGTTGGCGGTCATGGCCGAGAGGGTGGCCAGCGACCCCTTGAGGGTGGGGTTCTGGGTCGACTCGTCGGTGAAGGTCCCGATCAGCCCGGTCAGGTTCTCCCGGTAGCGGGCGACCTCGGGGCCGGTGGCGCCGGCCTGCTGGGCCTCGGAGATCGTCTGGTTGGCCTGGGTGAGCTCGTTGGTCAGCGATTCGAGCAGCGCCTGCTGGTCGGCGTCGATCTGCTGCTGGATCTGGTTGGCGTCGCTGAGGTTGGAATAGCCCGCCCGGTCGCGGAGGGTCAGCAGGTTGGTGTTGGCCTGGCTGGCCTTCTGGTTGGCCTGGCTGGCCTCGCCCCGGGCGGCTTCGAGCTGCTCGGACGCCTTGCTGTACTCCGAATACATGAAGTACGACGTCACGGCCAGGATCACGGTCAGCGAGACGAAGATCGCCACGGCGATCTTCAGTCCCTGCGAGTCGTTGGCAGATGCCATGGATGAAATCTCCCGCCGGCCGGGCCGGATCCTCGGAGGTGGCCGGTCCAGGCTGTCCGCTGGTGCTGGGGAATCGTCCGGATTTCGACTTGGGGTGCGGCGATCCCGGGGGTGGTGGGGCCGGATCGCGAGCAGAGGGGAGCGTCCGAAAGAGCAATCTCTCGCTAATTTTAGGGGCAATTCCGGGCCCGGTCAAACCGACCGGGACGACCGGACGGCCGCCGGCCGTCGTGACCGGCAGGGTCGACACAGCCCGATGCCGACGGGCCGGCCCTCGGGGGTTGGACGCCCCGCATCGGCCGATCGTTCCCCGGGGCCCGGGCGATCGGGGCAGGTCCCTTGACGGTCGAGACTCGGTCGGCCGACAATCCGGGGGACGCCCGATCGAGACCACCCGCCCCGATGGAACCCGGCCGATGCACCCGCCCCGCCGACTGCCGACCCGGGCCCCTGCCCTCGCGTTCGCCCTGGCCCTCACGGCCACCTCGCCCGCCCTCCCGGCCGAGGGGCCGGCCGCGGAGCCCGCCCTCGCCCGGCTCCAGGCCGACGTCGCCTTCCTCGCCGACGACGCCCAGGGGGGCCGGGCCCTCGGGTCGAGCGGCATCGAACGATCGGCCGACTACATCGCGCAGGTGTTCGAGGGCCTCGACCTGGGCACCGCCCCTGGGCTCGACGGCTACTTCCAGCCGTTCGAGATCACCGGGTCGCCGAAGCTCGGCAGCGGACAGGATCTCGGCGTCGAGGTCGACGCCGAGGGCGGTGAGGCGATCGACGGCCAGCTCCGGCGCGATTTCATGCCCCTCTCCATCGGCGGCGGCGGCGACGCCGAAGATCTGCCGATCGCCTTCGCCGGGTACGGGATCACCACCGACGAGGACGCCGAATTCTCCTATGACGATTACGACGGGCTGGACGTCGAGGGCAAGGCCGTCATCGTCCTCCGACGCGCCCCGAAATACGACGTGCCGGGCAGCCCCTTCGCCGCCGACGGCCCCCGGCCCCCCGACGCCGCCACCTTCGAGCACAAGGCCGTCAACGCCTTCCGGCACGGGGCGAGGCTGGTGCTGCTGGTCAACGACTCGGGCAGCGCCGAGGAGCAGGACGAGCTGCTGCAGTTCACCTCGGCGGGCACCGAGCGGTACACGACCGTCCCCTTCGTCATGGCCAAGCGGGCCTTCGTCGACTCGATCCTGGGGGCGGCCGGGGCGCCGACGCTCGACGAGCTGGAGGAGCGGATCGCCGGCGGGGAGGAGCTGTCGCCGTCGAGCCTGGCGCTGGAAGGCGTCACGCTCGACGCCCGGATCCGGGTCGAGCAGCCGAAGATCACGGCGAAGAACGTGATCGGGGTGCTGGAGGGCTCCGGGCCCCTGGCCGACGAGACGGTCGTCATCGGCGCCCACTACGACCACCTCGGCAGCGGCGGCATGGGCTCGCTCGCCCCGTTCTCCCGGGAGATCCACAACGGGGCCGACGACAACGCCTCGGGGACGGCGATGATGCTGGAGCTGGCCCGACGGCTCGCCTCCAGGCCCGACCCCCTGCCCCGCCGGGTGGTCTTCATGGCCTACTCGGCCGAGGAGCGGGGGCTGCTCGGCTCGCGGTATTACGTCGAGGAGCAGCCGCTCTACCCGATCGATCAGACGGCGTTCATGTTCAACTTCGACATGGTCGGCCGCCTGAACGAGGAGCGGACGCTGACCGTCTTCGGCGTCGACAGCACGCCGGGGTTCCGGGAGCTGGTGACCGCCGCCGGCCCCTCGTACGACCTGTCGATCCGGCCCAATGCCCAGGTCGCGGGCAACAGCGACCACGCCTCCTTCCACGAGAAGGGCGTCCCGGTCGCCTTCCTCTTCACCGGCACCCACCGCGACTATCACCGGCCGAGCGACGACGTGGAGAAGGTGAACTTCGAGGGGATGGCCCGGATCGCCGACTTCGCCGAGGTCCTGCTGCTCGACGTGGCCCGGCGGCCCCAGCGGCCGGCATTTGTGGCCGGCGACGAGCCCGAGCCCCAGCCGAGGGTGGCCGGATCCTCGGCCTCGCTGGGGACGATCCCCGACTACGACGACAGCGTCGAGGGCGTCCGCCTCAACGGCGTCCGGGAGGGCAGCGCCGCCGAGAAGGCGGGCCTCAAGGGGGGCGACGTGATCGTCGGCTTCGGCGGCGCGCCGGTCGGCACGATCTACGACTTCATGGAAGGGCTGACCACCTCCAAGCCTGGCGACACGGTCGCGATCGAAGTCAGGCGTGGCGAGGAGACGCTGACGCTCGAAGCCGTCCTCGACGCCGCCGCCCCTCGGGACGGGCACAGCGAGGACTGAGCCGCCTCGCCCCCACGAATCCCGGCACCGATCCCCCACGTGGAGGGGCCCTCCCGCCCCCTCGACGGGGACCCCCGAAGCTCGACGAACGCATCGGATTTTCCGCACGTGACCCGATCTGGAGCCCGAACCCTGATCTCGGCGATCGCCTCGGGCATCCTGGCCGGCCCGGGGTGCTCCGACGATCGGGCGCTGGTCGTCGCCACGACCTGGGATCGGCCGACCTGCCGGGCCGTCCGGTCCCGGCTCCTGGCCGAGGGCGAGGCGTTCTCCTCGCCGGTCCGGTGGCTCCGGCTCGACCCCTGGGACGACCCGGGCCGGGTGATCGGCCCCGGGTCGGGCGTCGACGTCCTGCTCGGCTGGCACGGGCCGACGCTCAGGTCGCTCGATCGCCGGGGCCTGCTCGCCGATCCCGGGGACGGGTGGGTGTGGGCGCCCCGGGTCGAGGGCGACGGGGATGCGGGCCCCGGCGAGGACCGGCCCGGGATCCCCTTCGCGTCCGCCGACCCTCGGATCGACCCGGGGGCGGGGTGGTCGGCCTCGGAGGTCCTGGGGCGGGGGGACTGGGCCCGGGGCTATGCACTCCTTCTCGGACGCGGGGCGGCACGGCCGGATCCGCAACCGGGGATCGAGGCCGGGGGTTGGGCCGCCCTCCCCGCCGGGTCGGACCACCCGGACGCCCCCCGGTTCCTGGCGGCCGTGGCTGCCTTGGCCGGGGGGCCGGGACCGGGCCCGTCGCCGGTCGAGGCGATCGAGCCGGGCCTGGTTGTCCTGCAGGCGGAGCTGATCGGCGCGACGGTCATCGACGCGGCCCCGGAATTGAGGGACGCCTGGGATGCGGTCGGGCGGTCGCCCGACCCGGGGGCGCTCCGGGCCGAGCTGGTCGAGCCGCCGCCATGGCCCCCGGCCTCGATCCAGGCGCTCCGATCGGATCCGACGCGTCGTTCATTGCTGGGGACCCTCGCCGGGGCGCTGGTCGACGACGAAGAGGCGAGGGGCTGGCTGCTCGACTCCTGGGGACGCCCGGCGAGGCCGATCGATCGCGCCACCCTGATCGAGCTGGCCAGGGTCGCCGACGGCCGGATGCTCGACGAGGCGCAGTTCCTCCCCTGGCTCCGGGCCGAGTGGACGGCCTGGGCCCGCCAGCGTTACGCGAGGGTCGTCCGGCCCGGGCCGTCGGGTGGGGGTGAGTCGTGATGAGCCGGCTCCTCTGCGAAGGGCTGGTGAAGCGGTACGACCGGGTCGCCGCGGTGGACGAGGTGAGCCTCGACGCCCGGGGGGGCGAGTGGCTCGCCGTGCTCGGCCCTCCCGGCGCGGGCAAGTCGACCCTCGCCCGGCTGATCGTCGGCCTGGAGTCGCCCGATCGAGGCGAGATCTTCCTGGATGACCGGCTGGTGCAATCGACCCGCCCCGTCGATCGGGGGTTCGGCCTGCTCAGCCAGGGGGAGGCCCTCTGGCCCCACCTGTCGATCGCCGAGAACGTCGCGTACGGCATGAAGGGGAGGGGCGTGCCCCGGAAGGAACGCCGGAAGAAGGTCGAGGAGGCGCTGGGCTCGATCGGCATCGAGGCGATCGCCGACCGCAAGCCCGGCGACCTAGACGACCTCCAGCGCCGCCGGGCCGAGCTGTCGAGGGCGATCGTCGACGACCCCGACCTCCTCATCCTCGACGAGCCGACCGGCCTGCTCGACCCCCGCAATCGCCCCGCCTTCCGGGAGGATCTCAGGAGGCTCCGGGTCGAATCGGCCCGGACGGTGGTCCTCCTCACCCACCACCGGGACGACGCCCTCGCCCTCACCGACCGCCTGGCGATCATGGACCTGGGGAAGGTGGTCCAGGTCGGCGCCCCGGTCGAGGTCTACGAGGCCCCGGCCGACGCCTTCGTCGCTCAATTGCTCGGCCCGACGAACCTGCTGCAGGGGCAGGTGGCCGGCGCATCGACCGGCGGCGAGCTGTTCGTGAGGACGACCATCGGCCGGCTCGTCGGCCGGCTGTCGACGAGGGGGGAGCCGCCGCCCGGGACCCCGGTGACGGTCGCCATCCGGCCCGAGTCGATCCGGCTCGGCCCGAGCCTGCCGGCCGACGCGAACCGGTTCACCGCGACGGTCGAGCGGCAATCGTTCCAGGGTCCGTTGCGGTCGATCGAGCTGCGGGGGCCGGGGGAATGGCCGCTGGTCGCCTCGGCCCTGCATCCCCAGGCGCCGGAACTCCGGGAGGGGCAGTCGCTGACCGTGGCCGTCTCCCCCGAGCACGTCGTCGTGCTGCTCGGCCGGTACGCGACCGGCCCGAGGGCCGCGGAGCCGGCGTCGTGACGAACCGGGGGGGGCGATGATCCGGATCTCCAGGGGCCTGGGCGTGTTGCTCGCCGTCTCCCTGATCCTCGGACCATTGGTCGGCCTGGCGACGGGGCCGGTCGCCGAGTTCGGGCCCTCGGGGGGGGGCCGTGTCTCGGTCGTCCCTTGGGGCCTGACGCTCTCCGACCCGTTCGTCCTCACCTGCGCCCGGAACAGCGTGGCGGCGGCGGTCGGGTCGGTCGGGCTGGGGACGGTCGTCGGGGTGTCGATCGGTCGGGTCGTCCGGGCCGGGGTCGGCCGTCGCCGGGGGGCGGCGATGGTCCTCGTCCGGCTGGCGGCCGGATGCCATCCGGGCTTCTCGGCCGTCGGCGTCGTGCTGCTGGCCCCGATCGTGCTGGGGATCGCGGGGGATGGGCCGGGGGCGGTCGATCGCCGGGGCGGGGAGGCCTGGCGGTGGTTCGGGTTGGTCCTATCGCAATTCGGGTTCGCCTCGGCCTGGGTCGCCTGGTGGACGGCCCGGGGGCTGGGCCGCATCCGGGGGGACTGGTTGCTCGTCTCGGCATTCTCCGGCGCGAGTCGTGGCCGGATCTGGCGGTCGTCGACCTGGCCCCTGGTCCGGCCGACGGTGGCGAGGGCGGCGGCCTCGGCCTTCGCGGTCGTCCTGATCGAGCCGGGGGCGCCGATCATTCTCGGCTTGCGGCGGACGCTGGGTGCGCAGGTCGTCGCCTCGACCTGGATGTCCTCCCGCCTGGACTGGCCCCGGGCGGTCGCCCTGGCCTGCCTCGGGCTGCTCCTCGCCGGGCTGGCCCGGTCGGTCCTGGTCCGATGGGGAGGGCCCGACGCCCTGGGGACGTCGGATCCGCCGGATCGGCCGCCTCCCGGGCCGGTCGACCGGGGGGGGCGGCTCCTCCGGGCGGCCGCGGCGGCATGGTTCGGGGCCTGGCTGCTGGTCTGTCTGGCCCCGGCGCTGGCGGTCTTCGGCTCGATCGGCGGATCCGGGGGCGCGGTCCCGATCCGGGATCTCGCACTGCCCGTCGGGTGCTCGGCGGCGCTGGGTGCGGCGGCGAGCGTCCTGGCGATGCTGACGGCCTGGCCGCTCTCGTCGGGCCGGTGGGCGAGATCGGCCTCCGCGGTCGTGGAGGTGATGCCCCCGCTGGCGATCGGGCTGGGGCTGATCGGGCTGGTCGAGGTCGTCGGGGCCGTCTCGGGGTCGATCCCCGTCCCGACGGGGATCCCGGGGGGGGGGCGGGGGTTCGACCCGCACCGGGCCCCCTGGCTGCTCGCCTCCTGGGGGACGGCGGTCGCGCTGCTGCCCTGGGCGATCGAGGGGGCGAGGAAGGCCCGACGGGTCGAGGCCGGGGCGTTGCAGGATCTGGCCCGGCTCCGGGGCGATCGGCGGTCGAGGAGCCGGACGCTCCTGCTGGCGCCGATTCGAATCCGGCGCTGTGCCCGGGCGGCCCTCGGAGTGGCCCTGCTCGCCGCCTCGGGGCCCTCGCCGGGGGTCGTCCTCGTGCCGATGGAAGCCTTCCGGCCGATCGGGGCCTGGATCCTCCGGGAGCCTGGCCTCGGCTCCGGGACGGTGACTAGTCTCGCGGCGGCGGGGCTGGCCTGCCAGATGCTCGGCGTGCTCCTGCTGCTCGGGTCGGGGAGGGATGAGGGGACGATCTCGGTGAGCCGGGGCTGATCGGCGGGGTCGCGTCGCCGAGGGGGGGATGGCGACCGGCCCGTCCCCGGCCCAACTCCCCTGGCCTCCCGGGTCCGAAGCCTGCTACGATGGGCCGGATCCGACCGCAGCGTATCACCTAGCCTTCGAATGCCAGCCGGGGAGCGTCGAGACGGAGATGGGCATCGCGAAACTGGCCTTGGAAGACGGCACGGTCTTCACCGGACGATCGTTCGGCGCGACCGGGGAGATCGACGGCGAGGTCGTCTTCAACACGAGCATGACGGGCTACCAGGAGATCCTGACCGACCCGTCCTACCACGGCCAGATCGTGGCGATGACCTACCCGCTCATCGGCAACTACGGCGTCAATCCCGAGGACGAGGAGAGCGCCCGCCCCTGGGTCCGGGCGTTCGTCGTCCGGGAGCTGAGCCGACTGGCCAGCAACTTCCGGTCGAACGAGGAGTTGTCCGCCTACATGGCCCGACACGGCGTCCTCGGCGTGCAGGGGATCGACACCCGGGCCCTGGTCCGCCGAACCCGGGAAGTCGGCGCCATGAAGGGGATCGTCTCGACGGCCGACCTGGACGACGAGAGCCTCGTCGACAAGGCCCGCCAAAGCCCCGGCCTCGTCGGCCGGGACCTGACCCTGGACGTGATGCCGGCCGGGGTCGCTCGCTGGGCGCGGGGCTTCGAGGGTCCGACGGCCGAGGTCCTCCGGTCGACCCAGGTCGGCCCGGTCCCCGAGGGCGGGCGTTGTCACGTCGTCGCCCTGGACTTCGGGATGAAGCGGAACATCCCCCGCTTCCTGGTCGAGAGCGGCTGCGACGTGACGATCGTCCCCGGCTCCGCCCCGAGCGGGCAGATCCTCGACCTGGAGCCCGGCGGCATCTTCCTCTCCAACGGCCCCGGCGACCCCGGGGCCCTGGGGGAAGCGGTCGAGTCGCTCCGCTCCCTCGTCCGGCTGGCGAGCGACGAGCGGGGGATCCCGATCTTCGGCATCTGCCTGGGGCACCAACTCCTCGGCCAGGCGCTGGGGGCGAAGACCTTCAAGCTGAAGTTCGGCCACCGGGGGGCGAACCACCCGGTCCGGGACGAGCGGACCGGGAAGGTCGAGATCACGACCCAGAACCACGGCTTCGCCGTGGACGCGGCCTCGCTGCCGCCGGACGTGGAGGTCTCCCACGTCAACCTCTACGACGGCACGCTCGAAGGGCTTCGGCACACGCGACTGCCGGTCTTCGCCGTGCAGTACCACCCCGAGTCGTCGGCCGGGCCGCACGACAGCGGGCACCTCTTCGGCGAGTTCCGGCGCCAGATGGGCCGGTGATCGACCCGGGGAGGGGCGCCCCGGACCCCGCCGGCCGTCTTGACGGGCCCGATCGGCGGCCGTATCGTATTCCTTTTGTCCGAAAACAGTTACGAGAAGACTCTCGGGAGAACGGCCGTGCCATCGACGTGCGTCGTGGGGCTGCAGTGGGGTGACGAGGCCAAGGGGAAGATCGTCGACGCCCTTTGCGACCGGCATGACATGGTGGTCCGCTATCAGGGGGGGGCCAACGCCGGCCACACGGTGGTGACCGGCGGGAAGACCTACAAGCTTTCGCTGCTGCCCTCGGGTGTGCTGCGGCCCGACATCACCTCGGTGCTCGGCAACGGCCTGGTGATCCACCCGCCGACCCTGCTGGAGGAGATCGGGAGGATCGCCGGGCAGGGGGTCGACGTGACCGGCCGGCTGATCATCAGCGACCGGGCCCACGTGATCATGCCCTGGCACCTCGTCGAGGAGCGGCTGACCGAGGAGTCCAGCGAGGCCGCCGAGCAGCTCGGCACCACCCGGAGGGGCATCGGCCCCTGCTACCGGGACAAGGTGGGCCGGGCCCACGGCATCCGGATCGCCGACCTGTATTACCCCGACCGGTTCCGGGAGCAGGTCCGCCGCGCCGTCGACTTCAAGAATCGCTACCTGTCCGCCTTGCTGGCCGATTTCTCCCCCCTGGATGCCCGGTCGATCGCCGAGGAGTACCTCGCCCTGGCGGACGCCATGAAGCCGTACGTCGGCGACGCGACCGACCGGCTGCACCGCTCCCTGGAGGAGGGGAGTCGCCTCCTGTTCGAGGGGGCCCAGGGTTCCCTGCTGGATGTCGACCACGGCAGCTACCCCTACGTCACCAGCTCCAACAGCAGCGCGGCGGGGGTCTGGGCGGGCTCGGGGGTCCCGGCGTCGCGCGTCGACCGCTGGATCGGCGTCGTCAAGGCGTACACGACCCGGGTGGGCGAGGGCCCCTTCCCGACGGAGCTGCACGACGACACGGGGGAGCGGATCCGACGCGTCGGCAAGGAGTTCGGCACCGTCACCGGCCGCCCCCGTCGGTGCGGCTGGTTCGACGCCGTGGCGGCACGGTATACGGTGAAGGTCTCGGGCGCGACCGAGCTGGCCGTGATGCTGCTCGACGTCCTGAGCGGGATCGACCGGCTGAAGGTGGCCGTGGCCTACGAGGACCAATCCGGCCGTCCCGTGCCGAGCTTCCCCGCCCACCTGGACCGCCTCGCGCAATGCCGGCCGGTCTTCGAGGAGTTGCCGGGCTGGTCGGAGGACGTCTCCGGGGCCCGGGCCTGGTCCGACTTGCCGCCCAACGCCCGGGATTACGTCCGGTTCCTGGGCGAACAACTGGGTGTCCCGGTGCGAATCGTCTCCGTCGGCCCGGACCGCGATCAGACGATCTGGACGGATTCGTGAGGCGAGTCGGGCTGATCGGGCCCGATCGACCGGACGGCGCCCGTCCGTCTCCCCACCCCGGACTCGGGTCCGGGGTGCGACCCGAGTGAGCACCGCGACCGCGCCTCGGAGGCGACCCGGACCATGACCGACCCCAAGGGACTGCCGCCCGAGCTGCGTCCCCGGCACGTCGCCATCATCATGGACGGCAACGGCCGGTGGGCCGAGGCCCAGGGCCTCCCCCGGATCTTCGGCCACCGCTCCGGCATCCGGAGCGTCCGGGCGGTGGTCGAGGAGGGCTGCCGCCTGGGCCTCCAGCAGATGACCCTCTACTGCTTCTCCAGCGAAAACTGGAAGCGGCCCCCCCGGGAGCTTCGCTTCCTCTTCCGGCTGCTCCGGCACTTCCTCGTCGTCGAGCGGGCCGAGCTGATGGAACAGGACGTCCGCCTGACGATGATCGGCCGCCGGGACGGGCTGCCCGAGGACGTGCTGGCCGAGTTCGACCGCACGGCCGAGCTGACCGCCCCCAACGGCGGCATGACCCTCTGCCTGGCCGTCAACTACGGCGCCCGGGCCGAGATCGCCGAGGCCGCCCGGCGGATCGCCCGGGACGCAGCCGCCGGCAAGCTCGACCCCGAGGCGGTCGACGAGTCGACCTTCGCCTCCTACCTCTCGACGGCAGGGATGCCCGACCCGGACCTCCTGATCCGCACCGCCGGCGAGCTTCGGCTGAGCAATTACCTGCTCTGGCAGGTTTCCTATGCCGAACTCTACGTGACGGACGTGCTCTGGCCCGACTTCCGGGCGGAGCACCTGCAGCGGGCCGTGCTCGACTACGCCCGGCGGCATCGCAAGTTCGGCGGCCTGCCGGGCCGGGCCCCGGCGTCCCCCCCGGCCCCCTCCCCGACGGCCGGGTGAGGCGAGCACCGCTCGGACGGCCGGCCCCGTGCGGCCGCCCATTCGGGACGATAGGCTGGGATGCCGTACCGCCCCGAGTCGGGGGCGGGCCCCCAATCGCGGGCCGATGATCCGCCGCCTCGGTCGTCGAGCGGTCGAACGATCGGCGCGAGGTCGACCCCGGTGGAATCATGCTCCTGACCCGGTTGCTGATCGGCATCCCCCTGACGGCGGCCTTCGTGCTCGTGCTGTTCGTCGACACCTACGCCTTCGAGCCGTGGTTCCCGCTCTGGCTGGTGACGATGCTGGCCGGGCTGGGCCTGGGCGCCAGGGAGGTGGCGAACCTCTTCCAGCAGACCAGCGCCCGGCCGGATCGGGCGCTGGTGATCGGGGGGGTGCTGGCGATCGTGCTCTCGAACTGGGGGCCGCACGTCACCGCCCACCTGATCGGGGCCGACGACCGGCCGGGGGGGGCGGTCGAGGCCCTGGCCTGGCCTCTCTGGGCGTTCGTGGCGGTGGTGATGATCAGCTTCATCGCCCAGAGCACCCGGTTCGAGCACCCGGGCGGCACGATGGCGACGATCGCCGGCACGGTCCTGGCGGTCGCCTACGTCGGCCTGCTCGGCAGCTTCCTGGTGCAGTTCCGGTGGCTGGAGAGCCCCTACCGGGGCCTGGTGCCGCTGGCGGCCCTGGTGGCCACCGCGAAGGGGGCCGACATGGGAGCCTACTTCGCCGGCCGGGCCGCCGGGAGGCACAAGCTCTGGCCCCGGTTGAGCCCGAACAAGACGGTCGAGGGGGCCGTCGGCGGGCTGATCCTGGCGACCGCCTTCGCGGTGATCGTCTTCGGCCTGGCCCGGCTGATCTTCCACGCCCAGGTGCTGGGCTGGGCCCAGGTCGTCGGCTTCGGCCTGGTCGTCGGCTCGGCGGCGCAGCTGGGGGACCTGATGGAATCGATGATCAAGCGGGATTGCGAGCGGAAGGACGCCTCGGCCGCCCTGCCCGGCTTCGGGGGCGTGCTCGACGTGCTCGACTCGCTGCTCTTCGCCGGGCCGGTGGCCTACGGCTACTGGCTGGCCTTCGCCCCGGCCTGAGGGCCCGGGGCCCAGGAGCCGTTGCCTTCGCCCCCCCGGGGTCCCAATAATACGGGGGTCGACGGCGGGCGACTCGGGCATGTGCCCCCGTCGCCGTCGTTCCGGGCCTTGCGGTGTGTTGCATGCAGGCAGTGACGATTCGCCTGGCCGACCACGACGAGGAGCTGGCGATCTTCGGCAGCCGTGACCAGTTCCTCCGGCAGGTCCGGGACGCCCTGGGGGTGAAGGTGCTCGCCCGGAACGGCGAGATCCGGGTCGAGGGGGAATCCGACCGGGTCGACCGGGCCTCCCGGGTCTTCGAGGGGCTCAGGCGCCGGTATCGCCGGCAGCGGATGATCTCCTCCCAGGATGTGATCGACGCGATCGAGGCCGTCTCCCCCCTCGAGGAGGGCCCCCAGGGGCCGTCGATCGAGATCCGGGAGGGGAACCGGGTCGTCCGGGCCCGGACCGACGGCCAGGCCCGCTACCTCAGGGCGTTGCGGGACAACGCGCTGGTCTTCTGCATCGGCCCGGCCGGCACCGGGAAGACCTACCTGGCGGTCGCCGCGGCGGTGGCGATGCTCCGCAGGGGGGAGATCAAGAAAATCGTCCTGGTCCGGCCGGCGGTTGAGGCGGGCGAGCGGCTGGGGTTCCTCCCCGGCGACCTGGAGGCGAAGATCAACCCGTACCTCCGCCCGCTGCTGGACGCCCTCCGGGACCTGATGGACTATGATCAACTGCGACGCTACATGGGCAACGACCTGATCGAGATCGCCCCGCTGGCCTACATGAGGGGCCGCACCTTGAACGAGGCGGTCATCATCATGGACGAGGGCCAGAACGCCACCGTCAGCCAGATGAAAATGTTTTTGACCCGAATGGGGACCGACGCGAGGATCGTCGTGACCGGGGACGTCACCCAGGTCGACCTCGACCCCGGCACCCCCGACGGCCTCTCCGACGCCGTCCGCCGGCTCGACGGGATCGGGGGGATCGGCGTGGTCCGGCTGGACCGCGCCGACATCGTCCGGCACCCGCTGGTCCAGGCGATCGTCGACGCCTACGAGCGGACCGGCTCGCCGATCGCGCCGGACCTGATGGCCTCGCCGATCCCGGGCGCCGAGCCCGCCTCGGCCCCGCCACCCTCACCCTCCCCGACCCCCGAGCCGGGCATCGCCCCGGAGCGACCGTGATCCAGGTAGGAGGCGCCTCGCCGGTTCCCCGGCGGAGGACCGCTCACCGATGACCCCCGGCAAACGCAAGCCCAAGGCCGCGCGCGCCCAGCTGCGCGGCTCGGAGCTGATCGACATCCGCAAGGGCCGCCTGGCCCGCCAGCGGAGGCGGGTCGCCTGCCTGGTTCCCGCGATCCTCGCGGCCCTGGTCAGCGCCGCCATCGTCAGCGGCTCCGGGCCCCCGTTCCCGTACCGACTGGGCCAGCGGGCCGCGCAGGACCTCCGCGTCAACGTCCCGGAGTTCCAGCGCCTGAATCTGGTCCAGACCAACCTCCTGCGCGAGCAGGCCGCCCGGCAGGTCCCGCCGATCTTCTCCAACGACCCGGCGCCGATCCTGGAGCTGCAGAAGCTCTTGGAGGATCTGATCGAGACGGTCGCCAACGCCCGGAGGGAGACGATGTCGGCCCTCGCCCCCGACGTGGTCGAGGCCTGGGACCTCGACGAGGAGATCTTCGCGGACCTCCGGGAGGCCAGCGACACCCCCGAGCGCCGGGACGACCTCCGGCGTTCGGTCGCCGAGGCCTTCGCCCCGATCATCCGCCACGGCGTCCTCGGCCGGGGACTGCTGCCGCTGGACGAGGAATCGGGGACGATGATCCAGGTGCTCCGGGACGACTCCTTGTTCTCGGTGAGCCGGGACCGCGTCCTCCCCGACCGCCTCGTCCGCCCCGACGGCCCGGTGGCCGAGGAGTTCGCCGCCTCGTTCAATTCCACGGGGCTGGGCAAGACGCTCTTCGACCTGGTCTCCGGGCGGCTCGCCCAGACGACCACCCTGCACTTCGAGAAGGAGCCAACCGCGCTGGCCCGGCAGCGGGCCCGGGCCCGGGTCGACGACTGGTACGACACGTATTCCCGGGGCCAGTTGCTCGTCGAGAAGGACCGGACGATCACCGAGGATCAGCTCGAATTGCTCCGCCTGGACTTCCAGGCCACGCTCGACTCCCGGTCGGCCTTCGAGCGGGTCGGCCGGGCCGGCGCGTTCCTCGTGATCGTGCTGGCGCTGTACGCCCTGATCGGCGCCTACATCGACCGCTACGAGCCGAGGATCGCCCGGGATCCGGCCCGGGTCGCGGCGCTCTGCCTGGTCGGCGTCTCGGCCCTGGGCCTGGGCCGCCTGATCGCGCTGCAGCCTTGGGGCGCGGAGCTGATCCCGATCGCCCTGGCGGCGATGCTGCTGGCCGTCGCCTACACGCCGATGACCGCCCTGGTCTTCACCCTGGGGGCGAGCCTGCTGGTGAGCCTCGCGTTGGGGGCGGGGCTGGGCTATTTCATCATGCTGCTGGGCGGGACCGCCTCGGGCGTGCTCCTGCTGGGGGACGTGCGGACGAGGACCAAGCCGATCCAGGTGGGGCTGGCGGCGGCGCTCGGCTACGCGGTGCTCTCGGTGGCCTCGGGCCTCTGGCTGGACCAGCCGATCGAGCTGATCGGCACCGAGAGCGGCCTCCGGGCCGGCTGGGGCCTGCTCACCGGGTTCCTGCTCGGCGGCAGCCTGCCGTTCGTGGAACGCGGGTTCGGCATCGTCACCGGCATCAGCTTGCTGGAGCTGGGGGACGTGAACCACCCCCTCCTGCAGGAACTGGTGAGGCGCGCCCCCGGCACCCACAACCACTCGATCACCGTGGGGACGATCGCCGAGGCGGCGGCCGAGAAGATCGGGGCCGATGCGCTCCTGGTGCGGGTCGGGTCGTACTTCCACGACATCGGCAAGATGCTCAAGCCGCACTACTTCGTGGAAAACCAGGCCCCCGGCGCGATCAACCGGCACGCCAACCTCGCCCCGGCCATGAGCACACTGATCATCATCGGCCACGTCAAGGACGGCGCCGAGCTGGCCCGGCAGCACGCCCTGCCCGCCCGGATCATCGACCTGATCGAGCAGCACCACGGCACCACCCTGGTGGAATACTTCTACCACGAGGCCAACCGACGCCGGGACGGCGACCCCGACGCGCCGATGCTGCTGGAGAGCACCTTCCGCTACCCCGGCCCCAAGCCGCTCTCCAAGGAGGCCGCCATCCTGATGATGGCCGACGCCTCCGAGAGCGCCAGCCGGACCCTCTCCGACCCCACCCCTTCCCGGCTCGAAGGGCTGGTCAGCGAGCTGATCGACAAGCGGCTCCGCGACGGCCAGTTCGACCAGTGCGACCTGACCCTCCGGGAGATCGCCGCCGTGCGGGAGAGCATCATCAAGTCGCTCATCGGCATCTACCACGGCCGGGTCAAGTACCCCGAACAGCGGACGGCCTGACCCCGATGACCGCCACCCACCGGCCCTCGCCGGAGATCGATCTCAGCGACGCGCAGTCCCACCTGCGACTGGACCACGACCTCGTCCGGGCGATGGCGCGCCGAGCCCTGGAGCTGGAGGGGATCCGCGGCGGCTCGCTCTCGATCGCCGTGGTCGACGACCGGGCGATCCTCGAGGTCAATAGGGCCCACCTCGACCACGACTGGCCGACCGACGTGATCAGCTTCCTCTTCTCCGAGCCGGGCGACCCGGGGGACTTCTCCGGCGAGGTCGTCATCTCGGCCGAGATGGCCGCCTCGGTCGCCTCGAGATGCGGGCTTGACCCGATTTCGGAATTCGCGTTGTACTTGGTCCACGGCGTGCTCCACCTCTGCGGTTACGACGACCTGACCGACGAGGGGCGCGCCCGGATGCGGGAGCGGGAGGACGAGGTCCTCTCGGCCCTCGGCATCTCGCCCCCGCCCCGGGGGGATGACCAGGAGGCCGGCACCGCGCCGTCGGGATGGGAGGGAGGTCTTTGAGCGCGTTGACCCTCGGGGCGATCGGCCTCGCCACCCTGGCGGTGGCCGCCTGGAACATCCTGGCGGTCCTCGTCTCCCGGGCCCTGCTGACCTACTCCCGGAGCCAGCTCGAAGCCGTCTGCGAGGCACGGGGCCGCCCCGACCTCGCCGACGAGATCGAGGGGGACTGGGAGCGGGCCGAGCGCTCGACCTCCGTCCATGCCACCGTCTCCGGCCTGCTCCTGCTCGCGCTGCTCGGCCTCGCCGCGTCGAAATGGCCGGCCGGGGCCGGGGCCTCGGGGATGATCGCCGCCTGGGTCGTCGTCGGCCTCACGCTGCGGGTCGGCGCCGGGGTGGCGGGGCGGGTCTTCGCCGAGTCGCTGCTGGAACGGGCCTGGCCGGCGGCCCGCCTGCTCATCCGGTCGGCCTCCCCGGCGCTGCTCGCCGGCTCGGCGTTGGAGTCGGCCGTCAAACGCCGACGCCGGGGCCCCCGCAGGCTCGACCGGCCCCGGCCGGTGAGCGTCGAGGTCGAGATCCGCTCCCTCGGCGCCGAGCACGACGCCGAGCACGAGCTGACCGAGTCGACCCGGGAACGCCTCGAACGCCTCGTCGAGCTGGACCGCCGGGACGTGGGAGAGCTGATGGTCCCCCGCTCGGCCATGATCGCCCTGCCCGCCTCCTCGCTCGCCCCCGAGGCCGCCCGGGCCATCGTCGGTTCCGGCCACAGCCGCATCCCGCTCTTCGGCGAGAGCCGGGACGACATCGTCGGCGTCCTCTACGCCAAGGACCTGTTCACCGAGCTGGTCGACGGCTCCCCGATCGACTCGATCCGCCCCCGACGCCTCGCCCGGCAGCCCCTCCGCGTGCCCGAGACCAAGCGCGCCTCCGACCTGATCGACGAGATGCGCCGCCATCGCGTCCACCTGGCGATCGTCCTGGACGAGTACGGCGGGGTCGCCGGGCTGGTCACGCTCGAAGACCTGCTCGAGGAGATCGTCGGCCCGATCGACGACGAGTACGACATCCCCACCCCCGAGGACCCGCTGGTCTCGATCTCCGACTCGCTCTTCGAGGTCGACGCCGGCATGAGCCTCGAAGACGTAAACGACCGGCTCGACCTGGACCTGCCCACCGACGCCGACTACCAGACCATCGGCGGCTTCGCCTTCAACGCCCTGGGACGCCTGCCCGAGCCGGGCGTCTCCTTCGTCGACCGGGGGGTCGAATTCACGGTCGTCGAGGTGGGCGACCACTCGATCCGCCGGGTCCGGATCGACCTGAGGCCGGGCGCAAGCCTGGAGAAGTCGGTCGGCTGACGGGGGCCCCGAGGGTCCAAGCCTCGGAGTTCCTCCCCGGGGACAAGGAGGAAGATAGATCTTATGAATGTGCGAATGCGCATCCGCATCTGGATGGTGCTCGTCCTGCTCGTGTTGGTCGGCTTGATCCTCTCCCCGTTCGCGGCCGACCGGCGGGAGGCGTCCCGGAGGAAAGCGGAGAAGGATCGCTGGAACCTGAGGATCGCCCGGGCCGAGCGGATCGCGCGGGAAGTCCTGGAGCGGAAGGGGTGGGACGTGGATTGGCAGGCCGTGGATGGTTATCCCGGAGGCGCCGATTCCTGTCACGTCTACATCCAGTCCGTCGGGGGCGGCGTGGAGCGGGTCATCGTACCCCATGTCGAGGACGAACCCTTGATAGTCCTTCTCCATGAAATCGGTCCCCGATCGGGCGATCGGTCCCGCGTGCGGATCGCCCGGGATGATCTGAGCATCATTGGGCGCCACAGGGCCGAATAGCCGTGGCCGCCATCCGGACCCTCGCCCTGGTGATCCGCTCGGTCGACGTCTTCGAGACCAGCCGGGTGCTCACGCTGTTCACCCGGGAGCTGGGCAAGGTCTCGGCGCTGGCGAAGGGGGCGAGGCGGCTCAAGTCGCCGTTCCAGTCCGGGCTTGACCTGCTGAGCGTCTGCGATATCGTACTGCTCCACAAGGCGTCCGATGCGCTCGACCTGCTGACCGAGGCGGTCCTGGACGAGCGTTACGAGGCCCTCCACCGCGACACGGCGGCCCTCTACGCCGGCTGCTACGTCGCCGAACTGCTGGACGCCCTGACCGATCGCCACGACCCGCACCCGAGGCTCTTCGACGCGACCCGGGTGACCCTGCGTCACCTGGGGGACCCCGTCTCTCGCCCGAGCCGAGTCATCCGGTTCGAGCTGGCCTGTCTCCGGGAGTTGGGTTTGATGCCGGCCCTCGACACCTGCGTCCACTGCGGTCGAGTCCCCTCGCCCGACCGGGGCGACCGGGTCGCCTTCGGCCTGGCCACCGGGGGCGTGCTCTGCCCCGAGTGCCGCCCGGGCCAGCCCCACGTCGCGACGCTCTCGGGCCCGACGCTCCGGGCCATCCGCGCCCTCGCCTCCCCCGGCGACGCCTGGAAGGCCACCTGGGGGGACCCGGAGGGCCTGGCCCCGGTCCGGGCCACCGTGGGGGCGGTCATCAGCCACCTCATCGGCCGGAGGCCGAGGCTCTTGCCCTTCGTCTGACCGGCCGGATCGCGACGCGGCCCCCCCCGCGTCCCCGACCTCCCCGGGACGACGGATCGATCCCGGGCCCAGCCCGGACGAGGCGAGGCCACGTCCGAGGGCGCCGGCCCCGAGGCGAACCAATCAGTCGGAGCGAGACACGGATGTCCGAGCCCCTGAATCGATCCCGAGCCCTCCGGGCACTCCTCGGCCTGCTGACGATGGCCCTGGCGTCCACCGGATGCCAGGGCGGGTCGTCCCCCGGGCTCCGGGGCGCCCTCGGGTCCATCCCCCCGTTCGCCTCGAAGGCCCCGGACGAAGGCGAGAGCCGCACCCTTCTCTCCCGATGGATCGGCGAGCCGAGGGCCGACGGCCAGGTCGCCCGGACCGGGGGCCTGGTCCTCCGCCCCGACGGCTGGGCCCGCAAGGACGACGACGCCCCGGGGGACGACGCCCGGGCCGCCGAGTTCGAGGCCGCCGAGCAGCTCTACCTCCAGGGCGACCTCGACGCCGCCGAGCGCGCCTTCGCCCGGATCGCCCGCAAGGAACGCCGATCCGACGGCCTGACCCTCTTCAAGGACACCATGTCCTCGATCCCCGGACTGGAGGACTACGACCGCCGCAGCTCCTCCTGGGGGATGAGGGCGCTCTACTACCTCGGCGAGATCCGGTTCCGCAAGGGGAACTACGTCGGCGCCCATGACACGTTCGAGGAGCTGGTCAAGGACTACCCCGGCACCCCGAACCTGGACGACGCCGTGGCCCGGGAGTTCGAGATCGCCCAGATCTGGCTCAACCAGGCCCGCCCCGCCGACGACCGCGAACCCCTGCCCTGGCACTCCCGGATCAAGGGCGGCCTGCCGCTGATCGACTCCGGCGGCCATGCCGTCGCCGTGCTGGAGCACGTCCGCCAGAACGACCCGACCGGGCCGCTGGCCGACGACGCCGTCAAGCTGATCGCCGACCACTACGCCGCCTCCGGAGACCACGAGACGGCCGCCTTCTACTACGACCAGCTCGCCAGCGACCACCCCAAGAGCCCGATGCTGCACGACGCCCTGGTCTCCAGCGTCGACTCCAAGATCAACGCCTACATCGGCCCCGAGTACGACTTCTCCGGCCTCGCCGAGGCCCGAGAGACCGCCCGACGGGCCATGCAACTCTTCCCCGAACGCCGGACCAGCACCGAGGACGGCGACGACCTCTACCACACGCTCGACCTGATCGCCGACCAGGACGCCGAGCGCGACTTCAAGTACGGCGAGTACTTCCGGAGCGCCGGCTACGTCATCTCGGCCGAGTACTACTTCGGCGGGATCGTCCAGAAGTGGCCCAAGAGCCCCTGGGCCGAGAGGGCGAAGGCCCAGCTCGCCGAGCTGGCCGAGATGCCCCGGGAGGAGTCGAAGCCGCTGAAGATGATGACCCAGCCCGGCGCCACCGACCCCTTCTCCCAGGGGATCAGCTCCGGCAACTCCGGCTCCGTCGGGCCCGGCGGCGGCATCGGGCCGTGAGCCCGGCCTGACGGATCGGCTGCACGTTGCTCGCCCCCCGAGGCGACCGGCCCCCGGCCGGCGCAGGAGGCCCCAGATGGCTCGACCCGGCCGCTTCGCCCTTTTCGCCGCGATCGCCTGCCTCTCGGCGGGGACGACCGGCTGCGGCTACTCGCTCCGCGCCCCCTACGACGAGACGATCCGGACGGTCTACGTGCCGATCTTCCGCTCCTTCTCCTTCCGGGAGGATATCAACATCCGCCTCCAGGAGGAGGTGGTCAAGGAGATCGAGCGGCGGACCCCGTACCGCGTGGTCGACTCGATCGAGCAGGCCGACACCGTCCTCTCGGGCACCGTTCTGTTCACGACCAAGTACACGACCGTCGTGAACCCGAACAACCTGCCCCGCCAGCTCTTCGCCGACCTGACCGTGGAGGCGAGCTGGGAGGACGTCCGCCCCGAGGCCCAGCTCGACCGGGACGAGGACTACGAGCCCCCCAAGGTCCAGATCTACCAGTCGGTCCCCTTCTTCATCGAGCCCGGCGAGACGACCTTCCTCGCCTACCAGGAAGCGATTCGCCGGACGGCGGTCGACATCGTTAACATGATGGAGGAGCCCTGGTGAGCCACCGGGATGCCCCGAATCGGCCGACCGCCGTCGGCCGGGGGGGCCCGGCGCCGGGGCGGTCGATCGCGAGGCGGGGCGAGCGGTGTCGGGACTCGTCGTGTTGCTCGGCTTCGTGCTGATCTGCGCCTTCCTCGGCCTGGCCGACTGGACGCTCCCCGATCGGGTTGTCCGACGCCCGGCGGTGATGGGCATTCTTAACCTCACCCCCGACAGCTTCTCCGACGGCGGCCTCGACGACGGGCCCGAGGCGGCGGTCGCCCGGGCCGAGTCGCTCGTCGCCGAGGGCGCCGACCTGCTCGACCTCGGCGGCGAGTCCAGCCGCCCCGGCGCCGATCCGGTCGCCGTCGACGAGGAGATCCGCCGGGTCCTCCCCGTGGTCGAGGCGCTTGCCGGCCGGGTCGGGGTCCCGCTCTCGATCGACACGACCAAGGTGCAGGTGGCCGAGCGGGCCCTCCGCGCCGGGGCCTCGGTCATCAACGACATCCGGGGGATGTGGGGGGACGACGCCCTGGCCCGGCTCGTGGCCGAGTCCGGCGCCGCCGTCGTGCTGATGCACATGAAGGGCACCCCGCGGACGATGCAGCGCGACCCGTCCTATGCCGACGTGGTCGCAGAGGTCTACGACGGGCTCGCCCGACGGGTGGAGCGGGCCGAGTCCTTCGGCATCGACCGCTCCCGGATCGCCGTCGACCCCGGCATCGGCTTCGGCAAGACCGCGGCCCACAACTGGGAACTGCTCCGGCACCTCGGCCGCTTCGCCGGGCTCGGCTGCGCGGTGCTGGTGGGCACCTCCCGCAAGCGGTTCCTCGGCGACCTGACCGGCCGATCCGCCTCCGAACGTGCGACGGCCTCGGTCGTGTCCTCCCTGCTGGCGATCGAGGCCGGGGCCGACGTCGTCCGGGTCCACGACGTCGCCCCGATGGCCGACGCCGTGAAGGTCTGGTCCGCCGTCCGGGCGTCCTCCTGAATCACCGAACCCCCCTCCGACGGAATTCGAACGATGCACGCGCAGGTTGCCCAGGATTCGTTGCTCGACCAGTGCCGCTCCCTCGCCGAGCGGGCCAGGCGCGCCTCCCGGTCCCTCGCCACGGCGAGCGGTGCCGCCAAGGACCGCTGGCTGCGGTGTTCGGCCGATGCCCTCCGCTCCCGGGTCGACGCCGTCCTCGACGCCAACGACCGGGACGTCGCCGCCGCCCCCGAGTTCGGCCTGACCGCCGCCGCCACCGACCGCCTGCGGCTGAACCCGGATCGCGTCAACCAGATCGCGACCGCCCTGGAGGAGGTCGCCGCCCTGCCCGATCCGGTCGGCGAGGTGATCGAGGGGTATCGGCGGCCGAACGGGCTGGAGGTGACCAAGCTCCGGGTCCCGCTCGGCGTCATCTTCATGATGTACGAGAGCCGCCCGAACGTGACGGCCGACGCCGCCGCCCTCTGTGTCAAGAGCGGCAACGCCGCCATCCTCCGGGGCGGCAAGGAGGCCCGGCACACGAACCTCGCCCTGCACGGGGTCCTCGCGGAGCATCTCGAACTCGCCGGCCTGCCCCGGGACGCCGTCCAGTACGTCGGCGTGCCCGACCGGGAGGCAGTAGGACAGCTGCTCGGCATGCCCGAGTTCATCGACCTGGCCATCCCCCGGGGGGGTGAAAGCCTGATCCGCCGGGTCGTGGCCGAGGCGAAGATGCCGGTGCTCAAGCACTACCAGGGGAACTGCCACGTCTACGTCGACGCCTCCGCCCAGCGGACGATGGCCGTCTCGATCGTCGTCAACGCCAAGGCTCAGCGACCCGGCGTCTGCAACGCCGCCGAGACCTTGCTCGTCCATCGCGCCATCGCCCCCCGCTTCCTGCCCGAGGCGGCCCAGGAATTGAAGGACGTGGGAGTCGAGCTGCGAGGCGACGAGGCCGCCCGTGCAATCGTCCCCTCCATGAAGCCCGCCGCCCCCGAGGACTGGGACACCGAGTACCTCGACAAGATCCTGGCCGTCGCCGTCGTCGACGACCTCGACGGCGCCGTCTCCCACATCGCCCGCCACGGCTCCGGCCACACCGAGGCGATCGTCACGTCCGACCTCGCCGCCGCCCGACGCTTCGTGGCCGAGGTCGACAGCTCCGCCGTCCTCGTCAACGCCAGCACCCGGTTCAACGATGGCGGCCAGCTCGGCCTCGGCGCCGAGATCGGCATCAGCACCGACAAGTTCCACGCCCGGGGCCCCTGCGGTCTCCGGGAGCTGACCACCACCAAGTGGGTCGTCTACGGCGACGGCCACGTCCGGGGGTGATCGAGTGCCGGATCAGGCCTGCTCGCCCGGCCGACCGATCCATCATGGTCGAGTTCCGTGACCTCCGATCGCCTGTCGGCCCCGACTCGACGAAGGCCGGGTGTCCGGTCGGATCGTGTAGGGAGGATAAGGGATGAGGTTGGCCCCCGCGACACCCAGGCTCTGGCATCTGATGGCGTTCGTCGCGGCCGTCGCCGGGGTGTTTGCGATCATTCGCCAGATTGGCCCGGGGCCAAGCATGTTCATCGGCATCGGCCTCTTCCCGGGGGTGCTGGCCTGGCTCGCGTCTCGACGTCGTCGCAAGGCGGCCGCCGTGGCCTTCGCCGCGTCGGTAGGGCTGGCCGCTGCCCCGATCATATTACTCTGCGCCTATTGGCTGAACATCGCCGGGGTCGCCCTCGCCGTCCTCTGGGCGATCCTCACCGTACCCCCGACGATCGGCTTCGGGATCGCCTGGGCGTCCGAGTTCCGTCAGGAGGGCGGACCGGGCTGGCGAGCCTCGGTGCCCCCGTGGACCCTGGTGCTTGCCTCGGCGGCCCTCCTGATCTCGATGATCCCGACCCTGTGGCCCCTCCGGCTCGCCTTCCTGGCGTCGAGGCCGTCCCTGGACCGCCTCGCCGATCGGGTCGCCGCCGGCGAGACGCTCGTCAGGCCGGCGCGAGCGGGCCTCTACCGGATCGTCGCGAGCAGGCTGGAACCACGGAGCGGCAGCGTTGCGCTCCTCACCGACGACCATCTGGCAGGGGGCTCGGGCTTCGTGAGGCTCAGCACACGCCTGCCGCAACATTCGCCGATGTCCAACCTGAATTTTAACGTGCACCTGGGACGACGCTGGCGCTATCAGGACGAAGATTGAGCCGGACCCCGGTGGGTTAGCCAGCGGGGTCGCCGGTGCGCGACGCCCATCGGGATCGGGGTCCCCGCCGGGGACCCGACGAGGATCGACTCGGGAGGCCGGGTCACCGGAGGCATCGCTCCAGGCCCCCTTCCAGCGTCGGGCGGTCGAGGGCCGGCAACCATTCCTCGAGCCGACTCGTGTCGAGCGAGACGTCCGACGGCCTCGGCTCGGGGCCGGGGGCGTCGTCCTGTCGATTTCCCCGGAGGAGGTTGACGGGCAACCCGGCGTGGGCGGCCAGGCGGCGGAGCATCTCGAACCGGGAGACGCGCTCGACGCCGCCGACGTGGAGGATCCCGATGATCTCGGGCGACTCGACCAGTCGGGCGAGCGCCTCGGCCGCGGTGGCGTAGTCGAGCGGGGTGCGGAACTCGTCCAGGAACAGGGAACGTGACTCTCTCCGGCGGAGGGCGTCGATGATGGCGTCGAGGAAGGTGGGACGGCCGCATCGCGAGGGGCCGTAGAGGAGGCTGAGCCGGGCGACGAGGTGGGACGGATGGCGGAGCACCCGGCGTTCCCCCTCCTGCTTCGACCGGCCGTAGCCCAGGATCGGCCGGGGCGAGTCGTCCTCGCGCCACCAGGCCCGAGAGCCGTCGAAGACGAGGTCGGTCGACGTGAAGACGAGGCGTCGGGCGTTGGAGGATGCCCAGTCGGCGATCGTCCCGCTCGCGTCGGCGTTGACCGTCGAGGCGAGGGCCGGGTCGGCGAGCACCCGGTCGACCCGGCTGATCGCGGCCAGGTGGAGGATGGCGTCGGGGTTGGTCCGGTCGAGGGCGGCGGCCAGGGCGTCCGGGTCGATCAGGTCGACGGGCTCGATCGGGGTCCGGCCCCGGGAGCCGCCCGTCGATCGGCTCCAGCCGATCACCTCGTGACCGGACCCGTCCAGCCGGTCGAGGACATACGACCCGAGTTGCCCGCTCGCGCCGGTCACGACGATCCGCATGAGGTCGGCCCCCCGTTCGGGTTGCGGTTCACAGCAGGGGGATCATGCGATAGAGTCCCCCTCGTGTCGACCCCGCCGCCGGTCGCTCGGCGAAGGCGGGGCCCGAGGGACCCGCGATGCCCGAGCGGCCAGGGAGGGCCGCCCATGGACGTCCGAGAGCTGCCGGTCGACGAGATCGTCCTCGACCCGGGACTGAACCTCCGGGACCGGCTCGACCCCGAGGCGATCGAGCGCTACGCCGAATCCTGCGAGGATCTGCCCCCCGTCACCGTCTTCGACGTCGACGGCCAGTGGCTCCTCGCCGACGGCTTCCACCGCCACGCCGCCTTCATCGCCCGGAACCGCCCGAAGATCCCGAGCAAGGTCGTCGAGGGCAGCTATGCCGAGGCCCTCCAGTTCGCCGCCGGGGCGAACATCACCCACGGCCTCCCCCTGCGGCGTCAGGAACGGCGTCGGGCGGTCGAGGTCCGGCTCCGGGTCGACCCCGATCGCTCCGACCGCCAGCTCGCCCGGGAACTCGGCGTCAGCCGCGACCTCGTGGCCAGGGTCCGGCACGACCTCGTCGGCGCCGGGCAGATCGGCCCCGGCGAGGGCCGGGTCGGCGCCGACGGCAAGTTCTACCCGAGTCCCGGCCTCGGGAAGGACCCCAACGAGGTCCTCCCCGGACGGGGAGACATGCCCCCCGAACCCCGGGAACGCCGACCCACCGACGAGGACGGCGACGACGACGGCCGGGGCCGCCCCAGTGGCGGCCGGGACGCGAATGGCCCCGGGGTCGCCGATGGCCCCCCCCCCGCCGACGGCTTCCCCCCCGGCTTCCCCGGCGCCGAGCTGCGAGACCTCGCACGGTCCGGCCCGGTGCCGGTGGCGACGCCGACCATCGACGAGATGCTGGAGCTGATGGCCCGGCAGGTGATGGAGCTGGTCTGCTGGATCGAGGGAGACGACTTCTCCCCGGCCTATGCCGTCGCCGGCGACCAGGCCCGGCAGCGATTCCGGGTGGCCGTCCGCACGCTGGCCGAGGCGGTGGAGACGCTCGACCAGGGCTGAACATGACTCGGGATCGGCAATCGTGAATCCGAATTCGTCCTTCCAGAGCGCCCCGCCCGGATCGCCCGACGCCGACCCGCGGGACCGCCTCGCGCGCTGGGCCCTCGGGTTCGTGGCGCTGGGGGTCGTGCTCCGGCTGGTCCGGTTCCTGCTGCGCTACCCACTCTGGCACGACGAGGCCTTCATCGCGGTCAACTTCATCGACCGCGGCTATCGGGGACTCGCGCAGCCGCTCGATTATCTCCAGGTCTGCCCGATCCTCTTCCTCTGGGTCGAGCTGACGATCGTCAAGCTCCTCGGCTTCAACGAGTGGTCGCTCCGGCTGTTCCCGACGCTCTGCGCCGTCGGCGGGCTAGTCCTGTTCGATCGGCTGGCGAGGAGGACGGTTTCCGGCTGGGCGTATCCTATCGCGGTCGGGATCATGGCCGTCGCCTACTCGCCGATCCGGCACGGCAACGAGGTGAAGTCGTACGCGACGGACCTGCTCGCGGCGACGGCGCTGCTGCTGCTCGCGAGCCGATGGCTGGAGGAGCCGGGTCGGTCGCGGTGGCTCTGGTGGCTGGCGGCGGCGGTGCCGTTCGCGCTGGCCGGGTCGCTGACGGCGGTGTTCGTCGTCGGGGCGGTCGGCCTGGCGATGGTGCCGGGGGTCTGGAGGGCGAGGAGGCCGGCCGTCTGGGCCGCTTACGGGGCATTCGGGGTCGCCTCGGCGGCCACCTTCCTGCTCCTCTACCGCTTCCACCTGGCGACGGCCCGGAGCGAATGGCTCCGGTTGGAGTACCTGCTCCCCTACTGGGCCGGGTCCTTCCCGCCGTTCGAGGACGGGGCGATCGCCACGATCTTCTGGTTGCTCCGGATCCACGCAGGGAACATGCTCTCCTATCCCGTGGGCGGGGACGACGGCGCGAGCGGCTTGACGCTGCTCTGCGTCGTCGTCGGCCTGGCCTTCCTGGCGAGGTCGGGGCGGTGGGCGTTCGCCGCGCTGCTGGCGTTGCCGTTCGCCCTGAACCTGGTGGCCGCGGGGGTGCACCGCTACCCGTACGGCGGCGAGGCGAGGATCGCCCAGCACCTGGCGCCCTCGGCCTGCCTGCTGGCGGGGATCGGCGCGGCCCGGCTGATCGATCGCGTCCGATCCCGGGCCAGGGCCGATCGGCTGAGGAGGTTGGCGATCGGCGGGCTGCTGCTCGTCGGGGTCGGGAACCTGACGCAGGCGGTCGTCTCTCCTCATCACATGATCAGCGCCGAGAGCGATCGAGCCTTCGCCCGGTGGTTCTGGGACCAGCAGTCCCGGGAGGCCGAGGTCTCCTGCATGAAGGCCGACCTCGGCCTCGATTTCGAGCCCCGCCAGTGGGTCACCGGCATCTCGGCCAGCTACCTCTGCAACCGGGCCATCTACCGCCCGCCGTCCTCGGCCCGGCATTCGGACGGATCCCGGCCGCTCCGCTTCGTCCTCTTCCAGGTCGACAGCTACCCGTCGCCGCTCAGGTCGCCGGGCTTCCGGTCCTGGTTCGAGGAGATGAGCGGTGGCCACCGGTTCCGTCGCGTCGACGACTACGTCGTCAATGCCGGTCGCGGCCTCACCGACTGGAAAGTCGGCCGCTACTGGGTCGTCGAGTTCGAGCCGGGGGAGGGGACGGCTCAGGTCGGGTCGAATTCCAGGCCGCGGTCGGTGATCCGGTAGGGGACGATCGCGTCGGAGCAGGCGCTGCCCCGGTGCTTGGCGACGTAGAGGGCACGGCCCATCCGCCCCTCGTGCCGGGTGCGGCCCATGAGGATGATGGTATTGGCGTTGGAGAAGACGTCCCCCTCGCCGATGGGGCGGGTCATCAGGTCGTCCAGCAGGACGTGGGGCGTGGTGTAGAGGTAGAGGCAGCCGACCGAGGCGTGGTCGTAGCGGTGGGCCATCACCCGGGGCTCGTTGGCCCGGTAGTGCTCCCGGAAGAGCTCCCGGGCGGCCCAGTCGTCCTCCTTGCGGAGGACTTGGTGGTAGAGGTACTCGAAGAACTCGAACTGGATCGACTCGCTCATGCGGTCGGTCGGCTCGATGCCGTCGACGACCACCCGGCGCGAGCCCCGGACGAAGTTGGCGTAGAAGAACTCGACCGACTTCCGCAGGACTCGGGCCAGGTCCGTCTTCCAGGCGTGCCAGTCGTCGTGCTCCAGGTCGCGACGGGTGACGCGGCGGCCGGCCCGGGAGAACGGGTGGAAGTAGTCGCCGATCGGGCGGTCGAGGTCCCAGACGGCACCGAGGTCGAGGTTGGCGTCGGCGGGATAGGGGGCGATCTCCCAGCCGGACTGGTCCCGGGCGTACGAGGCGTGGTTCTGGGCGTCCCCCCGGCTGGTGAGGTCGCAGAGGACGCCCCGGCGTCCCTCGCCCTCCCGGCCCCGGTCGGCCCATCGCAGGCCGAGCTGCGTCTTGCCGACGCCGGTGGCGCCCGCGATCACGGTGAGGGTGCCCGGCAGCAGGCCGCCGCCGAGCAGCCCGTCCAGCGCGTCGATCCCGAACCCGAGCCGCTGACCCGTCATCGATGTTCCTGCGTTTCTGGGGCGATTATGGCCGTCGATCCCCGACCAGGCCCGATCGGTCGCCCGATCGGGCCTGGCATTGTCGCCATCGGGTAGCCGATCGGGCAAGTCGGCCGCGTCAATTCAAGTCGCCGGCGGGGCGGGCCGATGCTTAAGAACGAGTCGCCGGCCTAACCGGCGCGATCGGCAAGACAACTCCAGCCGGCCCCGGTCGTCGCCGATCGGGGGTTTTTCCCTGGGGCGATCGGAGGGGATCGGGTGTTCCAGCCGAGACGCAGCACAGACCGGACGCAACCGGGCCGAGGGGCCGGGGTCCTCGGCATCTTCCTGCTGGCCGGCCTGGCCGGGGCGTTGGCCTCCGGACCCCCCGGCCTGGTGGCCCAGGAGCTGGGGCCCGGGGCGGGCCTCCCGCAGGAGGAGGTCCCGACGCCCCCCGAGCCCGGGGCGGTCTTCCCGCAGCAGGGTGGGCCGGAGGGGCCGGAGATCCCGCCGCCGGTAATGCCGCCCGGGGCCGAGCCGTCGGTCCTCATCCCGCCCCCGGGGAGGCCGATCGGACCCCGGCCCGACCCGTCAGGGCCGCCGACCGGAGGGGTCATCCGGTTCGGCCCGCAGGGCCCCCCGGGGCCCGGGGCCGAGGAGGCCGGGCTCCCCCCCGCCATCGCTCCCCCCGGTGGGGACGCCGAGGAGGGGGAAGAGGAAACCTACCCCGCTCCCGAGTCGGGGGTCCTGATCGAGGCGGTCGACCTGCCCGCCGCCGAGGTCGAGTTGATCATCGGCCGGTCCCGCCTCTTCCGGCTGACCCGCCCGCTGTCGGCCGACACGGTGATCTCGTACGACAACGAGAACATCGTCGAGGTCCAGCCCCTGACCAATCCCCAGGCCGAGGATCTGCGCTTCATCAACGTCGTCGGCGTCGGCTTCGGCCGGGCGACCGTCCGCCTGATCGATCAGGAGCGGAACGAGGTCCAGACGATCGAGGCGGTCGTCGCGATCGACGAGAAGGCCCTGGAGCGCCGGATCCACACCATCCTGCCCGGTGCCGACGTGACGGTGCTCCAGGTGGCCCAGAATGTCGTCCTCGAGGGCCAGGTGCCCAACGCGAAGGTCATGGCGGACGTGCTGGAGCTGGTCCGCTCCGAACTCCGGCTTAGCGGCCAGACTTCCGTCGGCAGCCTGGCCGGCAGCCTCGGCTACGGCGGCGGCGGGGGGGAGGCGCCTCCCGGCGGGATCGGCACCCCGGTGCCCCCCTCGGCGGCCAGCCCCGCCGGGGCGCAGCCGGGCCTGATCGTCGTCAACCGGGTGAAGGTCCGGGGCCCCCGGCAGGTGATGCTCAAAGTCAAGATCGCCGAGATCAACCGCACGGGGCTCCGCCAGCTCGGCGTGAACTTCCAGAGGCTGACCGACGGCGACAACGTGGCCTCGATCATCGGCAGCATCGCCGGCGTGGGCCAGGGCGGCCTGGAGGCCGAGCAGCTGCTCTTCGCCGACCCGCTGGACACCCAGCTCTTCGGCATCTTCGACGAGGGGGACTTCCGCCTGTTCCTCAACGCCCTGAGGCAGAACGACCTGGCCCGTATCCTCGCCCAGCCGACGTTGATGACGCTCGACGGCCAGCCCGCCCGCTTCCTGGCCGGCGGCAGCTTCCCGTTCCCGGTGCCCCAGATCAGCGTCGGCGGCGTCTCCACGATCACCATCCAGTTCCGGGACTTCGGCGCCCTGCTGGAGTTCCTGCCGATGATCCTGGAGGACGACACGATCCGGCTGGACGTCCAGCCGGTCTTCAGCGAGCTGAACCCGGCCACCGGCGTGGCGGTCTCCGGCACCGCGGTCCCCGGCCTGACCGAGCGGAGCGCCCGGACGGTCGTGCAACTCCGGGAGGGACAGACGCTGGCCATCGCCGGCCTGTTCTCGACCCGGACCCAAGGCAGCACGGTGCGGGTCCCGCTGCTGGGAGACCTGCCGATCGTCGGCCCGGCGTTCAGCAAGAACACGATCACGACCAACGAGACGGAGCTGCTCGTGCTGGTCACCCCGGAGCTGGTCGAGCCGCTCGAGGAGCAGGCCGCCCCCGCCCCGGGCGAACTCTACCAGGAGCCCAACGACCTGGAATTCTTCTTCCTGGGACGGCTCGAGGGGAAGACCCGGCATCCGCACCGGTCGACCACCAACTACCTCGATCCGTTCCACGTGATGAAGCACTTCCGGAGCGAGGACCAGTGGGTCGTCGGGCCTCACGGCTTCGCCGACTGAGACCGGTCCCCGGGCGTTAACCCCCGGTGCGGTCTTACCCGCCCGCACCGGGGCGAGTCGATTGAGACCGATCTGATCCGATCCGACCCGATCGGCGGGGCCGCCTCCCGAGGGCCCGCCACGCCGGGCGGGATCTCTTCCAGGTGGGAGCCGGCAGGGGCCGGTCCCGAGGCTCGGGGGGGGGGACGCGATGCGAGTCGACAGAAGATGGCTCCGGGCTGCGGTGTTCGCCGCGGCGATGGCCCCGGCCGGGGCCGTCGGCCGGGCCCGGGGCCAGGAGATCCCGATCCCGCCGCCGGTCATCCCGCCCCAGGCGGCCCCGGCGCCCGCCTTCGCCCCGCCGGAGGCGGTCCCCGGGGCGATGATCCCCGGGCACCCGGCCCCGCCCCCCCCGGCGATGGTCGCCCCGCCTCCCCCGGCGATGGTCGCCCCGCCCCCCCCGACGATGGTCGCCCCGGGCGGCCCGGTGCATGTGCACCAGCCGGGGCCGATCGGCCGGGCCTTGCACCACGCCGGCTTCTTCATCCACGACCGGATGGTGGGCGAGCCCGAGCGGTTCGACGAGCCCCCGCTCGGCTGGTCGATCGGCCAGAACTTCTCGGCGCAGGCGGCCAGGGCCTCGCAGCACCGCTACACCCTCTACCGTTCCGACTTCTTCGCCGGGACCGAGCGGCTCACCCCCGACGGGATCCGCCGCCTCGGCCGGATGATGTCCTACCTGCCCCGTTGGGGGGGGCCGGTGCTCATCGAGGAGGACCCGAACCGCCCCGGGCTGGCCGAGTCCCGCCGGCTCGCGGTGATGGAGCTGGTCGCCTCCAACGGCAATGCCATCGACCCGGGCCGGCTGATCGTCGGCGGGTCGCCCTACCTCGGCGGCCGGGGAGATCTGTCGGAGACGTACGAGGGTATCCTGCTCGACCGGTCGTTCCGGGCGCCCGCCACCTATCCGCTCAACCCGATCCCGAACGCCGACTTCGGGGCCAACTGAACCTGAACCGAGGCCCGACCCATGGACCGAGCTGACCCCCCATCGTCGCCCGACGCCGGGAGACACCGGATCGAAGGGGCCCGGGGCCCGGGCCCGATCGGCCGGGCCCCGCGGCCGGGACGCCGGTCGACCCTGCTGGCCGTGGCGTTGCTGCCGCTGGCGGGGGCATTCGGCTGCCGGTCGATGCCCCGGGTCGGGCCGGAGGCGCCGGAGCCGATCATGCCGTCGGTCCAGGAGACCTCGGCGAGTTCGCCGATGCCGTTCGGCTCGCCCCCGGTCTCGAGCACCCAGCCGACGGATCCCGAGCCCCTCCCCGAGTTGACCGCCGACCGGAGCGTGAACCTCTACCTCGACCTCGGCCGGGTCTTCGAGTCCAAGGGTCAGCTCGAGGCCGCCCAGGCCGAGTACGCCCGGGCCGTGGAGGCGATCGACCGCAAGGTGGACCGCCCGACCCGGGCCCTCGCCCATCGCCGGCTCGCCTCGGTGCTCGACCGCCAGGGCAAGTTCGGCGACTCCGAGGCCCACTACCAGGCGGCGGTCGAGCTGGCCCCCAGGGACGCCCGGATCTGGAATAATTACGGCTACAGCGCCTATCTCCGAGGAGACTGGGAGCAGGCCATCGCCCGCCTCCGCAAGGCGGAGAAGCTCGACCCGGGGGATCCCCGGACCCTGACCAACCTGGGCCTCGCCCTCGCCGCCTCCGGCGCGCAGGACGAGGCGCTCGACGCCTTCACCCGGGCCAACGGCCCGGCGGCGGCCCAGGCGAACCTGGCCTACATCCTCGCCGCCACCGGGCGGGACGAGCAGGCGAGGGACCGCTACGAGCAGGCATTGCTGCTCAACCCGAAGGACCAGCGCTCCCGGGCCGCGATCGACCGGCTCGACGCCGGCCCCGATGGGGCCGAGGCCCTCGCCGCCGGGCCTTCCCCGGTCGACCCGGCCGTCGTCCCCGCCTCGTTCGAGGCGACACCGCCTTGATCGGCCGTCGGCCGAGGCCGGAGCCCGCCGGGCGACGAGGCCAGGGGCCCCGGCCGACCCGACGCTTTCGCGGGCCCCCCGAGGCTGCTAAGGTGAGGGCAGGCCGGTGTCCCCGAGGCCGGTCCCCGATCGACCCGGGTCGGCGGGGGGCCTGCCCCGGGTCCACGGGGTCCGTCCCTCGGGAGCGACGGCGTCCCGATCCGGCCTCCCGCCCCCATCCACGGTGACGACGCTTATGAGCTACGGCAACTGGTCGCGACGCGGGTTCCTCCGGGCTTCGACCGCCGCGATGGCCGCCGCCGGCCTGCCGGCCTGGTACGCCCGGGAGGTCGTCGCCTCCCAGGACGAGGAGGCCGCCTCGAGGCCGAAGGCGAAGGGGCCGAACGACGCGATCGTCATGGCCGCCATCGGCGTCGGCGGCCGGGGCACCGGCATCATGAAGGACGCGGCGAGGCGGGACGGGGTCAAATTCGTCGCCGTCTGCGACGTCGACCGCCGGCACGCCGATCGGGCCGTCCAGGAACTGGGCGGCGGGGACGTCACGATCTACGACGACTTCCGGGAGCTGCTCGACACCGAGGAGCTGGATGCCGTCACCATCGGCACGCCCGACCACTGGCACGCGATCCCGGCCCTGACCGCCATCAAGGCCGGTCTGGACCTCTACTGCGAGAAGCCGCTGACGCTCTGGCTCGACGAGGGCAAGGCGCTGGTCAAGGCCGCCCGGGGGCGCGACACCGTCTTCCAGGTCGGCAGCCAGCAGCGTTCCGACGCCCGGTTCCGCCTCGCCTGCGAGCTCGTCCGCAACGGCCGGATCGGCAAGGTCGTCGAGGTCGAGGCCCGGATCGGCCGCAACGACCAGGGCGGCCCGTTCAAGGAAGCCCGGGTCCCCGACGCGCTGGACTGGGACTTCTGGCTCGGCCAGACACCCGAGGTCGCCTACGTACCCGAACGCTGCCACGACACCTTCCGCTGGTGGCGGGCCTACTCCGGCGGCAAGATGACCGACTGGGGCGCCCACCACAACGACATCACCCAGTGGGCCCTCGGCTACGACGGCTCCGGCCCCGTCAAGGTCGACGCCGACGGCGACGCCTGGCCCGTCCTGCCCCATTGCTTCGACATGCCCGAGCGGTTCGTTTGCACCGCCACCTACGACAACGGCACCGTGCTCAAGACCATGAGCGACGGCGAGAACGGCATTCTCTTCACCGGCGAGGAGGGCTGGATCTTCGTCAATCGCTCCCGGATCGACGCCAGCGACACGGCCCTGCTCGACGAGCCCCTCGGCGACGGCGCCGTCCGCCTCTACGTCTCCAACGACCACATGGGCAACTTCCTCGACTGTGTCCGCAGCCGGGAGACCCCCATTTGCGACGTCGAGGTCGGCCACCGCTCCGCCTCCGTCTGCCACCTGGAGAACATCGCCCTGAACCTCCGACGCCCCCTGGCCTGGGATCCGAAGGAGGAGGAGTTCGTCGGCGACGAGCAGGCCAACTCCCTGCTCCGTCGCGAGATGCGCTCCCCCTGGACGCTCGACATCTGAGCCCGGGTCCCGGCCCGGGGCGGCCCGAATCCGTCCCGCGTCCCGCCCCGGACGGGACCCCATCGACCGTCGCCCCGAGGTGACCCATGGACCAGGACGAGGCCCCCGCCCCCGCCCCCGGGCCCGAACGCTTCGAGTTCGCCGAGGAGCACGGCCGGCTGATCGGCGACCTCGGCACGAAGATGCATTTCGTCGGCCTGCTGACGACCATCCTCGGCGTCGTCGCCCTGCTCTCGGGGCTGTTGAGCCGTCCCGAGGAGGGCCTGACCGGCGCCTCGGTCGTCTCGATCCTCTCGGCCCTGTTCCTCGGGGCCGTCGGCTTCTGGTCGATGCGGAGCGGCCGGGAGTTCGTGCTCGTCTCCCGGACCGAGGGGGCCGACATCCCCCACCTGATGCGGGCGTTGCAGAACCTCCGACGCCTCTTCGGCCTGCAATATGTGCTGGCCTGGATCGGGCTGATCCTGCTGGTCGTCGCGATCCTCTTCGGCTACTTCGTCGACCAGGCCCACTGAGGCGCGCCCCGCCCTCCCGGGCGTCGACGATTTGCCTCCCGTCGAGGTCGGTCGCAGTTCCATCCGCACGTTGTCGCGTCGTAGGATGTTCCCGGGTACACCCTTCGATGATGGGGGCCGGCCGAGGGTCGTCCGCCCCCGATTCGGCCCGAGACCAACCGGGAAGACCGATGGACGCGCTCATCTGGCACAAGTCCGAGGAGAAGTTCGCCAACGTCCTCACGCTCCGCGGCCACGAGGTCCACCGCCTCAAGGTCACCGGCAACGTGTTGACGCTCAAGAAGAAGCTCCAGGGGGTCCTGGAGGGGTTGCAGCAGGGCAAGGCCCCGACCGAGGTGGGGGCGAAGTCGATCGAGACACTCGACGCCCGGACGATCGGCAAGGCCCAGGTGAGCCCGGGCAACGGCTCGCTCACCCTCCAAGGCGGGGAGGACGGGGCGAAGTCGCTGAGCTTCTCGACCGGCGACGGCAACGCCGACGAGATCCTTCGGGAGATCCTCGCCCAGTCCGGGAAGGAGTTCCGACCGGCCCAGGAGGACATCGGGGTCGTCGAGGCCCTGCTCCCCGCCGTGATCGCCGGGGGCGTGGGGGGGCTGCTCTGGATGGGGGTCTATCAGGCGGCCGGCACCCTGGCGTCGGGAGGCGACGTCGAGGTCTCCGGCCGTCGCCGGGGGATGAAGCGGCTCCTGGCCGGCGTCGCCGAGGTCCTGGGGACCACGGGCACGATCGCGGTCGGCGTGCTGCTGCTCGTGCTCGTCATGGGATGGGCGTACCGCCGCCTCTCGAAGCGTCCCCAGCGGACGGTCTGGCTGCCCGAGTCGGCCTGACCCCGGGCCGAGGCGCCTCCCCGCCGGCGTCCCCTCGTGGGCCCGGCGGGAGGGGTGCCGTCCCGACGTCGAGCTTCTCCCCGAACCCTCCCCCCTTGGCCCCCCTCCTAGAATGGGCGGGAGACCTAGGATCCAGGGAGGTCGCACGACCATGGCAGCGGACGAGGGCGGGGCGTCGGGGTCGAATTCCAGTCCTGGGGCGAGCGGGGAGGGAACCTCGAATCGCCGGATCGTGACCGTCGCCCTGATGATGGCCATGGCCGTCGCGGCGATGGAGCAGACGGTGGTCTCGCCGGCGATGCCGACGATCATCGCCCGGCTCAAGGGGGTGGAGATCTACGCCCTGGTCTTCTCGGCGTACCTGCTCGCCTCGACGATCACCACGCCGCTCTACGGCAAGCTGGCCGACCGCCACGGCCGCAAGCGCGTGCTGCTCTTCGGCCTCGGGCTGTTCGGGGTCGGCTCGATGCTCTCGGGGCTCTCCCGGAGCATGCCCGAGCTGATCGCCATGCGGGTGGTCCAGGGGCTCGGCGCCGGGGCGGTGGCGCCGATCGTCCTGACGATCCTCGGCGACCTCTACACGCTGGAGGAGCGGGCCCGGGTCCAGGGCCTCTTCAGCGGCGTCTGGGGCGTCTCCAGCATCGCCGGCCCGGCGCTGGGGGGGGCCTTGACGGACCAGCTCTCCTGGCGGTGGGTGTTCTTCGTCTCGGTCCCGTTCGGCCTGATCGCCATGCTGATCCTGGCCGTCGGCGTGAAGGAGACGGTGGCCGAACGGGAATCGAGGCCGCTGGACCTGGCCGGGGCCGCCTGGCTGACCGGGGGCACGGCCGCCTTGCTGCTGGCGGTGATCGGCGGCGAGGGGAGGCCCTGGGAGCTGGAGGTGGTGCTGCTGGGCCTGGCGGTCGGGTTCCTGGTGCTGTTCGTCCGCCAGGAACGTCGGGCGGCGGACCCGGTCCTGCCGATCGACCTGCTCGCCCAGCCCGCCCTGGCGGCCTCGATCGCCGGGAGCTTCATCATCGGCGGCCTGCTGATCGCCATCGACACCTACGTCCCCCTGTTCGTCCAGGGGGTCCGGGGCGGCTCGGCCACGGCGGCGGGGCGGTCGATCATGCCCTTGTTCGCCTCCTGGTCGGTCAGCGTCTTCATCGCCGCGAAGCTGGTCCCCCGCTGGGGGTTCCGCAGGACGGCGGTGGTCGGCTCGGTCCTCATCACGGGCGGCTCGACCGGCCTGGTCGCCGGGGCCCTCGTGCCGGAGTGGAGCCGCCCGGCCTTCTTCCTGGGGATGGGGGTGATCGGCCTCGGCATGGGGCCCACCTCGCTGAGCTACATCCTCGGTGTGCAGAACGCCGTCGCCTGGGACCGCCGGGGGGCGGCGACCGGCTCGGTCATCTTCTCCCGGATGATCGGCGGCGCGGTGATCGTCGGCCTGCTGGGCGCGGTGCTCGGCCACGCCCTGGCCTGGCGGCTGGGGACGAGCTCGGGCGTCGACATCGCCGCCGCGCTCCGGCCCGAGACGCACGGCCAGTTGACCGCCGCCCAGCTCTCGGCCGTCCGGGACGCCCTGGGCTCCACCCTCCGCGACATCTTCCTGCTGATCTCGGCGATGGCCGTCCTCGGCCTCGCCTGCGCCGCCCGGGTCGCCGGGGGACGGGCCGTCGACCGTCCGGACGCCCCGGCCTCGGCCAGGGGCCGGGGAGACGCGGAGTTGCTCCCCGCCGCCCTGGAAACCTGACGCGACACGCCGGGCCGCGGCCCGGCGTCCGGCCGCGGCTCGAAGGCGGTTCACCGTCCTTCGAGCCCGGCTCGATCAGCCCAGGATTTCCAGCTTCGGCATCTTCGGCGCCTTCATGTTCCGGATGCTGATCTGCTGGGCCAGCGCCTCGACGACGCCGAGCAGGTAAGTCCTCGACGGCGACTCCTCGACCATCACCTCGTGGAGCTTGCCCACGTCCCCCTTCTCCCGGATGGGGAAGCCGAAGGGGACTTCGCCCAAGAAGGGGACGCCCAGCTCCTCGGCCTTGCGGCGGGCGCCGCCGTGGCCGTAGGGATAGAGCCGCTCGCCGCCGCCGGGGGGGTCGAGGAAGCTCTTGTTCTCGACGATCCCCAGCATCGGCACCTTCAGCTGCTGGAACATCGCCACGGCCCTCGTCGCGTCGAGCAGCGCGACCTGCTCCGGGGTGCAGACGACCACGCCCCCCGTCAGCGGCAGGCTCTGGGAGAGGGTCAGCGGCACGTCCCCCGTGCCGGGGGGCAGGTCGATGACGAGGTAGTCCAGCTCCCCCCAGTCGACCTGGTGGAGGAACTGGTTGACGATGCCGTGGAGCATCGGCCCCCGCATGATGACCGCCTGCTCGGGCTTCACGAGGAAGCCGATCGACATCAGCTTCAGGCCGTTCGCCTCGATCGGCTGGATCCGCTCCCCCTTCGCCATCGGCCGGCCCGAGGCGCCGACCAGGTGCGGGATCGACGGCCCGTAGACGTCGGCGTCCATCAGGCCGACCTTCGAGCCGTAGGCCTGCAAGCCGAAGGCGATCGCCGCCGCCAGGGTCGACTTGCCCACGCCCCCCTTGCCCGACCCCACGGCGATCACGTTCCTCACGCCGGGGATGTCCCCCTTCTCGATCACCCCCTTGCCCCGGACGTCGGAGGCCATGTGGACGCGGACCTCCCGGTCGTGGCCGAGGACCCGGCCCAGGGCCTCCCGGACGTCGGCCTCGATCTTCCCCTTCAGGGGGCAGGCCGGGGTGGTGAGGTTGACCGTCAGATCCAGCGTGCCCTCGCCGATCCGGACGTCCTTGATCATGCCCAGGTCGACGAGGTCACGCTTGAGGTCCGGGTCCTGGACCCCCTTCAAGGCGGCCAGCACGTCCTGCTCGGACAGGTGGGAGGCGGACATCGGGCGAATCCTCTCGGGCAAGTACGCGGCGGTTCGGTCGGGGGGTGAGCGATCGGAGAACTCGGTCGGGTCGGCGGGCGGTCGTCTCAGGGGCCGAGCAGGGCCAGGGGGTCGTCGCTCGGGTCGGGCTCGTATCCGGGGAGGGCGGCCCGGCCGGCCCGGGAGGCCCGGAGGCGGGCCACGTCGATCCAGCGGTCGACCAGGGCGGCCACGTCGGGAGGGGGCGCGAAGCCGGACCAGAGCATCGAGGCGCCCGCGGGGCGGGCGAGGTGCCGGACCTCGGGTCGGTCCTCCGGGTCCAGGGCCAGGATCAGGGCCGAGGGGGCCCTCGCCGACGCCCGGACCAGCCGGTCCAGCCCCTCGGCCGCCCGGGGGCCGACGTCCAGCACCAGGATCGGGCAGGGCGAGCCGCCGAGGGCGTCCAGCAGGCCCTCCGTCCCCCTCGTCTCCCGCCATCGCACGGGGCGGTGGTGCAGGCGGCCCCGGAGTTGCGCGGCCCAGGAGCCGCGACGTTCGTGGATGACGACGAGCTGGCGATCCATCCGGCGACCGGCCCCCGGGGTGATCCGCGACTCGGACCCGACCGTCGGGCCTGCCGATCTCCCATTCTAGCGCATCGGCCGCCCGCTCGGCGAGGTCGTCCCCCCTCGGGCCCGTCGGCAAACCCCGGTGTCGCCCCGGCCTCGCTTGAACTCGGCGGCGGGGACGACCTATCATGGGGGCATCCGACGCCCGAGCCGCGGGCGTCCCCCCCACACCCTCCTCGACCCGGCCCCCCGGGGCCGGCACCCCGATGCCCCAACGCGACTTCTACGAGGTGCTGGGCGTGGACCGGGGAGCCTCCGCCGAGGAGCTGAAGCGCTCCTACCGCTCCCTCGCCCGCAAGCACCACCCCGACCTCAACCCCGACGACAAGACGGCCGCCGAGCAACGCTTCAAGGAGGTCCAGGAGGCGTACGACGTCCTCTCGGAACCCGAGAAGCGGAAGCTCTACGACCTCTACGGCCACGCCGCCTTCCAGGGGGCCGCCGCGGGGCCCCGGGCCGGCGGCGCGGAGTGGTCGGCCCGACAGGGATCGGGCTTCGAGGACGTCGACTTCTCCCAGTTCTTCGGCGGTGGGGCCGGCGTCCACCCCGGCGCCGGCTCGGCCGAGGGGTTCGACGTCGGCGGCGGCCTCTTCGAGGAGATCCTCGGCCGGGTCCGGGGGGGCCGTCGGGGGGGCCGCGCCGGCGGCCACCGGGCCGGAGGGGGAGACGTCGAGTCTTCCCTCCGCATCCCCTTCCTCACCGCCGTCACCGGGGGCGAGCAGCCGATCGTCGTCTCCCGGCCCGACGGCTCGGCCGAGACCCTCAACGTCAAGATCCCCCCCGGCGTCGCCGACGGCTCGAAGATCCGGCTCAAGGGGAAGGGGAACCCCGGCTTCGGCGGCGGCCCGGCCGGCTCGCTGGTCATCACCGTCCAGGTCGACCCGCACCCCTACTTCCGCAGGGAGGGGCGGGATCTGCTCGTCGACCTGCCGATCTCCGTCGGCGAGGCCATCCTGGGGGCCCGGGTCGACTGCCCCACCCTCGCCGGGATGAAGACCCTGACGATCCCCGCCGGCAGCTCGACCGGCCAGAAGCTCCGCCTCAAGGGCCAGGGCGTGCCCGCCCGGGGGGAGGCCCCGGCCGGGGACCTCTTCGCGGTCCTCAAGGTCGTGGTGCCGAAGTCGGTCGACGAGGAGAGCCGTCGCCTCATCGAGCAGTTCGCCGACCGCAACCCCTCCGACCCGCGCCGGGGGCTCTGGTGAGCGTCCCGAGGCCCCCGGGCCTCCCTCCTCAAGCGGGATTCGAGCGATGAACCCGAACCTCCTGCCCCGAGACCTCGTCGCCCGGCAACTGGCCGTCTCCTCCCGGATCCTCACCTCCTACGAGCGCCGGGGGCTGATCCGGGCCGTCCGGGACGGGGACGAGGAGGGCTACCCCCCCGCCGAGGTCCGACGGCTCTGGACCGTGGTGAGCCTGCACCGGGACGCCGGCGTCAACCTCGCGGGGATCGAGGCGATCCTCCAGCTCCAGGCCCAGATGGACGCCCTCTGCCGGAGGCTCCGGGACCTCGCCCGGGAACTCGACGAGGCGATCCCGGGCGCCGCAGCCGCCCCCCCCGAGGATTGACCATGCGAGACCCCGGCCGGGCCGATCCCCCCGACCGAGCGGCGAACGGCCCCGACCGGCCGGCGATCGCCGACGTCCCGGCCGCCCGGGATCGACTCGGCCGGGCCTCGGCCCAGCTGCTGGCCGCCGTGCTCGTCGCGGTCTCGGGGCTGGCGGCGCTGGTCCTCTGGCACCTCGCCCGTCGGGGGCGGCTGATCCGGGACGGGCTCGGCCCCCCCCGGCGGATCCGATGGCCCGAGGATCCCGACGGCCGCCCCGACCGCACCGAGGAACCCTGAATGGACCCGATCCCGGCTACCTTCCGCCCCTTCGAACGCATCTCCCGCCCCGAGGACTTCCGCCGGGCCTTCGACCGCCGTCGGTCGGCCTCGGACGAGGTGATGATCGTCTACGGCGCCGAGAACGGCCTGGAACACCCGAGGCTCGGCATCTCCGTCGGCCGCAAGAAGGTCCGCAAGGCCACCGCCCGCAACCGGGTCAAGCGGCTGATCCGCGAGGCCTTCCGCCGGAACAAGGCCGGGCTGCCCCCCGGCGTCGACCTCGTCGTGGTCCCCCGGGGGGCCGGGCTGACCTTCGCCCAAGCCGACCGTTCCCTGCCCCACCTGGCCCGGGCCGTCGCCGGTCGGCTGGCCCGAGACCGCTCGCGGCCCCGAGATCGCGACCGATCGGCCGAGGCCGCGCCATGACCGTCCGCCCCTGGCGATGGCCCGGCCTGGTCGCGGTCGAGGGGCTCTGCCTGCTCATCCGGGGCTACCAGATCCTGATCGCCCCGCTGATCGGCGACGTCTGCCGGTTCGAGCCCAGTTGCAGCCGGTACATGGTCGGCGCCTTGCGCAAGTACGGGTTCTTCCGGGGATTCTGGAAGGGGACCGGCCGGCTGCTCCGCTGCCACCCCTGGCATCTCGGCGGCTACGACCCGCCCTGATCCCGGTCGCCTCGACTCGTGGAGTAGTCGGCCGGGGGCCCCCCCAGCCGCTCCCGGAGCCGGGCGTATCGGTCGTTGATCGACCCCCGCCCGGAGAGGATCGGCTCGAACCGACCGGCGTCCTGGGTCAGCACGTCGGCCGTCAACGAGTCCAGCTCCGAGGTGAGCCGTCCTCGCCAGGTGTCGAGCACGGTCGCCGTCCCGGCCCGATCCGCCCAGGTCGCCTCCCCGAACCGGGCGAAGGCCTCCGGACGCTCGTCCTGCCAGTACTCGTACCGCAAGGCCACCGGGACGATCCTCAGCCCCCCGGCCCTCCGGAGCAGGAGCCGCAAGCCCCCCTGGAAGGCCAGCGGCCGGGCGTCGTTGCAGGCGATCACCCCCTGGGGGAACAGCCAGACCCCGGCCCTCGGCCGCCCGAGCAATTCGAGCGTGTAGTCGAGCGAGGCCCGGACCGATCCCGAATCCCCCCGGTCGACCGAGTAGGCGCCGATCCTCCGGAAGAACCCGAACTTGACCAGGTTCGAGTGCTCGGTCATCCCGTACCCGTCGACCGGCACCGCCTCGTTGAGCCAGTGGGCCATGAAGAAATCCCACCAGCTCGAATGATTCGCCAGGAACAGGACGCCGGCCGGGTCGTCGTCGAGGGCGGCCCGGAGCCGGTCGATCCCCTGGGCGTGGATGCCGTGGAAGTGTTGCCGGAGCTTCCGGCGGATCAACTCCCGGACGGCATGCCTCGGCCAACCCCGCTTGTGGGCCCTGATCAGCCGCGACGAGGGGCGGGGGGCGGTCACGGGTGCCCCTCGTCCCGGAGCATCCGCACCACGTTGATCATCGCCCTCGCCGTGTGGTAGTTCGCCTTCCACTGCGAGGCCTTTTGGCCGTCGCCGACCCGTCCCCCGTCGGCCTCGGCCTCGGAGAACCAGCCGCCGAACTCGTCGTCGAGCAGGTGGTCCTCGATGAATCGCCATTGCAGGGCGAAGGCGTCCCGATAGCGGCCGGTCTCGTCGCCGAAGCGGCGGTGCATGAGCATCAGCGCGTTCAGCCCCTCGGCCTGGGTCCACCAGACTTTCTTCGGGTCGAGGACGGGTCCGAAGACGTCCCCCTTGTCGAAGAAGCCGCCGTGCTCGGCGTCCCAACCGAAGTCGAGCGCGTGGTCGACCAGCGACCGGGCGACCCTCCAGGTCTCCGGGTCGTCGGGGATCCCGAGCACCCCGGCGGCCTCGACGAGCAGGTACGCCGTCTCCACGTCGTGGCCGAACGAGTCGTGGGCGGGCATGGGCCGCCAGTCCCGGGTGAAGTAGAGGTTCAGGGCACCCGGCTCGACGGCGATCCGGTCCCGGACGACCCGGTGCAACTCTCCCAGGCGTTCCCGGACGATCGGCCGGTCGTCCACCCTCGCCAGCTCGGCGACCGCCTCCAGCAGGTGGATGTGGGCGTTCATCGACTTCGTGCCGTAATATTGCGACATCCGGTTGAACTGCCGAGGACGGGGGGCCTCGGGGTCTCGATCGAGGATCGGCGTGCCGTCCCTCCGGGTCGCCTCGTGGTAGCCGCCGTGCTCGTCGTCGTGGGCGTGGGCGTCGAGCCAGTCGAAGGCGTCCCGGGCGACCTCGAGGGCGCGAGCGTCACCCGAAACCTCGTGGACCTTCGCCCCGGCGTAGATGACGAAGCTGGTCGCATAGGCGTGTTTCTCGTCGCCGAGGCGAGGGGCGACCTCGCCGTCGGGGCCGAGGATCCAGTGGAACCCGCCGTGCTCGTCGTCCCGCATCACCTCGTCGAGGTAGGCGATGCCGTGCCGGGCGTGGTCGAGGTAGGCGTCCCGATGGCCCTCGTCGTGCTCGGCCATCGCGGCGGCCGTCCAGGCCATCCGGGCCTGGTAGACGAGGAAGCGGTTCGAGTCGGGGGTCGGCGACCAGTCCCGGGCGAAGGACTGGTGGAACCCGCCACCGGGTACGATGGCCCGGGGATACCAGAGGGCCATCTCGGCCTTCAGCAGGTCGTCGATCCGGTCGGCGAGCCGGGACTCGTCGAGCGAGGGGGGCTCCTGGGCGGACGAGGGCCGGGAGGCCGACGCGACCAGCGCGGCGAGGATGAGGGCACGGGCCGGAGCCGACCCGAAGAACGTCCTGAGCATTGGGGTTCCCCCTGGCGACGTGTGGCCCTCCCCCGGGGAGTCATGGCCGTTCCGAGGCGCTTCGGGCGCTGATTTTGCTCCCCAAGGCCCCTCGATTCAATGCCCCGGCCGCCGGGGAGGACGGAGGAGGCCGATGCCGATCGACTACCGGAGGGACGGCGACGTGGTGATCATCGGCAACGTGGCCGGGGTCATCAGCGACGCGAGCACCTTCGACGCCGCCCGGGACCTCGACGCCCTGCTCGACCTGGGCCATCGCCGGTTCGTCCTGGAGCTCTCCGGCGTCGGCACCCCGGGGCCGACCGCCCTGGGTGCGCTGATGACCCTCGCCCGGCAGGTCCGCCGGAGGGAGGGGGAGGTCGTCTTCTCCCGGGTCGGCCGGTCGACGTTGCGACTCTTCGAGGAGATGCAGCTCGACGCCCACGTCGACCTGTTCCGCTCCACCCCCGAGGCGCTGGCCTTCCTCCGGAGGTCCGACCCGGGCCTCGACGACTGAACCTAGCCGAGCGGCCCTCTCCACCCGACCGATCCGCTCCGGAGACCCTCCCGATGGCCTTCGAGTATTCCTCGGCCGAGCCGACCCGAGCCGAGGTGGACCGGATGCCCGGCCCCGTCCTCCTCGAGTTCGGGGCCGGCTGGTGTGGCCACTGCCAGGCCCTGGCCCCGGCGCTCGACGCCCTGCTGGAGCACCGCCCTGAAATCCGGCACCTCGCCGTCGCCGACGGCCCCGGCCGCCCCCTCGGCCGTTCCTTCCGCGTCAAGCTCTGGCCGACGCTCGTCCTGCTCCGGGACGGCGAAGTCCTCCGCACCCTCGTCCGGCCCCGGCCCGACGAGGTCCGCGAGGCCCTCGACGCCTTTTCGCAATCCGGGTGATCGCGCCCCTGCTCGGCGACCGTCATCAGTCGTCCGCCCCCATCGATCGAGGCCCTCCCCTTGGACGCCATCTCCACCCGGGAAGCCGACGCCCTGGCCGGGATCGACCTCCCCCGGCTCGTCCGCTTCCTCGCCGACTTCGTGAGGATCCCGAGCATCACCGGCTCGGTCGATGAGGTCCGCGCCCAGCGTCTGGTCGCCGACGAGCTGGCCGGGCTCGGATTGGGGGTGGACCTCTGGCCGATCGACCTCGACGCGCTGAAGGCCGACCCCGAGTTCCCCGGCCTGGAGGCCCCCCGCTCCGAGGCCTGGGGGCTGGTCGGCTCCCTGCCGGGCGAGGACGGGCCGACCCTGATCCTGAACGGACACGTCGACGTGGTCCCCCCCGGGGACCCCGGCCAGTGGACCGTGGGCGACCCGTTCTCCGGCCGGGTCGAGGGCGGCAAGGTCTTCGGGCGAGGGACCTGCGACATGAAGGGCGGCCTCGCCTGCGCCCTGTTCGCCCTGCGGACGGTCCGGGAGGCGGGGATCACGCTTCGAGGCTCGGTGCAGGTCCAGAGCGTCGTCGGCGAGGAGGACGGCGGCCTGGGCACGTTCGCCACCCTGCGGCGAGGCCACCGCGGGGACGCGGCGATCATCCCCGAGCCCACGAGCCTGGCCATCGTCCCCGCCAACGCCGGGGCGCTCACCTTCCGGCTCACGGTCCCCGGCCGGTCGGCCCACGCCAGCATGAGGAAATCGGGCGTCAGCGCCATCGACGCCTTCTGGCCAATCTGGCGGGCCCTTTCCGACCTCGAAGCCCGGATCAACGCCGACCCCGACCCGCTCATGGCCCGGTTCGACCCCCCCTACCCCCTGAGCCTCGGCGTCTTCCGGGCCGGAGACTGGCCCAGCAGCGTCCCCGACCGGCTCGTCGCCGAGGGCCGCCTCGGCGTCGCCTTGGGGCAATCGCCCGAGCAGGCCCGTCGGATGTTCGAGTCCGCGATCGCCGACGCCTGCGAGGCCGACCCCTGGCTCCGGGACCACCCGGTCGTCATCGACTGGTTCGGCGGCCAGTTCGCCGCCGGCCGGACCGACCCGGCCGAGCCGATCGTCGGCCTGGTCCGGTCGGCCCATCGGGACCTGCTCGGCTCCCCTCCCGACCTGCACGGCGCCCCCTACGGCAGCGACCTCCGCCACCTCGTCAACCTCGGCGGCATCCCGACCCTCCAGTACGGGCCCGGGGACATCCGCCTCGCCCACGCGCCGGACGAGCACGTCGAGGTCGACGCCCTGCTGAAGGCGACCCGGACGCTGACCCTGGTCATCCTCCGGTTCTGCGGCGTGCGATGATCGGCTCGGGGCCGGGCTCTCCCGTCGAGCCCGGCCTCGCCCGGGTCAGCCCCGGATCTCGGCGATCACCGCCTTCACGTCCTCGGCCTCGACGGGCTTGCCGGCCAGTTGTTTCATGGCGACCCCCATCGCCTGGCCCTCCTTGGGGGCGGCCTTGATCGGTTCGGCGGCGGGGGCAAGCTCCCGGGCGATCTGCTCCCGGGAGAGGGTGGCCGGCACCCATTCCTCGATCAGGGCCACCTCCTCGGGGCTGAAGGAGGTCTGGCCCCCCCTGGCCTCCTTGAGGATGCCCCGCATCTTCTTGATCGCCTGGTCGTCGGGCACCTCCTCGCCGGAGCCGGTAGTGAGCTGGGCGATCCAGTAGCGGAGGAAATTCGTGCGGACGGCGTCCCGGGCCTTCATCGAGTCCTTCAGCTGGGCTCTCATGCGTTGGACGATGGCCATTGCAATTCGCTCCTCGATCGGTTCCGATCACCCCACCGGACACCGACCCGACCCCGATGGGTTCGCCGGGGACCCGGACCCGACCCTGATTCGATCCCCCAGTGTACCGCCCTCCCTTGGCCCCCTCGACGCCGATGAACGACTGGAAGCCCCGGATGACCCGGACGGTGCGGCTCCTCGCCGAGCAGCTGGCGACGATCCGGTCCGGCACGGTCGACCCCGGGCTCGTCTCCAGCGTCAGGGCCCGGTCGGGGGGGAACGCGGTGCCGATCAGGCGCCTCGCCGCCGTGACCGCCCGGGGAGACCGCCTGGTCGTCCGGCCCTTCGACCCGGGCGACGTGCCCGCCGTCGTCCGGGCCCTGACCGACGCCAACCTCTCCGCGTACGCGATGGACCCGACCTCGATCGCCGTCTCCGTGCCGCCGATCAGCGGGGAGCAGCGGCAGGCGATGGCCAGACGGGTCAAGGCCCTCGGCGAGGAGGCCAGGGTCGCCGTCCGGATGATCCGCCAGGACGCCCGCAAGCAGATCGCCGCCCGCGGGAGGGGCTCCGAGCGGGCCGTCCAGGAAGCGACCGACCTCGCCGTCGCCGAGATCGACCGCCTCGTCGCCGCCAAGGTCGCCGAGATCGGCGGCTGATCGGGCCCGGGCCCGGCCCTGAGGCCCGGCCGGATTGCCCGCCCGGCATCCGTCGGCGATCATGGTCCCCCGGGCTCCGCTCCCCAACCGGGACGGCCCCGGAACCGATTCGACGATCGCCCCGAGGATCTCGACCCCGTGCCTACCCCCCTGCTCTCCGTGCTCGCCGCCCTGACGATGACCAACCCCACCCCCGCCGACGACCCCGAGCCGATCCGATACACGCTCCGGTTCCCCGAGGCCGCCTCGCATTACGTCGAGGTCGAGGCCGACCTGCCGACCGGCGGCCTCCCCTCGGTCGAGCTGCTCATGGCCACCTGGACCCCCGGCTCCTACCTGGTCCGGGAGTACGCCCGGCACGTCGAGGCCGTCTCGGCCCGGGGGCCCGACGGCGGGCCCCTCCCGGTCGAGAAGTCCCGCAAGAACCGCTGGCGGGTGACGACCGACGGGGGAGATCGGGTCGTCGTCTCCTACCGGGTCTATTGCCGGGAGATGGGCGTGCAGACCAACTGGGTCGACTCCTCCTTCGCCCTGCTCAACGGCGCCCCCACCTTCCTCACCCCGGCCGACTCCCCCGATCGGCCCCACGAGGTCACGCTCGAACTGCCCGAAGGCTGGGAGCGGTCCTTCACCGGCCTGCCCGAGGCCCCCGCAGGCGCCCCGCATCGCTACGTCGCCGAGCACTTCGATGCGCTGGTCGACTCCCCGATCTACGCGGGCAGCCCGAGCGTCTACGAGTTCGAGGTCGACGGCAAACCCCATGTCCTCGTCAACGAGGGGGAGGCCGGCGTCTGGGACGGCCCGAGGTCGGCGAAGGACGTGGAGGCGATCGTCCGCCGGCAGCTCGAATTCTGGGGAGAATTGCCCTACGAGAAATATATCATCTTCAACCTCCTCACCGAGTCCGGCGGCGGCCTGGAACACCGCAATTCCACCGTCCTGATGGCCAGCAGGTGGGCCACCCGGAGCCGGGACTCGTACCTCTCCTGGCTGTTCCTCGTCTCCCACGAGTTCTTCCACACCTGGAACGTCAAGCGGCTCCGCCCGGTCGAGCTGGGGCCGTTCGACTACGAGGGCGAGGTCCACACGAAAAGCCTCTGGGTCGCCGAGGGGATCACGTCCTATTATGATCGCCTCCTGGTCCGTCGCGCCGGGCTCTGCACCGTCGAGGAGTTCCTCGCCGGGGACCCTCCCCGGCCCGGCTCCGGCGACGACAAACCGACCAACGACATCGAGCGCCTCCAGGACACCCCCGGCCGCCTCGTCCAGCCGCTCGAAGACGCCTCGTTCGACGCCTGGATCAAGTTCTACCGGAGGGACGAGAACACCCCCAACACCGGCGTCAGCTACTACACCAAGGGGGCCGTCGTCGCCTTCCTGCTCGACGCCGAGATCCGACGGGCCACCGACGATGCCAGGAGCCTCGACGACGTGATGCGGCTCGCCTTCGGGCGCCACTCGGGCGCCTCGGGGTTCTCCCCCGAGCAGTTCCGGGCCCTCGCCTCCGAGGTCGCCGGCATCGACCTCGACCCCTTCTTCGACCGGGCCCTGCGGTCGACCGAGGAACTCGACTACGAGCCCACCCTCGACTGGTTCGGCCTCCGCTTCGCCCCCCCCGACGCCAAGTCGGAGTCGACGTCCGACACCGACACCAACGCCGAGGACGCCCCGGCGAAGGGCTGGCTGGGGATCGACGCCAAGGCCGAGGGGGGTCGGCTGGTCGTCTCGCAGGTCAAGCGGGGCACGCCCGGCTTCGAGGCCGGGCTGAACGTCGGCGACGAGATCCTCGCCGTCGGCGACCTCCGGATCCCCCCCGACTCCTGGAAGCGAAGGATCGGCCTCTATCCCCCTGGCGAGACGATCACCCTGCTCATCGCCCGCCGGGAGCGCCTGTTGCGGCTCGACGCTACCCTCGCCGCCGAGCCCCCCGACCGCTATCGCCTCGAACTCGACCCCGATGCCACCGAACCGCAGGTCGCCCGCCGATCCCGGTGGCTCGGCGAGGCCGAGTAGGTCGGTCCCCTCGATCCGATCGCGTTCGGGCGACTCCGACCCTCGCCCCCGTCTGCGGGGGAGAGGGTGGCCGGAGGCCGGGTGAGGGGGGATCGGACCGGTCGCAACGCGCCGCGATCGCTCGAAGACCCCTCACCCCGGCCCTCTCCCCGAGGACGGGGAGAGGGGGACGGAGCTTGATGTTCTCATTTTTTGATCATGGGAGTTCCCGGATCCGGAGCCCCTGGAATTCGATCGGCGCGCCTTCGGACTCCAGGCAGAGGTAGCCCGTGGCGGGGTTGCAGTCCTTGCCTCCGGAGACCTCCTTGCCGTTGACCCAGAGCCGGACCTCGCCGTTGATGGCGCGGATGTAGTAGTGATTCCACTCGCCGGCGTCCTTCACGCGCTCCTCGGTGGGGAAGCTCCGGGAGCCGTCCGGCGAGGTCGGCTCGAAGGGGGTCATCGTCGAGGTGCCGACGGGGAAGACGTCGCCGTGAGTGGTGAAGAAGTCCCCCTTCTTGCCGGTGCGCTCCTCGTACTTCGTCGCGAAGCCGTTGTCGAGCACCTGCACCTCGATCCCGCCCCTCGGCAGCTTGCCCCGCTCGATCCCCTCCAGCGCCTCCGCGGGGGCCCAGACGAAGACGCCCGAGTTGCCGCCCGACTCCAGGTGCCGCCAGCGGACGACCAACTCGAAGTTCGTCACCGGCTCCTTGGTCCGGGTCACGCCCACCGGCTGCCCGGTGCAGCGGATCACGTCCCCGTCGAAGGTCCAGGTGTCGGGGTCGGTGTTGACGTTCTCGAAATCCTCGGCGCCCAGGGCCCGCCAGCCGGGCCCGGTGCCGTCGATGATCGCCTGGGAAGGCTCCTGGGCCCCGGCGGTCGCCGGGGGGGCGAGGGCGGCCAGCAGGCCGACCAGTCCGATCGTGATGCGGGTCATCGCGGTGGTCCTCAAGGGGGATCGGCGACCGCCGCTCGGGAGGTCGCCGGGGGCGGGGACGATGGGGCGACGGCCGGGGATCGTCCCCGGGCCATGGCCGATGGTCGCCCGAGTGTCCCCGGTCCCCGGCCCGTCCGCAACCGACCGATCCCCCCGGGCCGTCCCCCTCGTCGGATCGTCCGATGAAAAAGTGACTGCGACCGGGCCGTTTCGCGATCATATTGGATGGAGGAACGAGATGGCCGGGCCGGTGCCCGGCGGTTGATGGACCGGAGGAGCCGCCTTCGCAAGGGCCGACCGCCCCTCGACCCGGGGGACGGCCCGCCGATCACCCCCCGACCCGCGAGGCGAACCCCATGCGTCGTGCCCGATTCCACCTGCTCGCGCTCCTGTTGGCGCTGTCGATTGCCCCCGGCCGGGCGACGGCCCAGCCCGGGGGGCCGATCGCCGTCGGGTCGCTGAACCTCGAATGGTTCGGGGACTCCCTCAACCCCCGGGACCCGTCCGAGATCGCCGCGCTGGCGCGGTACATCCGGTCGCTGGAGCTGGATGTCCTCTGCTGCCAGGAGATCAACCCCTCCGGGGACCGCTCCGGCGACGGATCCCCCGACTGGGGGGACCTGCTCGACGCGCTCGGACCGCCCTTCGAGGGCTTCGTCGGCACCACCGGATCCCGACAGCGGCTCGGCCTCATCTGGGACGGAGGCCGGGTCGCCCTCACCGACCTCGGCGAACTCCGGGGGATCGACCGCCTCCCGGTCCGATCGGCCGAGACCTTCCCCCGGATGCCGATCACGGCCTTCGTCCGGCCCCTGGGGGGCGGGCCCGACTTCCGGCTGATCACCGTCCACCTGTTCTGGACCTCCGACCCCGCCCGGCGCCGGGAGGCGGAGCAGCTCCGGGACTGGCTCGTCTCCTACCTCTCGACCGGGTCCGACCCCGACGTCCTGATCCTCGGCGACTTCAACACCAAGGCACTGTCGCTCGACGACCCGAGGCCCTCGCAGACGGTCGCCAATCTCGAACTCGGCGGCTGGTTTACGGCCGTCTCGACCGACCACCCCGAGGCCACCACCCCCACCACCGGGGAGCGCTACGACCACGCCTTCCTGTCCCCCTCGATGCTCCTCGGGGGCGCCTACGAGCCCGGCTCATGGGACGTCCGACGCGAGGCCTGCGAGGCCTTCCCCGAGGCGTACCTCGACCGGATCTCCAACCACTGCCCCGTCTCGATCCGCCTGATCGGCCCCGACCTCGACCTCGCCCCCCCCGACGACTGGGGATTCGGCCCCGGGGACGATTCCCCCCTCGCCCGACGGCTGGCCTTCGAAGCCCCCTCGGCCGTCTTCCCCTTCCCGATGGCCGCCGTCCCGACGCCGACCGGACCGATCGAGCCCGGCCCCCGCGTCGCCGCCGGCCCGAGCCCGCCCTTGCCCTCCAAGTCCCTGCCGATGCCCGGCTTCTGACGCCGAACACTCGGGAGGCCGGGAGGATCGCGGGCCCCCGAAACGAACCCCGACGCTCTTTGACAACCAGAATCAGGGATGGGACTTGTGGCGAGCGTTCCCGGCGCACAATGGCGCACCGGAGGCGCACCCCGGCAGCCCTCGACCGGCCTCCGGGACGAGGTCCCGACGACCCGAAGCGGGCCTCGGGGCCGAGCGGCCGGATTCCCCGACCGGGTTCGGCCGAGAGGAGTGCCGCCGGATGCCGCGACTCCCCGGATTCCCGAAACGAAGCCGCCATCTCGTCGCATATCCCAGGAAACTTCTAGACTTACGGAACCGGGCCTCGGCGCACCGGGGCGCACCAGGCCGGATCGCACGCCGTCCCGGCAGGGCATCCGTCCGGTCAACGCGAGGCCGGTTCGACGACGTGGATCGGCCCGGCCGGTGGGGTGCGGCCGATCGTCGAGGGGGGGAGCGAGGCCGGCCGGCCGAGGGCGTGGTAGAGGCGGAACTGGGACCGGTTGTAGGCGATCACGGAGTCGAGGTACGCCTGCCGGGCGGTCGCCAGCGCCTGGATCGGCTGGAGGACCTCGATCGGCCGGGTCGCGCCCGGGAGGCCGGCCCCGCGCCGGATGTTGATGAAGTTCAGATCGAGCGAGGCGATGGCGTCGGGCACGGCCCGCTCGGACTGCTCGATTTGCCGGGAGGCGGCCAGCCGCATCTTGTCGGCCCGGACGACCTCGGAGGCCACGCGGTCCTGGAGTTTGAAGACCTCCAGCTTCGCGGCCTCGCTCCTGGCCCCGGCGATCTTCGCGTAGGCGAGGTCGGCCACGCCGAGCCCCTGGAGTTCCCAGAACAGGTTGACGTCGGCGTCCTGCCGGCCGTCGAAGTCGCCGAAGAAAGCGTTCGTGCCGCCGCCGAAGCCGCCGGCGGAGTAACGGAGGGCCACGCTGGGGATGAACGGCCGGAGCCGGGCCTGCTTGAGGCGGACGAGGGTGGCCTCGACCACCGCGCGCCGGGAGGCCAACTCGGGGCGGTTGAGCAGGGCCGTGATGATCAGGTCGTCGGGCGGCCCCCCCTCGGGGACGAGCCGGACGATCGCCTCGGGGGGCTCGACCGGGGCGACGATCACCCGGGGGTCGAGCCGGGTGCGGCGGACGACCTCGGCGGAGGCCATCTCCAGGTCGCCGACCGCCTCGGCCACCTCCCGGCGCCGGAGGTCGCGCTCGGCCAGGCTCCGGCGGTGGTCGGCCTCCAGGCCGGCCCCGGTCCGGGCGAAGGAGCCGGTGACCTCGGCCAGGGTCCCGGCGTGCCCGGCCGCCTCCCGGGCGATGGCGAGGCGTCCGGCGGCGAGCTGGAGGTCGAAGTAGGCCTCGGAGAGCCCGAGCAGGGCGTCGTTGGTCGCCGAGGTGACGGCCGCCCGATTCGCCTCGACCTCCTGCCGGGCCGCCAGCGGGTAGAAGATCGCGTCGGAGAGACGCAAGACCGAGGTCAGCGACCCCAGCGGCGCCGGCCCCCCTGCCGGGATCGGGCCGGTCACGCCGTTGCCCAGCGCGAGCGTCCCCCCCATGAACAGGGAGCTCTTGCTGATCTGACGGACCGGCCCCTCAACCACCTGGGCGGTGCCGTCGTGCCGGATCCAGTTCGGGCCGAAGAAGAGGCTGGGGAGCCAGAAGGAGCGGGCGAGCTGGAGCTCTCCCAGGGCCTCGGCCACCCGCTGCCGGGCGATGGCGATGTCCAGGTCCCGGGCCCCGGCCAGTCGGAGGGCGGCCGGCAGGTCGATCGGCAGGATCGACTGGCCGGGCACCAGCGGGGTGCCCGGGTCGCTCGCCGGGACCGACTCCATCGAAGGGGGAGGGGGAAGCTCGGCCGCCAGGCCGAGCCGGTCGGGGAGGATCGGCGGCGGCACGTCGGTCGCGGACGCCGCCGGGAGGGGACAGGCCCCGTCGCCCTCCCGGCCCGAGGCCCGGTCATCGACCGGGACCGGGCCGAAGGCGAGGAGCATCGCCCCCGCGATCAGATCGAGGCGTCGCCTCCGCGCTCGTCGCCCTGGCCGATCCAACATCACTGCCCTCCCTTGCCGGTCCCGCCCCCCGGGGGACGGGTCCCCGAGGCCCCGAACCCGCTCCCCTCGCCCACAATGGTCGGCCCGCCGGCCGGGCGATCGCCAGGGGCGTGCGACCCCTCCGGCTCGGAGCTTCGGGACCATCGGCGCGACCCGCAAGGCCGCCCCATCCTCCCCCCGCCTCGCTTGCGGAGGAGATCCCGGGCGGAATACGATCGTGCGACCGAACCATCGACGACCGTTCTCGCCCGCCTCCCCGGGAAGCGGCCCGGAGCATCCCGGCCCGACCGCCGGGGATCGGGAGGGCACCCAGGCCGGTCGGGCCGACTCCCATCGAGGTGCCGATCACATGCCGAGGACCCGACACGCCATTTCCTGGAGCCCGCTCGCCCTGGCGATCTTCGGCGCCTTGGCCGGCTGCGGGGGCCCCGAGTCTCCGGCGATCGCGGCCGACTCGGGGGTCGGGGGCGATGACGTCGTGACCGTCCCGGTCGTCCGGCCCGAGCGGGCCGAACTGGAGGTCTCGACGACCCAGCCGGCGACCGTGCACCCCGACTACCAGGCGGAGATCCACGCCAAGGTCTCCGGATATCTGTCCGAGCTGAAGGCCGACATCGGCGACCGGGTGGAGGCCGGGCAAGTGCTCGGCGTCATCGACGTGCCCGAGCTGGACCGGGGCCGGGAGCGACAGCAGGCCACCATCGCCCGGCTGGAGGCCGACGAGCGGAGGGCCGCCGCCGAGGTCGAGCTGGCCGGGGCCGACGTCGAGGCCGCCGCAGCCATGCTCGATCAGGAGCAGGCCGACATCGCCTCCGCCCGGGCCGCCCTCGACGCCCAGCGGGCCGAGTTCGATCGGGTGCAGGGGCTCGTCTCCGAGGGGGCCGTCACCGGCCAGTTGCTCGACGAGGCGACCGAGCGCCTCGAATCCGCCGAGGCGAGCCTGGGGTCGGCCGACGCCGCCTCGGCCACCGCCCGGGCCAACGTGGACGTGGCCAACGCCAAGCTGGCCGCCTCCCGGGCCCGCCGGGAGACTTCCCTGGCCGAGACGGAGGTCGCCCGCAAGGAGCTGGGGGAGCTGGACGCGATGCTCTCCTACGCGATCCTGACGTCGCCGTTCGACGGCACCGTCATCCGGCGGAACGTCGACCCCGGGGACCTCGTCCGGAACATCCAGGGGGCATCCGGCGGGCTGCCCGAGCCGCTCTTCGTGGTCGCCAAGCTGGACACCGTCCGCGTCCGGGTCCCGCTGCCCGAGGACGACTCCCCGGTCGCCGACGTCGGCGACCCGGCCCGGGTCGCCTTCCGGTCGACCCGGGGCGGGCCGATCGAGGGCCGGGTCTCCCGAATCTCCCGCGGCCTCGACCCGAGCACCCGGACGATGCTCGTCGAGGTCGACCTGCCCAACCCGGACCTCGCCCTGCTGCCCGGGATGTTCGGCGAGGCCACGGTCATCCTGGAGCGCGCCGAGGGGCTGGTCCTGCCCGCCGGGTCGGTCCGGTTCGACGAGAAGGGACGCGGACATGTCTACGTCATCGGGGATGGCGAGGTGATCCGGGTCGTCGACGTCACCACCGGCCTCGACGACGGGAACCGCATCCAGATCGTCTCCGGGCTCGACGGCTCGGAGCGGGTGGTCGCCCCGACGATCGACCGCCTCGCCGAGGGCCAGCGCGTCCGGATCGCCGACGAGTGAACGGCCCCAGCCCGGGGATCCCCGACACCCGACCCGAGGGTGGGCGTCTCGAAAGTAGGTGGGAAATCCCGTACAACAGGGGTGGCTGATGGGATCGACGGATTTCACCCACAACCTCGCACGGACATCCCGCCATGCGCACCCCCGATTCGGGCCTGACCCCGGAGCAGGCCGCCGACGCCGAGCGGATCTACCAGGCCCTCCACGCCGCCTCCGAGGAGGACCATTGGCGGATCGCCCAGCTCCTCGCCTCGCGGGGCGACGACCGACTCTTCGGGCAGACCGAGCACGAGGTCCGCGACCTCGTCCACAAGACCGGGGCCAAGGCGATTCAGGCCGCCCTCGACGGGCGGAAAAAGGGGGGTACCGGGGGTCGAGCGTGAGCTGCCCGACCTGCCTCGAGCCGGCCAAGTTCATGGGCCACCGTCCCCGCCGGGTGGTCAGCCTGCTCGGGGCGGTACGGGTCACCCGGGCGTACTACCACTGCCCCCACTGCCACGGCGGCTTCGCCCCCGGCGACGCCGTGATGCGGGTGCCCGAGGCGGCGCTGACCCCGGCGGCCTACGAGGTCGCCTGCCTGGCCGGGGCGCTCTCGGCGTTCGCCGAGGCGGCCGAGGTGACCTTGCCGAAGATGGCCGGGCTGCGCCTGGCCGAGTCGACGGTCGAGCGGGCCGCCGAGGCGGCCGGGGCCGAGGTCGGCCGGCGGCTGGCCGCCGGGGAGGTCTTCGGCGGGGCCCGCGCCTGGCACTGGCACAAGGACGCCGAGGGCAAGACCTGCGCGTACGTGGCGGCGGACGCGACCGGGGTCGGGCAGCAGGGCGAGGGCGGGTCGTCGGCCGAGGGGCGGATGGCCACCGTGGCGATGGTCTACAACCCGGTCCCCGAGGTGTCCGCCCGCCGGGCGCGGCCCGACGGCCCGCCGCCCCGGTTCCGGGCCCGCTACGTGGCGGGGCTGTGCGGCGTGGCCCCCCTGGGCGAGCCGCTCCGGCGGCAGGCGGCGCAGGTGGGGATGGACCGGGCCGAGCGGTGGATCGCGCTGACCGACGGGGGCAGCGGGCTGGAGGGCTGGGCGCGTGCCAACTTCGGGAGGGTCGAGGCGGTGATCCTCGACTTCTACCACGCCGCCGAATACCTGGGGGGCCTGGCCCGCGCCCTGTTCCCGGGCGACGACGAAGCGCGGGAGGGCTGGCTGGGCGACTGGTGCCACCGGCTGAAATACGAGGGCGGCCCGACCGTACTCGAGGCGTTGCGAGGCCTGGAGGTGCGCGGCCACGCGGCGAAGGAAGCACGAGCGGAGGTGGTGCGGTACTTCACCAACCAGGCGCACCGCATGGACTACCCGGGCTACGTGGCCAAGGGTTGGGCGATCGGCTCGGGGCCGGTGGAGGCGGCGTGCAAGACGGTCATCGGGCAGCGGATGAAGGGCTCGGGGATGAGGTGGGGCGCCGACGGGGCCGACGCCCTGAGCCACTTGCGGGCGTTGTTCAAGAGCGGAGATCGGCAGTGGGACGCCTTCTGGTGCCCCACACCGAACTGATTCCACCTACAAACGAGACGCCCTCCCCCGACCCGACCCATCGAGCACGACGATGCCCCTGATCCGAATCGCCCTGCGGAACCCCCACGCGGTCGTCGCCCTGGCCGTCGGCCTCAGCCTCCTGGGGGCGGCCGTGCTGCCGGGGGTCACGGTCGACATCCTGCCGGACTTCAAGCGGCCGGTCGTCGTCAGCTTCTTCTCCTATCCCGGGTTGCCCACGCTGGACATGGAGAAGTCGGTCACCGCCCGGGTGGAGCGGGCGCTCACCCTGGCCGGCGGGATCGAGCACCAGGAGTCCCGGACGATCCCCGGCGCGGCGGTGATCAAGGTCTTCTTCCAGCCGGGCACCGACCCCAGCTCGGCCATGAACGACATCGTGAATCTCGAAGCCAGTGACATGTTCCACCTGCCGCCGGGCATCGAGTGGCCGTTCACGCTGCGGAGCGAGCCGGCGAACCTGCCCGTGGTCCTGGCGGCGATCGGCGGCGAGGGCCTGAGCGAGAGCGAACTCTATACGATCGGCTACTACGCCGTCCGCAACAAGATGGGCGGGCTCCGGGGCGTGCAGATCCCCCACCCCTTCGGCGGCAGGTTCCGGCAGATGATGGTCTACGTCGACCCCGGCAAGCTCCGGGCCGTCGGCCTCAGCGCCCGGGACGTGGTCGATGCGCTCAACCGGTCGAACCTCGTGCTCGCCGCGGGTTCGGCCAAGCTCGGCCGCTACGAGTACCAGATCCACCCCGAGAACACGCTCCCGGATGCCGCGGACATCGAGGCCGTCCCGATCGCCGTCCGGGACGGCCGCCCCGTCTTCATCCGGGACGTCGGCCGGGCCGTCGACGACGCGGCGATCCAGTACAACATCGTCCGGGTCGACGGCAAGCGGAGCGTCTACTGCCCCCTGCTCCGTGAGCCGGGCGAGAACACGATTGCCGTGGTTGACCGCATCCGGGAGGGCCTCGCCGTCGAGATCCCGAAGATGAAGGCACAGGGGGACATCCCCGAGGCGACCACGGTCACCCTCGTCAGCGACCAGTCCTCCTACATCCGTGACGCGATGCGGAACCTCGGCTACGAGGTCGGCCTCGGGTCGATCCTGGTGGCGTTGGTCGTCGCGGCCTTCCTCCGCCGGATCTTGCCGACCCTGGCGGTCCTGCTCGTGATCGTCCTCTCGATGCTCATCGGCGGCCTCGGCTTCGCCTTCAGCGGCGAGACGATCAACGTGATGACCCTCGGGGGCGTCTCCCTGGCGATCGGCACGGTGGTCGACGCCGGGATCGTGGTCATCGAGAACGTGATCCGGCATCAACGCATGGGCAAGTCCCCGGCCGACGCCGCCCGCGACGGCGCCGAGGAGGTGGCCGGGCCGGTCCTCGCCGGCACGGTGACGACCCTGGCGGTCTTCATCCCGGCCGTCTTCCTGACCGGCATGATCCGGGACCTGTTCGAGCCGCTCTCGATCGCCGCGACGGCGACGATCGGCGCCTCCTACGTCGTGGCCATGACCGTCGTCCCCGCCTTCTGCGCCCGGTTCGTCCGGGAGCGGGCCCGACGCGGGGCGGCCCGCCCGGCGGAGGAGGAGGTCCCCGAGCCGCGCGGGGCCTACGCCGGGGTCCTCGGGGCGGCGATCCGGCTGCGGTGGGTGGTCATCCCGGCGACGGCCGGGCTGGTGCTCGCCTCGGGCCTGCTCCTGCCGGGCATCGGCACGGAACTCTTCCCCGACGTGGACGCCGGCACCTTCGAGCTTCGGGTCCGGACCATCCCCGGCACTCGCCTGGAGCTGACGGAGGAGCTGGTCGCCCGGATCGAGGAGACGATCCGGGACGTGATCCCCCCCGCCGAGATCGAGTCGATCATCTCCAACATCGGCCTGCCCGTGGGCAAGGGGGCCGGGTTCTCGACCGTGCTCAGCCCGAACAGCGGGCCGGACTCGGCGTTCTTGGTGGTCAACCTGGAGCAGGAAGGCCGGTCGATCTCCACGAAATCGTATGTCGACCTGCTGCGGGGCCGGCTGACCTCGGACTTCCCCGCCGAGAAGTTCTTCTTCGTCACCGGCGGGATCGTCAACGCCGCCCTCAACGAGGGGGTCGCGGCGCCGATCGACATCCAGATCTCCGCCGGCTCGCTGGAGGCGACCAGGAGCCGGGCCGAGGAGGTGGTAAGGGCCGTCTCGAAGGTCCCCGGCGCCGTCGACGTGCAGATCGCCCAGGCGCTGGACTACCCCCAGCTCGACGTGAAGGTCGACCGCATCCGGGCCAAGTACCTCGGGCTCGACCAGGAGGATGTGGCCCGGACGATCCTCACGGCCCTCGGCTCCAGCGTCGGCTACGCGCCGACGATCTGGATCGACCCGGCCAGCGGGACCGACTTCTTCATGGGGGTGCAGTACGAGTCGAACGTGGTCGAGTCGCTCGACGAGATCCGGAACATCCCGCTCTCGCTGAGTACGCCCGACGGGGCGATCACCGTCCCCCTGTCGAACGTGGCGACGGTGAGGCGCGTGAACATCCCCGGCGAGATCGCCCACTACAACATCGGCCGGGTGTACGACGTGTACGTGAATGTCTCCGGCCGGGACGTGGGCTCGGTGGCCGCCGACGTCGACCGCGTGCTGGCCGGGTTGCCGGAGGTGCCGGGGGTCGCGACGACCGTCCGGGGGCCGGTCGAGACGATGAAGTCCGGCGGCAGGACGCTCGGCCTCGGGCTGGTCGTCGCGTCGATCCTCGTCTATCTGGTCATGCTCGCCCAGTTCCGGTCGTTCGTCGACCCGCTGATCATCATGCTCGCCGTCCCGCTCGGGCTGGCCGGCGTCGTGGCCGCCCTGGCCTTCACCGGGACGACGTTGAACATCCAGTCGCTGATGGGGACCCTGATGATGATCGGCGTGGTGGTCAACAACAGCATCCTGCTCGTCGAGTTCGCCAACGTGCTCCGCTCCCGGGGCCTCGACCCCCGCGCCGCCGCCCTCGCCGCCGCCCAGATCCGCCTGAGGCCCATCCTGATGACCTCACTGACGCTGGTCGCGTCGATGCTGCCGCTCTGCTTCCGACTGGCGCCGGGGGGAGAGGCGATGATCCCGCTGGCCAGGGCGCTGGTGGGCGGCATGCTCGCCTCGACGGTGCTCACGCTCTTCCTCGTCCCCTGCGTTTATGCGGTGGTCAAGCGACGGACCCCGCCGCCGGCCACTCCGGCCTGAACCCGAAGCCTCGACCTCCCGGTCCCGCTCTTGACCGGCGACCGAGGGTGAGGCGAAAATCCGACTCGCAGGCTCCGCCCGTCGCGCATTCGTCGTATCCATGGGCGTTTGCCAGGTAATTCGGGGGTTGAATGATGGATCTCGTCTCGCCGCTCCTGGCCCTCTGCTCGATGATCGCGACCCCGCAGGGAGACCAGCCCGCCCGGCTCCTGTCGTTCGACCGGCTCGAGGCCCGGCTCGACGACCCCGACCTCCGGATCCTCGACGTCCGGCCCCGCGATTCTTATGACGCCGGCCACATCCCCGGCGCGCTCTGGGTCGACGCCTCGGCGGTCGAGGCCACGGCCTCTGTGCCGGGGGCGCTGGAGGATCCGAAGGCCTGGGGGGACTGGGCGGCCGGCCTCGGCCTGGGGCCCGACACCGCCGTCTACGTCTATGACGCGAACCGTCAGAAGGACGCGGCGCGGTTCTGGTGGCTGCTCTCCTACCTCGGCGTGGAGGAGGTCGGCTTGATCGATGGCGGCTTCCCCCTCTGGCAGTCGGAGGGCCGGCCCGTGTCGACCGACGAGCCCGAGGTGGACCCCCGACCGTTCCCAGTCCGGCTGCGGCCCGACCGCTACGCGAGCCGATCGGACGTGCTCGACGCCATCGAGTCCGGCTCGGCCCAGGTCGTGGACGCCCGCAGCGAGGCCGAGCATCTGGGCGAGGAGGCCCGATCGACGAGGGGGGGCCGCGTCCCGACCGCCTGCCACCTGGAGTGGGCCACCCTGGTCGACGAGCAGGGCCGGTTCCTCCCCGAGGAGGCCATCCGCCCCCGCCTGGAGGCGATCGGGCTGGAGCCGGGTCGTCCGGTGATCACCCACTGCCAGGGGGGCGGACGGGCCTCGGTCGACGCCTTCGTCCTCCAGCGTCTCGGGTTCCCGAGCCGCAACTACTACCTCGGCTGGTCCGACTGGGGGAATGCGGGGGAGACCCCCGTCGAATCGGGGGCCGCACCGCGCCGCCCCTGATCGCCCGGCCGCCGGGGAGGGGAGGGTCGACGCGGGGCCCCGCGACGCGTCCGCGACCGCCCCGATCGAGCCGGTCGCGATCCCAGCCGCGGCGGCGTCCGGGGGGGGATGGATGCGCGACCGGGGGCCGGCCCCGACGACCGACGGGTGGGCAGCCCGAGGCGACGGGGTCTTCGGCAGGCGTATCCGGGGTCGCGGTGCATCCGGTATAATCCCCGATTGGACTTTGAATTGACCCTGAAAGCGACCTGGAGCACCCATGAGCGCGCAGACCTCGCGCAGCGACGATCCCTCCCCGGTCCGACGCGTGGCCATCCTCTTCGCCGGCGGCCCGGCCCCGGCGGCGAATGCCGTGATCTCGACCGCCGCCGCCTCCTTCCTCCGAAACGGGATCTCGGTCGTCGGCATCCTGAACGGGTATTCCCACCTCGTCGAGTTCGGCCCCGGCCGCCCGTTGGTGGAGGGGAAGGATTATATCGTCATCGATTCACAGCGGCTCCGCCGCACCCGGAACAGCCGGGGGATCATGATCGGCACGGCCCGGACCAACCCCGGCAAGCACGTCAACAGCCCGGCGGATCTGGCCGACGAGAAGAGCAACGCCCCGCTCCGGACCGCCCACGCCGCGCTGGCCTCGCTGGAGGTCGACGCGCTGGTCTCCATCGGCGGGGACGACACCCTCAAGACGGCCAACAAGCTGAGGATGGTGCAGGCCCACCTGCCGGAGGGCTCCCGGCGGATCCGGGTGGTGCACGTCCCCAAGACGATCGACAACGACTACCTCGGCATCGACTTCACCTTCGGCTACTTCACCGCCGTGGAGACCCTGGCCGGGGAGATCCGCAACCTGCTGGCCGATGCCGAGGCGACGCAGGGCTACTACCTGGCCGAGACGATGGGGCGGTCGGCCGGCTGGCTCGCCTACGGCGCCGCGATGGCCGGGGAGGCCAGCCTGGTGCTCAGCGTCGAGGACGTCACCGGCCGGTTCGAGGCGAAGGAGCCGGTGATCGACCCCGAGACGAAGCAGCCGGTCGTCGACCCGGCGACCGGCGAGCCGAGGCAGCGGAAGGTCATGAACCTGCCCGAGGTCGTCCGCTACATCGTGGCCGCGATGCGGGCCCGGGAGCGGGACGGCAAGGAGTTCGGCGTGATCGTCGTGGCCGAGGGGCTGGCGGAGTTCCTCCCGTCGGACTACCTCAAGGGCGTCCCCCGGGACGAGCACGGCCACATCTCGATCGCCCAGGTGGACCTGGGTCGGAGTTTCGCCCGGCTGGTGTCGAGCGAGTACGAGAAGGCGACCGGCAAGCAGAGGAAGGTCACCGGGTTGCAGCTCGGCTACGAGTCGAGGTGCGCCGCCCCGCACGCCTTCGACGTAATGCTGGGCAGTCAGCTCGGCGTGGGGGCCTATCGGGCCCTGGTCGAAGAGGGGCACGACGGCGTGATGATCTCGGCCGCCGGCCAGCTCGACCTGAACTACGTGCCGTTCGACAACCTGATCGACCCGCAGACGCTGGTCACGGTGGTCCGGTACATCAAGCCGAAGTCCGACTTCCACCGCCTGGCCCGCTTCCTGGAGACCGAGGTCGGCGAGTGACGTGAACCCCGGCCGGGCCGGCCCCCCGGCCTCGGCCCGGGGGCCGGGACGCCCCGCACCGACCCGCCGGCCCCCGCGGACCCTCGAATCCCGCGGCCGATCGACTCCTCGACCCCACTGCCCACGGTTCTCCCATGGACACGGATCTCCGAGCCGAGAATCCGGGGGCGACGGAGCCCCCCCCGATGGCCGAGTTGCCTGTCTCCCTGGAGCGGGATGGGTTCCTGCGGTCGCTCATCCGGGAGCTCTCGGGCACCCTCCAGGACGTGGTCGGGCTGGAGCAGGCGTCGGGCTTCATCAGCGTCGTCGGCCAGCGGATCGGGGAGGGGATCGACTCCGAGTACCGGGCGGCGCTGGGCGTCCGATCGCTGACCAGGGAGCAGGTGGCCGAGGTGCTGGTCGACCTGAAGCGCCGCATCCGGGGCGACTTCTACGTGATCGAGCAGGACGACTCGAAGATCGTCCTCGGCAACCGGGCCTGCCCGTTCGCGGAGAAGGTCGACGGGCGGCCCGCGTTGTGCATGATGACCTCCAACGTCTTCGGCGTCATCGCGGCCGAGAACCTGGGGTATGCGAAGGTCTCGCTGGAGGAGACGATCGCCCGGGGGGCCCCCGGCTGCCGGGTCGTCGTCTACGTGCAGCCGACGCCGGAGGCCGACCTCGCCGAGGGTCGCGAATATTTCAAGGGGTGAGACCCACTCGTGGACGGCGACGACTTCCTCAGGGCGTCGGACCCGCTCCCGGAGGCCATGCTCCTGGTCGACGGCGAGGGGGAGATCGTCTCGGCCAATCGGGCCGCCCGACGGCTACTCGGCGAGGACCCGGGGGCGCTCCGGGGACGGCCTCTGGCCGGGATCGCCGCCGACCCTCCCGGGGAGATCGCCCGGTTCCTCCGCGAGTGTTCCCGGACCCGGCAGCTCCTCCCCGGCCTGCTGACCATCCCGGACGCGTCCGGCGGGCCGGCCCGGTTTCGGGCCGAGGGCGCCGTCTACCGCCCGAGGACCGAGTCGGAGGGTCCGTTGGTCCTGCTCCGGCTCATTCCCAGGGACGAGGCCGTCTCCCGCTTCCTGGCCCTGGACGAGAAAATCGAGCAGCTCTCCCGGGAGATCCGCAGCCGACTCGAGGCCGAGCGGGAGCTCCGGCAGCAGCGGGAGTGGTTCCAGGTCGTCCTCTCCAGCATCGGCGACGCCGTGATCGCCACCGACGACCGGGGCCGCGTCCTGTTCATGAACGCCGTCGCCGAGGCCCTGACCGGCTGGCCGCTGGCCGAGGCCGGGGGTCGGCCGCTCGGCGAGGTGTTCCACATCGTGAACGAGGAGACGAGGCGGCCGGTCGGGTCCCCGGTCGACCGGGTGCTCCGGGAGGGGGTCGTCGTCGGCCTGGCCAACCACACTATCCTGCTCGGCCGCGACGGCACGGAACGGGCGATCGACGACTCCGCGGCCCCGATCCGGGGGCACGACGACCGGCTCCGGGGCGTCGTCCTGATCTTCCGGGACGTCGCCGAGCGTCGGGTGATCGAGCAGCAACTGGTGGAACGTTCCCGGATGCTGGCCGAGGAAGCCCGCCGCAAGAACGAGTTCCTGGCGATGCTCTCCCACGAGCTGCGCAACCCCCTGGCCCCGCTCCGCAACGCCCTCCGGGTGCTCCGGTTCCCCGACCGGTCGGGCGAGGAGGTCGCCTGGGCGACGGGGATCATGGAGCGGCAGGTCGCCCACCTCTCCCGGCTGGTCGACGACCTGCTCGACCTCTCCCGGGTCATCCACGGGAAGATCGAGCTGAAGACCGAGCCGGTGGGGCTGGACCTGATCGTCACCCGCGCCGTCGACGCCGCCCGACCGCTCATCGACGCCCGGGGCCACGAGCTGACCCTCTCGCTGCCGGGCCGGCCGATCCGGCTCCGGGTCGACCCGACCCGGCTGGAGCAGGTGCTGGTCAACCTGCTGCTCAACGCCTCGAAGTACACCGAGCCGGGCGGGCGGATCCGGCTGGAATGCCGACGGTCGGGCGACCGGGCGGAGATCCGGGTCCGGGATAACGGCATCGGAATCGACGCCGGACTGCTCGACTCGGTCTTCGACCTGTTCACCCAGGCCGACCAATCCCTCGCCCGATCCCAGGGCGGCCTGGGGATCGGCCTGACGCTGGTCCGGACGATCGTCCTGCTGCACGGCGGCACGGTCGAGGCCACCAGCCCCGGGCCCGGGCTCGGCAGCGAGTTCGTCGTCCGGCTCCCCCTGGAGGCCGAGCCGGACGCATCGACCGCCCCCCCGGCGGCGGGGCCGGCGACGGCGCCCCCGGAGGCCCGTCGGGTCCTGGTCGTCGACGACCTGGTCGACTCCGCCCTGACGCTCGGCAAGCTGATCGGGCTGATGGGCCACCAGGTCCGGATCGCCCACGACGGCCCTTCGGCCCTGGAGGCGGCCCGGGACTACCGGCCCGACTTTGTCCTGCTCGACATCGGCCTGCCCGGGATGGACGGCTACGAGGTCGCCCGGGAACTGCAGCGGCGCGGCGACCATGACGCGGGGGTCCTGATCGCCCTGACCGGGTACGGCCAGCAGTCCGACCGGGAGAATTCCCTCCGGGCGGGGTTCGCCCACCACCTGGTCAAGCCGGTCGACCTGGACCGGCTCCAGGAGATCCTCGACCACCCTCCTCCCCCGGGTCGAGACCCGGGCCCGACCCTCCGCTGACCCGCCTGGGGCTCGTCAGCGGGATCCCCCGGCCCGGCCGCCCGGCCCGAGGGCGTTCGCCTCGATCCTCCAGGCGGCGGCGAGGTCGACCAGGCCGACCGAGGCGCACAGCTCGGCCAGGTCCCGCATCGACCCCGGGTCGTCCGGGTCGCGGAGGTCCCGAGCGAGCCGGGGGCCCAGCCGGTCGGGGTCGAGCCGCTCCCGGAGCCGGTCGACGAGCGCCGCCTCGCGGCGGGCGCCCCGCTCGTCGCCGGCCATCTCCAGCGCCCGGGCCAGTCGGGCCCGGAGCCTCCAGTCGTGGGGGACCGAAGCGATCAGTCCCCCGATCTCCTCGGCGGCCCGATCGGGCCGGTCCCCGTGGTCGAGGTCGATCCGCGCCCGGAGCCGTCGCCGTCGGGGGTCGTCGAGCCGGTCCTCGGGCCAGGCGTCGAGGGCCGTTCGGGCCCGGTCGACCCGGCCGAGGTCCAGCAACAGCCCGACCAGGGCCTCCCGGGAGCCGAGGTGGCCGGGGGCCTCGACGAGGATCGATTCCAGCTCGGCCACCGCGTCCGGCACCGTCGAGGAGGGCCGGCCCACCCGGGGGCGGTCGGCGGCCGGGTCGCCTTCGGCCCGAATCGAGCGTCGGATGAGGGCGACCCGGGCGTCGAGGTCCCCCGGGTCGGCGTCGAGCCGGGCCCTGAGCGATTCGACCGCCTGGGCCTCGGGGACGTCGGCGAGCATCGCCAGGGTGAGGGCCGCGAGCACCCCGGGACGGTCGGGAGGGGGCACCGCCGCATAGGCCCGACGGCCGACCTCCAGCGCCTCGATCGGCCGGTCCTCGACCCGGAGCCGGTCGATCCGGAGAAGCCACCCCCGGGCGTCGGTCGGGTCGGCCGGCGTCGGGGGTGCCGCGACTTCGAGATCCCGGCGGCCCGACTCCCGATCGGTCGACGGGCGGGACGCTCTCCCCCACACGGCGAGGGCCAGCACCATCCCGACACCGACCAGGCCGGCCGCCGCCAGCAGGGCCCGGGCCCGGGCCGGGGGCAGGGCCAGGCCTCGCCGGTGCCCGGGGGCGGGGCGGGCCCGTCGTCGGGGCCGGGCTCTGGGGGGACGTCTCGGCATGGCGGGGAGGGGTGAGGTCGATCGCGATCGCTAGGGCGCCGGGACGGTCCTACTCAGTCGAATTCATCCAGGTCGATGGCGTCGGGGGCCTCGGCGAGGCAGCGGTCGAGGAACCGGGGGAGGAACCGGGTGACGAAGGCCGAGACGGCGATCTGCGTGTTCGGGTTGTCCATCCCCCAGATGCTGACCTTCAGCTCGTTGAGGTCCGGGTCCATCTGGATGAAGTACTGTTCCTCGACGGCCAGCGAGAGCGGAAGCTCCTCCAGCCATCGGTGGGACAGCAGGTTCACCCCCGGGCCGCCGACGGAGACCGTCGGCTGCTCCTGGAAGGTCTCGTCGTGCAGCCACCTCAGGTCGGAGACGACCCGGACCTGGAACCCGGCCTGGTCGTCCCCCCGGCGGCCGAGCTGCTCCTCGACCTGCTTGCGGAGGTAGTAGGCGAGCGGCCGGTCGACCTCCTCGGCCCTCAGGGCGCTGCCGGTGACGATCAGGATCAGTCGGGCGGCGGAAGGATCGGCCATGGTGGTCCCCGGGACGGATCGGGTCGGGCCCGGCCGGGCCGGGGTCGGTCGCCCCCGGGGTCCGGGATGCCCGATCGGTCGGCCGGGACGCGGGGGCGAACCCGGTTCGGGCCCCGGACTTCATGCTACGGGTCGACGCCCCGGGCGACAAGCCGTCTGCCGCCCGGGTCCCGTCGGGGACGCTCGAATCGGCGGGGATGGTCCCGGCATGTCCCGATGACGGGGGAGGGGACCCGCTTCCGACGTCGATCAACCGTCGTCGGCGTGAGTCCCCAGGCCGAACAGGTGGCGGACGGCGTCGACCAGGGACCGGCCGGAGTGGTCGGCCGAGCCGGTGGCGGTGCGGAGGGCCGTCCTCGGGTGGTGGAGTAACTGATTCTGGAACCGGTGGAGGGTCTGGGCGATGGCCTTGCGGTCGTCCTCGCCCAGGCCCGGGCGGGCGGCGAACAGCCGGTCCAGCTCCCGGGTCCGGACGGCGTCGGAGTAGTCCCCCAGCTGGCGGAGGATCGACCCGGCGAGGTGGCGGTGCCGGATCGCGTCGGCGCAGGCGGCGGCCTCCTCCCGGACGATCGCCGCGGCGGTCTCGACGGCCCGGAGCCGCCCCGACCGGTTGGCGTCGGCCTGGGCCTGGAGGTCGTCGACGCTGTACAGGTTGACCGTCTCCAGCGCGTTGATCCTCGGGTCGAAGTCCCGGGGGACGGCGATGTCGAGGATCAGCGAGTGCCGGTAGCGGCGGGCCCGCAGGACCCGGGAATACTGGTCGAAGCCGACGATCGGCTCGGCCGAGGCGGTGGTGCTGACCACCACGTCGGCCTCGATCAGCGCCCGGTTCAGCTCCTCGAACGGCACGGCCCGCCCCCCCCACAGCTCGGCCGCCTCCCGGGCCCGCTCCGGGCTCCGGTTCGTGACGAGGATCCGGCCGGGCTTCAGCGGGGCGAAGTGCCGGAGCGTCAGCTCGGCCATCTTCCCCGCGCCGATGACGAGCACCGCCTTGTCGTCGAACCGGTCGAAGACCCGTCGGGCCACGTCCACCGCCACGCTGGCGATCGACAGGCGGCCCCGGTCCATCCCGGTCGCCTCCCGGACCCGCTTGCCCACCCGGGCCGACTGCTGGAAAATCTCGTGCAAGATCGGCCCGACGGCCCCGGCCCGCCTGGCGACCTCATAGGCCTCGCGGACCTGGCCCTGGATCTGCCCCTCGCCGATGACCAGGCTCTCGATGCTGCTGGCGACCCGGAAGAGGTGCTCGATGGCCTCCTCGTCGTGGTAGTCGACCAGGTGGGTGGCGAATGAGTTGGGGAGGATGCCGTGGAAGTCGGCGAGGAACTGGGTCAGGTCCCCCACGTGGGGGATCGAGGCCGGATCCCCGGCGGCGTAGAGTTCCACCCGGTTGCAGGTCGACAGCAGGGCGAACTCGACGCCCGGGAAGCGGGCCTGCAGCCCGGAGAGCCCCTCCAGCCGCCTCGGGCCGTCGAAGGCGAGCGCCTCCCGGACCGGCTGGGGGGCGCTGTGGTGGTCGACCCCGAGGGCGAGCAGCTTCACGGCGACACCCCCGGGCCCCGGCCGTCGGCCGCCCCCCGGGCGACCCCGTGGGCCGTCGGCAGCAGCAGGTCCACCCCCACCAGGGTGAAGGTCAGGAAGCCGAAGGCCAGGGCGGTGAGCAGCATCACCCGCTTGCCCCGCCACTCGGGGCGGTAGCGGACGTGCAGCAGCACGGCGAAGCAGATCCAGAGGGCCGAGGCGCTGATCACTTTCGGGTCCGACCAGTCGAGCACCGGGTCCCCCTCCCTCCGGGCCGAGGCGTTCAGGCCGACGCCGATGGCCAGGCCCGCGGTCAGCATCGGGAAGGCCACGGTGATCGCCGCCCGATTCCAGCGCTCGGACTGCTCCAGGCTGGGCAGGGCGACGCCGATCCGCCAGGACCGCTTCCGCTTCAGGCGGTCGGCCTGGGCCAGGTACATCAGCCCGGCGGCGAAGGCCACGAATGTGCTGACCGCGCCGAGGAGCAACAGGACCCCGTGGGCGGTCCCCCAGACCGTCTCCCAGCCGCCGAGCCGGGTCCAGTCGGCCCTCGACTCGGCGGGCATGGCCACGGCCGCCCCGAGCAGGGCCAGCACCAGCGGCAGCACGAAGACCCCGACGGCCGAGGGCTTCGGCGCGTGCGCGGTCAAGTAGAGGTCGATCGCCGCCAGGATCCAGGCCAGCACCAGCAGCGAGTGGAAGGCCGTGGCGATCGGCACCTGGCCGCCCCGCCAGGCGAGATTGCCCAGGAAGGCGGTGTGAACCAGCCACCCCAGCAGTGTCAGGCCGACCGTCAGGTGCCATCGCACCGGCACCCGGACGACGAGCCGGGCCAGGTCGGCGACCAGGGCCAGGCCATAGGTCCCGGCGAAGCAGAGCACGCTGAGGCGGTCGAGCATGGCGGGGGGCGCGGGGGGGGATGGTCGAGGGATCGGCCCGGGTGCGGCCACGCGATCACGCGCGAGACCTGGCCCCTCTCCTCGGCATGACCCCAGTGTATCCCATCCCGGCGGCCGGGCCCAGCGTCGTCGAGGCCCAATTCGCCGCCGATCTCCCCGACCGGACCGCCGGGGCGGCCGTCCCAGCGATCGGCGGGGACGCGAGCGGCCTCGGGACCGGGCCCGTCCCCGAAACCGGGGACGGGCCGGCCCGAGGCCGGGATCGGTCGGCGCCCGAGGGGCGGGGGACCGGGCGTCGCTCAGTACTGGTCGGCGCTGACCACCTCGCCCAGGTCCCGGGTGCCGAGGGCCCAGATGATCGTCGGCTGGGTGGTCGACTTCAGGAAGCGGACCGAACCGTCGGCCAGCAGGATGTTGCCGCCGCCGGGGTGGAAGCTGCCGAGGGTCCACATGCCCGGGGTGTCCCAGTCGCCCTGGCCCCAGGTGTTGATGTTGCAGTTGGGGTACTGCGAATTCGGGGGCAGCAGGGTATTGCCCATGGTGCGGCCCGGCATGCCGGTGACCCACTGCTCGCCGATCCAGGAGCGGTTGCGGTTGCCGTCGCCGATTGTGTTGGGGGCCTCGGCGGCGCACTGCTGGGCCCACTGCAGGAACGGCTGGCCGCCGGCCGGCATGTTCAACAGCGGGGAGTCCCAGTCGGCCCCCGGCGGGAAGACGCCCTGGAGGTTGATCACGTCCTGGATCGACAGCTTGTTGGCGTTGAAGTCGCCGATCCGCCACTCGCCGAACGCGATGGTGTTGGTCGACCCGTCGAGGATGTCCCGCAGGCCGAAGACCGGCCCCCCGTGGTTGAACAGGCCGTTCGGGGCGTTGTTGCCGTGGTTGCCGTTGAACAGCATGCTCGCCCCCATCGAGGCGAAATAACTGTTCCCCGGCCTCGGCCGGCTGTAGAACGTGCCGATCGGCGACGGCGCCGACGGACAGATGAAACCGTCGATCCGGGAGGTGATCGCGGTCGTCAGGACGATCGGCCCGAACATCAGGTCGCCCTGGGTGGCGACCATGAAATTCAAGGCGTTGTAGACGGGCGTCTGCTCCAGGTAGGGCAGGAGCATGGAGTGCGAGCTCCAGGCCCCCCAGGGCGAGCCGCTGGTGCCCCCGATCAGGTCGGACGGGACGTCCATCCGGCGGCCGGGGGAGCCGCCGTTAGGGAAGGCGTTGTGCGTCGAATGATAATTATGCAGGGCCAATCCGATCTGCTTCATGTTGTTCGTGCACTGCGACCGGCGGGCGGCCTCGCGGGCCGCCTGCACGGCGGGCAGAAGCAGGGCGATGAGCACGCCGATGATGGCGATCACCACCAGCAGCTCGATCAGCGTGAAGCCGACCGGGCGAGACCGAAGCGGACGATGACGGATCATGCCTTGAGACTCCGAGGACTCGGGTTCATTCGTCCCGGCCCGAGGCCACCGGACCGGGGTCGTCGGGGCTGATCGCACTCGAGGAGGCCGGGCCGGGCCAGGGGACCGACCCCACTCCCGACGCCCGACCCGATGCGACCCAGCTCACGTCGATGCGACTCAGCTCACTTCGAATAGTCCATCGCATTGCCCTGGCTGCCGCCCCCGGTCGGGGGCCTGGCCCCGGCGGCGTTGGCGTCCAGTTGCTTCGGCGGCGGCGGGGCGATCCCCGGGTCGATCACGCCCGGATTGGCCCCGCTGCCGCAACCCGCCGTGGCCCCGGCCAGGCTCGCCGCGAGGAACAGTCCGATCAGGGCTCTCATCGAAGCTCTCCCATGCTGACCCGAAGCGACGAGCCCGCGAGACTGCCCGCCAGTTGCATGCAGCGAACACCCGCAGCGAACCCTGCCGGTTCGACGGTCTGGAAACGGATCAGGTGCAAGAATGTATGAGATCTGGCGTTGACCTCCGGTTGACCCCAACCGGGCCGATCGATGGCGAGGAGGGGCCGGGCCAACAGGTGTCGATCCCTGTCCCGTCTTAACCATCGGCAGGTCACGATACCTGGAGGATCGCCCCCCCGCAAGGAATCGGTGTCACATTTTCCGCAAGGGAGGGAGGCGTCATGGGACCGTGCTCGCGACGGCTGGATTTGGCGTCCCGGTCGGTCACCGGGCCCGGGAGTGGGTCAGCGCGGGCCCGACCCCGGCATGGCCTCGGGCGTGATCGAGAGTGGCCGGGCCTCGGGAGCCCCCTCGACCAACCGGTAACCGGCGTCGGCGGGGAGATCCCGGAAGCGATCGATCCGGCCCGACGGCCAGGAGACCTCGACTACCTCCGCCCGGGAATTCTCCCCGAGGCCGAAATACAGCTGCGGTGCGTTCGCGGATTGGTAGCTCCCGCCCCCGATCCGGTAGCCGACCCGGTTGCGGCCCCCGGCCTCGACCGAGACGACCGCGCCCACCGCGTCCCGGTTCGACTCGGTCCCTTCGAGCTGGAGGACGAGGCGGTGCCCGTCGCCGGGGCCCGACCGGTTGCGGAGCCAGGCCATCGGCCCATCCAGGCCGACGAGGACCAGGTCGGGCCGGCCGTCGCCGTCGAGGTCGCCCCGGGCCAGGCCCCGGCCGAGCCGGGGGACCTCCCAGGGGGATCCGGGCCCGTTGGGGGGGGTGATCCAGCGGCCCCGGTCCGATCGGATCAGAAGTTGCGCGGGCATCTCGAAGGGCAGGCTCGGGTAGCGGTTGACGTGGCCGTTGGCCTGGGCGAGGTCGAGCAGGCCGTCGCCGTCCGCGTCGAGCCAGGCGACCCCGAAGCCGAGCCTCGATCGGGTGGCGACCGTCAGGCCCGCGCCGGCCGAGGCGTCGACGAACTGCCCGCCGCCGAGGTTGCGGTAGAAGGTGGTCCCCTCGCCGAAGAAGTTGGTGACGACCAGGTCGGGCAGGCCGTCGCCGTCGCCGTCGCCGCAGTCGACCCCCATCCCGGCCTGGTAGCCGCCATCGGCGGCGGCGGCCACGCCGGAGGCCTGGCCCACCTCCTCGAATCGCAGCCCGCCGAGGTTCCGGTACAGTGAATTCGCCGTCGTGTCGTTGGCCACGTAGAGGTCGACGAGGCGGTCGCCGTCGAGGTCGGCCGCGACGACCCCCAGCCCCCGGCCGTCGGGGTCGACGATCCCGGCCTCCTCGGTCACGTCGACGAACCGTCCCCCGTCGTTGCGGAAGAGGCGATCGGGCTCGGCCGGGAAGAGGCGGGGGTCGCAGTAGCCGGGCTCTCCCCCGCTCCCCTCGACGACGCAGCGGCGGGGGTCGCGGGGATCCCATTGGAGGTAGTGGCAGACGTACAGGTCCAGGTCGCCGTCCCCGTCGAGGTCGGCGAAGGCGGCCGAGGTCGGCCAGCCCCGAGGGCCCCCGAGCCCGAATGCCTCGGTCGCGTCCTCGAAGGTGCCGTCCCCGCGATTCCGGAGCAAGGCGTAGGAATCCCATCGGGTGAGGAACAGGTCCGGGTCGCCGTCGTCGTCGACGTCCCCGACGGCGACCCCGTGGCCGTAGCCGCCGGGCAGGCGGTCGATGCCGGCCCACGCGGTCGCGTCCTCGAAGGTGCCGTCCCCCCGGTTCCGGAACAGGCGGTCGGCACTCGTCGCGGGATGGTCGGCGGGGGGGAACCGCCCCCCCTGGATCGCGTAGACGTCGAGCCGGCCGTCGCCGTCGGCGTCGAGCAGCCCGACGCCCCCGGCCATCGTCTCGGGGAGCTGCCGGGCCGCGGAGGCCCCGTTGTCGAAGGTGAAGGCGAGCCCGGCGGCCCCGGCCTCGTCGGAGAACTCGGGGGCGGGTGATCGGGACGGGGACCCGGCCCGGCCCCCCTCCCCCTCCCCGGCGCCGGGGGCCGCCGGGAGGCCGTCGAGGACGAGGTCGGCCAGCCGGGCACCCGGAGGGAACCCCTCGGAGGGCCCCACCCGGGCGCGCAACCGCTCCAGACGCTCCCGGGCCCCAAGGAGGAACGGATCCCCCCGGAGCGCGAGGACCGTCCATCCCTCCGCCTCGAACCGACGGCCCAGCGCCTCGGCCTCCCGGGCCAGGGCGTCGTACTCGTTCGGATCGGCGCCGTCGGAGAGCAGGGCCCGGTAGCGTTCCCGGGCCCGGTCGGCCTCCGCCTTGCGGGCCCGGAGCGCCGAGGCCCCCGGCCCGTCCTCGTCCCGGAGCGCCCGCTCGATCCGGCGTTCGAGCGCCCAGGGATGGCCGGGCTCGAGGGCAAGCAACCGATCCAGCGCCGACCGGCTCGCATCGTCGTCGCCCAGGCGGTCGGCGAGCCAGGCACGCAGTTCCAGGATCCACGCCTCATCCTCGGCATGGGCGGGCAGGGCCTCCAGGGCCGACCGGACCCCTGCCGGGTCCCCGGCCGCCCGCGCGAGGTCGAGCTGCGCACGCCGGACGGCGGGGTCGTCGGGGGAAGAACGCAGGCAATCCCCGAGGAGGCGGTCGGCCTCGGCCAACTCCCCCTCCCTGAGGGCGAGGATCGCCCGGCCGAGGCGGACCCGATCGTCCCCGGGCGCCTCCAGCGAGGCCTCGTCGAGCACGGCCCGGATCGCCTCCGAGGGAAAGGGGTCGCTCTCCAGCCTCCAGTGCCGGACCAGGTCCTCGGAGGGGCGAGGGGACCGGGCCCAGCCCGTTCGGATCAGCTCCCGGATCTCCCCGAACCGCCCCTGGAACCGGAGAAGCCGTGAGTGGAGGTCCCGGGCCCGTTCCCGGGCCGCATCCGAGGTCCCCGGCCTCGGGAAGGTGCCGAGGATCGCCTCCGCCTCGGCGAAGCGGCCGAGTGCGTCGGCCAGCAGTCGGGCCCGATGCAGGTCGGCCTCGTCGTCGAATGGGGAGCCGTCGGGGACCCCCTCCCACGCCTCGATCGCCCGCCCCGGCCGCCCGAGGGCCTCCTCGCAGCGGCCCAGCAGGAAGCGGGCCTCGCCGGCCGATTCGCCCCGGATCCGGAGGCGGTGGATCCGCCGGGCCGCCCGATCGTACGCCCCCCGGGCGACCTCGGCCCTCGCCGTCGCCAGTTCGATCCGGTCGGCCCGGCGAGCCAGCCGGGACCGGGCCGAGAGGGCGACGAGGGCCGCGACCGACCCGAGCAGGACCACCAACCAGACCCGTCGTCGCATCGCAGTCGGGCCCCGATCGGGCGAGGATGGGGGCGTCCTGGGGGGCGCGATCGTCCCGAGGGCCTCCCCCCAGATCGATCCTCCGGGGGATCGGGGGCGGGGGACCGGCCCGGGCGGCCGGGTGAACCCGGGCGGACGCGGGGCCGGGGCTCAGGAGAGGTCATCGCCGCCCCAGTTCGCGAGTGCCAGGTCGACGAACCCGGCGTGATCCGCCTTCCCCGACGGTCCCGGGCGGGCCGGGCGATCATCCCCATCCTCCGCGTCCTCCCGGAACGCCGGCCTGCCCGGGTCGGCCTCGGGGGACTTCGAGGGTGCCTCCCCGGCGGGGTCGGGCGGGATCGAGCCCCGGCGCGCGACCTCTTCCAGCCGATCGAGCATGGCCCGGTGATCGGCTTCGGCCGATCCGAGGCGTCGTCTCGCCTCGTCGAGTTCGGCCTCCAGGCGATCCCGATCGGCCTCGGCCTGCCGGGCCGTGGCGGTGAGGTGCTGGGCCGTCCGCTCGGATCGGGCCCGATCGACCCGGGCCGCTTCCAGTTCCCGGGTGACCCGGTCGAACGAGGCGAGCATGTCCGACTCGGCCTCGCTGCGCTCCCGGGAGAACCGCTCGAACCGGCCGACGGCCTCGTCCCGCTCTCGGGTCGCCGACTCGGCCCGCTCGATCGCCTCCCGGAGCCGTTCCTCCAGGGCCGGGTCACCCTCGCCGCCCTCCCGACCGGGGGATCCAGCTTCGGCCTCCCGGCGGTCGAGTTCGGCGGCGATCCGGTCGCGATCGGCCCGGGCCTCGGCGAGCCGATCGCCCAGGAGATCCCGCTCCCCGGCCAGTCGGTCGCGCTCCTCGATGAGCCGATCCCGCTCCCCGGCCAGGCGACCCGCCTCCGAGGCGAGACGGTCCCGATCCGCGACGATCGACGCCGTGTCCGGGGTCTCCGGGTCGGCCCGATCCGCCCGTTCTCGCTGGAGCCCGGCGAGTTCCTCGGAGAGCCGGGCCACCTGCGCCTCCAGCTCCCGTCGGGCGGACTCCGCGAGGCTGGCCGCGTCGACCGCCTCCGAGAGCCGTCGGCCAGAGTCCCGGCGCTCGTCCGAGGTCCGGGAGAGGAGGGCCTCGGCCTCCGATCGCCATCGACGGCGATCGGCCGCCCATCTCCCGTGGGCTTCCCGGAGCATCCGGGCCGAGGACAACGCAAGCGCCCGTCCCTCCTCGGACGCTCCGCGGGCGCGATCCCGCTCCCGGATCGCCTCCGCCCGATCCACCAGGAGTCGATCCCGCTCCCGATCGGACTCCCCGAGCCGGGCGAGCAGCTCCTCGATCCGGGCGCCGGCCTCGGCGGCCTGCACCATCGAGGCGCGCGACTCCTCCCGGATGGCCTCCAGCTCGGCCCGTGTCCCGGCCTGCTCCTCCAGGAGATCCCGGTGGCGGTCCCGATCGGCCTCGGCCTCGGCCAGGGCTCGCCGGAGTCCCCGACGGTCGACCTCGGCCCGCCCGATCTCCTCCCGGAGCCGATCGGCCTCCGCCCGGGCCCGTTCGGCCGATTCGAGGGAGGAGGCGCAGTCGGGGCAATCGACCGAGGGCCACGGCGTGAGCGGTGCCCGGACCGCCGGGGACGGGACAGGGTCGATCCGGGTGACCCCGGGGCGCCCCGAGGCCGGGGACCGGAAGGTCGCGTGGCAGTGGCGGCACGTCACCTCTTGTCCCAGCAGTTCTGGCCTGATCTTCAGCTCGCCCCGGCATTCGGGGCAGTCGATCCGGTCGTGGAGGGAGACTCGGATCACGGCCCGGCAGCCTCGACACCGGATGGCTCGCCCCCGGTACTTCGGCTTGATCCGAATCGAGCCGAGGCACGACGGACAGGACGTCAACGGGTGATCGCTCATGATTCCGGGCTCGACTGCTCGGGACTCGACCCAGACGTCTCATCCCGGGGGGAACGGGCCGGGCCTCGCCAGGAAGGCCGTCGCCCGATGCATCATCACGTTGCTATCCCCAGTGAACGCGAGTCGAGCGCCGAGATCCAGGGACTAACGCCCGGGATTCCCGACCGGGGGGCCGGGCCGGCCCTCCCAGGTCGGGGATCGGACCGCCGGGCCGGGCGATCCGGTCAGTCGGCCGCCCGGGTCGGGGCCCCCTCCAGGGCGTCGAGATCCCAGAGGGCGATCTGGCGTTCGGCCCCGCAGGACGCCAGGGATTTGCCGTCGGGCGAGAAGGCGAGGTGCTCGATCGCCCGGTCGTGGAAGGCGGGGGCCTCAACGACCGCCCCGCTCTCGCGGTCGAGGATCCGGACGGCGCCATGGGGGCCGCCGATCGCGACCCGGGTGCTGTCGGGGGAATAAGCCAGCGCGGTGACCTCCTCGGGGACGGATCCGATCGTCTCCAGGACCTCCCCCGACTCCGGGTCGAGGGCCCGGAGCCCCCAGTTCGAGCCCTGGTCCTGGTAGGACGCGAGCAGCTCGGTGCCGTCGGGGGCATAGGCCAGGTCATTGAACCGGCCGATCCGCAGGTCGGGGCGGGCCTGCTCGGCCCTCGAGGTGAGGTCGACGATGACCAGCTCCCCCCGGTCCTGGTAGTTGATGGTCGTCCAGGCGCCGAGGGCCGCCCGGGTGCCGTCCGGGGAGACGTCCATGAGCGTCACCTGGCTGAGGAGCTGGATCGGCAGATCCTCGACCGAGCCGCCGTCGAGGGCGAGCAGGCCGGGCATCCCCCCGCCCCCCTCCTCCCCCGGCAGGCCGACCAGGATCGCCTCCCCCCCGGGCAGGAAGCCCATCGAGGAGATTTGCCGGGAGGACTCGACCGCCACGCCCTGCTTCGAGCCGTCGGCCGGATCCCAGAGGGCGACGACCGAGGCGAAGGGGTCGAACTGGAATCCCAGGGTCGCCAGCCTCGAACCGTCGGGCCGGAACGCGACGCCGGTGACCGGCAGCGCCTGGCCCTTCAGCGTCACCCGGGCGGCCCCGGACTCCAGGTCCCAGAGGACCACCCCCCGGCCGTCCCCCGAGGCGAGCAGCGACCCGTCGGGTGAGAAGGCCATCCCCGTCGGCTGCGGCGCGGTGGGCAGGGCGAGCCGGATGGCCGGGTTGGTGGTCTCGATCGGCTCGGTCGATCGCTGGGTGCCGAGTTCGACCTTCATGCTCGAAAGCTCGGGGAGGGGCCCGGTCGCGACCTCCGGGTCGACCGATTGGCCGCATCCCACCATCACCACGACGACCCCGAGCGCCCTCAGGGGCCCCCGGCTCGTCACCCGGGTCCCGGGGTCGGGGGGGGGCGGATTCTCGTAATTCACGGGACATCACCTCGGCAGGAGGGGAATGCGAACGGCCGTCGGGGGGTGGGCGAGGGGAGCTCGGAGCGGATCTCCGGGCCTCGTCGTCGGCGTGGACCAATAACACCCTCCGGGGCGGTGTCGCCCCTCGAACCCCGGGGAACGATTCTACGGGCGTCGATCCGGGACACAAGGGATCGCCCTCCCGGTGCCCGCCCGGGCCGCTGCCGGGCGTCGGCCGCATCGAGGGGCCGCCCGGATCCCCTCAGGTCGGGTGATCGGGATCGACATCCCGGAGGAATCCCCGGGCGAGGGGCTTGCTTGCCGACCGATTACGGGGTATCTCAGTAGAACCTGGAATCACCAGTCTCGCGGGCGACGGCACCTCTTGCCCCGCCCCCCGTTCGGGTCTTCCCATCTGGGGCTGTCTGCGTGTTGAGGCCCGTGACATCGATCAGACTCGGATCGATTCGACCCCCCTCGGCGATGCCGACGGGACCGGTCATCGTCCTGCTGGCGATGTTCTGCGGCTGCCCCGAGGCGATCGCCCAGCATTGCGGCTGGTACGCGACCCGGCCGTCGGACGAGGCCTTCGACCTGATCGTCGGCCTCTCGGCCGAGGCCCTCCGGGACGGTGACCCCGATCCGAGTCGGGGCGAGCCGCTCCCCCCCGAACCCTGCACCGGGCCGTCCTGCTCGAGGGCCCCGGTCGCGCCGACGCCCTCCCCCGCACCCCCCGCACCCCCCTCGGTCGAACACTGGGCGCTGGTCGGCCCCGTCATCGACCCGGTCGGACCCGACCGGGCGCCCCGCCCCCGCTCCGAGCCCCCGCCCCGCCCCGCCCGCCCGATCGGCGGCGTCTTCCATCCTCCTCGACCCTCCTGAGCGCACGCCCCTCCCGCGACGCTCGATGCGACCCGCCGCCGCCCCCGATGTTCCGGGCCCTCCCGGACCCGGGTCCTCCCCCGTCCCCGACTCCCGACCCCTGACGTCGCGGAGGCCGGCGAACGCCCGGCACGGGGGGACGAAGGCGGCCGTCGCCCGGCCGTTGCGTACTCCGTAGGCGATCGACCGTATGCCCGAAGGCCCCGTCCGTGGCCCTCGGCGGCGACGATCCTCGGGGAGCGAGGGAGCGTGCGCGTCGGATTCTCAGGAACCGGGTTGCTCACGTCTTCATTCGTTCGCTCCCCTGGAGGATTGGAACCATGTCTCGCCGGAAATCGGCCTTCACGCTGATCGAATTGCTCGTCGTCATCGCCATCATCGGCGTGCTCATCGCCCTGCTGCTGCCCGCCGTGCAGGCGGCCCGGGAGGCGGCGAGGCGGGCCCAGTGCACCAACAATCTGAAGCAACTGGGCATCGCCCTGCACACCTATCACGACGCCCTGGGCTCGTACCCCCTCGGCCGGACGATCCCGTTCGACGCCTCCTACTCGCCGATGGCCCGGATCCTGCCGTTCGTGGAGCAGGTGGCGGTCGCCGGGGCGATGAACTTCGACCTCCCCTGGTCGTCGGCCGGGAATACGACCGTCTCGACGGCCAAGCTCGCCCTGCTGCTCTGCCCGTCCGACACCGCCACGGTGCCCAACAACTGGGGCGGGACGAACTACCGGTCGAACGAGGGGACGAGCGTCGTCATGTGGTTCGGCCCCAATGACGAGGCCGGGGCGAACGTCGGCATGCCCGCCCCCAACGGCGTGTTCTTCGCGAATTCGAGGTACAAGGCCGCGGATCTCCGCGACGGCCTGAGCAACACCGCCGCCTTCAGCGAGCACGTCCTCGGCGACTTCGACAACACCCTCGCCACCCAGGAGGCCGACACCTTCTGGCCGCAGACCTACCCCGCCAACGCCGACGAGGCGGTGCAACTATGCCGCGACATGGACTGGCGCAACCTGTCCTATCAGCGGGTCAGCGAGGTGGGGGCCCCGTGGATCTACGGCTACCACTCGACGACCAGCTACTGGCACTCCGGGCCGCCCAACTCCCGGTCCTGCATGTTCCCCCCGTCCCGGATCATGACCGTCGCCAACAGCCGGCACCCGGGAGGCGTGAACGTCTGCCTCGCCGACGGCTCGGTCCGGTTCGTGAAGGACACCGTCGCGATCGCCGCCTGGCGGGCCCTGGGCACCAGGAACGGCGGCGAGGTCATCTCGGCCGACGCCCTCTGATCCGAATGCCCGGGAGTTCGCACCGCCATGACCATCCGCCGAGCCGCCCTCGCGGCGGCGCTGCTCTCGGCCTGCGCCGCCGGCTGCGGCAATCAGCCCCCCCCGACCCGATCGCTCGACGAGGAGGCCGCCCGCCGGGTGCTGGCCGAGGCGCTCGAAGGCTGGAAGGCCGGCCGCCCGCACGCCGAGCCTTCCGAGGCCGACCCGACGCTTCGGGTCGCCGACGAGGACTGGCTCGCCGGCGCCCGCCTCTCCTCGTACGCCGTCTTACCCGGCGATCGGGCCGTCGGCCCGAGCCTGGCCTGCCCCGTGGCGCTCGAACTCGTCGAGCCGGGGGGCCGCCGGGTCGAGAAGCGCGTGACCTATGCCGTCGGCACCGACCCGAACCCCAGCGTCATCCGACAGGACTGACCCCATCCCCGCACAGCGGACCGGACCCGGGGCCTCGACCCGCCCCGAGGTCGGCCGGACCAGGAGACGATTCATGAATTCGATCCTTCACGCGACGATGGCCTTGCTCGTCGCCCCGATCGCGACGGCCGACGGCCCTCCGGACGGAGCCGCGCCGAAGCCCGTCCCCGAGACCCGGGCCGACCTGAAGCAGGCGCTCGAGGATTCGAAGCGGTCCGAGCCCCGCCTCCCGCTGCCGCCACTCTCGGTGGAGGAGGCCGAGCGGGCGGAGCAAGGCGGCTGGGGCGTGGTGAATAACGGCCGGATGAGGCGGCACTACCTCCCCCCGGGGTTCGTCTCGGGGGGCTTCCCGGGCCGGGAGGAGCCGGGCATGACGCTCGGCTACCCGTTCCAGACGACCCTGTTCTGGATCGTCTCGCGTGCCAATAACTGCACCTATTGCCTCGGACACCAGGAGAGCAAGCTCGCCTCCGCGGGCGTGGACGAGGACTACGTCGCCGCCCTCGACGGCGACTGGTCCGGGTTCACCCCGGCGGAACGCGCCGCCTTCGCCCTCACGAGGACGCTGACGACCGCCCCTCACGAGGTCGGCGACGCGCAGGTCGAGGCCCTCCGCCCGTTCTACGACGACGCCCAGATCCTCGAAATCCTCTACGTCGTCTCCAGCTTCAACGCCATGAACCGCTGGACCGGCGCGTTGAACATCCCCCAGGAGCACCACCGGGAATACCTCACCCCCACCGCCCCCGACTTCGCCTCGCTGGTCAGCCGGGTGGCCCCGCTCTCGCCCTCCGCCGGGGCCGGGGGTGGCGCGGCCCCCTGGGTGCGCCCGAGGCTGGAGTCGAGATCCGAGGTCGAGGAGCGGCTCGAGGCCGCCCGGGGGCGGACGCCCCGGGTCGAGCTGGTCTCCGCCGAGGAAGCCCGGGCCCGGGTCCCCGGCCTCGGCGAGAAGGAGCCGCCCCAGTGGATCCGACTGCTCGCGCACTTCCCGGGCGTCGGCGCCGAACGGGTGGCGATCCTCCGCGCCGTCGAGTCGGAGGGGACGCTCGACCCCCTGCTCCGGGCCCGGGCCTGCTGGGTCGCCGCCCGGAACGATCGCGCATGGTACGCCCTCGAACACGCCCGGCGCCGCCTCCTCGATCTCGGGGAGGACGACGACCGGATCTTCGCCCTGGACGGGTCGCTCGACGGCCTCCCGGAGGCGGAACGCCTCGCCCTGGGCTTCGCCCGGACGCTCACCGTCGACCCCGCCCTCGTCACCGATGCCCAGGTGGAGGGCCTTCGCGAGCACTTCACCGATCATCAGGTCGCCGAGCTGATCGCCGTGGTGGCCGAGGCCGCCTTCTTCGACCGACTGACCGAGGCCGCCGGGCTGGCTCCGGAGTGATACCTCATTGCCTGGAAGACTAGCTTTCGGGTGGCCGGGGTGGCTGGGGTCTCGTCCGCGAGACCCCGGTCGCCGAGGCCACCGGACCGGGGTCTCGCAAACGAGACCCCGGCCACCCGAAGGTGATTAATCCAGGCGATTGCGTATGAGTTCCCCGGGGCGATCGCCCGGCCCCCCCTGTCGCCCGGGGGCGGGCCGGGGTATCTCTGGGATCGGGGGCCCTCCCGGTCCCTCCCGGATGAAAGGCGATCCGTGTTACCCAACGTCCACCGAGGAGTCGATCGATGCGCCGAACTCCCGAAACCGGCCCCCGGGCGACCTCGACCCCGGTCCGGATCGCGATCGCGGCCCTCGCGGTCGCGATTTTGGCCCCGCCCTCGATCGCCCAGGACCCGGGGGATGGACGGTCGGCCGGGCTCTCGCCCGAGGCCCGGGAATTCTGGGACTCCGACCTCTCCAGCCGGCTCGGCGACTGGATCGACGGCCGGATGGAGTCCACACCCTCGGGGGAACGCCCCGAATGGCTGCTCATGTTCGCCGACATCCTCCAGGGGAGGCAACTCGATGCCGCCGACGGCTGGTTCAGCCGGCCCACCGGCGGCACCCGGTACGGCTGGGATTGGACCCGGGAGCGGTTCGACGGGGACGGCGACGGGGTCGTCGCCGCCCGGGAGTGGACCGGCCCCGCAGAGGACTTCGGCCTCGTCGACGCCGACGGCGACCGCGTGCTGACCGGGGCCGACTTCGAATGGCCCGAGCACGCCCTCGCCGGGGGGCCCGGCGTGGCGCTCTATTACCTCGCCGACGCCGACGCCAACGGCAAGGTCACGCGGGCCGAGTTCTTGCAACTCTTCGACCGGCTCGACGGCGGGGGGATCGGCTTCCTCTCCCGGGACGAGCTGAAGGGGGCCTTCGACCCGGGCACGATGAATCGGCTCATGATGGCCGGGGGGATCAAGGGGGGCGGCCCCCCGCCTAACCCGAACGGCCCGAGCAAGTCGACCCTGGTCCGGGGCCTGTTCTCCCAGGAGATCGGCTCCCTCTGGCCCGGCCCGGGGGTCGACGAGCCGGCACCCGACTTCACCCTCCCCTCGGTCGACGGCGACCGGGACGTGACCCTCTCCTCCTATCAGGAGCGGACCGGCAAGCCCGTCGTCCTCATCTTCGGCAACTTCACCTGCGGCCCCTTCCGCAGCCAGGCCGGCAACGTCGAGAAGCTCTATCGACGCTATCGGGACCGCGTCGGGTTCCTGCTCGTCTACGTCCGGGAGGCCCACCCGACGGACGGCTGGCACATGTTCGACAACTTCCGCCAGGGGTATAACCTGGACCAGCCCACCACCTTCGGCCGCCGCGTCGAGGTCGCCCAGCAGTGCCGGGCGACGCTCGACCTGGACATCCCGATGCTGGTCGACGCGATCGACGACCCGGTCGGCACCCTCTACAGCGGCATGCCCGCCCGCCTCTACCTGATCGACCGGGACGGCCGGGTGGCCTTCAAGAGCGGCCGGGGGCCCTTCGGCTTCAAGCCGGAGGAACTGGAACAGGCGATCGCCCTGATGCAATCCTCGGAGGCGTCGACCGCCCCCGGGAACGGAGACGAGGGGATGGAAGTCGAGGGGCCCGGACCGCAGGGATGATCCCCTCGATCCGAGGCCCGTCGGGCGTCGACGATCGTCCGGGAGGCTCGCCCCGGCCGGGACCCGGCCTCGGGGGACGGGCCGCTCAGGGCCGGTCGGTCGGCGCGTCGACCGGCTCCAGGGTGACCTCGTCGATCCAGAGTGCCGAGGGGCCGTCCCCCTCGCAGTCGATGATGAATTTGAGCTGCATGGTCGTGGCCTTCGGCTCGGAGTGGAATTCGCGCTCGACGAGCACCCACTCCCCCAGGCGATCGAGCGGCTCGACGCGCTTGGCCTGGGTCAGCGCCTCGTAGGAACTGGGTACGTCCTGATACTGCTTCACCTCGGCCTTAGCGTCTCCGGTGGAGTCCGTCGAGCGGTAGTAGCGGAAGCTCAGCCTCATGGGGACGTCGCGCCGGACCTTCAGGTCGCGGTACTGATACGACCGGAAGCCGGAGAGGGCGGCGTCGAGGTAGAGGCTGTCGGGGGGGGAGAAGTAGAACCGGGGATCGAGGCGCTCCTCGGGGATCGGCCCCAGCACGTCGATCGGCCGGTCGGTCGAGGCGTCCTGCTCGAGCGAGACGGCGTCCCGGAAGGAGGCCGGGCCGACCCCGAGCGTGACCTCACGGCCTCCCAGCAGCGGCTCGGAGGGCCCGTGCAGGTGGTGGCGGTGTTCCAGGCGGAGCCGGGCCCGGAGGACGCCACCCGGGGGCAGGGAGAAGGGGCCCGGCGGCGGCCCGCAGGAGGCACCCGGCTCGGGCTCGTCGGGGACCGGGCCGCCCTCGGGCCAGACCTGCAGGGTGGCCCGCTCGGCGCAGGACCGGGTCATCACGTCGGAGTCGATCAGCTCGGCGATCGATTCCAGATCCTCACCCGCCCCAAGCGCATGGTCGGCCCGACGGGGCAGGCCGTGGCCGTCGGCCCGGGAGTTGGAGGCCCAGCCCTCGACCGTGCAGAAGATCGAACTCGGCTCGACGGGCAACGACTCGGGGCCCGGATTCCTCAGGCGGTATTCGACCCTCCAGGTCAGCCATCGTCGGCGGTGGTCCCCGTCCTCGCCGCGATCGGGCCGCAGGAGGGAGACGGAGCGTCCGACGCGCTCCAGGGACGGCCGGTCGTAGGGGCCGTCGGCCAGGGCGGGAGGCCCCGCCGCGCCCGAGGCAAGCAGGGAAAGCAGCATCAGGGGGCCGGCGTGTGGCCCGGCGGCGCGGCGGACGGATGCCCGGCCGGGCCGCCCCGAGCGGTCGATCGCCATGCGGGTCCTCCGCATCCGTGGAGGTCTCCCTGCCGTCCCCGCGTTCGACGAGGGGGTCGGCAGGGGTGCGAGCTGCGTCTCTCGAGACCGGTGCGCGGGAGGGTTCGCACCGATCGCGACCGGGAAGTTACGAAGAAATCCCGATCCGATCAATCCGGATCTCGGGACGGGGGCTCCGATCCCGGGCCTCTTCGCCCGGGATCGGTGGGGCCCGAATCCGGCCCCGAGAGCATCATAGGATCATCAGGGTCCGGGGTGAAGCACGCGTCCCCGATTTCAAACGTCGGGGTCCGAGCCGGGCCGGACCGCCTCGGGGGATGGGGGGATGGTGCCCCATCCCCCCCGGCGGTCGACCGCCTCATCGCCGACGGCGGAAGTCCCCGTCGGCGGGGTTGATCCAGCCCGGGTCGGCGTAGGTCCCATTCGCATCCCGGCCTGTAGCCCGCCAGGACGCGAGGTTGTAGAAGACCCCCTCCCCCGCGGCGAAGATGCCGTTGTTGTTGGGCGCCCAGTACTGATTGCGGTCGACCGTCCAGTTGGCCATCAGGCTGGGGCGAAGCCGGATGCCCATGTTGTAGAACGGGTCCCAGGAGCCCTGGGCGACGATCGTGTTCTCCAGGAACTCGGAGGGGCCGAGGCGGGCGTCGATGGTCAGGCCGTTGGTCTCGGTCGTGACCGGCGGCACGTAGACGTTGTTCCGATAGAACCCCATCGAGAGCCCCTCGACGCTGCCCAGGATCAACACCCCGCGTCGGCCGTTGTCGAAGAACTCGCTGTCCCGGATCACCAGGCGCCGGAGGTTGTCGCCGTAGACCCCCATGGCCTGGAAGCCGTCCTCGCCTCCGACGTGGAAGGCGGAGTCCTGCACGAGCACCGTGCCGAAGGTCGAGCCCGTCCGCTCCTGGTTGAAGGAGAGCCCGTTGGCCGGGCCGCCGAAGTCGACGCCGTCGATCAGGGTCCGGGAGTGCACCTGGTTCGGCGACCCGGCCTCCTGCCTCAGCTTCACGGCGAAGTTCACCACGCCATCCGCCTCGTCGAACCGCATCCAGCGGAGCAGGAGGTGGTCGAAGACGTTCGCGTAGACGTAGTGGCTGTGATACGGGACCGCCGATGGCCCGGCCCCGCCGCTGGCCATCGTCCCGCCGAGGACGCTCACCCACTTCGTCGCGTCCAGATCCAGTCCGGATTGGTACGTCGCGGACCCGGAGAGGGCCTCCCAATCATAGGAGCAATTCCAGAAGACGAACCCGTAACCCCGGGCGTCGGCGCCGGCGGTGGGGGTGTGCGCGAAGATCTCGATCAACGGCATGAAGCTGTTGGTCGTGTTCCCGCTGTAGAAGCTCGTCTCCAGGAGGTGGATGTTGTTGGCCTGGGCGTACTCGTCGCCCTCGCCCCCCAGCCGACTGACGTGGAAGGCCCGCCCCACGGCGCTCCTCAGGTCGAGCCCGTCGATGACGATGTCCTCGGCCCGGCTCGCTCGGGAGGCCCGGATCGCGATGGGCGTCTCCCGGGTGCTGATGATCGGCTTCGGGAGGCCCGGGTCGCCGTAGGAACCGATCCGGACGGGCCCATCCCCGGCCTCCGTGATCTGGATCGTCGAGGTCCGCTCGAAGAGGGACCCCCGCTTGATCAGCACCCGCATGCTCTCGCCCGAGGTCAGGGTCGCGTCGAGCCGATCGAAGGTGTTGAAGGGGGCCGCCTCCGAGCCGTCGGGGACGCCCCGGGAGATGCCGTCATAATTGGAGTCGAAGTAGATCACGGGCCCCGACCAGGCCGAGACGGTCACCTGCTCGTCCGTCCCGCCTTCGATCCGGTCGAGGATGAGCACCTCCGGCCGGACCGAGGCGCCGACCAGGCCCGACGCGTCGGCCGTGAGGGTCAGCCGATGTCCCAGCAGGTCCCCGGCGGCCTCGGGGCCGAGGAAGGCCCCGGTCCGGAGGTTGCCCGCCCCGATGTTCGGCAGGGCGGCCAGGGCCTGGACCACCGCGTCGGGCCCGGCGTCGTAGCGGATCGGCGCCGTCGTCCGGCCGGGCCCGCCGTCGACCGACGCGGTCAGCCGGAACGTGCCCCCGGAGGCGTGTCGGACCCTCACTTCCTGCTCCGCGGACCGCATCAGCGTGCTGGTGGACGCGGTGATGAGTTCCCCCGACTCGTCCTTGCCCCGGACCGTCAGCGTGATCGAGTACGAGCCGGGGGCCCGGTAGACGTAGGCCGCCTCAGGCCCCTCCTGCCCGGTGTTGGCGTCGATCAGGGCCCCGCTGACCGGGTGGACGAACAGCTCCTGGCCGCCCGGGTCGCCGAAGTCCCAGGTGTATTCCAGGTCCGTGAACGGATTGCCCGCCCCGGTCGTCGTCTCGGCGGCCGAGACCTGGACGACGAAGGGTTCGGTCCCCGAAGTCCGGGTGATCGTGATCCGGGGCTCGATGCGGTCCAGCCCGGGGATCGCCGGGCGTCCCCCGAAGGAGGTGATCCCCGACGCCTGGCCGAAGACGACATAGGAGACAGACTCGGCCCCGTGGGATCGCTCGCCGTCCCGCCACTGGTCCTCGACCGCCGCTAGTTGCAAGCTGTCGGGTCGCACCGGGTCGTCGCCGTAGAGGGCGGCCCAGGCGCCGTCCGCGTCGTTCATCGAGGAGGGCGAGAGCACCGCCGAGGAGGCCGAGGAGAGGCCCTCCAGCGGCGCGATGAACGGCGAAGAGTCGTCGAGGCCCTCGACCGACTCGCCGGTCCGGCCCGCCACGAAGTCCACGCCGTCGACGCTGTGGGCCCCCGCCTCGAAGACGAAGTAGCCGATCGTCTCGGGGGCCCGGGAGGTCGCCGGATCCTCGCCGACGTGCATGCCGACCGTCAGGTCGGTCGGCGAGGGGGCGACGTTCGGCGAGGCCCCGCTCGCCCAGAACATCGAGGGCCTGGGGTCATTGGTGGACATGACCTGGCCGATGACGACCGGCATCTCGTACGACTGGGCGTACTCCAGGGGCAGGCCCTCGAACGATCCCCCCCCATCGGCCGCATCGATCGCGACCTTCCGGACCTCCATCTTCATCCCGGAGTGTTCGTCCGAGAACGTCCCCTCCTCCGAGACGAGGTAATGCACCCGAATCGATCCCGAGATCGGTTGCGATTCGTCGACCCGCTCCAGGGAGACGTCGTCGATCAGGGAGGTGCGGTCGCCGCCGAGGGTGTTGAGGCCGACCAGGGCGACGCGGGAGGCCCCGGCGGGCAGGGCGAAGGTGGCCTCGAAGGTCCGGTAGGCGTCGTCGGAGGGGGCGAAGCGGGCGACCTCGACGCCGCCGACGGTGACGGCGAAGTCGTGGCCCTGGAGTCGGGAGTTGGCGCGGTGGGCGGCCTTGAGGCGGAGGCGATAGGTGCCGGGCTCGGCGACCTGGACGTCCTGGGAGATGCGGCCGTTGCGCTGGAGGAAGGCGACCTGGTCCCCCTCGGGGGCCGGGGGGTTGGCGGCGGTGAATCCGGAGCCGTCGGCGGTGACGCCGGCGTCGCCGGAGTAGGACCAGGGGGAGCCGGCGGGGCGGTAGAGGAAGGAGCCGTGGGAGCCGGCCGCCCCGGCCTCGGGCGCCTCGAACCCGCTCCCCCCGAGCGAGGTCGGGACGCTTTCGATCCGCTCCAGGGAGATGTCGTCGATCAGCGAGGTGCGGTCGCCGCCGAGGGTGTTGAGGCCGACCAGGGAGAGCCGGCTGGGTCCGGCGGGCAGGGCGAAGGTGGCCTCGAAGGTCCGGTAGGCGTCGTCGGAGGGGGCGAAGCGGGCGACCTCGACGCCGCCGACGGTGACGGCGAAGTCGTGGCCCTGGAGTCGGGAGTTGGCGCGGTGGGCGGCCTTGAGGCGGAGGCGATAGGTGCCGGGCTCGGCGACCTGGACGTCCTGGGAGATGCGGCCGTTGCGCTGGAGGAAGGCGACCTGGTCCCCCTCGGGGGCCGGGGGGTTGGCGGCGGTGAATCCGGAGCCGTCGGCGGTGACGCCGGCGTCGCCGGAGTAGGACCAGGGGGAGCCGGCGGGGCGGTAGAGGAAGGAGCCGTGGGAGCCGGCCGCCCCGGCCTCGGGCGCCTCGAACCCGCTCCCCCCGAGCGAGATCGGTTGCGATTCGTCGACCCGCTCCAGGGAGACGTCGTCGATCAGGGAGGTGCGGTCGCCGCCGAGGGTGTTGAGGCCGACCAGGGCGACGCGGGAGGCCCCGGCGGGCAGGGCGAAGGTGGCCTCGAAGGTCCGGTAGGCGTCGTCGGAGGGGGCGAAGCGGGCGACCTCGACGCCGCCGACGGTGACGGCGAAGTCGTGGCCCTGGAGTCGGGAGTTGGCGCGGTGGGCGGCCTTGAGGCGGAGGCGATAGGTGCCGGGCTCGGCGACCTGGACGTCCTGGGAGATGCGGCCGTTGCGCTGGAGGAAGGCGACCTGGTCCCCCTCGGGGGCCGGGGGGTTGGCGGCGGTGAATCCGGAGCCGTCGGCGGTGACGCCGGCGTCGCCGGAGTAGGACCAGGGGGAGCCGGCGGGGCGGTAGAGGAAGGAGCCGTGGGAGCCGGCCGCCCCGGCCTCGGGCGCCTCGAACCCGCCGCCCAGGAGCGCATCCTCTCGGGGAGAGGCCGCGGACTCCACGGAGATCTCGAATCGGTCGTCGCCGACGTTCCGGATCCGGGGCACCAGGGAGAGGCCGCCGATCGGGATCTCCGGCGTCGCCGCCACGACCATCGAGGCGTAGCGCCGATCGAGGGACACCGTCTCCCACTGGCCCAGCCCCGTGAGCTCGACCACCCCGGTGCGGAGGTGCGGCTCGTCGGCGGCGATCTGCATCGCCGAGGCGAGGTCGAGCCGCCCCCCACCGGCCGTCAACGACCCGAGCTGGCCCGTCGGCTCGACCGAGGCCATCAGCACCGACTTGATCTCCTCGGCGCCGAGCGACGGGTCCTCGGCCTTGAGCAGGGCCGCGGCCCCGGCGACGTGGGGCGCGGCCATCGAGGTGCCGGACTTCAGGCCGTAGCCCCCGCCCGGCGTTGTGCTCAGGATGTCGACCCCGGGGGCCGCGAGGTCGACCGAGAGCCACCCGGAGTTGGAGAACCCGGCCAGCTGGTCGTTGCGGTCCGAGGCGGCCACCGAGACGATGTTCGGCAGGTCGAACGCGGCGGGGTAGAATTTCGCCGCCCCCGGCGCGTCCATGATCGTCCCCTGGTTGCCGGCCGCGGCCACAAAGAGGTGGTCGGCCTGGGCGCCCGCCGCATTGATCGCGTCCCGGAGCGACTGGCTGTAGGTGGTACCCCCCCAGCTCGCGTTGGAGATGACCGCCCCGTTCCTCCAGGCGTAGTTGATCGCGTCGATCGCGGCGGAGACGGTGCCGTTGCCGAAGCGGTCCAGGACCTTCAGCGGCATGATCGAGACGTCCCAGGAGACCCCAGTCACCCCGACCTGGTTGTTGCCCCGGGCGCCGATCGTCCCGGCGACGTGGGTGCCGTGGGAGTTGTCGTCCATCGGGTTGTTGTCGCGATTGACGAAGTCCCAGCCCCGGACGTCGTCGACGTAGCCGTTGCCGTCGTCGTCGAGGTTGTTGCCGGGGATCTCCCCCGGGTTCGTCCACAGGTTCGACGACAGGTCGGGGTGTGCGTAATCGACCCCCGAGTCCAGGACGGCGACCACCACCCCGTCGCTGCCGGTCGACTGCTGCCAGGCCGTCATCGCGCCGATGTCGGCCCCCACGGTCCCGGAACCCTGGCCGACGTTGCGCAGGCCCCAGAGCTCCCCGAACCTCGGATCGTCCGGGGACGTCCCCGCCCCGATGACGTAGTCCGGCTCGGCGTACAGGACCCTCGGATCCTTGCGGGCGGCCTCCAGCGCCGCCGGCACCCCCGAGGCGTCGACGCCGACGATCCGAAGCCCGGCGGCTTCGGAGAGCCTCCGCCCCGGGGCCAGGCCCGAGGGGTGCGGCCCGCTCCTCGCGGAGACTTCATCACGATAGCGGACGATGATGCGATCCGGGGCGTAGGAGGCCGCCTCGGCCGGGCCCCTCGGGTCGACTTCGGCCGGCAGGACTCCCTCCAGGAGCATGCCCGGTCGATCCCCGCTCAGCAATCTGCGGTCCTCGAGGATCTCGGGGCGCAAGGCGGACGACGGACGCTTCGTGTTGCGCGGCATGGTGGGGAATACCGATGAGTCGTGCTGGGTGGAATCGGCGTACGGCGGCGAGTCTTGCCCGGCGGCGGGCGGTCCGGCAGGCGCAGGTCGGATCGAGATCACCTGGTTTAATGATTCAAACAGGTGACGCCCGGAGGATGAGAGTCCTCAGGCCACGACATGTGCGCAGTAACATAAGATATGGTTTTCGCCCCGTCAACCCGCTTGCGCGATTATTTTTCCTCGCAAAGCCTTACGGAGCAATGGCTTGCAGCGGAGATTCTCAGCAGTATTGCCCCCGTGCATGGAGGGGGGCGCCCCGGATCCCGGCCGCGTGAGGATGCCGCGGGGATGCGAGAAGGGTCGCGATCGACGACCGATCTCGGGCATCGCGACGTGCCTCCGGGCGTCGTCACCCGGCCGTGCGGGCCCTCCGCGAGTGCCGGCGGCCGGGCGGGGACGCCACCTCCGAGCGGGCGTCCCGACACGGGGAAGCATAGGACATCCCCATCGGATCCGGGACTCGCCCGGGCGCCTGCGGGACGGATTTCCCGGGAGGTCCGCCCCACGATGGGCGGCCCCTCGCTCGGGAGTCATGGCCCGGTTGTCCGGGGCCCCCGCCCCGTCGAGGCGTGGCCTCGAGGAGGGTTTGAACCCCGCGATCGCCCCTCCCCCGACGGCCCGGGGCCGGCGTGAGTCGGTCGGGAAGGGCCCGGAGCCATCCTGTCCCCGACATGACGGGCCTGACGGGCGGGAGGGGAGCCTCCCGTCCGGGGAGATCGACCGGCGACCGCGTCGCGGGGCGAGGCCGCGATCGGGCTGAGTTGGGAGATGCCGAGCTGGGGCGGGGGAGGGCATGGGGGGGCGGTCGCCCCCCCTCGGGCCGTTCAGGCGGTGGTGGCCTCGTCGGCCGGCGACCCGTCGGCCGGCGGCTCGTCGGCCGAATACCGATCCAGGGCGTTGCGGAGCGACCGGAACTCGGGGCCGGTGAGCCACTCCCGGTAGCCGCGGACGACGTCGATCAGCTCCTCGTCCGGCGGGCCGTAGCCCTCGACGACCCGAGAGAGGGTCTCCCGGAACCGATCGGCCTTGGCCTTCGGGTCGTCGTGACGGATCAACAGCAGGGCCTTCAGGTGCTCCAGGGCCTGCTCGGCCAGTCGGCGGGACTCCTGGCGTTCGGCCTGAGAGTGGTCGGACTCGGCCGGCTCCTCGCCCCGCAGTTCCCGGTTGCGCCGGGCCTCCTCGGACGCCTGGCGGAGCGACTCCCTCGCCTCGGCGATGTAGGCTTCCCAGTCGGCCACGTATTGCCGGTTGAATGCCTCGATGTAGCCGGGCTCGTGTTGCTTGGAGAGGCTGACCAGGCGGCGGAAGACCCCCTCGAGCTGGTCCCGTTCCTCTTCCCCGGGGCCGGCGTGCTGGAACCGCCGCAGGCGGCCGATCCAGATCCGCATCTGCGAGTACTGCTCCCGGCGGTCGAGCTTGGCGAACGCCGGGGTGCCTTCCTCGACTTCCCGGGCGAAGGCGCGGACCTGGAACTCGGGGAAATGCTCCTCGGCCAGCTGGGCGAGGCGGTCCCCCTGCTCGACGTAGCCGTTGGCCGGGACTTGCAGGCGGTCCAGCTCCCGGCGGACGTGGTGGTAGCGGTCCAGCGCGGCCCGGAGTTCGATCCGGGCCACGTCGAGGGCGTCCTGCACCTCTTCCAGCTCGGACTGGGCCTCTTCCCTCCTGCGGTCGATCTCGACACGGGAGATCTCGACGAGCCGTTCGGCCTCCCGGAATTCCTCCTGGCCCATGAGCATCCGGTTCTGCGCGGTGCGCCGGATCAACTCCTTGAGCAGGACCTCGTCCCCCTCGGCCAGCTCCAGCTCCCGCTGCCTGGCGGGTCGGACCTGCCGGGAGCGATCCTCGACGGCCCGGGTCGCCTCCTCGGTGATGCGTAGCTGTTCGGCGGCCAGCTCGAGTTCCTCGATCAACTCCTGAGTCCTGGTCTTGGCCTCGACGCGTCTCAAGAGGTCCGCGAGCTGACCTAGCGGTGATCCCGTAGTCATCGGACACCGGCTCCTGTGCTGGGCACTTCGGATTATCGACTAGTTCTAGTGAAGACGCCCGTCGGGGTCGGCCGAGTGGGTTGCCGGCACCGGGGGCGGGGGAACGGGGGCTCTTACGGGTCGGATCGGCGGAGCAGCGGTCCCCGAATCATCTTACGAGAGGGAGGCAATCCCGGAACGGGGATCGGGATGGATCGGGGATCCGGTCGGGGGGGTCGGGCCGCGGGGCGGTGGGCGTCGCGGTCGGGGGGAGGGCGGCCCCGAGGCCCGTCGATCGGGCCCCGGGGCGATCCGGGGAGGTCAGCGCGGGAACTCCGAGGGGGCCTGGACGTGCTGCCAGCCCTCCCCGCCGAGCGCCTTGAGGAACGCGACTAGGTCGGCCTTCTCGGTTGCCGACATGTTCAGCGGCTTCATGCGCTGGTCGATGTGGGGGTTCGGGATCCCGCCCTTGTCGTAGTGCTCGACGACCTCCTCCAGCGTGGCGAAGCTGCCGTCGTGCATGTAGGGGGACGAGTGCTCCACCTCGCGGAGCGTGGGGGTCTTGAAGGCCCCGAGGTCCCGCTCCGACTTGGTGACGGCGTAACGTCCCGGGTCGGTAAAGACGCCGGTGTCCGGGTCGTAGCCGATGCCGATGTTGACGAACGACTCGTCGCTGAAGTTGAAGCCCAGGTGGCAGGCGTCGCAGGCGGCCTTGTTGAAGAAGACGTCCATGCCCCGGCGCTGGGATTCGGTCAGGGCCGACTCGTCCCCGGACTTGAAGCGGTCGTAGGGGGAGTTGCCGGAGTAGACGGTGCGCTCGAAGGTGGCGATCGCCTTGGCGACGCGGTCGAGGGTGATCTGCTCATCGCCGAAGGCGGAGGCGAAGCGGGGGCGGTAGCCGGGGATCTCGACGAGCCGGGCGACGACCGCCTCGTGGGCCTTGCTGGAGTCGTCCTCCAGGGTCATCTCCAGCGGGTTGGCCAGCGGGCCGATGGCCTGCTCCTCGAGCGAGGCGGCCCGGCCGTCCCAGAACTGGAGGGTCGTGAAGGCCCGGTTGATGACGGTCGGTGCGCTCCGGCCGCCCTTCTGGGCGCTGATGCCGGTGGAGACCGGCGACGAGTCGGTGAACGCCTTGCTCGGCTCGTGGCAGCTGGCGCAGGAGATGGAATTGTCGGACGAGAGCCTCGAGTCGAAGTAGAGCAGGCGTCCCAATTCCGCCTTCTCGGGGCTATAGGGATTGTCGTCGGGCCAGAAGACCGGGATCAGCCCCAGCGGCACCTCCGGCTCCTGCTCGGGGGGCCAGGCGGGCCCCGAGTTGGGGCTCGGCCCGGCGGTCGGCTCGGTCCGGGCGGCGACGAGGCCGGCGGACAAGGCCAGGCCCATCGCCGCCGCGGCGGTCATCGTCAATCGTCTCATCGGTTCTCGGTCCCCTCGACACTCGGTCCTACGATCGGATCGCACGCCGGACTGCCCCCGAAGGGGCGGGATCCTCCCACCGGGCGACCCCGGTCGGGGCGGCGGGTGCGGGAGGCGGCCCGGGGTCCGGGCCGCCTCGGGGAGGTCGGGCAGTCGGGTCGGGCGACTGCGAGGAGAGCGGGGGTCACTGCCCCTCGGTGAGATACCCCTGGACATACAGGGCCTTCTGGCCGGCCACCTCGGAGAACGTGCCGTTGACGGTCACCACGTTGGCCATGTTCTCGATGGCGGCCTTGCGGAAATTGGTCAGGCCGTCCCGGCGGGGGTTGTGCTCCTCGTCCATCAGCAGGAACAGCGAGCCGTCCTCGGTGAGCAGGCCGATCGGCTGCCCCTGCTCGGCGCACTTCTGGCCGCAGTCGCGGTGCTTGTCGCCACGCTTGCCGACCTGCAAGTAGCACGAGAGGTCCACGACCTCCCCGACGACCGCCATCGGCTTCCCTTCGAGCACCTTCCCCTCGATGGCCGAGGTGTAGGTCGTGATGCTCCACGGCCTCGACCCGGTGACCTTCTCGCCGAGCTCGGCGGCGGGGGCGTCGTACGTCCCCTTGGTCGGCTCGGACCAGTCCGGGAACAGGATGCCGGGCCCCTGCTGCGCGGCGAAGGCCAGCGACACCGCGGCCAGCAGCGTCCCGGCCACGTAGGGGCCATACGTCCTGATGAGGTTCATGGGAGACGTCCTCCTCTGGTTGCAAGCAAGCGAGTGGCTTGGGGGCATCGAACGGCACACCCCCATCTCCCGCGATGTAACACACGAGATCGCCCTCGGCAAGTGGGGGCTTCGGGTAATCGCCGTCCCGACCGGAGCTTGCGGCCGGATCGCCCCCCAAAAAGGCCGGGCGACAATCGCGGGGATTTCGGCTTAAAAATCCCGGCAACTTTCAGACCGGCCAGCGTTCGAGCCGGTAGGCCGCGTCCCAGAACATCCACTCGTATCGGCCGGCGAGGACGAACCGATCCTGCATCGCATCCCGCTGGGGCCCGGTCAGCTCGACAGCCACCCGGTCGGTCAACGCCAGCACCTCCCGGACGACTTCATCGTATCGGTCGCCGCCATAGGTGTCGATCCAGCGCCGGTAGATCGGATCCGGCGAGCCTTTGGGGAGCAATTCCCTCCCCACCCGTTGGTAAATCCAGTAGCAGGGCAACACGGCCGCGAGCCCTTGGTGGAAGGGTCGGCCCAACGAGGAGGCCAGCAAGAAGTCGCAGTAGGCCTGGGTGGTCGGGGAGGGGGTGGCGGAGTCGACCTGCTCGGGATGCAGCCCGAGGTCGCCGAGGAACCCGTCGTGGAGCGAGCGTTCCACGGCGATCGCGTCGCCAGCGTGCCGGTTGAACATGGCGGTCGCCTCGCCGTCGGGCGCGGAGGCGGCGAGGGCGGAGAGGGCCCGGGCAAACGACCCGAGATAGAGGGCGTCCTGGACCACGTAGTAGGCGAAGCGGTCCCGGGTCAGCCGGCCGTCGGTCAGCCCGGAGACGAAGGGGTGGCCGAGGATCGCCCCGTAGATCGGGCCGATGGCCTCCCAGAGCGCGTCGGTGAATGGGGCGTTCGAGTCGGCCATGCGGGGGGCCTCCCAGGGAGATCGGGCCCGGCGTCCCGGGGTCCTGCACCCATCTTCCCCCCGGCGCCGGGGGCGGGCAAGGTCGCGGCGGCCCCCGGCCGATCGCTCGCCGATTGACTTCGACCGCCGCGCCCGCCTAAGCTAACCAATGCATTCTGCCGGTTCTTTGAGCAGGTCGGGCGCGGCGCGGAGGCAACATCGTGGCCGAGAAACCCTGGGGAGGCCGGTTCGCCGATCGGACCGATCGCCGGGTCGAGCAGTTCACCGAGTCGATCTCCTTCGACCACCGGCTGTTCGAACATGATATCCGGGGCTCGATCGCCCACGCGCGGATGCTGGCCCACGTGGGACTGGTCTCCCCCGCTGAATGCGAACGGATTGTGCAAGGCCTGTCGGAAATCCGGGCCGAGATCGCCGAGGGTCGCTTCCCCTTCTCGATCGAGAAGGAGGATATCCACATGCACATCGAGTCGGCCCTGATCGACCGCCTCGGCGACGTCGGTCGCAAGCTCCACACCGCCCGGAGCCGGAACGACCAGGTCAGCACCGACGTCAAGCTCTGGACCCGGGACGCGATCGACGCGATCGACGGGCTGCTCCTGGGGCTGCAACGGTCCTTCGTCGGCCTGGCCGAGCGCCACCGCGGCCTTATCCTCCCCGGATATACGCACTTGCAGCGGGCGCAGCCGGTGCTGGCCCCCCACTACGCCCTCGCCTACGTCGAGAAGCTGGCCCGGGATCGCGACCGCCTGGCCGACTGCCGGAGGCGGCTGAACGTCCTGCCCCTGGGCGCCGCCGCGCTGGCCGGCACCACCCTGCCGATCGACCGGGAGTTCGTCGCCCGGGAACTCGGCTTCGACGCCGTCGCCCCCAACAGCCTCGACGTCTCCAGCGACCGGGACTTCCTCGCCGAGACCCTCTTCTGCCTGGCGCTGATCGCCGAGCACCTCTCCGGCTGGGCCGAGGAATGGATCCTCTGGTCCACCCAGGAGTTCGGCTTCCTGCTCCTGCCCGACGCCGTCTGCACCGGCAGCAGCATCATGCCCCAGAAGAAGAACCCCGACGTCCTCGAACTCATCCGGGGCCGGACCGCCCGCGTCGTCGGCGCCCTGCACACGATCCTCGTCCTAATGAAGGGGCTGCCGCTCGCCTACAATCGCGACCTCCAGGAGGACAAGCTCCCCCTGTTCGACGCCGTCGACACCGTCTCCTCCTGCCTCGACCTGGCCTCGGTGGTCGTCTCCGGCGCCTCGCTCGACCGGGAACGGATCGCGGCCCGCCTGGACGAGGGCTTCCTGGACGCGACGACCTTGATGGAATACCTCATCCTCAAGGGCGTCCCCCAGCGGACCGGCCACGAGGTCGTCGGCAAGCTCGTCTCCCTCTGCGAGTCGCGCCGCTGCCGACTGGCCGACCTGCCCCCCGACGACCTCCGGGCCGCCTGCCCCGCGATCGAGGAGGACGTGGCCGGCTCGCTCGGCGTCGAGAACGCGGTCAAGGCGTTCCGCTCCTACGGATCGACGGCCCCGGCGGAGGTCGATCGGCAATTAACCGAGTGGAAGGGTCGTCTCGCTTGAAGTAATTGCTCCGGTCCTGGAAAGACGCCGTAATGAGCATAAACAATCCTTGTTCGGATGTGCCTGCGTATCATCAGCTCTTCAATCCCGTACTCCTGGCGCTGAGGGAGCTTGGCGGCTCCGGATCATTACACGAGATCAATGAAAAAGTCGTTGAGTTGCTGGCTTTCAGCGAGGAGGTTCTTGGAAGACTTCATAGTCCCGAACAGGGAAATGAGAGAGAGGTTGAGTATCGCTTGGCTTGGGCGAGAACGTACTTGAAGAAATTCGGACTGATCGACAATTCCTCACGAGGGATTTGGTCCCTCACGAAAGCCGCCGAAGTGGTCGAGACCGTCGACCCCGGCGATGTCGTGAGGTTGGTTCGAGAAATGTCACGAAAGAAGGTCGACGAGGGGGAGACGGAAACAAGCATCGAAGAGAGCGAAGAGGTCGGGCACCAACCTTGGAAGATGCTCCTTCATCGTCTGCTCACCAGGGATCTCACCCCAGACGCATTCGAGCGCCTGGTCCAAAGGCTTCTCCGAGAATCCGGATTCATTCAGGTCGAGGTGACGGGCCGCTCAGGCGATGGAGGTATTGATGGGAAAGGCATTGCTCGAATTCATGGTCTTATGAGTTTCCATGTAATCTTTCAGTGCAAGCGTTATCAGGGGGTCGTCTCCTCGGGCGAGATTCGAGACTTCAGAGGTGCGATGGTTGGACGTGCAGATAAGGGGCTATTCATTACAACGAGTACTTACTCGCGAGAGGCCGTCAAGGAGGCGACTCGAGATGGGGCCCCGCCGATTGACCTGCTCGATGGGGATCAGCTTGCCGACAAGCTCAAGGAATTGAGTCTCGGGGTACGCGTCGAGATGGTCGAGAAAGTGACAATCGACGCCGACTGGTTCTCAGGCATCTAATCGGGACGTTCAGGCGAATGATCCTCGACCGCATCGCCAGCCTGCTGCAGTCCTGCGACGGCGACGCCCCCGCGATGCCGCCGACGCTGCTCTACAACGAGAACTGGCTGCTGCGCCTGATGATCGACTGGTACGCCCGCAACCCCGACGCCGGCCCCTCCCCGATGGCCCCGGCCCCCGGGGCCACCTGGTTCGCCGAGGCCTGGCTGCCCTCGGCGTTCCTGCCCCGGTATCGGAAGGACCGGCTGGCGGAGTCGTGGACCCACGCCGACGGCGCCCTGGGCCACTTCACGACCGGGAACCGGGGCTGGGCGGATCTCGTGCTCCTGCCGGAGGCGAGGCAGCTGGTGGTGGTCGAGGGCAAGATGTTCTCCCGCCTCTCGGCCGGGGTGAGGAACGCCCCCTGGTACGACCAGGCGGCCCGGACCGTCGCCTGCATGGCCGAGGTGCTCCGCAGGGCCGACCGGCACCCGATGGAGCTGGAGGAGTTGAGCTATTGCCTCGTCGCCCCCCGCAAGCGGGTGGCCGACGACGTCTTCGCCGACGAACTCTCCCGGGGGGCGATCCTCCGCAAGGTCCGGCGCCGGGTCGAGGACTATGCCGGGGCCCGGGACGACTGGTTCCGGGACTGGTTCGTCCCGGCGATCCGGCGGGTCGAGATCCGCTGCCTCTGCTGGGAGGACCTGATCGAGGCCGTCTCCTTCCTCGACCCCGCCTCCGGCCAGGAGTTCGACGCCTTCTACAACGCCTGCCTGCACTACAACCGGCCCCAGGCCGTGACCATGCTCCACAACCTCCGCTCCGGCCCCGCCCCCGAACCGGACCCCGAGCTGGAGGGTCTCGACGACGAGCCCGTGCGGGCCCGGCTCGGCGAGCCAGACCATGCCGGAGGACCCGTCGCCGACCCGGTCCGGGACGGGGCGATCCGGCGCAAAGGGTGACCCGTCGAGCCGATGAGATGACTTGCTCCCAAGGCGGGCGGCGCTCGCCCAACCCGGAAGGCCCCCGATGGACCATTTCCACTACCGAGACCGCGACCTCTATTGCGAAGACCTCCCGGCCGCCGAGCTGGCCGATCGGTTCGGCACGCCGCTCTACGTGTATAGCGCCTCGGCCTTCGTCGATCGGCTGGCGGAGCTGCACTCGGCCTTCGCCGCGCTGGACCCGCTCGTCTGCTACTCGGTCAAGGCGAACTCGAACCTCGGCCTCTTGAAGCTGATGGCCGGCCACGGCAGCGGCTTCGACGTGGTCTCCGGCGGCGAGCTGTACCGCGTCCGGAAGGCCGGGGGTGCCCCCTCGAAGACCGTCTTCGCCGGGGTCGGCAAGACGGACGAGGAGATCCGGGAGGCACTCCGGGCCGGGGTGATGCTCTTCAACGTCGAGAGCGAGGCCGAACTCGAGGCGATCGACGCCGTGGCCCGGGCCGAGGGCGTGAAGGCGCCGATCGCGCTCCGGGTGAACCCGGACGTCGACCCGAAGACGCACCGCTACATCTCGACGGGCAAGAAGGAGTCGAAGTTCGGCATGGACGTCGACCGCGCCCTGCTCGCGGCCGAGTCGGTCCTCGGCATGCGGGGGCTCGCCATGACGGGCCTGCACATGCACATCGGCTCGCAGATCACCAGCACGGAGCCGTACGCGCACGCCTCCGCGAGGGCGGCCGAGCTGGTCGACCGCCTCCGGGGGATGGGACACGAGATCACCTGGTGCAACATGGGGGGCGGCTTCGGCATCGACTACCGGGGCGGGGAATCCCGGCCGATCGCCGAATTCGCCGAGGTGATGGTCCCCGTGCTCAGGGAGACCGGCTGCCGCCTGGCGATGGAGCCGGGCCGGTCGATCGCCGGCAACGCGGGCGTCCTTCTCAGCCGGGTCATCTTCACCAAGCAGTCCGGCGACAAGCGGTTCGTCATCCAGGACGCCGCCATGAACGACCTGATCCGGCCCGCCCTCTACGAGGGGTTCCACCGGATCTGGCCGGTCCGCGTCCCCGAGGGGTCGCCGAGCTGGCCCGACGACTTCGAGGCCCCCATCCCCGGCACCGAGCCCCGGGACGTGGTCGGCCCGGTCTGCGAGAGCGGCGACTTCCTGGCCAAGGACCGGGCCCTGCCGCCGACGGCCCGGGGGGACCTGCTCGCGGTCTTCTCGGCCGGGGCCTACGGCATGGTCATGGCCTCCAACTACAACACCCGCCCCCGGGCGGCCGAGGTCCTGGTGCAGGGCTCGGAGGCGACCCTCGTCCGGCGTCGGGAGACGTACGACGACCTGCTCGGTCCGGAGCTGGACGTCCCCTCCTGACCGCCGGGGGCGCCCGTCCCGCCCCCCGGCGCCGGCGGGGGGGCGACCCGGGGGCGAACCGGATCTGCCGATCGACGGGGTCGTATCGCGTCGGGGAGAAATCGAGCGGCCCGGAGGCCGACGATCCGCCGGGCGTCGGGCATCCTAGCCATAGCCGTCGATCCGTCGAGCGAGGCGTCCGATCCCCCGAGATCGATCGATCACCCGAACCTTCCCCCCGAACCACGAGGTCCGCACCATGCCTCCGACCCCGACCCCCCTCGATCGCGAGCCGGGCCGAGCCGGCGCCGTCGGCCGGTCGGCCTCGGCGCTGCTCGTGGTCCTGGCGGCCGGAGCGATCGGCCCGGCGATCGGCGTCGCGCAGGCCCAGGCGCCGGGCCTCGAGACCTTCGCCAGGCCCCCGCAGACCCCCCTGGAACTCTGGGACGCGATCGGCTACCTCACCCGGGTCGGCCTCACCGACCAGGCCGTCCCCCTGATCGACCGGTTCCTCCAGCTGGAGCCCGACGACGCCACCCTGCTGGAGATCCGGGACCGCTTCGGCCTCGGCTCGATCCTCCGGCTCCAGGACGACCCCCGGACCGCCGGGCGGGTCCGGGAGATCCTCGACCGCCTCGCCGCCGCTTCCCGGCGGAACGCGAGACGCGAGGACCGGCTCCGACGCGCCGTCGAGCTGCTCGTCGGCAGCCCGGTGCAGCAGGGCGAGGCGCTCCTGAGGCTGGACGAGGCGGGGCCTTACGCCGTCCCCTACCTGATCGAGGCCCTGGCCGATCGGCCCGTCGGCTCCCCCGAGCGCGCCCTGCTGGTCGGCAACATGGGTCGGCTCGATCGCCGGGCCGTCCCCGCCCTACTGGCCGCGCTCGACGCCCCCGACCCGACCCTCGCGGCCGATGCCGCCTCCGTGCTCGCCCGGATCGGCGACCGCCGGGCCTTGCCTTTCCTCGTCTCGCTGGCCTCGACCGCCGGCGACGACCCCGCCCCGGCCCGCACCCAGGCCCTCGACGCGATCCGTCGCATCGCCGGGGCCCCGATGGGGGAGCTGTCCCGCACCCCCGCCCGACTGCTGCTCGACGAGGCACGACGCTACCTGACCGGCGCCTACCAGTTCCCCGGCGACCAGGTCGAGCTGTGGACCTGGCAGGATGGGAACGTCTCCCCGGTCCTCGTCCGGCCCGACGAGGCCGAGGTGCGGCTCGGCTCCCGGTTCGCCGACCGGGCCCTGGAGCTGGATCCCGGAGACCCGGAGGCGCGGGCGGTCCGACTCGCATTGCAGATCCGGGCGCAGCAGGTGGGACCGGCCCCCGAGCCGGGCACGGCACCCCTCGATCTCTCCCGGGAGGATCCGGAGATCCTGGCCGAGGCGCTCCGCCTCGTCCAGGAGTCGAAGCAGTTCGACCTGGCCCCCCCGCTGATCTCGGCGCTGGGCCGAGTGGCCGACCCCTCCTCGCTGGAGGCCGCCGACCCTCCCTCGCCGCTCGTCTCGGCCCTGGCGGTCCCCGACCGCCGGGTCCAGCTGGCGGCGGCCTCGGAGATCGCCCGCCTCGACCCTGCGGTCGGCATCCCCGGCGCCAGCCGGGTCGTGCCGATCCTCGCCCGGTCGCTGCTGCCGGGGGACCTGCCCGAGGTCGTGGTCGTGAGCGGCAATACCCCGCTGTTGACCACGATCGCCTCGTCGCTTCGCGAGCGGGGGATCGCGCCGATCACCGCCTCGACCGCCGACGAGGGTTTCGCCCGGGCGGCGGAGTCGGCCGGGGTCGAGGCCCTGATCGTCGACCCGGCGTTCCTCCGGGGGGGCCGGGACGCCCGGGACCTGATCCTCGACCTCCGCTCCGACGCCCGGACGGCCGGGCTCCCCGTGCTGCTGCCGCTGCCGATCGACCCGGCCCGGGCGATCGCCCGGGGCCGGGAATACGCGATCCGGCAGTCGGAGGTCGAGCCGAACGACATCCCCGTCCGGGCCACGCCGATCACCTTCGTCGGCGTCCCTCGCAAGGGGAGGATCGACGGGCGGCTCTCGGTCGACGACCGCCCCCCGTACAACCAGCCGAAGCGGGAATTGCCCGACCCAAACGCCCCCCCCGCGGTCGACCGGCCGGTCGACCCCCTCAGCCCCCCTCCCCTGCCCGCCGAGGGGGAGGAGGCGGGCGAGGAGACGCCGCCCGTCGACATCTCCGGCGACCTCTTCGAGATCGGCCCGCTGCGGCCGGGGGACTCGATCTCGGCGATCATCGAGCCGGCCCCCGGCAGCACGCTGAGGCCGGTCGACGTGGCCCTCTGGCTCGAACGCCGGGAGGGCCCCGGCGGCGTCCCGGTGGCCACCGGGCTCGGCTCGCTCGCCTTGACGATCGACACCCCCGGCGTCTATGACCTCCGGGCCCAGGGCGCGGAGCGGTTCCTCTACGGCAACCGGGCCCTCTACCGGTTGGAGGTCACCGTGTACGACTCCGTCCGGCCGACCCCCCCGATCCCGGGGACGGCCCGGGTGCGGGTCGAGGCGCTGGCCCGGGAGTTTGACCGGGTCGCCGTCCTCACCGCCCCCGGCGACCCGTCCGCAGTCGAGGAAGCCCTGGCCCGATCGTGGGGACGGATCGGCGACGTCCCGATCCCCCGGGCCGAACTTGAGGCCATGGCCGACGCCGCGGCCGACGCCCTGGCCGGGATCGCCTCCCGCCCCGGGGGCTCGTTCGCGGCCGACCTCGCCCGGGTCGTCCCCCAGCTCCAGCGGGCCCTGGCCGAACCGTCCCGGGCCCCGGCCGCAGCCGCCGCCCTGGCCGCCGTGCCGACGGTCGAGGCCCAGCGTTCGCTGGCCGATTTCGCCGCGGACACCACCCGACCGGCCCCCTCCCGGGTCGCCGCCGCCCAGGCCCTCCAAACCAGCATCTCCCGATTCGGCTCCCTGCTGGCGAAGGACCAGCGGCCCCGGCTGCTCCGGGCCCGGGACCGCGCCGCGGAACCGGGGCTCCGGGAGGCCCTCGACGCCGTCGCCGGCGACCTGACGACCCGGGCCCCCGCCGCCGACGACCCCGGCCCGAACCCCGTGGAGTGACCGGCCGGGCCCCCGGACTCGGCCCATCCGGCCCGGGGGCCCGCCCGCCCTCCCGCGACGACCGAGCGGGAGGGCGGACCGGCCGTCCGGCCCGACGCGATCGAATCCGCCCGGCCCCGAGGATCGGGGCCGATCACCGCGAGACGGCCCCCCGGGGCCGACCTCGGGCCGACGACCGGCCCCCGAAGGATGCGACACCCGATGGCCATGACCTACTCCCGGAGCAACGACCAGGGGCCCTCCCGCCCGGATCGCCCCGTCGACGACCCCTCGGGCCTGCCCGGCGTCATCGCCGGCAGCGAGGTCATGCGCGACGTGGCCCGGGTCACCCGCCAGGTCGCCCGATCGAGGGCCTGCGTCCTGATCGTCGGCGAGACCGGGGCGGGTAAGGAGCTGATCGCCCGGGCGATCCACGACCTCAGCCCCCGGGCCTCCGGGCCCTACATCCGGGTCAACTGCGGGGCCCTGACGGAGAGCCTCCTCGAATCCGAGCTGTTCGGCCACGTGAAGGGCTCGTTCACCGGCGCCGTCGAGAACCGCACCGGCCGCTTCGAGGCCGCCCACACCGGCACGATCTTCCTGGACGAGATCAACAGCACGTCCCCCAAGCTCCAGGTCAAGCTGCTCCGGGTCCTCCAGGAGGGGGAATTCGAGCGGGTCGGCGACGTGAGCACCAAGAAGGTGGACGTCCGGGTGGTCGCCGCCACCAACCGGGAGCTGCGCGAGGAGATCGACGCCGGCCGGTTCCGCGAGGACCTGTACTACCGGCTCAACGTCGTGCCGATCGACCTGCCCCCGCTCCGAGACCGCCGCGACGACGTGCCCCCGCTGGTCACCTTCTTCCTCGCCCGGTACGGCGAGCAGGACCAGCGCGAGATGCGCCGGGTCGACCCCGAGGCGATGAAGCTGCTCTGCCGGTACGACTGGCCGGGCAACGTCCGGGAGCTGCAGAACTATGTCGAGCGGGCCGTGGTGCTCGGCGACGGCCCCGAACTGAGGCCGGAGCACCTGCCGCCGCAGCTCCGGGGGGTCGCCCCCCCCCGGGCGATCCGGGGGAAGGCCCCCGACCTGGACAGCCTGACCGCCGACCTCGTCCGCCGGGGCCTGCTCGCCGCCGGGCCGAACTCCGACGAGCTGATCCGGCGGATCGTCGCCCCGGTCGAGCGCGAGCTGATCCAGCAGGTCCTCGCCTCCTGCGACCGGGTCCAGATCAAGGCCGCCGCCCGGCTGGGGATCAACCGGAACACGCTGCACAAGAAGCTGTCCGAATACGGCCTGGACTCCCCCTCCGCCAACGGGGAGTCGCCGGGCGACGGGGACGACTCCTGATCCTGGGCGCGGCCATCCGCCCCCCGACCTCCCGCCCCGGCTCGCCCGCTCCCGGCCCGCCCGGCTCGCGGGGGATCGCCGATCCTCCGATCCGGCGCGTGCGACAAAAGGAGGCCGGAGCCGGTCGACCGGATCCGGCCTCGCTTCGATCGGGCCGGGGGGGCACCTTGCCCTTCGGGTCAGGCCGCCGGGGCCGGCTCCTCCGCCGGGGTCTCGGCGGGCTCGGGCTCGGGGACGACCTCGGCCTCCGGCTGCTCGGCCCCGGAGGGTTCCTCCGGCTCGGCGGCCGGCTCGGGCTCGGCGGCCGGCTCGGGCTCGGCGGGCGTCCCGGGCGCGTCCGCCGCGTCGGGCTCCTCGGCCGCCTCGGCCTCGGGCTCGGCGGATTCCTCGACGACCTCCCCCGCCTCGACGTCCACTTCCCCGGCGGGGGCGTCGCCCTTGGAGGTCATGATGACCTTGCCGTCCTTGACTTCGATGCGCTGGAACTTCGAGAAGAGTTCCCGCTTCTCGGGGTCGTTGGCCAGGTTCTCGGCCAGGTTCTGGGTGCGGATCTGCTGCATGGCCTCGTCGGGGACGGGCTCGCCCTTGACCTCGGCGTCCTGGAGCTGGAGCACGAGCAGGCCGTTGCGGAGGAAGACGTCGAAGCTGCCCGAGGCGTTGAAGAAGCGCCCGTCGAGCTGGTCGGTGCCCAGCAGCTTCTTGCCGAACTGCTCGACCGGCACGCTGATCTGGCCCCGGAGCACGTCCCCCTCGACGGTGAAGTAGGCGTGCTCGGCCGCCTCGGGGACGACCTGCTGGGCGACGACGTTGAACTCGTCGCTGGTCAGCTCCAGTTCGGCCTCCTTGCCGTCGTCGAGCGCCGCCCGGAAGCCCTCCCAGCGGTCGACGATCGCCTGGCGCTCCTGCTCGGCCAGCTGGATCTCCGGCAGTTCCGCCGGGGTCGGCTCGGTGTATTCCTTCATCACGTCGACGATCTTGCCGCGGACGAAGAACACCAGGGCGACGATCAGGATGATCGTCACCACGGCGAGGATGCCCGAGATCAGGCAGCCCCAGAACAGGCACCCCGGCCCCTTCTTCTCGGGGGGGGAGGCGAACTGCGGCTCCTGGTAGGCGTCGTACTTCTCGGGCCCGATCGGGTCGTTCATCGACATGGGAGATGGCCTCGGTCGCTTCGATACGGGGTCAGGAATCGGGAGATTGGGCGGACGTCAGCGGGCCCCGCCCGCCTCGCGCCCGTCGCCGGCCGAGGCGAGCGTCGGCGGCGCCTCGTATTCCGGGGCCGAGGCGTCGGGGGCCCGGCCGAGCAGCGCGGTGAGCCGGTACTCGTGGTACGGCTGGGAGGCCGCGGGCCCCCCGTCGGGCGAGGCGTGCGCGACCCAGAACCGGGTGCTCCCCGGCTCGAACAGCGCGTTATGCAGGTTGGAATCCATCGCCACGGGCCGGTCCATCAGCCGGAGGGCCGACTCGGGGTCGAACCCGCCCAGCCCCCCTCGGACGCGGCGGACCAGCTCCTCGTAGCGGTCCCCGGCCGAGAGGATCACGGCATCCGGGACCGCCCGGGGCAGCTTCGGGTGCGCCTCCCCCATCGCCACCGTGCTGAAGGCGTGCCACGACGCCTCCATGCCGACGGCCCGGTTCTCCTCGCCGTCGGCGATCACGTAGTAGTATTCGCATGTCCGGGGGCTGTCCCGGAAGACGGCGACCGCCTCGTCGAGCGAGGTCGCCTCCTCCAGGGCCCGGCGGACCAGCACCGCCATCGGCACCCCGGCCCAATGGCCCAGGCCCCGGCCCCCCATCTCGCCGACCGAGATCCGCTCGGCGTTCATCCCGGTCACGCTGCCGATGAACCCGGCATACGAGACGTTGACGAACGGGACGAGCCCCTCCGGCTCGGCCACGATCAGCACGGCGAACTCCTGGAGCCTCCAGTCGGTCCCGTAGTCCAGCACCCGGCCGTGCAGCAGGGCGCCGTCCTTCGTGGCCGACCCCGACAGGGCGAAGCCGGAGCAGTGGAACAGCTCGGGGATGAAGTTGCAGACGACGAGGTCCTCCAGGGGGACCCCCGAGCCGTCGGCCACCCCTTGCAACTCCTCGAAGTAGCGGTCGGGGACGAACTGCCGTTGTCCCTCGGCCACCGACCGGATCACCGCCTTCGGGTCGACCGTGAGGCCACCCAGTTCGATCTCCAGGTCGCCGGCCTTCTCGTCCAGCAGGAACCTGGTGAGGGTGCCGATCTCGTCCCGGAGCAGTCGGCCGTGCTGGTAGCCCATCTCGTAGGGCGAGCCGGAGACGTGCAGGACCCTCCGGCCGTCGATTTCTTCCAGGAAGCCGTCCCCGCACCGGGAGACCGTCCGGGGCTCCCCGCCGACGGCCATCGGGGCCGCCAACAGGACGATCGTCGCGGCGAGGCAGGCGGGGGCGAACCGGGGCATCGTCGGTCTCCTGTCGGGTGCGGTCGGGCCGTCGGCCCCCGCCAGAAAGTGTATCGCACCCGGGGGCCGATTCTTACGACCTACCGCTCGAAATCGCCCCGGAGGAGGCCGATCAGCGGAACTTGCTCCGGTAGATCATCGACAGGACGTACAGCCCGAGCACCGCCCAGCCCATCCCCAGCAGCAGCCCGAACCGCTCCGTCCAGGGGACCGGCCTCGGCCGCCTGCCCCCCCGCCGTCGAACCCGGGGCCGCCACCACCCCCCCGCGAGCAGCGCGACCGTCAGGTAGACCGCCATCAGCGGCGTCCCGTAGGCGAAGCAGATCTGCGGCGCCGAGGGGTCGACGATCGGCGGGTTGCGTCCCCGATTCACGGAGATCGAGCCGACGACGATCGGCGGCCAGAGCAGCCAGGCCGCCGTCCCCTGGGAGAACCAGATCACCTGGCCCGGCCCGAACCGGCGCCGGGGCCTCCGCCAACGCTCCCGGATCAGCAGCGGCACCCCGACGAACGAGGCCCCGCCGAGGACCCCGCCGGCGAGGACGAAGACCCATTCGTTCCATTCTTCGGCCCCGGGCCCGTCCAGCGGAATCATCACCGCCAGGCCGACGCCGACCCCGGCGATCAGCAGCATCATCGCCCCGATCGTCGGCCGGTTCTGCGCGTCGCCTCGCCCCGATTGGTCCCGATCGCCCACGGCTCGCCTCCTCCCCGGGACGTGGGAGCGATCGGGCCATGAGTCCTTCCCCAGGCGTGCCGCCCCCCCTGCCCTTGCTACGAGGATCGAGGGGGGGCCGTTGGGCGCCGATCAGGTCATCGGCAGTCGGGTTCGGGGGCCTCGGGAGGCGCCAGGGGGGACGGGGGTGCGATCACCTCGGTCCGGGTGTCCCGGCCGTCCTGGTCGATCCTGATCGACTGCCCCGATCGCTGCACGTTGACGCCACTGGGCAAGCGGAGGGTTTCGACGTCCTCGAACTCCGGGAAGTGGGGCACCTCGATCGTGTGGAACTCGAACCCCGGCGTCTCGGCCGAGGCGGGCGTGACCGCCTGGATCCGGGGGGGCGTGCCCAGCCCGTGGGGGGTCCCCACCGCATGCGTCTGGGCCCGACGGGCCAACGAAGTCGTCACCGTGGCCACCACGCCGATCAGCAGGAGGGACAGGCCGACCCAGACGTACCCCAGGATCAGGCCGGTCTTCGCGAGCGCGTCGCCGCCGAGCCGGCCCCGGGACTTGCGGATCTCGTCCCGGGCCACGTGCCCCGAGACGATCGCCGTCACCGGGCCGACCACCGGCAGGAAGAACCCGGCGATCCCCGCCACCAGGCTGACGACCGCCAGGCGCTCGGTCGACTCGGGCTCCCCCTTCGAGCGCGCCGGGATGTCCTCGAAGTCGGGGTGGACGGCCTGGGAGTCGTCGTGCCAGTCCGGGTGCATGGCGAGGGGCTCCGGGGGGGAAATCAGGGGAGACCGGGGGACTCCAGCGGTTCGCCGGCCGCCGCCCGATATTGCCGGGAATCGCCCCGGCTCACTCCCACTCGATCGTCCCCGGCGGCTTGCTCGTGATGTCGTAGGCCACCCGGTTGACCCCCTTCACCTCGTTGATGATCCGGCTCGACGCCCGGGCCAGCAGCTCGGCGGGGAGCCTGGTCCAGTCGGCGGTCATGAAGTCATCGGTGTCGACGCACCGCAGCGCCACCACGTTCTCGTAGGTCCGGCCGTCCCCCATCACCCCCACCGATTGCACCGGCAGGAGCACCGCGAAGGCCTGCCCGGTCGCCCGCTCCAGGCCGGCGGCCCGGAGTTCCTCCAGGAAGATGGCGTCGGCCCTCCGGAGGACCTCCAGCCGCTCCCGGGTCACGGCCCCGAGGCATCGGACGGCCAGCCCGGGGCCGGGGAAGGGGTGGCGCCAGACCTGGGCCTCGGGCAGCCCCAGCTCGATCCCGAGCCGACGGACCTCGTCCTTGAACAGTTCCCGGAGGGGCTCGATCAGCTCGAAGCCGAGTTCCGCCGGCAGGCCGCCGACGTTGTGGTGGTGCTTGATCGTCGCCGCCGGGGCGTCGGGCGAGCCCCCGCTCTCGATCACGTCCGGGTAGAGCGTGCCCTGCGCCAGGAACCGAGCGTTGGGGATCGACTCCGCCTCGTCCCGGAACACGTCGATGAACGTGTGGCCGATGATGACGCGCTTCCGCTGGGGGTCGGTCTCCCCGTCCAGGGCCGAGAGGAAGCGGTCGGCGGCGTCGATCACCCGCAGCTCCGCCTTGGAATGGGCCCCGAACATGTCGACAACCGCCGCCCGCTCCCCCGACCGGAGCAGGCCGTTGTCGACGAAGATGCAGACGACCCGTTCCCCCAGCGCCCGGGCCAGCAAGGCCGCCGTGACCGAGGAGTCCACCCCCCCCGAGACGCCGCAGACGACCCGCTCGTCGGGGCCGACCCGCTCCCGGATCGCGGCCACGGCGAGATCCAGGTATGCCTCCATCGTCCATTCGCCGGGGCTGCCGGCGATCCGGTCGAGGAAGTTCCCCAGGATGTGGGCCCCGAGCGGCGTGTGGCTCACCTCCGGGTGGAATTGCAGGCCATAGACCGGCCTCGATCGGTGCCGGACGGCCGCCAGCGGGCAGGAGGCGGTGGCCGCCAGCCCCTCGAACTCGGGGCCCAGCTCGTGGACCTGGTCGCCGTGGCTCATCCAGACCGTCGTCCCCGTCGGGACCTCGGCCAGCAGCGGGGAATGGGCGTCGACCTCCCGGAGGGCCGCCGGGCCGTACTCCCGGCTCGGCACGGAGTCGACCTTCGAGCCCATCGCCTGGCAGGCGAGCTGCATCCCGTAGCAGATGCCGAGGGTCGGCAGGTCCAGGTCGAAGAGCGCCGGGTCGCACCTCGGTGCCCCCTCCTCGTAGACGCTGGAGGGGCCCCCGGAGAGGATCAGGGCGATCGGGTCCAGCTCCTTCACCCGTTCGGCCGAGATGTCGTGCCGGACGATCAACGCGAACGCCCGCCGCTCCCGGACCCTCCGGGCGATGAGCTGGACGTACTGCGAGCCGAAGTCGAGCACGAGGACGGGACGCCGGGCGTGTTCGGCGGGATGCATCGGCGGCTCGGGCCTCCCAGCGGTCGGGGTGGTTGCGGACCAAACCGCCATCCTACCCCGGTGTTCGGGCCCTTGAGAATCGCAATCGCCGCGATTCCCGGCCTCCGTGCCGCACGACCGTCACGGCCGGCCGGATCAGCCTCCCTCGCCCTGATCCGGGGCCGGCGGTTGAGGCGTCCTCGGCAGGATCGGCATCGTCATCGTCCCCCGCCGCCCCCGGGTGGCCATCGGGGGGCCGATGATCTCGCCGAGCAGGATCGCCTCCCGGAGCCTCGACGGGGAGATCCCGGGGCCGATCAGGCGGTCCAACCCGGTGATGACGACCGGCACGACCTGCTCGTCGGAGAGCCTCGGCGTCGGCCTCAGCTCGGCAGCCGAGACGGGGCCGGGGAGGGGCGTGTCCACGGCCCGGGGGGAGACCCGGTCGTCCTCGTAGATCGCATACACTTCCTCCATCTGCGCCGTGGTCTGCCTCGGCCTCCGGGCGGGTTCGGTCGGCTGGCCCGGCGGCGACGGGGGGCGGGCCGGGGGCGTCTCGACCGGCCTCCCCTGGCCGCGACGGGCCGGGCGGGCCGTCGCCTGCCGGTTCGGCGAGGCCGGCGCCTGCCTCGGCCCCGGGGGCCCCGAGGGTGGCCTCGACCCCTGCTGCGGCGCCCGGGACGGCCCCGGCGGGATCGGCCTCGGGCCGATCCGCTCCCTCGGCCTCGCCGCCGCGGCCCCCTCGGCCCGGCCGAACACCTGGTTCAACGCCCAGATCACCAGGAAGATCGCCGGGATCAGGAACTGGATCGAGAACTCGGCCCACAGCAAGGGGGGCATCGGCATCGCCTCCGGGCTCGTCGCTGCGCATCGCACGCCGCCGGTCATTCTAGCGCAATCGACCCCCGACGGACACGCCCCCCCGGTCGCCGGGCGGTCCCGGGGGCGTCCCTCCCCGGGCCCTCCCCCGTTTCTTGTGATTAAAAATGCGACTCGCCACGATGATAAGGGAAACGCCTCGATGAGCGCCCCGCCCCGGCCCCCCGGCCGATCGTCGGGCGAGGACCCCGCCGGCACGAGACGGCCGCACCGCAGACCGGGTCGACGAACGCGGACCCCCCGGCCTCGGAGACCGACCCTCGTACCGGAACCCCTCGATCATGCGCCCCGACGCCCCCGGCCTCCCGGCCGACTTCTCGGACGACGAATCCGCCCCCCCGGCCCGGTCCCCCGCCCTCGGCCTGGCCCTGCTCGACCCCGACCGCTCCGCCTTCGACCGCCTGGCCTCGGGCCTGGTCGCCGGGGTCGACGCCTCGGACGCGCTGGCCGTGCTGCTGGCCGAGTTGCTGGTGCTGGCCGCCGAGCGCCTCCGGAGGCTCGCGCTGGCCGAACCCCGCGACGGGCTGCCCGAGCTGGGCTGGTGCCGGGCCCAGGCCCTCGCCGAGCGCAACGCCCGGGCCGCACTCCGCGAGCTGCAACGCCACCAGGACCGGGCCGCCGGGCCTCCCCCCCCGGCCCCCTCCCCCGGCCCGAAGCCGAGGGCGAAGGCAGGGCCCACCCCCGAGCCCGGGCCCGAGCCCGTCGAGGCCCCGCCCGCCCCGGTGCCCGAGTCGACCCCCGAGGAGGTCGCCGAGGCGTCGGCCCACTGGCGGCGGCACATCGCCCTGGTGCGGGGCATCAGCGAGGAGTGGCCGATCCTGCTCCGGACCCGCCGGGAGGTGGAGGCCGTGGCCGCTTGGTTCGGCGACGGCAAGACCGACGACGAGCTGATGCGGTGGTACCCCGACCTCTCCCGGGCCGACCTGGCCGCCTGCCGGGCCTGCGACGCCGAGGGCCTCTGCGGCCCCTTCGACCCCGCCGACGGCCCCTATCCGCCGGGCCTCCCCGTCCTCGACGACCTGCCCGACGGCCCCGGTCCCTGACTCCAAGCCCCGGCTTTTTGTCGCCTGATTCAAGAAAGGGGGCCGGGCTCGCATGCGAGACGCCCGATCCGACCACCCCGGGACCGGAGGACCGACCCGCCATGCGCATCCCCCGCCCTCGATGCTCGGTCCGCGGGGCGACCCTCGTCATTAGCGCTGGTCGCCCTGAACTTCGCTGCCGGATCCGCGACGTGGAATGCCTCGCCCGCCCGGCGGGGGCCGCTCCTCGTCGGGATCGGCAACGGGAGGGGATTCACCCACTCGAACCCGGACGGGAGCCGCTGGCATTCCACGGGGAACGCGGAGGACGGATACCGGGACCCCCGGATGATCCGCCCTCCCAGGCCCTCCCTCCTCCGGAGCGTCTCCCCCGCCATCACCGGGCTGGCGATCACGCTGTTCGCCCTGATCCTCGCCTCGGGGAGGCCGAGGCACAGGATTGCCCGGGCCGTCCTTCTCGTCCTCGTCGGCTCGTGGGCGGCGGTCGGACTGCGCTGGTGGTGGGTCCTCGAAGGGGGGAGCCTCCCCGTCGACCGCCTCGAATTCGACATGACGATGCCGGAGGTCCTGGCCATCACCGGCCCCCCCGTGCCGGGGAGCGTGAGGGAGGAGGAGATGTACGGGATCGTCGTCGACCCGAATCTCCCAGGAGGCTCGGGCCGGGAGCTGCTGCGCCGGGAGACGACCTGGATCGTCGCGCCGAGGGGCTCGAACTCCTGGCTGGAGCTGAAATTCGACGAGCGGGACCTCCTCCGCGCCTACCCGCCGAGGGGCCACGCCCGGCCCCCTCATTCGGCGTATCGGGCCCTCCGAGCAACCCTCGATTCTCGGGAATGAGTCCGCCCCGATCGGCCCGTCCCGGTCGATTTGACGACCGGACCCGAGGTCGGTACACTAGGCGACTCGACCGAGTCGGATTGCGTTTCTCCGGACGAACGGACCCAACTCGAGCAACCCGAGCAAGGCCGCCCGAGGGGCATGCCGCCCCCGGATCGTCGGCCGGACCCGAATCCATCGCCCTCGGAGGGGATCGCCCGTGGCCATCGCGGTGAAGGACCTGATCGAAGCCGGCGTGCACTACGGCCACCGGGCCAGCCGCTGGAACCCGAAGATGAAGCCGTACATCTACGGCAAGCGGAACCTGATCCACATCATCGACTTGAAGGAGACCGTCCGCGGCCTCCTCCGGGCGGTCAAGTACTTCAACCGCGTCGCCTCGGGCGGCGGACTGATCCTCTTCGTCGGCACCAAGCGGCAGGCCGTCGACATCGTCGTCGAGCACGCCCAGCAGTGCGGCATGCCGTTCGTCACCGAGCGCTGGCTCGGCGGCACCCTGACCAACTTCCAGACGATCCGCAGCCGGCTGGACCGCCTGGACGAGCTGGAGCAGACGCTCGGCAGCGACATGGCGCTGACCTATTCGAAGAAGGCGCTGAGCACCCTGAACCGGGAGCGTCGGAAGATTTCCCGGAACCTGGAGGGCATCCGGCACATGACCCGGAAGCCCGAGGCGATGTTCGTCATCGACCCGCACCGCGAGAAGATCGCGGTGAGCGAGGCGAGGAAGCTCGGCGTCAAGGTCGTCGCCCTGATGGACACCGACTGCGACCCCGACGTCGTCGACCTGCCGATCCCCGGCAACGACGATAGCATGCGGGCCATCGAGCTGATCCTCGGCCGCCTGACCCAGGCGATCATCGACGGCAAGGCCGCCGCCCCCCCCGAGGCCCAGCGCCCCGAGCCCGGCCCCGGCGGCCCCCGGGGCCGGGGAGACCGCCGAGGGCCCGCCGGCCCCGGGGGCCTCGCCGGTCGAGGCGGATCGGCACCGGCCGGGGCGGCCGGCCCGGCCTCCGACCCGGCCACCCAGGCCGGCGGCGGCCAGTCTCCCCCGGTCGCTCCCCCCGAGCCCGGCGACTCCGCCCCCCGTCCCCTGCCGGCCGAGGGCCCTCTGCCCGAGGGCGTGCAGGCGACCGCGCCGATCTCCCAACCCTCGGCCGGCCCCGAGCCCGACACCGGCGACTCCGCTCCGACCCCGCCGGCCGAAGCCGAGCCGTCGGCCGCCGAGGAGCAACCCAAGCCCGCCGAGGGCTGAGGTCTTGGGGGCTCGAGATGCCGGTCCGGACCGGATCCCGCTCGGTTCTCGAGCCCGCTCGACTCGTCGGGTCCGGCCGGCCGACCCCCCGACCTGACATGACATGATCGGTCCCGTCCGGCCCGCCGCCGGGCGGGCCCTTCGCCGTCCCGCCGACCTCGGCCACCGCGTCGAACCCGACCGGGGCGTCCGGCCCCCGGGTCGTCCCGTGCCCCGGGAGGGCCGCTCACCGAGGGCCGACCATGACGGGCTCCGGCCCCGGGCCGACGGACCCCGACGCGCCCGGCCTTCCCCCCCAGATACCAGCGTCCCGGACCCACCACGAATCGATCGATCCCCCTGCCAGGGAGTCCCGCACGATGGCCGAGATCACGGCCCAGGCCGTCAACGAGTTCCGCAAGCGCACCGGATTGGGCCTGATGGAGTGCAAGAAGCTCCTCCAGGAGGCCGGCGGCGAGATGGCCAAGGCCGAGACCCTGGCCAAGGAACGCGGCATGGCCAAGGCCGCCGGCCGGGCCGGGCGCACCGCCTCCGCCGGCCGGGTCGAGGTGGCCATCTCCGACGACGGCCGTGTCGGCGCCATGGTCGAGCTTAATTGCGAGACCGACTTCGTCGCCCGCAACGACGACTTCCGCAAGGCGGCCGCCACGCTGGCCGACCTCGTCCTTCAGGGCTCCGGGACCGGCCCGATCGACGTCGCCGGCCTCTCCGGCCAGGCCGTCGGCGGCGCCGGCAAGTCCCTCTCCGACTTCCTCCTCGACCTGAACTCCCGGACCGGCGAGAACGTCCAGTTCACCCGGGCCGCCCGGCTGTCGCTCGACGGCCCGGGCCGGGTCGACGCCTACGTCCACCACGACAACAAGTCCGGCGCCATGGTCTCGCTCCGCTGCCCCGACGACGCCACCGCCGGCAGCGAGGCCGTCATCGCCCTGGCCAAGGACCTGGCCCTGCAGGTCGTCGCCACCCGGCCGATCGCCGCCCGCCGCGAGGAAGTCTCGGCCGACGCCGTCGCCGAGCAGAAGCGGATCTTCGTCGCCCAGGCCGAGGACAAGCCCGAGAACATCCGCGAGAAGATCGCGGAGGGCAAGCTCAACTCCTGGTACGGCGAGATCGTCCTGGTCGACCAGGTCTTCGTCAAGGACCCCTCGAACAAGGTCAGCGACGTGATCAAGGCCACCGGGCCCGGCATCGAGCTGGGCCACTTCGCCCGACTCGCCGTGGGCGAGGCCCCCGAGTAATCATCCCGGCCCTCGGGGGGGCGAGCGGGCGAGACGTGAGGCCGGTCGGCCGTCGCCCCGGCGGCCTTCGGCGCCTCGCCGAGGGGGAGCCCGAGCCGGGCGGACCCCGGCCATCGGCCATCCCCCCTCCCTCCCGCCCCGGCCGATCGACATCCCCGTCCCGTCCCCGGTCGCCCGCCCCCGCCTTGCCCCAACCGAGGTTGCTCCCATGGACCCGGCCCCATCGGCTGAATCGTCCTCCCAGTTCCGCCGGGTGCTCCTGAAGCTCTCGGGGGAGAGCTTCAGCCGACCCGGGGAGACCGGGATCAACCCCGACGAGGTCAGCAAGATCGCCGAGCAGGCCGCCCGGGTGGCCCGCAAGGGGATCGAGCTGGCCATCGTCGTCGGCGGCGGGAACATCCTCCGGGGGGCGACGCTGGCCCGGGGATCGGGGGTGATCAAGGAGACCACCGGGCATTACATGGGGATGATGGCCACCGTCATCAACGGACTGGCCCTGCAAGACGCCCTGGAGGGCCTCGGCTGCGAGACCCGGCTGATGACGCCGATCCGCATGGAGGAGGTCGCCGAGCCCTACATCCGGCGCCGGGCGTTGACCCACCTCACCCGGGGTCGCGTGATCATCCTCGCCGCCGGCACCGGCAGCCCGTTCGTCACCACCGACACCGCCGCCGCCCTGCGGGGCAAGGAGCTGGAGGTCGACGTGGTCCTCAAGGCGACCCGGGTCGACGGCGTCTATTCGGCCGACCCCGAGAAGAACCCCCACGCCGCCCTCTACGAGTCGCTGGCGTTCGACCGGGTGATGCGCGAGGACCTCAAGGTCATGGACGGCGCCGCCATCGGCATGTGCCGGGACAACGGCCTGCCGATCATCGTCTTCAATTACAAGCGGGAGGGGAACATCGAGCGGGTCGTGGCCGGGGAGCTGATCGGCACCTGGGTCAGCGACCGCCCCCGGCCGGCCTCCCGGCCGATCGAGGCTGGCCAGCCGGGCCCCTCACCGGCACAATGAACCCGGGGGGGCGGCCGGGCCGCCCCGCACCCGACGCGACGATCCGACCGACCATGATCCCCCCCACAGGGGCCCCAGCCATGCCCATCGAAGAGATCACGTTCGAGGCCGAGGAGCGGATGGAGAAGTCCGTCACCCTGCTGGCCGACCAGCTCCGGGGCATCCGCACCGGCCGGGCCAACACCGGGCTCGTCGAGTCGATCCGGGTGGAGTATTACGGGTCCCCCACCCCGCTGAAGCAGCTGGCGAACCTCTCCACCCCGGAGGCCCAGCAGATCCTCATCCGCCCCTTCGACACCGGGGTCATCGGCGACATCATCAAGGCCATCCAGACCTCGGACCTCGGCCTGACGCCGAACTCCGACAACAAGGTCATCCGCCTGAACGTCCCCCCCCTCTCGGTCGAGCAGCGCAAGAAGCTCGCCGGTCGGGTCAAGGATCTGGCCGAGGAGGCCCGCGTCTCCATCCGCAACATCCGGCGGGACGCCAACAAGTCCGCCGACGCCGAGACCGCCGACAAGGTCCTCACCGAGGACGACCTGGTCCGCTGCAAGGACGAGGTCCAGGCGCTGACCAAGAAGTACGAGGGCAAGGTCAACGACCTGGCCGAGAAGAAGGAATCCGAGATCATGGAGGACTGATCCCGGCCGATTCCGGGCCCGATCCCCCCGGATCGGCCCGCCGTCCCCTTGACCGGGCCCCCCCCCGACGGCATAATCGGGCACTGCCGAGCACGATCGCGGGCGATTAGCTCAGTTGGCTAGAGCGCCAGTTCGACACACTGGAGGTCACAGGTTCGAGCCCTGTATCGCCCACTCCTCCCCCCCGCTGTACGGCCCGAAACCGGGCAACCGACACGCGACCCTCCCTTCCTCTCCCCCTCCTGCATCGGGCCATCCCCACCAATTGGCAAAACGCCGCCCCGGGCGTATGGTGATCCAGGAGACTTCGAGCCATCTTGACGCTCGTTGAACCTCGATCAATCGGTTCGGAATCCCAGCCCGAGCGCGATCGCCCTTCGACGGGATGACGGGCGCCGGCCGGTTCGGTCCGGTTCCGGGCCCGCCCCACCGACGTTGACCATCATCCCCGACCTTCGCCGCCAAGACAACCATGCCTGATTCCGACATCGCCATCTCGGTCGAGGGGGTTTCCAAGGCATACCGGATCGGCCGGACGGTCGATCGGTCCGCGACGCTCCTCGGCTCCGCCCTGGCCACGATCACCTCGCCGATCCGCAATTTCAAGGCGTTGCGCAGCCTGGACACCGCCGGGCTCCAGTCCGGGGAAGACCAGGACGACCTGATCTGGGCCCTCCGGGGCGTGGGGTTCGAGCTGCGCCGGGGGGAGATCCTCGGCATCGTCGGCCGCAACGGGGCCGGCAAGTCGACCCTGCTGAAGATCCTCTCCCGGGTCACCGAGCCGACCACCGGCCGTATCAGGCTCAAGGGCCGGTTGGCCGCCCTGCTGGAGGTCGGCACCGGCTTCAACCCCGAGCTGACCGGTCGGGAGAACGTCTACCTCAACGGCACGATCCTGGGCATGACCCGTCGCGAGATCGACCAGAAATTCGACGACATCGTCGACTTCTCCGGCGTCTCGCGGTTCCTGGACACGCCGGTGAAGCGGTACAGCTCCGGCATGAAGGTGCGGCTGGGCTTCGGCGTGGCCGCCCACCTGCAGCCGGACATCCTGATCGTGGACGAGGTGCTCGCCGTCGGCGACGCCGAGTTCCAGCGCCGGTGCCTGGGCAAGATCCAGGAGGTCGTCGCCGAGGGCAGGACGATCCTCTTCGTGAGCCACAACATGACCTCCGTCCTGAACCTCTGCACCCGGGGCCTGCTGCTCACCGAGGGGCGGATCGCCATCGACGGGACGACCCAGGAGGTCGTCGACGCCTACCTGGCCAACGGCCAGCGGGAGGCCGGGGTCTTCGCCCCCGACCCGAGCAAGCGGCAAGGGGACCAGTGGGCCCGCATCGAGCATTTCGAGATCCGCCCCGAGACCCCCCGGACCGGCGAGCCGATGGAGTGCGTCATCGAGGTCGAGCGGCAGGCCGGCAAGGAGGGGGCGCTGCGGGGGGAACTGGCCGTCTCGATCCTCTCCGAGTCGGGCGACAAGGTGATGCAGGTCTATTCCAAGCACATGGGCCGCAGCTTCGAGATCGGCCGGGGCCGCCACCGGTACGTCGTCCGGCTCGACTCGCTGCCGCTGGTCGCCGGCCGCTACCTGATCAACCTCTGGCTCGGCTCGGGCGACCGGGTCATCGACCGGCTCGAGCAGTGCTACGTCCTGGACATCTCCCCCGGCTCCTACGAGTCGGGGGTCTTCATCGACAACCGGGGCTTCCCGGTCGTCGTCCCTTCCAGCTGGGAGGCCGTCGGGCAGCCCGCCGAGTCGGGGTATCGGTGAGAGCAATGATCACGAGCACCTTGAACGCCGCCGGGAGGCTCCGCCGGGGCCTCTCCCGACGCCGCCAGATCGCCCGGGAGTCCCGCCTCCTGCGGCGGGTCGACGCGATCCTCTCCTCCCCCGAGCCGCCCCGGCCCTACGACTCGGAGGAGCTCTTCCAGCGGCTCCAGTCCGAGTACGGGCCTCGCGGGGCGTATCGCTACGACGCCTTCAGCAACTGGCAGCGCGGGGTGCAACGGGCCGCCTCGTTGATGGCCCAGTCCGACCTCGAACGCCCCGGGGGCCGCGTGCTGGAGGCGGCCTGCGGCGACGGCATGGCCGGGGCCGCCCTCGCCGGGTTCGGGCACGAGGTGGTGCTCCACGACCTGGAGGACTGGCGGGACGAGCGGGCCAGGGGGCTGGCCTTCGTCGCCGCCGACCTGACCGATCGGCTGCCCCTGGAGCCCGACCGGTTCGACCTGATCTTCTGCTACAACGCGTTCGAACACATTGGCGCCCCCGGCGCCGCCCTGGCCGAGCTGGTGCGGGTCTGCCGCCCCGGGGGGCGGATCGTCATCGAGTTCGGGCCGCTCCACGCCAGCGCCTGGGGCCTGCACGCCTACCGGACCGTGCGCTTCCCCTACCCGCAATTCCTCTTCTCCGAGGCGTTCCTGGCGGAGAAATTCCGCGCCATGGGGCTCTGGGATCTCGGCAAGCCGATGGACGAACTCCAGCCCCTCAACGGCTGGCGGGTGTCGCAATTCGATCGGCTCTGGGCCGACAGCGGCTGCGTCGTGATCAAGAACAACCGGACGATCCGGCCCGATCACCTCGGCCTGGTCGAGTCCTATCCCCGGGCGTTCTCGGGCAGGGGGCTGACCACGGATGACCTCGTCGTCCATGCCCTCGCCGTGGTGCTGCAGAAGCCCGGCGGCTCCCCGGGCCCGAGCCCGGCGACCGAGCGTCTCGAGTCCGAGGGCATCGAGGTGGCACGCCGATGAGTCGCCCCCAGATCTCCCTGCTCCTGCCGGTCCACAACGCGATGCCCTTCCTGCCCGAAGCGGTCGACAGCATCCTCGGCCAGGACTTCGGGGAGTTCGAGTTGTTGGCCCTCGACGACGCGTCGACCGACGGAGGCGCGGCCTACCTCGACACCCTGGACGACCCCCGGGTGCGGGTCTTCCACCTGCCGAAGCGGGGGCTCACGAGGAATCTCAACCTCGGCCTGCGGGAGGCCCGGGGCGTCTACGTCGCCCGGATGGACGCCGACGACGTCTCGATGCCGTCGAGGCTCCGCCGGCAGCTCGAGTTCCTGGAGCGCAACCCGGAGGTCGTCGTCGTCGGCTGCCAGGCGTTGAACCTCGACAGGGACGGCCGCCTCGTGGACGAGCGGAATTATCCGGTTTCGAGCCTCGAAGCCAAGCTCGCGTTGATCCAGGGATACATCTCCTTCGTGCATCCCGGCACGATGTTCCGCCGCGAGGACGTCCTGGCGGTCGGCGGCTACGACGAGGACTACGGGACCACCCAGGATCGGGACCTCTGGTGGCGGCTCTCGACTCGAGGGAAGTTCGCCAACCTCCCGGAGGTGCTCCTGCACTACCGGGTGCATGCCGGGGCGGTCACGGCGGTGAGGGCCGAGGAGCAGCGGCGCAACCGGGATCGGATCACGCTGCAGTACTGCTCGGAGATGGGGCTCGACCAGGCCGACCTCGACCTGTTCCGGTGGGTCGACTACGACGCCCGGGTCTGGGGCCAGGGGCCCGTCCGGCTCGAGGAGGTCGCCCCGTATGTCTCCGTCCTGGAGCGGATCCTCTCCCATGCCCGGGACCGCTGGGGGGAAGACCCGGCCGAGGTCGAGCGGGCCCGCCGGGAGCGGTGGACCTTCCTGGTCGGCCGCCTCTGGCGTCGCCGACTCCCGACCCGGGACTGGGTCCGCATCATGCCCTCACTCCACCGGCTCGCCCCCGGGCAGGTCAGGCCGGACCGGCTGGCCGGGACGATCGCCCGGCGCCTCCTCCGGCGCCGGAGGACGGCGACGATGGGCTGATGCCGATCGCCTCGTCGTCTGTCCCCGGGGGAATCCTGCCCCGATCTCGGTCGGGGTGGCCGATCCGAGGCGCCCCTGCGACGAGGCGACCGCCGGGACGGCCCCGCACGGGGACGGACCGACCCGGTCGGGCCGCATCCGCCCCGCACGACCTGCATGGCTCACCACCCGACAGGCCCGCGATGCCCACCGTCTCCGTCCTGTTGCCGGTCCATAACGCTATGCCCTACCTGCCCGAGGCGGTGGGGAGCATCCTCGGCCAGGACATGGCCGACCTGGAGCTGATCGCGCTGGACGACGCGTCGACCGATGGCGGCAGGGCCTACCTCGACGCCCTGGGCGACCCCCGGGTGCGGGTCTTCCACCTGCCGAAGCGGGGGCTGACGCGGAACCTGAACGTCGGCCTGAGGGAGGCCCGGGGCGTCTACGTCGCCCGGATGGACGCCGACGACGTCTCGATGCCCTCCCGGCTGGGGGCCCAGCGTCGCCACCTCGACGAGAATCCGGGGGTCGTCGCGGTGGGCTGCCAGGCCTTGGAGATCGACGGCGAAGGCCGGCCCACCGGTCCCTGGCACTTCCCGACCGGGGACCTGGAGATCAAGCTGGATCTCTTCCGGGACGTCACCCCGATGGTCCACCCGGGGGTCATGTTCCGCTCCCAGACGGTGCTCGACCTCGGCGGGTACGACGAGTCCTTCGCCACGGCCCAGGACCGCGACCTCTGGTGGCGGCTGGCCGATCGGGGGCGGTTCGCCAACCTGGCCGACGAGCTACTGCTCTATCGCCGGCACACCGGGAGCGTGACCGGCCGCAAGGCCGAGGAGCAGCGTCGACTGACCCGCGAGATGACCTGGCGTTCGCTGGCTGGTTTCGGCCTGATCGACGGGGAGGAGCAGTACCGGGCCTTCCGGGAGGTCGACGACATCCTCGCGATCGGCTTCCTCCGACGGCTGGAGCCCGGGCCGGTGGGGGTCTACGTCGAGGTGCTCGACCGCATGCTCGCCTTCCTGGTCGATCGCTGCGGGGCCGACCTGGGGGCGGCCCGTCGCCATCGTCGGGACCGGTGGCGGAAGCTGATGCGATGGGGACTCACGTGCCGGGGGGCGTCCGACCTGCCGCGATGGGGTCCCCTGCTCCGCCGGCTCGCACCCGGCGAGCACCGCCCCGATCGCCTGCTGGGGTGGGGTCTGGAGGTCGCCTGGCGGAGGCTCCTCCGAGCGGGTCGGCCGGGCCCGGCCGACCCGGCCACCGGGTCCTGAACGGCCCTCCGGCTCCCCGGGATGGCCGAGGCCCGAAACGAGGGACCTCGGCGGCCGATCGGACCCCGCTCGGGATGTCACCAGGGCGGATCGGGGGGGGCGAGAAATCGGGACCGCCTCAGAGTTCGGGCAACCCGGCCTTGGCGTGTTCGGGAGAGTCGGGGTTCATCCCCTGCTGGATCATCGCCATGCGTTCCCGGTGCTTGAACCAGGCGGCGAAGACGCCGGAGAGCGAGCCGAATACGATGGCGACGATGGCGATCCAGGCGAACCAGGGGATGTTATCCAGGAGCACGAAGGCGGGGTTCATCGGTCGGCCTCCCTCGGGGATCGGCGAGTGATCGGGGGCCATCGGACACTCCCCGGTCGGCCCCCCGGGTCGGAGAGTGGTTCGATCGCCGTCGGCGATTCTTGGGGGGGGAATCCTCCCGGTTCGGGGCGGATCAGTTGCAGCCGATCCCCCGGATCCGGGGCGGGGTGGCCGCACCGGGGGCGGCGGGGGCCGGGGCGTCGGGACCGGGGTCGGGGTGGCGGTCGAGGACCGATCGCAGCTCCGAGGCGTCGATGGTCTCGCGCTCGAGCAGCAGCTCGGTGATCGAGACCAGCGCGTCGGCCCGGCGTCGGAGGACGTGGTGGGCGAGGGACAGGGCCTCGTCGAGGATCCGCCGGACCTCCAGGTCGATCTCCCGGGAGGTCCGCTCGCTCCAGGGGGCGCCGGGGCCGGGGGCGTCGGCGGCATAGCAGACGCGCCCCAGGGCGGGGCTCATGCCGAAGTCGGTCACCATCTTCCGGGCGATGGAGGTGGCCCGCTGCAGGTCGCTGGTGGCGCCGTCGGAGATGGAGTGCAGGGCCAGCTCCTCGGCCGCCGTGCCGCCGAGCAGCCCGGCGAGGCAGTGCATCAGCCATTCGGTCGTGTGGAGGAAGCGCTCCTCCTCGGGCCGATACATGGTGAAGCCGCCCATGCCGTTGCCCCGGCCGATGATGGTGACCTTGTGCACCGGGTCGGTGCCGGGCAGGCTGGCGGAGACGAGGGCGTGCCCGGCCTCGTGGACGGCGATCCGCCGGCGTTCGTCGGGCCGCATGGCCCGGCCTCGCTTCTCGGGCCCGGCGATGATCCGCTCGAACCCCTGCTCGAAGTCGGCCCGCTCGATCCGGGTCTTCCCCTTGCGGGCGGCGATCAGGACGGCCTCGTTGACGAGGTTGGCCAGCTCGGCCCCGGCGAAGCCGGCGGTCATGGCGGCGACCTGCCTCAGGTCGAGGCGATCGCAGACGGGCACGTCCCGGGAGTGGACCTTGAGGATCTGCTCGCGCCCCTGGAGGTCGGGCCGGTCGACCCGGATGTGGCGGTCGAAGCGGCCGGGGCGGACGAGGGCGGGGTCGAGCGTCTCGGGGCGGTTGGTGGCGGCCATGACGATGACGCCGCTGTTGACGTCGAAGCCGTCCATGGCCACGAGCAGCTGGTTGAGGGTCTGGTCCCGCTCGTCCTGGGCGCCGGAGGCGCCGGTGGACCGGGTCTTGCCGATGGCGTCGATCTCGTCGATGAAGATCAGGCAGGGGGCCTTGGCCTCGGCCTTGGCGAAGAGGCTGCGGACCCGGGCGGCGCCGACGCCGACGTACATCTCCATGAAGTCCGAGCCGGAGAGGGCGAAGAAGGGCACGCCGGCCTCCCCGGCGACGGCCCGGGCCAGCAGGGTCTTGCCCGTGCCGGGGGGCCCGATCAGCAGGACCCCCTTGGGGATCCGGCCGCCGAGGGCGGCGTAGCGCTCGGGGGTCCGGAGGAAGCCGACGACTTCCTGGAGCTCCTCGACCGCCTCGTCCTGCCCGGCCACGTCGTCGAAGGTGACCTCGCGGCCGGTGCCCTCCCGGTGCCGGGGCTTGCCCCGGGTGAAGGCCATCGCCGGGCCGAGCCCGCCCCCCCGGGTGATCAGGAAGAGGCCGACCAGCAGCACGACCGCCAGGCCGAAGGTGGCCAGGGCCGAGGCGATCGGGGCCACGTCCCGGTCGAACTCGTAGTCGCGGGCGTGCCGGTCCAGCAGGGCGGTCAGGCCGGGGTCGGCCTGGGCCCCCGGCCACGAGGCCCGGACCCGACGGGGGCCGCCGTCGGCCCCGGCCTCGGCCAGCACGGCGACCAGCTGCCGGGAGCCGAGGCGGACGGACTCGACCCGCCCGTCGACCAGGGCGCGGCGGAACGCCCCGTAGGTCCAGGCCTCCGAGGAGGAGGCCCGGTGGCTCATCGCGCCCGCCACGGCGAAGGCGGCGAGCGCGAGGGAGATGGCGAGGCACCAGGCAAGCGTCCGCCACGGGCCGGACGCGGGCCGCGGGGGCTTCGACTTCGGCGAGCTCATGGTGGTCGATCTCGGGGACTGGGGGCCTGCGCGGCCGGGGACCCTCGGCCCGGGCGGGGCGGGGAGGCCGGGGGGGACGTCCGTGTCGGGGGAATGGTGCAGACGCGATTGAGTCTAAGGATCGCTCCGGCCCGGGTCAACTCGGAGCCCGGTGCGGCCCCGGAAACCGTCCGCCCGGGGGCGGCGTTCGCCCGAAGGGGCGGGGGAGGCGGAGGGCGGGGGGGCGGGGTTGTGCTCGATCCGGCGGGCCTTGGAGAGGTCGACCCGGCCGTCGGAGAGGGCGACCTCGATCCGCCGGTCGCCGGGCAACTGCTGGGGGATGACCACGGTGAAGGTGCTCCCCCGGCCCGGCTCGCTGTCGAGCGTCACGTCGCCGCCGAGCATCCGGGCCAGCTCCCGGACGATGGAGAGGCCCAGGCCGGTCCCCTGGTGCTCCCGGGTCAGCACGTCGGCCTGCTGGCCGGGGATGCCGGCCTGGCGGAACTTCTCGAAGATGACCTCCCGGTCCTCGGCGGCGATGCCGATGCCGTTGTCGGCCACGTCGAGGACGATGGTCCGGCCCTCGGCCTTCGCCGAGAGCACGACGCGGCCCCCCTCGGGGGTGAACTTGATCGCGTTGGAGAGCAGGTTGTAGACGATCTGCCGGAGCTTGCCCGGATCCTGCCGGACCAGGGGGATCGCCTCGTCGAGGCGGCACTCCAGGTCGACGTTCTTGCGCTCGGCCATCGGCCTCATCTGCACGGCGAGGGACTCGCACACCTCCCGGACGGAGAAGTCGTCGGCCCGGACCTCCATCTTGCCGCTCTCGATCTTGGCGAGGTCGAGGATGTCGTTGATCATGGCCAGCAGCATCCGGCCGCTGTTCTGGATGTTCGAGGCGTAGCGTCGCTGCTTGTCGGAGAGCTGGTCGTTGCCGGAGAGGACCTCGGAGAAGCCGATGATGCTGTTGAGCGGCGTCCGCAGCTCGTGGCTCATGGTGGCCAGGAAGTCGCTCTTGATGCAGTTCATCTCATACAAGGCCATGTTGGCCTGGGCCAGCTCGTCGACCTTCTTGTCGAGGTCGTCGTTGACGTCCCGCAGCTCCTGCTGCATGGCGACGAGGTTGTGGAGCATGCGGTTGAACGCGTGGGAGAGCTCCTCGAATTCGTCGCCGGTCTGGATCCGGCTGCGGATGTTCAGCCGCCCGGCGGCGATGGCGTCGGAGACCTCCCGGAGGTGCTTGACCGGGCGGACGATGATGTAGCGGACGATGGTCCAGGAGGCGAACATCGCCAGGATCGCCGTGACCAGCGCCGTGGCGATGAGGATGGCCCGGTTCCGGTTGATCGCCTTGTTGGTCTGCTCCATCGGCAGCTTGACGAAGACCACGCCGGCCAGGTCCCCCGGCTTCGTGCGGGCGAACTTCCCGGTCTCGTCCAGGCGGATCATGTCGTGATACTGGGCGGAGAGGGAGACGCTGGGCCGGTCGTCCTCGGCGGGCCCGGCGTCCGGCTCGACCGGCCCCGCGGCCCCGACGCCGCCGAGGTCGGCCATCTCCAGGGGGACCATTTCCGGCATCAGGTCGACCGGGGGCCGGGAGTGGCAGGAGGCGATACAGCCGGGCCGGAAGAGGACGGCCTGGACGTACGAGTATTCCGAGTTGTCCTGGCCGATCTCGGTGTATTCGGCCGGCGCGCCGTCGGGGAACGTGTAGGGCTTGCTCGGGCCGGCGGGGCCCCAGTCCCCCCGCTGCCGGAGGGCGGCCCGGAGGAAGCGGTCGACGACCCGGCGCTCGAACTCGTCCCGGGGCTGGCGCTCGGAACGGTCGGCGAACGGCTTGACGACGTGCCAGTCGAAGTGCTGGAAGCCGTCCTTGGGGGTCAGCTCTCGGGAGACCTTGTCGACCACCGCGGCCAGCTCGGGGCGGACGAGCGACGTCTTGAGGTGGATCTCCTCCAGGATCGGCTTGACCTGCATCCGGGCCGCCTGCCGGCTCTGGCCGATGACCAGGCTCTCGGTCTTGCGGCCGTAGATGTAGAAGCTGACGGTGACCAGCAGCAGGATGCCGCCGCCGAAGATGAAGCGGCACTTCCGCTCCAGGCTCGTCTCGCCCAGCAGGTGCTTGAAGGTGCGATAGGACACCTGCGGCCTCCGTCGGGACGCTCGGGAGACGATCGGCCCCCCGGGTCGACGGATTCCGGGTTGCCGGCCGGAGATCTTCGGGGTCCTCGGGGCGGGCGAGTCGTGGGGAGCCCCGAGGATACCCGATCGCCCCGCCCTCGGCCAGCCGAGCCGGGGGCCGTCGGCCGGGGGGCCACCTCCCCGGGGCGGACGGCCGGGGCACCTCGCCCCCGGGGCACGCCGGCCCCGCCCCTCGACGGGGCCGGGGTCCCCGTCGGGCCTCCTACCCGCCCCCCGGACCGGGGTCTCGGGCGGATCGGGGGGGCCGGCGCCGGAGGGTCGGCGACTCGGGAGTCGGCGTGATCCCGGCCGGGGGCTGGCAGGCGGGGCAATAGTGCGTGGAGCGGCCGATCAGCCCGGCGATCCGGGCCCGGACGATCGGCGTCTCGCAGGTCTTGCAGGGCTCGCCCCCCCGGGCGTAGACGTGATTGACGGCGAGGAACCCCCCCTCCAGGCCCAGGACGGTGCGGTAGCCGGCGTCGAAGCTAGAGCCCTCGGCCTCGATCGCCTCGGCGAGGACCTCGCCGATGGCGCGGTGCATGCGGCCGACCGCGGGGCGGTCGATCGCATGGGACGGCCGCTCGGGGTGGATGCCCGAGCGGTGCAGGACCTCGTCGGCGTAGATGTTGCCGATGCCGGCGAGCACCTTCTGGTCGAGCAGGGTCGGCTTGATCGGCCGGGCGGTCCGCGCGAGGCGGGCGGCGAGGTCGTCGGCGGTGATGACCAGGGCGTCGGGACCGTGGGACTTCGAGAACGCGGCCTCGGCCTCCTCGGGGCCGGCGTACCAGGCGATGCGGCCGAGCCGGCGGGGGTCGTTGTAGTGGACCTTCGGGTAAGGCCCGGGTCCGGACATCGACAGGGTGAGCCGGATGTGCCGGGCCAGCTCGGAATCGACGAGGTAGAAGGCTCCCGTCATCCTCGGCTGGATGACGATGATCCCCCGGGGCGGGGCCAGCTCGATCACGACCCACTTGCCCCGGCGATGGACGGCCGAGACGAGGGCCCCCCTCGCCTTGAGTTCCAGCGCGGGGGCCTCGCAGTTGGCCAGGAGGTGGTCGTCGACGACCTCGAGCGACCGGATCGTCCGGCCTTCGAGGGCGGGGCGGAGCCCCCGGACCATCGTCTCGACCTCGGGCAGCTCGGGCATGTCGGACGCCTCGACGGGGATGGGGTTGTCGCGGGGACGCCAGTATATCCGCCCGGCCGTCGATCACGCATCCGTCGCCGGATGATCGAAAACGATCAGCCGGATTGCGAATATCGCGCAAATCCGATCATTTTCCGCGGTGGGTCCTTGACGGCAGTCGGGCGATGGTGGAATCTGTTGGAGGATCGTGCGTCGACACCGCCGAGAGGGGTGAAATGCTCGTCGAGTCGCGGCGTCGTGCCTTGTTAGACCTGGTGAACCGGCAGGGTTTCGCGACCCTGGAGGAGCTGGTCAGGGCGACGGGCGCCTCGGAGAGCACGATTCGCCGGGACCTGGAGGCGCTGGACCAGGCCGGGGCGATCAAGCGGACCCACGGCGGGGCGGTCTGCTCGGGGGACGTGCGGGCGATGCCCGCGCTGGACGACCGGGAGACGGCCGCCGCCGAGGAGAAGGTCGCCATCGGCCGGGCCGTCGCCGGCCTGGTCGAGGACGGCGAGACGGTGCTCCTGGACGGCGGGACGACGACCCTCGAGGTGGCCCGGGCGCTCGTGGGCCGGCCGATCCAGGTGGTGACGAACAGCCTGCCCATCGCGGCGCTGCTGGCGTCGAGCAAGGACACGGACTTGATCATGATCGGCGGCTACGTCTACCCCCGGACCGGAGTGGCGATGGGCCCGCTGGCGGTGGCCACGATGCAGGGGATCCGGGTCCGCCGGGCGGTGCTCGGGGCCGGGGGGATCACGCCCGAGGGGGTGTTCAACTCCAACAGCCTGCTGGTCGAGACCGAGCGCCAGATGATGACCTGCGGCCAGGAGGTGCTGATCGCCGCCGACCACTCGAAGTTCGGCCGCCAGTCCCTCTCGAAGCTCTGCGGGCTGGAGGAAATCCACCGGGTCGTGACCGACTCGGGGGTCGCCGGGCCGGATCGGGCGATGCTCGAATCGGCCGGCGTGGGACTGATCATCGCCCCGGTCGAGGCCGGGGCCGACGGGCTGAACGGGACGGCCCGGAACCCCGGATCGAGGGCGATACCCCGATGAGCGCGAGTACGGCGATTCCCCGAGGCGACGTCGAGCAACTCGTCCGGTCGATCCTCCGGCAGCAGTTCGGCGGCGACGGGCGGGCCCCGGGCGGATACCGGCCGGATTTGGTGGTGAACATCTCGGCACGCCACGTCCACCTGAGGCAGGATCACGTGGACGTCCTCTTCGGCAAGGGGTACCAGCTCACGGAGATGAAGCGGCTGTACCAGGCCACCGACTTCGCCAGCAACGAGACGGTGGCGGTGGTCGGCCCCCGGCAGCGGATGATCCCCAACGTCCGGATCCTGGGGCCCTGCCGCGCGTTCACCCAGGTGGAGCTGGCCTTCACCGACGCGATCAGCCTGGGCCTGGACCTGCCGGTGAAGCTCTCGGGCGACATCGAGGGGACGCCCGGATGCCTGCTGATCGGCCCGAAGGGGTCGGTCGAGCTGGACAAGGGGGTCATCCGGGCCGAGCGTCACGTGCACATGGGGGATCGGGACGCCTCCTACTACGGCGTGAAGGCCAAGGACCGGATGAACCTCCGGATCCACGGCCCCTGCCCCACCACCCTGGAGGGCCTGCTGGTCCGGACCAATCCGGACTGGAAGCTGGAGGTCCACATCGACACCGACGAGGGGAACGCCTGCGACCTGGTCCATGCGACCAGGGTCGAGCTGGTCAAGCCGTGAGATGGTAGGGGGCCTTGTTGCGAGCGCCTCGGCCCCTCACCCCGGCCCTCTCCCCACGAGTGGGGAGGGGGCAGCCTCCGACCCTCGCCCCCGTCTTCGGGGAAGAGGGTGGGCGAAGCCCGGGCGAGGGGGGATCGGACGAACAGACGAGACATCGGACGGATCAAAAGACCGCTCCCCGGGGTCGGGGAGCGGGCAGCCGGAGGCCGGGCGAGGGGTCGGCCGCACTCGCAACCCCCTCGACGCCGACAGACACGAGAACGCACCACACCACGACGGCGTCCCGGGGGTCGTGACCCCGGGCGCCGATCGAACCGCGGGGGGCCCTTCGATGGCCAATGGATCGCTCCAGGAAGCGCTCGGGATGATCGAGACGAAGGGGTTCGTCGCGCTGGTCGAGGCGACCGACGCGATGCTCAAGGCGGCCAACGTCGAGCTGGCCGGCTGGGACAAGGTCGGCAGCGGCCTGGTCACGGCCTTCGTCGTCGGGGACGTGGCGGCGGTGAAGGCCGCCGTCGACGCCGGGGCCGCGGCGGCCAGCCGGATCGGCGAGGTCGTCAGCGTGCAGGTCATCCCCCGGCCCCACGAGGAGCTGGGCGGCGTCCTGAGCTTCGCGAAGGCCCAGGCGGCGGCCCGGACCGGCGCCGGCTCCCCCACCACCAAGAACGACGGAGCCTGATCCCATGTCGACCGCAATCAACCCCGCCCGGGGGAGCCGGTTCTCGACCGGCTCCGGCGGCGAGGCGCTCGGCATGATCGAGTGCCGGGGCCTGGTCGCCATCATCGAGGCGACCGACGCGATGCTCAAGGCGGCCAACGTGACCCACGTCGGCAAGATCAGCGTCGGCGGGACCTACGTCACGACGATCGTCCGGGGCGACGTGGGCAGCGTCCGGGCGGCCGTCGAGGCCGGCGCCGAGGCGGCCAGCCGGGTCGGCGACCTGGTCTCGGCGCACGTCATCCCCCGGCCGGACCCGGCCGTGATCCGGACCTTCCTCGGCTGATCGGCGCCGGGGACGAGGCCGGGGGTCGGCGGCGGGCGAGGCCGACGCGACCCGCCCGGCCCGCCTCCCCACCCGACCGCCCCGGACCCTCCCCCATTCTTCCCCATCTCCAAGGACCGAGAACCCCATGAACGGCTCCGCGCTGGGCCTGATCGAGACGAGGGGCCTGATCGGCCTGATCAACGCGTATGACGCGATGCTCAAGGCCGCGAATGTGGAAGTCGCCACACCGATCATCAAGCTGGACGGTGGCGTGGTCAGCGGGATGATCCGGGGCGACGTGAGCAGCGTCCGGGCGGCCGTCGAGGCCGGCGCCGAGGCCGCCGCCCGGTGCGGCGAGCTGAAGGCCGCGCACGTGATCCCCCGGCCGTCCCCGGCGGTGGTCGAGGCGTTCGTCAAGTGAGTCCGTCGGCCCCGGACCGGGGGCGATCGCGGAGGGGGCCTCGATGAAGATCCTGGTGGCCAACCTGGGCAGCACCAGCTTCAAGTACCGCCTGTTCGACCTGGGAGACCCGGGCGAGCCGATGCTCGCCCGGGGGGCCGTCGACCGCATCGGCGGCCCGTCGTCGAAGGTGGTCTATGCGTCGTCGAAGGGGAAGACCGAGGCCGATCGGGCCGTGCCCGACCACGGCGAGGCGGTGCGCCTCTGCCTGGAGCAGTTGACCAACCCGGCGACCGGGGTGATCGGGTCGGCGTCGGAGGTCTCGGCGATTGGTTTCAAGGCGGTGCACGCGAAGGGGATCAGCGGGGTGCAGCGGGTGGACGCCCGGCTGCTCTCGGCGATGGAGGCGTTCAACGACGTCACCCCCGCCCACAACCCCCCCTACGTGCGGGCCATGCGGATGCTCGCCGAGCGGTTCCCGGAGATGCCGCTGGTCGCCGCCTTCGAGACCGGCTTCCACGCGACGATCCCCGACCGCAACCGGCGCTATGCCGTGCCGAACGAGTGGGCGACCGAGCACGGCGTCCTCCGCTGGGGCTTCCACGGCGCCAGCCACCGGTTCATCGCCGAGCGGACGGCTCTGCTGCTCAACCGGCCGGACCTCAGGCTCATTTCCTGCCACCTCGGTGGCAGCTCGTCGCTCTGCGCCATCCGGGACGGCAAGTCGGTGGCGACGAGCATGGGGATGAGCCCGCAATCGGGCCTGCTCCAGAACAACCGGGTCGGCGACTTCGACCCCTTCGCCCTGCCGGCCGTGATGCGGGCGACCGGGATGAGGTTCGAGGAAGCGCTGGCGATCCTCGCGAACCGGTCGGGCCTGCTGGGGATCTGCGGCAAGAACGACCTCCGGGACGTGGAGGCCGCGGCCGAGACCGGCGAGGCGGACGCGCAGCTGGCCCTGGACATGTACGTCTCGTCGATCCGGCACTACCTCGGGGCCTACCTGGTGGAGCTTGGGGACACGGACGCGATCGTCTTCACCGCGGGCATCGGCGAGAACTCGCCGAGGATCCGGTCGATGGTCTGCCGGGACCTGGAGCGGCTCGGCATCCTCCTGAACGACGAGCTGAACGAGGCCGGCCACGGCGAGCGGAAGATCTCGGCGGCTGACAGCAAGGTCGAGGTCTGGGTGATGCCGACGAACGAGGAAATCATCGTCGCCAGGCAGGCCCGGGACCTCCTCTCGGCCCGTTCGTGATCCGGCCCGAGGACGATCGCCATCCATCACCTTCCAGGACTGTCCCGATGTTCGTCGCCCGAGTGACCGGATCGGTCGTGGCCACCCAGAAGGTGGCGTCGATGACCGGTCACAAGCTCCTGACGGTCGAGCCGTACCGGGTCGATCCCGAATCGAACGCCCGGCTGGTGCCGACCGGCCGGACGTTCGTGGTGGTCGACACCTTGGGCGCCGGGATCGGCGAGATGGTCCTGATCTGCCAGGGATCGAGCGCCCGGCTGACGCCGGAGACCGAGAAGCTGCCGATCGACGCGGTGGTGATCGGGCTGGTGGACACGATGGACGTCGGCGGCTCGGTCGTTTTCTCGAGCCGGGACCGGGGCGATTGATGGCCCATCGACGACGGAGGCCGAGGCGATGGGGGCGGATCGGGTGTGCCCTGGAGATCATGCTGGGCGTGCTGTTCTCGATCGTCCACCTCGGGGTGGCCTGGGGGATTTCCGGGTGGTGGCCGCGGGTGCTGGCCGTGCCCCCGAGCGACCCGAGGCGAATCCTGTTCTCGATCTACTGGTGGCCGCCGATGCACTTGCTCGGCCACGCCGCCGAGGGGGCCGGTGCCCCGGCGGGGGGGATCACGAACCTGATGCTCCTGCCCCTGGCCTGGGTGGTCTGCTCCGCCTACGGGTGGCTGACCGCGATCGCCCTCTGCCTGCCGTCCCGACTCCGTCGCCGGCGTTGAACTGACCCGGCTCCCGACCGATCGAATCTTCCCGCGAACCCGGCCCGGCCCCGAATCGATCGGGCCGGCCCCGCCTCCCCAGGGTGACCGCCATGCAACCGATGACCGAGGACCTGATCCGCAACGTCGTGCAGCAGGTGCTGTCCCAGATGGGCGGCAACGGGGCCTCGACGGCCAGCAACGGGGCGGGCCGCCCGGGCGGCCGGGACGGCGTCTATCCGACCGCCGATGCGGCCGTGGCCGCCGCCGAGGAGGCCTACACGGCCTTCCGGCTCCGGCCCCTGGGGGACCGGGACAAGGCCGTGAAGGCGATCAAGCGGCTCTGCGTCGATCGGGCCGAGGAGTGGGGCCGCAAGGAGCTGGACGAGACCAAGATCGGGCGGCTCGACCACAAGATCAGCAAGCTGCGGGACGCCATCCCGCCGATCCCGGGCGTGGAGTACCTCCGCACCGAGAACAACGCGGGGGACAACGGGCTGACGCTGACGCAGCACGCGCCGTTCGGGGTCATCGGCTCGATCACGCCCGTCACGCACAGCCTGCCGACCCTGGCGTGCAACGCGATCAACATGCTCGCGGCCGGGAACGCGGTGGTCTTCAACGCCCACCCGTCGGGGGCGAACATCGCCGCCGAGGGGGTGCAGGCGTTCAACCGGGCGATCCGGGACGCGATCGGCATCGGCGACCTGCTGACGATCATCCACCCGCCGACGATCGAGTCGGCCGACGCCCTGTTCAAGCACCGGGGGGTGAAGCTGCTGGTCGTCACCGGGGGCCCGGCCGTGGCCAGGGCGGCGCTCTCGAGCAACAAGCGGGCGATCGTCGCCGGGCCGGGGAACCCCCCGGTGGTCGTGGACGGGACGGCCTGCCTGGAGAACGCGGCGGAGTCGATCGTCCGGGGGGCGGCATTCGATAATAATCTCCTGTGCATCGGCGAGAAGCAGGTCTTCGCCACGTCGGACGTCTTCGACAAGCTGATGGAGGCGGTCGGCCGCGTCGGGGGCCACCGGCTGGACTCCCAGCAGATCGACGCGCTGACCCGGGCCGCGTTCGTGAAGAACGACGAGGGCAAGCTCCTCGTCAACAAGGATCTCGTCGGCAAGGACCCGGGCGTCCTCGCCGGGCACGCCGGGGCATCGATCCCGCCGGGGACGCAGATCCTCTACGGCGAGACCTCGGCCGATCACCCGTTCGTGGACCACGAGCAGATGATGCCGTTCATCCCCTTCGTCCGGGTGCCGGACGTGGGCCGGGCGATCGAGCTGGCGAGGCGGTCGGAGCACGGCTACGGCCACACGGCCATCCTCCACTCCCGGGACACGGGCGTGATGGACCGGATGGGCCGGGCGATGGACTGCACGATCTTCGTGATCAACGGCGCCTGCACCGCCGGGCTGGGCAGCGGCGGCGAGGGCGTGGGCTCGTACTCGATCGCCGGGCCGACCGGGGAGGGGGTGACGACCCCCCTGACGTTCACCCGGCAGCGGCGGACGGCGATCATCGGCGGCATGCGGTTCATCTGACCCGCCCGGACTGGAGCATCCTCCGATGCAACTCGGCCGCGTGATCGGGTCGGCGACCTCGACGATCAAGCACCCGACGTTCCGGGGGGAGCGGCTGCTCGTCGTGCAGCTCGAAGGGGCCGACGGCCGGGACGACGGCGACCCGGTCCTGGCGTTCGACCGGATGGGGGCGGGCCGGGGGGACCGGGTGATCGTGACGAACGACGGGAAGGCGTTGCAGGAGATGATCGGCCGGGATACGCCCGGCCGGTGGAGCGTGATGGGGCTGCCGGACGGATGACCTCGCCGACGATCGCACAGGTCGATGCCGCCGTCAGGGCCGTGCTCGCCGGGATCCGGCGGGCCCCGGCCCCGGGCCGTCGTCGCCCGGCGGGTGCCTTCGCCGGGAGGCTGCTCGGGGAGCGGCAGGTCGAGGCGATCGGCCCCGAGGTCCGGGAGATCCGGGTCGGCCCGGCGACCGTGATCACGCCGATCGCCCGGGATCTGCTGAAGCGTCGCGGGATCGCCGTCCGACTCGTCTCGGAGCCCGAGGCGTCGCGGCGGGGCGAGTGGGGCTTCGCGATCGAGCCCGGCGTGGCCCACGCCGACGCGATCCGCCGGGCGATCCACTCCGGGCCGGACGCCTGGGCCGAGGTCGGCGGCGACGCCGTCGAGGCGGCGGGCTGGGTGTCGGCGGGAGACGACCGGGGGGCGGTGGTCCTGACGCCCGAGGCGTCGGTCGCCTGCTGGGTCGCGTCCCGGGTGCCGGGGGTCCGCCCGGCGGCCCCTGCCGACGCGGACGCGGTGGCCCGGGCCGTCGACCGCCTCGGGGCCAACCTGATCGTGATCGAGCCGGGGGGGCGGTCGATCCCCTCGCTGCTGCACGGCATGAAGGTCTTCCGCCGGGGGGGCGCCCCCGAGGTGCCCGGCCGGCCGGGGGGGGAGGGCGACGATGAGGATCGGGGAGGTGATCGGCCGGGTGACGTGTTCCCGGCTGCATCCTTCGCTGCGGAACCCCAGGCTCCTGGTCGTCGTGCCGATGCCCCGGGAGGCGATCACCGATGGCTCGCCGGAGCGTGGGGAGGAGCTGGTCGTGTTCGATGAGCTGGGCGCCGGGCCGGGCGCGATCATCGGGATCAGCGAGGGGAGGGAGGCCGCCAACCCCTTCGGCAAGGCCAAGACGCCGGTGGACGCCTACTGCGCCTGCCTGCTGGATCAACTCAACGTCTGAAACACCGAATCGCGCGATCAGGTCAAGGAGCGTCGATCATGGCGGGCAGCGGGAACTTCATGGGCGAGTGGAAGCTCCGCGAGGAGATGTGCGAGGTCGGCCGGCGGGTCTACAACAAGGGCTTCGCCGCGGCCAACGACGGGAACATCAGCTACCGGCTGTCCGAGGACCGCGTCCTCTGCACGCCGACCCGGGTGTCGAAGGGGTTCATGAAGCCGGACGACCTGTGCATCGTCGACCTCGACGGCGGCCAGGTGTCGGGCAAGCGGAAGCGGTCGAGCGAGATCCTGCTGCACCTGACGATCATGAAGCATCGGCCCGACGTGAAGTCGGTCGTCCACTGCCACCCGCCGCACGCGACGGCCTTCGCCGTGGCCCAGGAGCCGATCCCGAAGTGCACGATGCCGGAGTTCGAGGTCTTCCTCGGCGAGGTGGCGATCACCCCGTATGAGACCCCCGGCGGCCAGGCGTTCGCCGACACGGTGATCCCGTACATCAAGGACACCGACACCATCCTGCTGGCCAACCACGGCACCGTGACCGCCGGCAGCGACCTGATGGACGCCTACTTCAAGACCGAGATCATCGACGCTTACTGCCGGATCCTGCTGCTCACCAAGCCCCTGGGCGGGCCGAAGTACTACAACGACCACAAGGCCGCCGAGCTGATCCGCCTGAAGCCGGGCATCGGCGTGCGGGACGTCCGGCTGGAGCTGGGGCTGGAGAACTGTGACCTCTGCGGCAACAGCCTGTTCCGGGAGGGGTACCACGAGTCGTTCCGCCCGGAGCCGAACGCCTTCGTCCCCGACAAGCTCCAGCAGGCCGTGCAGCAGGTGGCCTGCGCCATGCCCGCGTCGGCCCCGGCCTCGAAGGGGGAGGGGCCGGAGTTCGAGTCGATGGTGCAGGCGATCACCGAGCAGGTGATGCGGGCGCTGGGGGGGGCGGCGGCCCCCTCGTCGAACGGGTCGGGATCGTATGCGGGTTCGTGCTGACGTCGCCGTCGGGACGGGGATCGATCGGGGTTCACCTAACAGGACGGGGGCGAGGGGATGAGAGTCGGCATCATCGGCGGCGGCGGGCTGGTCGGGTCGTGCACCGGGTTCGCGCTGCAATGCGGCGGGGTGGTCCCGGAGATCAACCTGATCGACGTGAACGGCGACCTCTGCCGGGGCCAGGCGCTGGACATCCTCCACGGCGCCGCGCTCGTGGCCGACCAGCGGATCCGGGCGACGGGGTACGAGTCGATCCCGGAGACCGACCTCGTCTGCATCACCGCGGGGCTGAGGAGGAAACCGGACGAGAGCCGCCTGGACCTCATCAACCGGAACGTCGAGCTGTTCCTGAAGATCCTCGACGACGTGATGGCCGCCGGACTGCGGGACGACGCGATCGTCCTCGTCGTGTCGAACCCGGTGGACGTGCTCACGTATCTGGCCACGAGGCGCACGGGGTTGCCCCCCCGTCAGGTGATCGGCCTGGGGACGATGCTCGACTCGTCCCGGTTCCGGGGCCTGATCGCCCAGGATCTCGGCCTCCCGGCCACGCAGGTCACCGCGACGATCCTGGGGGAACACGGCGACAGCATGGTGCCCCTCTGGTCGGTGGCCCAGGCGGCGGGGCTGCCGCTGGAGAAGTATCCCGGGTGGTCGCCGTCGAAGGCGGACGAGCTGTTCAAGCGGACCAAGGGCAGCGGCGCCGAGGTGATCAAGCTGAAGGGCGGGGCCGGGTTCGCGGTGGGGATTTCGATCCGGGAGGTGATCCACACAGTCGCCCTCGATTCCCGCCGGATCCTGCCGGTGTCCTCGCTGGTGAGCGGCCAGTACGGGATGGGGGACGTCTGCATCTCGGTGCCGACGGTGGTCGGCGAGGGCGGGGTGCGGGCTCAACTCGAACTCGACCTCTGGCCGAAGGAACTGTCGGGCCTCCAGCAGTCGGCCCGGGTGCTGCGGGAGACGATCGACCAGGTGCTCAAGACGAACCCGAACGCGGCGAAGGCGGCGGCCGGCCGGGGCGGTAACGGCACCACGTCGGGGGCGTCCCGGGGAGGCCCGCCCCCGGCGTCGGCGAACGGCCAGGGGGTCCGGGTGACGATGGGATCCGGCGGGTCGAACGCGTCGGCCGGGAGGCCGAGGGTGACGATCTCCGGGCAGTCCGGCGGAGGGCGGGGTGGTTACTAAGTCGCTCGACCGCAAGCTGGCCGCGATCCACGCCGATCCCCACGGCTGCCGGGAGTTCATCCTCGCGGACGCCAAGGACGCCGACATGGCGTTCGGCATCGGGGCGCCGGGCATGTCCCCCGAGGCCCACAGCGGCGAGGTCCGGCTGAGGACGCTGGAGGAGTATCGCCAGCAGATCCGGCTGAACGCGACGCAGGGCCTGGTCGACATCATGCTCATGTCGGCCAGCTCGAATTATCAGCTGACGATCCGGGACCGGCTGTTCGACGGGTCGCACGTCACCCCGGCGATCCGGGCCAACGACGCGACCGACGTCCACCTGGCCCGGGGGTCGGTCTACGCCCAGTATCCGGCGCAGCCGCACCGATCGGCCCTGCTCGACCACGCGATGTGCGGGCACGTCGACTGCGCCCCGGGGGAGCGCTCGTTGGGGGCCGACCTGGGCCTCTACAGCGTCACGTTCAACAACATCCCGGAGCAGGATTTCCGGACCCTGGAGCGGTTCCACCAGTTCCGGGAGGAGGCGGAGCGGAAGGGGTTCCGCTACTTCCTGGAGGTGTTCGACCCGAACGTGCCGGGGACGATCGACCCGGAGACCGTCCCGCACTACCTCAACGACATGATCGCCCGGATGCTGGCCGGGGTCGCGGGGCCGGGGAGGCCGGTGTTCCTGAAGATCGTCTACCACGGGCCGAAGGCGCTGGAGGAACTGGTCTCCTACGACCCGCACCTCGTGGTCGGCATCCTCGGCGGCTCGGCCGGGACGACCTTCGACGCCTTCCACCTGCTGGCCGAGGCGAGGGCCCATGGCGCGAAGGTCGCGCTCTACGGCCGGAAGATCAACAACGCGGAGAATCAGCTCGCGTTCATCCAGTTCCTCCGGCTGATCGCCGACGGCCAGATCGGGGCGGCGGAGGCGGTGCGGGCCTACCACGCGGTGCTCGACCGGCTGGGGATCCGGCCCCATCGGCCGCTGGAAGACGACCTGCGGCCCCAGGCGACCTCGATGAGCTACGGGGGGTCGTCGACCTCGGTCGTCGTCCCGCCGGCCTCCCGGCCGTCGTCGAACGGCTCGGCCCGGGCGGGATCGGCCGTCCCCACCCCGGCCGCCCCTACGGCCGGCTGCGATTGCGGATGCGGGGCGTGCGAGGGCGAGCGGGGCGAGATGTCGGCCGCGGCCGACCGGGACTCGAACAGCTTCCCGGTGCTCCCGGGCGGCTTGCCCGATTTTTCCCGGATGGACGTGTCCCAGCGGCTCGCCTATCATCGCCGCCGGCTTGGCCTCGGGGCGTGACGGAGCGCCCGGCGGTCGGATCCCGAGCCGGAACCGCCCCTCCCCACCCGCGATTGCCGTGTCACTGCTCACCACCCTGCCCACCTGGGCCATCGCGCTGCTGATCTTCCTCATGAGGATCGCCGACGTCTCGTTCGGCACGCTGCGGACGATCTCCGTGGTCCAGGGGAGGATCCGCCTGTCGGTCCTGCTCGGGTTCTTCGAGGTCCTGATCTGGGTGGTCGGCGTCTCCCAGGTGATGGCCGGGTTCGACGAGAACCCGATCCTGGCGGTGGCGTACGCGGGGGGGTTCGCGGCCGGCAATGGGGTAGGGATCGCGATCGAGAAGCGGCTGGCGCTGGGCTCGGTGGTGGTCCGGATCATCTCCCCGAACCACGGCGAGCGGATCGCCGAGACGCTCCGGGTGCAGGGTTACCGCCTGACGACCTTCATGGGCCAGGGCAGGAACGGGCCGGTCACCCTCCTGTTCGTCACCTGCCGTCGCCGGGAGGCGCCGAGGATCATCCGGACGGCCCAGGGGCAGGACCCGGCCCTCTTCTACACCATCGAGACGCTCCGGGAGCGGTCGGTGGAGCTGCTCACCCCGCTGCCCCACGTCACGGGATGGCGGGCGTACCTGAAGATGAAGTGACGGGGGGAGATCCCCGAGGCCGAATCCGGCGGGCCCGATGATGGGCGAGGGATCCCGGTCCGGGGGCCGGGGCGATCCGCAATGATCGCCGGCGGCGAGCGAACGCACTCCGGGACCGCTTCCCTGGCCGGCATTCGGCCGGCGGGGTCCCGGGAGGCACCGCGATGGAAGAGCTCTACGACCCCACCCGAAAGCCCGAGTCGCCGATCCGGGAGGTCGAGACCGACCCGGCCTCCGGGTTCGTCTATCTCGCCGTCTTGCTGGCCACGCTGCTGCTGTCGCTGGGGGGGCTGGTCCTCGGGGCGGTCGCCGAGCGCCCGGCGCCGATCATCGGGTCGATCTTCGTGACCGTCCTGACGATCGTCGGCCTGACCGGGCTGTTCGTCGTCAACCCGAACGAGGCGAAGGTGCTGCAACTGTTCGGCGACTACAAGGGGACCGTCCGCAAGCCCGGCCTGAGGTGGGCCAACCCGTTCTACTCGAAGGCGGCGATCTCGGTCAAAGTCCGCAACTTCGAGAGCGGACACCTGAAGGTCAACGACCGGCACGGCAACCCGATCGAGATCGCCGCCGTGGTGGTCTGGCGGGTGATCGACACGGCCGAGGCCATGTTCCACGTCGACAAGTACGAGAACTTCGTCGAGGTCCAGAGCGAGTCGGCCCTGCGGAACCTGGCCACCGGGTACGCCTACGACGCCCACGCCGAAGACGAGCTGTCGCTTCGGGGCAACACCTCCGAGGTGGCCGAGCACCTGAGGACCGAGATCCAGGACCGGCTGTTCAAGGCGGGGGTCGAGGTGATCGAGGCCCGGATCAGCCACCTGGCCTACGCCCCCGAGATCGCCCACGCGATGCTCCAGCGGCAGCAGGCCGACGCGGTGATCGCCGCGAGGTCGAAGATCGTCGAGGGGGCGGTCGGCATGGTCGAGATGGCGCTGGGCATGCTCGCCAGCCAGAAGCTGGTCGAGCTGGATAACGAGAAGAAAGCCGCGATGGTCAGTAACCTGCTGGTCGTGCTCTGCAGCGACCGAGGCACGCAGCCGATCATCAACGCGGCGTCGGGGCACCAGGGGCGTTGATCATGGGGCGGGGGTCGTCGGGCTCGATCCTCGCGTCCCCCGGCCTCGGGGGCTCAATGCCCCTCGCCCCGGTCGTTTCTCCTCGGATCGATCAGGACTCGATCGCCCGGCCGGAGCCCCTCGAGGACGACGAGGCGATCGACCGTGCCTCGATCGACGCGGATGGCCCGCCGGTTCGGCCCTTGATCGGTTTCGACGACGCAATGGGCGCCGGCGTCGTCCCATCCGACCGCCCCGGCGGGGACGGTCAGGGCCGATCGGGGCTCGTCCGTGGCGATCGAGACCCGGGTGGTCATCTCGGGCCGGAGGCCGGCGGGCGGCCGGTCGATCGCGACCCGGACCCGGAATTGCTGCCACTCCTCGAAGTGACGCCAGTCGGGGGTCGGCAGCAGGTCGATCGACTTGACCCGCGCGGGGAAGGTGCACCCGGGCAGGGCCTCGAACGAGACGGTTGCCCGACGGCCCTCGGCGACGAGGCCGGCGAAGCGCTCGTGGACGAAGAGCTCGACCTCCATCTTCGACAGGTCGGGCAGGATGAACAGGTGGATCCCCGGATAGACCTCGGCGCCTTCCCGGACCTGGTAGTAGTCGTTGAAGAAGATATCGGCGTAATAGACGGTGCCGTCGTGCGGGGCCCGGATCGAGCAGCGGTCGACCTGCTCCTCCAGGTGGTCGAGGCGCTCCTCGGCGGCCTCCAGTTCCTCGACGGCGAAGTCCCGGAGGGTCCGGGAGCGGTCGACCTCGGCCTCCAGGCCCCGGAGGACCGCCCCGACGGTCGACTCGCGGAAGGTCCGGAGCGCGAGTTCGGCGTCGGACAGGGCGACCTCCGCCCGGAGCAGGGAGAGCCGGTGCTCGGCCAGGTCCGCCGAGGAGACGTACCCGAGTGCCCCCATCCGTCCGGACCAGGCCAGGTAGTCCTCGGCCCGGGTCAGGTCGACCCGGGCCATCGCCCGATCGACCTCCATCTGCCGCTCGAACCAGGCCCGATCGCCGTCCCGGTAGGAGACGAGGCCGGCCTCGGCCACCGCCAGGGCTCGATCGGCCTCGGCCAGCCCGGAACGGGCCCGATCGACCTCGATCCGCTGGTCTCGGGCCCGGTCGGCGTACGCGCTGGGATCGAGTCGGCAGATCACCTCGTCCCTGGCGACCCGGGTCCCCTCGGGGATGAGCTCGATGATCCGGGTCGGCGCCGCCGGCCCGAAGATTCCCAGGACCGGCGGCACGTCCGCCAGCAGCTCCACCGTGGGGGCGATGATCGTCTGGCTCGCCGAGCACGCCAGGCCCGAGAGCACGATCGTCTCCCCGACCTCCTCGGCACGCACCACGCCCCAGCCCCGGCCCGTCCACCCCGCCCCCCGATCGGCCTCGGTGCCGACGACGATCGCCCGGGGGGCCGAGGCGAGCCCGATCGGCACCAGGACGGCCACGGCTCCCAGCAACCACCACCCCCGGGCCTCAGTCGTCATCGTCGCTACCCTCGGACAAGTGTCGGCTTACGGGGCGATTGTCGCCGATCTCCGACATTTGTCAAGGGGCTCTCGGTCGTCAGGCGGGGGTCAGGCCGGGGCGGTGGGGGTGTCGACCCACCGGCGCTCGGCGTGGGATCGGAGGACGGCGTCGGCGACGATCTGCGCGTTGAGGCCGGCGAGGAAGCTGGGGACGGCGTCCCGGCCTTCGACGATCGCGGAGACGAATTCCCAGATCAGGTCGTAGCGGAAGACGGTGGCGGGGGGGCCCTCGTTGGGGTCCCGGGGGCTGGAGGCGGGCTTGAGGAAGTGGAGGGGGACGGGTTCGGGGGCGAGGTCGCTGCCGGTCTTGCCCAGGAGGATCGTGTTCGGCTCGTGGAGGCGGTAGACGGCCGAGCCCTCGGAGCCGTTGATCTCGGCCCACTCATGGCCGAACCCGTCGCGGTGGTAGCCTTTGGCGAGGGTCGTGCCCTCCCAGACCCCGGTGGCGCCGGAGGCGAACTCGCCGATGATGCTCGACCAGTCGTCGACCTCGGAGGGCGGGCAGGACGTCCCGTCGGCGAGTCGGTCTCGGGGGGCGAAGCGGGCGACGGCGCCGCAGACGCTGGAGATCGGGCCGAGCAGGTCGATGGCGAAGTCGATGCGGTGGATGGTCATGTCGAAGAGGTCGCCGGCCCCGGCCTTGTCCCTGTATTGCCGCCAACCCCAGCTCGTCTCGGGGAGGTCGAGGAAGCGCTGGGAGCGGAAGTGGCGGGGCTCGCCCAGGGCGCCGGACCCGAGCAGGTGGCGCAGGTAGATCATCGCGGGGGCGAAGCGGTAGGTGAAGGCCGTCATGTGGACGACGCCGTTGTCCCGGGCCGCCTCGTACATCGAGCGGACCTCGGCGGCGTCCAGGGCGAGCGGCTTCTCGCACATGACGTGCTTGCCCGCCTTCGCCGCGGCCTCGCTGATCTCCCGGTGGGTGAAGTTGGGGGTGGCGATGACGACGGCGTCGACGTCGGGGTCGTCGACGATGTCGCGGTAGTCGGTGGAGACGCGGTCGATGCCCCAGTCGGCCTTGCGACGTTCCAGCAGGGAGGCGTCGGCGTCGCAGGCGGCGACCAGCTCGGCGCGGGGGTCGATCCGGACGCCGGGGACGTGGTGGTAGTCGCTCACGGCCCCGGAGCCGATCATAGCGACGCGGACGGGGGGCTGCTTGGGTCGGATGGGCATGGCTGCTTGCTTCGGTTCGCCGTCGGGAGGGTCGATTCGGGGGCTCGGCCCGCCTCCGGTGCGGGAGGAGGGCCGGGCCCTCAATCATGCCGAGATCCCGGGCGTTCTGCACGACCCCGGCATCCTGGTCCCATGCCCGGTGGGCGAGCGGACCCCGCTGGGATCGGCCCTCCGCCCCCCTCCCCGGTCGGGGGGAGAGGGGGCCGGAGGATTGGATGACGAGGGGAGGTCACCGGGACGTGACGGGCCAGGCACGGATGAGCACGGCCGAGGGGCCTTCGAAGCGGATCGCGGGAGCGTCGCCGTCGAGGGAGACGGCGGGGGGACGGCCGTCGGGGGCGAAGGGACGCTCGTCGGTGGTCAGGACGAGCTGGCACCGGGAGACGTCCAGGCCGTCCAGCTCGGGTCGGGCCGAGAGCGAGACCTCCTCGGCCCCTCCCAGGTGGAAGACGACCAGGAGCGAGGGGCCGACCTCGGCGTCGTTGCGGAGCAGGAGCGAATGGTCCGAGAGGGGGGCGGCCCGGTAGGAGCCGATCCGGGCGTTCTTGAGGGCCGGCTCGGAGCGTCGGAGGGTCAGCAGGGCCCGGAAGAGGCGGAGGGTCGAGGCGTAGGGTTCCCGGTCGGGCTCCGACCAGTCGAGCCGGCTGCCGAGGAAGGTGGCCTCGGCCTGGGGGTCGGGGATGCGGTCGCGGGAGGCGGGGTCGGCGAAGGCGGCGAAATGGCGGAACTCCTGGCGTCGGCCCTCCGTGACGGCCCGGCCGAGGTCGGCCTCGTGGTCGGTGAAGAACTGGAAGGGGGTGCCGGTGGCCCATTCCTGCCCCTGGAAGAGCATGGGGGTCTCCGGGGCGCAGAGCAGCAAGGCCGAGGAGGCCCGGTAGGCGGCGAGGTCGCAGCCGTGGTGCAGGCGGTCCCCCATCGCCCGGTTGCCGATCTGGTCGTGGTTCTGGGTGCAGACGACCATCCGGCGCGGGGGGACGCCGATCGGCTCGGAGCCCCGGTGCTCGTCCCGGTTGGTCGAGTGCTGGCCGGTGTAGAGCCAGCCCTTGACCAGGCAGTCGGCCAGCTCGGCCATCGAGCCGGTGAAGTCCCGGTAATAGCCCTCGTGCTCGCCGGCCAGGGCGACCCGGACGATGTGGTGGAAGTCGTCGGCCCAGACGCCGTCGAGGCCCCATCCCCCCTCCCCCTCGGGCCGGATCATCTGGGCGAGGTTGCGGTGGTCCTCGGCGATGACGAGCACCTCGCGGTCGGCGACCGACTCCCGGACCCGGCTGGCGAGGTCGGCGACGAAGGGGCGGTCGCTGTCGTCGATGATGGCGTGGGTGGCGTCGAGGCGGAGGCCGTCGACGCGGTATTCGTGGACCCAGTGCAGCGCGTTCTCGATGAAGAACTGGCGGACGAGCGTGCTGTGGGTGTCGTCGAAGTTGAGGCTCTTGCCCCAGGGGTTCGAGTGGATCTCGGAGAAGACGTAGGGGCTGAACGCCGGGAGGTAGCAGCCGTCGGGGCCGAGGTGGTTGTAGACCACGTCGAGCAGGACCGCCAGGCCGAGGCGGTGGGCCGTGTCGACGAGCCTCCGGAGGTCGTCCGGCCGACCGTAGCGACGGGAGGGTGCGTAGAGGGCCGCCCCGTCGTATCCCCAGTTGCGGTCGCCGGGGAAGTCGGCCACGGGCATCAGCTCGACGGCGGTGACGCCGAGGTCCCGGAGATAGGGCAGTCGGCCGGTGACACCGTCGAAGGTGCCCTCGGGGGAGAAGGTGCCGACGTGCAGCTCGTAGACGACCAGCTCGTCGAGCGTGAGCCCCGTCCAGCCCCGGTCGAGCCAGCGGAAGTGGCCGGGGTCGACTACCTCGGAGGGGCCGTGGACGCCCTCGGGCTGGAACCGGGAGGCGGGGTCGGGGAACTCCCCGGAGGAGATCCGGTATCGGTATCGGGCCCCGGGCCCGAGGCCATCGACCAGGGCGCCGAAGGTGCCGTCGGCGTGCCGTTCCAGGGGCTCGACGCGGGGAGGATCCCCCTCGATGACGACCGAGACGCCGGGCTCCTTCGGGGCCCAGACCCGGAATCGGACCCCGTCTCGCTCGGGCCAGGCCCCGATCGAGGGACGCCAGTGGGAGGGGCCGAGGACGGATCGACGATCGAGGGACATCGGAATTCCTTCGGGCTCGCGGGTCGGGGGTCGATCAGCCAAACGAACGGCCGTCGGCCCGAGGTCGCAATCCGGGACGGGGTGGCCGTCCCATGGGATCGGGGGGCCCTCCCCTTGGCGGGCGGGGGCCGGCGGGCCTAGGATGCCGGGGACGGCTCGCATCGCCCGTGCCGAATCGAGGAAGACGGAGGGCCCGACCCGATGACGTGGCACGCCACGACGATCCTCTCGGTCCGCCGCGAGGGCAAGGTCGCCCTCGGCGGGGACGGCCAGGTGACCCTGGGCAACCAGATCATGAAGGCCGACGCCGCCAAGGTCCGCCGCCTGGCCGGCGGGCGGGTGCTCGTGGGCTTCGCCGGCAGCGCCGCCGACGGCTTCGCCCTGCTCGAACGCTTCGAGGCGAAGCTGAAGGACCACCCGGAGAACGTCCCGAGGGCCGCCATCGAGCTGGCCAAGCAGTGGCGCACCGACCGGGCCCTGCGTCGCCTGGAGGCGCTGCTCATCGTCGCCGACGAGAAGCACAGCCTCCTGCTGAGCGGCTCCGGGGACGTGATCCAGCCGACCGACGGCATCCTCGCCGCCGGATCCGGGGGCGCCTACGGCCTGGCCTCGGCGCGGGCGCTGGTGGCCCACACCGAACTCCCGCCGGGCCGGATCGTCCGGGAATCGCTGAAGATCGCCGCGGGCATCGACATCTACACGAACGAGAGCATCACCGTCGAGGAACTGCCGTGAGCGACGACCTCACCCCCCGACAGATCGTGGCCGAGCTGGACCGGGACATCGTCGGCCAGCACGACGCCAAGCGGGCCGTCGCCCTGGCCTTGCGCAACCGCTGGCGGCGACGGCAGCTGGACGAGGAGATGCGGAGCCAGGTCACGCCGAAGAACATCCTGCTGATCGGCCCGACCGGCGTCGGCAAGACGGAGATCGCCCGACGGCTGGCGCAGCTCGTGGGCGCCCCGTTCGTGAAGGTGGAGGCGACCAAGTTCACCGAGGTCGGCTACTACGGCCGGGACGTCGAGAGCATGGTCCGGGACCTCGTCGAGGCCGCCATCCTGATCGTCAAGGACCGGGAGCGGCAGCGGATCGAGTCCAAGGCCAGGGATCGGGCCGAGGCGAGGCTGCTGGATCTGCTGCTGCCCGAGCCGCCCTCCCCGCACCGTGATCGACGGACGGCCACCGCGGCCGCCGAAGGCGAGGTGGACGAGGCGGCCGAGCGCCGCAAGCGGACCCGGGAGAAGATGAAGTCCCGGCTGGAGGCCGGGGAGATGGAGGACGCCGAGGTGGAGGTCTCGGTGCCGGGCCGGGCGATGGCCCCGGTGTCGATCCTCGGCGGGGCCGGGAACATGGAGCAGATGGAGATGGACCTCCAGGGCATGTTCGAGAAGCTGATGCCCAGGCCCTCCCAGTCGAGGAGGATGCCGGTGCGGGACGCCCGGCCCTTGCTGGTCGAGCAGGAGGCCGAGGCGATGCTCGACCCGGAGAAGATCAACCGGGCCTCGGTGGCGCTGGCCGAGGAGTCGGGCATCATCTTCCTCGACGAGATCGACAAGATCGCCGGGGATGAGGGGTCGTCCCGGGGGCCGGACGTCTCCCGGCAGGGGGTGCAGCGCGACCTGCTGCCGATCGTCGAGGGGACCACGGTGACGACCAAGTACGGCCCGGTCCGGACGGACTTCGTCCTGTTCGTCGCGGCCGGGGCCTTCCACCGCGCCAAGCCCTCGGACCTGATGCCCGAGCTGCAGGGGAGGTTCCCGATCCGGGTCGAGCTGAACGACCTGACCCGGGACGACTTCGCCCGGATCCTGAGGGAACCCCGGGCCTCGATCGTCCGGCAGTACCAGGCGTTGATGGGCACCGAGGGCCTGACCCTGTCGTTCACCGAGGAGGCGATCGACGCGATGGCCGAGATCGCCTTCGACGTGAACCGGTCGACGCAGAATATCGGCGCCCGGAGGCTGCACACGATCCTGGAGCGGGTGGTCGAGGAGATCAGCTTCGACGCCCCGGATCGGCACGGGGACCGGGTCACCCTCGACGCCGAGGACGTCCGCCGGGTGCTCGCGCCGATCTCCCAGGATGAGGACCTGAGCCGTTACATCCTGTGAGGGGCCCGGGAGGGGCCGGGCTCAGACGACCTCGCCCGCGCGCCAGCCCGTGCTCCAGGCGGCCTGGAAGTTGTAGCCGCCGATCCGGCCGTCGAGGTCGAGGACCTCGCCGATCAGGTGCAGGCCGGGGCGGAGTCGGCTCTGGAGGGAGTCGGGGTCGACCTCGTCGAGGGAGACGCCGCCGCTGGTGACCTCGGCCTTGGCGAAGCCGAGCGTCCCGGCGATCGGCAGGCGGAGCGCCTTGATCCCGGCGACGATCCGGCGGCGTTCGTCCCGGCCCAGCTCGGGGCCGACCCGGTCCTCGGGCACCCCCGAGGCGAGCAACACGGCCGTCGACAGCCTCCTGGGGAGGGCGGACGGCAGCAGGCCGGCGACGAGCTTGCGGCCTGCCCGGGCGGCGAGCCCGAGCGAGGCGTCGAGGGCCTCGGGGCGGTCGTCGGGGGCGAGGTCCAGTTCCAGCGTGAGCGGCCCGGGGCCGTCGAAGCGGGCCACCGGCCCGCTCACGTCCAGGATCGCCGGTCCGGTCAGGCCGAAGTGGGCGAACAGGACGGCCTCACGGCGATCGGCCAGCGCCGGGCCGCCCTCCGGGGGGAGGACCCGGGCGGTCGCGTCGGGGAGGGTGATGCCCTTCAGCTCCCGGACCCACTCGGCCTCGATCCGGAGGGGGACGAGCGCCGGCCTCGGCTCGACGATCGCGTGGCCGAACGACCGGGCGATGTCGTAGCCGTCCCCGGTCGTGCCGCAGCCCGGGTAGGATCGCCCGCCGACGGCCAGCACGACCCGACGGGCCCGGGCGGGGCCGTCGGGGAGCCGGACGAGGAAGCCGTCGGACTCCGGGTCGGGCTCGACCCCGGAACACGGGCAATTCGTCCGGAGCTCGGCCCCGCTGCGGTCGAGCCGCCGGGCCAGGGCGTCGAGCACGTCGACGGCCCGGTCGGAGACGGGGAAGACCTTGCCGTTCCCCTCGATCTTGGTGGCCACGCCCTCCCGCTCGAACAGGGCGACCGTCTGCTCGACGCCCAGCGCCTTCAGCGACGGGGCGAGGAACCTCCCCCGGTCGCCGAAGGCCTGCATGATGCTCCGGGCCCCCTTCGCCTGCTTCGGGTCGAAGGCGGGGTCGATCGGCCCGGAGACGACGGAGCGGTCCTTCAGCCCTCGGGCGTTGGTGATGTTGCACCGGGTGCCGCCCGACATGAGGATCTTCACCCCCGGCCGCCGGTTCTTCTCCACCAGCAGGACGCGGCGCCCCCGCTCGGCCGCCCGGAAGGCGGCGAACAGCCCGGCGGCCCCGGCGCCGAGGACGGCGACGTCGTAGGGCGGTTCGGTCGAGTTCACGGTGGTCGTCCCCGATCGAGGGTTGGATCGGGGGATTATACCGGCCTCGGGCCGACCTCGCGTCCGAGGTCCCACCCGGCCTCCTGCGGACACGGCCGGGCGGTGCGGCCGATCAGAGGACCGTGAAGTAGTTCCCGGCGGCGAAGTCGAAGTATTCGGGCTTCAGCTCCAGGGGCAGGTCGTTGTAGATGCAGTAATTCCGGACCTGGAGCAGCAGGTCCCGGGGCTGGCAGCAGCGGAAGGGGCGGTTGACCCGGCGGTAGTGCTGGGCGATCAGGTAGTCGACGGCCTGCTCGTCGATCTCGTCGAAGCCGAGCTTGGGGGCGAAGATCTCGATCATCCGCCGGTACATGGCCTCGGTGGGGTCGGCGGCGTTGATCTTGTAGGGGATCCGGCGGAGGAAGGCCTCGTCGACGAGGTCCTTCGGCTCCAGGTTCGTGGAGAAGAGGATGAGCTGGTCGAAGGGGACCCGGATCTGCTTGCCGTTGGGCAGGCGGAGGAAGTCGTAGCGCTTCTCCAGGGGGACGATCCAGCGGTTGAGTAGCTCGATGGGGGCCATCCGCTGGCGGCCGAAGTCGTCGATGAGGAAGGTCCCGTTGTTCGACTTCATCTGGAGGGGAGCCTCGCAGATCTTGTTGTCCGTGTCGTAGTAGATCTCCAACGCCTCCATCGTCAGCTCGCCGCCGGCGACGATGGTCGGGCGCCTGATCTGGATCCAGCGGTTGTCGAGGTCGTCGTTGCGGAGGAGGCCGGAGCGCTGGTGCTCCAGGGGCTCGTGGTTGGCCGGGTCGAAGAGCTTGAGGATCTGGCCCTCCACGAGGATCGTCCGGGGGATCCAGACCGTCGAGCCGTAACACCTGGTGATCCGCTCGGCGATGCTCGTCTTCCCGTTGCCGGGGTAGCCGTAGAGGAACAGGCCCTTGCCGGAGTTGATCGCCGGGCCGAGGACGCCGAACATCTCCTCGGAGACCAGTAGGTCGGAGAAGGCGCGGCGGAGGTCGGCCTCCTTGGGCTGCTCCCTGGCGATCGACTGGGCCGAGATCGCCCCGACGTAGTCGGCGAAGGGGACCGGGGCGGTGCCGACGTACGCACATTCCTCCATGTACCCGCGGGCCCGGGATCGGCCGGCGTCGGTGAGGGAGAAGTAGTAGTCGTTGGCGGCGGCCGTGTCGGTGTAGGTGACGAGTTGCTGGGCCTTCAGCCCCCGGAGGAACTCCGGGAACGGGCCGAAGGGCAGGCCCAGTTCTTCGGCGATCTTTCGGCCGGAGGAGACGCCGATCCCGAGCAGGAACTTCATCACCAGGGATTCGACCAGGGCCTGGTTCAACCCGGCCGAGGCGAAGTCGGTCGGCGCCGTCGGCCGGAAGGCGACGGCCTCGCCGGCGTCGAACGAGGGGAGCGTGCTCGTCGCGGTGCTCACGATCCGGGACCTCTGGGTGTGGGGAGGGTCGGGGGGCTGCCGGCCGTCGAGCCCGGCCCGCCGACGTCGAAGAGGGCCGCCCGGAGCGCCTGCCAGGGGCAGTGTTCGTGGAACTCGATCCCGACCCGGCTCGGATGCCCCAGCAGGGCGTTCAGCCGCCCCGGCACCCGGAGCCGGGCGACCGTGCCCGAGACCCAGTCGGCGGAGAGGGACAGCGGGCGGATCCAGGACGGCTGCCCGGCCCGGGGCGGCTTGAGGACGACCAGCGCCGCCCCGCCCTGGCTCACGTCCACCACGACCGCCTCGACGACCCGGGGACTCCCCTCCTCCCACCAGCCGAACCAGCACTTCGCCCCGCTCGACGCATAGCGCGGGAAGACGCGCCGATCCCGGCCGACGTCGACCTTCGTCCTGGCGACGATGAAGGAGGAATAGTGACGGAGCTTCGACATCGATCCCGCCGCCCGCTCTGGTGTTGGAATCATTCCGCGGTGGTCCCCGCCCGGGGACGTGCCGATCCGACCCGATGCCGATCCGAGGCGAAACGGATCGGAACGGATCGGAACGGATCGACCGGCGGGCCCCGAACTCCGGGACCCCGAGAGCACCGTAGGTCGCGGCTCGGGGGCGGTCAACTACGTCAGCGGGCCGGTCCGATCAGCCGCCCCGGAGCAGGACCGAGATCCGTCGAAGGGCCTCGTCGGGCCCGGCCACGAGGATCCCCCGGGAGTCCGGGCCGGTCGGTTCGAGCGTCACGGTCCAGGCCCCTTCGGGGAGGCGATCGAGGACCCGGTCCGCCCACTCGACGAGGCAGACCCCCTCCCCCTCCAGGTACTCGGCGGCCCCGAGGGCGTCGAAGGCGTCCGGGTCGTCGAGGCGGTAGGCGTCGAAGTGGTAGACCGGCAGGCGGCCCTCGTATTCGTGGATGAGCACGAACGTCGGGCTGGCGATGGCGAGGGGGTCGACCCCCAGTCCCTCGGCGATCGCCCGGCTCAGTCGGGTCTTGCCGGCGCCGAGGGGGCCGACCAGGGCGATGACGACCCCCGGCCCGACCGCACCGGCGATCGCCCGGCCGAGCCGATCGGTCTGCCGCTCCGATTCGGAGTCGATCCGGAGCCCCCGTCTCGAGCGTTCAACCCGCATGGCCGCCCGCCTCCCCGCCGGCCCCCAGGTGGTCGAACCCCCGGACCCGGACCGGGGCCGTCGACCCGTCCCGGTCGCGGAGCCGGATGCCGGGCCCCGGCTCGATCTCCCCGACCCGATGCAAGGTGACGCCCGGGGGGGGCGACCGGAGCAGGGAGGCGGCCGACTCGGGGGGGACGACCAGGCAGAGTTCGAAGTCCTCCCCGTCGCCGAGGGCGTGGTCCAGGGGGCTTCGGCCGGACCGGGAGGCGAGGCGCTCGGCGTCGGGGTGGATCGGGATGGAGTGGGCGTCGAGCGAGGCGCCGAGCCCCCCGCTCTCGTCGAGGACGTGGCCGAGGTCGGAGGCCAGGCCGTCGGACAGGTCGATCAGGGCATGGAGTTCGGCCGCTTCGAGCAGGGCGAGGGCCTCGGCGACCCTCGGCTCGGGCCTCAGGTGGCGACCGAGGATGCTGCCGCCGAGGGGGCCCGTCACGAGGACGACGTCGCCGGGCCGGGCCCCCGACCGGAGGACCGGGGCCGGCGGGCTCGCCTCGCCGATGACGGTGACGCAGACGACCAGAGGCCCGTCCCAGGCGTTCGTGTCCCCCCCGGCGAGGGCGAGGCTGAAGCGGTTGGCCAGCGGGGCCATCCCGGCCATCAGCCCCTCGGCGATCTCCTCGGCCGATCGCTTCGGCAGGGCGACGGCCACGAAGGCGGCGACCGGCCGGGCGGCCATCGCGGCGACGTCGGAGAGGTTGACCGCCAGGCTCTTGTAACCGGCCGCCTCGGGGCCGCACTCGTCGAGGAGGAAGTGGCGGCCGTCGAGCAGGAGGTCCGTCGTCACCACGGTCGAGGAGCCGGCCGGCGGGGGGCGGAGCACGGCCGCGTCGTCGCCGATGCCGAGGGCGACCGACGGGTGGGCGGGGGCCATCCCCCGGATCCGCCGGATCAGCTCGAACTCGCCGAGGGGGCCCCCCGGGGCGGTCATCGTCGACGCCCCGATCGGAAGGCCCGGACGGCCTGCTCGGCGACCCTCCCCAGCAGGAGATCGGCCTGGTCGATCGCCTCCCGGAGTGCCATCGGCCGGTCGCAGATGCTGAAGAAGGCGGAGACGCCCGACCCCAGGAGGGCCTCGGCCCCGGGCCCGATGCCCCCCGCCAGCGCGATCACCGGGCATCCCCGGTCCCGGGCGACGAGGGCGACGCCGGCGATCGTCTTGCCGTGGGCCGTTTGTTCATCGAGGGATCCCTCGGCGGTCAGGCAGAGGTCGGCTCCTTCCAGGCGGTCGGCGAGGCCGACGGTCCGGGAGACGAGCTCCACGCCCCGCTCCAGCCGTCCCCCGCCGAAGGCGACCAGCCCCGCCCCGAGCCCCCCGGCGGCGCCGGCGCCGGGCAGGTCGGCCACGGACCGGCCGAGGTCGCGTCGGACGACCTCGGCCAGCCGGCGGAGGTTGCGGTCGAGCCGGTCGACGGCCTCCCGGTCGGCCCCCTTCTGGGGCCCGTAGACGGCGGAGGCGCCGTCGGGCCCGCAGAGGGGGTTGGTCACGTCGCAGGCGACGGCGAGCTCGACCCGATCGAGCCGGGGGTCCCGGCCCGTCGGGTCGATCCGGTCGAGCCGTGCCAGGGGGCCGCCGCCGGGGCCGAGGTCGTCTCCCCCGGCGTCGAGCAGGCGATAGCCGAGGGCCTGGGCCATGCCGGCCCCGCCGTCGTTGGTGGCGCTGCCGCCGATCCCCACGACGATCCGATCGACCCCGACATCGAGGGCAGCCCGGATCAGCTCGCCGGTCCCCCGGGTGGTGGCGACCGTCGGGTCCCGGCGATCCTCGGGGACGAGGACGAGACCGGAGGCGGCGGCCATCTCGATGAAGGCGGTCCTGCCGTCGCCGGAGAGGCCGAATCGGGCCTCCACGGGAGGGCCGAGCGGGCCGGTCACGCGGGAGGTGCGGGTGGTGCCGTCCAGGGCGGTCACGAGGGCCTCGACGGTCCCCTCGCCGCCGTCGGCCATGGGGATCTCGTCGACCTCGGCGGCATCGTCGGCGCGTCGGACCCCCAAGGCGATCGCCCGGCAGGCGTCGACGGCCGAGAGGCTGCCCTTGAACTTGTCCGGGGCGATGACGTACCGCATGGCTCCTCCGGGCGCCCGGCCCTCGCCCCACGATAGCGGATCGGGGGTGCGGGTTCCACGCCATCGGCCACCCGGAACGGGCCGGGGCCGCGGGCCGCGGGGGAGTGCCCCCGGCCCGCGGCCCCGGCCCGGCCAAGCCGTCGGGTGAGATCGGACGGATGACTCAGCGGACGGTCGGGCTGACGGCCTGGGCCTGATAGACCTCGGAGAGGCTGATCGTGCCCTGGTGCAGCACGTTCTGGCGGACGATGTAGTACGGAACCGCCTGGGAGCCGGCCGTCTCGGCCTGTCGGAGGATGTACATGATGTTGTCCGGCCGGATCGTCTCCAGGTGGCGGTCGCCGACGTGCATCCCGACCAGGATGTCGCCGGGCCGGATCGCGGCCTGGTCGGCGAGGCTGCCGGGGAGGATCTCCCGGACGTACAGGCCGCCCCGAAGCTTCGGGGAGGCGACGGCGACGTACTCCTGGGTGACGTGCTGGGTCCTCAGGCCGAGCAGCCGCCAGACCTGCTCGTCGGAGTCCGGCGAGGCGGTCGTCGCGGCCTGGGTCCGGGAGACGGGCCGGGGGGCGAGGGAGAGCTCCCGACGGTCGCCCCCCCGGTCGACGACGAGGGCCGCGGGCTTGCCCTGGGAGGAGTCGAGCAGGGCACGCTCCAGGTCGATCGGGTTGGTGAGGGCCAGGTTATTGGCCCGGATGAGCTCATCCCCGGGCTTCAGGCCGGCTTCCTCGGCGGGGCTGCCGGCCTCGATGGCGGAGACGACCACGCGACGGGCGCCGTCGAGGACGCGCTCGACGGCCACCAGTCCGTGCCAGGTGCCGACGAGCTTCCGGGTGCTGAGCATGCCGGCGGCGACGGGCTTGACGTCGTCGATGGGCAGGGCGAAACCGATCCCCTGGGCCCCGGCCCGGGTGGCGACGTTGATGCCGATCAGCTCGCCGTCGATGTTGATCAGCGGGCCCCCCGAATTGCCGGGATTGATGCCGGCGTCGGTCTGGATCAGGTTGTGGTAGACCTGGTCGTCGGCCAGGGTGACGTCGATGCCGAGTGCGCTGACGATGCCGGTCGAGGCGGTATTCTCGTAGCCGAAGGCGTTGCCGATGGTGATGGCCGTCTCCCCGATCATCAGGTCGGAGGAGGTGCCGATGGAGATCGGAGTGAGCGGCCTGCCGGCGTCGACCTTCAGCAGGGCCAGGTCCATGCTCCGGTCCTCCTGGAGGATCCGCGCGGGGTAGGACGAGCCGTCGGCGAGGTAGACGCGGATGTCGTTGACCTGGTCGACGACGTGCTGGTTCGTGAGGACGAAGCCCCGCTGGTCCAGGACCACGCCGGTCCCCATGCCGCTGACCAGCGGCCGGCGATTCTCCTCGGGGGAGAAGGGCCATCGGCTGTTCGAGGAGGCGCGCTTCTCGCTGGTGATGTTCACCACGGCCGGCATCGCCCGCTCGATCGCCTCGACCAGCGGGGTCCGCCGGGAGGTCATGTCGGCCGAGGCCGGTCGGGTGGCCGGCGGCACCGCCGCCGAGGAGCCGGCCGTCGCCACCATCAGCCAGAATAGCCAACGTCGCGTCATCCAGGGCAAGAGCACGTTGGTGGCCCTCTCTGCGGGTCTTCGGTTCGCCGGCCCTACCGGTGCGGCCAGACACGATCGTAGTTGTTTGATCGTCTCCCCACCCCGCCGCCTTTCGCCCCCGAAGGCGCCGGAGTCGGGCGCCCCGCCAGACGTTCATCACATCCCGAACAACCGATCTCCCTGGAGGGGGGGGACGGCGAATTGCTCATGGGGCCACGGGGGCCGGGACCCCCTCGCCCTGCCCGGTCGGATCGCCCATAATGAACGGACCGCCCCCGGGGGGCGTAGGATGACGGGACGCCTTGCCGGCGGCCGCAAGGGCCGAGCGGTTCGTGGGTTGCTCCTCCGCCACGTTAAAAACAAGGATTCCATCCCTTGGCAACCACCTCCATCGACATCTACGACGAGATCGAGGCCCTCAAGGCCGAGCAAGACGCCACGATCCTGGCCCACTACTACCAGGACGGCGAGATCCAGGAGCTGGCCGACTTCACCGGGGACAGCCTCAAACTCGCCCGGGTCGCCACCACCGTCGACACCGGCACGATCGTCTTCTGCGGCGTCCACTTCATGGCCGAGACGGCCAAGATCCTGAACCCGGGGAAGCGCGTCCTGCTGCCCGACCCCCTGGCCGGGTGCAGCCTGGCCGACAGCTGCCCCGCCCCGCTCCTGGCGCGGAGGCAGGAGGCATTGAGGGCCGCCGGCCGCACGTTCCAGACGGTCACCTACATCAACAGCACGGCGAGCGTGAAGGCGCTCTCGGACTGGATCGTCACCTCCGGCAACGCGGAGGAGATCATCCGCCGGGTCCCCGAGGATTGCGAGATCCTCTTCGCCCCCGACCGGCACCTGGGGTCCTACCTCCAGGAGGTGACGGGCCGGCCGATGATCCTCTGGGAGGGCTCGTGCATGGTGCACGAGGTCTTCAGCGTCAATGACCTGCTGAAGCTCAAGCGTCGCAAGCCCGAGGCGAGGACGATCGCCCACCCGGAGTGCCCGGCGAACATCCGGGAGCACGCCGACTTCATCGGCGGCACCGAGGCGATGATCCGCTTCGTCGACCGCTTCGACGCCCCCACCGAGTTCCTGGTCGCCACCGAGGCCAACATGCTCTGGCAGCTGCAGCACGCGGTACCCCGGCACGCCTACCTGCCCGTGCCGGGGATCACCTGCGCCTGCAACAACTGCCCGCACATGGCCCGGAACACGCTGGAGAAGCTCCGGGACTGCCTCAAGAACGGCTCCCCCGAGATCGCCTGGCGTCCCGACTTCGACCGGGCCGGCGAGGTGCTCCGGCGCAGCCTGCTGGGCTGATCGTCCCCCCGTTCGGGTGGGCCCGTCCGTGACGGGGAGGGCCCACCCCCGGGGCTCGGGGCGCGTACATCGGGCCGGGCCGTGACGGGCTCAGCGCCGCCGCTTCTCGGCCGAGGCGAGCCCCTTGGAGACGAGGTCGAAGGCCTCGACGGGCTTCAGATCCTCCAGCACGTCGAACATCACCGAGAGCACCCGGCTGACGTCGGCGGCGTTGATCTGGACCTTGGGGGTGTCGGCCCGCTTGGCGACCTCGTGGTAGAACTCGGTGAGCTTCATCGGCTCGTCTCCCCTTCGGGGATGCCGCCGCCCGCCTCGGGCCCCGGCCCGGTCGGGAGGGAGGGGACGGGGCGGAGATGTGGGAATCCGAGTGAACGATAACCGACCGGGCGACCGGGCGAGCGGATCGGGGTGGCCGATCGGTCGGGCCGGTTCCGGTCGAGACGGTCGGGGGGCCTCTCCTGACGGGGAGGCCCCGTCCCGCTAGAATGGGAGGGGGCGTCGGGGGTGGAGCGACGCCGTTGCGAACCCAGGCGTGAGGAGGGAGACGCCCATGGCCCGCCCCGAGTCGACGCCGGCCGAGCAGGACGGGGGGGCGGTCGAGGAGATCGAGGTCCGGGGGCACATCGTCGACTCGCTCCTGCTGCCGAAGATCCTCGACCGCATCCTCCAGATGGGCGGGACCTTCGAGATCCGCGAGTGCGAGATCGGCACCCGCCGGGTCGACCCGAGCCGCGCGCTCATCGCCGTCCGGGCCGCCACCGCCGACCGGCTGCGGGAGATCGTCGGCGACCTGATCGAGCACGGCGCCTGGCCCCTGCACCCCGCCGACTCCCGGGTCGAGCCCGCAGACATCCCCGGCGCCTTCCCCGAGGGGTTCTACAGCACGACCAACCAGCCCACCCAGGTCCGGGTGCAGGCCCGTTGGCTCGACGTGGCCGATCAGGAGATGGACTGCGGGATCACCGTCGAGGGGGACGGCTCGTCCGCCCGATGCGTGCCCATGTCCGACGTGACCGCGGGCATGCCCATCGTCGTCGGCCACGGCGGGGTCCGCGTGCTGCCGACCGAGCGTCCCCGGGGGTCGAGCCCGTTCTCCTTCATGAATTCGAGCGTCTCCAGCGAGAAGCCCAAGGCCGTCAGCCTGAGGGGCGTGGCGGGGTCGATCCGGGAGACGAGGAGCAGGGGCAAGAAGGTCCTGCTCGTGGGGGGCCCGGCGATCGTGCACACCGGCTCGGCCGGCCACGTGGCGAGGCTGATCCGCGAGGGGTGGATCCAGACGCTCTTCGCCGGCAACGCCCTGGCGACGCACGACATCGAGCAGGCGTTCTTCAACACGAGCCTCGGCGTCGACCTCGACCAGGGGGAGGCGATCGAGCACGGCCACGAGCACCACCTGAGGGCGATCAACACGATCCGGCGGCTGGGGGGGATCCGCCAGGCGGTCGAGGCCGGGAAACTGACCTCGGGGATCATGTTCGAGTGCGTCCGATCGGGGGTCGATTACCACCTCGCGGGGTCGATCCGGGATGACGGACCCCTGCCGGACGTGATCACCGACACGCTCCAGGCCCAGCGGGCGATGCGGGCGGCGATCAAGGACGTGGGCTTCGCGCTGCTGATCGCCTCGGCCCTGCACGGGATCGCCACCGGGAACCTCTTGCCGGCGTCGGTGCAGGTGGTCTGCGTCGATATCAATCCGGCGACCGTCACCAAGCTGGCCGACCGGGGCACCTTCCAGACCGTCGGCATGGTCACCGATGTCGAGCCGTTCCTCCGCTCGCTGGCCTCGGAGCTGACCGGCTCCTGAACCGTGCCCCGGATCGGATCGGGTCGGGTCGGGTCGGACCGGGATGATCGGGAGATCGAGCGATGGCCGAGACGCCCCGGATCTTGATGTGTCCCCCGGAATACTACGGGATCGAGTACGAGATCAACCCGTGGATGAACCGGGGGGTGGCGAGCGACCCGGACGAGTCCCGACGCCAGTGGTGGGCCCTGCACGACGCCCTGACGGGCCTCGGGGCGGCGGTCGAGCTGCTCGACCCGGTCCGGGGGCTGCCGGATCTGGTGTTCACGGCCAATGCGGGCCTCGTCTACCGGGATCTGTTCCTCAGCTCCCGGTTCCGCTACGGCGAGCGGCAGGGGGAGACCCCCGTCTTCGACCGCTGGTTCGCCGACCACGGCTTCGCCGTCGAGCACACGCCGGACGACCACCACTTCGAGGGGGCCGGGGACGCGCTCTTCTGCGGCGACGCCCTGCTCGCCGGCTACCGGTTCCGCTCCGACGCCCGGACGATGCAGTGGGTCGGCGACCGCCTCGGCGTGGAGGTGCTGCCGCTGGAGCTGGTCGACCCGAGGTATTATCACCTCGACACCTGCTTCTGCCCCCTCGCCCCCGACTCGGCCATCTACTTCCCCGGCGCCTTCGACGAGTACGGCCGGTCGGTGCTCCGGGACCGGATCCGGACCCTGATCGAGGTCTCGGCCGAGGAGGCGTTCTCGTTCAGCTGCAATGCCGTGGTGGTGGGCCGGTCGGTCGTCCTGAACGCGGGGGCGCCGAAGCTGGCCCGGTCGCTGGGGCGCCATGGCTACGAGGCGGTCCCCCTCTCGCTGACGGAATTCATCAAGGCCGGCGGCAGCGCGAAGTGCCTGACGTTCCGGCTCGACGGCGAGGACGCCGCCTCGTGGCGGTCGGCCGCCACCCGGGCCGCCTCCGCCTGACCGAGGCCCTGCCACCCGACCGACCGACAACCACCCGAAAGGCAATCGGATGCGAACTCTCTACGTCCTCCGGCATGGGATCGCCCACCCCCACGCGACTCCCGAGTTCGAGGAGGACGAACGCCCGCTGACCCTCAAGGGACGGCGACGGATGCGGGAGATCGCCCGGGGCCTCCGACGGCTGAAGGTCCGCCCCGACCGGATCCTGACCAGCCCCCTGCCCCGGGCGAGGGAGACGGCCGAGATCGTGGCGAAGCGGCTCGGGCTGGCCGATCGCGTCGAACTTGCCGAGGCGCTCCGGGTCGATCGCCCTGCTGAGTCGATTCGGGCATGGCTCGACGACCAGGAGGGGGACGAGGTCATGATCGTCGGCCACAACCCGACGTTCTCGGCGCTGATCTCCGTGCTGCCGATCGGGCCCGGGGCCCCGACGGTCACCGAGCTGAAGAAGGGTGGCCTGGCCTGCTTCTCGGTCGGGGGGCCGGGGGCGTACCGGCTGGAGTGGCTGGCGCCCCCCCGATTGATCCGGCGATTGGCGTGAGGCGGCTTACCCGAATCCGTCCGGGAGCCCGATCTCGGTGAGGGCCGATTGGACCGCCGGGGGCAGCTCCCGGCGGACGGCCTGCTCCTGGAGGGCGGTCTGGGCGCGGATCGGGGGGGAATCCGGGCCCGGGGAGAGTCGTTCGAAGCTGCCGTCGGGGTGGAGGAGCCGGGACTTGACGTTGTCGACGAGGTAGACGCCGAGGATGTCCCGGACGACCCGGGCGTGGAGGCGGGGGTCCTCGACGGGGAAGAGCAGCTCGACGCGCCGATTGAAATTGCGGGGCATCCAGTCGGCCGAGGAGAGGTAGAGCTGCGGGGCGTCGCCGTTCTGGAAGTAAGTGATCCGGGAGTGTTCCAGGAACTTGTCGATGATGCTGAGGACCCGGATGTTCTCCGAGTGGCCGGGCACGCCCGGGCGGAGGCAGCAGATGCCCCGGACGATCAGGTCGACCTGCACCCCGGCCCGGGAGGCGGCGTAGAGGGCGGCGATGGTCCGGGGGTCGACCAGGGCGTTCATCTTGGCAATGATCCGGGCCGGGCGGCCTTGCTCGGCGTGGCGCCGCTCGCGGTCGATCATCTCCAGGACGCGGTCGACCAGGTGGAAGGGCGCGACCATCAGCTTCTGCCAGTCGTGGCCCTGGGAGTAGCCGGTCAGCAGGTTGAAGAGGGCCGAGGCGTCGTCGCCGAACTCGGGGCGGCAGGTGAACAGGCCGAGGTCGGTGTAGAGCCTCGCCGTGGTCGGGTTGTAGTTGCCGGTGCCGAGGTGGATGTAGCGGCGGATGCCGTCGGACTCCCGGCGGACGACCAGCGCGGCCTTGCAGTGCGTCTTCAGGCCGACCATGCCGTAGACGACGTGCACCCCGGCCTTCTGGAGCATCCGGGCCTTGGAGATGTTGTTCTCCTCGTCGAGCCGGGCCTGGATCTCGACCAGCACGGTAACCTGCTTGCCGTTGCCGGCGGCCCGGGCGAGGGCGTCGATGATCGGGTTGTCCTCGGCCGTGCGGTAGAGCGTCTGCTTGATCGCCAGGACCTGGGGGTCGACCGCCGCCTGCTCGATGAGCTGCACGACCGCGTCGAACGACTCGAAGGGGTGGTGGACCAGGATGTCCTGCTCCCGGATCTCCTCGAAGATGCTCGGCCCCGCCGCCAGGACCCGGGGGAGCTGCGGCTCCCAGGGCGGCTCCTTCAGCTCGCGATACCCCTCGATCTTGCAGAGCGAGGCCAGGGCCGAGAGGGCGACCGGCCCGGAGACGCGATAGACGTCCCGGTCCTCCAGGTCCAGGGCCGGGGCGGTCTGGAGCAGGGAGACGAAGGCCTCGTCGGCGCGGTCGGAGATCTCCATGCGGACGGCATCGCCCCACATCCGCTTGCGCAGGTTCTCCTGGATGATGGAGAGGAGGCTCGACTTGACGTCGCTCTCCTGGATGCTCAAATCGCTGTTGCGGGTGACCCGGAAGGGGGCGTATCCGACGACCCGGAAGCCGCCGAAGAGGGAGTCGAGCCGGGGGCCGATCACGTCCTCCAGCAGGATGAATCGATGGGTCGGATCCCCCTCGGCGGCCGGGAGGCGGACCAGCCGGCTGAGGACCCCCGGCACCTGGAGCACGGCGTAGAGCTGCCTCGGCGGCTGGGCCTCGGGCCGCTCCCGGTCCAGGCGTTCGAGCCGGAGGATCAGGTTGAGGCTCTTGTTGTGCAGGTGGGGGAACGGGTGGGCCGGGTCGATCGCCAGGGGGGTGAGGACGGGATAGACCTCGGACTCGAAGTAGCGGTCGAGGAACTCGTTCTCCCCGCCGGCCAGGGCCTCCGGGGGGACGACGACGATCCCCTGCTCGGCCAGCTTCGGCAGCAGGTCGGATTGCCAGGTCTCGTGCTGCCGGGAGACGAAGTCGCGGACCCGTCGGCCGATCTCGACGACCTGGGCCAGGGCGCTCATGCCGTCGGGGGGCGGGTCCTGGGGCTCGAGGTGCTCGTAGAGCTGGGCCTGGAGGCCGGCGACCCGGACCTCGTAAAACTCGTCGAGATTCGAGGCGGTGATGGCCAGGAACCGGAGGCGTTCCAGGAGCGGGACGGAGGGGTCTCGGGCCTCCTCCAGCACGCGCTCGTTGAAATCGAGCCAGCTCAGCTCCCGGTTGAGGAACAGCGAGGGGTCGATCGCCAGGCCCTCGGGCACCCCATCCGGGCTGGCGAAGGGGATGGGGATGGTGTCCTCTCGGATCGGCTCGGACATCGGCCGTCTGCCTCCCTCGCCCGATCAGGACGCTCGGGCGGCCCGGGACCCGCCGGCCGCGTCCGCCTCGGCCGCCGCCTCCAGGCGGCGGAGGATCCGGAGATTGATCGCGTCGAGGTCCTCGCCGCCCTCGGTCCCCTTGGGCGTCTCCAGGATCATCGGCAGCGCCGCGAAGCGGGGGTCGGCCACGATCCGGCCGAACGGCTCCAGGCCGAGCTCCCCCCGGCCGAGCCCGGCGTGCCGGTCGACCCGGCTGCCGCACCCCTTGACGCTGTCGTTGAGGTGCCAGGCCCGGACCCGGTTCAGGCCCACGATCCGGTCCAGCTCCCCGATCGTCTCATTGTACTCCGAAGCCGTTCCGAGCCGATAGCCCGCCGCGAAGACGTGGCAGGTGTCGACGCAGACGCTCAACCGGTCGGCATCGAGGACCCGGTCGAGGATCCCGGCCAGGTGCTCGAAGCGGTGCCCGAGGCAGCTCCCCTGCCCCGCGGTCGTCTCCAGGGCGATCCGGCAGGAGAAGCCGGAGGTCCGGCGGTGGACCTCGTCCAGGGCCGCCGCCACCCGGGCGATCCCCGCCTCCTCGCCGCAGCCGACGTGGGCACCGGGGTGGCTGACGAGGTCGACGACCCCGAGCGCCTCGGCCCGCTCCAGCTCGACGGCCATCGCGTCGATCGACTTCCGCCAGAGCGTGTCGTCGGGGCTGGCCAGGTTGATCAGGTACGAGTCATGGGCGACCGGGTCGGCGATCCCGGCCTCGGCCGTCGCCGACCGGAAGGCGGCGACCTGCTCGTCCGTCAGGGGCTTCGCGTTCCACTGGTTATTGCTCTTGGTGAAGACCTGGAGCGCGCCCATCCCGAGGGCGGCGGCGGCCCTCGCGGCCCGGTCGTGGCCGCCCGCGATGCTCAGGTGGGCCCCGAACTTGCGCCGGATCCAGGCCGGCCGTCCCTTGATCTTCGCGGCCATCGCCGGGCCTCCCTGTCGCTGGTTGCCGGTCGTCCGAATCCTCCGGGCCGACCCGGCCACTGTAACCCAGGAGGCCCGAGGCGACCACGCCAGCTGATCAGTCGCTTGGCATTCCTGTTGCTGTACCTTCGTGCAGATGGCCGGCGTGGATCAATCCTTGTCGCCCGGCAAGGGGCGTCGGCCGGATGCGTCTCGCGAGGAGCGGCAGCGATGGCGACCAGGAAGCACACCAAGGAATCCCAGGGCGACGCCCCCGAGGGGAATCGGGTGAAGGATCCGGGGGACTGGACCACCGGCGAGGAGCCGATGACCGAGGCCCAGCGGTCGTACCTCCACACGCTGGCCGAGGAGGCGGGCGAGGAAGTCGACGACGCGATGACAAAGGCCGAGGCGTCGGAGGCGATCGACGAATTGCGGCGGAAGTCCGACCGGGTCTCGGGGGGCGATGCCGGCCCGAAGGGGAAGTCCTGAGCGAACAACACGGCCGGACGACCCCCCCCGGCCGCCTCCCGGGCGGGCGGGGGGGCGGGCCGTCCCCGCTCCCCCGTCTCGATCGGGTGGGCAGGGGGCGGCCGATAGGCCCGTCACGGTGCGTGGTGTAAGGTGGGCTCGCACGACCCGGCCGACCCGGGGCGACCCGTCCGATCGGGGGATGGGCCGCCAGCCCCAGGGCCCGACACGATGCAGGACGTCGCATGACCCGCCCGGCCCCCAGGCTCGTCTCGGCCATCGGCGTGACCCTCGCGGCCCTCGGGGTGGTCGGAGCGGCCGGGTTGCCCTGGGGGGAGCACACGCTCGCCGTCTCCCGGGACCTGGGCGGGGGAGTCGGCGAGTTCCTGACGACCGGGTGGTCCGGGAGGCTGATCCTCGGCCCGCTCTGGCTGCCGAACCGGCTGGTGGTGTTCGCGGCCGGGATCGTCTGCTGGTGCTGCTGGCTCCGGGCGATCGGAGTCGGCCGGATCCCGGCGGCCTTGCCGATCCTGTTCGCCCTCTACGGGGTCGCCCATGCCGGGGCGATGGTGTTCCTGTTCTCCGGGGGCCCCCGAGCCCGGGTCGGGCCCGGGGCGCCGCTGGCGGTGCTGGCATTCGTGGCGATGCTGGTGCTGATCGCCCGGGACCTCGTCGTGACCCCCGGTGGCCGACGAGGCGGCAGGGCCGATGGCCCTCGGCGATCTTGATTGAGGCGCCAGGGGCCTTCACGGGACCTTCCCGGGGAATTCACTTGACGGCTCCTGGACGATCGGGGATTTCCCTGGCGTTTCGGGGCCGACCGAGCAATCATTGTCGCTCACATCCTTCAGGGATGGCGTACACCCCGTCCCCCGGCCGTCGCCGTGCGCGCGGCCGACTCCACGTCCTGATGATCATGAATCGCGGGTATTGAACACGATGTACCGATCTCGCCGTCGAGGATTCACGCTGATCGAGCTGCTGGTGGTGATCGCCATCATCGGCGTGCTCATCGCCCTGCTCCTACCCGCGGTCCAGGCGGCCCGGGAGGCGGCCCGCCGGGCGCAGTGCACCAACAACCTGAAGCAGCTGGCGCTGGCGACCCACAACTACATCGACGCGGCGGGTTCGTTCCCCTATGCCGGCGGATTCTCCCCCCAGCGGGGCTGGGGGATGCACGCGATGATCCTGCCCCAGCTGGAACAGGGTCCGCTCTACGACGCCACGAATTTCGAGGACAACGTCAGCTGCATGGGCGCGGCCACCGTCCGGACGGCCGTCATCACCGCCTTCCTCTGCCCGACCGACCCCGACCCGGTGACCTACGAGGACCGGGCGGTCCCCGTCTCGGGCTGCTTCGGCGACCCCGGGACCCCGGACGGGGCCAATGGGCTGTTCCGGGGGACACTGACCCACTACGTCGGCAGCTACGGGGACGGGTACAACAACGGCCGGGCCGCCGACCCCTACGCCTTCGAGGGGGCCGGGGCCCGATACGGCTGCGGCGGCTGTAATTCCGACGGCAACGGCACCCCGACGGCCGACTGCCCCCAACCGACCGGCGCCTACGGCTCCGGACGCAACCACCGCGGCATGTTCGACTACACGAGCACCTCACCCCCCGTCCGGCTCGCCGGGGTCCGGGACGGGACGAGCAACACGATCCTGTTCGGCCACACCGCCGGGATCGTCCGGTCGAACAGCCTTGTCTGGTTCACCAGCACCGGGGCCATCAACGGCACGAGCCTGCCGATCAACTGGACCCTGCTCCGGTCGACCCGCCAGGGCAGCCCCTTCGGCTCCAGCTGGACCGGCCGGGGCTTCACCAGCCACCACCCCGGCGGGGTGACCGTCGCGCTCTGCGACGGGTCGGTGCGCTTCCTGAAGGAGACGATCGACCAGCGGGTGTTCAATGCGCTGGGCAGCCGGGCCGGCGGCGAGGTCGTCTCGGCCGACCAGTTCTGAGTTCGAGGAACGGGGATCACCGGCGGCGGGCCGGCCGGGCCATGGGCCCCGGGCGGCCTCGTCGCGCGACCGACGAGAAGGGAAGACGACGGCCCGATGACCCGAAGACGAGCTGCAACTCAACTGATCGCCGCCGCGATGGCCGCGGCCGGCCTGGTCGGCTGCGGCGAGGACCGCGGCCTGGTCCCCGTGACCGGCACGGTGACCTACAACGGAGAGCCGGTCGCCGGCGGGGAGATCCTCTTCACGCCCCAGGACGGCTCCCACGCGGCCCGGGGCCCGCTGGACGATTCCGGTCGCTATCGACTCGGCACCTACGGACCCCGGGACGGCGCCGTCACCGGCATGCACGACGTCGCGGTGATCCTCCGAGGACCGGACAAGCCGGTCCCCGAGGCGAGGAAGGGGCAGATGATGGAGGAGGATATGCAGGGGAGCGGCGACCCGCTGATCCCGGAACGTTATTTCTCCCCGCTGACCTCCGGCCTGACCGCCGAGGTCACCGACGACGGGTCGAATGAGTTCGACTTCACGCTGACCGACTGATCGGTCCAGGGCTGCCCGTCGGGCGTCGGCCCCCGATCCTCGGCCCCCGGTCGGGGGGACTCGGGCCGGGTCACTTCGACGAGGCGGTGGCCATCACCCGGTCGCCGACCTGGCCGATCGCCGTCCGGGCCGAGTCGGCGACCTGATCCATGGTGAGGCCGGTCGCCCGGGAGCCCATCGAGACGGCGGCGTAGTCCTCGAGCAGCCCGAGCAGGGGGTCGGGGACGCCGAGCCCCCGGCTCAGGGCCATCCGGACGATCGGGGCGGCGCAGGCGACCCCGGCGGCGACCGCCGCGCCGGCGATGGCGACGGCGGTGGCGTCGGCCCCGCTCCCCTTCATGCTCTCCCGGGCGACCAGGGCGCCGGAGACCGCGTGGGGGACCAGGAGCATCGGCCGGTATCGGGGGGGGAAGACCCCGAGTTTGTCCAGAGCCATCTCCCCCAGGGCCGCCGCGATCCAGCCGGAGGCCGAGGACCTCCTCCGGGACGCCGCCAGGAAGGCCGGCCCGAGGGCAATCTTCGAGCCGCTCAATGCCGCCAGGACCATGGCCCGTCCGATCGGCGAGGTGGAGTCGATCATGGTCGTCCCGCTCCCAGGTTGCGGTTGAGGTCGGCCGGGCCCGACGTCCAGGCCGGTCGGGCGGCCTCGGGATGCAAGAACCGAGCCGAGCAACCCGAGGCGAGTGATGGGCGTCAGTCGACCCGGGATAGGTCCGGGGCGGTCGCCGCCGTCGTCGCGTCCCGATAGCTCCCGAGTGCCGTCCAGACCGGGAAGGCGACGGACGTGGTGTAGGTCCGGACGCTGCCGTCCATCATCAGGACATGGACCCCCTCCACGTGCCCGCTGGAGGCCCCCATGGAGGCGGACCGGCCGTCCCGGGAGATGCAGGAACGACGAGCGCCGGGCGGGGCGGCGTGGGAATAGAGGGTGGACCGCCACCCGAGTTCGAGCCAGGATCGGCCGGCGTCGGTCCGGATCGGGGCGTCGGGGGCCTCGGGACAGCCCCCCTCGGGGATCGGGCCGGGGACGACCTGGTAATCCCGGGACCGCTCGGAGGAGGATCCCGCCGAGCCGACGAGCCGTTCGGAGAAGGCGGCGGTATACGAGGCGCCGTGGCCGGCCTCCACCTCGGCGATCGACGCCGACGCGCCCGGCGCGAACGGGCCGAGGCGACCATCGGTCCGGGTGCCGGTGTTGGCCCGGTAGTTCACCGGGGCGGGGAAGGCCCGGGAGGTCGCGATCGGGTCGCTCGGGCAGACGAACCCCGGGAGATAGGCCTCGACGGACCGTTCCCCCGAGTCGTTCGACGGCGGGGCGGCCTGGGGGTCGAGCCCGCCGAGGTCGGGTACGCCGAACTGGTCGAGCATCGAGGCGAGCGGCCCCCGGGCAGGGCCCTCGGCCTGACCCAGCGGGGGGACGGCCGGCAATCGCCCGGTCGCCTGCTCGTACAGGCCCAGCGCGATGCCGATCTGCCGGAGGTTCCTCGCGCAGGAGGCCGACCGGGCGACCTCCCGGCTCCTCGTCAGCCCGAGCATCAGCAGCAGGGCGACGATCCCGAGGACCGCGACCACGACCAGCACTTCCCCCGGCCCGATCCCCCGGGGGCGGAATCGGGACCGTGATCGGTGCGGAATGCCGGGCGGTCGGGCGACGGGGGCGTAGGAGATTCGGGTTCGCATCTCGGTTCCCGATCAGGTCGATCGACGGGTGCTGGACCGCCGATCATGCGTGCAAACGAGTCCCTACGGACACGCCGTCGGCGGGCCGGGGGGCCGCCGACGGCACCCCGGTTGCACCTGGCCCGGAGTCGCACCGGGGACATCGGCCGAGCCGGGTGTCCGATCGTAAGATTCTGCTCGAAAAGGAGATCCGGGTCGATCCTCGGGACCGGACGGCCGAACACGGCCGTCCCGACGATCGTAGAGGAAATCGGTTGCGACGACGACCCGGCGTGCGGGATAATTGTTTGTCGTGCACCCCTGCCCCCGCCCTTCCCACCCGATGATCGCCCGGGCCCCTTCCCGGGCGGAGAATGGACAGATGGCCGACGAGACGCTGCTGAACTTGCTCGACGACGTCCGCAGCAAGACCCTCAAGGAATTGCAGAACCTCGACGACACGCACGCCCGATGGGCCCCGCCGAACCTCCAGAATTCCTGCCTCTGGCACGCCGGCCATGCCTACGTGGTCACCGAGTTCCTCACCCTCAGGGGCCTGAAGCATGAGCCGCAGATCCCCGAAGGCTGGTTCAAGATGTTCAGCTGGGAGAGCAACCCGGCGCACATCTCTCCCGAGAGCTGGCCCCCCCTGGAAGAGGTGGTCGCGGCCCTGAAGGCCCAGCACCAGAGGCTCCGGGACGTGATCGCCGGGCTGTCCCCCGAGCAGCTCGACGGCCCCGACCCCGGCAATACCAACCGCACGATCCGCTTCACCATCATGCACGGCCTGCACGACGAGGCCCGGCACAGCGGGGAGATCTCGCTGCTCCGCAAGCTGATGTCGCGGTGCTTCGTGGTCCGGTCGCCGGCGGCGTTCTGAGCCCACGCCCCGCCCCGAGGCGTCGCGACCCCCTCGGGTCGGGATCTCGGGGCGAGTGACGGCCCGTCGAACCGACTCGACGGGCCGACCCTCCCCCCCTGCCCTCCCCTAGCCCGATCGAGTCGCCGGGCGGCCGCGCCGCCCTCACCCCTCCCCCCCCGTGCCGGTGGTCCCGCCCCAGACGGGCGACCGCCGGCCCCCAGCCGAACCGGGAGCCGAGATCGATGAGACCGCCGAACCCCGCGACGTGGACGCGATCGCTCACCCTGGCCGCCTGCTGCGTCATCGCCGTCGCCGCCTGCCGGGCGGTCCGGGCCGACGATCCCCCCGAGCCGTCGCCGACGGTCGACTTCTCCCGGGACATCCGCCCGCTGCTCTCCGACGCCTGCTTCGCCTGCCACGGGCCGGACGAGGGGACGCTCAAGGCCGGGTTGAGGCTCGACCTGAAGGACGACGCCTTCGCCGACCGGGGGGGCTACGCGGCCGTCGTCCCCGGGGATCCCGAGGCGAGCGAGCTGTTCTACCGGATCTCCACCGAGGACGAGTTCGACCGGATGCCCCCGGCCGACTCGCACAAGGGGCTGTCCCCCGGGCAGGTCGAGCTGTTCCGGGCCTGGATCGAGCAGGGTGCCCCCTGGGAGGAGCACTGGGCCTTCGTCACCCCCACCAAGCCCGAGCCCCCCGAGGTGGCCGACGAGTCGAGGGTCGAGAACCCGATCGACGCCTTCATCCTCGACCGGCTGGACCGGGAAGGACCCGACCCGGCCCCGGAGGCCGACCCCGAGGTCCTCGTCCGACGGGCCCACCTCGACCTCACCGGCCTGCCGCCGACCCCCGAGGAGGTCGGCGCCTACCTCGCCGACGACCGGCCCGACCGCTACGAGCAGCTCGTCGACCGCCTGCTCGACTCCCCCCACTACGGCGAGCACATGGCCCGGTTCTGGCTCGACGCCGCCCGGTACGGCGACACCCACGGCCTGCACCTGGACAACTACCGGGAGATGTGGCCCTATCGGGACTGGGTGATCGAGGCCTTCAACCGCAACCTCCCCTATGACCGGTTCGTCGTCGAGCAGCTCGCTGGCGACCTGCTCCCCGACCCCACCCCCGACCAGGTCATCGCCACCGGCTTCAACCGGGCCCACGTCACGACGAGCGAGGGCGGGTCGATCGAGGAGGAGGTCTTCGTCCGCAACGTCGTCGAGCGGGTCGACGCCACCGGCACCGTCTTCCTCGGCCTGACCGTCGCCTGCGCCCGGTGCCACGACCACAAGTTCGACCCCATCTCGCAGGCCGACTACTACTCGATGTTCGCCTTCTTCAACTCCCTCGACGGCAAGCCCCTCGACGGCAACGCCAAGGCGCACCCGCCGGTGCTCCAGGTCCCCTCGGAGGAGCACCGGGCCGAGCGGCAGCGGCTGGAGGCGGAACTCGCCTCGGTCCGCGAGCAGATCGCCGAGGCCGTCGCCGCCGTCGACTACGACCCGAGCCGGGACGAGGACCGCGCCGAGTACGTCCGTCGCGAGGATTTCGTCTGGGTCGACGACGCCCTGCCCCCGGGTGCCAAGCCCTCGAGCGAGGGGGAATGGGCCTTCGTCTCCGAGCCCGAACACCCCGTCTTCCTCGGGTCGAAGGCCCACGTCCGGACGTCCGAGGGGCAGAGCCAGCACCTCTTCACCGAGGCGTCGCAGGGCCTGCTCGTCGGCGAGGGGGACACGCTCTTCGCCCACGCCTTCCTCGACCCGCTGAATCCGCCCAAGGAGATCATGCTCCAGTGGAACACCGGGGAGTGGAAGCACCGGGCGTACTGGGGCGAGAACCTGATCGACTACGGCACGGACGGCACGACCGAGCGCGTCTCCCGGGGGGCCCTGCCGACCACCGGGGAGTGGGTCCGCCTGGAGGTCCCCGCGGCCGACGTCGGCATCCCCCCCGGGACGACGATCACCGGCCTGGCCTTCACCCAGCACGGGGGCACCGTCCGCTGGGACGCCGCCGGCATCCGCTCCTGGACCCCACAGCTGGGCGAGTCGTACGCGTCGCTCGCCTCCTGGATCCGGGACCAGAGGGTCCTCGGAGACAAGGCGGCGCTCCCGGATCCGATTACGCAACTCGTCGCCGTCGATCCCGGAGAGCGGACCGGGGAGCAGTCCGAGCGACTCCGAGACTACTTCGTCGAGCACGCCTACGCCCCCGCCCGGCCGACGCTGGCCCCGCTGCTCGCCCGGCGGGCGGAGGTCGAGAAGGCGAAGACCGCCCTGGAGGAGTCGATCCCGACCACGCTGGTCTGGAAGGAGATGGCCGAGCCCAAGCCGGCGTTCATCCTGAACCGGGGAGAGTACGACCAGCCGGGCGACCCCGTCGGCCGGTCCGTCCCCTCGTTCCTGCCCCCCCTGCCGGAAGGGGCGCCGGTCGATCGCCTCGGGCTGGCGAGCTGGCTGGTCGACCGCTCCAACCCGCTGACCGCCCGGGTCGCGGCCAATCGGCTCTGGCAGCAGGTCTTCGGCGTCGGCCTGGTGAAGACCTCCGAGGACTTCGGCGCCCAGGGGGAGACGCCCAGCCACCCCGAGCTGCTCGACTGGCTGGCCGTCCAGTTCCAGGACGACGGCTGGGACGTGAAGGAATTCATGCGGAGGCTGGTCACCTCGAACACCTACCGCCGGTCGTCCCGGGCCACCCCCGAACTGCTGGCGCGGGACCCGAAGAACCGGCTCTACGCCCGGGGGCCCCGGTTCCGGCTCGACGCGGAGACGATCCGGGACCAGGCCCTGTTCGTCGGCGGCCTGCTCGTCGAGCAGGTCGGCGGGCCGAGCGTCAAGCCGCCGCAGCCGTCGGGGCTCTGGGAGGCCGTCGGCTACACCAGCTCCAACACCGCCCAGTTCCGGGCCGACACCGGCCGGGAGAAGGTCCACCGCCGCAGCCTCTACACCTTCTGGAAGCGGACCTCGCCGCCGCCCCAGATGACGACCTTCGACGCCCCCTCCCGGGAGTCGTGCACGATGCGACGGGAGCGGACCAACACGCCGCTGCAGGCCCTCCTGCTGCTGAACGACCCGCAGTACGTCGAGGCCGCCCGGGCCCTGGCCGAGCGGACGATGCGGGAGGCCGGCTCCTCCACCGAGGATCGCCTGACCCGGATGTTCCGGATCGTCGCCGCCCGGACGCCCGAGGCCGACGAGCTGGCCGAGCTGACGGCCGCCTACGACGACCTGATCGCCTCGTACCGCGACGACCCCGAGGCCGCCCGCCAGCTCATCGCCGTCGGCGAGACGACCCCCGACCCGGCGCACGACCCCGCCGAGCTGGCCGCCTGGACCGTCATCGCCAACACGCTGCTCAACCTCGACGAGGTCATCGTGAAGGGCTGACCCGCCCGGGACCGGACGAATACGAACCTCAACCGGAGGACGCGAGCATGGACCCGATCCTGGAGCGGATCAACACGGTGACCCGCCGGCACTTCTTCGGCCGGAATGCCCTCGGCCTGGGGACCGCCGCGCTGGCCTCGATGCTGCCCGACCGCCGCGCGATGGCCCTCGGCGGGGGGGCCGACGAGAACCGGCCCGCCCCCTCGGGAGGCCTGCCCGGCCTGCCCCACTTCGCCCCCAAGGCGAAGCGGGCGATCTACCTGTTCATGTCCGGCGCCCCGTCTCAGCTGGACATGTTCGACTACAAGCCCGCCATGGACGACCTGTTCGACACGGACCTGCCCGAGTCGATCCGCAAGGGCCAGCGGCTGACGACCATGACCAGCGGGCAGGACCGCTTCCCGATCGCCCCCTCGAAGTACAAATTCGAGCGGCACGGCGGGTCGGGCGCCTGGGTGAGCGAGCTGCTGCCCCACACGGCGAAGATGGTGGACGACCTGGCGATCGTCCGGTCGATGCACACCGAGGCGATCAACCACGACCCGGCGATCACCTACATCTGCACCGGCCACCAGCTGCCCGGCCGCGCCAGCCTCGGCGCCTGGCTCAGCTACGGCCTGGGCACGATGAACGCCAACCTGCCCGACTTCGTCGTGATGACGCCGACCTGGTCCGGCCGGAAGGACGCGCAGGCGCTCTACAACCGCCTCTGGGGCTCCGGCTACCTGCCCAGCAAGCACCAGGGGGTCCGCCTCCGGACCGACGGCGACCCCGTCCTGTTCCTCTCCGACCCCCCGGGCGTGAGCCAGGCGAATCGGCGGAGGATGCTCGACACCCTCGGCGCCCTGAACCAGAAGAACTACGACGAGTTCGCCGACCCCGAGACCCAGGCCCGGATCGCCCAGTACGAGATGGCCTTCCGGATGCAGACCTCCGTCCCCGAACTGATGGACCTGACCGACGAGCCGAAGAACGTGCTCGACATGTACGGCCCGGACGTCACCAAGCCCGGCACCTTCGCCTACTGCGCCCTGATGGCCCGACGCCTGGCCGAACGCGACGTCCGGTTCGTCCAGCTCTTCCACCGGGGCTGGGACCAGCACGGCAACATCGCCGGCGACTTGCCCAACCAGTGCCGGGACATCGACCAGCCGAGCTGGGCCCTCGTCCAGGACCTCAAGCAGCGCGGGCTGCTCGACGACACGCTCGTCGTCTGGGGGGGCGAATTCGGCCGGACCATCTACTGCCAGGGGGCGCTCACCCGGGACAACTACGGCCGGGACCACCACCCGAGGTGCTTCACCGTCTGGATGGCCGGGGGCGGCATCAAGCCGGGGATCGTGCACGGCGAGACCGACGAGTTCAGCTACAACGTGACGAAGGACCCCGTCCACATCCACGAGCTGAACGCGACGATCCTGCAATGCCTGGGGATCGACCACCGCCGACTGACGTACAAGTTCCAGGGCCTCGACCAGAGGCTCACCGGCGTCGAGGACCCCCATCCCGTCGACGCCTTGCTCGCCTGAGTTCGTTCCGTCATCCTGGACGGGCGGGGGCCCCGGCCCGGCCGGGGGCCCCGCCCGTCGCGTTCCGGCCCCGCCTCCGCCGCCGAGGGACCCAGGGATGAACCTCCACGCCTCGCTCTGCCCGCTCGCCGTCCTCGTCGCGGGCGTCCTCCTCTCCCCCTCCCGGGCGGTCTCGCAGCCGGCCGGGGCCAACTACGAGGAATCGGAGGTCCCGGACTACACGCTCCCGGACCCCTTGACGGCCGAGGACGGCTCGAGGATCTCCTCGCCCGAGCGCTGGCGGGATTCCCGGCGCCCGGAGATCCTCCGGCAGTTCGAGGGCCTCATGTATGGCAAGACCCCAGGCGGCCGCCCCGACGCCATGCGCTGGGAGGTGATCGAGTCGGCCACCGACGCCCTCGGCGGGGCGGCGAAGCGCAAGCAGGTCCGCATTTTCTTCTCGGGAAGGGCCGATGGCCCCCGGATGGACCTGCTCCTCTACACCCCCGCCGACGCGACCGGGCCGGTCCCCACGTTCCTCGGCCTGAACTTCAAGGGGAATCACACCGTGTTCCCGGACCCGGCCATCACGATCCCGGAGGGGGCCGACGAGTCGTCCCGGGGAGATCGCCGGGGGAGGTGGCCGGTCGATGAGATCGTCGGCCGGGGCTTCGGCCTGGCGACGGCGTTCTACTTCGACATCGACCCCGACGTGAAGGATCAGTGGCGGGACGGGGTCCATCCCCTCTTCTACGCCGAGGGCCAGGACCGACCCCTGCCCGACGAGTGGGGATCGATCGGCGCCTGGGCATGGGGCCTCAGTCGGGCGCTGGACTACCTCGAGACCGACGAGGACGTGGACGGGGCCCGGGTCGTCGTGCTGGGCCATTCCCGGCTGGGGAAGACCTCGCTCTGGGCCGGGGCGCAGGACGATCGGTTCGCCCTGGTCATCTCGAACGACTCGGGATGCGGTGGCGCCGCCCTGAGCCGGAGGCGGTTCGGTGAGACGGTCGAGCGGATCAACACGTCCTTCCCCCACTGGTTCAGCGACACCTTCAACGAGTTCAATGCCGACGAGGATTCCCTGCCGTTCGACCAGCACATGCTGATCGCCCTGATCGCCCCCAGGCCTGTGCTCGTCTGCTCGGCCGAGGGGGACCTCTGGGCCGACCCGAGGGGCGAGTTCCTCTCGGCCTACCACGCGAGCCCGGTCTTCGAACTGCTCGGCACCGACGGCATCGCGGGGGTCGAGGAGATGCCCCCGGTGAACGAGCTGGTCGGGGGCACGATCGGCTACCACGTCCGCCCCGGGGAGCATGACGTGACGATGCGAGACTGGGAGGTCTTCATGGAGTTCGCCGACAGGCACCTCGGACGGGAGGAGTCCCGCTGACCGGGCCGTCGCCATGCGCATCCCGATCGTGAGGCCCATCCTCCGCCCTCGTCCCCGCCCCGACCGGCTGTTCGGGGCCCCGTCCGAGCGGGGTCCGGGAGGCGTACCGCCCGCCCACCCCCGCCCCGGCTTCGAGTTCCCGATCCGGGACGGTCGGCTCGTCTTCCTCTCGCCGGTGGAAGTCGGGGACCGTCCCCGGCTGGAGGCGGCCTTCGACTTGCTCTCCGACCGATCCCGGCAGTACCGCTTCTTCCGGTCGAGCGACCGGCTCTCGGAGTCCGAGCTGCGCTATTTCACGGAGGTGGACCAGGTCGACCACGTCGCCTGGTGCGCCCTCGACACGCCCGACCCGCCCTTCGACGGACTCGCCAGCGGCAGGATGATTCGGGATCGGGACGACCGACGTTCGGCCGAGGTCGCGGTCACCGTGCTCGACGCCTGTCAGGGCCTCGGCCTGGGGACGCTCCTGCTGGGCGTCCTCGTCCTGCGGGCCCGGATGCTCGGCATCGAGCGGCTCCGGGCCGTGGCCCTGCCGGAGAATGTCGTGGTCCGCAACTGGCTGTCGGGCCTGGGCTGGACGATCGCCCGGGAGGATGCGCTCGTCGAGTTCGCCCTCTCGACCGCCCCGGATCCCGGACCCGGGACGACCCTCGCCGCCCGGGACCGATTTGACCGGCTCCTGGGGGAGCTTCGGGCCCCCCTGCGACGATGCCTGTCGGCCGGGGAAGGCCCGGGGATCGATCGGCCCGGGGGTGGGCCCTCGTAGGGATCGGTCGCCGTCCGGCGACCCGATCCCTCATCCCGTGCCGGTCGAAAGACCGGCGCCCCGCCGTCGGTAAGACGGTGACCGTCCGGTCGTCCCACGCCCCGGTCGCGTCGGGTCGGGGCGGGGCGGCCCGATGACTCGGATCATCCGGGGGGCATCTGGCCGACGATCATGACCCCATCGGTGACCGAGTACCCGGCCCCCCAGCCCGTGCCGAAGCCGCCGATGATGGTGGGGAGGCCGCCCACGCCGACGTCGGTGGCCCCACCCTGCCGCTCCTGGGTCTTCGCTTCGCCCCGGAGGAGCGGGGTGACGGAGACGATGGCATAGCCCTCGGCGGCGAGCCTCGCCGCGGCCGCCTGGACCCGCCGGGAGAATTCCTGGCCGTCGACGTTCGAGCTCCATTCCTGGCGCTGGATCTGGGGCAACGCCTCCCCCGGGCGGATCTGGGACGCCTGGGAGGGCGCCGGGGTCGCCACGTAGACGACCCGGACATCCCCCGCCTGGGGGGAGATCGGCCGGGCCTGGGACCGGGAATTGATCATCATCCCCCCGATCGCCAGGACGACGAGGGCCAGGCCCCACGAGGCGATCGGCCGGAGGGCGGGAGTTCGGGATTCGAGCATGGGGTTGATCCGGGCGGGGACGCGGGGGTCGATGCGTGGTCCGTCCGGCAGCCCTCGCGACCCGGGTCGGCCGGGCGGCCGGACGGTCGATCAGCCGACGAGGCCGGCACATCGCCACCAATAGTAACCGTCGAAGGCGAGCAGGAACGAACCCTGCACGAGGACGCCGAGCCCGAAACCCCGCAACATCGGCCCCTTCCGGCTCAGGAGCACGCCGGCCGAGGCGAGGTAGAGCAGGTCGAGGCCGGCGTTGATCCTCAGGGCTGGCAGCAACTTGGCGGCCGTGCCCGGCTCGCCGAGCAATGCGGACCAGCCGATGAGGCCGTCGATCAGGCCCCAGATCCCGGACATGAACCAGAAGGATCGCCAGAATTCGCTCGGCCGGGCATAGAGCCCGACCGTCGCCGCGCCGAGCGAAGCGAGCGACCAGAGCAGGAGGCCGACGACCAATCGGTGCTGGATGTCATCGGGCATCGTGTCGGGTGGTGCCCGGGGTGACTCGGTCGGTCGAGGGGACCGTCCGGCCCCCGAGCCGCGAGCGTACCCGGTCGGCCCGATCCGCTCAATCGTCGCGCCGGCGGGGGACGCGGCGGCGACTCCCCCCGAGGCCCCCTTGTCCGGGCCGGCCGGGCCTGGAAAGATCGGGAGATCGGGTCGTCCCCACCGCCTCGGCCGATCGCCGACGCCATCGATCTCGCCGGGCCGCCTCCCGGGCGAGGGCGGAACGTCCGGGGACGGCCGGTCGTCGAAGGGTGACGGATCCGGGCCGATCGGAGGACACCGCCTGATGTCGGAGCAGCAGGAGCAACCCCGGGACCCGGTCGGTCGCCAGGTCTCGGCCTTGAAGGGGCTGGCCCGCTTGGTGGCCGATCGGGCCGAGGCCGAGGCCCGGCTCGGCCTCGATCGTTCCCGGCGCCTGGAAGCGGCCGATCGGGTGCGGAAACAGGCCTCGAATGCGAACGAGGCCCGTTACCAGGCCGATCGAGACGCCCTCGAACGCCGGGCCCGTGAGGAGCCCGAGGCCGCCCGCGCCGCCTTCGAGGCGACCCGGGGGCAGGCCGAGGAGGCGCTCCGGGTGACGCGGGCCGAGGCCGAACGGCAGCTCCGGGACGCGGTCGAGGAGATCAAGAAGGCCCAGGCCGACCAGCGCTGGGAGGTCGGCACGATCTGCGAGGCGGGGCTGAACGACGCGAAGACCCGCCTGGAGAAGGCCCTCGCCCGCCTCTCGGAGGTCGAGTCCCGGCTCAGGGCGATCCGAGGGGAGGTCGACACCTACCTGTCCGCCCACCGGCTCCGCTCGGCCGCGACAGGGGCGGGGGCGACGGCCGAGGAGTCGGCCGAAGAACCCGAGCCCTCGGCCGAGGCGGCCGGGCAGGCGCTCGACGGGGCGGAGGATCGGCTCGACGACCTCCGGGGCCTCTCGATCCCCCGCCTCTTCCGGGGTGCGAGGCCGGCGCTGATCGCGGTCCTGCCGGCGGCGGCGGGGGCGGTCGCCGGTGGCTTGCTCCGGGGCTGGGCGATGGCCGCCCCGGTCGTCGGCGTGCTGGGGCTGGTGCTCGGGCTGGTCGTGGCGTACTGGCTGCATGCCACGGCGAAGGTCCAAACGCAACGGGCCCTCGGGCCCCTGCTCGGGGCGATCGATCGGGCCTCCCGGCTCTCCTCCCTGGCTCGGGAGCGCGAGATCTCGATCCATCGCGCCTCCGAGCAGGAGTGGCTGGGTCGCCGGGACCGGGAGCAGGTCGCCGCCGACGACCGGGCCAGGGCCGCCGCCGAGGAGGCCCGGCGTCGATATGACGACGCCGTCACCCGGGCCGAGGAGGCCCATCGGCTCGCGCTCTCGAACGCCGAACTCGGCCGGGACGAGGCCCTCCGTCGGCTCGGGGAGGAGGCTTCCCGGCTCGGCCCCGAGATCCGGGCCCGGTTCGAGGCGGAACGGAACCGGATCCTCCTGGAGCACGAGCGGGCCCTCGAGGACGCCTCCTCCCGGGCCGACGTCGAGTCCTCATCCCTGGCCGGGCGCTGGCGGTCCGGGCTGGCCGCGGTGGGGGAGGCCCTGGGGCGGGTCGATTCGGAGATGACCACCCGGTTCCCCACCTTCGAGGCGGTCGCCCGGGAGGATTCGACCCCGCCCGGGGAGGTCCCGCCCGCCCTGCGGTTCGGACGGCTCCGGGTCGACCTGGACATGTTCCCCGAGGGGCGTCCCGCGGACCCCGCCCTGATGGAAGGGCTGCCCGACCGGTTCGAGCCCCCGGCGATCCTCCGATGCCCCGAGGGGGGCTCCCTGCTCCTGAAGGCGGACGCCGAGGGTCGGCCCGCCGCCCTCTCGGCGCTGCAGGCGGTGATGCTCCGCATCCTCACCGGCTTCCCCCCGGGCAAGGCGCGGTTCACGATGATCGACCCCGTCGGCCTGGGCCAGACGTTCGCCGCCTTCATGCACCTGGCCGACGTGGACGAGCAGCTCGTCTCCAGCCGGGTCTGGACCGAGACGCAGCACATCGAGCAGCGGCTCCAGGACCTGACCGAGCACATGGAGAACGTGATCCAGAAGTACTTGCGTAATGAGTACCGCTCGATCACGGAATACAATGCGAAGGCGGGGGAGGTGGCCGAGCCGTTTCGATTCCTCGTCGTCGCCGACTTCCCGGTCCGGTTCAACGAGGCCGCCGCCCGCCGCCTCCTGAGCATCGCCCAGAGCGGCCCGAGGTGCGGCGTCCACGTCCTCGTCTCGGTCGACACGAGGCAGGAGATGCCGCAGGGGATCGACCCCAAGGACCTGGAACGGCACTGCGCCGTCCTCCGATGGCGGGAGGGCAGATTCCGCTGGGGAGACCCCGACCAGGGCGGATTCCCGCTCGAATTGGACGAGCCGCCCCCCCCCGAGGTCTTCTCCGAGGTCGTCCGGGCCGTCGGCAGGCGGGCCGAGGGGGCGGGCCGGGTCGAGGTCCCCTTCGAATTCCTCGCCCCGAAGCCGGAGCGCCACTGGAAGGAGAGCAGCGCGGGGGGGGTGGCGATCCCGATCGGCCGGGCCGGGGCGACCAAGGTGCAGCAGCTCCGGCTCGGATCCGGCACGGCGCAGCACGTGTTGATCGCCGGCAAGACGGGATCGGGCAAGTCGACCCTGCTGCACGCGCTGATCACCAGCGCCGCCCTGGCCTATTCGCCCGACCAGGTCGAGTTCTACCTGATCGACTTCAAGAAGGGGGTCGAGTTCAAGGCGTATGCCACGCACAGGCTGCCCCACGCCCGGGTGATCGCCGTCGAGAGCGAGCGCGAATTCGGCCTGTCGGTGCTCCAGCGGCTCGACGAGGAGCTTCGAGTCCGGGGCGACCTGTTCCGGGAGGCCGGCGCCCAGGACGTGGCCTCGTTCCGGGAGGCCCGGCCCGACCGGACCATGCCCCGGATCCTGCTCATCGTCGACGAGTTCCAGGAGTTCTTCGTCGAGGACGACACGCTCGCCCAGGAGGCGGCGCTCCTGCTCGACCGCCTGGTCCGCCAGGGCCGGGCGTTCGGGATCCACGTGCACCTGGGGTCCCAGACGCTGGCCGGGGCCTACTCGCTGGCGAGGGCGACGATCGGCCAGATGGCCGTCCGGATCGCCTTGCAGTGCAGCGAGTCGGACGCGAGCCTGATCCTCAGCGACGACAACACCGCCGCCCGGCTCCTCTCCCGCCCCGGCGAGGCGATCTACAACGACGCCAACGGCCGGCTCGAGGGGAACAGCATCTTCCAGGTCGTCTGGCTGCCCGACGAGAAGCGGGAGGAGTACCTGCGGCGGGTCTCGGACCTCGCCCGGGGGTCGGGCACCCGGTTCCGCCCGCCGATCGTCTTCGAGGGGAACGTCTCCCCCGACGTGGCGAACAACGAGCCGATGTCGGGCCTGCTCGGTGCCGAGGCCTACCCCGACCCGGCCCCCAAGGCCTCGACGGCCTGGCTCGGGGAACCGGTGGCGATCAAGGGGCCGACGGCGGTGCGGTTCCGCCGGCAGGCGGGTTCTCACCTGCTGATCGTCGGCCAGAACGAGGAGGCGGCCCGGGGCCTGATGGCGACCTCGATGCTCGGCCTCGCCGCCCACCGGCCCGACGCCCGGTTCGTGCTGCTCGACGGCACCCCGTCGGACGATCCCGCCTCGGGGATGCTCCCCGGCCTCGCCGATCGGTTGCCCCACGACGCCCGGGCCGTCCCCTGGGGGCAGGTCGAGGCCGGCGTGGCCATGGTCGCCGACGAGGTCGAGCGGAGGAGGGACGGGGGGATCACCGACGCCCCACCGCTCTACCTGCTCATCCACGACCTCCAGCGCTTCCGGCAGCTCCGCAAGGCCGAGGACGACTTCAGCTTCTCCTCGCGGTCCCCCGACGAGCCGCCCAAGCCCTCCGAGCTGCTCGGCACGATCCTCCGGGACGGCCCGGTCCACGGGGTCCACGCGATCCTCTGGGTCGACACCCTGAACAACCTGAACCGGACCCTCGACCGCTCCTCGCTCCGGGAACTGGAGCATCGGGTCCTCTTCCAGATGTCCTCGGGAGACTCCTCGACGCTGATCGACTCCCCCCTGGCCAACCGCCTCGGGATGTTCCGGGCCCTGCTCGTCAGCGAGGAGGCCGGCCTGATGGAGCGGTTCCGGCCGTACGGCCCCCCGCCTGCCGACTGGCTGGATGAGGCGGCCGGACGCCTCGCCGGGCGTCCCCTGCCCGCCCCCGGCCCGTCGTCGTGAGGGTGGGGGGCGGGGAGGACGACGAGGGGCCGCCGGGCGTCGGCGGGAATCCTCGGGGCCGGGCCCTCGCCGCGTTGCTGCTGCTCGTCCCCATCCAAAGCCTCGCCGTGATCGCCTTGCTGTTCGCGTTCCCGGGGGTCGAGGGGAAGATCTTCAGTGGGATCTGTCGGATCTGGATGCTCGTCCTCCCCCTGGTGTGGACGCGATCCGTCGAAGGGGCCCCGCTGGACATCCGGGGGCCGACGCGACGGGGGGTCGGCATCGGGCTGGCGGCCGGGCTGGCGCTCCTCGCCGTGATCCTGGCCACGTATGCCCTGGTCCGCCCGATCCTCGACCCGGGAGTCTTGCTGGCGCGGGCGAGTTCGACTGGATTCGACCGACCGGTCTCGTTCGTCCTGGTGTCCGCCTATGTCATCTTCGTGAATTCGCTCCTGGAGGAATACGTCTGGCGATGGTTCGTCTACCGGCAGGTCGAGGCGATCCTCCCTCCCGGGCTGGGCAATGCGGCGCGGAGGGCGATGGCCGTCCTCGTCGCCGCGATGCTGTTCACGGTCCATCACGTCATCGCCCTATCGGCCTGGGTCGGGCCGGGGGCGGTCCTCCTCGGCAGCGTCGGCGTGTTCCTCGGGGCGTTGATCTGGTCGGCGATCTACGCCCGCGAACGGTCCCTCTGGCCCTGCTATTTCAGCCATATCCTGGCCGACCTGGCGATCATGATCATCGGCTACGACGTCATCTTCCGGTCGGGAGGATGAGCCATGAGGGTGCCCCGAGATGGCGCGCGTGTGAGGGTCGAGGACGATCGGGGGCTCGGGGTTTGAGGACGAGATCGAACCCCCTGGGCGTGTCGCCGGGTGCCGGGGAGAGGCCGGATCGCTCCGATTGCCGCATGGACCGAGGCGTCGGCCGCCGGGCGACGCCAAGCGTTCAAGTGGGATCCTCCCCCGATCCGATGTTCCTGGGGAAGCCGTCCGGTGGGCGACTCGACCGAGGCGACGGGCGGCCGGCAGGCGGTGCGGGTCGGTCGCCTTCGCGGCCCGGAGCGGCCGGGGGCCGCTGGGCTGCCGGGGCGTTGGGGGGTGACCCGTGAGCGATCAGGACTTGTTGAGCTCCGTCAGCGGGGCGATCCGGAGCTGCAGCGAGGTCGCCCGGGACCTCGCCATCGATCCCCATTCGAGGCTGGTCGAGGACCTGTCCCTGGATTCGCTCGACCTGGTCGCCGTCATGATGCACCTGCAGGACGAACACGCGATCGAACTGGACCTGGACGCGGTCCCGGGCTTCGAGGTCGTCTCCGACCTGATGACCGAGCTGGCACGTCAGGTCCGGCCCCGGGCGGCCTGACCGCCCGACGTGCCCCGGGTACGAGCATTCGAACGCGGACACGTCTCGTCCGGCCGGCCGGAAGGCCCGGCGTCACACACCCGGCCAGTCCGGATCGATCCGGCCCAGGGATGCACATGAATCAGCAGGATCGGAGCCGGGCGACCACCCCGGACGTCGCCCATCGTCGATTCACGGACCGGGTCGCCCCGATCGGTGAGGCCGACTGGCTCGACACCTACCGGGCGATGGCCCTCGCGCGTCGGGTCGACGCCGCTGAGGCCGACCTCACCTCCCGGGGCCTGGCCTTCTTCTCCTGCCCCTGCACCGGCCACGAGGCGATGGCCGTCCTCGCCAGGCTGCTGACGGACGACGATTGGCTGCACCTGCACTATCGTGACAAGGCCCTCTGGATCGCCCGGGGGCTCTCCCCCTCGGCCCTGCTGCACAACGTGGTGGCCGGCGCCGACTCCCCCTCCGCCGGCCGCCAGATGACGCCGTTCGTGGGCGACCCGGCCCTGAAGATCCTCTGCCAGAACGTCCCGGTCGGCAACCACGCCCCGCAGGCCGTGGGGGTGGCCGCCGCCGTGGTCGACCGGCCCGGCCGGCCGGTCGTCCTCTGCTCGATGGGGGACGGCGCCTCCCAGGAAGGGGAGGTGCTGGAGGCGATCGCCGAGGCCGTCCGGCGCTCGCTGCCGGTCCTCTTCCTGGTCGAGGACAACGGCCTGTCGATCTCGACCCGGACCGCCGGGAAGACCTTCTACTCGCTCCCCGATGGTTATGACCCGCCGACGCATCACCAGGGGCTGCCGATCCATCGCCTGGACGGCCGGGATCCGATCGGGCTGTTCGAGGGCCTCGCCCCGGTCGTCTCCCGGATGAGGGGCGATCGCCGCCCCGCGATCGTCGTCGTCTCGGTCGACCGGCTGACGAGCCATACGAACGCCGACGACGACCGGGTCTATCGTTCGGCCGAGGAGGTCGATCGGGCCCGTCGGCTGGGTGATCCGCTGGCGAACCTGCGGCGACGCCTGATCGAGGGCGGGATCCCGGCCGGCACGCTGGGGAGGATCGACGAGGAGGCGGATTCCTCGGTGAGGGTCGCCGTCGAGGCCGCCCTCGCCTCCCCCGACCCGGACCCCGTCCCGGACGCCAAGGCCCCGCTCCCTCCCCCGCTGCTCGACCCCGAACGGGAATACCGCGGCACCCCGGGGGGCGACCGGCTGACGATGCTGGAGGCGATCCGAGCGGTGCTCCGGCATCGCCTGGCGAGCGACCCCAGGGTGACGCTCTGCGGCCAGGACATCGAGGACCCCAAGGGGGACGTCTTCGGCGTGACCCGGGGCCTGAGCACGGCGTTCCCGGGCCGGGTACTGAATGCGGCGCTGGCGGAGTCGACCATCGTCGGCGGGGCGATCGGCCGGGCGATGGTCGGGGAGCGGCCGGTGGCCTTCCTCCAGTTCGCCGACTTCCTGCCGGTTGCGTTCAATCAGATCCACTCCGAGCTGGGGAGCCTCTGGTGGCGGAGCGCGGGCACCTTCTCGTGCCCGGTCATCCTCATGGTCGCCTGCGGCGGCTACCGGCCCGGCCTGGGCCCGTTCCACGCGCAGACGATGGAGTCGCTCGCGGCCCACGTCCCGGGTGTGGACGTGTTCATGCCCTCGACCGCCCCGGATGCCGCCGGGTTGCTCAACGCCGCCTTCGAATCCGGCCGGCCGACGATCCTCTTCTACCCGAAGATTGCGCTAAACGACCGGGACCGCACCACCTCGGCCGACGTGATCGGGCAGCTCGCCCTGCCCGGCCGGGCACGGTACGCCCGACGCGGGGACGACCTGACCCTTGTCTGCTGGGGGGCGACGGTTGCCCTCGCGGAGAAGGTGGCCGACGCGATCGCCGATCAGGTCGGCCTCGGGGTCGAGGTGATCGACCTCCGGTCGCTCTCCCCCTGGGACCGGGACGCCGTCCGGGACTCCGCCCGACGGACCGGCCGGCTCCTGGTGGTCCACGAGGACAACCTCACCGTCGGCTTCGGTGCCGAGGTGGTCGCCGACGTGGCCGAGTCGGTCGGGCCCGCGGTCCGGTGCCGTCGGGTCGCCAGGCCGGACACGTACATCCCCTGCAACTTCTCGGCGCAGCTCGAGATTCTGCCGTCGTTCCGGCGAACGTTGGAAGCCGCGGCGGGGCTGCTCGGCCTGGAATTGAGCTGGGACCTCGGGGGCGTCGGCGTGGGCTCACGGGCGACGACCATCGAGGCGAGGGGGACCAGCCCTGCGGACGAGTCGGTGACCGTGCTCTCCTGGAAGGTCCGCCCCGGGGACTCGGTCCGATCGGGCGAGCCGATCGCCGAACTCGTCGCCGACAAGGCCGTCTTCGACTTCGTCTCCCCGATCGACGGCCAGGTCTCCCGGCTTTCCGCCGCCGAGGGGGAGGCCGTCCGGGTCGGATCCCCCCTGCTGGAAATCGAGGCGAGCTCGACGCCGTCCGGGCTCCCCCGCCGTCGGCCGACCCGGGAGGAACACGGACGCCCGGTCCTCCGGCGGCGAGCCCCCTCGGCGATCGTCACCGGCACCTCGACGGTCGACGCGACCATCAGGCTCGGCGTCCCGAGCGTTTGCCTCGGGTCGGCGGTCGTCCGCAACGCCGACCTCCTCGCGAGATTACCCGGGTGGACCGAGGCCGACATCCTCAAGCGGACCGGCATCGCGTCCCGGAGGCGGCTCGGCCCGGGGGAGTCGGCACAGTCGCTCGCCGAGGCCGCGGCCCGGGCGGCGCTCGACGTCGCCGGACTTTCCCCGACGGATCTCGACCTAATAATCTGCTGCACCGGGACGCCCGGGGTGATCTCCCCGTCGCTGGCCTGCCGGGTGCTCCACGCCCTGGGAGAGGCGACCGGGACGAAGCCCGAGGTCCCGGCGTATGACCTGGCCGCCGCCTGCTCCGGGTACCTGTTCGGCCTGGCCAACGCCTTCGACTTCACCCAGGCTCGGCCGGACTCCCGGGTCTTGCTCCTGACGGCCGAGGCCCTCTCCCCCCTGGCCGATCCCGGCGACTTCGACACCGCTATCCTCTTCGGCGACGCCGCGACCGCCACCGTCGTCCTCGGCCCGGACGCCCCTCCGGGAGGCGTCCCAACGCTGGGGAGGCTCCGGAGGCCGGTCCTCTCCTCCCGGGGAGAGCCTGGGGAGATCCTCCGGGTGCCCGCCGGTGGAGATGGCTTCCTGGCGATGGACGGCCTCCGGGTCTATGCCGAGGCGGTCCGCCGCATGATCTCCCTGCTCGGGTCCGCCTGCGAGGCCGATGGCGTCTCCCCCGGCGAGCTCGACCTTATCGTGCCCCACCAGGCCAACGCTCGGATCATCAACGACATCCGGATGAGGCTGGGGCTCGACCCGGGTCGGGCCTTCGTCCACCTCAGGGATGTGGGCAACACGTCGTCGTCGAGCATCCCGCTGGCGCTGGCCGACCTCGCCTCCCGGGGGGCCCTGCCCCGATCGATCGGCCTGACCGCCTTCGGCGCCGGCTTCACGTTCGGGGCGGCGCTGCTCCGGGGCGAAGAGCGACCGGCCCGGCCGGCGAGGGGCTGAGGGTCGAGAAGATCGTCGGGTGGGTGATCGAACCGAAGTGCTTCCCGCGCGGCGGCTCCCGCCCGCCAAATCCCCCGACCTGATGCCCGACCTCCCGATGGGAATCCTCAGGCCTGGACGAGGTCCCAGTAGAAGTCCATGGTCCATCGGGCGACGCTCGTCCAGCTGAAGTAGTGCTCGACCCGCTCCCGGCTCCGCTCCCCCATCTCCCGGAGCCGGGCGGGGTCACCGAGGAGCTGGTCGATGGCAGAGGCCAGGTCGGCGGCGAACCGGGCGGGGTCCTTCGGCTCGTGGGGGTGGGTGTCCCCCTCGCCCCGTGGCTCGAACGGGACGAGCAGGCCGGTCCGATCGGGGACGACCACTTCCATGATCCCGCCGACGGCCGAGGCGACCACCGGGGTCCCGCAGGCCATCGCCTCCAGGTTGATGATCCCGAACGGCTCGTAGACCGAGGGGCAAACGAACAACGCCGCCTGGGAATACAGGGCGATGATCTCTTCCTTGGGCAGGACCTTGGGGATCCAGAGGATCGGACAACGGGCCTCGGCCCGGGCCTTCTCGACGTGCTCCGCCATCTCCTGGCCGATCTCCTCCGTGTCCGGGGCGCCGGCGCAGAGGACGACCTGGACGTCGGACTTGAGGTGCGCGATCGCGTCGACCAGGTGGATGATCCCCTTCTGCCGGGTGATCCGGCCGACGAAGAGGACGAAGGGGCGGGAGCGGTCGATGCCGTAGCGGTCGAGCACTGCCGGGTCGATCGTCGGGTGGTACTGGTCGAGATCGATCCCGTTGTGGATGACCCGGATCTTCTCGAAGGGGACGCCGTAGAGCTCGTTCACGTCGGACTTCATCGACTCCGAGACGGCGATCACCCCGTCGGCGTTCTGGTAGGCGGTGCGCTCCACCCAGGTGCTGGCGTCGTAGGCGGTGCCGAGCTGTTCCCGCTTCCAGGGGCGGTGCGGCTCCAGCGAGTGGGTGGTCAGCACGAGCTTCGCGCCGGAGAGTTGCTTCACCAGGCAGCCGGCGAGGTGGCTGTACCAGGTGTGGCAATGGACGACGTCGACGTCCTCCAGCATCCCGGCCATGATCAGGTTGCGGCCCATCGTCTCGTTGAACTTCTTGTGCCGGGGGTCCCGAAAGGGGATCGAGGTGTCCGGCTCGATCCCCTTGACCGAGAGGTTCCCATCCCGGAACGACTGCTCGCCGAAGCAGAGCACCTGCACGGAATGGTGGCCGGGCTCGACCCGGGTCAGGGCCCGGGTCAGGTACTCGACGTGGACCCCGGCCCCGCCGTAGATATGCGGCGGGTACTCGTTGGTCAGGATCGCGATCTTCATGGGGAGCCCTCTCACCTCGGGTGGCGACCTCCGGTCGCATCCCCCGACGATACGCCCGGGTGGGGCCGCACGCCACGCCCGGGAGGCGGAAGCCGCGGGGTCGGGCCGTTCAGGGGGATGAGGCGGGCTGTCCCTCGGGAAGTGGGACCTGGCCGGGGCCCTGGAGGTATCGGATCAGGTCGGCGACCTCCGCCTCGGAGAGCGGGTCGAGCAGCCCCTCGGGCATCAGCGACTGGTCGGACTTGCGCCGGTCCTCGATCTCGTCCCGGGGAACGACGATCCGCTCGGTCGGGGTCTGGATGGTGACGGTCCGATCCGATTGTTCCGCGACCAGGCCGTTGACGACCCGGCCGTCGGCGAGGGCGAAGACGGTCATGCGGTAGTCCTCGCCGAGGGTGGCCCCGGGGTCGACGAGGTTCTCGAGGAGGTAGCCGAGGTCTCCCCGCTGGGCGCCGGTCAGCTCGGGGCCGACCTTCCCCCCGTCGCCGAAGAGGACGTGGCACTGCGAGCAGGTCTTCGAGAACACCGAGCGTCCGTTCGAAGGGTCGGCCCCGGCCAGCCGCTCCGGGGTCATGGCGAGCCGGTAGGAGGCGATCCGCACCGAGGCCGCCTCGGAGATCGGGCGATACTCGGGCCAGATCGCGGCGACCCGACGCTCAAGCGTAGGGTCGCCCAGCGTCCGGAGCTGCCGGACGAGGAAGGCCGAGAACTCCTCCCGGTCGATCCGCCCGGCCTCGACCGCGTCGAGCATCGCTGAGGCTGACTCGGGCCTCGAGGCGAGGGCGTTGAGGGCCTCACGCCTCGGCCCGGGCTGGAGCCGGCCGATCCGATCGAGCAGCAGCGGGACGGTCTCCGGGTCGTCCAGGGTCGCCAGCCCCCGGACGGCGTCCGTCGCCAAGTCTCGCTCCGAGAGCAGGCCGCCGAGCAGTTCGAACAGGCCTTCGGCCCGTCCCCGGACCATCGCACCGATCGCATCCCTCCGGGCCGAGGGATCGGCGTCCGGATCCGAGGCGATCGCCCGGAGTTCCTCCATCGCCCTCCCGTCGCCGAAGACGACGGCGAGCTCTCGGGTGAGCCGGCGGACCTCGGCATCCTCCGACGCCGACAGCGACTCGGACGCCTCGGCCCAGCCCGGGGGGGGCTCGGCCCGCCGGAGGCCCCGGAGGGCGTCCGCCATGCCGGACAGCAGGTCGAACCGGATCCCCGGATCCTCGGTGCGTCCCAGGAGGGCGACGATCGGGGCGGCCGCCTCGGGCCGATCGGCCATCTCGGCGGTCAGCCGCCGGGCGATGAACCGGGAGACCGGGCCGAACCGGGCCGAACCGGCGACCGAGCAGGCCCGGTCGGGGTCCCCCGGCACGGCCGGCTCGATCCCGTACCAGAGCATCAGCGGGAGGACCGGGTCGTCGGCGAAGGCAGACTTCGAGGCGATCGACTCGGCGATCGGCCAGCGACGCCCGACCGGCAACCGTTGCAGGCTCGACGCGAGGTAGGTCAGCACCAGGCCCGACTCCTCACGCTCGGTCAGTCGCTCGAACGCATCGATCGTCTCGCCCGAGGGGGGGCCGCGGTCGACCAGGAGCCGGACGGCCCAGGTCCGGACGTGCTCGTCGGGGTCGTCGAGCAGCGATCGGATCCACTCCTCGGTCGTCCCGCCGATGCCGAACAGGGACCAGAGCGCCCGCAGCCGCAGGACCTCGTCGGGCGACGCCTCGACCGAGCCCTGCAAGTCGTCGGCGATGGCGGAGAGGTCGAGACCGGCGTGAGCCCGCTCCTGGAGGATCCGCCTCGCCTGCCGGGCGTACCAGGCGTTCGGGTGGCCGAGGAGTTCGACCAACCCCCGGTCGTCGACCGCCGAGACGTCGGGGACGGCCGGCACCTCGGGATCGCCGAAGGAAATCTTGTAGATTCGGCCCGAGGAGCGGTGGACGCCGTCGTTCTCGTGGCACTCGCCGGTGTCGGACCAGTCGGCGACGAAGACCGACCCGTCGTGGCCCGAGACCAGCTCGACGCCCCGGAACCAGGGGTCGGACCAGCGGACCGGATCCGGCAGGTGGCGGGCCGCGTAGGTGGCGCCGAAGCGTTCGAGACGGTCCCGGTTGATCCGACGGCCGTGGAAATTCAGCGCGAGGACGTCACCGCGATACTCCTCGGGCCAGTCGTCCCCCTGGTAGATCAGCATGCCGGAATGGGCGTGCCCGCCCCCGGCCCGGTCGGTGGTGTCGGAGACCCCCCCCTCGCGGATGAAGTCCCACGACTCCCGGGTATCCCAGTGCACGTGGTCGGCGGTCTGTCCCATCAGGGCATACAGGTGGGGGTTGGCGTGCTCGCCGTACATCCGCTCGTAATAGGAACCGGGGATGGCGTGCCAGAGGTGGGGGATGACGGTATTGATGAAGAAGAGCTGGCCGCGCTCGTCCCAGTCCATGCCCCACGGGTTGGTGGTGCCCCGGGAGACGACCTCGAAGACCTTCCGGGTGGGGTGATAGCGCCAGACGCCGCAGTTCATGGCGACCCGGTCGGACTCGGCCGCGCCCGGGGGGCCGACGAGCGAGGTGGCCTGGATGCCGTGCCGGCCATAGAGCCAGCCGTCCGGGCCCCATCGGAGCCCGTTGACGAGGTTGTGGCGGATCGTGTCGGCATCCCAGCCGTCGAGCACCACGACCGGCTCGCCGTCGGGGCGGTCGTCGCCGTCCCGGTCGGGGATGAAGAGCAGGTACGGGGCGCAGAGGGCCCAGACGCCGCCGAAGCCGACCTCCACGCTGGAGAGCCGGACACCCCGGTCCCAGAAGACCGTCCGGCGATCGAATCGCCCGTCGCGGTCGAGGTCGTCGAGGATCAGGATCCGGTCTCGCAGGTCGGTGTCGAAATTCCGCTCGTGCTCGGCGTAGGTGTAGTTCTCGGCGACCCAGAGCCGTCCCCTGGGGTCGGTCGCCAGGGCGATCGGCTGCCGGACGTCGGGCTCGGCGGCGAAGAGGGTCGCCCGGAACCCTTCGGGGAGGCGCATCCCCTCCAGGGCCTCGGCGGCGGAGGGCAGCCCGGCCCCGGGGTCCTGCGAGTCATAGGGTTCGGGGAACTCCTGCGCAGGAGAGGACGGCCCGAGGGCCAGGATCGCCAGGGCGACCGGGAGCCGGACGGATCGGGTCATGATCGGCGATGCCTCTTCGCCGAGGCGTAGGCGCGGAACGATCGACCGACGATCGATCGGGGGTGGGTCGCGGGCCTCGCTCGGTCGGGGTCGATGGGGCGTCCGCGGCGGATCGCGGTTCGACTCCGGTTTAACCGATGCGGATGGCGAGGATCAAGTCCCGGTCGCCTCCGGGCGCGCTTCGGCCGAAGGATTCAGCATTCCGGCCGGGGCGCCATGCTCGACCGGCCCGTGGCCTTCGAGGCGTCCCTGCTCGGTAGCCCGGAATCCAGGAGGTCCGACAGGCAAGGCCGGAGGGCCTTCGCCTCGACCAGCGTCAGCTCGGGGGCGCTGAGACGCTCCATCAGATTCCGGAGCTGCTCGACGCGATCGGGATGTTCACCAGGGCTACCCATGACCATGCGACCTTCCGATCGTCCTCCGGAGTGTGATTTGGGGCGCAGGGCGTTCATCGGGGATGAAAACATTGGACTGCCAACGAAAACCGGATGCCAAAACCGCGAACCGGGTTCACGGAAACCGGGATCGACCGGGTGAATCGCCGGTTCTTGCTGGAAAAACGCGGGTTGCGGCGGTCGAGATTTCTCGGACCGCGACCCCAGGATTGAAAGAACGAGAAATCGTCCCTGTCAAATTGCCACCGGGATGCATCCCCTGCCTAGGAATCGGGCAGTCTCGGGTTGATCCCGATGAGGCGAGGATTCGGGAGGCAACGATCGCCCGGTGGCATGAGCCACGGAACCCGATTGGGGAGCCAACTACCCTCGAGGGCGAGCGAATCTGCTCACGCGGCTTCGACTCGGGGTCCGGGGAACCCATCAATCACGACCAATCGTCCCGCGCCGCAGGTTTCGCCTGGGAGGGCCGACCGGGGTAATGATCAAAGTAGGCGCGAACATCATCTCGGTTCATCACCATGATGAGGCCAATAGCATAGATTAAGCGAATCCAGGCCCCGCCGTCAATCCCGGCGGTGAAGGCGAGATCGACCAAGTCGAGCACCACGGTCGTCCAGGCCCAGGCCAGGTGGAGCGGGCGGCCCCCCGGGTCGCCCCCCCAGGTCTTCCAGCCGGCGGCGAAGAGCAGGACGCTGAGGATCGATTGCAGCACCAGGACGAGGATGACTAGCGCGGCGACCAGGGAACCGAGGGCGCCCACCACCGGCCCGAGCAGCCATCCCGCCACCCCGGCGATGGCCGCGACCGCGGCGATGACCGCGATCCAGACGACATTGAGGAAGGAGAGGAGGATGCTGGACAGGGCGACGGCGTTGAGGATGCCCGGTCGCCTGGCGGTGGAGTCGCTCATGGTATTGCCCTGGTCGTTCGCGTCGAGGATCCGTCAGGCCCCGGATGGCCCGTCTCGCTCGCGCCGTTCCGCGGCCAGGGCGGCGGGGAGCCCGGTCGAGACGTCGGGGTAGGCGAGGGTCAGGCCCAGTTCCCGCTTCATCCGTCGATTGGAAACGCGCTTGTTCGAGTCCCCCCGGACCGGTCCCCGGCCCGGGGGGGTCGTGAATCGGGGCTCGGGGCCGCCGAGGAGCGTCGCCAACTCGGCGTAGAATTCGGCGCGGGTGACGGGCCGGTCGTCGCTGACGAGGTAGAGCGGGCCGGGCTTCGCGACGCGCAATGCGGCGACCGCCGCGGAGGCGGCGTCGTCGACGTGGACGAGATTCAGGTAGGCCTCGGGATCCGAGGGGATCGGCTCGCCGGCGAGGATGGCGTCGCGCCGCATCACGCGGCCCGGGCCGTAGAGGCCGGAGAACCGCAGGATCGAGGCCGGGTAGGTGTACTCCTGGGAAAACTCCCGGAGCGCGGCCTCGGCCTGGAGGCAGGCCCGGCCGGACTCGGTCCCCGGGTCGGGGGCGGCCTCCTCGTCGATCCATCCGCCCCCGTGATCGCCGTAGACGCCGGTCGAGCTGGCGTAGACGAGCCGCCGTGCCCGGTTGGCCAGCCGGCCGAGCGCGTGGCGGAGGCCGTCGACGTAGACGTGCCCGATGGGCACACCTGACCCCCGGTCATAGCCGACGCAGTAGAACGCCCGATCGACCGAGGGGAGGCCAGAGAGGGAGTCGCGGTCGAGCACGTCGGCGAGGATCGGCTCGATCCCCTCGGCGGCCAGGGCCTCGGCCCGGGCCCGGGAGCGGGTGGTCCCGAAGACGCGATGCCCGTCCTCCCGCAACCGCCGGGCGACCCTGACGCCGAGATAGCCGCAGCCGATGATCAGGGTGCTCACGAGACGTCGCCCTCCTCGGAGGCCTGCCCCGGGTCGTCGAGCGGCGAGGCGGGGGGATCGGCCTCGGGGCAACCGGCGTCGAGATACGCCTGGAGCAAGAGTTGTGCCGCGACCATGTCCCGCAGGGACCGCCTCCGGCTCGCCTTCAGGCCGCCCGACCGGAGCAATTCCTCGGCCTCGACCGTCGTATACCGCTCGTCGACGAACCAAACCGGCACGCCCGTCTGGGAGGAGAGCCACGCTCCCCACGCCCGGGCGAGCCTCGCCGACGGGCCCTCGTCCCCGTGGCCGAGCAGCGGGAGGCCGATGACGATGCGGTCGACCCGATACTCCTCGACCATCGCCCGGAAATAACCGGAATCGGCCCGATCGGCCCGGCGTTCGTACACCTCGACCGGGGAGGCGATGCGACGATCGGGGTCGCTCACCGCCACGCCGACGCGACGCAGGCCGAAGTCGAGTCCGAGGATCCGGTTCATCACGGCGATTCTAAAGCAGGAGGGCCCGCAGCGGAACTGGCACTCCCCCGGGCCTCGTCCGGTCGAATCACGAGCACTCCCGGCCGACCGTCGGGTCGATCGGTCCGAGATGCGTCGTCCCCGCGAAGACCGCGGAGCCGCTAGACGTCCTCGACGCCATCCCTAACATTCTCCTGCCGGGAGAAGCTCGGCGAGGGGGTCGTAGTCCCCTGCCCGATCCGGCTGCCCGATGGCCGGCCCGTGGTCGTCGTCGAGGTTCTCCGCAACCCGATCGGCGTCGACTGGTCGCGCCGGGCCTCGCTCGACCTGTGGATCGGCCCGGGATCCGGGACGGTCCGGCTCGTCCCCCTGGAGTTTCCCCGCCGGCGACGGGCGATCCGGGGGTCCCGGATCGACCCATCCCGAGGACCCGGACCGCGAGGGAGGAACCCCCGAAATGCCCGACCCCCAGGACGATCGCCCCATCGCCGACGCCTCGGCCTTCTTCGACGACCGCGATCATCAGGGCCCCGACCCCGAGCCCTCCGCCGGGCCGGAGCCCGACCCGGGCGGCTACGATCTCGCCGATCACGGGCCGCCCCCGGGTCCTTCCCCGGTCGAGGAGGCGCCGGCCTCGCTCCCTCCCGAAGTCCCGATGCCGACTGAGGCCCCGCCGTCGGCCCCCCGACCGCACCCGGCCCGGAAACCGAAGGTGGAGTTGTCGCCGGCGACGGTCGACCAGCCCTGGAGCCGGATGGCCGAGTGGGGGCCGACGCTCGCCCCGATCGGCCTGGCCCTGCTGGCGACGGCCGCGTTGGCGTACCTCTCCCTGTCGCTCGGGGGCTGGGCGGCCTCGATCGCGACCGCCTTCATCGGCCTCGGGATCGCGGTGCTCCTGGCGTATCCGATCGCGATCACCCTGGAACGGCCCGTCCGGATGACGCCCGAGCATGCGATCCGCGACTACTATGCGGCGCTCTCGCACCACGTCCCGCATTATCGCCGCATGTGGCTCTTGCTCAGCTCGGCCGGCCGTACCGGGGCGGGCTTCGGCTCGTTCCCGGCCTTCCGGGAGTACTGGGCCGGCCTCGTCTCGGGGCTGAAGGCCGGCGAGGTCGGCAGGTTGACGCCGTTGAGCGTCCGGATCGAGGACTTCAAGGCGGACAAGAGCGCGGGTCTGGAGGCGATCGAGGCGTCGTACTCGATCGCCGTCTTCCTCCGGGGTCGGGAGGCGGACGGGCCCCTGCACTCGGCCCGGGCCGAGACGACCCTCTCCCGGGGTCCCGACCGGATGTGGTACCTCGACGACGGCCGATTGCCCGGACGATGACCGGCGGCCGGGCGGGCGGTGAGACCTCCCGTCGGGTCAGATCGTCATCCCCGCCTTCCACCAGCGGAGGCGGAAGGCGATGTATGTCAACACGTTCAGCACGAGGATCAAGACCGGGGTGATCGCCAGGAACGCCGCCCAGATCGGCACGCGGATGCCGGTCGAAGCGGGCAAGTCCAGCGACGTGGAGCCGAGGAAGCTCGGGACGTAGGGCTTGCCGTCGTCGGACGAAGGGATCGGGATGCTGAAGGCGGCCGCGAACGGGCTGGTGACCGTCAGCGAGGCGAGCCGCTCCTCCGGCAGCGTCGTGTAACCCTGGAGGTACCAGACTAGGCCGACCGGGCCGATGAACAGGACGAGCAGGACGAGATAGGTCATCACCATCGCCACCGGCGTCCTCCGGCTCAGCGCCGAGCAGAGGAGCCCGATCGACGAGGTCATCAGGCAGGTCGCCGCGATCAGGGTGAGGAAGATGAGCAGCGTCCACCACCGGTCCCGCAGCTCCGGGATCAGGACGTAGGCCAGCAGCAGCTGCTCGGTCAGCAGGAAGGTCAGGACCGTCGACACCCGGGCCGAGGCCAGCAGCTTGGCGATGACGATCGTCCCCGGCTGTAGCAACGTCGTCAGCAGCAGTCCGAGCGTCTTTCGCTCGCGCTCCTGGGTGATGCTGCCGGAGGAGAAGACCGGGCCGACGAGCAGGTTGAACATGAGGACGTAGCCGACGTAGTAGCCCGCCAACTCCGGCCTGAGGAAGAGCAGGTAGGCCATCAGCGGGATCGACAGGAACATGCTCACCTGGATGACCAGGCGGAGCATCAGGGTCCCCTGGCTGAAGATCTCGCTGCGGAGCTCCTTGTCGAGCACGGGATTGGTGCCGTCGGGCATCAGGTCGGTGCGCTTGGCCGGGGCGAAGAGCATGTCGGGGAAGAGATCGCGGTCGATCACCACCCCGACGGCGTACTTCATCTCCTCCTCCTCGTCGACCACCTCCTTCCCCTCGCTCCCCACGTCGGGGGGGAACAGCAGCCGGCGGTTGATCATCAGGCCGACGATCACCCAGATGGCGAGGCACCAGGGGGGCAGCACGGCGATCGAGACGAAATCCCGCAAGATCACGTCGTCGGTCTGCGTCACCGTCACCGTGACCAGCGCCAGCGGGAGGATCACGAGGTAACTCACCACCAGGGCCGAGCTGGTCCGCCCGAAGAAGCTGGAGCAGGCGACGCTGATCAGGCCGAAGGTCCCCGCCGCCAGGATCAGGACGAGATACGCCCGGGTGATCTCCGACAGCAGGATGCCGCCCAGCAGGAAGCAGAGGATCATCAGCGGCAGGCTGGAGATGATCAGCAGCACCAGGTAGGTCAGCGAGCTGAGCAGCTTGCCGACGAGGATCGTCGACGGCTCCAGGGGGCTCGCCAGCAGCATCTCGTAGGTCTTCCGCTCCTTCTCCCCGGAAATGCTGCCGGAGGCGAAGGTGGGGGCGACCAGCGCGACGAGGAAGAATTGCCCAAGGAAGAAGAGGTTGAAGAGGCGCTGGGAGACGCCTGGACCCACCTGGTTGGTCGCCTCCGACCCCGCCGGCCAGGCGAAGTAGACGACCACGCCGAGGAAGGCGACGTAGGCGAGTTGCAGCAGGAACGACCGAGAGGAGCGGAGGTTGACCAGCAGCTCTCGGGTGAGGACGGGGTTGTCTCGGAAGATCATGGGTCGAGGCTCGCCTCGCGCGCTCGATTGGCTTCGATCTCGGTCAGTTGACGATGCCCTTGGTGACCGTCATGAACACCTCGTCGAGGGTCATCTCGACCTCGGAGAAGGACTGGACCCCCACCCCGGAGCCGACCAGGTGCTGGAGCAGCCTGGCCATCTCGGTGTCGCCGCCGTCGACCTCGGCCGTCAGGGTGTGGTCGTAGCTGGTGATGTCCCGGACCTTGCTGTCGGCCCGGAGGATCGCCTCGGCCTGCGCGAGATCCGGGTCGGTCACCCGGATCTGGAGGCGGCGGTGCGACCGCAGGGTCCGCTGGATCTCCTGGACGCTGCCCGCCGCCAGCAGCTTGCCGCGTTCGATGATGCCGATCGAGGTGACGAAGTCGGCCAGCTCGGGCAGGATGTGGCTGGAGACGAGGATCGTCTTGCCCATCGACCGCAGCTCGGACAGCAGCGCCTTCATCTCGGCCCGGGCGCGGGGGTCGAGCCCGGAGGCCGGCTCGTCGAGGATCAGGACCGGCGGGTCGTGCACCAGCGTCTTGGCCAGGCATAGCCGCTGCTTCATGCCCTTGGAGAGGCCGTTGACGTAGTCGTCCCGCTTGTGGGTCAGGTCGAGCAGCTCCAGGACCTCGGCGATGATCTTCTTGCGGGAACCCCGGGGGATCTTGTAGGCGACGGCGAAGAAATCCAGGAACTCCCAGACCTTCATGCCGTCATAGACGCCGAAGTCGTCGGGCATGAAGCCGATCAGCTTGCGGACGGCCATCGGGTCGTCGACGACCGAGTGCCCGGCGATGTAGCCCTCGCCGGAGCTGGGCCTCAGCAGGGTGGCGAGGAAGCGGATCGTCGTGCTCTTGCCGGCGCCGTTGGGGCCGATGAAGCCGAAGATCTCGCCCTCCCCGATGGTGAAGCTGAGGTCGTCGACGGCCACGAAGTCGCCGTAACGCTTCGTGAAGTTCCGCACCTCGATCATGGCCGGTCTGGCTCCCGGGAGTCCTGCTCGGGGTCGATCGCGCCGAAGGCGTCCGATGCGACGGAGGTGTAGATCGGCAAGTCCGGCGGCGGGGGGGGGGCGTATCGCAGGTGGGTGACGACCAGGGTGAACCCCCGGTGGCGGTCGACGCCCGGATTCAGCTCCTGGCCCGGCATCGGCCCGGCCGCCCAGGCCACGAGCCTCAGCTCGCCGGCGTCCTCGGGCTTCCCCCAGTTGTAGGAGCAGAGCGGATCGAGGAAGTCGTCCAGGGCGGCCCAGTCGGGCCGATCGGGGGAGCCGACGGGCTGATATTCGGAGAACGACGCATCCGAGGCGGGCAGCGGGACGCGCCCGCCGGGCGCGATGGTGCCGATCGGCGTGTAGCGGTTCTCCCCGCCCTGTCCGCCGGTGGCCACGTCGACGAGGACCGCGTCCCGCAGTTCCAGGGTCGTCTGGTTGACGATCGCCCGGGGGCCGTCGGCGGGGCTTTGCAGGGCGATCCCCCCCCGGAGGTCGATCATCTGCTCGGCCCGGAACATCGCCAGGCTCCGGGGCTCGACCCGGAAGTCGATCAGCTCGGGGCCCGGGGTCGACTGCCAGGTCGACTCGGTCACCTGTTCGCCCCGGATCGTCAGGTTGGCGTTCAGGGGCAACGCGAGGGCCGACGGCTCGCCGGGGAACGAGATGGTGAAGTTCTGGCGGCCGGTCGAATAGAGCACCGAGAACCGGCTGAGGTGGCCCCTGGGGTAGCCGGGCTGGATCTCCAGCAGGTCGATTTCGTCGCAGGCCCGTTCGTATCCGGAGTCGATCGCCGCGGCGCGCTCCACCGCCCCGGCGAAGCCGAAGGCCAGCAGCGGGACGACGACCCAGGCGAGTTCCCGGCGGCGGAACACGAACCGGCAGACGAGCCAGTTCAGGGGGACCAAGGCGGCGACGTACGCCACGATGATCCGGAGCACGAACGGGGCGCCGGGCACCTCGATGCCGGACGCCTCCACCAGCGTCGTGCGGGCCAGGGCGGGCAGCTTGGCCGAGTCGAGCCAGGCGGCGACCGGGGCCTCGGGGGTCTGCTCCAGCATCGGGTCGGCCACCGGGCCGGGGCCGAAGGGGTTGGCCGCCGTCGTCATGGCCACGTCCACGCCCTCGATCGGGGCCGGGGGGACTGGCTCGAGGTCCCGGCCCAGCAGGCGGTACCAGCTCAGCTCGGGGCCCGAGAGCATGAAATTGTCGTTCGGGTCGAGCGGCCTCCAGCGGTCCTCGGGCCGTCGCAGGACGACCCGGCGGATGAACGTGTCGTTGCCGGCCCAACGCTGGAAGGCCGACTCCTTCGGGTCGATCCCCAGCATCAGGATGCGTCCCCGCCCGACCCGGCGTTCGGCGCCGAAACGCCGGCCCTGGTCGTCGGTGATCCACTGGACGTCGTCGGCCAGGGGGGAGAGGCCCGTCAGCTGCATCGGGCGATCGGGGGGCAGGTCGATCGGCTCGGGGGGGGCGTATCGCGAGCCGAGGCGGTCGTTGATCGCCCCCCGTCGCGCCTGCATCGGGTTCGAGTAATCGGCCGACGGGCTGGCCAGGCGATCCGCCTTCCAGATCGGCGGCAGGTAGAGGGAGGCCAGGCCCTTGAGGTCCGATTCGCCGAGCGTGAGGTTCTCCCCCGAGGGCTCGGCCGGCAGGTACGGGGCGAGGAAGCTCTCGACGTTGACCAGCGGCTGAAGCGGGGCGCCGGCCCCCCCGGCGATGACGAGCTGGCCCCCCCAGTGCAGCCAGTCGATCATCGCCCGCTGCTGCCCGGCGTCCAGGTCGTTCGGGTCGAAGCCGTCCCAGATGACGTGGCTGATGGTCGTCCAGGTCAACGGGTGGGACGAGAGATTCGGCCGGTTCGCCTCCTGGGGGACGACCAGCCGGTAATAGGTCCGGCGGTCGACGAGCTGCTGGTCGGCCATGTCGGTCGTCGCCGGCACCAGGGCCTGGTAGCGCTTCCAGTAGTCGTAGATCAGCGGGTCGTCGGACAGGACGACGACCAGCATCTGGTGGGCGGGCATCGGCAGCAGCGGGGCCTGGGTCGAGTCGTCCGGCCGGAGCGCGCCGGGGCGGACGAGCTCGATGTCCAGCGCCTTGGTCTCCATCGGCAGGAAGGCGGGCCAGCTCAGCCGCATCGGCTCACCCTCGACGAGCCGGGCGTCCCTGCGGAAGACGACGGATCGCGGCATGTCCCTGAGGGCGACCGGGGCGGTCCGGAGCCTGCCCTCGTAGTCGAACAGGTTGGCCTGCAGCTCCTGGGTCAGCGAGGCCCAGTGGTTCGGCTTCACGAAGGTCAGCACGTCGAACGGGGCGACCTGGGTCCGGTAGAACTCGAAGGGCGGCTTGAGGGCGTCCCCCTCCCGCTCGGCCTTCGCGTCCGGGTCGGTCAATTCCCGGAACCGTCGGGTCGCCTCGCTCTCGACCTCGGCGGATTCGCCCTCGAGGCCCATGTCCTGGGCCCGGACGTGGGCCGAGGCCAGCGCGACGGCGCCGACGACGAACCCCGCCACGATCATCCGTCCCAGCGCCTCGGTCGTCCCTGTCACGATCGCCCCCCCGGCGAGCCGCCAAGCCTTCGACATCCGTCAGGCTCCCACTCTACCCGGGGGTTGATCGTGCCGGAAGGGGCCGAGCCCCGGCGGCCCGAATCGATCGGGAACGCCCGACGGGAGGGGGCGGGGGCCGCCTCAGAGCAGCCCCCCATAACCCGCCTCGCCGAGCCCTTCGACCATCGCCTTGAGCCGGTCGAGCTGGTCCTTGCGGGCGACCAGGGTCGCGCCGCCCGACTGGACGATGACCAGGCCCTCGACCCCCAGCGCGGCGATGAGCTTCCCCTCGTCGCTCACGATGATGCAGTCGGAGGTCCCCGGGGCGAGCACCGGGCCCTGGGTGGAGTTCCCCCGCTCGTCGGGGGGGACGAGGGCCGTCAATGCCCGCCAGTCGCCGACGTCGTTCCAGGAATAGGGGACCTCGAGCACCCGGACGTTCTCGGCCTGCTCCATGACCGCCTTGTCGATCGGGATCTTCTCCATCGACGGGTACTCGCGCTCGAGGGCCTCCCGGAACCCGGGGGTGCCGAGCGTGCCCGAGACCCGGCCGATCGCCTCGGCGAGGGCGGGGCGATGCCGGGCCAGCGCGTCGAGGACCGCCCCCGCCCGCCAGATGAAGATCCCGGCGTTCCAGACGAAGCGTCCGGTCTCCAGGAATCGCTCGGCGGTGTCGCGGTCGGGCTTCTCCCGGAATCGCTCGACCCGGTAGGCGGAGATCCCCCCGGGGCGGCCGACCAGCTCGGCCCGCTCGATGTAGCCGTAGCCCGTCTCGGGCCGGTCCGGGGTGATGCCGAAGGTCACGAAGGCGGTGGGGTCGTCCTCGACGAGCTCCGAGGCGGCCCGGACCGACGCGAGGAAGGCGTCGACCGGCTCGATCACGTGGTCGGCCGGCAGGACGACCATCGTCGCTTCGGGATCCCGGGCGGCGACCAGCGCCGCGGCCAGGCCGACGCAGGCGGCGGTGTCCCGGGGGCAGGGCTCGCCGACCACCTGCTCGGCCGGCAGCTCCGGGAGCTGGGCCCGGGTGGCCTCTGCCTGGTCGGCGCCGGTGATGACCCAGGTCCGATCGGGGGGGATCAGGGGGGAGACCCGGGCGAGGGTCTGCTGGATCATCGTCGCGTCGCCGTGGAGGCGGAGCAACTGCTTGGGCCGGTCGCGGCGGCTCTTGGGCCAGAAACGGGTGCCGCTGCCGCCGGCCATGATCACGGCGTGGAGCACGGGGGGCCTCCTACCCGTCGTCGACCTTCGGCCGACGGTCCGGTCACTGGGCTTCGGGGGGATCCGACGGGCCGGCCGGTCGAGACGGGCCGGGTGGGGCCTTACTGGACCGTGTCGCCCGGGTCGGTGTCAAGGGAGGGCCGCCCGCCCCGGACGTGCGCCTGGATCGTCCCGCGGAGGACCTCCCAGTCGATCGGCTTGACCATCCGGCCGTCGAAGAGCCCCTCCTCGGCCGGGTCGGACTCCTCCGAGGCGGTCAGCGCCAGGATCGGCATCCGGAAGCCCCGGGCGCGGAGTTGCCGGGCCGCCTCCGGGCCGTCCATGCCGGTCATCCGCACGTCCAGCAGGACCAGGTCGAAGGGCCGGCCGTCGTCCCGGGCCCGCCCGGCCTCCTCGAGCACTCGTCGGCCGTCGTCGACGTCGACGACCTCGATCCCCGAGCGGCGGAGCCGGAGCGTCAGGGCCCGGCGGAGGTCGTGGTTGTCGTCGGCCAGCAGCAGCCGGGGCCGGGCGGGGGCGGCAGGGGAAGCGAGGGCGGGGGCCTTCGACGCCGCCCCCGGCACGGTCGCCGGGGGCTTCGGGGGGGGATCGGGCCGGGGGGGGGCGGGCTCGAGCGTCGACCATTCGGCCGAGTCGAATCCCGAGTCCGGTGGCTTCTCCTGGCGATGGGCCGTGCCGAGGGGCCCGGTCGGCAGGCTCAGGCTGAACCGGCTCCCCCGGCCCGGTTCGCTCTGCACGGCGATCCGGCCGCCGAGCAGGCCGGCCATCCGCTGGCTCAGGGCCAGGCCGAGGCCGGCCCCGTCGGCCCCGACCGCGGACCCCCGGTAGAACGGCTCGAAGAGCCGGGCGATCACGTCGGGGCCCATCCCGACTCCCGTGTCCCTCACGTCGACCACCAGCAACGGCCGGTCGGTGGAGGACTCGTCCAGCGACGCCTCGACCCGGACCGAGCCGACCTGGGTGAACTTGATGGCGTTGCTGACCAGGTTGATGAGGATCTGTCGGAGACGCAGGGCATCGGTCCGGATCGTCGGCGGGATCGGGGTGCGGTATTCCAGCGACAGCACCAGCCCCCGGGCCCGGGCCTGGGCGGCGAGCAGGTCGACGACCTGGGCCAGCAGTTCCCCGACCTGGCACTCGGCCAGGTCGATCCGCATCGTCCCGGACTCCAGGCGAGCCAGGTCGAGCAGGTCGTTGAGCAGCCGGATCAGGTATCGGGCGTTGCGGCGGACCGTCCGCAGGGCGTCCAGCCGGCTGAATCCTTCCGGGGGGGGCGTCGGCTGCGTCTCGGCCCTGATGAGGTGCTCGGCGTATTCGAGGATCGCGGCCAGCGGGGTGCGCAGCTCGTGGCCGAGGTCCCGGAGCAGCTCGCTCTTGGCCCGGCTCGCCAGCTCGGTGCGCTCCATCGCCCGGCGGAGTGCGGTCAGCCGCTTGGTCTCGGTCACGTCCCGGCCGACGAGGTAGATGAGGCCGTCGGCGAGCACGGCGTTCACCGCCAGCCAGCGGTGGCTGCCGTCCCGGTGCCTCAGGCGGAGCTCCAGCCCGTTGAGTTCCCGGCCGGAGCGGAGCGAGGCGAACGCGGCCTCGGCGGCCGGGCGGTCGTCGTGATGGACCACGTCGATCGCCGAGGTCGCGACCAGCTCATCGGGCCGGAATCCGAGGCTGGCCTCCCACGACGGGTTGAGTCGGGTGAACCGGGGGGCGTCCGGGTCGGGCCGGACGATGGCGAAGAGGTCGGGCGCCATCCGGAAGAAGCGGTCGAGCGCCTCCTGGGCCCGCTTGCGATCGGAGATGTCCCGCGCGACGACCAGGCCGAGCGGGTCGGGCCGGGTGTGGATCCGGCTGACGGTGACGTTGACCGGGATCGGCGTGCCGACCGCCCGGTTCAGCGAGAGGCCCTCCCGGGAGTGGTAGAACCAGCTGATCTGGTAGGCCTCGATCAACTGGTCGATCACGCCGGGCTCGACGCCGCGGAACAGATCCCAGACCTTCATCTGGAGCAGCGGCTTGCGGTCGAAGCCGGAGAGCCGAAGGGCGGCCGGGTTGGCATCGATGACCCGGTGGTCGCGCGGGTCGAAGATGAAGAGGGCATCGTTCGACTCGCGGAACAGGCAGCGGGCGATCTCCTCGTGGCGATCCGACATGGTGCCCCTTCGCGAGCGAAATCGGCCCGGCGACTCCGCCGGGCGGCTGGACCGGGGGCGCCCCGTGGCCCCCAGATTGGATCAGTCCGCGTCCGAAATTCAAGGGCCGTCGGCGGCCGAGGGTGCGGGCGTGCCCGACCGCTCGGCGTCGCCCGGCCCGTCGTGGCACACGCGAAAACCGAGGGTGAAGTACGGAAAGACCTTATGGCTCCCGGCGGTCGACCGGCACGGAGACACGCTCTCCATGGTATCCCAGGAGCCCCCCCGGTCCACCCATCGATCTCCGCCTTTCGGCCCCGACGGGTCGATTTTAGATCCGGCCCCTCCCTCGTCCCCGGGAGAGGCGTCGTACCAGCCGGAGCAGGGCCCCCTGGCGTCCCCGTGCAAGTCGTGGAGCCCCCAGGGGATCGGCCTCCCGGTGCCGACCGGCCGCATCAGCCGGCGGAGGTCCCATCCCTCGACGTATCCCGTCACGAGATCGGGCCGCCCCTCGACCTCCCCGGAGTCGTGAATCGCGGGGACGTTGGGGTGGGAAATCCGGGCCATCGGCTCCGCCTCCCTCCGGAACCGGGTGATCCCGGGGCCGGGATCAGTGTCCGCCTCCGCGGAGAGGAACGTGATCGCCACCGGCCTGCCGAGTCGGACCTGCCGCGCGAGCACGACCAACCCCATCCCCCCCCGGCTGAGGGGCCTGAGGATCTCGTAGCCCGGCACGGACGGCGTGCACGAGGAGGGCGAGCCCGACATAGGAGGACCCTCGATCGCTCGGGAAGGGTCCCGCACCATCGCGGCAAACCCCGGGATGCACGGACGCCGACCGACCCGGGGGACGGGAGTGTCCGACTTTCTAGGGACTCGACGAAGGAGACACCCCGGGCCCGCGACCATCAATCCGGGCACGAGGCGCCGCCTCCCTGGACGGACCCCTCCATACTCCCAGGTTTCGATTCATCCTACAATCATCATGCCCAGCGAGCAAGGAAGAACACGCGTTTATTTAGGGAATTGCTCGCGCGGGGGTGAATCGATGAGACGCATCCGGCTCAGCCGGTGTCCCTCGGCCCGAGGTAGATCGGCCGGTCGACGGTGAGTCCCGGGTCGACCTTCTGCCTGAGCTCGGCGGCGTCCAGGGCCAACAGCGGGCTGATCTCGATCCCGAAGGGGACCGTGCCGTCGGCCCTCCGCAAGACCCGGGCCCCGGACTGCTCCAGCCAGCCGCCGAACAGGTCGCTCAGCCGTTGCCGGACGGTGGCCGGGGAGTCGGGGCCGGTCGCGTTCTTCAGCGGCTCGAACTCGAACGCCCGCTCGGTCTCGACGATCGACCAGCGATCGGCCAGCGGCAGCGCATCGAAGATGAACGTCTCGAACTTCACCGCATTCGGCGCGGCGGGGTCCACCTGCGCACCCGACTCGTCGAGGAACGGCACCTTCTTCAGCGCCCGGTGGAACGGCAGCCGCCCCCCCCCCGAGGCGAGCCGCTCCAGGAAGCCCCGGTCGAAGCAGTGGATAGCGATGCTCCCCGCCCAGAGTTCCAGGCTGCCGTCGGGCTCCCGGCGCTCGGCCAGCTCGGCCGGCAGGTCGGAGTACTCGATCACCTGGGCCCGGCCGTCGACCGTCACCACCACCCCCACCTTCTCCTCCGGACGCTGCTTCTCGACGACCTTGAAGGAGATCTCCGCGTCGGCGAGCAGGTGCAGGCCGAGGTAGGCCGGGTCGCAGATCTGGGCCAGGGGGTTGTCGACCTGGAAGTAATAGATCGTCCGGACGCCCCGGGTTGCCATGTCGTCGAGGCAGCTCGGGCCACCCCCGTCGGCCGGGGAGGCCAGCGCGGCGATGGTGCCGCCATGGCCGTCGGGGCTCAGGGCCAGGCGGTCCTTCCCGGCCAGCAGCAGCTTGCCCATGGAGGCGTCGACGGCGGGCATCTGCCCCTGGACGAACAGCCGGACGTGCTCGAGGCCGAATTGGTCGTGCCGGTCGAGGAATTCGGTCGTGGCCCGATGGTTCTCGGGGCTCGTCATGATGTAGAGCGGCACCGGGGCGCCGTACCGTCGCCCCAACGCCCGCAGCTTCTCGGCGTGCAGCTGGAAGAGGCTGGCGCCGGAGACGGGACCGATCGGGTAGGTCCCCTTCGGGCCGTCGAAGCCGAGGCGGGTCCCCTGCCCCCCCGCGACGAGGACGGCGGCCACCTCCCCGGCGGCCAGGGCGGCCTCCCCCCGCTCGGCGGCGTGCCGCCGGGCGACGCGTTCGGCGTCGGTCTGGGGCACCCGACGGACGTCGACCGGGCCGACCCGGGAGGGCTCGATCGGATGTGGCGCCTCGTCGACGGTGCCGACGACCAGGCGGTCGACCAGCTCGCCGAGGCGGCCCAGGTCGAGCCGGCCGAGTTGCCCGGACAGCCGGGCCCGGCCGTCGGAGTCGAGGTCGTCCCAGAATCGGAGGACATGGTCCTGACCGTGTCGGGCCAGGTGGTCGACCAGCTCGGGGTCGGCGGGCATCTCGGGGCGGCTCCTGGGGCGGGGAATCGAGGCGAGGGGGCCGGCACTCGTCGGCGAGGGCAGCGGCTCCCGGGATCCGGGAGGTCGGGCTCAGAAGTCGATGGCAAGGCCATCGTAGGCCAGCGAGACGCCCTCGGGCAAGCGTCCCTCGGCCGGGCCGTGGTCGTAGGAGTGCGAAAGGTGCGTCAGGTACGCGCGACGCGGCCGCAATCGGTCGATCGCCTCGAGCGCCTCGTCGAGGCAGAAATGGGTGGGATGGGGTTCGGGCCTCAGCGCGTCGAGGATCAGGGCGTCGAGCCCCTCCAGCGCCGCCCAGCTCTCGTCCGGGATCCGGGAGACGTCGGTGCAATAGGCCAGCCCGCCGATCCGGAACCCGAGCACCCGGAACCTGCCGTGGTCCAGGCGGATCGGCAGGATCTGCTGGCCGAGGGCCTCGAACGGCTCCATCGGGCCGATCCGGCGGAACTCGATCTGGGGGACGCCGCCGCCGGGGATCCGCCTGGCCCGCTCGTCGAAGGCGTAGGGGAAGGCGCGTCGGATGGCCTGCTCGACCTCGTCCTCGCAGTAGATCGGCACCGGGCCGCCGGTCAGCCGGGGGAAGAGCCGGGCGTCGTCGAGGCCGAAGAGGTGGTCGGCGTGGGCATGGGTGTAGAGGATCGCGTGGGCCCCCCGGATCCCCTCCCGGAGCAGTTGCAGGCGTAGCTCCGGGGTGGTGTCGATCAGCAGGTCCCCCCCGGGGAGGCGGACCAGCACGCTCGGCCGGGTCCGGGCGTTCCTCGGGTCGTCGGATCGGCACACGGGGCAGTCGCAGCCCAGGACCGGGACGCCGGTCGACGTCCCGCTGCCCAGCACGATCAGTCGGCGGCCGGCGGGTTCGGCCGCCGGGGGGTCGGGTTCCTCCACGCGATCGCGACTCCTCGATGCGGTCGTCCGGGTCCGGATTCCAGGCTCGCGTGCGTATTGTAGCGACGGGCCCCCCGCCCGGCGACCCCCACTGCGAGGCGTGCGTCGCCGGGCGTCCTATAGTCCCAGGAGGCCGCCCGGCCGGCGCTTGACCGGGGCGGTCGTTTTCAATAAAATTTGTTCACCATTGAAGTTAGAGCGTCGACACCTTTTCTTCCCTTCACCGCGGGAGGCGGTCACCGGTCATGGAGGCGACGGAGCTACTCAGCGATCTCTGGGACAAGACCACCAACGCGTTGAACTCCTTCAGCGAAGGGGTCTCCAACGGGCTGGTCCGGATTTTCGGCAACTCCAACGAGCGTCAGATCCGGCGGATGCAGCCGATCGTCGCCCGGATCGGCGAGATGGAGCCGCAGATCCAGGGGCTCCCCGACGACGAGCTCAGGGCCAAGTCCTCCGAGTTCCGCCGGCGGCTGGCCGGGGGCGAGACGCTCGACGACCTGCTGCCCGAGGCCTTCGCCGTCTGCCGGGAGGGCGGGCGACGGTTCCTCAAGATGCGCCACTATGACGTGCAGCTGCTCGGCGGCATGGTCCTGCACGAGGGCAAGATCGCCGAGATGGTCACCGGCGAGGGCAAGACGCTGGTCGCCACCCTGGCCGCCTACCTCAACGGGCTGGAGGGCAAGGGCGTCCACGTCGTCACCGTCAACGACTACCTCGCCCGGCGGGACGCCGAGTGGATGAGCCCCCTGTACAACGGGCTGGGCCTGACCGTCGGCGCGATCCAGTCGAACATGGACCCCCGCCAGCGCCAGAAGATCTACGGGTGCGACATCACCTACGGCACCAACAACGAGTTCGGCTTCGACTACCTCCGCGACAACATGAAGCCGACCCGGGAGTCGCAGGCCCAGGGGCCGCTGAACTACGCGATCATCGACGAGGTCGACTCCATCCTCATCGACGAGGCCCGGACCCCGCTGATCATCTCCGGCCCGGCCTTCGACGACGTGAAGAAGTACGCCGAGGCCGACCGGATCGCCCGCCAGCTCAAGGCGGGAGAGCACTTCGAGGTCAAGGAGAAGGAGCGCACCGCCCACCTCAACGAGGACGGCATCCGGGAGGCCGAGCGCCTGGCCGGCGTCGAGAGCTTCTTCACCCCCGGCAACATGGAGTGGCCCCACCTGATCGACAACTCCTTGAAGGCCCACTACCTGTACAAGAGGGACCGGGAGTACGTCGTCAGCGACAAGGGCGAGATCGTCATCGTCGACGAGTTCACCGGCCGCCTGATGGTCGGCCGCCAGTGGTCCGACGGCCTGCACCAGGCGGTCGAGGCCAAGGAGCGGGTCAAGATCAAGGAGGAGAACCAGACCCTCGCCACGATCACGCTCCAGAACTTCTTCAAGCTCTACGGCAAGCTCTCCGGCATGACCGGCACGGCCATGACCGAGGCCAACGAGTTCTGGAAGGTCTACACCCTCGACGTGGTGGCCATCCCCACCAACCGGCAGCTCCAGCGCGTCAACGAAGCGGACGTGATCTTCCGGACCGAGCGGGAGAAGTTCAAGGCGATCATCGAGGAGATCCGGGAAGTCCACCCGACCGGCCGGCCGATCCTCGTCGGCACCACCTCGATCGAGAAGTCGGAGCTGCTCGCCGAGATGCTCAAGCGCTACGGCATCCCCCACCAGGTGCTCAACGCCAAGTATCACGAGCAGGAGGCCGAGATCGTCGCCCAGGCCGGCCGCAAGGGCAAGGTGACGATCGCCACGAACATGGCCGGCCGCGGCACCGACATCATCCTCGGCGGCAACCCCGAGTTCATGGCCTGGGCCGAACTCGCCCGGCTCAAGAACGAGGACGGGCGGCCCCTCTACCCGACCCGCCTGGAAGTCCCCCCCCCGGTCTGGAAGGAGGCGGTCGAGAAGTACGAGCCCGAGATGAAGGCCGAGGGCCGGGAGGTCGCCGAGCTGGGCGGCCTGCACATCATCGGCACCGAACGCCACGAATCCCGCCGCATCGACAACCAGCTCCGGGGCCGTTCCGGCCGCCAGGGAGACCCGGGCAGCTCCCGCTTCTTCCTCTCCCTGCAAGACGACCTGATGCGGAAGTTCGCCGGGGAGTGGGTCTCCAACGTCCTCCAACGCCTCGGCATGCAGGACGGCGAGGCGATCGAGAGCAAGCTCGTCACCCGACGGATCGAGGGGGCCCAGAAGAAGGTCGAGGAACGCAACTTCGACGCCCGGAAGAACCTCCTCGAATACGACGAGGTCATGGACACCCAGCGCAAGGGGGTCTACTCCTTCCGCCAGCGCCTGCTCGACGGGGCACCGACGAAGGACGAGCTGCTGACGATGATCGACCGGCAGATCGACGCCGCCGTCGACCAGTTCCTCGACGCCGACTACGGCCCCTCCAGCTTCGCCGCCTGGGTCGGCCAGCGACTGGGGGTCGAGTTCGAGGGGAAGGACTTCCGGGGCGACTCCTTCGAGGAATCCGTCGAACGCGCCCGGGAACGGGCCGAATCCCAGACCGCCGACACCATCGACGAGGCGATCGAGGAGAACCTCCCCGCCGACGCCGATCCCTCGGAGTGGAACTGGCTAGCGCTGACCAACTGGGCCAACGCCCGGTACAACCTGAACCTCAAGGACCGCGACCTCAAGCGGTTCCTGAAGGGCGGTGGGGACGAGGCCGAGCTGGACCGCATCGGCCTGGCCGACTCGATCCGGGAGCCCGCCGTCGAGGTCATCCGCAAGGCCGACCTCGACGCCTCCCGGGAGTTCCTCACCCCCGATTGGGGCCTCCGGTCGCTCGCCGGGTGGGTCCACCGCAAGTTCGGCCTCACCCCCGACCCCGCCTCCTGGGCCGGGAAATCGGCCGAGGACGTGGCCTCGGACCTCAAACACCAGGCCCGGGAGCTCTACGCCCGCAAGGAGGCCGAATTCCCGGTCCGGGTGGGGATGAGCCGCTTCCTCGTCGAGCCCAGGCCCGGCCAGCCGGCCCGGTACGACCGCGAGGGCCTCTCCCACTGGGCCTCCCAGCGCTTCGGCACCCCCGTCGACGTCGATGCGCTCAAGCCCCTACTCCGCCCCGAGATGGAGGCGATGCTCGTCGGCATCGCCCACGAGACCTACCCCGGGGCACGGCTCTATGAGGAATTGCAGTCCCGGCTCGACTCCGCATTCGACGACGACGGCGACCCCGATCCCGACGCCCTGACCGAGTTATCCTCCTGGGCCCGCCAGCAGCTCGGCGTCGAGACGACGGTCGACGAGCTGGAGGGGCTCGGCGCCGAGGGGGCCCGCAACAAGCTCGTCGCCGCCCTCGACGCCAAGCATCGCCCCGAGATGCGCGAGATGGAGAAGGTGCTGCTGCTCCAGATCCTCGACCAGAGCTGGATGGAGCACCTCCGCACCATGGACCACCTCCGCAGCTCCGTCGGCCTGCGGGGCTACGCCCAGGTGGACCCCAAGGTCGAGTACAAGCGCGAGGGGAAGCGGATCTACGACGAGATGTGGCAGAACGTCTCGGACAAGATCACCGACCTGGTCTTCCGGATGGAGCAGGTCGACCCCGATTTCCTCTCCTACCTCGGCGCCCGGTGGCAGCTCGACCGGGCCCGGACGATCAAGGAAGAGGCCCCGACCTCGACCTCCGGCGGCGACCCCGCCGGTGCCGTCACCGCCGACGGCCAGGCGATGCGGTCCCAGCAGGACGCGGCCATCGCCGCCAGCCAGCGTCAGGGCCAGTCCACCAAGGTCGAGCCCGTCCGCAAGACCGGGAAAAAGGTCGGCCGGAACGACCCCTGCCCCTGCGGATCCGGTAAGAAGTTCAAGGCCTGTTGCATGAAGAAGGGCGGCGACGGACCCCCATTCTGAGGCTCCTCCCCACGGCCCGGCGGACCGTCTTCTCCGGTTCGTCGGGCCGAAGCGGCGATCGGGAAACGACTTCCTGCCGGTTCGACTCGGCCCCGAGGCCCAACCTGACCGTCAAAACCGCCACAACCAGGGCGGTGGCATTGCGGTTGCGTATTGACCGGTCGAACGGGTCGCGTGGCGAGCCCAGGAGGGCGCCGCGCCCGGATCGGACCGGCCTGGTCCGACCCGCACTCGGTCCGATCGCCCGGGATGGGCGACGCGAGGTCAGGAAAGGAAGCCTTGATGCCCAACCTACTCGACGTGGCCTACCTCGGGTTGCTGCTCGCCGCATCCCCCGTGCTTTTCGCCCGCGCCTGGCGGCGGAGCAAGTCCCGGCAGGGATTGATGGACAAGCTGCGGGGCCGGGTCCCCCGGCGGATCGGCGACGCCCCCTGCCTCTGGCTGCACGCGGTGAGCGTCGGCGAGGTGCTCCTGCTCCGTCCCCTGGTGGCCGAACTCCAGCGTCGTCGGCCGGACTGGGACGTGGTCGTCTCCACCACCACGTCGACCGGGCTGGAGGTCGCCCGGCGGACCTTCCCCGAGTTGGTGACCTTCTACGCCCCCCTCGACTTCTCCTGGGCGGTCCGCCGGGCGCTCGAGCGGATCCGGCCGACGGCCCTGGTGCTGGTCGAGACCGAACTCTGGCCGAATCTGATCCGGGCTGCCTCGGCCCGAGGGGCCCGGGTCGCCGTCATCAACGGCCGCCTGGGCCGTCGGAGCCATCGCGGCTACCGACGATTCCGGGCGCTCCTGGCCCCCACGCTCCGCCGGCTCGATGCCGTCGCGGCCCAGTCGCAGGAGTCGGCCGACCGGTTCCTGGACCTCGGGGTTCCCGCCGACCGGCTCTCAGTGACCGGCTCGATCAAGTATGACGGCCTGGAGTCGGACCGGGGCGTGCCCAAGGTCCGGGAGGCCCGTCGGGCCCTCGGCCTGGAGGGGGCCTCGGGGCCGATCTTCGTCGCCGGCAGCACGATGGACGGGGAGGAGTCGGCCGCCCTGCAGGCCTACCAGCGGGCGAAGGTCGATCACCCGGGCCTGCGGCTCGTGATCGTCCCCCGGCACCCCGAGCGGGGCGCCGAGTTGGCCCGGATGATCGAGGGCCGGGGCGAGGTCGTCTGGCGCCGGGGCGTCGAGGATCGGCCACCGGGCGGCCGGGAAGATGGCCGGCAGGCGGTCCTGCTGATCGACACCGTCGGCGAGCTGTCGAGCATCTGGGGCCTGGCCGACGTGGCCTTCGTCGGGGGCAGCCTCTATCCGGGCCGAGGGGGGCAGAACGTGATGGAGCCCTCGGCCTTCGGCGCCTCGGTCCTCTTCGGGCCCCACACGAGTAACTTCCGGGAGGCGGTCGAGGGGCTGCTGGGGCGGGACGCCGCCCGGGTCGTCCGGTCGGCGACCGAGCTGGGAGACGCCCTCCAGCTCGAGCTGGCCGACCGGGACTCCTCGAGGGCCCGGGGCGCCTCGGCCCGGCGATTCGTCCTGGCGCAGCGCGGCGCCACCGAGCGGACCCTGGCCGCCCTCGACCGCCTGGTCGGCCGGCGAGGACGCCCGGATCGGGTTGCCAATCCCCCGCACCGATCCGCCTCCCGGGCCGCCTCCTCGGCCGCCTGATCGGTCGGGAAGACGCCTTGATCGGCGGCGAGGCTTCCGTCAGACTGGCGCCACGTCGGGCGTCCCGTCCCTCCAACTTGCCCGGCCCCCCGGCCCGATCGCCGGGCCTCGCCGGGCCCCGGGTCGGCCTTCGGGGCGGACGATCCCCGGACGCCACCGACGTCGTCGAGCTTGAGACCGAGATCGATTCCGAATAAGGAGTGTGCCATGAGCAGCGGCGAAGGAGCCGGACCCGAGAAAGAAGGCCAGCCCTCCCAGCAGGCCGTGACGACCGAGGTCGTCGTCGACGACACCAGCACCGTGCCGTCGTACTCGAATTTCTGCCGGGTCACGGCCACCCCCGAGGAGGTGATCCTCGATTTCGGCCTCAATCCACAGCCGTTCGCGCAGGGTCGCCAGGAGGTCAAGGCCAACCAGCGACTGGTCATGAACTTCTTCACGGCCAAGCGGCTGCTCACGGCGCTGGGGATGACGATCCAGCGGCACGAGGCGACCTTCGGCTCGGTCGAGCTGGACGTCCGTCGCCGGGCCGGTGCCTTCCAGGCCCAGACCCAGCGGCCCGGATCCGCCGGGCCCCAGGGGGTCGTCGGCTCGCCCGGCCCCGCCTCGGAATGATCGGCTCCCCCTGAGCCGCCCCCGACCGATGAATCCGCCGAGACGCCGTTGCGGCCCGACCCGATCGGGCCGCAACGGCGTTTCTTCGTTCCCGCCCCCGGGGCGGGCCTATGGGGTCCGGCGACGCGGCGGAGGGGACCCGGTTTGGCCCCGAGACTCGGGTTGACTCATGACGCAAAGGCCGTTCGTCCGATCAAAACGATGAGCTTGGTTGAGCGGCCTGCGCCCGCTGATCGCGCCGGGGGACGGACCCGCGGCGCGGTCCGCGAATTCGCTGCGATGCGGGCGCCCTTCGCGCCGATACCGAGGAACGCCGGGCGTTTCGGCCTCGGTCCAGGACGGTCGAGTCAGCCCTAAGGAGAGAACCGAATGTCCCAGCCCAATCGCTCGCGGGCGCGGGCCCAGCAGGCTCGGCAACGTCACCGCTTGCACATCGAGCCGATCGAGAAGCTGGAGCAGAAACAGCTGCTCGCCCCGTACCTGCCGACCACCGCCCGGGTCGCGACCTTCGACCCCCTCGACGATCAGCCCGACAACGAGAACTTCGGCTTCATCTCGGTCGACGAGGGTGCCGCCCTCGCGACCAGCGCCGCCCCGTTCGTCTCGGTCGCCCAGTTGACGCCGAACTCCAGCTTCGGCGGCAACATCGTCCGCATCGAGGCCGGGCCCGGTGGCGACTTCGGCAAGGCCGTCTACGCGATCACCCGGGGGATCAACACCGCCGACCAGACCGGGGGCCGCCCCGGGGTGATCTTCCGGGTCGACCCGGCGACCGGCGAGTCGGACGTCTTCTTCGACCTCAACACGGTGCTCGAGCAGGTCGCCCCGGGCACCTCCCAGGGCAACTCGGCCGGGTCGCAGACCGGGCTGGTCAACTGGTACGACATCACCTTCGACGCCGAAGGCGTCTTCGACGGCGTGCCGTCGATGTTCGTCTCCTCCGTCGATCGCTCCAACCCGCTGAAGAACGCCGTCTATCGGATCGCCCCGGACGGGACCTTCCTCGGCCTGTTCGTCGCCATGACCGAGGGGGCCGACCAGGACGACCTGGTGCGGCGTCCCAGCGCCCTGCTGGTGCCCCCCGCGCAGCAGCAGGACTTCCTGAAGGGCCTGTTCGTCGGCACGGGCTCCAACGCCCCTGACTTCGGAGTCGCCCTCTTTTTCGACGCCAACCAGGTGCAAGGGGCCCAGCAGATCGCGGCCGGCCCGCTCCCCCAGGGGGTCTCCACGACCAACCTGACCCTCGGGCCCCAGGTCGGGCTGACCTCGGCCAACACGGATTACATCTCTCGGGTCTACGCCGCCTTCACCGACTTCGGCCAGCCCGGGATCGACGGCTTCGACAACGCCGTCCCCGGCCTGAGCGGCCTTCAGGGGATCGGCGGCGAGCTGCTGATCCAGAACAACTCCGGGGTGGGATTCGCGGGGACCAACGTCGCCTCCCAGGGCTTCGTGATCGGGCCGCAGCCGGAGGAGCTCGTCGAGCTCGCCGGCAGCCAGGCCGACGCGACGAACCCCTCGGGCATCGACCGCCTCTCGGCGGTCGACACGCCGTTCCGGAGGTTCCAGGACGTCGCGTTCGACCAATACGGCTACTTCTCCTACGGGACGACGGTGACCGAGGTCGCCGGCGCCCAGCCGACGATCGTCCCCCCGATCTACGCCGGCAGCCTGTTCGTCTCCGACCTCGCCTCGGGACTGGCCGTCCCGGTGGACATCCCCGACGTGGACGGCGGCCCCGAGGGGACGGTCGTGCTCCCCGTCCAGGGGGCGGGCGGGGGCGGCGTCCAGGTCAACCTGGACACGCTGAACCTGGAATTCGACCTGCCCGACAGCAACCTCGGCGGCCGGATCATCCGGGTCCTTCCCGACGGCACGGTGACGGCCTTCGCCGAGGGCTTCAACACCTCCGGCCTGTATGACGCGGGCAGCTTCGTCGAGTCGAGCCTGAGCATCACCTTCTCGGCCGACGGCACCACGCTCTACGCCGCCGACAACGACGGCATCTGGCAGTTCAAGTCGGTCCTGAGCCTCGCCGGCTCGACCTCGGGCAGCCTCGTCGGCCTGAACGACCTGAGGAGCCGGGGCGTCCCTTTCCAGGGCGAGGGGACGGCGGTGGCCGTGGTCGGCTCCGGCATCGACGCGTCCACCCCCCAGTTCCGGGGCCGGGTCGGCACCGGGATCAACATCTTCAACGACGCCCCCGGCAACGACGACCTGCTCTTCGACGACAACGATCCCGCCTCCCTGAGCGACGTCGGCGGCACGAAGCTGGCCGGCGTGGTCGCCCAGTTCGTGCCCCAGGCGACCCTGGTGCCGGTCAACGTGCTCGACCCCCTGAGCACCACGACCACGCCCCAGGCCCTCTTCAACGCGATGCGATACGTCGCCGACAACCCCTTCGCCAATGATCCGGTCCGTCGCGGGCAGGTCGACCGCGTCGTCACCTCGCTGCTCGGCGTCTCGTCGCTGGAGGGGTACGAGACGGAGGCCCAGGCCTTCCGCACCGGCGCCCGGCAGCTGATCCTCGCGTACAAGAACCAGGCCCAGCGCCTGCTTCATCGCGGGATCACGCCGATCGCCCCGTCGGGCCAGCTGAGCGACCCGACCACCGGCCTGGGAGACGTCCAGGGGATGGGCCTGCCGTCGATCCTCAATGAGGTCGTCTCGGTCGCCGGGTCCTACTCGTTCCCGTTCCGGACGGGCCCGACCTCCAGCCCGCTCGACCCGTCCCCCGGGCCGGCCGGCCGCCTCTTCCCTCCGGCGATCCTCACCGCCGGGGCCGGCGACGCCCAGGACCTGTCCCTCTTCGACCCGATCATCCCGGCCGGCTCGCTGGTCATCCAGGACCAGCTGCTGCCCTCGACGAATCGGTCGTACACGACCGACTTCGCCGCCCCGGCCCTCGACGTGCCGACCTTCCGCCAGACCTTCCAGGGGGACGGCCTGGTCCGGAACGTCTTCACCGAGGCCGGCACCGACCTCTCGGCGGCCATGGTGACCGGCTCGTTCACCCTGCTCGCCTCGGCCCTGAACTACTACAGCGGCCTGTCGGTGGGCGGTGCGACGGTCGACCCGTACCTGGCCCTCCCCGTCGGCGCCCAATCCCTCGACTACGGCCCGGGGGTCCTCCGGAACCTGGAGGCCTACGCCAACCCGCACGGGATCAACTCGATCCTCCAGTGGACCGCCGTCCCCATCGAGGACGTCGACACCCCGTTCGACGGCGGGATCGCCCCGCCGCTGTCGAAGGCCTACCCGGCCAACGAGCGGCAGTTCTCCCGGATCGACGTGGGGAACGCGGTGGCCGCGGTCGAGGGCTCGATCGCCCTGTCGTACCTGTTCAACAGCGGCACGATCGGCCTGATCGACTCCAACAAAAATGGCTTCATCACCGCCCAGGAGATCGAGAGCTTCGTCCAGAACTCCGACACCACCGGCCTGGAGGAGGCCGGGGCCATGGCCCGCCTGCTCGGCGGTACGGCCCGGGTGAACGGCGAGAACCCGGTCGAGGCGGGCCGGAACTTCATCACCAACGTCGTCGGCGGGCCGGCGGCCCCCACCGGCCTGACCTCCCAGGGCGAGCAGCCCGACCAGTTCGACGTCCTGCAACGCCGGTTCAACTTCTTCGACTATGCCGCCGACGGCAAGCTCGACGGGGTCGTCTCGGTCCAGCAGTACGAGGTCCTCGCCCACACGCTGCTGCCGCCGCCCGACTCCTCGGTCATCAATGACCGGCAGCGGGCCTCGGCCAACGGCTTCCTCCTCGACGGGACCCCGGCCCGCAACTGGGCCGACCTGCAGCGGCTCCTGCCCACCTACGTCTTCGTCCCGAACGGCCTGGCCTCGAAGTACCGGAATTACTCCCCGAGGCAGTTCGGCAGCCTCCGCAGCCTCAATCCCGAGCAGCCCAACTTCGGCGTCAACCTCTCGACCCTGCCGATCACCGCGGCTGCGGGCGGCGGCGGCGGCGGCGGAGTCGGCGGCGGCGGCGGCGGCGGAGTCGGCGGTGGCGGGGCCGGTGGCGGCGACGCCGGCGGCGGCGGGGCCGGCGGCGGCGGGGCCGGCGGCGGCGGGACCGGCGGCGGCGGCATCGGCGGCGGCGGGGCCGGCGGCGGCGGCATGGGCGGCGGCATAGGCAATGCCACGGGAGGGGGGACGGACACCGGCGGCGGCCAGTCGACCGCCGGGAACACGACCCGGCTCGGCTCGCTCCTCTCCTCGGTCTCCGGCCTCAATCCCGGCGCCCTCCAGGTTGGGCAGCCCCGCTTGACCCAGTCCCAGGCCGACGGCGGCCCGGCGATCGGCAACGACCCGAGGGCCGTCCGGGCCCTCGAGACCCTGCTTTCCAGCGGAGGGGCCAGGGCGAATCGGGTCAACGCGATCGTCGAGGATCTCCTGGGCCCCCAGGACTCCTGACCCGTCTCGACCCGTCCCGGGCCCGACCGCCTCCCGGGCGGGGCCCCCCGGCAACCATTCAGGGCCGACCCGGCGATCCGCCGGGTCGGCCCGCTTCATTGGGAAGACCCGCGTCCGGAGCCGAGTCGCGCCGGGCCTCGGCCGCCCGCAGCCGGCCTCCCCGTCCCGCTCCCCCTCAATCTCGACCGACGGCTCTGGTAGACTCGGACCCCTCCCGGGCCATCCGAGTGGAATGCGACGTCAGGGCCGGAGCCGCCATGCCGATCTCCTTCGAGTGCGAACGCTGCCGCCGACGGTATCAGGTCGATGACGCCCTCGCCGGGACGCAGGTCCGATGCAAGGACTGTCGGCAGCCGATCCGGATCCCGGGGGGCGACGAGAGCCCCTCTACCCAACATGGCGGTCCCGAGGTCCCCGGTGACGAGACGCCGGCGACCGGGCCGGCCCTCCGAGGCCCCGGCGTCGAGGAGTGGGCCGTGGCCTCGGAGGCCCGGCCCGAGGAGGAGGGACCGGGCGGAGGCCCGTCGAGTCCCCAGGTTTCCGAGTGGGCCGACCGCGTCCGGGGGCAGATCGACAAGGTCTACGTCGGCCAGCGATCCCTCGTCCGGGGCGTGCTGCTCGCGCTGCTGGCCGGGGGCCACGTGCTGATCGAGAGCGTCCCGGGGCTGGGGAAGACGCTGCTGGTCCGGGTGCTCGGCCGGGTACTCGGCTGCGACTTCAACCGGATTCAGTTTACTCCCGACCTGATGCCGTCGGACATCACCGGGACGTCCATCTTCGAGGAGCACACCGGCGCCTTCCGCTTCCGCCCCGGCCCGGTCTTCACCCAGCTCTTGCTGGCCGATGAGATCAATCGCTCCCCGGCCAAGACCCACGCTGCCTTGCTGGAAATCATGCAGGAGGCGCGGGTCACGGTCGACGGCCGGGCCCACGTGTTACCCCCTCCCTTCCTCGTCATGGCCACGCAGAACCCGATCGAGTCGGAGGGGACCTACAACCTGCCCGAGGCGCAGCTCGACCGCTTCCTGTTCAAGCTGGTGGCCGACTACCCCTCGGCCCGGGAGGAGACGGACATCCTCCGCCTGCACACCGGGGGCCGCAGCCCCGAGACCATCCTCGAAGACCGGGTGGCCACGGTGACCGACCCCGGCGAGGTCCTCCGCATGCAGCGCCGCTGCGGCGAGGTCCTGGCCGACGACCGCCTGCTCGACTACATCGCCGCCGTCGTCCGGCGGACCCGGGAATGGCCCTCGTTCTCGATCGGCGCGTCGCCCCGGGCCGGGGTGGCGATCCTCCTCGGGGCCCGGGCCTCCGCCGCGCTGGAGGGCCGAGACTACGTCGTGCCCGATGACGTGATCGAGGTCGCCCTCCCCGCCCTCCGCCACCGGGTCATCCTCACGCCCGAGGCCGAGATCGAGGGGAGGAAGATCGACGACCTCCTGGGCGAGCTGATCCGAACGGTCGAGGTCCCCAGGAAGTAGCGTATCGGGGGCTCATCGCCGGGCCGACCCGCCCAGCAGCGTCCGCATCCGGGCCTTGGAGTCGGCCCAGGGGTCGGCCGATCCCTTCCCGAGATAGGCGTCGGCCAGGCCCCGGATCAGGGCCTCGAACTCGGGCGTGCAAAGCTCCTCCGCGGAGTGGGCCGCGAGGACGACCTCGCCGTAGTCGGGGGAGGCGAACCCGAGCGAGACCCGGGGCAGGTCGCTGAGGACCGGGGTCGGCAGCCGATCGAACGGCTCCAGGCCGAGCGACTCCTGGATCCGGGAGGGGGCGTATCCGGCACCCGACGGCACGCGGAATCGGAGCGTGAGGACCCACTCATGCCCGGTGCTCGCCTCCAGGAACGGGGGGGCCCCGTCCATCGAGGCCGGCCCCGGCACCCGGACGAGCGTCCGCTTCGACCAGTCCGGCCCCGGGAATCCGCCGACCTCGGCGATCCGGTCGATCGCGAACTCCAGGACCCGGCCGTCCCACCGGGCGGCCTTGCCCGTCCGGGTGAGCCGGTCCCGGGTGTGCCATCGGCGGCCGTCGGATTCCCAGGGAGGGGCGACGGCCTCGGACTCGCCCAGCGTCTCGGCTGCCTTCCTCGCCTCGTCCAATTCCCGACGGGCGGCGGCGACCGGGTCGAACCTCGGCCGATCGGCGACCGGCCCGGCGTCGAGCACCGGGCCGAGGACCGCCCCCGTGAGGCTCCGCTTCGAGGAGGCGATCACCTCGGGGGGGCCGATCGAGACGACCGAGCCCCCCGCCTCCCCCGCCTCGGGCCCGATGTCGACGACCCAGTCGGCGGTCTTGATCACGTCGAGGTTGTGCTCGATGATCACCACCGTGTTCCCCAGATCCGAGAGCCGGTGGATCACGTCGAGCAGCTTCCGGACGTCGTCGGCGTGCAGGCCGGTCGTCGGCTCGTCGAGCACGTAGAGCGTCCGGCCGGTCTGGGGCCGCGACAGCTCGGCGGCGAGCTTGATCCGCTGCGCCTCCCCCCCGGAGAGCGTCGGCGCCGCCTGGCCGAGCGGCACGTAGCCGAGGCCGACGTCGTGCAGCGTCTGCAGGACCCGGCGGAGCTTCGGCACGGCCGCGAACAGCTCCAGCGCCGAGTCCACCTTCATCTCCAGCACGTCGGCGATCGACTTGCCCCGGTAGGTGACGGCTAGGGTCTCGGCCGTGTACCGCTTGCCCCCGCAGGAGTCGCAGCTCACCCACACGTCGGGCAGGAAGTGCATCTCGATCCGCTTCTGCCCGGCCCCCTCGCAGGCCTCGCAGCGGCCGCCGGGGACGTTGAAGCTGAACCGGCCGGGCCCGTAGCCCCGGATCTTCGACTCGGGGAGCCGGGCGAACAGGTCTCGCATCAGGTCGAAGGCGCCGGTATACGTGGCGGGGGTCGAGTTCGGCGTCCCGCCGATCGGCGTCTGGTCCACGCCGATGACCTTGTCGAGCCGATCGAGCCCCTCGATCGCGTCATGTCGCCCCGGCGACACCTGGGCCCGGTGCAGGTGCTGGGCGCATGCCTTCATCAGGATGTCTTCGACGAGCGAACTCTTCCCCGAGCCGCTGACGCCGGTGACGACCGTCACCGCGCCGATCGGGAACGCCACGTCGACCCCCTTGAGGTTGTGCTGGCGGGCGTTGCGGATGACCAGGCTCGGGCCGTCGCACGGCCTCCGGTTCGAGGGGACGGGGATGCCGAGCTTCCCCCCGAGGTAGCGCCCGGTCAGCGACTTCGTCGACCGCCTGACCTTCGACGGCGGGCCCGAGGCCGTCACCCGGCCGCCGTCGTCCCCGGATCCGGGGCCGAAGTCGACGAGGTGGTCGGCGGCCTCGATCACCTCCCGGTCGTGCTCGACCAGGACGAGCGTGTTGCCCAGATCCCGGAGGTGCGTCAACGCCCCGAGCAACCTGGCGTTGTCCCTCGGGTGCAGGCCGATCGTCGGCTCGTCGAGCACGTAGAGCACGCCGGTCAGGCCGCTGCCGATCTGGCTGGCCAGCCGGATCCGCTGGCTCTCGCCGCCGGAGAGGGTGGGGGCCGATCGGGAGAGGGAGAGGTAGTCGAGCCCCACGTCGACGAGGAACTTCAGGCGGTCCCGGATCTCCCGGATGAGGTCCCCGGCGATGTGCCGCTCGTCCCCCGAGAGCTTGAGCCCCTTGAAGAAGGCGTGGGTCCGGCCGAGCGGCCAGTTGCCCACCTGGTCGATCGTGAAGTCCTTGAAGCGGACCGCCGCCGCGTCGTCGCGGAGCCGCCCGCCCATGCAGGTCGAGCAGGAGGCCTCGGCGACCATCCCCCGCAGCTTGGCGCGGTAGAGGTAGGACAGCCGCCCCGCCTCCTCCAGGGCCGGGAAGAGGCCCTTGTACTGGAACCGGAAGCCGGGCGAGTCGGCCGAGGCCGGTACGTCGAACCAGGTCGGGCCGGAGCCGTGGAGGATCATCCGGCGGTGCCGGGCCTCCAGGTCGTCGAAGGGGGCGTCGAGGTCGATGCCGAGCCCGGCCGCCAGCGCGTCGATCGTCCGGGCGAACATCGGGTTCTCGTCGAACGACGGCCAGGCGACGACGGCCCCGCCCCGGAGGCTCTTGCGGCCGTCGGGGATCAACGCGGCCGGGTCGGCGCCGTGCTGGACGCCGAGCCCCTCGCACGACGGGCACCAGCCGAGGGGGCTGTTGAAGGAGAAGTGGTGCGGCGAGAGCTCCTCGAAGCTCCGGCCGCAGCCGTCGCAGGAGCGGTGCTGGCTGAACCGCCGTACCGGCCACCGGGACTCGTCCTCCTCGTCGCCGGCCCTCGCGACGTGGATCACGCCCCGGCCCAGGTCGAGGGCCGACTCGACCGCGTCGGCCAGCCGGGAACGGGTCGACCGGCGGACGATCGCGCGGTCGACGACCACCTCGACCCGGTGCGACTCCCGTCGGTTGAGCGTCGGCGGGTCGTCCAGGCTGTGGGAGACGCCGTCGACCCGGACGCGGGCGAAGCCGGATCCGCGGAGGTCGTCCCAGAGCAGGGCGTAGTCGTCCCCCTCCTTGCGGTCGACCGGGGCCATGATGAAGATCCGGGTCCCCTCGGGGTGGTGGAGGATCTTCTCGACGATCTCGTCGGAGGTCTGCGTGCCGACCGGGGTGCCGCAACCCGGGCAGTGCATGTGCCCGAGCCGGGCGTAGAGGATGCGCAGGTAGTCGTGTATCTCGGTGACGGTGCCGACGGTCGACCTCGGGCTCTTGCTCGTGGTCTTCTGCTCGATGCTGATGGCCGGGGAGAGGCCGGTGACGCGCTCGACCTTCGGCTTCTGCAACGGTGAGAGGAACTGTCGGGCGTAGCTGGAGAGGCTCTCGACGTAGCGCCGCTGCCCCTCGGCGTAGAGGGTGTCCATCGCCAGGGAGCTCTTGCCCGAGCCGCTCGGGCCGCTGCAGACGGTCATCCGGTTGCGGGGGATCCGGACGTCGATCCCCTTGAGGTTGTGCTGCGAGGCCCCCTCGATCGAGATCTCCTTCAGTTCGGCCGCCGACCGGCCCCGGCCCCCCTTGCCCCTCGGCTTGCCGTTCTTCGAGGGGGATGGCAGCCCGGGGACCCCGGCCAGGATCCGGGAGAGCGACCGCCCGGTGTGGCTCTCGGGGACGGCGGCCACGTCCTCCGGCGTCCCCTGGGCCACGATCGTCCCGCCTCCGGAGCCGCCTTCCGGGCCGAGGTCGATGACCCAATCGGCGGTCTTGATCACGTCGAGGTTGTGCTCGATGACCACCACCGTGTTCCCCTGCTCGACGAAACCTTGCAGGACGTCGAGCAGGCGGCGGATGTCCTCGAAATGCAGGCCGGTCGTCGGCTCGTCGAGCACGTAGAGCGTCTTGCCCGTCCCCTTCTTCACCAGCTCCCGGGCGAGCTTGATCCGCTGCGCCTCGCCCCCGGAGAGCGTGGGGGAAGGCTGGCCGAGCTTCAGGTAATCGAGGCCGACGTCGTGCAGGGTCCGCAGCATCGCCCCGATCTTCGGGACGTTGGCGAAGTGCTCCAGCGCCTCTTGGACGTCCATTTCCAGCACGTCGCTGATGCTCTTGCCCTTGAACCGGCAGTGCAAGGTCTCCCGGTTGAACCGCCTCCCCTCGCAGACCGGGCAGGTGACCCAGACGTCGGCGAGGAAGTCCATCTCCAGCTTGTTCGAGCCGTTCCCCTCGCACGCCTCGCAGCGGCCGCCGGGGACGTTGAAGCTGAACCGGCCGGGCTTGTAGCCCCGGGTCTTGGCGTCGGGCAGCTTCGTGTAGAGGTCCCGGATCTCGTCGAACAGCTTGATATAAGTCGACGCGTTGGAGCGGGGGGTCCGGCCGATGGGGGACTGGTCGATGTCGATGATCTTGTCGAGGTGCTCGATCCCCTCGATCCGGTCGTGCAGGCCGGGCTCGGTGTTCGCGCCGTTGAGGTCGCGGGCGAGCGAGTCCCGGAGGATGTCGCCGACCAGAGAGCTTTTCCCCGACCCCGAGACGCCCGTCACGCAGACGAACCGGCCGATCGGGAGGTCGACGTCCACCCCCTTCAGGTTGTTCTGGCGGGCGCCGACGACCCGCAGGGCCCGATCCGACGGCCCCCTCCTCCGCTCGGGCACGGCGATCGACTTCCGCCCCGAGAGGTACTGCCCCGTCACGCTCCGGGGGTTCCCCGAGACCGAGGCCAGATCCCCCCGGGCCACGACCTGGCCGCCCTTGACCCCCGGGCCGGGGCCGAAGTCGACGATGAGGTCGGCGGCCCGCATCGTGTCCTCGTCGTGCTCGACGACGACGACGGTGTTGCCGATGTCCCGGAGCCGCTCGAGGGTGGCGATCAGCCGCTCGTTGTCCCGGGGGTGGAGGCCGATCGACGGCTCGTCCAGGATGTAGAGCACCCCGACGAGCCCCGCGCCGACCTGGCTGGCCAGCCGGATCCGCTGGGCCTCTCCCCCGGAGAGGGTCGGGGCCGATCGGTCGAGCGTCAGGTAATCGAGCCCCACGTCGGTCAGGAACCGGAGCCGGCCCCGGATCTCCTTGAGCAACTCCTCGGCGATGGTCCGGGAGAGGGGGTCCAGGGGGCCGGGGAGGCCCTCCCCTCCTCCTTCCCCCTGCCCGGCCAGGGCGTCGAACCACCGGCAGAGGGAGCCCAGATCCATCGACTCCAGCCCGGGGAGGGATCGATCGCCGACGAGCACCGATCGGGCCCGGGCGTTGAGCCGGGCGCCGGAGCACTCGGGGCAGGTCAGGCTCCTCATGTAGGGTTCCAGGGCGGCGCGATGCGGGCCGCCCTGGCTGCCCCGGTACTTCTCCAGCAGCTCCGTGGCGATGCCCGCCCAAGTCCCGGCGTGCGACCAGTGCCTCCCCCGGTTCCGCCAGCGGTAGACGATCACCCGGTCGCCGGTGCCGGAGAGCCAGGCGTGTCGATGCTCCGGGGTCAGCCCCTCCCAGGGGGTTTTGAGCAGCGTGCCCGCCTTCAGGCCGTCGGCGGCCTCGACGTTGGCGGCGAAGCCCTCGTACAGGTGGCGCCTCCACTTCCCCAGCTTCTTCACCGGCCCGATCGGGGCGATCGCCCCGTCCCAGACCGATCGGGCCGGGTCGGGCACGAGCAGGGCCGGGTCGAAATCGTGGCGGACGCCCAGCCCGTCGCACGACGCGCACATCCCCTGCGGGCTGTTGAAGCTGAACAGTTGAGGGCTCGGCGCGTCGAAGCCAATGCCGCAGGAGGCGCAGGCGTAGCGGGACGAGAGGACGAGATCCGTTTGATCCTCCGCCGCGGCGATCACCGTCTCGTCCCCCAGCCGCAACGCCGCCTCGACCGCTTCCCCCAGCCGGGATCGGCTCGACGGGCCGAGCTTGACGCGGTCGATGACGACCTCCACGTCGTGCTTGACCTGGCGGTCGAGGCTCGGGGGGTCGGACAGGGTGACGAGCCGGCCGTCGACCCGGGCCCGGACGTACCCCGCCCGGGAGAGCTCGGCGAAGCGGTCGCGGTGCTCCCCCTTCTGGCCCCGGACCACCGGGGCGAGCACCATCAGGTTCGTCCCGGGGGGGAGCTCCAGCAGCCGGGCGACGATCTGCTCCCTCGTCTGGGCCGCCACCGGCCGGCCGCAGGAGGGGCAGTGCTGCCGCCCCACCCTCGCGAAGAGGACGCGGAGGTGGTCGTGGATCTCCGTGATCGTGCCGACGGTGCTCCGGGGGTTCCGGCCGCCGGTCTTCTGCTGGATCGAGATCGAGGGGCTCAGGCCGTCGATCCGGTCGACGTCGGGCTTGGGGAGCTGGCCGAGGAACTGCCGGGCGTAGCTGGAGAGGCTTTCGACGTAGCGCCGCTGCCCCTCCGCATACAGCGTGTCGAAGGCCAGGGAGCTCTTGCCCGACCCCGAGACGCCCGTGAAGCAGATCAAGCAACCCCGGGGCAGCTCCAGCGACACGTCGCGGAGATTGTGCTCTCGGGCACCCCGGATCACGATGTCGGAGCTGGCCATCCCTGCGCGTCCCCTCCTGGTCGGCCGTTCCCTGGGTCGACCGGATTCGACCGATCGTCGCACCAATCTACCGCCGCCGAGAACGCCTGTCCAGGATCGAGCCGATCGACTCGCCGGGCCCGAGTTCACGTGATGATGGGTGTGGGCATCATTGTGGGGATTCCGGGCAACGCGACGGGGCTCCTCATCGCCGGAGGGTCGGATCGCGTCCTAAGGTTCACTGGGGTGGGGGCCGCTCGGCTGCCGGGTCGGGGGGATCCGGCGAATCGCGAGGGCGGCAGTGCTCGGGGTCCGCTGTCTTCGGCGGTCGACATGCCATCGATGAAGCTCCTCGTCGCCGAAGATGATCCGTTCAGCGCGACGCTGCTCGTCGACGCGTTGCGTCGCATCGGGTACCAGGTCAAGGTGGTGGCCGACGGGCTGGAGGCGGAGCGGACGCTGCTCGGCGACCCGGGGATCCGCCTGGTGGTCTCCGACTGGGTGATGCCGGGCATCGACGGCCCGGAGCTCTGCCGGAGGATGCGCTCCCGGCTCTGCCCGCTCTACACCTATTTCATCCTGATCACCGCCCGGACCGGCCTCGACTCCCGGCTGGAGGGGTATCGGGCCGGCGTCGACGATTTCCTCTGCAAGCCGCTGAACCTCGACGAGCTGCTCGCCCGGGTCGAGATCGCCAGGCGGATCCTGGAGATGCAGGAGGAGCTGGTCCGCCGGTCGGCCGAGCTGGAGGCGTTGAAGCAGGAGCTGGAGCTGCGTAACGCCCGGCTGGCCGACATGGCGATCACCGACGCCCTGACCGGCCTCCGCAACCGTCGGCATTTCCACCGGCTCTACGAGTCGAACTTCCTGATCGCCTCGGAGACCGGCCGGCGGCTGACGGTCATCCTCCTCGATGTGGATAACTTCAAGCGCTACAACGACACCTACGGCCACCCGGCCGGGGACGAGGTCCTGGTCGGGGTCGCGGACGAGCTCCGGCGCAACGTCCGGGACCGCGACCTGATCGCCCGGTATGGCGGGGAGGAGTTCGTCGTCCTGCTCCCCCAGGGGGGGACGATGGAGGGCATCGCCCTGGCCGACCGGCTCCGGCGCTGCATCGCCGATCGGGAGTGGCCCAATGCGCCGATCACGGCGAGCTTCGGCGTGGCCACGCTCAATCCGTCGACCCCGAACCCGACGGCCCTCCTCGACCTGGCCGATCGCGCACTCTACGCCTCGAAGCAGGGCGGGAGGAATCGCCTGACCCACGCCCGGGCGCTTGGCCCCCGGGTGACCCCGTTCCCGCCCCCCCCTTCGCCCGCCCCGGGGGACGGGATCCCGGCGGCCGGGGCCGGCTGAGGCGGTCGGAGCGGGCCCAGGTCGGTCGCCGGGGGACGGCGATCGCCGCATCGGGCCCGGCGTTGACGGATCGGCCCGGGACGATCGGGCGCGCGGTCCCGCCCCGATCTGCCGGGGCGGCGAGGCCCGGGGGCGATTCCCGGGATCCGACCCGACCGCCGTCCCCCCCTCGACGGGGGGCCGGGTCGTTGCCCGGGATGGCCTGGTCGACTAAGGTCGAGGGCTGCGCCGGACCCGTTGCGAGCGGGGCCGGCCCCGTCACCCCGAACGCCACGCCGCGACACCCCCGTTGCACCGGAATCGACCATGAGACCGACCCGACGTATTGCAAGGGCGTCCGCCGCCCTGACGATCGCCCTGCTCTGCTCGCCGGTCGGCCGGCAGGCCCCGGCCCAGGAGGCATCGACCGTGCCCTACCCCGCCCTGGGTTCGATCGAGGTCAAGGACGACCGGCTCCGCGACGTGATCCCCGAGGGGGAGCCGCTCCGGATCCTCGCCTCGGGCTTCGAGTGGTCCGAGGGCCCCGTCTGGTGGGGAGAGAAGGGGGCGCTGCTGTTCTCGGACATCCCGAGGAACACCGTGTTCCTCTGGACCGAGGCCGGGGGCATCCAGACCTACCTCAAGCCCAGCGGCTACACCGGCTCGGCCGCGTTCACCGGCCAGGAGCCCGGCTCCAACGGCCTGCTCTTCGGCCCCGACGGCCGGCTGATCCTCTGCCAGCACGGCGACCGCCGGGTCTCCCGGCTGGGGGAGGACGGCTCGTTCGAGACCCTCGCCGACGCGTACGACGGGAAGCGACTCAACAGCCCCAACGACGCCGTCCTGAAGTCCGACGGCTCTCTCTACTTCACCGACCCCCCCTACGGCCTGCCCGGGAACGTCGACGACCCCGAGAAGGAGCTCGACTTCCAGGGCGTCTATCGCCTCTCCCCCGACGGCGAGCTGACGCTTCTGACGGAGGAGATGAGCCGGCCCAACGGCATCGGCTTCTCCCCCGACGAGAAGACGCTCTACGTCGCCAACTCCGACCCCGAGCGTGCCATCTGGATGGCCTTCCCGGTGAACGAGGACGGCACCCTCGGCGAGGGGAAGGCCTTCGCCGACGTGACCGATCGCGTCGGCAAGCTCAAGGGACTGCCGGACGGACTGGCCGTCTCCCGGGACGGGACGATCTTCGCCACCGGCCCGGGGGGTGTCCTGGTCTTCTCCCCCGACGGCACCGAACTCGGCGCGATCCTGACCGGGGAGGCGACGGCCAACTGCACCCTCGGCGGCGAGGACGGCTCGACCCTCTTCGTCACCGCCGACATGTACCTCTGCCGGATCCCCACCAAGGTGACCCGGATCGGCGGGGGCGAGTGAGGGACGCCCGTCCCCGGTCCCCGGATCCCCTCGAATGGCCGAAGCCGGCCATCCGGGGGCCCCGGACCGCGTCGGCCGCGATTGGCGCGATCGGGCCCCCCGGATATGCTCGGGCCATCCGGCGGGACCCGACGCCTCGAAGCCAGGGCCCCCCCTCCCGAACACTCCGGAGCGGAACGCCCCCATGCTCGCTGCCAACCTCGGAGCCAGGGACTATCTCGATCGGGTCTGCGAGGAAATCCGGCGGATCGACGTGCCCCAGCTGGAGAACGTCGCCGGGCTGATCGAGCAAGCCTACCGGGACGACCGCCTCGTCTTCGTGATCGGCAATGGCGGCTCGGCGGCCAATGCCTCGCACCTCTGCGAGGACCTCAACAAGTGCACCCTCCGCGACTTCGAGCGGCAGAAGCGCCTGAAGGTGCTCAGCCTCACCGACAACACCGCCGGCATCATGGCCTGGGCCAATGACGAGGGCTACGACCGGGTCTTCATCGAGCAATTGAAGACCTACGGCGCCGAGGGCGACCTCGTCCTCGCCATCTCCGGGTCGGGCAACAGCCCGAACGTCCTCCGGGCGGTCGAGTGGGCGAACGCCAACGGCCTGACGACCGTCGGCATCACCGGCTACTCGGGGGGCACGCTCCGCGAACTGGCCCATCACAGCCTGCACTGCCCGGTCGACGACATGGGGACCGCCGAGTCGCTGCACATGGTCGCCTTCCACTGGCTGATCGGCGACCTCTACCGCCGCATCTCCGGCCCGGTGGCCGCCGGCCAGCCCGCCTGAGCCGCCCCTCGATCGATCGACCGGACGTCCGAACGATTCGGGGGACGCGATCCCATGGCCAAGCCCCTCCTGCTCGGGGTCGAGATCGGCGGGACCAAGCTCCAGGTCGGCCTGGGGCACGGCGACGGCTCGATCACCCAGCTCCGTCGGGCCTCGATCCGGGCCGACGCCGGGGCTTCGGCCATCCTGGAGCAGGTCGTCGAGGAGGCCGATCGCGCCTGCTGGTCTCTCGACCTGAGGAGGGAGGACATCGAGGCCGTCGGCGTCGGCTTCGGCGGCCCGGTCGACGCCGAGCGGGGCCGGACGACCACCTCGCACCACGTCCCCGGCTGGGACGGCTTCCCCCTGGCCGACTGGTGCCGCACGACCTTCGCCGTCGAGTCGGCCGCCGTCGAGAACGACGCCGACACGGCCGGGCTCGGCGAGGCCCGATTCGGCGCGGGCAAGGGGAAGGATCCCCTGCTCTACGTGACGATCGGTAGTGGTGTCGGCGGGGGCCTGATCCTCGGCGGCCGGATCCATCGGGGCGTCGGGCTCGGCGCGGCCGAGGTCGGCCACCTCTGGGTGACGCCCCCGGGCGACTCCGGCGAGGGGGGCCGGACCGTCGAGCAGTCCAGCTCCGGCTGGTCGATCGGCCTGGAGGCACGCCGGGCCCTCTCCGATCGACGTCCCGACTCCGAGACGCTCGCCGACCTCGTCGACGGCGACCCCGACCAGGTCACCGCCGAGGTCGTCGCCATGGCCGCCGGGCTGGGAGACGCCGCCTCGAAGGCGATCCTCGACCAGGCCGCACGGGCGCTCGCCGCCGGGCTGGCCCACGCCGTCACGCTGATCGGCCCCAGCCGGATCATCCTGGGAGGCGGCGTCTCCCTGATCGGCGAGGGCCTCTGGTTCGGGCCGATCCGGAGGAGACTCGACCGGCTCGCCTTCCCGCCCTTCCGGGGCTCGTTCGACCTCGTCCCCGCCGCCCTCGGCGAGTCGGTGGTCGTCCACGGGGCCCTCGCACTCGCCCGGGACGCCTGGACGGCCTCCCGGCAACCCGGCCGGGGTTAGGTCGCCGACAGGCCCGGAGGAACCGGCCCATGCGGATCGTCGAATCGGAAGTCCTCGTCCTCGGCACCCCCTGGCGCAACCTGACCTTCCTGAAGCTGACGTCCGACGACGGCCTCGTCGGGCTCGGCGAGGCCCGGCTCACCAATCGGACCGAGGCGCTGCTCGCCTACCTCGACGCGGTCCGGGACCGCTACGTCCTCGGCATCGACCCCTTCGACACCGAGAAGCTCGTCCGGACGATGGTCCACGGCGACCAGGGCCGGGCCGGCGAGATCGTCGCCACGGCGATCGCCCTCGTCGAGATGGCCTGCTGGGACCTGAAGGGGAAGGCACTGGGCCAGCCCGTCTACCGCCTGCTCGGCGGGGCCGTCCGGGACGCGATCCCGGCCTACGCCAACGGCTGGTATCGCGTCGAACGCACCCCGGACGCCTTCGCCGAGGCGGCGCTCCGCGTCGTCTCGAAGGGCTATCGCGCCCTGAAATTCGACCCCTTCGGTACCCTGCACGGCCCCCCGACCCGGTCCGAGCTGACCGAGGTCGTCCGGCTCTGCGAGGCGGTCCGGGCGGCCGTCGGGCCCGAGGTCGAGATCTTCCTCGACATGCACAGCCGGTTCGGCGTCGCCGACGCGATCCGGGTCGTCCGGGCCCTGGAGCGGGTCGACCTCGGATGGGTCGAGGAGCCCGTCGACCCGCTCGACGCCGAGGGGCACCGCCGGGTCTCCTCGGCGGTGGGGGTCCCCGTGGCGACCGGAGAGCGGCTCTACCACCGCTCCGAATTCCTCCCCTTCCTCGAGCGCCGGGCCTGCGCCATCCTCCAGCCGGACCTGACCCATTGCTGCGGCATCGGCGAGGCCAGGGCGATCGCCGGGATGTCCGAGGCGTTCGGCCTGCTCGTGGCGCCCCACAACGTCGCCGGCCCGGTCGCCATGGCCGCCAACCTGCACCTCGCCGCGACCCTGCCGAACCTCCGGATCATGGAAACCTTCAACGACTTCGAGGCCGACGCCCCCTTGCCCTCCGGACGGGCCGGCAACCCGGTCCTCGGGGCGGCCTCGGGTTGCCCGGGCGTCGTCGACGGCGCATTCCCCCTCCCCCAGGGCCCCGGCTGGGGCGTCACCCTCGACGAGGAGGTCATCCGATCGTTCCCCTTCCGCCCGGGGCACTTCGACATCTTCGCCCCGCACTGGCACAGGAGGCGTGCCCTCGGCCCGGTCGGGTCCTGATCCTGCCCCGTTACGGGCTCCAATGCCCGGCCTTTGGGCAGGCTCCGGGGCGGTCCGCGGGCGAGCGTCGGAGCAGGAGCCATTCCCCTGCCGCCTAGAATGGAGGAGGCATCGAATCCGCTCGACATCGGACGGGGCCGACCGGGCCCGGTGTTTCCGGATTAACTCGTGTTCTCGATCCGGGTTAAGGTCGGAATACCCCTTGACGAACTTTTCGGAAGGTCGGGGTGTCACTCACTTGACCGGATGGGGTACCATCAACACGGGGATTGATTGCATGCGATGCTCGTCGATTTTCCCGATGCCGGTCCCCGGTTTGCTTAAGCCTCTCGACGGGACGCGACCCCGCGTCCCGGGCCTCGGGTGATCGACCTGATCGGAGGACAGCGACCCGGACGCCGAGGGGGGATCGACCGCGGGAAACCCGCGGCGAACCCGGCCGAACGCGACCGCCCGGACCGATGACGAGGAGCAGAATCGGGCCGGGCAAGACTCTCCGGGGTTTTCCATCGTTTACATTATCAGTGTGGGGCGTCACTCGACGCCGCTACTGGCCAGGGATGGTCCTCATCACCGCAGGGGGGACTCGCCGATGATCTCGACGAAGAAGTTGACCGACGTCCAGCTCTGGCAGCGCAACCTCGCCTCGTTGATCCGGTCGGGGTTGTTTACCAGGGCGGGCCTCGGCGAGTCGAACGGCCTGCGCACCATCGTCGGCGTCTACGGCGACGGGTCCACCTCGGCACCGCTGGCCAAATACGCCGACGCCCGACGCGCGGAGGACGCCCTGGAACTGGTGCAGCGCCTCGTGGAGGCGGGCCAATCCGCCGAGGTCAACTGAGCCCGGCCGGCCCGACCCGGGCCGGGTCATGACCTCGGCGTCCGTCGTCGGCCGCACGCAACCCCTGAAACGCCCGCCCGGCCCTCACCTCGGCCGGCGCGGGCGTTTCCCGTTTCCGGGCCCTGCGGCCCCCCGGAGCGGGATGCTCGGCCCCCGGGGCCGGTCCGAGGGCGAAACTGCCCAGCCGATCTCGACCGCCGTCATCGGCTCGACGTGCAGACGGGAGAGGGATTCGAGCCCTAGCACCATCACGTCTCGCTCGCTGACGGTCCCCCGGGGGAAGGTCGAGAGCGAGACGCCGTACTTGTCCTCGGCGCCGAACAGGTGCATCAGCTCGTGGACGAAGGTGATCGGGTCCGCGAACGGGGGGACGGCCAGCGGGGCCTCGAAGTCCTCCTCCCGGGCGTAGCAGGCGGCCACGGCCACGCCGGGGATGCCCGTCGCGTCGCTCGGCAGGGCGATCGACTTGCCCGCCCGGCGGACGTGCAGCAGCCAGACGACTTGGTCGGCCTCGATCCGGCGGCCGATCCTCCCGAGCAGGTCGACCGGGTCGGCGAAGCCGAGCGCCCCCGCGGTCCGGCCGAGGATGCCGAGGATCCGGGCCTCGGCGTCCGGGTCGGGCAGGCCGACGCCCCCCCACTCGTCGGGCCGGAAGATGGCGACCTCGCGGTCGGCGTCCGGCTCGACCCCGGAGAAATAGGTGTCGGCCAGGTCGACGTTCACCGGCACCTGCCAGCGGATCGCCTCGCGCTCGATCCAGGCCCCGGCCCGCCGCAACGCCCGGTGCGCCTTGAGGATCTCGTCGTCCGACCAGGGCGTGCCGTCCCGGCCGAGGAAGACCGACACGAGCGCCACCTTGCCCAGCAGCGGGGGGAAGCGTCGGCCCCAGATCCGGAAGCTCCGGAAGGGCACCTCGCCCGGGCCCGGTTCCAGCGCGAGGAACCTCCGGAATTCGGGGCCGGCCCCGCCCGACTCGGCGACCACCCCGTTGATCGCCACGACCCCCACCTCGCCATCCGCGGGCCGGTCGTCCCTCGGCCGTGCCGGGGGAGTTCGGTCCGGGGCCTCGTCGGCCCGATCCTCCTCGACCGGCGGCCGGGCGGCCCCGATCCTCACCCACAGGACCGCGGCCCCCAGGAGGACCAGGGCCGCCACCGAGGCCGCCCCCCACCGGCCGATCCCGGACGCCAGGAGTAGCCCCCCGGCCGCCGAGGCCGCGATCGCGCCCAAACCCCACCGGGCCCATCTCCCCCGTCGAGACCGAGCCATCGTCCGCTCCACCCATCCGAGCAGGGCCCGCCCGTTTGCCTCCCCCGCTGATGCCGATCTTACCCGGGAGGAGGGCCGAGGGCGTCGGTCCCGATCCGTCCTCCCCGTTTCCACGACCCGTGGCGCGGGTCGACGGGTCGACGCCCGGCTCCTGCTGCCCTTGTCCCGAGGTATTCGGCCCGATAGAGTAATCGTTTCGATTCCGTCCGGTTTCGGGCTCGCGATCGACGCTGGCGTCCGAATGGTCCCGACCCGACACGCCGGCTCGACCCGATGCCGGCCGTTGAGGAGCGTGAACGCCGAGATGTACGTCCCCAAGAAGCTGTTCTTCACCAAGGGTGTCGGGGTCCATCGCGAGAAGTTGTCCAGCTTCGAGCTGGCCTTGCGAGACGCCCGGATCGCCTACTACAACCTCGTCCGCGTGTCGAGCATCTTCCCGCCGAATTGCGAGGAAATCTCGATCGAGGAGGGGCTCGAACATCTCCAGCCCGGCCAGATCGTCCATTGCGTGATGAGCGAGTGCGCCACGGCCGAGCCGAACCGCCTGTGCGCCGCCAGCGTCGGCGTGGCGATCCCGCGGGACCGCAACCGCTTCGGCTACCTCTCGGAGCACCACGCCTTCGGCCAGAGCGAGCAGGTGGCCTCGGACTATGCCGAGGACCTCGCCGCCGAGATGCTCGCCACCGTGCTCGGCGTCGAGTTCGACCCGGACAGCTCGTGGGACGAGAAGCGGGAGATCTGGAAGATCGCCGACGTGATCTACCAGACCAAGGAGGTCACCGCGACCTCCGTCGGGCACGCCCGGGGGCACTGGACCACCGTCGTCGCCGCGGCGATCCTGCTGCCCTGAGCCCCGGCGTCGGGCGGGCACGTCCCCGCCCGGCGACCCTGGACTCGCGCCCTCCCCACCGACCCGGGATGCCCATGGCCGCCGACGACTTCCTCCACCGCATCAGCCGACACCGGATCGCCCCCCCCCCGGTCACCGGCGACGTCTCGGCCGCCGACCTCGTCGACGGGGCGATGCTCAGCTACAACGGCGGCCGGCTCCGGGAGCTCTGCCAGGTCTTCGCCCGCAAGATGCTGGAGCCCGACTGCACCGTCGGCCTGACGATCTCCGGCGCCCTCACGCCCGCCGGCCTCGGCATGAGCTGCCTGATCCCGCTGCTCAAGGCCGGGTTCGTCGACTGGATCGTCTCCACTGGGGCGAACCTCTACCACGACACCCACTACGCCCTGGACCTGCCGCTGCACCAGAGCCTCCCCGGGCTGGACGACTTCAAGCTCCGGGAGCACGACATCATCCGCATCTACGACATCGTCTTCGACTACAAGACGCTGCTCGACACCGACGCGTTCTACCGGGAACTGCTCGTCAGCGACGCCTTCTCCCGGTCGATGAGCACCGCCGAGTTCCACTTCGAGGTCGGCAAGTACCTGCACGCCCGGTCGTCGACCCTCGGCGGCACCCCCGGCAACAGCCTGCTGGCCGCCGCCTTCGAGGCCGGCGTGCCGATCTACACCTCCAGCCCCGGCGACAGCTCCATCGGCATGAACGCCGCCGAACGCTCCCTGGCCGGGTCCGGGCTCCAGCTCGACACGCTCAAGGACGTGAACGAGACAGCCGCGATCGTCTACGACGCGAAACGGAGCGGCGGAACCTCCGGCGTCCTGATCCTCGGCGGCGGCAGCCCGAAGAACTTCATCCTCCAGACCGAGCCCCAGATCCAGGAGGTCCTCGGCCTGGAGGAGTCCGGCCACGACTTCTTCCTCCAGATCACCGACGCCCGGGCCGACACCGGCGGCCTCTCCGGCGCCACCCCCCACGAGGCGATGACCTGGGGCAAGGTCGACCCCGACCGCCTGCCCGACGCCGTCGTCTGCTACACCGACAGCACCATCGCCCTCCCGCTGCTGACCGCCTACGCCCTCGACCGCCGGGAGCCGAGGCCGCTCAAGCGGCTCTTCGACCGCCGGGAGGCGATGTACGACCAGATCAAGGCCGCTTACCTCGAACGGGTCTCCAGCGGCCTGCCGACCGGCCTGGCCGCCCGGGAGAAGCAGAAGGCCAGGGGCCAGGACCAGCCCTCCCGTGACCCGAGCCACCCCGATACGGTCGATCGCGCCCGATGACCCGGACGACCCCGGCCTGATCGAGGCCGCCGCGATCCTCCGGGCCGGCGGCCTGGTCGCCTTCCCCACCGAGACCGTCTACGGCCTCGGCGCCGACGCGACCGACCCGGCGGCCGTCTCCCGGATCTTCGCCGCCAAGGGTCGTCCGCCGACCAACCCGCTGATCGCCCACGCCGACGGGATCGACCTCGCCCGGCGTTGCGTCGCCGACTGGCCCGAGTCGGCCGACTCGCTCGCCCGACGCTTCTGGCCGGGCCCGCTGACCCTGGTCCTGCCCCGATCGGCGATGATCCCGGACGTGGTCACCGGCGGCGGGGAGACGGTCGGTGTCCGGGTCCCGGGGGGGGCCGCGGCCCGGTCCCTGATCGCCCGGGTCGGCCGCCCCCTGGCGGCGCCCAGCGCGAACCGATCGACCGGCATCTCCCCCACCCGGGCCGAGCACGTCTCGCGGGACCTCGACGGCCGGATCGACCTGATCCTCGACGCCGGGCCGACCGACGTCGGGCTCGAATCGACGGTGCTCGACCTCACGGCCGACCCTCCCCGCATCCTCCGCCCCGGCCCGATCGAGGCGGGGGCGATCTCGGATCTCCTCGGCCGGCCCGTCCGGTCGGGGGCGGGCGACGCCCCGCCCCCGACCAGACGGGCCGCATCGAGTCCCGGCCTGATGGCCGTCCACTACGCACCCAGGACGAGGGCCGTCCGCGTGGAGCCCGGGGAGGCGGTCCCCGAACTGCCCCCGGCCGATCGCCTGGCGATCCTGGTCGTCGGGGGGGATCGGCCGCCGATGGCCGGGCTCGACGCCGGGCTCCGGGTCGACCTGCCCGAGCCGGTCGGGGCCGCGAGGGACCTCTACGACGCGCTCCATCGCTGCGACTCGTCGCACTCGACTCTGATCCTGGTCGGGATGCCCCCCGACCTGCCGGCCTGGGCCGCGATCCGCGACCGGCTCCGGCGGGCGACCTCCCCGGCCGAACCGGGACCGTCGGCGCGGCATCAATCTTGAAGCGGAGGAGGACGGGCGGGGACGCGATCGGGCCGGAGGCCCTCGATGGGGGACGACCCATGAGTCGGCAGGACGAAAAGCGGCAGCTCCGGGAGACCAAGCGGGAGCTGAAGCGGGCGGGCCGCAAGAAGGCCCGGGCCAGGGCCCGGCACCTGCTGGAGACGGCCCCCGAGGACGCCCACCTCGCCGAGGACGACTACGGGCGATATACCACCGCCCACCTCAACGGGATGGACCGGGACGCGACACGGAGGCCCCGTCCCGACGACCGGGAACCGCCGCAACCCGATCGATCAGATCCTTGACTTCCTCCCCGACCCGGGACCGGCCGACCAGGAAGAAGTCATTGTGGTCCGAGGGGACGCGGAAGCTCGACACCGGCCCCCCGGCCGCTTCGGCGAGCCGGTCCGACATCGAGGCCGGGACGAAGGCATCCCCCGTCCCGTGGCCGATGAGCGTCGGGCAGGTCACCAGGCGGATCTTCCGGAGGTTGTCGAATCGGTGCTTCAAGAGCAGGCCGACCCCGGGGATCGGGTAGAAGATCCGGACCATGTCCGCCATGCTCGAGAACGAGCAGAAGACGGCCAGCCCCGCCATCGGCTCGCGGTGCGCCAGGTCGATCGCCACGGCGCCGCCGAGCGACCAACCAGCGGCGATGATCCGGGTCGGGTCGACGTCGGATCGGGCCCGCAGGTGGGCCAGGGCCGCATCGGCGGTGGCGTAGCAGCCCCGCTCGCCGGCCTCCCCCCCGCTGAGGCCGTAGCCCAGGTATTCGGCGATCATCACGTTGGCCCCCAGGCGTCGGAAGGCCTCGAACTCGCCGGTGCAGTGGGCGAGGCAGTCGCCGTTGCCGTAGAAGTAGAGGATCGTCGGCCGGCTCGGGGCGTCGGGCCTCGGGTCACCGTCGGGGGTCAGGGCGGGGCCGAACAGGGCGACGACCCGCCCCCCCGGATTCGCCTCCAGCTCGACGAGTTCGGCCCCCGGGCCAGCCCGGACCGAGGCCGTCGCGGCCCCCTGGGAGGACTGACCGGGGAAGATCATCTGCGACTGCATGGTCGAGAGCACGAGGATGAACCCCAGGTAGACCGCCCCGGCCATCCGGATCGGCCGGCTCAATCCGTTCAGCACTCGGGCCCAGAGCGGTCGGACGCGGCCCCGGTCGGGGCGGGAGGCTCGGACCTGCTCCTGCACGGCGGATCCCTCGGCTCGAGGCGGGGCGGAAGCGATTCAGACTGACAATGATATACGGGTTCGCCCCGATCGTCCCGCACCGGGGGGCACCCGGGCCGATCCCGCCGATCGGACTTGAGCGCCGTCCCGAACCGGCCGGCCGGCCGTCCGGTCCCCTCGGCGGGATCGGCCCGGGCGGCCCCATCGAGGGACTGCCGGGGAGGCCCGACCCGGCGGGCTGCCGCGAGGGCCCGAAGCCGACGCGAAAACCCCCGCCCCCTCGCGATGTGGAGGGGACGGGGGTCGGTGGTCGTCGCCAGGGTTACGCTCGATCAGAGGCCGGAGCCGAACTCGGCGTCGCGATCGGCCGGGGCGTTCTGGGGACGGCCCTCGGACCGGGGGGCGACGTGCGGGCCACGGAGGACCGACTGCCCGCCCCGGGCGTGCTGGGTGTGGCTCCTCAGCGGGCCCCGACGCAGCGGCGGGCCCTGGGCCGAGGCCCCGGCCGGGCTCGAGGCCTCGTAGGGGTTGGCCGGGACCGTGTCGAAGTCCTCGTCGAAGTCGTCGTACCGGCAGGTGTAGCCCGGCATCTTCGAGCGCTCCAGCTCCTCGGCATAGTTGGCGAGCACGGAGGCCTGGATCTTCTCCCGGCAGGCCGAGTTGATCGGGTGGGCGATGTCGGCGTGCAGCTTGGCGCGGCCGTCGGCGTCGCGGAGCGCCCGGTTCTCGTCCAGTCGGGCGCCGCACTGGTTGCAGAACCGGGAGCGCAGGTGGTTCTTGGTGCCGCAGTGGTGGCAGCGGTCCGTCAGCTTGCGGGACGGCATGGCCACGAAGAAGCCCTTGGCCCCCTCGATGATCTTCAGGTCACGGATGACGAACATGTCGTCGAACGTGATGCTGCAGAAGGCCTGAAGCCGCTCGTTGCTGCCGGAGTTGTCCTCCATGAGCTTGATGCGCACTTCGGTGATTTCCACGGCCGTACTCCTTTACGCGGGGTGGGTATCTGGCTCAGGGACCGCACATCGGACGACCCGGATCGTCCCGATCCCGAGGTCGCCGAGCCGGCTGGCGGCGTCGGACGCCGCCTGGCGGTCGCGTGCGAGGCCGAAGTAGGCCGAGCCGCTGCCGCTCATCAGGTGTCCGTCAAGTGACGGAGTCAGGTCGATCAGGGCCGATCGGACCCGGCCCAGCGCCGGTTGGATCCGCTCGGCCACGGGTTGGAGCCGGTTGTGGAGGCATCGCCCCAACCGGGCCGGGTCGCCGCTGAGGAACGCGTCGACGGCCGGCCCGATCGGCACGGGCCGATCCGGCGGGGTCAGCCCGGCGTAGACGTCCGGCGTGCGGACCCCCACGCTCGGGCAGACGAGGACCGCGTGGAATTCGGGCGGGGATGATTCCGGATGAGAGTCCAGGGGCTCCACGCGTTCGCCCCGGCCCCGGCAGACGGCCGCCGGGGCGTCGAGGAAGAAACTCACGTCGCTGCCGATCAGGCCGGCCAGCTCCCGGAGCCGGCCGGGCGGGGTGTCCAGCCCCCAGAGGCGATCCAGGGCGACCAGCGTCGCCGCCGCGTCGCTCGACCCGCCCCCCAGGCCCGCCTGCGACGGGATCGACTTCTCCAGCCGGATCCGGGCGCCGAGCGTCGGGGAGCGATCCGGACCGGCCTCCAGCCTGAGCCGCTCGGCCGCCTTCACCACGAGGTTCCCCGGGCCCGTCGGCAGCCCCGGGTCGTCGCACTCCAGCGCGATCCGACCCGAGTCGTCGGCGAGGAAGGAGAGCCGGTCGTGGAGATCGATGGCGACCATCAACGTCTCAAGTTCGTGGTAGCCGTCCGGGCGCCTGCCCAGGACCTCCAGGAAGAGATTCAGCTTCGCCGGCGCGAGGACCTGCACGCCTCCGGCGATCGGACGGATGACCATCGGGCCATACCCCGGGTGATGACCCCCCGGCGGAGGGCCGTCGGGGGGCTTGGCTTCGGGATCGTCTCGAAGGCCCCGTCGAGATCCGGCTCGACCGGGGCGGCCCCCGCGGGTTCGCCCGGCTGCCCCAGGCATCGCCAGAGGACCGCCCGATTTTCCGCCGCGTCGGGCCCCGGCGACTCGCGTCGACCGGCGGTCCCGTCTCGTTCGGCGGCCGTTCTATAACGATCCCCAGAACCCCGCAATATAGAAAAAGTACAATCTCGGATTCGTGATCCGGCAGGCGACGGCAATTTTTCCAAAGTCGTCGTCCGGGGGGATCACGAGGGTGGTACCGTCACTTCCCCGGGCCTGCGAGGCGATCGGCCTGGCGTCGGACCCGGTCCGCCTCCTGCCGCCGGCTCATCCCCTCGTAGCACGACGCAAGCCCTTCGGCCGCCTCGAAAAAGGGCTTGTTGCCGGGCAGCTTCCTCGGCAACCTGACCTCGACCGATTTGGGAAGGGCGCGCTCGACCAGCTCGAAGGCGTAGCCGAAGTGCCCCCGAGCGAGGTTGTAATCCTTGTCCGCCTCCAAGGCGATTTTCCCGAGGGCGACGTGGATCCAGAGGTTGTCGCCGCACCCTTCCAGGGCGAATCGCAGGGCATCCCGGGCCCCTTCGGGGTCCCCGGCCTTCCAGAGTTCCATCCCCTCCTCGTAGTCGGCCCGACGCTGGAGGACGCATCGGGGGTGAACCAGCTCGTAATCCGAGGAGCCGGGGATCTGGCTCAGGCCGATCTTCGCCTGGCGGCTGCCGGGCCGATCGGGCTCGCCGCCGGGGATCGGCGTCCCGTCTCCGTTGCGTCGGTGCTGAGTCATCTGCGGCATCCTCCTCGGGATCCGGACCCGACCTGGGGTGCAAAGGGATGTCCCGTATCGTACGCCGGGACGCCCCCCGACGACAGGGACCGCCCGGGCCTCGCCTGTCATTCTGGCAGGGGGTCGATCCCGGGTCGATCTCCGTAAGACCTTGCTTGAAAATCACTTCAGCGATTTATTGAGTTCTGGCACGGGTCCTGCCCTGCGTTGGCGCCTGAGGCGCCGAGCGATCGGCCACCGTCGGGGACTTCGAGGGGGACATCGGGCCATGTCGACGTCGATCCGGGAGCCCGAGCAGTTCGCGTTCCGGGCCGAGATCACCCAACTGCTCCACTTGCTCGCCCATTCGCTCTACCAGAGCCGGGAGATCGCGCTCCGGGAGCTGATCTCCAACGCCTCCGACGCGCTGGACAAGATGCGGTACGTCGCCCTGACCGAGGAGGGCTACCGCGACCAGGCCGAGGGGCTGGGCATCCGGCTCGAAGGCCGGGACGACACCCGGGACCTGGTCGTCCGGGACAACGGCGTCGGCATGACCCGGGAGGAGCTGGTCGAGAACCTCGGGACGATCGCCCGGAGCGGGTCCCTGGAGTTCCTGAAGAACCTGGGAGAGTCCAAGGCGGATCTCTCGCTGATCGGCCAGTTCGGGGTCGGCTTCTACTCCGCCTTCATGCTGGCCGACCACGTGACCGTCCGGACCCGGAGCTACCGGGAGGGTCAGGGCCACGAGTGGCGTTCGGACGGCACCGGGCAATTCGAGATCCGGGCGATCGACAAGGAGGACCGCGGCACCGAGGTGATCCTCCACCTCAAGGACGACCTCCGGGATCTGACCAAGGACTACCGGATCAAGGGGGTGGTCCGCACCTATTCCCGGTTCATCCCGCACCCGATCCGCGTCGGCGACGAGGTCGTCAACGACGTGAGGCCGATCTGGGTCGAGCCCAAGGGCCAGGTCGGCGACGAGCAGCACGCGCAGTTCTACCAGCACCTCGCGCACCGGGCCGACGAGGCCCCGCTCTGGCACCTGCACCTGGCCGTCGATTCGCCGATCCAGTTCCGGGCCGTGCTGTATTGCCCCCGGACCAACGTCGAGCGCCTCGGCTTCGGCCGGTCCGAGCACGGCCTGAACCTGCTGGCCCGCCGCGTCCTGGTCCGGGACGACTGCCGGGACCTGCTGCCGGAGTACCTCCGGTTCCTCTACGGATTGGTCGACAGCGAGGACCTGCCGCTGAACGTCTCCCGGGAGACGTTGCAGGACAACACCGTCATCCGCCGGATCCGGGGCGCGCTGACCAAATCCGTCTTCGACCGCCTGGAGAAGCTCTCGGCCGACGATGCCGAGGCCTTCCGCACCTTCTACGACCAGTTCGGCCCGATCTTGAAGGAAGGGGTGGTGTCCGAGGCCGAGCATCGGGACCGGATCGCCCCGCTGCTCCGGTTCGCCTCCTCCCGGGACGAGTCGGGCAAGGAGACGACCTCGTTGAAGGAGTACGCCTCCCGCTGCCAGGAGGGCCAGAAGGCGATCTACTACCTGGGCGGCCCGGATCTGGCCTCGGTCCGCAAGTGCCCCAACCTCGAGATCTTCCGGCGCCGGGGGATCGAGGTCCTGTACCTCACCGACCCGATCGACGAGTTCGTGATGGCCTCGCTCGGCACCTTCGGGGGGAAGGAGCTGCGGTCGATCGACTCCGGGGACCTCGAACTCCCCGGCCCCGAGATCGAGACCCCGTCCGCCGAGGCCGGCGGCTCCGGCTTCTCCCGGGTCCTGGAGCTGTTCCGGGCCGCCCTGGGGGACCGCGTGGCCGAGGTCCGGGAGTCGAAGCGGCTCACCGACAGCCCCTGCTGCCTGGTCAACGCCTCGGGGGGGTTGAGCACCCAGATGCAACGCATCCTCCGCCAGGCCAACCGGGACTTCCCCGCCATCGGCCGGGTCCTGGAAGTGAACCCCGACGCCGCGCTCATCAAGCGGCTCGCCGAACTCTCGGCCAACCCGGCGAACGACCCGTTCGTCTCCTCCTGCGGCGTCCAGCTCTGGTCCAACGCGATGGCGATCGAGGGGACGCTCGCCGACCCCGAGGAGATGGTCGCCCGGGTCCAGGACCTGATGGAGCAGGCGGCGGCCGGCAAGTCGGCGATCATCCGGTGAATGGGACGGGCGGCGTCCCCCCGGCCTGATTCGCCGGGGGGAGTCGCCGGGAAACCTCGACTCCCCCGGGGTCCTGCCCCTCGCCTATGATTGGGTTCGTGGCGACGCTTCGGCCGGATCGGGGACGATTCGCACCCCGATCGGGGCCGGGCGAGGCATCGGGGACGAGTCGAGGATGAACCGGGTCTTCCTGCTGATCGTCGGGCTGACGGCGAGCAACGTCTTCATGACGATCGCCTGGTACGGGCACCTGAAGCATTTCAAGGGCCGCCCCTGGCTGATCGCCGCGCTGGTGAGCTGGCTGATCGCCTTCTTCGAGTACCTGATCCAGGTCCCGAGCAACCGGGTCGGCCACGAGGTCCTGAACGTCGGCCAGCTGAAGATCATCCAGGAGGTGATCACCCTCAGCGTCTTCGTGCCCTTCGCCCTGTTCTACCTCGGCGAGCCGATCCGCCTGAATTACCTCTGGGCGGGATTCTGCCTGCTGGGCGCCGTCTATTTCATCTTCCGGGCCTGACCCCGGGCCGAGGGCCCCGCCGGTCGACCACGCAGGACCCCGCGCCATGCCGCTGCTGACGCTCCTGATCGCCGCCGCCCTCCCGATCGGCCCGACCGGGGACGATCGGGCGACCCTCCGGGTGAGCGTGCCGCTGGACGACTCGGGAGAGGTCGACCTGTCGGGCCTCGTCTCGGCGCTCGCCCGGGAGGCCGGCATCGGCGACCCGTTCGGCGCCGACCCGGGCCGGCCTCGGGGGCCCATGCTTCCCGTCTCGGGCCTGGCGGGTTCGCTCACCCGGACGCTCCTGGAGGAGACGCTCGGCCCGGGCCTCTCCATCGAGGTCGGAGATGGGTCGATGGCGGTGATCGTGACGGGGGACGAGGCGGAGCTGGGCGGGAAGATCGGCTCCCTGACCGCCCGGACCCGGGCGGCCCTGGAGCGCCAGCCCCGGACCGGGTTCTTCGTCCGGCCCTCTTACCATGCGAACGACCCGACCCGGCCGACGGTCTGCCTCGTCCACGGCATCAACTCGCACTCCGGCTCCTTCGTCCACCTGATCCCGGTGCTGGAGCGGGCCGGATACGGCGTGGTCGTCTACGACTACCCGTTCAACCGGGATCTCGACGAGACGGCCCCCGCCTTCGTCGAGGCCTGGCTCGCGTTCCGGGCCGAGTCCGGCGACCGGCTCCCCTGGGCCATCCTCTCGCACTCGATGGGGGCCCTGCTGGCCCGGACCTACGTGGAAGGGGAGTCGTATCGGGGGGACGTGGCCGCCATGATCCTCATCGGCCCCCCGAACCGGGGGTCGGCGCTGGCCAGGGGCCAGGGGGTCCTCCAGTGGATCGACGGCCTCAAGGCGACCAGGGACGACCGGGGACGAGCCCTCGCCTCGATCGGCGACGGCATCGGCGAGGCGGCCGAGGACCTGGAGCCGGGCAGCGCCTTCCTCGAGCGATTGGGGGCGTCGGGGCCCCGGGAGGGGGTGCCCTACTACATCCTCGCCGGCGACGTCGGCTTCCTCTCGGCCCGGGCCAGGGAGCGGATCGAGTCGCAATACGCCCTCGTCGGGCGACGGGCGGGGCTGCTCGGCGGGCTCGCAGGGATGCTCGTCGGCGACCTGCCCGAGGTGCTCGACGTGCTGGCCGACGGCACCGGGGACGGCGCGGTGGCCGTCTCCTCGACCCTGCTCGACGGCGCCGCCGAGCACGTCGTCCTCCACGTCAACCACGTCGAGCTGATCCGGGGCCCCCTGTTCTTCCCCAACCCCGGGCCGGTCGCGTGCGCCCCGATCGTCCTCCGGTGGCTGGGAGAAGTCTTCGACGAGGGCCCGGCGCAACGCTGATCGCCGCGCCGGGCCCTCCTCGAATCGGTCGGACGGGGGGGCCGCCCCGGTCAATCCCCGGGGGGGACGCGGGCCTCGGCCGGTTCCCCAGGAGGGCCCGCCTCGGAGGCCTTGCGGGCCTCCTCCCGCTTCCAACGCTCGACCGCCTTGTTGAAGTTCCGGGCGATGAACAGGAAGGCGAACGTCACCGGGATCATGACCGCCGCCTCCAGGGCGAAGTACACCCAGGCCGGCATCGTCGGGTAGAGCGGGGTGATCCCCAGGTTGATCATGTTCCCGAGGTAGACCGTCAGCAGGAAGCACCCGGTCACGAACCCCTTCATCGTCGCCGGGGCCGCCGCGAAGGCCAGCTCCAGGCCGACGACAGAGATGCACAGCTCGGCGACCGTGACGATCACATACGCGAACACCTGCCAGAGCACCGAGGGCTTCGGCAGCGGCGCGATCTCGGGGTACTTCGCCTCCAGGGCGGCCAGGATCTCCGGCCCGTCGATCTCCGGCCGGACGACGTTCGGATATCGGGCCCGCAGGGCCTCCTCGACCCCCGACGCCCCGCCCCCGGCGAAGGCGATCCGATCGGCCTCCTGCGGGAAGGGAAGTCCGGCCACCTCATCCGTCGATTGGGCCGACGCGACCCGGCCCTCTGGGTCCCCCCCGGTCGCCCGGATCTGGGCCTCAATCTTCGCCCGGGCGTCGGCGTCCAGCGCCACGAAGTCGTAGCCGTCGGCGGCGTAGTTGGCGTAGATGCCCTCGGGAGAGAGCGGCAACTGGGGGACGAAGACCACCTTCGAGGGGTCGCTGATCTCCAGGCCCGCCACGTCGGCCACCGTGTCGATCCGGCTCATCCCCCCCGGGCCCGACTCGGCGATCGTCCGGACCTCGGGCGTGGCCTCGTCGTCGATCAGGACGAAGTGGTACCCGTCGTCGGCCAGCTCGTGCAGGGTCCGGTTCGCCAGGAAGGCCGGGACGGCCATGATCGCCATGCTCAGCCCGGTGCAGACGAAGCCGACGGTCATCTTGTCCGTCGCCCGCAGCGGCATCCCGGCCGAGGCGAAGGCGCGCCAGGTCAGGGTCACGATCGGCAGCAGGGCCAGCACGAAGACCGGGTTGAACCCCTGCACGCCGTCCGGGGCGATGGCGAACCCGAAGATGTCCAGGTCCAGCAGGTCCCGGGCGAAGAGGGTCCAGGTGCTGGCCTGCTGGTCGAAGATGCTCCAGAAGAAGCAGATCACGAAGAAGAGGCCGAAGATCCGGCCCACGACCTCCCGCTTCTGGGCCCGCTCCTCCGGCGTCGACGGACGGCGCTCGATCACCTCCACCGCGTAGTACTTCTTCCCCATCGCGAAGAAGATGAACGCCATCGCCATCAGGCCCGCCGGGAAGAGGAAGGCGATCGCGTAGCCGAATTCGTTGCGGAGCGCCGGCAGGGCGAAGGTGGAGATGGCCGAGCCGATGTTGATCGCCCCGTAGTAGATCGCGAAGGCGTCGCTGCGGAGCTGCTCCTGGCCCGGCCGCTTCTGGTCGTAGGTCAGCCCCATGAGCGTGGAGATGTTCGGCTTGATCACGCCGCTGCCCATCGCCAGCAGGGCCAGGGCGAAGATCAGGAAGGGGATCGTCTCCACGCCGAGGATGACGTGCCCCATGATGTAGGGGACCGAGAAGCCGACGATCGTCCAGTACTTGCCGAAGTAGTTGTCCGCGACGTAGCCGCCGATCAGGGGGAGGAAGTAGCAGGCGCCGATGAACAGGCTCATCCCGACCGCCGCGACCGAGTCCCCCAGGCCGAGCTGCGTGGACATGTACAGCAGCAGGATCGCCCGCATCCCGTAATACGAACTGCGTTCGGCCAGCTCCCCCCAGAAGATGAACCAGAACCCCCGGGGGTGCTGGGCCAAATATCCGAGGACGCCGCCCCCCGAGCCCTCGGCCCGATTGCCGTCGCCGTTCTCCGAGGCGGCGCCCGGGTACGATTCGTCGCTCATCAGTCACCTCCGGTGGTCGCGGCGCCCGAGCGGTCGGCGTCGGCCGGGGCCCGGTCGTCGGGCCGGCTCGGGGGGGGGAACGGTGGTCGCTCGGGTCGGGGGACGGTCGCAGGAGGGCGGGGCCCTCGGGCGTCGGAACGGCCCGGAGAGGAGGGGGCCCGACCCCGGCGGGGAGGCCGGATCGACCGACCGGCGTATCCTCCCAGAAGCCCGATGTGATTGCCAGGTCGTCCCGTCCCCGCCGACCTACCGATGCCCGACAGCCGGGCCCTTACGCCGACTCCCGGCCTTCGAGTATCGTGCTCCCCTGGCCGACCCGACGACCGGCCCATTTCTCGTCACCAGGAATCGCCATTTCCTCGATACTTTAGCAAGGGTGTTGCTCCCGTCGCGTGCCGTCCCGCCCGCTCGCCGAGAAGTCCGGGGCCCGTCGGACGCGATCCGGTGCTCCCGCCCCCGAGGGAAACGGCATCCCCGATCGTCCCCCGGTCGATTCCCCGAAACAAACCCGATCGAATGGCGAAACTTATTCTCGGAAAAAGGTTTGCGGAAAATGGCTCCGGCGCACCGGAGGCGCACCCAAGGCGCACGGGGGGCGCACCGGCTGCGCACGCCGGTGTCCCCGGGCGCGTTGCGTCATCCCCCCTCCCCCATCCGGCAGGATCGGGTGCGCCCCGGTTCGGGGAGGGGCTGGGCCCCGTCGCCCCGCCCCCGACCCCCGATCGTCGCCCGCAACCTGATCGCCCGGGGGGGACAGGGCATTTCCCCGAAACAAACGGGGTGAATCGACCAAACCCGAGTTAATTCCAGGAGTTCCGCCGTGGGAGGTTGGCGCACCCGGGCGCACCGGGAGGCGCACCCGAGGCGCACCGAGAGGCCCTGAGCACCATGACCCGTCTCGTCCCGCTGCTGCTGATCGCCGCCCTAGCCTTCACCGGCCGACTCTTCGCCGCCGGTCGGCCGATGACCGTCGACGACCTGCTGGCGGTCAAGACCGTGTCCGACCCCCAGGTCTCCCCCGACGGCACCCGGGTGGTGTACGTCGTCTCGGAGATCGATCGGGAGTCGAGCAAGTCGAACAGCGACCTCTGGCTCGTCCCGGTCTCCGGGGGCGAGCCGAAGCGGCTGACGACGGCGAAGGAGTCCGACTCCCACCCCCGATGGAGCCCCGACGGCTCGTCGATCGCCTTCCTCTCCTCCCGGGGGGGCTCCGCCCAGGTCTGGCTCCTGCCGATGGACGGCGGCGAGGCCCGGCAGCTCACGACCTTGCCGATCGACGTCGACGGCCCGATCTGGTCCCCCACCGGCGAGCACCTCGCCGTCGTCGCCCGGGTCTACCCCGGGATGAGCCCCGAGGAGACGGCGAAGAAGGACAAGGAACAGGCCGAGGCCAAGACGCAGGTCAAGGCGTATGACAACCTGATGGTCCGCCACTGGTCCTCGTGGGACGACGCCAAGCGGAGCCACCCTTTCGTGGTCGACGCGAAGACCGGGGAGGCCCGCGACCTGACCCCGGACCTCCCCGTCAACGTCCCCCCCCAGCCCTTCGGCGGCTCGTCGGATTACAGCTTCTCATCCGACGGCAAAACGCTCGCCTTCACCGCCGAGCCGCGCAAGGACCATCCCTGGTCGACCAACACCGACATCTGGCTCGTGTCGGTGGAGGGCGGCGAGCCGACGAACCTCACGGCCGACAACGAGGGGGCCGACGCCCAGCCGGCCTTCTCGCCCGACAGCTTCGCCCTCGCCTACCTCAGCCAGGCCCGAGGCGGGTTCGAGGCGGACCAGTGGGTGTTGAAGGCCATGTTCGACCCCGGCGGCGTGAGCCCCAGGGATGACAGCCGGGGTGACATCCGCCCGGGCTCGCCCCGCTTGCCCGACCCGATCCCGGTTACGAAGAGACTCGACCGTCCTGTCAACTCCTTCTCCTGGGTGGGCAACTGGGGGGGCAATGGGAAGCGCCCGTTCCTCGCGGTCATCGACGATGCCGGAAGCGTGTCGATCGCCGAGGTTGGCCTCAAGCCCATTACCGAGGGTAATATCATCTCCTGGGAGGGGGAAGCTCGCCGGATCGTGACCGGCCACGCCAACGGCTCGCCCCAGATGACCCCGGACGGCCAAACGATCGTCTTCACCCGGAGCGCCGCCCATAAACCGGCCGAGATCTACAGGGTCCCCGCCGAGGGCGGCGAGCCGGTGCAACTGACCCGCCACAATGACGACCTCGTCGCGCAACTCGACCTGAGCCCCGCCGAGTCGTTCACCTTCTCCGGGGCTGACGGCGACGAGGTGCAGGGCTGGCTCGTCCGGCCCCCGGGATTCGACAGATCAAAGAAGTACCCGGTGCTGTTCTTGATCCATGGCGGCCCGCAGGGGTCGTGGCACGACTCCTGGCACGCCCGCTGGAACCTCGGCCTGTTCGCCGCACCCGGATACGCCGTGGTGGCGATCAACCCGAGGGGCTCCACCGGCTTCGGTCAGGAGTTCACCGACCAGATCAGCACCGACTGGAGCGGCCGGGTTTACGAGGACCTGATGAAGGGCCTCGACCACGCCCTCGCCACCTACCCCTTCCTCGACGCGGAGAAGCTCGCCGCGGCCGGCGGCTCCTATGGCGGCTACATGGTCAACTGGATCGCCGGCCACTCCGACCGCTTTTCGGCCCTCATCTCCCACGCCGGCGTCTTCGACCTGCACAGCATGTACTTCACCACCGAGGAACTCTGGTTCCCCGAGTGGGAGTTCGGCGGCCCCCCCTGGACCAGCCCGGAGAACTATCAAGTCCACTCCCCCAGCAACTTCGTCGAGCACTTCGAGACGCCCACCCTGGTGATCCACGGCGCCCTCGACTTCCGGGTGCCCGACGCCCAGGGGCTCGGCATGTTTACCGCCTTGCAGCGACGGGGGGTGCCCAGCCGGTATGTCTTCTTCCCCGACGAGGGGCACTGGATCGCCAAGGTCGAGAACCGGGTCGTCTGGTGGGACGAGGTCCATTCCTGGCTGAAGCGCTACCTCGAACCCTGAACCGCCTCGACGGCCGGGACGCCGGAGACGATCCCCTTGAGGTGCTCGATGCGACGCCCGAAGGTCTTCTCGAACGTGTGCTGCCTGGCGAAGTCGAGCGACCGTTTCCCGGCCTCGACGATCGCCGGGCGGTCCTCGTGCAGCTCGGCAATCTTCCGGGCGAGCGGCTCGGGGCGGTCCATCGGCGTCGACCAGCCGACCTCGGAGGTGGCCACGATCCCCTCGAAGGCCTCGTTGTCGTACCCGGCGATCGGCACCCCGCAGCTCATCGTCTCCAGGTACGTGCAGGACGGGTCCCCCTGCCGGTGGCAGCAGACGAAGAGGTCCGTATCCCGGGTGACGAACGGGACCAGCTCCGACTTGAAGTCGAGGACGCCGAGCAGGCGCACCGAGTCCCCGAGGCCTTCGCGGTCGATCGCCTGGCGGATCTCCTCCTGTTGCTCGCCGCCCCCGCAGATCGACAGCTCGAAGGGGACGCCCAGCCGCGTCAGCTCCCGGGCGACCGGGACGAGGTGGTCGGCCCCCTTCATCGGGATCAGCCTGCCGGAGAAGACCAGCCTCAGGGGCTCTCCTGCCAGGCACGCCGAATGGCGGGCGGCCCGGTCCTGCTCGGGGGCGAGCATCTCCTCCCCGACCCGGGTGTCGAAGAACAGGAACGGCGAGGGGTTGATGTCCCGGTACGCCTCGAAGGTCGGCGTGCCGTTGCACTGGACCCCGTCGGCCAGGGCGATGGCGGCGCGCTGTTCCCGCTCCTGGGAGTACTGCCAGAGCGACCTCCTGAGGCGGAGCAGCGGGTTCCTCGTCGAGGCGTTCATGCCCTGGAGCCGGGTCTTCAGGGTGTACTCCGTGATGTACACGCAGCGTTTCCCCAGCTCCCGACAGGCCCGGGCCAGGTGGTTGGTCCGGTGCCCGACCCCGGCGAAGATCAGGTTGCCGTCCCGGAAACACGGGGAGTCGCCGATCCGGTCGTAATCGGCCAGGTCCAGGCGGAAGGGGAGTTCCGAGGGGTGGACCTCGATGTTGTCCAGGTTATTGGTCGCCTCCGGGATTTCCTCCATGACGACCGAGACCGGGCCGTCCCAGGACTTCAGGTATTCCAGGGTGCCGTCGAGGAACTTCCGGGTCAGCACGACCCGGCTGCCGGGTGCCCGGGCGGCCTGGAGGTTCGGCAGGATGACCAGCATCGGAGAATCGCCCATGGACCGCCCCGGATCGCACCTCGAAGCTTGCGTGCGACGCCCCGCCCGGGGGCGTCCGAACGGCTGGATTGTATCGGCCCCGCCGCCCCGTTGGTAATGTCTCTGCCGCCGGGGCCCGTCCCCGGCCCGATCGAGGATGATCCCCGGGTTCCTCGCCCGACCGCCCTCCATCCCCCGGACCCCGCACCGAACGATGCCCACCGCTGACCCCGGCCTCCGACCGATCGCCGACGTCGCCCGAGACCTCGGGATCGACGAATCCGCCCTGGAACCCTACGGCCGGGACAAGGCCAAGGTCCGGCTCTCGGCCCTGGAATCGGCCAGCTCCCGGCGCCCCCCCGGCAAGCTGATCCTCGTCTCCGCCATCACCCCGACCCCCGCCGGAGAGGGCAAGACGACCACCTCGATCGGCATGGCCCAGGGGCTCCGCCGGATCGGCAAGGACGCCTGCCTGGCGCTCCGTCAGCCCTCGATGGGCCCGGTCTTCGGCCGCAAGGGCGGGGCGACCGGCGGCGGGGCGAGCACGGTCGAGCCGTCGAACGTCATCAACCTCCAGTTCACCGGCGACTTCCACGCCATCACGGCCGCCCACAACCTGCTGGCCGCCGCGCTCGACAACCAGCTCCACTTCGGCCAGACCGCCATCGACCCCCGCCGATTGCTCTGGAAGCGGGCGATGGACATGAACGACCGCTCGCTGCGGCGGATCGTCGTCGGCTTGGGAGGCCCCGGGCAGGGCGTCCCCCGGGAAGCCGGCTTCGACATCACCGCCGCCAGCGAGGTGATGGCGATCCTCTGCCTGGCCGAGTCGTACCAGGACCTCCGGGCCCGGCTCGACCGCATCCTCGTTGGCTACGACCGGGAGGGCGGCCCGGTGCTCGCCTCCTCGGCCGGGGTCACCGGGGCGATGGTGGCGATCCTGAACGAGGCGTTGATGCCCAACCTCGTGCAGTCGGCCGAGGGGTCCCCCGCGTTCATCCACGGCGGGCCGTTCGCCAACATCGCCCACGGCTGCAACTCGGTGCTGGCGACCCGGATGGCCCTGGCCCACTCCGACTACGCCGTGACCGAGGCCGGCTTCGCCTTCGACCTGGGGGCCGAGAAGTTCTTCGACATCAAGTGCCGGTCCGCCGGCCTGAACCCGGCCGCCGTGGTCATCGTCGCCACCGTCCGGGCCCTGAAGATGCACGGCGGTGTCGGCCTCGACGAACTGACCCAGGCCGACCCTTCGGCCGTCGAGCGGGGGTTGGAGAACCTCGCCGCCCACCTCGACGCCGCCCGGCACTTCGGCAAGCCGGTCGTCGTTGCGATCAACCGTCGCAAGGAGGATACGGAGGGGGAGCTGGCCGTCATCCACGCCTTCTGCGAGGGGCTGCACGTCCCCTGCGCCACCGCCGACGTCTTCGGACACGGTGGCGCCGGGTCCACCGAGCTGGCCGAGATGGTCGTGGCCGCCGCCGACGGGCCGGAGACGCCCTATCGCCCCGTCTACGACCTCGACCTGACCCCCGAGGCTAAGATCGAGGCCATCGCCCGCTCGATCTACGGGGCCGACGGGATCACCTTCACCGCCGGGGCCCAGGCCAAGCTCCGCAAGGCCGAAAGGCTCGGCTTCGGGGAGCTGCCGATCTGCATGGCGAAGACCCAGGACTCGCTCTCGGACAACCCGAAGCTCCGGGGCCGACCCCGGGGGTTCTCGATCACCGTCCGGGACGTCGAGATCGCCGCCGGTGCCGGGTTCCTCGTGGCCCTGACCGGCGAGATCGTCCGGATGCCCGGGCTCCCCCGCCATCCGGCCGCCGGCCGGATCGACGTCGACGCGGAGGGCACGATCACCGGCCTCTCCTGACCCGGGCCCGGGCGGACCCGGCCGGTCAGCGCCGGGTGATCGTCATGATGGACGTGTCCATCGCCGAGGCGATCGCCCGGTCGAGCCTCATGAGCTTCTCCCCGGTCGCCCCGGTCTCCCGGTGGACGACCCGGCCCTCGCGGTCGAGGAGGATGAGGGTCGGGTAGTACCGGACCTCCATCGCCCCCGCGACCGGGCAGGAGCCGTCCCCGGGGGCGAGGAGGATCGGGAAGTTCAGCCCGAGCCGCCGGGACGTCCGGGCCACCGCCCTCGGCCCGCCTTCGCCTTGCCGCTCATAGGCGATCGAGACGACCCGGAGCCGGTCGGGCCCGAACTGCCGCTGGAGCTCATCCAGGTGGGGCATGGCGGCGAGGCACGGGTCGCACCAGGTCCCCCAGAAGCAGAGCAGGGTGAACTCGGAGTCGGCGTCCCGGAGGCGGAAGGTCCGGCCCTGGAGGTCGGGCAGGGTGAAGTCGTCGAGCCTGGCCTGCTCGGCGTCGTAGGAGACGGCCGGCTCGACCACGGGGGCGTCCGCCGAATCCGCCCGACCTCGGCCGACCAGTCGCATCAGGCCGGAGGCCCACCCGCCGGCTTCGCCGGGGTCGTCGGTCATGCGGTCCCCGTCGGGATCCGTCCCGACGAGCCGGTCCGGGGGCGGGAGGTCCGACCACCGGAAGGAGCCCCTGGAGTCCGCCGGCGTCGGGGCCTCGGCCGCCGCCTCGGGGAGTTCGGAGCCCGAGATCGGGGCGTCTGTCGCCTCGGGCTCCAGAACGGGGAGCGGGGCGATCGAAAGCTTGGAGATCATCTCCGGCTCGGACACCGGCACGGGCTCGATCTCGACCGGATCTCCGTCCGAATCGGGTGAACTCGTCCCGGAATCGGGTTGACCCGGCAAGGAGGCGACCGGCGGATCCGGCGGGTTGGGGACCGACAGATCCGGAAGCTCGGCGACCGTCGGTCCCTCCACAAGCTGGTGGACGTCGGGCGGGGCCGACGCCGGGGCGAGTTGCAGCGAGCCCGGGGTCGACCATCTTCCCTCCGGATCGGCCGGGGCGGTAGGCTCGGCCCGGGACTCGACCTCGGGGGGGACGTCGGTCATCAGGAGTGGCGGGTCCGGTTCGTCTCGGTCACCCGCCGATTCCGGCTCGAAGTGCTGGACCGTCGGGAGGGTGGCGTCCTGGCCCCGGTACCGGACGGTCGACCCGGGCGTCGGGGACGGTCGAGCCGGTTCGGGGCCGAAGGTCCTGATCGTCGGATCAGTCGGCACGGATCTCTCGGACGGGGAGGACTCCGGGATCTCGGGAGACGGATCGAACCGCCCTGACGTCACCCCTCGCTCGGAGGGGTCGACGCTCGACGAGGCGCCCAGCGTCGAGGCCGGGAAGTCGAGGGCGAGTTCGTCGTCCTCGGGCCTCGGCCGGGGGGGGGACCTTCGGGGGCTCGACGGGAGGGGGGCGTCGCGTTCGGTGTCGAGCGACGCCCGCCTCACGGAGTCGCTCGGGACCCACCCGGACCGGGACTGGTCCGGGGAGTCCTGATCCATCGGCACCGCCCGGGCCGGGGCTTGCGGCGGGTCGTCCTGGGGAGGGACCGGTTCGAGCCCTCCTCCCTCACGACTGAAGAGGGCGACCCCCGAGGAGTCGTCTCGGGTCCCCGAGGTCGCCTCGGCCCGATCTCCCAACCCGGTGGATGCGACCCGGATCCGCAGCTCGTCGGCCGGGGCCGAGACCGAGGATCGGCCGAGCAGGACCTCCCGACCGTCGTCCCACTCGGCGATGACGGTGTAGCGCTCCCCGGGACGGAGCCCCTTCAGGAGGAACTCGCCGGAACGATTCGTCGTCCCCTCGACCTCGCGACCGGCGGGGGCGCCGTCCACGGCCAGTCGGACCCGGGCGTTGGCCACGGGGATCCCCAGGTCGTCGACCACCTTGCCGACGATCTGCCCCGGGCGATCACCACCCGGGGGGGGCTCGACCCGGCTGGAGATGGTCGACGGCGGGCGACCGCCGACGGCCGGCCGCTCCGGCCGCGAGCCGATCCCGGCGATCGTCCGGACCTCCGGCCCCTCGCGGCGTCCGAGCCCGAGCCCTCCGCCCCGCGGCAGTCCCCGGCAGCCGGTCAGGCCGGACAGGAGCAAGACGGCGGTGATGATCCAGCCGATCGCTCGGGTCTGCAACGGCGATCCTCCGCTCTCCTGTGTCGTCCGGGACCGGGCCTGGAATCCTATCCCCTCGGCCGGCCCGGGCGCGACCCACTCGTCACGGGGCCTCGCTCCATCCGCACCCTCACAGCATCGACCGAACCCGGCCCGGACTTGAGCCGGATTTGCGAATCCCTCCGGGGATTCCGGCCCGGGGTGTCAGTCGCCCTGCCGATGCCGGTCCCTGGCCTGCCGGATCAGTGCGCGGATCGTCGGGGAGTCGGTCGGTTGCTCGGCCTGTTCCAGGTAGGCCGAGAGCTGCTCGATCGCCTCCGAGGGCCGTTCCAGTCCCAGGAGGATCACGCCGAGGTCCCGGCGAAACCCCGGCTCACCCGGACGGAGGGCGACGAGACGACGCAGGACCGGCGCCGCGGCGGGTCCGTCGCCGGCCTCGAGGTGGATCGCCCGGAGGTTCCCGAGCATCCGGGCCACGACCTCGGCCGTCGAGCATGGCCGGAAGTGTCCCTCTCCCAACTCGACTCCCGATCCGGCCCGCGATGCCACCAGGCGTCGGCACCCGTCCCGGTCCAGCAGCGCCCCGTCGTGGAACGGGTCGACGAAGAGGGGGGAGCCATCCTCCCGGTCGGCCCTGAGGACGAAATGGGCCGGGAGGTTCACCCCCGAGAGCGAGAGGCCGAGCCGCTCGGCCACCGCCCGATAGGCCACCCCGAGGCTGATCGGGATCCCGGTCCGGCGATCGAGTACCTCGCTCAGGTAGCTGTTCCTCGGGTCGTAGTAATCCTCCTCATTCCCCGAGAATCCCTCCTCAACATAGAGGACCCAGTTGATCTGCTTGATCACCTCTACCACGGGGGCATCTTCGAGGACTCTCGGCCGGACCCGGGCGGCCAGCGCGGCGATACGGTCGAGGTAGGCCCGGGGATCGAGTTCGGGATCGGCGTCCTGGGAGATCTCCAGGGCGATCCGGGTCAGGTCGGCGCGATCGTCCCCGCCGACCAGGCGGGCGAACTCGGGGCTGTCGGGGATCGTGATTCGCACGGCAAGCTCGCTCGCGGTCGAGGCGGTTCGGCCCGGGTCGAGCATACCGGAAGGGGGACCGGACGAGGAATGGACGTCCCGCCGGGGACGCCCGATTCGCCGGAAACGCTCTTGCCCCGGACGACCGCGGGCCCTTATGTTCGGGGGCCGACAGGTGAACGCAACCCGGAGGAGTCGACCGTGTCCGAGAACGTCGAATCGTTGCAGCAGCGGGCCAAGGCCATCCGGGTCGACATCCTCAGGAGCACGACCGAGGCCGGCTCGGGCCACCCGAGCAGCTCGATGTCCGCCGCCGAGGTGGTCACCGCGCTGTACTTCGGCGGCTTCATGGACTACGACCCGAAGAATCCGCACTGGCCCGACCGCGACCGCTTCATCCTCTCCAAGGGGCACGCCGCCCCGGTGCTCTACGCCGCGATGGCCGAGGCCGGGTACTTCCCCAAGGAGGAACTGATGACCCTCCGCAAGCTCGGCAGCCCGCTGGAGGGGCACCCGAACATGGTCCGCCTCGGCGGGGTCGAGGCGTCGACCGGCTCGCTCGGGCAGGGGCTCTCGATCGGCGTCGGCCACGCGCTGGCCGCCCGGGTCGACAAGAAGACGTACCACACCTACGTGCTGACCGGCGACGGCGAACTGGGACAGGGCCAGATCTGGGAGGCCGCCGCCTCGGCCGCCAAGTACGGCCTGGACAATCTGACCTGCATCGTCGACCGCAACCACTTCCAGCAGACCGGCGCCGCCGAGGAGGTCCTGAACATGGACCCGATCGACGGCAAGTTCACCGCCTTCGGCTGGCAGACCCAGGTCATCAACGGCAACGACATGCACGAGGTCGTCACCGCCCTGAAGCGGGCCCGGGAGGTCAAGGGCCGGCCGACCTGCATCGTCTCGCTGACGCACAAGGGCCAGGGGATGCTCAAGCTCCTGGAGAAGCTCGGCGACACGAACTACCACGGCAAGCCGGTCAAGCCCGAGGACCTCGACGCGGCCATCGCCGAGGTCGAGGCCGAGGCCGGCGTCTGACCCCCCTACCGAATTCGACGGATTCGAAACCGACGCGAACCCGAACGACAAGGCGACGACACCCATGGCGGGCGCTTCCTCCGCGTTGCAGTCCAAGAGGCCGATCGGCAAGGCGACCCGAGACGCGTTCGGCCGGGCCCTGGAGGCCCTCGGCGGCGACTATCCGGACGTGGTCGTCGTCGACGCCGACGTCTCCAACTCGACCCGGACCGAGTGGTTCGGCAAGAAGTACCCCGACCGGTTCTTCAACATCGGCATCGCCGAGAGCAATCTCGTCGGCGTCGCCGGGGGCCTCGCCTCCTGCGGCAAGACGGCGGTGATCTCCAGCTTCGCGGCCTTCATCACGTGCAACGCGTATGATCAGTTGCGGATGGCGGTGGCCTATCCGGGCCTGAACGTCAAGGTCGTCGGCAGCCACGCCGGCGTCTCGATCGGTGAGGACGGCGCCTCGCAGATGGGCATCGAGGACGTTTCCCTCGCCTGCTCGCTGCCCGGTTTCGTCGTCATCGTCCCGGCCGACGAGGCGTCGACCAGGGCGGCAACGAAGGCCCTGCTCGATTACAAGGGGCCGGTCTACCTCCGCACCGGCCGCCCCGACGTGCCGAAGATCTACCCGGACGAGCCCGCCCCCTTCACCATTGGCAAGGCGAACCTGCTGCGAGATGGCTCGGACGTGACGATCGTGGCCAACGGCCTGATGGTCGCCTCGGCCCTCGACGCGGCCGACGAGCTGGCCGGTTCCGGGATCGAGGCCCGGGTGCTGGACATGCACACGGTCAAGCCGATCGACCGCGAGGCCCTGCTCGCCGCCGCGCGGGACACCGGGGCGGTGGTGGTGGCCGAGGAGCACCTGGCGCACGGGGGCCTCGGCAGCGCGGTGGCGATGGCCGTCGCCGAGCAGCATGCCGTGCCGATTCGATTCGTCAACATCGGCGACACCTTCGGCGAGAGCGGCACTCCCGAGGGCCTGCTGGAGAAGTACGGCCTGACCGCGGGTCGGGTGGTCGAGGCGGCCCGGCAGGCGGTCTCCGCCAAGAAGAACGGCTGATCCGACCCGTCGACCCGGCGAACCGCCCCCGAGTCTCACGCCTCGGCGCAGGCCCCGGCCGCCCGGATCGGGCCCGAGACGTGATCGACCGCCGCCCGGATCGGGGCCACCCCCATCCGGAAGGCCGGCGGTGAGGCCGCCGATCGGGCCAGCTCCCGCCGATGCGATCGAAGGGCCAAGGATCGGTGCAAGGAGCCGATCGCGTCGAATTTGCCCATGAGGAACGGCATCGCCCGCCCCTTCGACGCCTTCCAGGCGAGCTGGATCCCGAGGAATGCCAGGTGCGGCACCAGGGCCGCCGCCAGCCAGCCAACCGGCAGGTTCGACCAGAACAGGACCTCGGCGTTCCTCGACATCCGGCGGTGCAATTCGGGTCGGCCGTGGTCGTAGGTCGCCGAGACGTCGTGCAGGATCCGGCTCCCCGAGGAGAAGACGCAGGTATAGCCGGCCCATCGGAGCCGGAAGGCGAGGTCCACGTCCTCGTAATACGAACCGTAGGAGGGGTCGAAGGCGCCGGCCCGGCGGATCGCCTCGGCCCGGTAGAAGGCGCTGGAGGCGCTGGCGCCGAAGACCTCCTCGTCGGGGCGATCGGCCCAACGCCCGGCCGGCTGCCCGTGCCCCCGCTTGCCGGGCCAGCCGAAGAACGCGTAACAGTCGCCGGCCGAGTCGACCCGGGTCGGGTCGGATCGGACGAGCACGAGCGGGGCGACCGACCCGACCCTCGGAGCTCGGAAGGGGGCCAGCCCGGCCTCGGCCCAGCCGTCGCAGACCTCGGCGTCGTTGTTCAGGAGCTGGATGAACTCCCCCCTCGAGGCGGCCACCCCGGCATTTGCCGCGGCGCAGAAGCCCCCGTTGCGCCCCAGGCGGAGGACCCGGGCCTCGGGGTGGTGGGCCTCGACCCACTCGGCCGAGCCGTCGGCGGAGGCGTCGTCGACGACGATCACGTCGAGGTCGATCCCGCCCGGTCGGTGCCTGCGGAGGCTCGCCAGGCAGGGGGCGAGCAGGGCTTTGCCGTCATGAGTGGGTATCACGACCGAGAGCGTCGGTCGGCTCACGTTCGACCCTCCGATTCCGGGGCACTCCCCAGTCCACCTTGCCGAAGGCGACGTGCAGGGCGGTCATGAACAGGATCTGGATGTCGAGCCAGAAGGACCAGCGTCGGACGTAGTCCAGGTCGTACTGGAGCCGCTTCCGGATCGAGGTCCGCCCTCGCCAGCCGTGGACCTGGGCCCAGCCGGTCAGTCCGACGGGGACGACGTGGCGGAGCGGGTATTCGGCGACCTCCCCGGCGAACCGCTCGACGAAGATCGGCCGCTCGGGGCGGGGGCCGACGAGGCTCATCTCCCCCTTGAGGATGTTGAAGATCTGGGGGAGTTCGTCGAGGCAGGTGTGCCGGAGCCAGTCGCCGATCGGCGTGCAGCGGTCGTCGTGGTTCGCGGCCCAGATCGGCCCGGTGACGCTCTCGGCGTTGGGCTTCATGCTCCGGAACTTGATGATCTTGAAGATCGTGCCGTTCTGGCCGACCCGGTCCTGCAGGTAGAAGATCGGCCGGCCCGACGTGGCGTAGATCAGCAGGCCGACCGCCGCGAACACCGGCGAGAGCAGCAGCAAGATGACCGACGAGAGCACCACGTCGACCGCCCGCTTGGCGGCGCGACCCGCGTGGACCCTGCGCCCGGGGGGCCGCACCGGGCGGAACCGGAGGTGCGGCACGTCGGCCGTCGGGGGCGCCTGGGGAGCGGACTCCGACTCCCCCGCCATCCAGTGGACGCGCAGGTCGGGGTCGCTCAACGCCAGCAGCTCGGCCTCGGAATACCGGGGATGCCCTTCCGAATTGGCCACGATGACGTGAGTCGGCCTCGAGCGTCGGATGACTTCCGAGAGCCGTTCCAGGCGGCCGAGCACCGGGATCGGCTCGGAGCCGGGGTGGATCGCCAGCTGCCTGCCCCGCCCCGACCGGTCGACGAAGCCGACGATCCGGAGCCCGGACCAGGGGCGTTGGTCGAGCACCGCCGCCAGGCGACTCAGGCCGCGTCGGGCGCCGACGATGAGGACGCGACCGGTCTCGGGCGAGCCGACGGCCGAGGCCCGGAGGGTGGGCGCATCATGCACAGATGAATCCTTCATCGGGTTTGCACCGGTCCTCGGTGACAGGGAAGCGGGCGGGCGGCCGACCGGCCCGTCCTCCCGCGGTCGGCAGGGATGCGGCGATTTCGGCCTTCAGCGAATCGGCTCAAGCGTTACCATCGGCCGGGCCGACTTGAGGATTTCAGTCATTCTCCGGGTTCCTTCCCGACGCGCTCCCGAGGACGAGGGCCGAGCACCGATGGACGCCGCACTCCCCGACGCCCGGCCCCGCTCGACTCCCCCGGCCCTGGCGATCGTCATCGTCAACTTCGACTCCTGGGCCGACACCGATCGGCTGGTCGGCTCGCTCGCCGGGGAGCTGGAGTCGCTCGACGGCCGCTGCGAGGTGGTCGTGGTCGACAACGCTTCGGCCGACCCGCCCCCCGCCGGGCTCGAATCCCGGCCCGGGATCCGGGTCGTCCTCCGCCCTGACAATGGCGGTTTCGCCGCAGGAGTCAATACGGGTTGGCGATCGACCCCGGCCCGATGGCTCCTGCTGCTCAACCCCGACGTGGTCGCCGGCCCCGGCCTGATCGGCCGCGTCCTGGGCCGGATCGAGGCGCTGGAGGCGGGCCCCGGCGTCGGGCCGGTTCCCGGGGTCGTCGGGTTCGGCCTCCGGAACGAGGACGGCAGCCGGCAGCACTCGGTCGGCGCCTTCCCGACGCTGCTCGGCTGCGTCCGGGAGTCGTTCCGGCCCCGCTCCCGCCGCAAGTACTGGCCGCTCTCCCGGACGGGTCCGGGGCCGGTCCCCTGGGTGACGGGGGCGTGCATGCTGGTCCGGTCGGCGGTGCTGGAGCAGCTCGGCGGCATGGACGAGGAGTTCTTCCTCTATCACGAGGAAGTCGCGCTCTGCCGCTCGGCCCGGGATGCGGGCTGGGGGATCTCCCTGGACGTCGGGGTGGAGGTCGCCCACCTCCGCCCGCTCCAGTCGAGGGAGGTGAGCCCCCGGCTTCGGGTGGTCACGAGGCACAGCAAGCTGCTCTATTTCCTCAAGCATCGGCCCCGATGGGAGTTCGAGGTGCTGGCCCGAGTGGTGTCGGCGGAGGCATGGATCCGGGGCCTCTCGGCCGGGATCGGCGGTCGGGCGGCCGAGGCGGGGGCGTGGGCGGCCGTGGGCCGGATCGCCCGGGAGATGGGGCCTGGCCGGGGGCCGAGGGGGGTGCGGGTGCGGGAGATCGCGGATCGGGCCGTCTCCGGCGGCGGGGTCGCGCCCGGTCGGGGGCCGTACTCGGGTCGGCGCGAGGTGAGGGCCGAGGGCCGGTCGATTCCCCTCGACGTTTCGGGGCGATCGCGGTAGAACCTCGGCCGCTTCGGCCGCCGGGTCGGGCCTCCGATGGATCGAGGGGCGGACGGTCGAGCACTCGCGTCCCAGGGAGGGGTCGCATGAGCCGCCTGCAACACGGATTCGTCGTCGTCCTGCTGATGGTCGCCGCGGGGGCCCTCCTGCTCTGGAAGACGACGAGGACGGAGATCGTCTTCGCCGACGGCCTGCGCTACATCCGGCAGGCGAAGGTGATCGAGGCCGGCGAGCTCGTCGGCGGCCTGCTCAACGCGATCGACCACCCGGCGTATCCGATCGCCATCTCGTGGGCCCACAGCCTGGAGGGCGGGGACGGCCCGCTCGACTGGCAGCGTGCGGGGCAGATGGCCTCGGTCATGGCGGGCATCCTGCTGGTGATCCCGCTCTACCTAGTCGCGCTGGAACTGGTCGGCCCGAGGGCGGCGTGGATGGCGGTGGCCCTGTCGTACATCGCCCCGGTGGTGTCGAACGTCACGGCTGACGTGCTGAGCGAAGGGCTGTTCCTGCTGTTTTGGAGCTGGGGCGTCTGGGCGGCGTTGCGATTCCTGAAGGACGGGCGGTTCGCCTGGCTGACGCCGATGATCGCCGCGACCGGCCTGGCGTACTTCACCAGGCCCGAGGGGCTCCTGCTGCCGGCGGCGGTGGTGGCGACCCTGCTGCTGATGCCGCTGCTGCCCTCGACCCGGATGCGGTGGCCGAGGTGGTGGGCGGCGGTCGGCCTCCTGGTCATCGGGCCGGCGGTGATCGTCGGGCCGTACATGATTCACAAGGGGAGCGTGGGCACGAAGCCGGCCATCGCCAGGCTGCTGGGCACGGCCCCGCCCTCGGGCAACGAGGCGGTGGAGCGGAATCGGCCGCTCGACCCGGGCCAATCGGCCGTCCGGACGTACGCGGTCGCGGCGAAGGTCGTGTTCGAGTCGATCCGGGACGCCGTGACGGTGCCCGTGCTGCTGATCGTGCCCGTCGGGATGCTCGCGGCACGGCGGGCCGGCCCCTCGTCCCGGCAATGGCTGTTCCTGGGGGTGGTGCTCTGCTCCGCGTTCGTCGGGCTGGTGCGGCTGCACGCGACGGGGGGTTATTGCTCGCCGAGGCACGCGATGGTGCCCGCACTGCTGCTCATCCCCTTCGCGGCGCTGGGGATCGATCACCTGTTGAAGTCGGTCACGCTGCCGGGTCGCCTGCTCGGCACCCCCGGGGAGGCGATCCGCCCGGGGCCGATCTTCTGGCTCCTGGCGCTCGGGGCCCTGGCGATGCCCACCCTTCCCCGCCACGCCACCCCGCTCAATTCCTCATTCGTCGCCTACCGGGAGGCGGCCGAATGGCTCCGGGAGAACGCCGGGGCGGGCGAGAAGGTCGTCGACCTGACCGGCTGGTCCCAGTTCTACGGGGAATTCGAGGGGTATACGTTCGCCGATGTCATCTATGCCGGTGCCGACCAGGAGGCCCGTTGGGTCGTGGCCCGGGAGGCCCACGTCTACGGCGAGTGGGACTACTGCGAGATCCTCCGTTCCCTGATCGGCCCGCTCCGCCCCGAGGTCGTCGTCCCCGAGGGGGCCGACCCGGATGAGGCGAGGGTCTACGTCTTCGACCGCAAGGTCCCCGGCGACCTCGTCCTGATGGGGACGCCGTCCGGGACCGTCCTGCGCTGAAGGGCATGCTCCGGGAGGTATCGAGGGGCGTTCAGTCAGCTTGCCTGTCGTCTTGACGAGAGGGGAATGGGACGTGGAATCCTCGATCAACGGGATTGAGCCTCGCCGGGGAGCCCGGGCCATGGCCGCTCGGGCTGCGGCGGTCTTGGGGTTCTACCTCGCTGCGGTCGTCGGCGCGACCTGGCCGTTCGTGACCACGATCTCGTCCCGGCTGCCGTCGACGGGCGATCCGCTCCAGCACCTCTGGGTGATGCGCTGGTACAAGCAGTGCTTGCTGGAAGGCCGATCGCCTCTGGTCTGCCCCGAGTTGCAATACCCCGTGGGGGCGCCGATCGGCAATTTCTCGCCGCTGCATCTCCAGTCGGCCCTCTATTTGATCACGTCCGCGATCAGCGCGAATGACGTGCTTTGTTTCAACCTCATCTGGCTCTTCGGCCTACTCTTCACCGGCATGGGGACGTACGTGTTGGCCCGCTACGTCCTGTCGGACGACGGGGCCGCCGCCCTGGCCGGGCTGCTGGCGATGCTCAGTGGCCCGGTCATCTTCCACTCCCACTTTCACCTCGAACTGATCTTCGTCGGCGGATTCCCGCTATTCCAGCTGGCCTGGATGCGTTTCGTCGATCGGCCGAGTTTCGGGCGCATGCTCGCCTCGGCGGCGGGTTTTGTGTTGGTGGCGACATGTGCGGCCTACTTCATGGTCTTTGCGATTTTCCCTGCGGTGCTCTACCTGGCGTGGAAGGCGTCCGGGCAGCCGAGGAAGGAGGTCTTCTCTTGGCTGGGCCATCGACTCGCGTGGTCGAGCGGCTTCGCGTTGATTTGCCTCCCGGTGCTGATGGTCCTTTTCTCCGGCCAGATTTGGAATGTCATGCAGGGTCAGGCGGGAATCCGGCCCCGGGCGGAGTTCGACATGTATGGGGCACCTTGGTGGGCTTACCTGGTCCCGGTCCCCGGGCAGGTGCTCCAGGGCATGCTGCCGCTCGACCTCTATGGCGCATCGGGCACGTCGGGAGAAGGGGTTGCATATCTCGGGGTGGTCGCGCTGCTCCTGGTCGCCCGGGCATGGTTCGGGGGGGCTCGTTTCAGGGACTCTGGTTTCTGGTGGTCGTCGGCTGCGATGCTCGCCGTGCTGTCGTTGGGATCGACCTTGAAATACGGGTCGATCCAGATCCCGATGCCGGCCGGATGGCTCAGGGATTGGGATTTGTTCGTGCCATTCCGGCTGATCCGGGTGCCCGCGCGGTTCAAACTCTTCGTGCCCGTTTGCACGGGGATCATCGCCGGGGCGGCGTGGATGCAGATTCGGTCCCGGTGGTCGAGCCGGACCAAACGTGGGGCGGGGTACGTCGCCATCACCTTGCTCGTGGTCTTCGACCTGGCACAAGTCCCCTTCCCTTCGGAGCCATTGCCCGACCTGCCTCGGGGCTACGCCTGGATCAGGGACCGGGAGCCGGGGGCGGCCTGGGTGGATGTGCCTCAGATGAACTCGGCCAATGCGCACGCGATCAATTCGAGGTACACCTACTGGCAATCGCTCCACGGTGGGAGGACGACGGCCGGGTATTCCGGCCATCAGAATCGGCCGTTCGACGACCTGCTGAGCTGGAATTCGCCGTTCCTCGATTCCAGGATGGTCGAGGCCTCGTTCCCCGGCCCACCCGAGGCGGAGCGTTACGACCTCGTCCGCATGGCCGAGTTCCGGGATTACGTCTGGTTGTATTTGACGCACCACGACCTTCGATTCGTCGTCCTTCATCGCTGGACCGACGGATTCTCCGGCCTTCACGTCGACAGGGTCGCCGACTTGCTCGACGACGCGATGTGTTACGACGATGGCGAGTTGGCGATTTTCGACCGCGAGCTGATGGACCCTCCCCAATCCGCGGTCGTGCTTGAGTCTGACGATTGGGGGGGGTATTACCTGTTGCCGAGGGACGGGTTCGTTCGCCTCGCGACTCGATCCTCGGTCGTCGAGACCTATAACCCCGATCCGATCGAGCCGCTCGTCTTCGCCTTCGAGGCAAAAGCGATCGGCGGCACTCGACGGGTGACCCTGTACGACGGCCCGACGGCCCTCTGGCATTGGGACGTGAGCCCGGATGCGTACCGCCTCCAAGTCAGCCCGCCGTTCCTCCTGGGAGCCGGACTCGGGACGCTCCGGCTGGAGAGCGACGGCGTCGTCGAGCTGGACCGGTTGAAGCGGCGCTTCGAGGGGGAGTCCCGGCCCGCGTCGATGGTCGTCCGCGGGATCTGCCTGAGGCCGTCCCTGCCGGGGGAGCGGGAGCAGGCAGGGGTCATCGCCGGGAATCGGGGGGCGGCGGACACGCCGCGTCGATGATCGTCCCCGGCCCCCGGGCGGGCGTCCGGGGGCGGTGCGGCGACGGGGAATCGGGGTCGAGGAGACGCTGTCCGATGCGGATCGCCTGGTATACCCATCGTTATTTCCCCTGCATCGGCGGGGCGGAGACCTACGGGCGGGCCATGGTCCGCCGGCTCGTGGCGGGCGGCCACGAGGTCGAGGTGCTCACCAGCGACGCGAAGGATCTCTGGTACTTCAACGACCCCCGGCGGGCCCGGCTCGACGAGCCGGCCGAGTCCCGGGTCGACGGGGCCCTGGTGCGGCGATTCCCGGTGCGGCACCTCCCCTTCCAGCGTTACGCGGGGAAGCTGCTCGGCTACGTCCCGCACTGGCCGACGCAATGCCGGTACTCCTCGTACATGCCGATCATCCCCGAGCTGGAGCGAGCCAGGGGCCGCACCGATGCGGTCTTCGCCGTCGGCTTCCCGTTCACGAATTTCTCGTACGCCGCCTGGAAGCGGGCAAAGGGCAGCGGGGCGCCGCTGATCCTGACCCCCTTCCTGCACCTGGCGACTCCCGGGGACCCGGTGAACCGCCACTACACCAGGCCGCACCAGGTCCGATTGCTCAAGGAAGCCGATGCGGTGGTCGTCGTCACGGGCCTGGAGGCCGACGCGGTGGCCTCCTGGGGGATCCCCCGAGCTCGGATCGTGCAGGCGGGGATGGGATTCGAGCGGGGGGAGGTCTGCGGGGGCCTGGGGGCCCGGTTCCGCGAGGCCAACCGGATCTCGCCGGATCGGCCGCTGATCGGGCACCTCGCCACGCTCGACCCGAACAAGGGGACCAACGACCTGGTGCGATCGGTCCTGGCCTTGAACGAGTCGAGGCCGGCCGACGACCCGATCTACCTCGCATTGGCGGGGGTCAGCTCCCCGCACTTCGAGCGGTTCGCCGAGGGCCTGCCGGCGTCGACCCGGCGCTGGCTCATCCGGACCGGCCCGCTCTCGGCCGAGGAGAAGGCGGACTTCTTCGACGCGATCGACGTCTTCGCCATGCCCTCCCGGACCGACTCGTTCGGGATCGTCTTCCTCGAGGCCTGGGCGAACGCCAAGCCCGTGGTCGCCGCGGCGGCCGGGGGCGTGGTCGAGGTCGTCGAGCATGACAAAACGGGTTTCCTCGTCCCCTTCGGCGACGTGGAGAAGCTGGCGACGGCGATCGACTGGCTGATCAACGAGCCCGAGACCGCCCGGAGGCTCGGCGAGGCCGGGCGGGACCGGGTCGCCCGGGGCGCCTCGTGGGACGACTGCTTCGAGACCATCCGCGATCGCCTGGGGGCCTTGACCGGGGCGAATCGGCGTGTCGATTCGGCGTCCTCGGGGAGTCCCGGCCCCCGGGCCGGGTCCGCAACTTCCCCCCGACCCGCCGCGTGAGATCGATCAGGCCGGGGCGTTCCTCCGTCGCCCCGAGCCGTGCGGGCGTTCGCGTCGCTGCCGCTCGAACCGCAGGGAGAGCCGGGCGGTGCGACGTTCCTTCCGCTGCCGGCGCTCGATCGCGTCCTGTTCGGTCAGGCGATCGGGGTCGAGGAATCCGTCATTCCCGGGGCCCCTCGAAGAAGCCGCCTTCCGGGCCGGTGCCGGCTCGGCGTCGTCGAGGCCCCAGCGGTCGCAGCAGAGGCAGTAAGCATTCGGGGGGAGGGGGTCCGGTCCGCAGGCCGGGCACGGGACCTCCGAGTCGATCGAGGGGCCGGGCCAGGGGATGAGCCCGGTCCCAATCAACCTCGTCGGCCGGGGCGGGGCGGCCCGCTCCTCGCTCCGGCAGACGACCTTGGCCCGGGCCGGCGATCGATGATAGCGCTCGGCCTGATGGCTGGTGTCGGCGAGGGCTTCGGGGCCCGGGCCGGGATCGACGAGGAACGCGAAGGAGGCCGAGGAGGGGTCTCGGACGACGTGGGTGGAGCGGGGGGCGGCCGGCTCCGGGTCGCCCTCCCGGGCCCATCGGAGCACCTGTTTGGGGCCGAGTTCGACCAGGTGCACGCCGAGTCGGACGGCCGACAGGGCCGAGAGGGTCACGACGATCCCCTCGGGCCGCTCCCAGATGTCGAGCTGGCCCTCGAGGTCCATCGAGGCCACCGCGTCGAGCGTCTCGTCCCGGTCGAGCCCGATGAGGAAGGAGAGCTCCTCCGGGGTCAGCCAGGCCGTCGGCCCGCCGGCGATGGCCTGGAGGATGCGATCCCGGACCTCGGCGTCACCCGGGTCTGGCGTGGTTATCCTGGTCACGATCCGATCTCCGTACGACGATCGGAGACTCCCCCGGATGGCGAGGGGTCCGCGGTGGTGTGTTGGGGGGTGGTACGGGAGGGGGCCCGGGGATTGCACCCCGGCCCCTTCCCCTGGATTCATGGACGCCGTCCCGATCGCGGGAGATCAGGAGACCGACTCGGCGGATTCGCCCGCCTCGGTCCTCGCTTCTACGGCGGCGAACTCCTCGGCCGACAGGCCCCGACGCCGGGGGACGAGGCCGATCGGCTCGGCCGGCTCGGCCGCGGGGAGGTGCTCCATGCGGGATCGCCGGCCCATTTCCTCCTCGGTCGGCGCCTTGAGGGCGGGCATGGCGGCCTCGGCCTCGGCGATCGTCGCCGCCAGCTCGACCTCGGCCCGGGCGGCCTCGGCCTCCTCGGCCCGGCAGTCGGCCTCCATGCCCCGGATCGTGGCGATCGCGGCATCGGGGAACCGTTCCAGGCCGTCGAGGACCCGTCGCACCCAACCCGCCGCGGATCCCTCGGGGGACTGCCGGGCGAGGACATAGGCCGCGATGCAGGCGTTGGCGTCCCTGGCCTCGATCGCGTGGCGGGTGAACTGATCGAGGTCGTCGCCGGGGACGCCCTCGAGCTCCTCAACGTAGCCCGACACGAGGCGGGGATTGACGCGGTCGGGGCGGTCGCAGGCCAGGTCGATCCGCCGCTGATCCCCGGGGTTGGGCGCGATTGCGCGGAGGGCCTCGAGCTGCCGTCGGGCCCATTCCCGGGCCGCCTCGTCCCCGGAGAGGGTGGCGGATTGGTGCAAGCGGAGCAGGTCGTCGAGAGTGGGGGCGGGGTCGCCGCCGGCGACCCGACGGGTGTAGGTCCGGCCCCGGAACTCCTCCTCCCGATTGCGGAGCTGCTGCTCAATGAGGGAATCCCGGAGGAGGCGGTTCGTCTCCCGCTGGAGGGCTTCGAGCGAGGCCGACTCCCTGGCCCGGTCCCGCGCCGAGGCCGCCTCGGAGAGCCGGTCGAGGAAGGCTCGGGGCACGGAGCAGGAGGCCTCGGCCCGCTCGAGGAGCGACCGACGAAGCTCGGCTGCCGCCTCGGAGGCGAGGCGGCGGGCGACCTTGGGGGTGACCTCACCCCGGCGGACGCCGGCCCCCAACTCGTCCCGACGGGCCCGGAACCGGGCGAGGGCCGCATCGGCTTCGGGCTTGAAGCCCGAGCCGCCCTGGGCCGCTCGGATGCCGAGTGCCTCGAGGTTGGTTCGGAGGGGATTCAGTGCCATGTTGCGTCGCTCCAGGTGGTTCGCCATGAACTCGGGACCGGGCCGGGTGCCGATGGCTATCGGCCCCGGCCCCGCTCGGGTCGTCTTCGGGATGCGGGAAGGGTGGTCTGCCCGCCCGGGTCGGGGCCTGGATCGGAAACGCCGATCCTTCTCCCGTCAATCCTGGCGGCGGACACGATGGGGAGACCAATCAGGGGGCGCACCGGCCACCGCGGCCGGCGTCGGCCGCAAGAGGCGATGCGGGGACGTCGGATCGGCGGTCGGAACGGGTGTCGAGTCAGGGCTCGCCCCACGGGCCATCGAACCGAACCCCGACCCGGGGGGCATCGGCGACCGGATTCGTCGTCGCGATGCATCCCCCTTGACATCAATATCGAGATTCGAGCGATTCTTAGTCACATACAGTGGGTGTTTTTTCCCGAAGGATCGGGATCGGTGCCGCCGTGTCCCGTGGCCGAGGAGGTCCAGAGGGGGTAGAATCGCATGATGGCTCCGAACGGCTCGCCCGACCCCGGTGTCGGGATCGGGTGGTTCCTCGGCCCCTCGTGCGGTCCCCAGGGGACCGCACGGACTCACCCCTCGGGACCTTCGAGCCCTCGACGACCATCGCAGGGGATCCCGAACCAACGCGAGCGCCCATGTCCGAATCGAATCAACCGCCCCCCGACGACGCCGCGGGGCCCTCGAAAGACCCGATGCCCTTCCTGCCCCGTCGCGCCCGATTCCACGACGTGCAGGACGAGTCCGTCCCCGAGGCCGTCACCCGCTCCTCCCCCGAGCGACAGGCGAAGGCGCTGGAACTGGCCCGCTTCGCCGCCCGGATCGCGGAGGAGAACCGCGCCCGGGACATCGAATTGCTGGATCTCCGCCAGTCGACCCCCCTATTCGACTACTTCGTGGTGATTACCGCCCCGTCCCGACGCCAGGCGAACGCGATCATCTCCGAGATCGACCACGAGATGAAGCAGCGGCAGGAGCAGAAGCTCGGCATCGAGGGGTCCGAAGAAGGGCGCTGGACCCTGATCGACTACGGCGACTTCGTCGTCCACGTCTTCTCCGACGAGGCCCGGGACTTCTACGCGATCGAGGACATCTGGGGAGACGCCACCCGTCTCGATTGGCGGGCGGAGACCGCCCCGGATTCGATTCCCGCTCCCGATCCCGCCCCCGCTCCCGACTCCCCGCCGCAGGGCGACTGATCCGCGGCCCTTTCGATCTCCCCTCTCGAGACGCATCCCCCCGCCATGAACGTCCTGCACCGCCTGCGACGCGCCTTCGCCGCCGCCTCACCCGAGGGCGCCTCTCCCGACGCCTTCGCCCAGGCGGTCCGGCCGAGCACCGACCCGAAGTTCGGCGATTATCAGGCCAACGGGTGCATGGCCGCCGCCAAGGCGACCGGCAGGAATCCCCGGGAGCTCGCCTCGGCGGTCGCCGATCGGGTCGATCTCGGGCCGATGGCCGAGGCACCCGAGGTCGCCGGGCCTGGCTTCCTCAACGTCCGGCTCCGGGACGACTGGATCTCGGCCGAGATGTCCGGCCTCCTCGCCGACGACCGCCTCGGCGTCGAGCCGACGGACGACCCGCAGACGATCATCATCGACTATTCCTCGCCGAACGTCGCCAAGCCGATGCACGTCGGCCACATCCGGTCGACCGTCATCGGCGAGAGCGTCTCGCGGATCCTGTCGAGCCTGGGGCACAAGGTCATCCGCGACAACCACCTCGGCGACTGGGGCCTCCAGTTCGGCCAGATCCTCTGGGGCTGGAAGAACCACCTCGACCCCGAGGCGTACGACCGCGAGCCCGTGGCCGAGCTTGCACGGCTCTACCGCCTCTCGGCCTCGAAGATGAAGGCGGCCGAGGAACTCGCCCCGAAGCTGGAGAAGGTCCGGGCGCTGGAGCGGCAGGGGAAGCCCGACGAGGCCGCCTCGCTGTTCTCGAAGCTGTTCGACGACGCCGGGATGTCCCGCGAGCAGGCCGAGGCGGCCGTCGCCGAGGCTCGGGCGGTCACCGAGGCCTCGCGGCAGGAGACGGCGAAGCTCCACGCCGGGGATCCGGAGAACCGGAAGCTCTGGGAGCAGTTCATGCCCCACTGCCTGGAGGCGTTGGAGGGAATCTACCATCGGCTCGGGGTCCGGTTCGACGTCCAGCTGGGCGAGAGCTTCTATGACGCCATGCTCACCGAGGTGGTGGAGAGCCTGAAGCAGGGCGGGCTTGCCGAGGCGAGCGAGGGGGCCACGGTCGTCTTCACCGAGTCGACCAAGGCGCCCATGATCGTGCAGAAGCGGGACGGCGCATTCACCTATGCCACCAGCGACCTGGCGAAGGTCAAGTACTGCGAGGACGAGTTCGACGCCGACCGGCTGCTCTACGTCGTCGACAGCCGCCAGGGGGACCACTTCAAGCAGGTCTTCGACGTCGCTCGTCGCTGGGGCTATGCCGACGTCGATTTCGACCACGTCGCCTTCGGCACCATCCTGGGGACCGACCGAAAGCCGTTCCGGACGAGGTCGGGCGACGTGGTCGGGCTGGAGTCCCTGCTGGATGAGGCGGTGGCCAAGGCCCGGGAGGTCGTCGAGCAGAACAGCGGCCACCTGCCCGAGGACGAGCGGGCTCGGGTTGCGGAGGTCGTCGGCATCGGCGCGGTGAAGTATGCCGACCTGTCGCAGAACCGGCTGAGCGACTACGTGTTTGACCTCGACAAGATGGTCGCCATGATCGGCAACACGGCGACCTACCTCCAGTACGCCTACGCCCGGACCCGCTCGATCTTCCGCAAGGGGGAGACGACCCCGGAGGCGATCCGCCGGGCCCGGCCGACGATCCTGATCACCCACCCGGCGGAGCGGGCGCTGGGCGTCGCGTTGCTCCGGCTGCCGGAGACCCTGGAGGCCGCCGCCGCCGAGCTGAAGCCGAACGTGCTGGCCGACTACCTGTTCGGTTTGGCGAACCTCTTCAGCGGCTTCTTCGATGCCTGCCCGGTGCTGAAGGCCGAGTCGGCCGAGCGGCGGGACAGCCGGCTCGCCCTGTGCGACCTGACCGGCCGGACCCTGGCCTTCGGGCTCGAGCTGCTCGGGATCGAGGTGGTCGACCGGATGTGAGCCGGGGATCCGCCCTCCGGCCCACGGTCGGGGCCGGGAACCGTCTTCCCGGTGCGCGGGCCGGGCGTGTATGATGATCCGATTCGAACGTCCACTGGCGGTTCGACGGGGAGGGTCCGACGGTCGGGACTGCCCGGAGGCACCGCGACGGTTCGAGAGCACGATTCGGAGGGCCGAGATGGCCTCGAAGTCCAGCGTCGAGAAGATGAAGCGGATCGAGGAACTGGTCGCCAAGTACGCCGAGCGACGCAAGGCCCTCAAGGAGGCGGGCGACTACGCCGGCCTGGCCCGCCTGCCCCGGAACTCCAGCCCGGTCCGGCATCGCCGGATGTGCGCGCTGACGGGTCGCTCTCGCGGCAACTATCGCAAGTTCGGCATCTCCCGAATCATGCTGCGCCAGCTCGCCCACGAGGGGAAGATCCCGGGGATGAAGAAGGCGAGCTGGTAATCGTCGAGAGCGTCCTCCGGAGGGGCGAAGGCCCCGCCCCGAGTTCGGGTCCGGACGTCGGCGATCCACTCGGGGCCCGGGACGAGGGCTCGGGCCGATGAGATGGCTCGGGCCGGCTCCATCCGCCGGCCCGAGTCGCCGCGAGGATTCCGAGGTTGGGATCCTTACGCGCCGGGCTGGATGGCTGCCCAGCGGGAAGGGGTAGTGCCCCGGACAGTCGTGCCACCCCCGCCGACGCGATGCCGAGGCCCATGGTGAAGATCGGTCCCTGACTTATCGGCCGGATCTCGCGACGCTTCGCCGCGAGCCCGTCGAGGATCGGGCGAGGGCGGGCCGGGTTGAAAACGGGTCGTCGGCGACTCGTGGCTCACCGACGACTCCGTCGCCGGCCGCTCGCCACTGACCAGCGTCTGGTGCCGGGCCGCATTCGCTTGTCCTCGGCCGGACGGGCGGATAGGATCGCATCCAGCGAGACCCTGGAGCGCCCCGCAGGATCGAGGTCGATGCATCATGGGACGGCCCGAGTCCAGGATCGGCGGGCCCGAGGAGATGGAGACGCTCCTCGGGCGGCTCTCAGGGCAGATCGCCCGCGGCAGGCTCCCCGGCGTGCCGCTGCTGCTCATCGGCATCAGGACCCGGGGCGTGCCGATCGCCGAGCGGCTGTCCGGGCTGCTCGAAGGCGTGCCCGTCGGGGCGGTCGACATCACCCTCTACCGGGATGACCTCGGCCTGCAGGGGCACTGGCCCGTCCTGAAGGGGACGGAGGTGCCCTTCGACGTCGACGACGCCGAGATCGTCCTCGTCGACGACGTCCTCTACACCGGCAGGACGGTCCGGGCGGCCATGAACGCCGTCTGCGACCTCGGGCGTCCCGCCCGAGTCCGGCTGGCCGTGCTGGTCGATCGGGGCGGGAGGGAATTGCCCATCCGGGCCGATTACGCCGGCACGACGGTCGACGTCGGACCCGGTGAGCGGATCGAGGTCCGCCTCCGGCCGATCGACCCGGATGACGAGGTCGTCCGGGTCGGCCCCGCCTCCTCCTGAATCCCTACCGATCGCCCCCGCACTCGGCGAAGGAGCACCCGCCGTGAGCACCGCCCCGGCCCCGACCGGCGACGCGCCGAGACCGGCCGCACCCTGGAACCGGCGCCACCTGCTCGGCCTCGAGGAACTCTCCGCCGAGGAGATCACCGCCATCCTCGACACCGCCGACTCCTTCGCCGAGGTCTCCGACCGCCCCCGGAAGAAGGTCCCCGCCTTACAAGGCAAGGTGGTCTTCAACCTCTTCTTCGAGAACTCGACCCGCACCCGGACCAGTTTCAGCCTCGCGGCGAAGCGTCTCTCGGCCGACGTCCAGGACTTCACCGCGAGCACCTCGAGCCTCTCCAAGGGGGAGTCGTTCATCGACACCGCCCGGAACATCGAGGCGATGGGCTGCGACGTGATGATCGTCCGGCACTCGATCTCCGGCGCCCCCAAGCTCCTCGCCCAGCACGTGCGGTCCTCCGTCATCAACGCCGGGGACGGCGCCCACGAGCACCCGACCCAGGGGCTGCTCGACCTGCTGACCATCCGCCGCAAGAAGGGGAGCATCGCCGGGTTGACGGTCGGCCTCGTCGGGGACATCGCGCATTCCCGGGTCGCCCGGTCGAACATCTGGGGCCTGAAAAAACTCGGCGCGAAGGTGATCCTCTGCGGCCCGCCGACGCTCGTCCCCCGGGGCTTCGAGCGCCTCGGCTGCGAGGTCGCCCACCACCTGGATGACGTCCTCCCGAGGCTCGACGTCATCAACGTCCTCCGCATCCAGTTCGAGCGGCAGCAGAAGGGGCTTTTCCCGTCCGTCTCGGAATACTTCCACTTCTACGGCATGACCCGGGAGCGGCTGGGGCGCTCCCGACCCGACCTGCTGCTGCTCGCCCCCGGCCCGATCAACCGGGGCGTCGAGCTGACCCCCGAGGTCGCCGACGGCCCGAATTCCGCGATCCTCGACCAGGTGACCAACGGCCTGGCCGTCCGGATGGCGGTCCTGTATCTCGTCAGCGGGCTGCCCCAGGCCCGGAATCCGGTCGCCTGATCCCCCCTTCCCCGCCGGAAGCCGACACGATGATTAGCCCGACTGCCCCGGCTGCGACGAGGTTCGGGACGCGCATCGCGCGTCGCCGACCCGACTCGGCCGAGGGCTCCCGCCGGGGGATCGATCCCGGGGTGATCGGGGATCGGACCTGGGCGGAGCGGACCGAGGTCGCCGCGTCGGTTTCCTGGATGGTCCGACGCCTCGGATGGGCCGCCCACGAGTGGGCGATGGATGGCACCCGCCTTCGCGTCGACCCGGACCTCCGGGTGCTGGGGGACGACCCCAGGCCGACCGGCGAGGGCCGGGACGCCGGCGACCTCAGCCCCCGATTCGACCCGGACCCGGAGGAGGCCCCGGCCGTGCCCGATCGCCGGGAGGACGCCCGCCTCGCCGAGGAGGACTTTTCGCCGTGAGTACGATCCACATCAAGGGCGGCCGCGTGATCGACCCCGGCCAGGGGGTCGACGCCTCGCTCGACGTCTGGCTCCGCGACCGCAAGGTGCTCGCCGTCGGCCGGGAAGGGCCCGGCGACGCGGACGAGGTGATCGACGCGGGCGGCCTGATCGTCTGCCCCGGGCTGATCGACTGCCACGTCCACCTCCGGGAGCCCGGCAACGAGGAGGACGAGACGATCGCCACCGGGGCCGATGCCGCCCTGGCCGGGGGCGTGACCACCGTCGCCTGCATGCCGAACACGATCCCGCCGCTCGACACCCCCGCCGGGGTCGAATACATCGTGCTCCAGGCCAAGCGGGCGAAGAAGTGCAACGTCTACCCGGTCGGCGCCGTCAGCAAGGGCCGGTCGGGCGGCGAGCTCGCCGAGCTGGGACGCCTGGTCGAGGCCGGGGCCGTCGCCTTCACCGACGACGGCGCCCCGGTCGCCAACCCCTCCCTGATGAAGCGGGCACTCCAGTATGCGAGCATGTTCGACAAGGTCATCATGCAGCACTGCCAGGTGATGGAACTGACCGACGGGGGCGTGATGAACGGCGGCTACCAGTCGATGCGACTGGGGATCCCCGGCATGCCGCCGGAGGCCGAGGACATCATGGTGGCCCGGGACATCCGGCTGGCCGAGGTCACCGGTGGCCGGCTGCACATCCAGCACATCTCGACGGCCAGGGCCGTCGAGGTCGTCCGGGAGGGGAAGCGACGGGGGGTCCGCGTGACGGCCGAGGCCTGCCCGCACCACTTCACCCTGACCGACGACCGGCTCGAATCGTTCGATTCGCATTTCAAAATGAATCCGCCCTTGAGGACGTCGGAGGACGTGCAGGCCGTGATCGAGGGGCTGACCGACGGCACGATCGAGGTCCTGTCCACCGACCATGCCCCGCACGCCCCGGAGAAGAAGGCCCGGGAGCTGAACCTCGCCCCGTTCGGGATCATCGGCCTGGAGACGCTCGTCCCCCTGGTGGTCACGCACCTGATCGGGCCCGGCCACCTCGACTGGCCGACCGCCATCCGGATGCTCACCGTCGCCCCGGCCGACCTCCTCGGGCTGGGCCACCGCAAGGGGAGCCTTGCTCCCGGTTTCGACGCCGACGTGACGATCCTCGACCCCTCGGCCCGATGGACCGTCGACCCGGGACGATCTCGCTCCAAGAGTCGCAATACCCCGTTCGGCGGCTGGGAGGTCACCGGCCGTGCCCACACGGTGATCGTCAACGGCGAGATCCGATTCCGCCACGATCCGGGCGAACGGGGCGATCTCCCGGCTGGCTGAGCGGCGACCCGGGTCGAAAAACTCGGGCCGATCACGTGACGGATCACGCTGATCTCCCTCAGCGGGGCTCGACTCGGTTCGGGCCCGAGACCGGAGGGCCGGCATGTCGATGCCGGTCCCCTCGACGCCCCACCTCTCCCATCGGGGAGCCCGATCATGGACCGCGCACTCACCTCGACGGCCGACCAGGCCGTCCGTGGGCCGGGGGACGCTTACGCCCCGAGCCTCGACTCGACCGAGTCCGATCGCCGCCTGGAGGACTGGATCGCGTCCCGCCTGGAGGGCAAGCCCGATCGGCCGAGGCATTCGACCTGGTCGATCCGAATGCCCCCCGAGGTGGTTGGCGGTCGTGCCGGCGATTGCGAGAACGCCGACTTCCGCGCCGGCACAAATCCCGGCTGGAAACGGGTCAACGTCGACCCGATCGGCGATGTGATCGTCGTCACCCCGGTCGATTCGCAGTTGCTCGGCGAGGTGACCCTCGCCGAACTCCGAAGCGAGCTCTTCCGGCTCTGCGACGCCGGTTGCGGTCGGCTCGTCCTGAATCTGGCCCGAGTCGACCGGTTCTCCAGCCAGTTCCTCGAGTTGCTGATCACGCTCGATCGCCATTGTTCGATGGTTCCTGGCGGGACGCTGAGGGTTTGCATGGTCGGCCCGGAGTTGGCGAGGCTCCTCGCGATCTCCGGGCTCGATCGGCGGTTCGGGATCGCACCCGATCTCCCCCAGGCGCTGGCCGCCCCTTGGCCGTCGACGCCGAGGACGGTCCCGGTCGAGATCCTCGAGGAACTCATCCGCCGACCAACCTCCCCGACCACGGGCGAGGAAGCCCCCGATCCGTCGCCCGCCGTGCCGCCGCCCGGGGCCGGTCCCACATCTCTGGCGGCCCTCGTGATCCGGGTGGCGGGGACCGAGCCGCGAGTCGTGCCCATCCCCGAGGCCGGGCTCCGGATCGGCCGCGACGCCTCGTGCGAGGTGCTCGTGAGCGACCCGGCGGTGAGTCGGGTTCACGCCTGGGTCGGGCCCCGGGACGGCCGGCTCACGCTCGAGGATCTCGGTTCGACGAACGGGACCTCGATCTCGGGACGTGTCATCCGGGCCGAAGGGGTCTGGATTCGGGCCGGTTCGGAGTTCTCGATCGGCCCGGGCCGATTCGGGCTGTCCGACGCTCCCGACCCGATCGTCGAGGACATCCTCGACGAATGGTCTCACGCCCCGGAGGCTCCCGAATCGGTCCCCGGCCCCACGATGTGCCTTCTGTCAGGGAGCGGCGACGACCCCGATGCCGATCCTCATGCCGCGGGCGATCCGTTCACGATCCGCTGCGAGGCGATCGAGGGGGTCCTGGTCCTCACCCCGATGGTCCCTCGGCTCGACGACGAGGCGGCGATCGGCCCGATCCGGGATCGGATCGATGCACTGATCCGGGAGTCGGGACCGACGCCCCGGATCGTCGTCAACCTCGCACCCCTCGTGTCGCTCTCGGGGCGGGGGATCGGGCTATTGCTCTCCCAGCAACTCCGGCTTCGGCGGGAGGGCGGTGGGGTCCGGCTCGCCCAGCCGAATGCGGCGGTCGCGACGGCAATGGAGATCGTCAGCCTGTCCACGCTCATCGAGACGTTCCCGACGATCCACGACGCCGTGCTCACCCGATGGGCCGACTGACGACCCCGGGCGATTTGCCGAAAGGCCGGTCCTGGAATATGCTTGGAGAGGGGAGGCGGGTGGGCCGCCTCGAAGCTCGTCCCTGGGCGATTCGGGCCGATGCGGCTTCTGATCGACGGCTACAACCTGATGCATGCCGCCGGTCGGATGGGACGACGGTTCGGGCCCGACGGCCTGCGCCGGGCCCGACACCGATTCCTCGATGAGCTTGCCCATACTCTCGGGGCGGAGCAGGCCGGCCAGACGACCCTCGTCTTCGACGCCACCACGCTCCCCCTGAGTCAAGCACCGGAATCGTCCCATAAGGGGATGTCCGTGATCTTCGCCGTCGAGGAGGACGACGCGGATACCCGGATCGAACTGCTCATCGCCGGAGACTCCGCCCCCAGGTCCCTGACGGTCGTCTCGACCGACCGCCGGATCCGTCGGGCGGCCGCGCGACGCCGGGCCACGGCCGTGCGCTCGGACGATTTCCTGGATTACCTCGACACCCTCCGCGCACGTTCGGCCGCTCCGTCGCCGAAAGACCGCCACGGCCTCCGGGACCGGAACGAGACGCCCGGCCCTGATGAGAGGGACGACTGGCTCCGGATCTTCGCCGAGGGGGACGAGGAGACCGGGCTCGACCCGGGCTATGGTCCCGACCCTCCGGGTTGGACCGATGAGGATTTCGAGCGCATCGTCCGGGAAGTCGAGGCCGAGTTCCGGGACTCGATTCGCCCCCTCCCCTCCCGCTCCCGGAAGCCTTGAAGAGGGGCGGGGGCTGGAACCGGCCCTCACTCCTTTGGTAAAACCGTGCGGTAACGCTCCGATCAGGCTGACACGCCGATCTCGGGATTGCCGCACCATGCCCTGCTCCTCCGGTGCTCGACGCGCATGCCCTGCGAGTCGTCTCGTCCTCACCTCGTTCCTGCTCGTGATGCACTCCCCCCAGGCGTCCTCCCAGGATCGTCGGCCGGGGGCGAGCGTGTCTCCCGGGGTCGAGCTGATCCGGGACGTCGAATATGGCACGGGCGGCGAGCGTCCGCTGCTTCTGCACGTCATCCTGCCCTCGGAGTCCCCGGGGCGACCGATGCCCGCGGTCGTCTGGATCCACGGCGGGGCCTGGCGAGGCGGGAGTCGGGACGGCGGGATCCGGCGGCTCATGCCGCTGGTCCGCCGGGGATACGTCGGGGCGTCGATCGAGTATCGCCTTTCCGGGGAGGCCACGTTCCCCGCCCAGATCGAGGACTGCAAGGCCGCGATCCGGTTCCTCCGGTCGCACGCGGCGGAGTATGGAATCGACGCCCGGCGGATCGGCGTCTGGGGAGATTCCGCCGGCGGGCACCTGGCCGCACTCCTGGGGACCTCGGGAGGGGTCGAGGACCTCGCAGGGAGGGGTGGCAGTCCTGGGGAATCGGATCGGGTCCAGGCGGTCTGCGACTTCTTCGGGCCGACCGACCTGCTGCTCATGAACGAACAGGGCAGCCGGATGGACCACGACGCGGCCGACTCCCCCGAGTCGCTCCTCATCGGCGGCCCGATCCAGGCCCTTCCCGGGCTGGCCGCACGGGCGAATCCGATCACTTACGTCTCCCCCGATGATCCGCCGTTCCTCCTCGTCCACGGCGACCGAGACGAGCTCGTCCCCCTCGGCCAGAGCGAGTTGCTCCGGGACGCCTTGAGGGCGGCGGGGGTCCCCGCGACCCTCCACGTCGTCGAGGGGGGAGGTCACGGCCAGGGCTTCCCGCCCGAAGTCGATCGCCTGGTCGTCGAGTTCTTCGACCGGACCCTCCGGGGTGAGGGGGAATCCGCCGCCGTCGAGGAACGGGAGGCGGCCGTCCCTTGCAACTGACGTTATCGATCCCTCGGGCCATCCCAGCCCTGCCCCCAACGCGTCGTTGCCACCACGACGGGGCCCGACGCGAGGAGGCGTCGCACCGAGTGCGACCGCTCGACGGGTACACTCCCCGACCCCGGCTTCCTGATTCGACTCCACCCGACCGGATCCGACTCGCCGCGACTGCTCGCCTCGCCTCGGATACCGACCGCCTCGATCGAGACCGAACCCCATGAAGATCCACGAGTACCAGGGCAAGGACCTGCTGAAGGCTTCCGGAGTCGCAGTCCAGGAGGGCAAGGTCGCCTCGACCCCCGAGGAGGCCGCCAGGGCGTTCGAGGAGCTGGGCTGCACCCTCGGCATCGTCAAGGCACAGGTCCACGCCGGGGGCCGGGGCAAGGGGATCGCCATCGGCCCCGACGCCGACCGGGCCGAGGCCCTGGCCATCGCCTCCGGCCAGAAGCCCCGGCCGGAAGGGATCGCCCGGGGCGTCCAGCTCGTCCGGTCGGCCGAGGAGGCGAGGGCAGCCGCCGAGAGTCTGCTCGACAAGACGCTCGTCACCTATCAGACCGGGAGCGACGGGGCGAAGATCACCAAGGTGCTCGTCGCCGTGGGGCACGACATCTCCCGGGAGCTGTACCTCGGGATGGCCGTCGACCGGGCCGTCCAGGCCCCCGTGCTCATGGCTTCGACCGAGGGCGGCGTCGAGATCGAGGAGGTCGCGCAGCGGACGCCCGAGAAGATCCATCGGGAGCCGATCGACGTCGGCATCGGCCTGGCCGACTTCCAGGCACGGAAATTGGTCAAGGCGCTCGGGCTGGAAGGGGCGGCCGGCAAGAAGGGGCTCGCCTTCTTCAAGAACTTCACGAGGTTCTTCCTGGACTCGGACTGTTCGCTCGCCGAGATCAATCCGCTGATCGTCACCGATTCCGGGGAGGTACTCGCCCTCGACTGCAAGCTCAATTTCGATGACAACGCGATGTACCGCCACCCCGACATCGCCGCGTTGCTCGACCCCGCCGAGGAGGATCCGAACGAGATGCGGGCGGGGGAGCACGGGCTCTCCTACGTCCAGCTCGACGGAGACATCGCCTGCCTCGTGAACGGCGCCGGGCTGGCGATGTCGACGATGGACGTGATCAAGTATCACGGCGGGGAGCCGGCGAATTTTCTCGACGTTGGCGGCGGGGCCAACAAGGACCAGGTGCTGGAGGCCTTCCGGATCCTCCTCGCCTCGGACAGGGTGAAGGCCGTGCTCGTGAACATCTTCGGCGGCATCATGAAGTGCGACACGATCGCCTCCGCCTTGCTCGCCGCCTACGACGAGATCGACTTCAAGGTCCCCCTGGTCGTCCGCCTCGAAGGCACGAACGTCGAGCAAGGGATGAAGCTCCTCGAGGAATCCGGCCGCAAGATCATCACCGCCAAGGGCCTGACCGACGCCGCGAAGAAGGTAGTCGCCGCGGCGAAGGGGTCCTAGGCGATGGACTTGATTCGCTCCGCCTCGACCGGCCCCCGGGCGCCCGATCGGGATCACGACCCCGGACCGAATGGTTCGAAGTCATCGGGACCTCCCTCCCCCTCTCGCCGCCGCGAGGCCACCGCGACGAGCCGGACCTCGAGCGGCCCGGACCACGCGGCACGCGATCGGCCCGGGGGTGGGCACCACCCCGGCTCCGGATTCCCGCACGAAGCCCAGCCCGATTGGAACGACTCATGAGCATCCTCGTCGACAAGAACACGAAGCTGATTTGCCAGGGGATTACCGGCAAGGCCGGCGCCTTCCACTCCGAGCAGTGCAAGGCCTACGGCACCGACCTCGTCGGCGGAGTGACCCCGGGCAAGGGGGGCCAGACGACCCTCGGCGTGCCGATCTTCGACACCGTCGAGGAGGCCGTGTCCGCCACCGGCGCCGACGCGACCATGATCTTCGTGCCGCCCCCCTTCGCGGCCGATTCCATCATGGAGGCCGCCGACGCCGGGATCCGGGTGATCATCGCCATCACCGAGGGGATCCCGGTGATGGACATGGCCCGGGCCGTCGCCTACCTGAAGGCCCACCAGCCGACCGCCCGCCTCGTCGGCCCGAACTGCCCGGGCGTGATCACCCCCGGGCAGTGCAAGATCGGCATCATGCCCGGCTATATCCACAAGCCCGGCCGCGTGGGAGTCGTCAGCAGGTCCGGCACCCTCACCTACGAGGCGGTCTGGCAGCTGACCAACCTCGGGATCGGCCAGAGCACCTGCGTCGGCATCGGCGGCGACCCGGTCAACGGCACCGACTTCGTCTCCGTCCTGCAGATGTTCCAGGACGACCCCGACACCGACGCCGTGATGATGATGGGGGAGATCGGCGGCAACGCCGAGGAGCAGGCCGCCGCCTACAAGAAGTCTGGCGCGTTCACCAAGCCGATGGCGGCCTTCATCGCCGGACAGACCGCCCCCCCCGGCAAGCGGATGGGCCACGCCGGGGCCATCATCTCCGGGGGTTCGGGCAAGGCTTCCGACAAGATCGCCGCGCTCGAAGACGCCGGAATCCTCGTCGCCAAGAGCCCGGCCGACATGGGCGTCTCACTCCAGCAGGCGATGAAGCAAGGCTGACCTCCGCCGAGGAGACCGCCCGAGGCGCCAAGGAGCGGCCGATGCCCACCCGCCCGCACCCGGACGATCCGGCATCCGGCGACCCCGGATCGTCCCCCAATCCCTGGACCACCCGCTCCGGCCGGGTCGTCTACGACAACCCCTGGATCTCCGTCCGGGAAGATCAGGTGATCCGCCCCGACGGCGAGCCCGGGGTCTACGGCGTCGTCCATTTCAAGAACCGGGCGATCGGCGTCCTCCCGGTCGAGCAGGACGGTTCGATCTGGCTCGTCGGCCAGCACCGCTACCCGCTCGATGCCTACTCCTGGGAGATCCCCGAGGGGGGCGGGCCGCTCGACGAAACTCCCGAGCAGGCGGCGCGTCGGGAACTAGTCGAGGAGACCGGACTCCGCGCCGATCACCTCGAGTTGATCGGGACGCTCCACCTCTCCAATTCCGTCAGCGACGAGTTCGGATTTATCTTCCGTGCGACCGGCCTGGTTCCCGGGCCGAGCGCGCCCGAAGGGACCGAGCGGCTTGCGGTGCGTCGCGTGTCCTGGACGGAGGCCAGGGCGATGCTCGACCGGGGTGAGATCACCGACTCCCTCACCGTCGTCGCCCTCCTCCGAGAGGCACTCCGGCGTGCCGAGTCGTCGACCGGTGACGGGCGTCTTCCCTGAGCGCCGATCTTGCGTGTTCTCGGACCCGCCTCGGGTAGGATTGAGTGACGTGATCCATCGGGGAGGGGGATCGAGAGTGGGCGATGACGGCCTCCCCCCGGGACCGGACGGGGGCCGTGGCGGCGATCCTGGTCCACGTCGGGGAGATGTATTTCCCGCCCACGAGGGCCGTACTGGAAACCTCTCCGATCGGCCTGAACACCTGGATGGCCCTGATCGGGTAGTCCCTCACGCTGGTCCTGGCGATCGAGCTCCACAAGCCGTCGTGGTGGATGAGACATCGATCGGACTGACCTGGCCCCACCACCCGAGGGACCCGTCGGCCACCCGATCGAGGCGGGAATCGGCGACGCGCTCATTCGCCTCCTGTGGGGCGACTCCGACCCGCCGATCGGAGCTGGGCCAGTTGTTTCGTCAGGCGAGACACGATCTCGGGGCGTTCATTCCAGAGATTCTCCTCCTCACCGGGATCCTCGCCGAGGTGGTAGAGCTGGCCGGTAGGGGCATCCGGGCCGATCGAGGCAGGGTCGATCGATCGGGGAGCGGTGAAGCCACCCGAGCCGAGCCCTTCGATCAGTTTCCAGTCCCCGACCCGGATGGCGAACATCCCCTGGACCGAGTGGTGGACGGTGGCCGGCCGGATGGCCTCGCGCGGAGACTCGCCCCGCAGCAAAGGCGAGAGGTCGAACGAGTCCTCCGCCGCGTCGTTCGGCAGGCCAAAGCCGACGACCGCCGCCAGGGTCGCCATGACGTCGGTCAGGCAGGCCGTCTGCTCGGTGACGGATCCCGGCGCGACCGTCCCCGGCCATCGGACGATCAACGGCACCCGATGGCCCCCCTCGTGGATGTCCGCCTTCTGGCCACGCCAGGGGCCGTTGGCCCGGTGGTCGTGGCGTTCGACATCGAATTCCGGCCAGTGGGCCCCATTGTCGCTGGTCAGGATCACGATCGTCTCATCGGCGATCCCCGATTCGTCGAGCGCGTCGAGGATGCGGCCGATGGTCGCGTCGACCTGGGCGGTGAAGTCCCCATAATATCCGGCGCCGCCCCGACCGAGGTGCGGGTCGGTCGGCAGCCAGGGGGTGTGAGGGGCCGAGCACGCGACGAAGAGGAAGAATGGACGATCGGGGGGAGGGTCGCCGCGTCCCTCCAGGAACTCGACCGCCTCCCGCTCGATTTCCGGCATGACGTCGACGTGCCGGAAGCCGGGGGCGATCGCGCCTCCCCTCCAGAAACCTCCGTCTCCCTGCCTCCGATGGGCGCTGTCCCCGATCGTCCCGGTGGGAGGCGCGACCAGACCATCGTCTCGAATGAAGACATAGGGTGGCATGTCGAGCGATGCGGGGATCCCGAAGTAGCTGTCGAAGCCGGCGGTGAGAGGGCCCGGCCGCAGGGGATGGGCGAAATCCGTGGTCGGCTCGTCACCGAGTCCGAGATGCCATTTGCCGACCCCCATGGTGTCGTACCCTCGCGAGCGGAGCAGACTGGCGACCGTCAACCGGTCCGGTTCGATCAACGCCGGGCTATATCCTCCCAGGACGCCGCGATCCAGCCTCGTCCTCCAGCAGTATCGACCGGTGAGCAGGCCATATCGTGTGGGGGTGCAGACGCTCGATGGGGAGTGCGCGTCGGTGAATCGAAGCCCCCTGGCGGCGAGTCGGTCGATGTTGGGGGTGGGGATCCGGGAATCCGGATTGTAGCACCGGGGGTCGCCGTACCCGAGGTCGTCCGCCAGGATCAACAGCACGTTCGGCACCCCCGCCGCGCTCTCGGCCGGTGGAGGCCCCTGGGTCGCGATGGCGCCGATCACGACGGACATGACGAACATGAGATCGATCTCCCGGGTTGAGGGCGAATCCCCCTTGTACCCGAGGATGCCTCGCCTCGCCACTGAGGTCACGTCGAAGGGGAGATGACCGGGAGTGGTGGCGCTCGGGTTGTCGTCGGCGAGGAGGCTCGTGTATGCTCTCCCGCTCCATCCGGGCGGGGGAGCGTCGTGCGCCGGGGCCGAGTTCGACCGCGGGGGAATGATGATCAGGACGGGGAGCCTGGCCGCCTACGTCACGAGCCACGGGTTCGGGCACTTGAACCGCACGGTCGCGGTACTCAACCGGATCCCGGACGATATCCCGCTGATCATCCGCAGCTCGCCGGACCTCCTCGACCATTGGAGAGAGCGGTTGCGAAGGCCGGCCGAGTTCCAGGCCCACGTCTCCGACGCGGGGGCCGTCAACCCCCCCGGGAACAGCGCCGACACCGACGGACCGGCGACCCTCGAGCGTGCGGCCCGGGTGCATTCGGCCGCGATGCAACGGATCGACGAATACGCTGATGAGCTTCGGGACGGACGGGTCTCGGCCGTGCTGTGCGACGCCACCCCCGTGCCGCTGGTCGCCGCCCGGAGGGCGGGAATCCCCGGCTTCCTCCTGGCGAACTTCACCTGGGCGGACATTTATCATCCTCTCGCGAAGCGGATGGGAGGCGAAAGGCCCTCCTTCGTCCGGGAGGTCAGGCACGCGTACCGGCACGCGACGGCGATCTTCCGCTGCGCCCCTCACCTCAGCATGGAGAGGATTGCCCCGATCATCGACGTCGGGATGGTGGTCACCCCGGGACGCAATCGGGGTCGGGAACTCCGGGAGGACCTGGGCTTTTCCGATCGGGAACGGCTCGTCTACCTCTACCTCGGGCGCTACGGCCAGGATGACTACGAGTGGGCCCGGATCGCCCGACTCGGGGACCGCGGGGTCCATTTCGTCGGGTTTCACGACCCACCTGCCGGGAGCGGTCCCGTGCCCAACCTCCACGTCGTGGCCGCTTCCGAGTGGAATGGCGCCGATCTCGCCGCGTCCTGCGAGGTGGTGGTGGCCAAGGCCGGTTACGGGACCGTCTGCGAGTCTATGGCCGCCGGTTCCCCGATGATCTATCCCCCCCGGACCGGATTCGCGGAGTATCGGGCACTAGCCAGGGCCCTCAACGCATGGGGAGGGGGCGTCCCGGCCTCCCGTCGGGCATTCGACCGTCTCCGGATCGAGCGTCTCCTCGACCGGGCCCTCTCCCTCGCTCCCGGGCCGCCCCCCTTCCCGATGGACGGGGCGGACCGGGTCGCGGCGTACTTGACGGATGCCTGTCTCGGGAGGAGCCTCCCGCGATGATTCGCGGAGCGACCTGAGCGGCCCTCGATGAGCGAAATGCGGGGTGCCTCGTGGCCGGAGGACGGGCCATGGGGTACGCTGGGTCGTCGTGAACACCGGAGACGATCCCGTCGGCCCCCGAAGGATCGCGACGCTGGGACCGGCGAACCCCCCACCGATCCACCACCGAGATGAAGCTCGTCATCCATCCCGCCGTCGAGCCCGACCGCCTGGCCGCCCTCATGGAAGCGGCCCCCGAGGCCGAATTCGAGAACGCCGCCGACGAGGATTCCGCGGTCGAGGCCATGGTGGGCGCCGAGGCGGTCCTGGGGAAAATCACCCCCCGGATGCTGGCCCGCGCCGACCGCCTCCGTTGGGTGCAGTCGTTCACGGCCAGCCTCGAGCATTACATCTTCCCCGAGCTGGTTGAACATCCCTGCACGTTGACGAACATGAGGGGCCTCTTCGGCGACGTGATCGCCGACCAGGTCATGGGCTACATCCTCTGCTTCGCCCGGAACCTGCACACCTACGTCCGACATCAGGTCGAGCGTCGATACGAGCCCGCGGGAGGGGAGTCCGCCCGTGTCAGCTTCGCCGCGGGTCCGGGCACGGTCAACGCGATGGACCGCGCCACCATCTTCCTCCCCGGCGCGACGATGGGCATCGTCGGCTTCGGGGCGATCGGGGCCGAGATCGCCCGGAGGGCGATGGCCTTTGGGATCACCGTTCATGCCGTCGACCGGTTCCCCGACCGGTGCCCGAAGCTCGAAGGCGTCGAGGAAATCTGGTCGGTCGATCGGCTGCACTCCTTGCTCGCCCAGAGCGACTTCGTCGTCATCGCCGCCCCCCACACCCCCGAGACCGAGCGGCTCTTCGACGCGAGGACGATCGACGCGATGCGGCGATCGAGCTACCTCATCAATGTCGGGCGCGGGGCGATCGTCGTCCTCGACGACCTCGTCGACGCGCTCCGGGAGGGACGCATCGCGGGCGCCGCCCTGGACGTCTTCGAGGTCGAGCCGCTACCGCCGGACCACCCGCTCTGGGGGTTCCCGAACGTGATCATCACCCCGCATACGGCCGGTTACTCCCCCGTCGTCTCCCCGAGGCACCTCGCGGCACTGACCGCGAACCTCAGGCGATTCCTCCGGGGGGAGCCGCTTGCCAATGTGGTGGAGAAGGCACTCTGGTTCTGAGGAGACGCGGATCGGCCCAGTGACTCGACCAGGCGAAGGCCATCGGGTGACGTAAGTCCGTGAACGATCGCCTCCGATGACCCGATAAGATCCCCTTCACACCCGGATTCGGGCCTCCGTCATGACACGATCATTCGCGTTCCATCGAGTCGGACCTGTCATCTTCGGGGTGGTCGTGCTCCTGAGCCGGCACTCCGGGGCCCAGGAGGATGAACCCAGGTTCGAGGCGCTGGAAGACCTGACCTATGCGACGGTCGACGGGCAGGAACTCAAGTTGGACCTTGCCCGGCCGACCGGCGGGGGAGGTCCATTCCCCGCGATCGTCGCCATCCACGGGGGAGCCTGGAGGGCCGGGGACAAGGCTGACCTGCGCGACCTGCTCGCCGAGCTGGCGGGCTTCGGGTACGTCTCCATCTCCCCCCAGTATCGATTCTGCCCCGAGCATCCCTTCCCGGCGCAGATCCATGACGTGAAGGCCGCCGTCCGCTGGCTGAGGTCGAATGCCGAGGCGTATTCCGTCGACCCGGATCGGATCGGGGCCGTCGGGTTCTCGGCGGGTGGGCATCTGGCGCTCTTGCTCGGCGTCACGGAGGAGGAGGACGGCCTGGAAGGGGTTGATCCGAGGCCGAAGGTCTCGTCCTCGGTCCAGGCCGTCGTCAATTATTTCGGCCCGACCGACCTTGCCGCCGAGGACCTGCCGAACATCTCCGTCCCCTTGCGAAACGACCTCATCGGCGGGACCCCAGAGGAGAAGCCGGAGGAAACCAGGCGTGCCTCTCCCTTGACGTATGTCTCCGACGGGGACCCGCCGATCCTGACCTTCCAGGGCACGGCCGATCCGCTCGTCCCCCCGTCCCAGGCCACCTCGCTGGCCGAGGCGATGGCCGAGGTCGGGGTGGGAGGACGGGTCGAACTCATGATCGGTGCCGGCCACGGCTGGGGCGACCCCGAACTGGTCAGGACGCGCCGGGCGACCATCGAGTTCTTCGACGCCCACCTCAAGGGCGAAGGGGACATCCCCCGGTACCTTCGCGAGGAATGAACCGAAGATGGCTCAAGGGCCCGGGGCGTGGGGCTCCTGGGGGGAGTCGAGGACCGTCGGGCTGACCCGAGCCTGCAACGCCTCGACCTCGGCCTCCACCGAGGCGATGGCCTGGGGATGATCCAGGATCTCGAGCGTCAGCTCCGCGACGTGGGTTTCTCCCGGGGCGAGTTCGACGAACCGGCCGTGCCGACGCTCGAAGGTGCGAGGATTGGGGTAGTTCGTCGCGGGTTCGAGCCCGGTGACATAGCCTTCCCCCGGCCCCATCGTATTCTTCCAGAGCGTGAAGCAGGGCAGTTGCGACGTGGCGAATCGCAGCACGACGGCCTTGTCCCCCGAGGCGGATCGGAGCATCGTCGGGGTCGAGCCCTCCGTCCCGTGGCCGATGAGCTCCATCAGGTAAACCTGCTCGGCGAAGCCCGGTTCGGGGGCCCCGAAGGTGTCGAACCGGCCGACCCCCTCCGCGGCCCGAGGTGTCTGGGGGACGACGGAGCGGATCGCCGCGACGAATCGAGAGCCTTGCTCGAGATAGGGTGGTCCAAGGTTCCAGTGGTACAGCGCGGCCAGCCGGGCGGGCCTGTCGCCGAGATTCACGAATTCGTCCCGGATGGAGAGCCGATTCGAGCCGGGGACGGTGCGATACCGGGTCTTCATCCGCATCCGGAGGCCGAACAACCGTGCCTCGTCGACCTGTCCCTCGACGATCAACTCATAGGGGGGCGTGTCGCAGATCTGGATCGAGACCGAATGGGCCGGGATGTTCTGGATGCGGCCGTGAAGTCCGTGGGCGAACGGACCCTCCTGGATCGGCGGGCCGTTGTGTTCCAGGCCGCATCGGGCGAGCAACTCGTCGAACCCGTCGAGCCAGCCGAATCCGCCGAGCCCGGCGAGGTTCACCTGCGACGGATGGACGGGGCCGTCGACCACGGGCGACGACCACCCGAGCCGATCGCCCCGGAATTGGCCCCGCCAGATCCCCATCCCTCGCGTCGGGAGGATGTCGATCGAGAGCTGGCCGTTGTGCAGCCGGATCAGGTCCACGCCTTCCCGGCGACCTCCCCTGAGGGTCCGTTTCGAGATCGACCATCCCTGATCGGTCGGCAGTCCCAGGTCGGCCGCCGAGATGGCGAAGCTCTCGGTCCAGAGGTCGTGGGCCAGGTCGGTCAGAGTGATCTGGGGCATCGGGATCCCTCTCAACTCGCGTCGGACCGCCTCGGCATCGGTCCCGTACGTCGCCGGTCGATCGAGCGTAGACTAATCGACGGCCGCGACTCGGTCCAGGATCGCTCGACGGGCGGAACCTCGTGCGACTCGACCGCTCATCCTTCGATCGGCGAGGGTGACACGAGTGCGAGCATCCCCAGAGGCGGAAGAGTGAGCACGATCGAGTAGGGCCGGTCCTGCCACGGGATCGACACCGCCTCGACCCCTCCCAGGTTCCCGATGTTGCACCCGGCGTAGAAGGCCGACTCGCTGTTGAGCCGCTCGACCCAGCGGCCGGGGACGGGCACACCGATACGCTCGTCGGCCCGGGGCCGATCCAGGAAGTTGAACACGATCAGGACGACACGATCGGGGGGCAGGCCGAGCCGGAGGAGGCTCAAGATCCCGCGGCTCGGCCCGTCCGGGTCCACGAGCTCGATGCCCCTGGGGTCGTCGTCGAGGCGGGACATCGCCGGCTCGGATCGGGTGAATTCATTCAAATCCCGGACCCATCGCCGGAGCCCGAGGTGGGCCGGGATCTCCAGCACCTCCCAATCAATCCCCCGATCGTGGTCCCATTCCCGACGCTGACCCGTCTCGCCGCCCATGAACAGGAGCGGGCGGCCGGGCTGGGCGTGCTGATGTCCCAGGAGGAGCCTCACGTTCGAGAACTTCTCGTGGTCGTCCCCGGGCATCTTCTCGAGGAGCGATCTCTTCTCGTGGACCACCTCATCGTGGGACAGCGGCAACACGTATCGCTCGTCATGCATGTATCGGGGACGGATCAGGAGTTGCCCGGCGGCCTCCGGCCGGGCGTCGGGCGGGTGGCGCAGGTACCCGTTCATCAGGTCGTGCATCCATCCCAGGTCCCACTTCAGGTCGAATCCGAGGCCCCCGAGGTCGGTCGGCCGGGTGACGCCGGGCCAGGAGGTCGACTCCTCGGCGATCATCAGGACCCCGGGAAATTCGTCGTGGACGGCCTCGTTCAGGAGCCGGAGGAAGCGAACGGCCTCGGTATTCTCGTTCCCCCCATAACGGTTCGTCATCCAACGTCCGGGCTGGCGGGCGTAGTCGAGGTAGAGCATCGAGGCGACGGCGTCCACCCGGAGCCCGTCGAAGTGATAATGCTCCAGCCAGTAGACGGCGTTGGAGACGAGGAAACTGACGACCGGGCCCTTCTGGTAGTCGAAGACGTCGGTCCCCCACTCGCCGTGTTCTCGTTTACGGGGATCGGCATATTCATAGAGAAAGGTCCCATCGAACCGGGACAGGCCGTGAGGATCACGCGGGAAGTGCCCCGGGACCCAGTCGAGGATGACGCCGATCCCATTGCGGTGGAGGTGGTCGACGAGGAACATCAGGTCCTGCGGCGTCCCGTGCCGATTCGTCGGCGCGTAATAACCGGTGACCTGATAACCCCAGGACCCGGTGAATGGGTGCTCGGTCAGGGGCATCAGTTCGACGTGGGTGAATCCGAGTTCGGCGACGTAGTCCGCCAGCCTCGGGGCCAATTCCCGGTAACTTCGCCCCCGGCCATCCGGATCGGGCGCGAGCCACGAACCGAGGTGCAGCTCGTAAATCGAGATCGGGTGGCCGAGGTGATCGAATCGGGCACGACGGCCGATCCATCCGGCATCCCCCCACGCGAATCCGGACAGGTCCCAGAGCCGCGAGGCGGTCCCCGGCGCCGCCTCGCAGAGGAGGCCGTAGGGGTCGGCCTTCTCGAACGTCGGGAGGCCGGGGGCGCCGATCGCGAACCGGTATCGCTGACCCTGAATGGCCCCGGTGACGAATCCCTCCCAGATCCCGGTCGAGCCCCTCAGGGTCATCGGGTTCGCCGAACGGTCCCAGCCGTTGAATTCGCCGACGATCGAGACCGACTCGGCACCGGGTGCCCAGGTGGCGAAGCGGGCCCCGTCCCGGCGATCCTCACGGACAAGCCGGGCACCGAGGCCCGTATACGCCCGGCGGGAGGTCCCCGCGAGCACGCGGGACACCTCCCCATCGTCCAGGCGGAAGTGACTCAACGACGCGGCCCGTCCGACGGCCCCGGCGGGTTCGAGCCGGGGCCGGCTCGGTCGGCCAGCAAGGCGATCGCCGAGAGCGGGATGCGGACCCAGGCGGGGCGATTGTTCAACTCGTACTGGAGTTCGTACAGGGATTTGTCGAGGGTGTAGCACCTCATGAGCAGGGCCAACTGCTCCCGATCGGCCGGCACCAGCCCGGCGGGATCGGCGATCTCGAGGTAGGCGGTGAGGAAGGCGGCGGAGGTCCAGGATTCCCAGACCTGGGCCCAGGGGAGCAGCCGGTTGAAGTCGGTCTCCCGATCCTGGGCGGCGCGGAACAGCGAGTCGAACGCGGCGTACGAGTACGAGCGGAGCATCCCGACCACGTCCTTGACGGGCGAATGCTTGGCCCTGCGCTGTGCCAGCGTCTTCGCCGGCTCACCCTCGAAATCGAGCAAGATGTAATCGTTCATCGACCAGAGGATTTGGCCGAGATGATAATCGCCATGGACCCTCGTCTTCGGCGCCTCGACCCGGGAGCGGGGCAGGGCGTCGATCGGCTCGAGCAGGGCGGCCGAGGCGTCCAGGATCCGCCGGGCGGTGGAGGAGACCTCCTCGGGGAGCGTCTCGAGTCGATCCCTGAGCAGGGCCAGGGCGGAGTCGACCTGAAGCCGGATCTCCCCGGCGAGTCCCTCCAGGTCGCCCGGCTCGAGGGGCTCCGGGGCGAACGCGGGATCGCCCGGGACGCCTGCGAGGGCCCGATGCAGCTCCGCGGTCCGCCTCCCCAGCGTCGCCGCGGCGGAGAGGTAAAGGCCGATGGTATCCCGGACGACCTCAGGCACGTCCGTGCCGACCATCGAGAGCGGGTCGGGGCCGACCTGGGGGGGGTCGAGTTCGGGTCGGCTCAGGACCAGCTCGTAATAGCGACCGAGTTCATCCAGCGCGTGTTCCCAGCCGACTGCCTGGAAGGAGACGAGCTCCTGGAAGACGGCGACCGCCGTCGGTTCCGTGTCGGGGCGGCGGTACTCGATCGCGCCGGCGAGCTTGGGGAAGTTGTCGAAATCGGTCTTCTCGGTGAGGAACCGGCCGATCTCCAGCTCGGGGTTCAGGCCCGGCTCGACGCGTCGGAACAACTTCATGATCAAACGTGACCCGAAAATCACATTCGTATTGCTCTGCTCGGCCGAACCGCGCCGGGGTTTCAAGTCGACGTCGAACTGGCCGACGAGATCGTTCATGGCGGAGGTCGAGTAGGCCCGATAACGCCCGGCGCCGGTCGGGAACTCCAGGCGATCCCTCGCGGACGCGACCAGGGCCAGGCAGAAGTCGTCGTCGGCGATCGAGTCGTGGAGCACCCCCTCCCCGTCCGGGCCCGTTACCCGGGCGAGGACCATCTTCGGGGCGTGGGAGATCAGATCCTCTCCCCCCGAGCCGAGGGCCAGGCCGACGGGGAGCACGTACGTCTCGGGGCGTCCTTCCTCGTATCGGACCTCGACGGTCAACATCGTGTGGCGGGAGGAGAGCGACTTGGTATGAGTCGCATCGAGGATCTCGACCGACCGGATCCGCCTCGCCTTGCCGGCGAACCAGCGCTGCTGGCGGAGGAATGCCGGGATGATCTCGGCCTGCAAGCGGCGTCGGCTGGTGCCCCGGAGCATCCCTTCCCAGCCCCCCTCCAGCGTGAGGGTCGGGATCGGCGTCTCCTCGGGCACGGACGGGGAGACGTCCAGGATGTTCGGCTCGTCCGACCGGTGGAGCGTGAACCAGTAGAAGGCGTGGGGCCCGAGCGTGAGGAAATAGGGCAGCTCGCCGATGCGGGGGAACTCAGTATTGCCGAGCATCTCGACCGGCCGCATGCCCTGGAAGCTTGAGAGGTCGAGCTCACACGGCTGCACGAACCGCGAGAGGTTCGCCACGCAGAGGATGGTGTCTTCCTTGTAGCGCCGGACGTAGGCCAGCACCTTGCGGTTGGACGGCTTGAGGAACTCCATCGTCCCCCGGCCGAAGGCCCGGTACCGCTTGCGGAGGGCGATCATCCGCTTCATCCAGTTCAGCAGGCTGGAGGGGTCGCGCTGCTGGGCCTCGACGTTGATCGCCTGGTAGCCGGTGATCGGGTCCATGATCGGCGCCGAGAAGAGCCGGGCGAAGTCGGCCCGGGAGAAGCCGGCGTTGCGGTCGCCGGTCCACTGCATCGGCGTCCGGACGCCGTTGCGATCGCCGAGATAGATGTTGTCCCCCATGCCGATCTCGTCGCCGTAATACAGGACCGGCGTGCCCGGGAATGAGAGCAGGAGGCTGTTGAGGAGTTCCAGCCGCCTCCGGCTGTAGTTGACCAGCGGGGCGAGCCGACGCCGGATTCCCAGGTTGATGCGCGCCTGGGGATCAGCGGCGTATTCGTTGTACATGTAGTCGCGTTCCTCGTGCGTGACCATCTCGAGCGTCAGCTCGTCGTGGTTGCGGAGGAACATGGCCCACTGGCAAGACTCGGGGATGTCCGGCGTCCGTTCCATGATCTCGACGATCGGCGTCCGGTCTTCCTGGCGGACCGCCATGAAGATGCGGGGCATGACCGGGAAATGGAAGGCCATGTGGCACTCGTCGCCGTCGCCGAAGTAGGGGCGGACGTCGTCGGGCCACTGATTGGCTTCGGCCAGGAACATCTTGTCCCGGTAGTTCTCGTCCAAGGCGGCCCGGAGATCCTTCAGGACCCGGTGCGTCTCTGGCAGGTTCTCGCAGTTGGTCCCGTCGCGTTCGATGAGGTACGGGATGGCGTCGAGCCTCATCCCGTCGACCCCCAGGTCGAACCAGAACCTCATGATGCGGATCACGGCGCGGAGCACGTGGGGGTTGTCGAAATTCAGATCCGGCTGGTGGCTGAAGAACCGGTGCCAGTAGTACTGCTGGGCGGCGGGGTCCCAGGTCCAGTTCGACTTCTCGGTGTCGGTGAAGATGATCCGGACGTCCGGGTACTTCTCGTCGCTGTCGCTCCAGACGTAGAAGTCCCGCTTCTTCGAGCCCTTGGGGGCCTGCCGGGCGGCCTGGAACCAGGGGTGCTGGTCGGAAGTGTGGTTGATGACCAGTTCGTTGATGACCCGGAGGCCCCGGCGGTGGGCCTCACGGACGAAGACCTTGAAGTCCCGCCTCGTCCCGTAGGAGGGATTGATGCTGCGGTAGTGGGCGATATCGTACCCATCGTCCTTGAGCGGGGAGGGGTAGAACGGGAGCAGCCAGATCGCCGTGACGCCGAGGTCCTGGAGGTAATCGAGCTTCTCGGTCAATCCGGGCAAGTCGCCGATGCCGTCGCCGTTGCTGTCGAAGAAGGCCCGGATGTGGAGTTCATAGATGATCGCGTCTTTGTACCAGAGCGGATCGGATCCGGTGGTTGATGCCATGATCGTGCTTTCGTGGCTCCATGGGGACCGCCGGGCCTCGGCGAGGAGGACCCGCGTCTCCCGGCGACGGGGAGGCTCATCGGGAGACGTGGAAGATGTGGGCCGGCATCTGATGCGGGTCGAGCATGACGAAGTTCGAGGCCCCTTGCCAGTGGAACCGGCCCCCGGAGATCAGGTCGTGGACCGAGAACGCATCCCCTCCCGAAATCCCCAGTTCGGCGAGGTCGAGGTAGGTCCACCCCGACTGGGTATTCTGGGGATCCAGGTTCACGACGACGAGGACGACGTCGGACCGATCGGGCGTCGCCTTGCTGTAGGCGATGAGCCGGTCGTTGTCGACGTGGTGGAACCGGATGTTCCAATCCGACTGCAACGCCGGGTGCTCGCGTCGGGCCTGATTGACCCTGGTGATCAGGCCGGTGAGGTTCCCGGGGGCGTCCAGGTTCCAGTACCGCACCTGGTACTTCTCCGAGTCGAGGTACTCCTCCGAGCCGGGTCGGACGGGCGTACCGACGCACTGCTCGAACGGGGGGCCGTAAATGCCGTAGGCGGCCGTCATCGTGGCTGCGAGGACGAGCCGAGATTTGAACGCGGCCGGGCCCCCCGTCTGGAGGTACTCGTGCAGGATGTCGGGCGTATTGGCGAAGAAATTCGGCCGCATGTACTCGCGGCAATTCGTGGTGGTCAGCTCGGTGAGATATTCCGTCAGCCCCTGCTTGTCGTTCCGCCAGGTGAAGTAGGTGTAGCTCTGGTTGAACCCCCCCTTGGCCAGTCGCTTCATCAGCTTGGGGCGGGTGAAGGCCTCGGAGAGGAAGATGGCCTCCGGGCATCGCCGCTTCACCTCGGCGATGCACCAGTCCCAGAAGAGGAAGGGCTTGGTGTGCGGGTTGTCGACCCGGAAGACCGTCACCCCGTGGTCGACCCAGTACAGGAAGACGTCCCTGAGCTCCTCGTAGAGGCCCTTCCAGTCGGGGCCGTCGAATTCGAGGGGGTAGATGTCCTGATACTTCTTCGGGGGGTTCTCGGCGTACTTGATCGTGCCGTCGGGTCGGTGCCGGAACCACTCGGGGTGCTCGCGGACATAGGGGTGGTCGGGCGAGCACTGGAAGGCGATGTCGAGCGCGACCTTCAGGCCGAGGCCTCGGGCGGATTCGACGAGACGATCGAAGTCCTCGATCGTGCCCAACTCGGGATGGATGTCCTTGTGACCGCCCTCCGTCGCGCCGATCGCCCACGGGCTTCCCGGATCCCCCGGGCCGGGTGTCAACGTATTGTTCGGGCCCTTCCGGAAACTCCGGCCGACCGGGTGGATCGGCGGCAGATAGAGGATGTCGAAGCCCATCCCCGCGATGTATGGGAGCCTCGCCTCCACGTCCCGGAATGTCCCGTGACGGCCGGGCTCGAGGGAGGCCGACCGGGGGAACATCTCGTACCAGGCCCCGAACCGGGCGTAGAGCGGGTCGACGACGACCTCGAATGCCGGTTCGACGGTGTTCCCCCCCCGACGGTCGGGGTACTGCTCCATCAGATCGGCCAGTTGCGGGTCGAGCGCCAGGGAGGTGCGATCCGCCTGGTCCCCCCCGCCGGCGATCGCCTCGGCCCGTTCGGAGAGCCATCGGACGGCGTGCCCCTCGGCCCGATCGGCGGCCTGACGGACGATCTCGGCCCCTTCGAGGAGCTCACTGGCGATGTCCTGCCCCGCGCCGCTTTTCTTCGAGACCTCGTCACGCCAGGTCGAGAATCGATCGATCCAGGCCTCCACGGTGTAGGAATATCGGCCGATCCGGTCGACGGTGAATCCCGCCTCCCATCGGTCGTTCCCCAGGGGCGTCATCGGTACTTCCACCCAGGGGCCGTCGCCCGACGAGTGGCGGAGCACGGCCCGGATGACGTCATGTCCCTCGGCGAAGACGTCGGCCCCGACGACGATCGTCTCGCCCTCGACCCGTTTGATGGGGAATCGGCCGCCGTCGACCTGGGGCGAGACGCCCTCGATGATGATCCGGGACGGGGCTTGAGTGCGGGTGGCCTCGGTTCGCGAGGATTGAAGCGTTGCAGTCATCAGTCTTGAGGCTCGATGGGGTGCGGGCGGGTGAGGTCTCGTCCTTGGTTCCCCGGATCACGAGTTCGGGAACCACGTTCTGGTCCGGCGTCACGCTTCGCCGAGTCGCCATCGCTGCTCCTGGCCTTTCGCGATCCCGAGGACTCGAGCTTGGACTCGGCTCGGCGTCGAGGGCTATCCCGCCTCGCATGACCAGGGGTCGTGCACGGGCGACCAGGCGGCTCGGTCGTGCCCGGGACGTGCCCTATGTTGGAACCGAGGGGGATGGAGGTCAATCGCCTCCCAGGCTCAAGTTCCCCACGCGTCGGTACGTCGACCGATCAACTCATCGGATTCGGCCGGAGCCGATCGTCACCATTTGATCTCCCGGCCTGGCATCCCAGCAACCGCCATGCCATAGGATCAGGCGACCTGACGCCGAGTTCGACCGTCGATCGTTCGATCGCGAGTCGATCGCCCCGGCCGATTGGATGGCTTGCTCCGCGTCGTCTGCCTCGACGAGCGCATTTAGTACTACTCCGTTAGCTTGGTCTTGGAGCGGGTGAGCCAGGGCCGGCAGTGCGCGCAGTCCGGCCGGCTGACCGGCGCCAGCAGCCGCTGCAACGCCCGGCGGATCGCCGGCACCGTGATCACCGGCGCTCGGCCTCCCCCTTTTTGCCCGGCCGGGATCGCCCCCGACGGGCTCGGCGTCGCTCCAGGGTGAGGAACCCGAAGGCCAACATCACCAGGCAGGCGTGATGGTGGAAGCCCCGCCACGAGCGGCCCTCGTGGTGGTCCAGCCCCAGTTCCTCCTTCATCTGCTGGTACCCGAGCTCCACCGGCCAGCGACTCCGCCACAGGCGCACCGCGCGGATCCGGCTGGTATCGGCCGGGAGGTTGCTGAAGGCGTACTTCAGCTTGCCGTCGGCCTGCTCCTCGATCAGCAGCCAGATCGGCTCCGCCCCGGCGCAATCGCCTGTCGCCCATCCCTGGCCCGGCCAAACGCGCAGCCAGGCGAATCGGCCCCACATCGGGCCCTTGGTCCCCTCCCGCCACGTCACCTTCCGGCGCGGCGTCCGCGCCGCCAGCTCCTTCAGGCCCACCGGCCGGGGCGAGCCCTCGGCCAGGCGACGCCGCTTCTGCGGCCGCCCGCCCGTCCCGGCCTTGGGCTCGTCCCACCTCGGCTCCTCGGTGAAGACCAGCATCTCGTCGGTCACGCCGACGACGTAGTGCAGGCCCCGCTCGGCCAGGCCGTCGCGGAACGGGCCCGAGACGCCGTAGCCGCTGTCGGCCACGACGAGCCCGCCCGGCAGCCCTTCGGCGCGGATGCGGTCGAGCAACTCCAGGGCGATCTGACCCTTGGTCAGCGACCGCCGCTCGGCCTCGGGCACCTTGGCCTTATCCAGTCGCTTCGGGTCGGCCAGCCAGCCCTCCGGGAGGTAGAGCCGCATGTTCAGCGGGTAGTGCCCCCTCGGGGCGACGTAGTGGACGCTGACGGCGCACTGGCAGTTGGCCTTCTTGCCCAGGGCGCCGCAGTACTGCCGCTGCACGCCGACGGAGTGCGTGCCCTGCTTGGGGAAGGTGGTGTCATCGATCACGAAGATGCCGGCCGGGTCGGCGAACTTCGCCGCCATCGTGGCCCGGTAGCGGCTCAGGACCGCTTGCTCGTCCCAGGTGCTCTGGCCGAGGAACTGCTGCAGGGCCTGGTCGGGGTCGGCGACGTCGAGCCCCTCCGACAGGGGGACGCGGGCGGCCATCGGCTCGACGCTCTTGCGGTCCCCGTCCTGGACCAGGCCGCGGAGGTAGACGCCGCACCAGGCGGCCTGGCGGGGCCGGTTGAAGTCGGCGCGGAAGGAGGCGGCATACGCGGCGAGGCGGTCGAGGACGTCGGGGTTTAAGTCGGGGGTGTAGGTCCGGTTCATACCCTCGGTACGAACCGCAGCAGTCGATCGTTCGTATGATTTAACGGAGTAGCATTAGACGCCGGTCCCGGACGCTCAGGCCGGGAGGGCGATCCGAATTTCGCCGCAAATCGCGACTTCGGCTGCTCTCGTCGACAGCTTCGGCCGGTCGTCGCCACTCCGAACGATTCGAGACCGCACCCCGGCCGCTCAGCTTCCCTGCGGTCCTGTGCGCCCCTCAGGCCAGATACCCGAGGCCCCGGAGGCGATCGAACACCGCCTCCTGATCCTCGGAGGCATCCGGGGGGAGTTGATCGATCGTCAGTGGTCGCCCAAGCCACTCGCCCGGCGTCGCCCGTCCGGCGAGCGCGACGAGCGCGGGTGTGAGGTCGATGAGACTCGCACCCCTGAGTTCCCCAGGGGGTAGCCCTTTCGTCGAGGTCAGCGAGAAGTTCCCCGGAGGGGAGGGATCGAGCTTGGTCCCCCCCTCCGGATCCGCATCCCGGAGGACGACCAGCAACACCGAGAGATCGATCTCCTGCGCGACGAGCTGATCGAGTGTTTCACCCAGCTCCTGATCCAGGGCGAGCCATCGGGCGGCCACCCGGTCCTGCCCGGTCCGAATCGCGGGTGGTGCGGGGATGGCGTCGATGAGCATCGCCAGGTTCCATGGCGATGTCGCCATGCAGCGCCGCAGCGACCCGAAACGGGATCGAGTCCGAGCAATCTGCGCATCGGGCTCGATTGCCCGGCCGGACCGCGAACGATCCCCGTTCCGATCGCGGTCGTCGGGGTGATCCGATCCGGGGCCCGTCACCCGATCGGCCGCCAAGCCGATGAGGATCGGATCGATCCGCGTGTTCCCCTCATCCAGCGCGTGCCAGAGCATCGGCCCCGGCGAACCTCCTCCCGGGGCGTGGCCCGAGGCGGCGACGACGCGACCCGCGACGAACGACTGCCACGGGAATCCGAGGGTCATCTCCGGGCCCGGGACGAGGACACCGCGTATCCCCTCGTTCCTGAACTGCGGGAGGTGGACGAGCCCCGGGACGCCGAACGGGGCGTCAGGATCGTCGGTTTCGATGCCGATGACCAGGGTCTTCATCGCAGCAAAGACCTCCCTTCCATCCTGGGACCGGCGGGCAGGCCGAGTGCGTCGAGGACGGTGGGGGCGAGGTCGATCATCGAGGCACCTTCCGATCGGAACGGTCGGTTCAAGAACAAGACCCCGGGCACGAGCGCAGGGTCGACGATGTGGTCCCCCGACCAGATCCTCGTGTTGTCCTCGAAGACCGAATCCCCCATCCGGCCCATTGCCGAGCCCCAGGACGAGCGATACCCCTTCTCGACGTGGACGAGCAAATCGGCCGCCTCATCCACGTAGGGGCCGGAGTACACGTGTTCGCTCGGGACGACCGATCGGACCGCGATGGTTCCGTCTGCGGGATCGACGAGCCCGGTCAAGGCCGAGGCGATCTCCGAGCGGAGCGGTCCCGCCTCCTCGGGAGTAACGATCCCCTGCCCTTCCCGGCCTTCCAGGTTGAGATAGATCCCGGCGAGCCCGACGGCATACGCCCGGGTCCGGGTCCAGTCGATCGCCCCCAGCGGGGGCCCGTCCGTTTCGTCGGCCCGTGACCCCGGATGGAGATGAAATAACCCCCGCTCATTGAGCCAGGTGTTCAGGTTGATCCCGCGACGAAACGAGGTGAAGCCGTGGTCGCTCAGGGCGATGACCAGCGTCCGATCGTCCGCCGCCCGGATCGCCCGGCCCACGGCGGCATCGCTCCGGCGGTAGGCCTCGGAGATGGCCCCCCGGTGCTCCCGGTCGGGGGGGCGGAGTCGGTTGGCCGGGTGGTCGGGCTCCAGATGCCTCCAGAACAGGTGCTGGACCCGGTCGGGGATCCCGAACAGGCAGAAGAGGAGGCCGGAGTCGAGGCGGTCGAGCTCCCGCTCGAACATCGCCTCCCGTTCCCGCCAGAGGTCGTCGCACTGGGAGAGAAACGCGGATTCGTCGATGCGTCCGTTCGACAGCGCGGCGTGGTCTTCCGAGAGGCCGGTGGTGTGGAACGGGCCGATCTCCCGGGCCAGGTCGGCGGAATAGGAGCGGGGGTGACTGATTGGGAACGCCGGGGCCTTCGGGTCGAACTGAAGCGGGGAAGCGTACAACTCCAACCGGTGCGGCCCGGCCTCCCTGAGGTAGAACCTGACGAGCCCGATGACCGATTGGAGCAGGCCGAATTTGAACGGGACCCGCAACCAGTCGCTCCACCTCCCCTGCATCAACTCGATCGTGCCGGGCGAGCCCGGGGAGTGGAGCAGGACACGAGCAGTTCCCTCGATCGGTTCCAGGGAGATCGGGACCCGGATTTCCGACCTCGTCCGGGGATTCCTCGGGCCGAGGAGGACGGTCTCGATCGTTCCCGGCCACGCCGAAGGGAGCGGCACGAGCAGCTCGGCCTCGCCGGGTGAGAGCCCCGACTCGGTCGAATAGTAGGTCCCCGTGCCGAATCCGCCCCGGAGGTCCGGGACGCCCATGCCCGAGAGGACCCGACCCTCGATCTCGTCGGGGGGATAGGTGCACGGGCATCGGATCACGGAGGACGGAATCCCCCGGTCGGACAGCAGTTGCCAGAAGGGGACACCCCGGCGGAGGTTCACCAGCCGGGGTGATTGGAGCGGTCCGGAGCGGTCGTATCGGTTCAACGCGAGTTCGAGCCGATAGCTCGCCGGGTCCCGGTTGAGGAAGTCGAAGATGCCGTGGGAACCCGGGTTGGTCCCGGTCGCGAACGTCGACCAGGCCACGGGAGTCTGCGCGGGGAACGTGGTGCCGACCCGGCCGTAACCGCCCCTTTCCCGGAGCGCGGCCAGGTTGGGCAGCAATCCCTCTTCGAGCATGCGGTCCACGAGGCTCGGTTCAAGCCCGTCGAGGCCGACGACGATCACCTTGTCGATCCCAAGCTCCCCCACGATCGACGGACCTCCCGGCTCCCTCGCGCAACCGAATCACGACCTCGCAAGGGGGCGACTCGGACGTCTCTCACCTGTCGGGCGACCGACCCCGGGCCATCCATCCGGGGCCATCAACCCGAGGATCTGGACCGGACCGGACGTCGCATGACCCGCCTGATCCCCCGGAGTGCCGTCCGGCCGAACATCATGGCCACGCCGAACGCCCCGGCCATGACCGAGGTCAGCGGCAACATCGTCTCCGGCCCGACGTAGGAGAACAGGGGTTGGAACATGGGCGGACGTGCCTCCATGGGCCAGCCGTAGGGGTCGGCGGCTTCGTGGTCGTAGAATCGTGGTCGCGAAGGCTCGAGGGCCGAGCCGCGGCGACCGGGCGGGATTTCGTCACAGACTCGCTCGATTAATTCCCGACATCACCACGGAATGATGATGCAGAGGGACGGCGACCGTGCCGGTGACGCTCAATGAACTCTGTAGGCGACAGCGGACGAATTGTCGGCTGACTTTTTCCCCGGAGTCTTCGGTTCCGGGGCGGAGGGCCATCGATTGGGCGATCGAACTGGTGAATCTCGCCGATGAATTCCTTCCACGTCATCCGGTCGGGAGCGGATCCGCAGGAACCTCGGGCGGGGGGAGACTCCCCATGCTCCACCGGGCCTCGGCCGGGGGGCTTGATCGCCCTGGCGGCCTGGCTGGGGCTGATCGCGGGGGCCTCGGAACTGGCCGCATTCCTCCTGAAGGCCCGGTCGGGCGAGGTCTGGCCCTACCTGGGGATGATCCGGGCCTATCCGTGGATGATCCCGCTGGTCGACTCCGCCCTGCTGACGATGCTCGTGCTGCCGATCGCGGCGATGTCCGCCGCCTGGCCTCGCACGAGGGAGTCCCTCGGGCCGATCCTCCTGCTCGCCGCGGCGATGTTGCCGACGCTCATCGTCCTGACGCCCGGCATCCACCTCGGCGCGCTCGCCCTGGTCGCCCTGGGACTGTCGAGCGTGATCGTCCCGGCCGCCCGGCGTCGATCGAAGTGGGTCGCCCGGTTGGTCCGGTTCTCGACCCCGATCCTCCTCCTGGCCCTCCTGGCCGTCATCACCTGGCGGAACGGAAGGGTGGGGGCAGCGGGGGCGACCGAGGCGATGGGAAACGGGCCGAACGTCCTCATGATCGTCCTCGACACGGTCCGGTTCGACCACCTCAGCCTCGACGGCTCGGGATACCCCCGGCCGACCTCGCCCGTCCTCGCGGCCTTCGCTCGCGAGGGCGTCTCGTTGACCGGGGCCCGCTCCACGGCCCCATGGACCTTGCCCTCCCACGCGAGCCTGATGACCGGCAAATGGGCCTCGCAGGCGTGCCACGGGCGATACGGCGCGATGGAGCCGGACGGCACGACCCTGGCCGAGGCCCTGGCCGCCCGGGGATACGACACGGCCGGGTTCGTGGCGAACACCTATTATTGCACCTACTCCACCGGGCTCTCCCGGGGCTTCTCCCGCTACGAAGACCTCACCGTGACCCTCTCCACCGTCCTGACGACCACCGCGGTCGGCGGAAAGATCGTGGACTGGATCGGCTCGATCTCTCAAGAGATCCGGCCGGATGCCCCTCCGCTGCTGCGGCGGTATACGAGGATCGACGCCGACGCGATCAACCGCCGCTTCCTCGGATGGCTCGACCGCAGGGCGGGGGAGAATCGCCCCTTCTTCGCCTTCCTCAATTACTTCGACGCCCACGACCCCTACATCGTGCCCGACGGGGCCGAGCATCGCTTCGGCGAGGCCCCCGACTCGCTCGAGGATCGCCGGTTCCTCGGGGAGTGGTGGCTCAGTCCGGGGAAGCCCGACACGCCGCCCGGCCGGGTCGACCTCCTGGTCGACGGTTATGATTCCTGCATCGCCCACCTGGACGAACGCCTCGGCGCCCTGTTCCGGGACCTCGATCGCCGGGGGCTGCTCGACGACACCATCGTGGTCGTCACCTCCGACCATGGCGAGGCCTTCGGGGAGCACGGGCTGTATGGACACGGGATCAGCCTCTTCGAGGACCAGCTCCGGGTGCCGCTGGTCCTCGTCGCCCCGGGGCGGATCCCGGCCTCGGGGACCGTCGACCAGGTCGTCAGCCTCAGGGACGTCCCGGCGACGATCCTCGACCTGGTCGACCTGCCGGGCCCCACGCTCCCGGGGTCCTCGCTCGTCCCCCTCTGGATGGCAGGGGCGGCCGTCACCTCCCCGGCGATCGCCTCGGTCGACGGGCCCGACAGCTTCCCCCCGAATTCGGGCCGGTCCCCCGTGTTCGGGGGGGCGATGGCCTCCGTCACCGACGAGACCTCGCTCAAATACATCAGGACATTCGGCCAGGTTCGCGAGGTGGAGCAGCTCTACGACCTGTGCGCCGACCCCGGTGAGCAGGTCGACCTCGCGTCCCCATTGGGTCGGCCCCTGCTCGATCGGCTCCGCGCGAAGCTCGACGCGATCGGATCGGACCCCGAGGGCGGGGGGCGTTGATTGCCAGTGAGGGTCGACCGGGGCACGGGGTCCCTCAGCGCCCCGGGAACGGCCCGTCGCGCCACGACCACTCCGGCCATCTCGTGTTCGCCGACCGCATGGTCACCTCGCCGTTGATCCAACCCGCCAGGACCAGGATCAGGGCGAACGCCGCCAGGGTGGCGAGTCCCCAGGCGACAAAACGGCCCCTGTGTTCGTCGCCGCCGGCCGTGTCCGGGAGGGCCGCTGGCCGGGGATCGGCGAAGGCGACATAGAGGATCATCAAACCGAAGATCACCCAGAAAACCAAGTGCATATCGACGTGTTCGGCCTTGCCGGGGGTGAAGAAGTACAACGCGTTCAGATTCTGGAAGAGGAGCATCGTCCCCGAGAGCCAGAGGATCGGCAGCGGGGCCCATCGGGAACGCCCCTTCAGGTGAGCCGCCAGCCAGACCGCCGCCCCCACGAAGCCGAACAGGCAGGCCGCGTCGATCATCGGCAGGATGGTCTGTGCCCACAGTTCGGGATCGGGATGTCCGCTCGACCGCAACGCCTCGGTCCACGACCTCAGCTTCTCCCCCGGGACGACCCGGGCCACCCGATGCCAGAGGGGGATCAGCCCGAGGACGAACAGGATCCCGTAGGCCGAGGACAGCGTGAAATTCCGCTCCTTCGGGGGCTCAGGATAGGGGCGGTCGACCATCCCGAACGTGAAGACGAAGCCGCCGATCAGCCCGCAGGACACCTCCATGACGTTCCAGTGGTTGATCGTGAACCCGAACTCGCCCTGCATGACATTGGCCAGGTTCCCCAGGAGTCGGCCGCCCGCCATCCCCAGTCCGAAGCCGACGTAGCCGAGCAATCCCCCCCGCAACCCGACCGGCCGGCGATTGCAGGCGAGCCAGACCAGCTGCCCGATGGCCGCCCCCATGAAGACGATCGAGCTGTTGTTCCTCGGCGGGTTGATCTGGAAGCCCAGCAGGCGGATCATCGCGAAACCGATCAGCCAGCCGCCGATGAAGATACTCCCCGCCAGCCCCAGCCAGTCGGACGTCGACATCGGCCGACGTTCCAACATCAGGCCGATCAGCGCCCCTCCGAAGGTCCCCCAGGCCGCCCCCTGGAAGAAGAGCGTGAGGAATCCGTATCCGTAATTGACGAAGGTGTCCGACTGGGCATACCCGTGGAGGATGCCGTAACTCATTGTCCCTCCGGAGCCGATCGCCAGCGCCGAGAGGGCGGCGAGGACCGGCATCCAGGAGAACAAGGATCGCTGCCCGCCGACGTAGCAGAAGGCCAGCCCGAGTGCCGCCCCGGGGTACATCGCCCCGACGTTGTGACCGAAATCCCCCCGGATTCCCCACCCCAGCCCCACGGCGAGCCCCACGAACGCACTCCTCCCGATCCGGTCAACGAGAGTCATCTCCCCTCCCCGACCTGGCGGCCCGATGGTCCGATCGCCCCAGGACGACCAGGCTATCCCCGACGGCCGACCGGGAGAAGTCGCACCCCTCCCTGCGCCGTCCCCGGCATCCCCTCACGTTCACCGAGGTGCGATTCCGGGACCCACGACCGATGCCGAGGACCCTCGCGGGGTATACAATCAGCATGACCGTCGTCACGCGACTCCCGGCAACCGGATGCGCCACCTGCCCCTGGGGGGAACACATGGGACCGGCCCCGACGTTCGTGCTCAAGGCTGCCTTGCTGATCGGCGGACTCCACTCGCCGCCGGACATCGGTCCGATGAACTTCCAGGGTTGGTTCGAGGAGGCAAGCCGGGGGCGTCTGGAGATCCCGGAACCGGTCGCCGATCGTGCCCGCCGGTTCCGCTACGTCTTCGTCCTCGGGCTGCTGAACGAACGCATGCCCGGCTACTTCGACCAGGCGGAGAAGGAGTTCCGATCCCTCGGCGTCCCGTCCGAGTCGATCCACCGGATCGCCCCCAGCTCTGATGCGACGTTCTCGGAGAACCTCGACGCGATCCGGGACGAGTTCCTCCGGATCGCCGACCTGGGCCCGGAGCCCCTCGTCGTGGTGGGCCACAGCCGGGGGGCCTGCGACGCACTCGCCTTCGCCCTGCTCGAACCGGGCTTCGTGAGCGAGCGCGTCTCGGCGCTCTTCCTCGTGCAAGGGCCCTTCGGCGGCAGCGGGGCGGCAGACTACCTCGTCGGCTCGGGCCGTCCGATCGACGAGCGGATGCCGGTCCCGGCCCGGGCCATCGCCAGGCTGATCCGGGACATCGAGTCCAGACGCCTCGATCGCGGCCAGCACGGCGGGATCGTCGACCTCACCCGAGACGCCGCCCGGACGTTCTGGGAGGAGATGCTCGAGGCCCAGGCCGAGGCGATCCCGATCGTCGGCCCGCGCACCTTCTACATCGAGTCGAGCGTCTCGCCGACGAAACATCCCCCGTTCCGCCGCCCGGTCGCCAAATATCTGGAGACCTACTACGGCCCCAACGACGGGCTCGTCGCCGCGGGCGACCAGTTCCTCCCCGAGCTCGGGCTCCGACTCGGGATGCTGGACGTCAGCCACACCGACCTGACGCACCGATTCCCGGCTGCCCGCCCCCGCCCGAGGCTCCGAGGGGCGTTCGCACGGTCGATCATCATGGCCGTCGGCGGCCAGGCGGGACCGGAACCGGACCCGACCCCGATCAGCCCGGACGTCCCAGATGATGACGGATCAATTCGGGCAGCTCGGCGGTGAACTTGCTCCGGGGGAGGACCGGGTCGCAGCCGGCGTCCCGGGCCGAGTCGAGGGCCCGGGTGTCGACGTGGGAGCCGAAGGCGATGAACGTCGACCCGGGAACGATCCCCCGATAGGCGATCAACGCCTCGGGTCGGACCAGGCCGCCCGCCGAGAGGTCGACGAAGACCACCCGGGGCCGCCATTGCTCCAGCATCGACCGCGCCAGGACCTCGGTCCCCGCCACCAGGACCCGATGCCCCAATTCCCGGGCGGTCCCGGTGATCTTGCTCGTGAAGATCAGGTCGGAGCACAGGAGGACCGCGTCCGGGCCGCCGGGCACGGGAGCGGGATCGGATTCGGTCGTCATCTCGTTGCCTATTCGGGGGTGATGGCGGGGACAGGCGGTTCTCGGGCAGACGTGGGTCTCGACGCGTCAGATCGCCTCGGGGCCGCGCTCGCCGGTGCGGATCCGGATGCAGTCTTCCAGGGGAATCACGAAGATCTTCCCGTCGCCGATCGCACCCTCCTCCCCGGTCCGGGCCGCGTCGATCAGCGCATTGATCGTCGGCTCGACGAAGTCCTCGTTCACGGCGATCTGCAGCTCGATCTTCCGCAGCAGGTTCACCGTGAACTCGTGGCCCCGGTAGACCTCCGTGAACCCCTTCTGCCTCCCGAATCCCTGGACGTCCATGACCGTGAGGCGATAGACCTCGACCTTCGACAGCGCAAGCTTGACGGCTTCCAGCTTGGTCGGCTGGATGATCGCGATGATCAGTTTCATGGGAGCACTTCCCTCGACGCGGCCGGATCCGGGGATCGGAGGCCGGCGACCCTTCGGGGGTCGCCGATGAGTCGCCTCGGATGCCGCTAACGTATCGCAATCGAGGCCGGTAGGGGAAGGGAGGTGGCCGGGGAGGTCGGACCTCGGCCGCACTCGGATCGGCCCCTGCGGGTCGTCGATCAGTTGGGCATGGGCCCGCCGAACGGGGAGTCGGACGCCGGGGGCATCGGCAGGTCGAGCGGGTCGGCCGTCGAGCCGCCGTCCGTCCCGGCGCTCGGGCTGGGGGATGCGGGAGGGCTGTCGGGCGGGGTCGAGCCGTTCGCCGGTGTCGGGCCGTTGGCCGGGGTCGGCGAGGGGGGCACGACCGAGGGGGCGCCGACCGGCCCCGAGACGATCTGGCCGGTCGACAACCCGACCGGGCCGGTGACGATCGGCTCGACGTGCATGCCGTCGTCGAACGGGAAGGTGGCCTGGTACGGATAGCCGCAATTCGGCCCGGAGCAGGGCGCCGGGAAGTCGTCGCAGGTATCGCAGTGGGCGCACCCGACCGCGACCGCCGCCATCGAGGCGGCCAGGACGAGCAGGCTGGGCCGCGACATGATTCGGTGTCCTTTCGTCGATCGGCCAGGGCTGGCCGTCCGCCTGGGCCCGGGGACCGTCGTCGGGGGCGATCGATCGGGCCGCCTGCGGCCGACCGATCCGCCCCCTCCGGGCTGCGTCCCGGGGGATTCGGAAGTCGCACTCGGGGCCCGCCGCGCAGATCCATCTGGTCCGGCGGGACTCCCCTCGCTCGACCCGGTTCATCGGCCGGCGGAAGGATCCGGGATGAACCGAAATCCCCCGGTCACCGACCTCGACGCCGGGCACTCGCCCTCCGACGGTGACGACTCGCCCGAGCACCGACGCGCCGTCGCCCCGTCCGGGGATCAGAGGACGGCGAGTTGCCCCCGCGTCACGCCGTAGTGGTTCGTGGCCTTCAGCCGCTTCCAGAGGGTCCGGGCGTCCCGCCGGCCGGAGAGGGCATCGGTATACAGCCCGATGATTCGGGCCACCGACTCGGGGGAGTCGTCCAGGAACTCCAGCCGGAGGTGCCGGAGCCCCTTGCGGACGAGGGCCGGCAGGAATTCCGCGGCCGTCTGGGGGACGGCGTTGTAGAGCGTGTTCCGACACCCCACGTCGGCGGTCAGCGGGTGCTCCATGCCGACCCGGTCGCGGAGCTTCACCTCGTGGCGGTCGCAGGGGCGCCCGCAGTTGGTCTTATCGGTGCCGGGCGAGAGGAAGGCGCAGAAGACGCAGTGCTCCATGTGGAACATGGGAATCTGCTGATGGACCACCACCTCCAGCCAGCTCGGGGGCGAGGCCCGGAGCAGGTCGAAGAGCTGGTCGGCGCTCAGGTCATACGAGGCGGTGACCCGGGTCGCCCCGCTCGCCTTGAGCCACTCGACGCTCAGGTCGTTCGCCGCATTCAGGGAGAAGTCCGCCACGAACGGGATCCGCTGGCTCGAGCAGAACGCGATCCCCCCCGCGTTTCGCACCAGCAGGCCGTCGGCCCCCTGCTTCGAGAGGTAGCGGAACAGGTTCTCCTCGCCCGGCTTCTCGATCCGGGTCGAGGCGATGAAGACGGCCGGATCCCCGGGCCCTCGACGGGCGATCGAGACCGCTTCGCCGTACCGCTTGATATCCTGGAAATCCAGGTAGATTGTCCCGATCCCGGACCCGCGGGCCGCTTCGACCTGCTCGACCGTCCGGCAAAGCGCCGACCACGCCGGCTCGGACTGCCCGGGGGGGCCCTCCGCCTCGGCCCGAGAACGGATGGCCTCCCGCAGACCCGGCAGGACGGGAGCCTCGGCGATCGCCCGCACGGGGGCCAGGGATGCGATCTCGTCCAGTCGGGCCACGAGCGCCCTGCGCAGCTCATTCAGGAGGCCCAGGGGCACCATCGGGCTCCCGTCGATCGTCGCCTCCAGGTCCCCGAGCCGATAGTTCGTCCCACCCATCCGGTCGAGCTGGCCTCGAATCGCGACTGCGTCGGCCGGCCTCGTCCGGGCGACCTCGAGGGGCCGCCCCGAGTCGACCCGGGCGTGAATCCCGGTTGCAGTGCTCGCTTCGATCGCCAGTGGCTCACCGGCGACCGCGCGGACGCGGAGGTCCAGTCGCACCGTCCGCCTCGGTCCCCCCTCGTGCGATCGCTTCAGCGACCTGGACAGCTCTGGATCGTCCGTCTTCCAGAGCCGTTGCCCGGGGACAATCCGATCGAGATCCAGGTCTCGGCGGCCGAAGCCGATCGACGCCGGTCCATCGATGAAGTCCTCGGCCCATCCCGGACGATCGGGACGCCCCGTCCCCTTCGCCGGCCGGTCGACCTCGTAGACGCGTCCCCCCTGCTCCGGCGCCCCTCGGCCCGGGTCCGCATCGAACACGACACCGTCGCCCGGCTTCACCGGTGAGGAGAGTTCGACCAGGACCCGGTTGCCGACCACGCTCGCCACCTCGCCGACGAGGACCCCTCGCTTCTTGGCGTAGTCGCCCCGGACGAGCACCTTGTGGTTATTCCCGTCCAGGAACCCGTGGCTGAATCCCCGGGAGAAGGTCATCTCCATCTCGTAGATGTCCCGGTCGCCGATCGGGTCGGGCCGAGCCTCGGCCGCAGCGTCGATCGCCTTGCGGTAATTCCGGGTGATCGTGGCGACGTAGTCCGGGGACTTGAGCCTCCCTTCGATCTTCAGGCTGGAGACGCCCAGCTCCACCAGCTTCGGCACGAGGTCGAAGGCGGCGAGATCCTGCGGGCTGAGCAGGTAGGAGATGTCTCCCAGGTCGACCCGCTCGCCGTCCTGGATTACCTCGTACTCCATCCGGCACGCCTGCGCGCACTCCCCCCGGTTGGCGGATCGACCGCCGAGCGCCTCGCTCGTCAGGCACTGGCCCGAGTAGGCGACGCAGAGCGCCCCGTGGACGAAGACCTCCACCGGCAGGCTCGCCTGCTCACGGATCCGGGCGATCTCCCGGACCGACAACTCCCGGGCCAGGATCACCCGGGAGCAGCCCAGGTCTTCGGCCATCCTGACGCCCGAGGCGCTCGTGATCGACATTTGCGTCGAGGCGTGGATCTCCAGATCCGGCGTGACCGCCCGGATCAGCCTCGCCAGGCCGATGTCCTGTACGATTGCCGCGTCGACCCCCGCCGCCGTCACCCTCCGGACGATCCCCTCCAACCCTTCCAGCTCCCCGGGGAACGCCAACGTATTCAGGGTGACGTAGCCCCGGACTCCCCTCTGGTGCAGGAGGGCCATCACCTCGGGCAGCTCCTCCAGGCCGAAATTCGCCGCCCTCGCCCTCGCGTTATGGCCCCGGAGGCCGAAATAGACGGCATCCGCGCCGTTCTCGATCGCGGCGACGAGGCACGCGCGGTCTCCCGCCGGCGCGAGCAGCTCGGGACGGTGCCGCGGGGAGGATCGGGGATCGCTCTGGGTATCGATGGTGGCCACGCGTTCGGTTCGATCCGGCAAGGAGGACGGGGAGGGGCACCCCTCGGGGCCCGGGCGCTTCCATCTTTCGTCATCGACCGATCGTACGGCAAGCCGGGTCCACGCCGATTGTCGGGATGTTTGACAATTGCCGATCGGGGCGTCAGATTGGACGTTGCGTCCGCCGTCCGCTGCGATCGGCTCGGTCGCCGGCCCGACGGACGGACCCGGCCCGCCGAGCCTCCCCGGAGGTCGCCCATGCGTCCGGCCCCCGTGCGTGTCCCGCGCCCCGCCGCGACCGGAATCCTCCTGGCGATCCTGGCCCCGATCGGGCTCGCTCGGGGCCAGGACGCCCCGGGATCGTCCGGGCCGCTCCCACCGCCCGCCGATCGATCGGTCGATTTCCTGGTCGACATCAAGCCGATCCTCGACGCCCGATGCGTCTCCTGCCACGGCGCAGAGCGGCAGAAGTCGGGGCTCAGGCTCGACCAGAAGGCCGGCGCGATGGCCGGGGGCGACCTCGGCCCGGCGATCGAGCCCGGGGCCGGGGCCGACTCGTTGCTGATCCACAGGGTCGCCGGATTCGAGGGCGAGTCGATCATGCCCCCGACCGGGGCCCCGCTCTCTCCCCAGGAAGTCGGCCTGCTCCGAGGCTGGATCGACCAGGGGGCGACATGGTCTGAGGCGGGGGCGGGAGGCGGATCGAGGCGTCCGAGCGACCACTGGGCCTTCCGGCCGATCGAACCGGATCCGCCCCCCGATGTTCGGGATGAGGGTTGGGTCCGCAGCCCGATCGACCGATACGTGCTCGCCCGGTTGGAGTCGGCGGGGATTTCCCCGTCTCGGGAGGCCGACCGGGCCACGCTCATCCGCCGCCTCTCGCTCGACCTGACCGGGCTGCCTCCCAGCCCCGAGGAGGTCGACGCCTTCGAGGCCGACGACTCCCCGGCATCCTACGAGGCGTTCGTCGACCGCCTCCTCGCCAGCCCCCACTTCGGGGAGCGCTGGGGCCGCCACTGGCTCGACCTCGCCCGCTACGCCGACAGCGACGGCTACGAGAAGGACCGGCCCAGGCCGGAGGCCTATCGCTTCCGGGATTGGGTCATTGCCGCGATCAACCGCGACCTCCCCTTCGACCGGTTCACGATCGAGCAGCTCGCCGGCGACCTCCTCCCCGACGCCTCGCCCGACCGGCTCACCGCCGCCGGCTTCCACAGGAACACCCTGACGAACACGGAGGGGGGTGTCGACGCGGAGGAGTTCCGCGTCGCCGCCGTGATCGACCGCGTGAACACCACCGGCTCCGTCTGGCTCGGCCTCACCGTCGCCTGCGCCCAGTGTCACACCCACAAATACGACCCCATCACCCGGCGCGAATATTACCAGCTGTTCGCCTTCTTCAATTCGGCCGACGAGGCCGACCGGCCGATCGAGTCGGGCTCGTCGAGCGTCCGGGATGCCGGGACGGAGGGCGACGAGCCCGGCCCCCGAATCCGGACCTTCGTCGAGCAAGCCGGGGAGGATCGCCGGGAGAGCCGGATCCACATCCGGGGCGACTTCCTCCGGCCCGGCGAGCCGGTCGAGCCCGGCACCTTCGAGGTTCTGCCCCCGCTGCCGGAAACGGGGGGGCGGCCGGATCGGCTGGACCTGGCCGAGTGGGTGGTCGACCCCGAGAACCCGTTGACGGGCCGGGTCGCCGCCAACCGCGTCTGGCACCACCTGTTCGGCCGGGCACTGGTCACCTCGATGGACGACTTCGGCACCCGGGGCGAGTCGCCGAGCCACCCCGAGCTGCTCGACTGGCTGGCCTCGGAATACCGCAGGCTGGGCTGGAGCCGCAAGGGGTTGATCCGGGCCATCGTCCGGTCGTCGACGTATCGCCAGGCCTCGGCGGTCCGCCCCGAACTGCGGGAAGTCGACCCGGAGAACGTCCTCCTCGCCCGGCAGAACCGGATCCGGCTCGAGGCGGAGGTGATCCGGGATCTGGCGCTCGCCGTCGGCGGCCTGCTCTCGACCGAGGTCGGCGGGCCCAGCGTCTTCCCGCCGCAGCCCCCCGGCATCTCCGAGCTGACCTATGCCAGCAGTGCCCGATGGGAGGAGAGCAGCGGCCCCGACCGCCACCGACGCGGCCTCTACACCTTCTTCCGTCGCACCAGCCCCTACCCGATGCTCACCACCTTCGACGCTCCCGACGCCAACGTCTGCGCGGTGAAGCGGTCCACCTCCAACACGCCGCTCCAGGCCCTGACGCTGCTCAACGACGCCGCCTTCGTCGAGGGCGCCCGGGCCCTCGGCCTCCGGGCCTTGCGGGAGGATCCCTCGCTGGCCGCCTTACGGGCCTTCAGGCTCGCCCTGGGGAGGGAGCCGACCGTCGAGGAACTGGAGATCCTCGACGGACTCCGTGCCTCGCTCCTCCACGCCCTTCAGGCCGACGCCGGATCCGTCCATGCCCTGCTCGGGGGCGAGGTCCCCCCGCACGGGATCGGCCGTGCCGAGGCCGCCGCGATCGTCGCCACCTCCCGGGCGATCCTCAACCTCGACGAGTTCATCACCCGGGAATGACGGGCCGGGTCCGGGCCGCCGGGCCCGGCCGATCGACCTCCCCTCGGAGCCCCCGATGCACCCGATCCAAGAGGCCCTCCACCGCTCCCGGAGGGAGTTCCTGACCGGCACTTCGAGCGGGATAGGCCTGGCGGCGCTCGCCTCGATGCTCGCCCAACAGGGGGCGATTGCCTCCCCTGTCGGGCACCTGCCGACCGATCGGGACGACGACCCGCTCGCCCCCCGCCAACCGCCCCTCCCGGCGAAGGCGAGGGCGTGCATCTGCATCTACCTGGAGGGGGGCCCCAGCCAGATCGACCTGTTCGACCCCAAGCCCGAATTGAACCGGCTCGACGGCCAGCCCCTGCCCGAGTCGTTCACGAAGAACGTCCGGTTCGCCTTCATCCAGAAGGAGTCGGCCACCGTGATGGGCTGCCCCCGCGTCTTCTCCCGGTGGGGTGAGTGCGGGATGGAGCTCTCGGATTACCTGCCCCACCTCGGGGGTTGTGCCGACGACCTCGCCCTGATCCGGTCGATGCATACCGACCAGTTCAACCACCACCCCGGGCAGTTGTTGATGAACACCGGCTCGGCGGCGTTCGGCCGGCCGAGCGTCGGCTCCTGGCTGACGTACGGGCTGGGCAGCGAGGCGGACGACCTCCCCGGCTACGTCGTCCTCACGACCGGGCGGGGGACCAGCGGCGGGGCGTCCAACTGGGGAGGCGGCTTCCTCCCCTCCACCTACTCCGGGGTCCTCTTCCGCGACTCGGGCGACCCGGTCCTCAACCTCGGGAACCCGGCGGGCCTCTCCCCCCGGGTGCAACGCGAGACGATCGACGCCATCGGCTCCCTCAACGCCAGGCGATTCGACGCCGTCCGGGACGAGGAGATCCAGAGCCGGATCGCCTCCTACGAGCTGGCCTTCCGGATGCAATCATCCGCCCCGGAGCTGATCGACCTCTCGGGAGAGACCCCCGAGACGCTCGACCTCTACGGCGTCGGCCGGGAAGACCCCGAGGGGGGCGGACGGGGGGGCGGGCCCGGGGTCTACGACCGCTTCGCCACCAACTGCCTGCTCGCCCGCCGGATGGTGGAGCGGGGCGTGCGATTCGTCAACATCTACCACGCCTCCTGGGACCACCACAGCAACATCGACTCCGAGCTGGAATTCAATTGCGGCATGGCCGATCGCCCCGTCGCCGCCCTGATCACCGACCTGAAGCGCCGGGGGCTGCTCGAAGACACCCTCGTGCTCTGGTGCTCCGAGTTCGGCCGCACCCCCCTGGGGGAGAATCGCCCCGGCTTCAAGGCCGTCACCGGCCGGGACCACCACCCCTTCGCCTTCTCCCTCTTCCTCGCGGGAGGGGGCGTCCGCGGCGGCCAGGTCATCGGCAAGACGGACGAGATCGGCTGGAACGTGGTCGAGGACCCCGTCCACGTCCACGACTACCACGCGACCATCCTCAGGCTCTTCGGCTTCGACCACACGGAGCTTACCTACCGATACCAGGGGCGTGACTTCCGCCTGACGGACGTCGCCGGGCGGGTCGTCGACCGGCTGATCGCTTAAAAAAGGAATGGAGGGGGCCAGCCAGGCCGGGGGGGCCGCCCGCACGGGTACGATGGCGTCCCCGCCCGTCTCCCCCCTATATCTTCCTCTCTGGACAGGCCTACCTCGGGTCCGCTCAGGATCGGGATTTCGCGGCGCGCTCGGCACCGAGCGCCATCGCGAGCTTGGTCAACGCCTGGCACTCGAGCTGTCGGACTCGCTCCCGGGTCAGCCCGAGCCCCTCCCCGACCTCCCGGAGGGTCATCGCCATGTACGGGTCGAGGCCGAATCGCATCCGGAGGACGGTCCGCTCCCGGTCGTCGAGCTGGTCGATGCCGTTGAGGGTGCGTTCCAGGTCGTCGGCCTCGATCAGCAGGTCGTCGGGGGCGCGGACCCGTTCGTCGGTCAGCACGTCGTCGATGGCGAAGCCGTCGTCGCCGGCGCCGTCCGACTGGGGCGTCAGGCTGTTGGCATGCAAGGCCTTCTTGACGATGTTCAGCTTCTTGGTCGTGAGCTTCAGCTCCGAGGCCACCTCGTCCGGGGTCGGCAGGCGCCCGAGCTGATCGCTCAGCAGGGCCGTCGCCCGTCGCCACTTGGCCAGCAGGTTGACCATGTAGGCCGGCAGCCGGATCGGCTTGCCGTTGTTCATCACGGCCCGGCGGATCGACTGCTTGATCCAGTAGCTCGCGTACGTGCTGAAGCGGGTCTCCATCGAGCCGTCGAAACCCTCGACGGCGCGGAGCAGGCCGAGATTCCCCTCCTCGATCAGGTCCTCCAGCCCGAGGCCCTTGCCCAGGTAGCCCCGGGCGATGTTCACCACCAGGCGGAGGTTGGCCTTGACCATGTGTTCCCGGGCTTCGGGGTCGCCCTCGGCGACCCGATATGCGAGCCTCCGCTCCTCGTCCGCGCTGAGCAGCGCGGTACCGTTGATGTCCTGGAGGTAGATCTGCAGGGGAGTGCGGGAGATCAATTCCCGCCGAGGGGTGCGGGTCGGCATGGGTGTAATTCCTTGAGCCCCTTCGATCGCTCGGAAACCCGATCCCTAGGCTGCACGCCTTCGGGCAGCTCACTCGTTGTCAGGCTCCATAGGGGACCATAGGTTACAAGTCGGTGGTGTCAACCGCCATACTAAGTAATGCGTGATATTCCAAATTAAGCCGCTTCGGTTCGGGGTGCCGGCGGTGGTCGCTCGGGGAGTTGGCCCCGGAGGCCGGGAGCGATAGAATCCCCGGGTCGCCTCGGGGGGGCGGCCGACGCGGGAGGGGGCGTTCCGAATGATCTGGCCGGATCGGGGATTGGCGCTGGCGGCCCTCGTCCCGGGGCTGATCTCGCTGCTCCTGCTGTTGCCCCGACCCGGGGTCTTCTGGATGGCCCTGATGGCGCTCGACTCGGTACTCCTGGCCCTCGCGCTGATCGACCTCGCCAGCCTGATCGGGCCGGCCCGGCTGCGGGCCACCCGCGAGTGCGGGGGGACCGCCTCGATCGGCGAACCGCACCCGGTCGAGTTGACGATCGTCAACGAGGGCCGCCGCCCCAGGGGCTTTCGAGTCCGGGACGACGTGCCCGACCCGTTCGAGGCCGGGCCGCCTGAGTTCCTGGTCCGCATCCCTCCCGGTGGGCGGGCGACGCTCGACTATCGGATGACCCCGCACCGAAGGGGGTCATTCGCCCTCCGCCGGGTCTACCTCCTGGAGCGGAGCCGGTGGGGCCTCTGGCAGCGTTCCCGGTGGCATCCGGTCGAGTCCGGGGTCCGCGTCTATCCCGACGTCCGCCAGATCGCCCGGTACACCCTGCTCGCCCGCCGGGACCGCCTCGGCGCGATCGGGTTGCGGCGATCCAGGAGGGTCGGCACCGACAACGAGTTCGAGCGCCTACGCGACTACTCGGAAGGGGACGAGCCGAGGCGGATCGACTGGAGGGCGACCGCCCGGAGGCGCCGGGTGACGGTCCGAGACTATCAGAACAGCCAGAGTCAGCGGGTGATCTTCCTGATCGACAGCGGCCGGATGATGGCCGGGGACACGGGAGACGGACTCTCCCCCCTGGACCACGCGTTCAACGCGATGCTGATGCTGGCCCACGTCGCCCTGGTCCGTGGGGACCAGGTCGGCCTGATGGTCTACGCCGATCGGGTGCGGGCCTACGTGCCGCCGACCGGCGGGCCTCGGCGGATCGAGCGGCTGGTGCACGCGATCCACGACGTCTTCCCGATGCTCGTCGAGCCGAGGCACGATCGGGCCGTCGTCGAGCTGGAACGCCGATGCCGGAAGCGTTCACTCCTGGTGATGATGACCAACGTCTTCGACGAGGTGGGGGCCCGCCAGGTGCTCGACCACCTCGGGAACGTGGTGGGCCGCCACCTGCCCCTGGGTGTCTTCCTCAGGGATGCCGACCTGTTCGCGCTGGCCGATTCCGGGCTCGATCCGGCGGCCCTGCCGGGCTCGACCCCCGAGGAGCGGCTCTTCGCCCCCGCCGCCGCCGCGGCGATGCTCAATTGGAGGGAGCGGGTGATCGCCTCGCTCCGGCGGCGGGGCGTCCTGGCCCTCGACGTCACGCCCGAGGAGCTTACGGCCCCCCTGATCAACGCGTACCTCGATGTGAAGGCCCGGCACCTCCTCTGACCGGGCCTCGCCCCGTCGGCCCCTCGGCTCGACGCTCGTCTCGGCCGGTGTCGTCCGGCGATCACCGGCGGCCGAATCGGCTGGTCGCCCTGCCGTAGACGCCGACCCGGAGGAACCCCTGGGAGTCGCCCGGCCGTTCGGGCTGCACTTCGCCCTGGTCCTCGACGGGTTCGAGCTCGACCTCGCCTTCGATCCGGGAGACGACGTCGGGGTCGATTTGCCCGGCCTCCCAGACCAGGGCATTGGCCGCCCCGCAGGCGATCGCCCGGCGGATCATCGGCTCGGCCTCGACGCCGGAGAGCCAGGAGTCGACCAGCCCGGCCAGCATCGAGTCCCCCGAGCCGATCGGGTTGACGACCTCGATCTCGGGCGGATAGGCGCGGAAGAACCGCCCTTCGGACTGGACCAGGGCGGCGTCGGGCCCGTCCGTCACGATGGCCAGTCGGACGCCGTGGCGGTTCCAGGTGCCGAGGAGCTCGAAGATCTGCTCGTCGGTCGGGTCGTCCCGGCGGAGGTGCCGGGCCAGTTCGGACCGGTTGAGCTGGATCACGTCGGGCCAGAAGCCCCAGATGTTCTCCAGCGGGGCGCCGTAGGTATCCAGGAACACGGGGAGCCGCCGCATCCGGGCCATCGAGATCAGGTCGAGGTAGAGGCCGTCGGTCGCCTCAGAGGGACTCGATCCGGACAGGGTGACCGCCTCGACCCGGCCCGTCGCGATGGCCGCCTCGACCCCCCGGAGCATGACCTCGGCCTCCTGGGAGGAGATCGCCGGGTCGGGGTCGAAGAAGGCCGTCTGACCTGGTTCGCCCTCGGCCCGGACGGTCAGGATCGTCCGGGTGGGCGCCTCGGTGGGGACGACGAGGGGGTCGAATCCCTCCCGCTCCCGGAGCAATGCGGCGCAATGCTCCCCGACCGGGCCGCCGAAGAAGGTCGCCGGCCGGGCTTCCTTCCCGAGCCGCTTCAGGGCGCGGGCGACGTTGTTCCCCTTGCCGCCGACGACCTCCGAGACGGCCTGGCCCCGGACCGACTGGCCGGGCTTCCAGGGGGGGACGGTCAGGGTCTTGTCCAGGCAGGGATTCAGGGTGACGCAGAGGATCATCGTCGGCCTAGATCACGGCGGAGTAACGGGATCGGTCGGGGGGACGTCCGGCCCGACGGCGAGGGAGACCGGTCTCGGTCCGAGGCGGCGATCCGCGAGGGCCGCGGACGCCGGGTGATCGGTTCGCCCGTCGGGGCAGGCGGTCCGAGGGCGGCCGGTCCGGGGAGGCAATGGGAGTATTGTCCCCGGATCTCGATCAAGAGCAACGGCTTGGCCCGGAAAAAGCCGGGCGGGTGGGCCGGACGGGTCGGTTGTCCGCCCCGGAGCCGCTTGCATATCCTGGAAGGATTGCCCCGATTGACCCGGCGACCGGCCCCAGGGCCGGTCCCCGCCCGGAGCGCTGCCCGATGTCGACGACCGGCCGGACCCTGGCCCGATCCCTGCCCTACGCGCTGGCCTTCTTCGCCAGCCTCTGCATCATGACGCTGGAACTGGTCGCCTCCCGGCTGGTGGCCCGGCACGTCGGGGCGTCGCTGCACGTCTGGACGAGCGTCATCGGCGTCGTCCTGGGGGGCATCTGCCTGGGCAACTTCCTCGGCGGCCGGCTGGCCGACCGCACCGACGCCCGGCGGGCGATCGGGCCGCTGTTCGCCCTCGGGGCGGCGCTGACCCTGGGGAGCCTCTGGGTCAACGCCGTCGTCGGCGAGACGCCGGGGCTCGACGCCATGCCCTGGAGCCTCCGGACGCTGCTCGTCGTCTCGCTCGACTTCCTCGTACCCGCGACGGTGCTCGGCCTGATCGGGCCCGTCGTCGCCACCGTCGCCGTCGAGCAGGCGAAGAAGACCGGCAGCGCCATCGGCGACGTCTACTTCTGGGGGGCGATCGGTTCGATCGTCGGGACCTTCCTTGCCGGGTTCGTGCTGATGTACCAGGCGCCGACCTCGGTGATCGTGACCGTGGTCGCCGCGGCCCTGCTCGTGCCGGCGGCCGGGTTGCTCGACGCCCGGCTCGGCGGCCTGGTCGCGCTGCTCGGGGCGGTTTGCCTCGGGGCGGGGTCGGTCTCCACGATCGATCGGGCCTTGCCGGGCCTGCCCTTCGAGGTCGGGTCGACGGCGTCGAATCCGCTGGTGCTGGCCGGCCACGGGCTGGCGGCGGTGGCCGGGCTGGTGGGCCTCGCCCGGCTCTGGGCCGCCCGAAGGCCCCGGGCGTCGTCCCCCCCGGGGGGCACCCGAGCCGACGACGGGCGGCCGACCCGGCTGTCCGACCTGGCCGCGCTGGCCTTCCTGATCAGCCTGGCGTTCATGACCCTGGAGATGGTGGCCGGCCGGATGGCCACCAGGCACCTGGGTTCGAGCATCTTCGGCTGGACGAGCATCATCGGCGTGATGCTCGGCGGCCTGAGCCTGGGGAACCTGATCGGCGGCAAGCTGGCCGACCGGATCTCCGGCGAGAAGCAGGCGAGCTGGCTGTTCCTGGCCGCCTCGGCGATGGTGCTGCTCATCCTCTTCCTGGAGACCCCCCCGGCCTTCCTGGGGGAGGAGTGGGCCGGGGCCTCCGTGCTCTCCTACACCCCCATGCTGACGGGGATGCCCTGGTCGCTCCGGGTGCTCGCGGTGGTGGCGCTGGTCTTCTTCCTGCCCTCGATCACGATGGGGACGGTCAGCCCGGTGGTCACGAAGCTGGCGATCGACCGGCTCCGCCGGGTCGACCGCACCGGGACGGCGATCGGCTCGGTCTACGCCTGGGGCATGGTCGGGTCGATCGCCGGGACGTTCCTGGCCGGGTTCCTGCTGATCGACGTCTTGGGGACCAAGGGGCTGATCCTCGGCATCTCGACGGCGATGGCCCTGGCGGCGACGGGGCTCGGCGGCATCGGCCATGCGGCCTGGGCGGGCATCCCGCTCGGCCTGACCTTCATCGCCCTGGCCCCGCTGCCGGCCCTCCAGCGCCAGGGAGTGGCCTGGGGAGTCCGCAACGTCAGAGGGGATCCCGGGACCGAGAGCGGCATCGCCCACCTCGACGAGAGCAACTACTACTACATCAAGGTCGAGAGCGAGGTCATGGACCTCCCCTCCCCCGGGACCGAGGCGTCCTCGGGCGAGGCCGACGCCCCCCCCGACGCCCTGAAGCGGACCCTGGTGCTGGACAACCTGATCCACGGCTACTTCGTCCTCGGGCACCCCGAGCACATCGAGTACGACTACGAGTTCATCTACGCCCAGGTCGCCCGCCGGGTCGCCGAGCAGAAGGCCGAGCGCCTGGGGATCGACGACCCGACCCGGGTCCCGCTCCGGGCCCTGTTCCTGGGGGGAGGCTCGTACACCTTCCCGAGGTACCTGCAACACGCCTTCCCGAACGCCGAGTGCGACGTGGCCGAGATCGACCCGGCCGTCACCGAGGCCAACCACGTCGCCCTCGGCCTTCCCCGGGACACCCCGATCCGGACGCACTGGGGGGACGCCCGCCAGTTCGTCGAGCGGGCCCAGGGCGGCGAGCCGTACGACCTCGTCTTCGGCGACGCCTTCAACGACTTCTCCGTCCCCTGGCACCTGACCACACGGGAGTTCAACGAGCTGATCGCCGGGCTGCTCGACGAGCACGGCGCCTACCTGATCAACATCATCGACGTCTACCGGGCCGACGACGTGGCGGTCGAGGAGGCGGCCGAGGAGGCCCAGATCGAGGCCGTCGCCGCCGTCTTCCGGGAGGCCGGGAACGACGCCGATTCGGCCGACTCCATCGCCCGGGGGCTGCGGACCGCCTGGAACGGGGACGGCCTGGGCCTCCGCCCCTCGGCGATCGCCGAGGCGGTCTCCGGGACGCTCGCCGGGGTCGAGTCGCGGGACGCCGGGCCGATCGCGGCCGCGCTGCGGAGGCGGATCGCCGAGCTGGAAGACCGGTTCCGGGGCGGCCCGGAAGAGCTCGCCCGGCTCTCCCAGGAGACCCTGGAACGGGCCCAGTCCCAGCGGGACCAGGCCGCCGCCTCCGAGGCGCTCGCCGAGACGCTCGAACTCAAGAAGGCCCGGGCCGCGACGGCGATCCTCCGGGACGGCGGGCTCGGGGGGGAGTCCGAGGAGGTCGCCGAGGCGATCGCCGACGTCTGGTACGGGGATCCGGACGTGGTCGCCGGCCTCCTGGAGGTGGCCGCCCCCCAATCCGACGCGGACGGGATGGCCGAGCGGATCGACGCCTCGTTCCGGGAACTGGAATCGGACCTGAGGGAGAGCCCGTCGCTGCTCTCCTTCCGGCTGGTCCACCCCATGGGGAAGGAGGCCAAGGCGACCGGCTCCCGAGATCCCCGGGCGCTCACCTCCCAGGGGATCGCCGGGACGCTTCGGGAAGTGGGCGTCCGCCGGGGAGTGGACGACTACGCCTCCGCCGTCTCGACCGAGATCAAGGAGCGCGAGATCCGGGGGGACCTCGAGGACCTCGCCCGGCGGGCCGCCCGGGCCGCCACCGACCTCGGCTCCGACCCCGACCGCCTCGCCCGGGACGCGGCCCGGGGGGTGGCGGAGGCCCGGGGGCTTGGCGCCTTCATCGGCTCCTGGACCGGGACGGCCGGGCAGACCTTCCGCGAGGTCGAGGTCTTCGGCACCGACGCCCCCGGGGCCGGCTTCCGGGAGACCTTCGTGGTCGTCGCCTCGGAGGCCCCCATCGACCTGGCGGACCTGGGGAGACGGCCCGACGACCCCACCTTCGAGCAAGACGGGGAACCGTTCGAGCCCGACCCGTACCCCTCCGAGGACCGGGCCGCGCTCCGGCTCCGATCCCGGGGGATCACCCTGACCGACGACTACGCCCCCGTCGAGAACCTGCTCGCCCCCGTCGCCGCCACCCGGGCGACCGACTGAATCGAGTCCGGCCGAACGCCGGGGCGTCGCCCGCCGTATTGGCCCGGGGCCCCATAATCCCAGCCCCGCATCCGTCCCCCCCTACCCTCAGGAGCGTCCGATGGCCGATCACACCCATCCCGAGCCGAATACCCCGGCCGGATCGCCGCCCTCGGGCCTGCCCGGATTCCTGGGGCGGTCGACGCCCGACCCGACGCTTCCGCCCCCGAGCGAAGGGGCCTCGATGGGAGTCCGGGCGCTGCTGATGGCCCTGGCGGTGCTGGTCGTCGGCTTCTTCCTCTACCGCGAGATCGCCGTCGACGCCGGGGAGGCGACCGGCGGCTCGGCCGCCAGCTTCGACTGGAAGGTCGTCGCCCCGGACGGCACCCCGGTCAACCTCGAGGACTACAAGGGTCGGCCGGTTTTGCTCAACGTCTGGGCGACCTGGTGCGGGCCGTGCATGATGGAAATGCCGTCGCTGATTGCCCTTGCGGATCGGCCCGAGTTGAAGGAGGCGGACGTCGCCGTGCTCCTGGTTTCCACCGACGGCGACCTCCAACCGGTCCAGCAGTTCCTCTCCCGGACCCCGACGGGCAACGCCGAAGTCCTGGTCGCCGCCGAGATGCCCCCGAAGGTCTTCTCCACGACCGGCATCCCGGCCACCTTCCTGATCTCCCCCGACGGCACGATCGTCCGCAGGGAAGTCGGGGCGATGGACTGGAACACCCCGGAGGTCGTCGAGGAACTGGTCGGGCTGGCCGATCGGGGGTGATCCCGGGACCCTCGGCCTCGGACCCTGGCAGGCCGGGGCCGTGATGCGGCCCCGGTCGGGAGGTTTCCCCTCGCGGGTTCCTTCAAGTGCATCGACCGCCGGGGCCGGTGCTCGTTCGGACCTGGCCCCGAGCCGGGGGATCGGTCGTCTGTCCCTCGAACCAGGGTCGGTGCGCCCCCGGTGCGCCGGGTCGGACCTTCGATTTCTCTGTCTCAGCTTCAACTTGCGCCGATCGCAATGGGTTCGTTCCGTCACAGACGCCGGCCCGATTGGGTTCGTTTGGTCGCGGCGGTTGCGAGCCCTTGCGCATCCTCCGGGCGGGCAACCCGTGTCGACCGCGATCGCGTCTCCTCGCACGGCGATGCGCCCGAGGTGCGCGGTCGGAGCGCCTGGGGTGCGCCGGTCGGGTCGGTGCGCCCACGCTGATCCGCCTTCCATCGGCACTTCTTCTGTTCCAATCAGGACTTGCGCCAATCGGGCGAGTTTCGTTTCGGACTCATGACGTCGTCCAATTGGGTTCGTTCCGCGCCACGTGCGTCGACCATTGGGTTCGTTTCGCGCCGGGAGGACGGTGCCGATTCGAGGTCATTCAACACCCTCGATGGGCTTACTTCGCTCCCCAGAATGCCAAAGAGGCCCGGGCGGTCGACCATCGCCGTCCGGGACGGGGTACACGACCTCGTATCGAGAATATCGAGAAAAGTCCTCCCGGCAGTCACTCGAAACGGAAATTGACGGGTTCCGGGCGACCTCGGAGCGGTTGAAAACGCTCGGCCGGGGTGCACTTACCCCTCCTCCGTCAGCTGGAGTCGCCCGGCTCGTCCCGACCGGGGTCGGCACGACCCCGGCCGGATGACTCCCCGGGCACATCCGGATCGGCGGTCGTCGGGGGGCCTCCGCTTGGCCGCGCCGGGAGCTGGGATGGATCCGCAGTCGGATCGATCCGGATCCCGGCCGACGAACCCACGATCACTGGTCAAACGGATTCAGGTTCGGCTGGGGTCGGGACGTCGTGCCGACTCCTCCCCCCATACCGCCGACCGCCCCGAAGCCGGAGGTCCCTGTTCCGATCCGGCCTCCTCCCATCCCGAAGCCGCCTGCCGAGCCCCCGACCACGCCTCCCATCCCGCCGCCCATCCCCATCCCGAAGCCGTTGATCGTGCCAAAGTTCGGTCCTGATGGGGTGTCGGGGGGCGAATAGATGGGCTTCTCTGAGAGGAAGTCCTTGAGTTGTCCAGGTTCGGAGATGATCAGTACACCGTCGATCACGGTGTAGGCGAGGTCGAGTTGCTTGAGGGCCAACCAGAGTGTGGTCCGGAGCGGGATCCCCTCGAGGGTGATCTTCACGGGAGACTGGAGGGATTGCTCGGCTTGCTGGAGGCCGAACTCGTCGACATAGATCGGGATGCCTTGCCTGTGATTCTCGTCGGCCGTCGCCTGGCGTATGTAGTCCAGGACGTCGTCCAATGGAGTATCGTTCTCGAACGGCATGGCGATCGGCTGTTCGAGCCGGGCGATGACCTTCTGAGACGCGGGGTCGCTGCCTGGTCTGTCAGCACGACCGCCCATTCCAGGCTCCCCGAGTGACGGGATGAGGTCCGATCCGGCGAGAGGCATGCGGCCCGATCCCTCGAAAGGATTGCCCTCCGCGACGTTTGAAGTCCCGCTGGGAGCGGTCGTCCCGGTCCCGGGCGTCGAAGGGTCGCCCGATTGAGGAGGGGAACCGGCGGCGAACAGGACTTCGGCCTCGGAGAGGGCTTCTGCGACCTCGGCGAGATCAGCGTCGGAACCTGTGCCCTGACGCGTCTTCGCCTGTTCACCATCGCGGAGCATGACCAGGAAGTCGCGGTATTGCTCCAGGGAGGTCCGGCGCCACTTCGGCGTCTGCTCCACATCGAGCCGGGCGTCGAGCAATGCCCGAGCCGCTGCCAGTACGCGATCGATGTTGATCGTGCCCGCTTTGAAGAACGCCATCTGGGCCTGGAGTCGCTGCAAGGCGGCCGAGACCCGATCTGCCTTCAAGGAGTCGAGCACGGTTGGTTCCGCGAACGGATCGGGAGTATAGGACTCGTAGAAGGACGAGGGCTCTGAGGTCGATGCCGACGAATTGGCCGCCTCAAGGCCGCCCTCCGGTTTCACGTCCTGGCCGAGAGACGCTCCCGGTGCGTCCGTGAAGGTGCGAGGATTCGCCGGGGTCTTGGTCGTGGTTAAGGCGGTGCTCGCGGGCTTGGTTCGAGCCGTGATGTCCTGGCCCTGGCTGACGGCGACCAGGGAGTAACCTCCGGCCAGCGTGCCAGTGACGAAAGTCAGGGCGGCGGCGGAGATCGAGAGTTTGGCGAGAATCATGGTTCGGAGGGCTCCCCGGGCGAGGAGATACGAGCCGGCCGGGACCGTCCCGGCGAGGAACGCCGCACCGGTGGTGACGGCGACGGCCGAGGTCACTGTGGAGCCGATCACGGGAGGGGGGACGACCGCGGCCGAGGCTTCGGAGGCGAACCAGGCCGAGAGGCCGGCGACGGGGGCGGTGATGCCGCGGTGGGTGAGACGCTTCTGGAGCGTCTCCTTCGCGCGGTGCAGCCGGCCCTTGACCGTACCAACCGGCCATCGGAGGCGGTCGGCGGCCTCGTCGTATGAGTGGCCCTCGACCCAGCAGAGGATGACCGGGTCCCGGTACTTGCCGGGGAGGCGGTGGAGTTCCTCCCAGAGCACCGGGCCGAGGTCGATCGTGATGGGATCGGGGGCGTCGGTCGATTCGGGTCGACGGCCGGCGGCGACCCCCTCCCGGCGTCGGCGTCGGGCCGAGGCGACCCGGGCCTTGCGGGCGATCCGGTAGGCGACGCCGACGAGCCAGGGGCCGATCGGCCGCGATCGGCCGATCGAGCCGGCGCGGCGGGCCAGCACGAGGAAGGTGGCCTGGAAGGCGTCCTCGGCCTCGTGGGGGTCGCCGAGCAGGCGTCGACAGACAGCCATCACGGAGTTGCCGTGGCTTCGGACGATCGCCTCGAAGGCGGCGTCGTCGCCGGAGGCGGCGAAGCGGTCGAGGAGCTGGGCCTCGGTGAGGCCCGAGACCGTCCCCTCGCCGCCGAAGATCCGCTCGACCTGCCGCAATGCGGCCCCGACCGGTGCCCGAGCCATCGGTTCGGCCCCCCTGCCCTGTGTCCGGGACTCCGCACGGTACTGCCCGCCCGAGGGGCGGCGGTTACAGCTTAACGGAGGAATTCGGGGCGGAGAAACGTGGGAGGGTGCGGAGTATGTCTTTGCAAGTTGGCCGGCCCGAGCCGACCCGAGTCGGGTCGGCTGGTCGGGAGCCCCCCTCACCCGGGCTCCGCCCACCCTCTCCCCCGCAGACGTGGGCGAGGGACCGATTCCGTGAGGAGGGGGCGAGGGTCCGGATTCGTCCCGTCTCCCCGCTCGCGGGGAGAGGGCCGGGGTGAGGGGGCCCGGCGTCCGGACTCAAGCCCGTTGGATCGTCCGATTCCCCCTCAACCGGCCTCCGGACACCCTCGCCCCCGAGGACCGGGGCGAGGGTCGGAGTCCGTCCCCGGGCCGACTTGCCCGCCATCCGCCTGACGCCCAGCGCGGGGCCGACGACGGCCGATGAGCGGGCCCGGGGCGATCGATTAGCGGGCCGGGCCCTCGGCCCCGTCCCGGGGGATGGTCAGCTCCCGGGTGAGCTGGCGGACGCCGAGGGCGCCGGATTTGAGGAGGGGGCGGAGCGCGGTGAAGGCGTTCCAGGCGTCCCGTCCGGAGGGATAGGAGAGCCAGGCGTCGAAGCGGCCCCGGCCAGACTGGCTCCGGGCGTTGAGGACGCCGGGGCGGGCCCGGAGCTGGTCGAAGGCGGCGCCCAGCTCGTTGAGGACGGCGTGCAGCTCCTCCGGGTCGACGGGCTGCTCGACGCCGGCCTCGGGGTCGGGCCAGCAGAGGTGCAGCGACCCGCTGAAGGAGCTGGGCTCGCGGCGGTCGAGCAGCGCGTAGATGTCGGCGACTTCCAGGCGGAGCCAGAGGACCTCGACGAGGACCATCCGGGTCGGCGGGAAATCCCGATCCCGGACCCCGGGTCGGACGCGTTCGGACTCGGCGGCCCAGTCGTGCGAGGGGCCGGGGTCGGGGTCCAGCTCGGAGTCGTCGAAGCGGACGCGGTCGCCCGGGGGAGGGCCGAAGGGCACCTGGGCGGGGACGTCGCTTCGTCGGGTCAGCTCTTCATAGGCCCGGACGACGATCCGGAAGGCCCACTCGTCCCCGCCGAGGTCGGGGTGGTGCTTCTTCGACTTGCGGCGGTAGGCCTCCTGGATGGCCGGGAGGTCGGCGTCGCGGTCGAGGCCGAGGACGGTGTGGGGATCGAGGTTCAGGCCTTCGAGCATCGCGAGGGGCCAGCAAGGACGTCGGTCGGGGCGGGCCGAACCGGTTCGGGATCCCTCACAGTATTAGTCGGCAGTCTCGTCGTCGTGACGGCCTTCGAGCAATCGTCGTCGGATATACCCGGCCCGGGCGATGTTCCGCTCGTCGACTTCGAGGGACTCGCCCTGGATCTTCTGGAGGTGGGCCGGCTGGGTGTGGATGAACAGCTCGTTGACGGTCCGGATCTCCAGGTCGTCGATCAGGCCGAGGTTGATGCCCATCCGGACGCTGGAGAGCAGGTGCATGGTCTCGGAGCTGGAGATGGTGTGCGCCGTCTTGAGGACGCCGTAGGCCCGGCTGACCTGATCGTGCAGGTGCTGGCGGCGCTGGCCGATCCACTCCTGCCGGGCCTGCCGCTCGTAGGAGATGATCTGGGGGATGACGTCGGAGAGGTTGCGGATCAGCTCCCGCTCGCTCTTGCCGAGGGTCTGCTGGTTGGAGATCTGGTAGAAGTCGCCGTCGGCCTGGGTCCCCTCGCCGTAGAGGCCCCGGACGGCGAGGTTGATCTTGTGGAGGGCCCGGAAAACCTTCTCGATCTGCTTGGTGTTGGCGAGGGCGGGCAGGTGGAGCATGACGCCGACCCGGATGCCGGTGCCGACGTTGGTGGGGCAGGCGGTGAGGTAGCCGAGCTGGGGGTTGAAGGCGTAGTGGAGCTGCTCCTCCAGGCGGTCGTCGAGGTCGTTGATCTGCTCCCAGACGTCGGGCAGGCTGAAGCCGGAGTTCATGACCTGGATGCGGAGGTGGTCCTCCTCGTTGATCATGACCGACATGTTCTCCCTCGGCCCGATGGCGACGCCCCGGGGGCCGTCGCCGTTGGAAAGTTCCCGGCTGACGAGCTGGCGCTCGACCAGGAGCTGGCGGTCGAGGGGGCCGAGGTTGACGAGGGACTGGTAGTCGAGGTCGAGCCCGGCCTTGTCCATGGCCGATCGGCAGACGCGCTCGATCTCGGTCTTCTCGGCGTCGCTGGCCCGATTGGTGAAGGGGAAGTCGGCCAGGTTCCGGGCCAGTCGGATCCGGGAGCAGATGACGATGTCGCTCTCCGGCCCGGTGCCGCGGAGCCACTCGCCGGAGGTGCGGGTCAGGGCGTCGAGGTTCATCGGTCGGCATCCTCCTGGCGGAGCTGGTCGCGCAGCGTCGCGGCGAGCTCGTAATCTTCTCGGGCGATGGCCTCCCGGAGCCGGGCGCGGAGCCTCAGGCCGGGGGACTTGCCCGGCGGGGTCCGGCGTCGGGGGGATTTGCCCACGTGCCGGGAGGCGCCGTGGGCGGTGCGCACGAGCGGCAGCAGGCCCGGGGCGAAGGCCTCGTAGTCGTTGGGGCATCCGAGCCGGCCGCCGGTCCGGAATTCCATGAAGGTCTGGCCGCAGAGCGGGCAGGAGGCCCGGGCCAGCTCGCCGACGAGTTCCCCGACGTGCTGGACGATCAGGTGGTCGACGATCGCCTCCAATGCGGCGTTGGGGGGCGGGTCGGGGGGGGCGAGTCCGGCCTTCCGGGCACAGGGGCCGCAGAGGTGCAGCTCCCGACGGCTGCCGTCGACGGTCTCGGAGAGGTGGACCGAGGCCTCCCGGGAGCAGCGCTGGCACGTCATGGCACCGGGCTCCGGGGGCGTGGGTTGGGGGGGGCGGTCTCGGGCTCGATGGGGAGGCGACGGGCCGGTCGGGTCAACGGCCCTGCTCCAGCTCGAGGGTGCGGATCTCGTCCCGGAGCCGGGCGGCGGCCTCGTAGTCCTCGGCGGCGATGGAGCGCTTGAGGTCGTTCCGGAGGCGGATCAGGGTATTCTGCTGCTTGCTGGTGCGGGGGGCGCGCTTGGGGGTCTTGCCGGAGTGCCGGACCTCGCCGTGGATGTTCTCCAGCAGGGGCATCAGCTCGTCCCGGAACGCCTCGTAATCATAGGGGCAGCCGAGGCGGCCGGTGGAGCGGAACTCCGAAAAGCTGATCTGGCAGTTGGGGCAACTGAGCGAATCGGCGGGGGAGGGTTCCCGACCGGCCCCCGCGCCGGAGACGAGATCCTTGGCGAGCTGGCCGACGGGCAGGCTCTCGGGCTGGGAGGCGGCGGGGGCGAGGTGTTGCAGGGCGTGCTCGTCGCAGAAGTGGAAGATGGTGAATTTGCCGGGGACCTCGGGGTCGAGATCCGTGATGTGGTAGGTCGCCGGCTTGGAGCACTTCTGGCACTTCATCGCCGCGGTCCCCGGGCCCGATCCGAACCGGCAAACCCCGCCGACAAGCGGGCCGCACCGACGTCGGGGTGCCGGCCGAACTCGCGGCGGGGCCGTATTGCATCAGCATTGACGATCGCGTCCCATTGTAATGCCCCCCCTCCACCTGTCAAGCAACCCGGCGGCGCCCTAGCCGAGCCCGTCCGAAGTGCTTAGGCGCGTTGCCGGTCGCTTGTCGGGCGGCGGAGGGGGGGGGTAAGATCGGTCGATCGGGCCCCTCGGGGCCGGTCCGGCCTCCCCCCCCTCGACCCGACCCGATACCCGCCCATGACGCCCCCCCGACCCGCCGGGCCGATCCTCCACCCCGGCCCCGACCGGCTGCTGGAACACCTGGGAGCCGCCCCCGCCCTGCCGGTCTACCGGGAACTGACGGCCGACGGGCTGACCCCCGTCTCCGCCTTCTGCCGGGTCGCCCGCCCCGGCCCGTCGTTCCTATTCGAGAGCGTCGTCGGCGGGGAGAAGGTCGGCCGGTACAGTTTCCTCGGGACTGAGCCGTTCCTCCGCTTCGAGGCCCGGGGCAATCGCGTCACGGTCACCCCGGACGACGCCGTCGCACCGGCCCGGGAGTACGACGCGCCCGACCCGTTCGAGGAGCTGAGGACGCTGGTCCGCCGGTACGGCTCGGCCCCCCTGCCCGGCCTGCCCCGCTTCAGCGGCGGGGCCGTCGGCTTCGCCTCGTATGACTCCGTCCGTTACACCGAACGCCTCCCCGACGCCCCACCCGACGATCGCGGCCTGCCGGATCTGGCCTTCGCCTTCTATGACCGGATGGTCCTCTTCGACAACATCCGCAAGACGGTGATCGTCGTGGCCCAGGCGCGCCCCTCCGGCCCGGGGGAGGCCGAGGCCCGCGAGGCCTACGAGCGTGCCGGGGCGAGCCTGGACGAGCTGGTCGCCCGCCTCTCGGGCCCCGGGCCCGAGCTGCCCCCGGTCGACATCGACACGGGGGGCATCCCGACGCTCCGGCCCTCCTCGAACATGTCCCGGGAGCAATTCGAGGACGTCGTCCGGAGGTGCCGGGAGTACATCAAGGCGGGGGACGTCTTCCAGGTGGTCCCCAGCCAGCGATTCCGGGTCGAGACGACCGCCGAGCCGTTCGACATCTACCGGGCGCTCCGGGTCGTCAACCCGAGCCCGTTCCTGTTCTACCTGCCGTTCGAGGACTACTGCCTGATCGGCTCCTCCCCCGAGATCCTGGTGCGGGTCGAGGACGGTGAGGTGACGATCCGCCCCCTGGCCGGCACCCGGAAGCGCGGCAAGGACGAGGACGAAGACCGGGCGCTGGCCGAGGAGCTGCTGGCCGACCCCAAGGAGCGGGCCGAGCACGTCATGCTCATCGACCTGGGCCGCAACGACGTGGGGCGCGTCTCCGAGCGGTCGAGCGTCCGGCTGACCGAGGTGATGAAGGTCGAGCGCTACAGCCACGTCATGCACATCTCCTCCAACGTCTCCGGCACGCTGGAGGCCGGGAAGGACTGCTTCGACGCCCTGAGGGCCGGGCTGCCGGCCGGGACCGTCAGCGGGGCGCCGAAGGTCCGGGCGATGGAGATCATCGACGAGGTGGAGCCGACCCGCCGGGGGCCCTACGGCGGCGCCGTCGGCTACATCGACTCGACGGGCAACATGGACACCTGCATCGCGCTCCGGACCCTGGTCGTCCGGGGGGGTACGGCCGACATCCAGGCCGGGGCCGGGATCGTCTTCGACAGCGACCCGGCGACCGAGTACGAGGAGACCGTCAGCAAGGCCCGGGGGATGCTCAAGGCGATCGAACTTGCCCAGGACCGCCTCTCCCCCGCTCGACGCCACCAGGGCCCGGGCCCCGCGGCCGGGGGCGATCCCGCCGACGACGGCGGCCGCGGCGTGTCGTGACGGCGGGCGACCGATCCGGGTGACCCCGCGGGCCCGGCGTTGACCCGGGGCAGCGATCCGGGGGCGGATGAGGCCGGATCGCAACCGGCGACGGCCGAGACGTGTCGTTTATCGGCACGAATGCATCAGTGGGGTTGTTGGGATTTCGTCCCTCGCAAACGATCGTAGTTGACGCGAGTCGAGGGGCGAGGACGGGTCCGGGCCATGACGGGCCGGCCGTGCCCGAGACGATCGTCGCCGGTTGACTCGAACCCAACTCCCAACGAAGTGAGTGATCCTTGATGATCGTCCCCAACCGCGCCCGCATCGCGGGGGCGCTGGCCCTCTGCGCGCTCAGCTTCTGCCCGGACCGCTCGGCCGACGCCGAGCTGATCACCTCGGCCGCCGCGCTGAGGTCGCCGTCGACCACGGTCGGCTTCGACCCGTTCGATTTCGACACGCCCCATTACCTGACCACGAGCCAGGTGGTCCACGTCGACCCCACCCCGGGCCTCGGCGGCGTCACCTGGGTCCCGGGCGCGGCCGACGGATCCGCCCTGATCGGCAACGGCCAGCTCGGGGCCGTCTACGAGCCCTTCGGCTTCGGCTCCAACGGCGCCTGGAACGACGTCGGCCGGGGCGGATTCACCGGGCTCGTCGGGCCGGACGGCTCCATGACCTTCGAATTCGATGCCCCGGTCTCCGGGGTCGGCGGCCTGATCAACTACGCGCGCCCCGTGACCGGCTCCGGCCCGAGCATCGCCATCCTCGACGTCAACGGGTCGGTCCTGGAATCGGCCTTCCTCGACGACCCCGTCGACGGCGCCCCGGTCGTCGTCGGCGACGTGCTCAATGAGGGCCGGTTCCGGGGCTTCCAGCTCGACTCGGCCGTGATCTACGGATTCCGACTCAGCGAGGGCCGGATCGCGCTGGACGACCTGGCGTTCACCCGGGTCGAGATCCCGTCGGCCGGGGTCGTCCCCGAGCCGTCGACCCTGGCGATGGCCGGCCTGGGCCTGGGAGTCGTGGTCGCCGGGCTCCGTCGCCGACGGCGGGCCCTCGCCTGAGCCTCCGCCTGTCGATCGTCGCCCCCCTTCGATTCACGTTCGGGCGATGCCCCGGGAACCGCTCGACCGATCGAGCGGGTCGCCCCGGGGCGTCTCTCGTCGAGGGACGTGCCCGTCGACCGTGCAGGCGCGACCGGGCATCACGCAGTCGCCGCAATACGGGCCATCGGGCGGAGATTTCGGATTCGGCTCAAGCGATGAAATACGAGAGGGTTATGGATTGTCCCCGGGTTCCGAATTCGGCCGGTCCCCGATTCGCGTAGGGTCCCGCGTTCCCGGGAACGCGGCGCCGATTATCGCGGAGCCGAACGATCCGACCTTCCCCGTCGGCTCCCGATCGGCCGGTCCCGGACGCAGCCCGGCGGGCCCTGCCCCCGGGCCCCCCCGAATCGCCCCTCAAGGACCGAAGCATGAGTTTGAGCACGATGCCGACCGCCGCCGAGCCGATCGGCCTGGGGACGCGCACGTTCGAGACTCCCCCGGACGCCAGGTTCGGCGCGATCACCCCCGTCTTCCTGGTCGACCGGGTCGAGCCGTGCCTGGAATTCTGGGTCGATCGCCTCGGGTTCGAGGCGAGGATTCGAGTCGTCGGCGACGACGGCCTGGAGTTCGTCCAGCTGGCCCGGGACGAGGTCCGCCTCGCCTACCGGACCCGGGAGAGCGTCGGCCGGACGGCCCCCGAGCTGCTCGGGGGGCTCGACCACCTCCCCTGGGTGATCCTCTATCTGCCGGTCTCCGACCTCGACGCCCTGCTCCCCCGGCTCGACGGGGTCGAGGTCGTCGTGCCCCTGCGGGAAAACGACTTCGGGGTCCGGGAGCTGTACGTCCGGGAGCCCTCCGGCCGGCTGGTCGCCCTGGTCGAGCAGGGCTGAGCGACGATCGGCGTCGATCTCATGTCGAGGGTCGCCGGCCGGGGCCCGTCCCGTCCGGCGATCGTGCCGAGGTGGGCCCCGACCGGTCCTCCTTGGGGGATCAACCGCGACGGGGCGGGGCCTCGTACTCCTTGCGGTATTCCGCCTCGTCCCCCGGCCTCCAGAACCAGCCGAAGAGCAGGCCGTCCAGCGAGAGGTAGTTGCTCGTCACCGGTGAGAGCCAGAGGATGCCCGCGTCAACGAGCAGATAAATCAGCATCTTGGGGTACATGTCCGCGTTCTCCAGGACCACCCAGCCGAAGAGCAGGCTCAGCAGCAGCAGCCCGGCCAGGGTCGAGGAGAGCGTGGTCAGCAGGCCGAGGATGAGCAGGCCGCCGACGGCCACCTCGGCATAGGGGAGCAGGCCCGTGTGCAGGTCCAGCAGGGGGCCGAGGTCCCGGGCGAGCCAGGTCTCGGCGAACATGCCCCGGATCGTGTCGGGGTAGCGGGGCGTCTCCGGGGGTTCGGTCGCCGCCCGGTCCACCGAGAACTCGTCCGGCGCCGATGCCTCCGGCCCCGGTCCTTCGGGCTCCGCCCCCGTGACGGTCGGCCCCGGCTCGGCGACCGGCGGCGTGCCGACCACGCCCATCTCCTGGAGCTTGCCGAGGCCGGCCATCAGGAAGATCATGCCCAGGCCGAGCCGGAGCAGCAGGGCGGTGAGGCTGCGGACGAGGTGGCCGGGCTCCCGGCGCAGGGCGATCGACTCGGACGGTCGCATGAACGGGGTCCTTCGATTCGGGTTGAGGGGTCGGGGGGGGCGAGGGGTCAGGGGGACGAGGCCCGGACCCGGGAGAGGATCGGGTCGACGAGGTCCTCCGGCACGAATCGGGCCAGCGCCTCGGGGCCGCCGTAGCGGGCGACCTGCTTGATGAGCGAGCTGGAGACGTGGGCGTACTCGCCGTCGGCCATGAGGAAGACGGTCTCGATGCCCGGGTCGAGCCGGTGATTGGTCAGCGTCATGCTGAACTCGTATTCCATGTCGGAGAGCGTCCGCAGCCCCCGGAGGATCACCCGGGCGCCGATGGACCGGACGAAGTCGACCGTCAGCCCCTCGAAGGCCCGGACCTCGACGTTGTCGAAGCGGGACAGCACCCGACCGGCCAGGTCGACGCGCTCCTCGATGGGGAAGAGCACCTGCTTGTTCGGGTTGACGCCGATGGCGACCACAAGGCGCTCGAACAGCAGGTGGCCGCGGTCGATCACGTCGAGGTGGCCCAGGGTGAGGGGGTCGAACGTGCCGGTGAAGACGGCCGATCGGGACGACAGTTCCATGGTCGGGCGCTCCGCCGGGGCCGGGATCTAGGTCGGGATGGGCGAGGAGGGGTCAGGGGCGAGTCCGGAGCCCCTCGGCCAGCCGGTCGAGGTCGTCGTCCCCGTTGTAGAGGTGGGGGCTGACGCGGAGCTTCCCCCTCCGGCAGCTGACCGAGACCCCCCGACCCTTCAGGGAGCGGACCACGGCGTTGTTGTCCGACCCTTCCCGGTCGAGCACGACGATCCCGGATCGGTCCCCGGGTCGGTCCGATCCGACCACCTCCCAGCCGGCCGACCGGGCCCGCTCCCGGACCCCCTCGGCCCGGTCGAGGATGCGCCCGGAGACGCGATCGGGCCCGAGTTCCAGGAACAGCTCCAAACTCTTGCCGAGCCCGAGCAGGCCGGCGAAGTTGTAGCATCCCCCCTCCCATCGCCCCGCGTCGGGCTTCAGGTCGAAGGCGGGCTCGGGGTCGTTGTAGGAGCTGGTCACGCTGTTCGAGCCGACGAGGATCGGCCGGAGCCGGTCGATCCAGTCCTCACGGACGAACATCAACCCCGCCCCCTCGGGGCCGAGCAGCCACTTGTGGCCGTCGGCGGCGAGGAAGTCGATCGGCGTCCGCCTCACGTCGATCGTCAGCGGGCCGAGTCCCTGGATCGCGTCGACGAACAGGGCCACCCCCCGGGCGTGGCACAGCTCGGCCAGCGTGTCCAGGTCGTTGCGGAACCCCGAGGCGAACTCGACGTGGCTGATCGCCAGCACCCGGGTCCGGTCGTCCATGGCCTCGACGAGATCTTCGGGCCGGATCCGACCCTCCCGGGAGCGGACCAGGCGCGTCTCGACCCCCCGGGACTCGAGGTTCTTCCAGGGGAAGAGGTTCGAGGGATATTCCTCGCTCGCCGAGACGACGTTGTCGCCGGGAACCCAGGGGAACCCCTCGGCGACCAGGCCGATCCCCATGGTCGTGCTCGTGACGAAGGCGACCTCGCCCGGCTCGGCGTTGATCAGCGCGGCGGCCCGGCGGCGGATCCGCTCCAGCTCCTCCCGCCAGCCGAGCCAGTTGACGCAGCCGTTCGCCTCCTGCTCGGCCACCCAGGACCGCATTGCGTCGCCGCTCCGGCGCGGCAAGGGGGCGATCGCGGCGTGGTCGAGGTACGCCCACCGGCCGGTCACCGGGAATTCTGCCCTCGCGACTTCCGTCCAGTCCATCTCGATCCCCCGTCGCCGGTCGGAGTGTCCGCCACCGACCGCAAGCCTACCGCCCGGCCCGTCCCCGGGCCAGTTCTCCTCGCAGGCTCCGGGGGATCGATCGGCCCGGGTCAGAGCCAGGACGAGGACCAGAGCAGCAGCAACCCCTCGGCCGCCATCGCCATCCCCGCCGCCATCGGGCTGACGACCGCCAGCAGGCCGATCCCGGCGACGGAGCCGACCACCAGGAACGCATGCAAGAGCCCGGTCATGGCGGATGAGCCCACCCATCCCCGCCTCATCTCGATGGCCGACGCCGCGCCGTAGAGCCCCGCGAGGACCGGCAGCATCAGCAGGGCCAGCCCCGCCGCCGTCCTCCCGAATTCCCCGGGGGCGATCGCCAGGATCGACTTGAATCCGGCCATGACGAACGAGGCCACCACCACCGAGACCAGCAGGTCGACGACGACCGGCTTCCGGGCGCCTCGGACGGAACGACGGTCGAGCATGAGCCTGCTCCCGGATCGGGGATGACGGCCCCCCGATTCGGGAAGCCGGGATGCGGCCGGAGGCGAGACGGGACGAGGGCTGGGCCCGACCCGCCGGGGCTGCCTACACTATCAGAAGAGCGTCCGGGGCCGGTCGTCCGGCCCCGGGACGCCCGGAATTCCGTCCATCCCGGTGGATCGCCCCCCTGACCGATGGCACGAGACGCGAACGCCCCCACCCCCCGGCACCTCTTCTGTTACGGGACGCTCGGCCCCGGGGACGCCCGGGAGGCCGGGCGGCCCGGGTGGGAGGCCGACGCCGTCCGGGGGCGGCTCTACGACACGGGCCCGTACCCGATCCTGGTCGGCTGGGACGACCCGGGGGCGTCCTGGGTGGAGGGGCACGTCCGCCCGGTCACCCGGGCCGAACTGGAGGGGACCCTGGACCCGTATGAAGGGGTGGACGAGGGGCTGTTCGCCCGGGTCGCGTTGCGGACGCGGTCGGGGCTCCTGGCCTGGGCGTACGCCTATCCGCATCCCATCCCGGCCGGGGCGGCCGGGCCGATCACCCGATGGACGGGCCCCCGGGTCGACCCCGGGCCGACCCGGACCCCCACGCAGGCCCCTGGAGGGAGGACGCCGATGGCCACCGACGCCGCATCGCCGGCCCGGGACGGATCGAGGGCACAGCCGGAGCCGATCACGGTCGGCCGATACCTGGTCGACCGGCTCCAGTCGCTCGGGGTCGAGCACATCTTCGGGATCCCGGGGGACTACATCCTGAACCTGTACAAGATGCTCGACGACAGCCCGATCGAGGTGGTCGGCATGACCCGGGAGGACAACGCCGGGTACGCGGCCGACGCCTACGCCCGGGTCCGGGGCCTCGGCTGCGTGGCCCTGACCTACTGCGTCGGCGGGCTGAGCGCCTGCAACAGCATCGCGGGGGCGTACGCGGAGAAGTCCCCGGTGGTGGTGCTCACGGGCTCCCCGGGGCTCTCGGAGCGCGAGCGGAACCCGCTGCTGCACCACAAGGTGAAGGACTTCGACACGCAGTTTCAGGTGTTCAAGCAGTTCACCGCCGCCGCCACGGTGCTGGACGACCCGCTGACCGCCTTCTCGGAGATCGACCGCGTGTTGAACGCGGCCCTGCGCTACAAGCGGCCGGTCTACATCGAGGTCCCGAGGGACATGGTCCACGCCCGGCAGGTCCACCCCCACCCCCACCCTGCCCCCCTGCCCCCCAGCGACCCGGATGCGCTCCGGGAGGCGATCGACGAGGCCGAGGCGATGCTCCGGCGCTCCTCCCGGCCGATGATCCTGGCCGACGTGGAGATTCACCGATTCAACCTCCAGGACGAGCTACTCAGCTTCGCCGAGGGGGCCGGGCTGCCGATCGCCACCACCCTGCTGGGCAAGAGCGTGATCAGCGAGGAGCACCCGCTCTTCGCCGGGATCTACGAGGGGGCGATGGGCCGGGCGGGGGTGACGGAGTTCGTCGAAGAGTCGGATTGCCTGCTGATGCTCGGCTGCTTCATGACCGACATCAACCTCGGCATCTTCACCGCCAAGCTCGACCCGTCCCGCTGCATCGACGCGACGAGCGAGGACCTGCGGATCCGGCACCATCACTACCGAGAGGTCCGGCTGGACGACTTCCTCCGGGGGCTCCGGGCCCGGGGGCTCGTGCTCGACGCCCCGGGGCCGCCGCCCCGGCCGATGCCCGTCGAATCGTGGGCCGCGAGGCCCGGCGAGCCGATGACCTCGGCCCGGCTGTTCGCCCGGCTCAACGGGCTGATCGACGAGAACTTCATGGTCATCGCCGACATCGGCGACTCGCTGTTCGGCTCGGCCGACCTGAGGATCAGCCGGCGGACCGAGTTCCTCAGCCCGGCCTACTATACCTCGATGGGGTTCGCCGTGCCGGCCTCCGTCGGGGCCGGCCTGGCGAACCGGGGGCTCCGGCCCCTGGTGATCGTGGGGGACGGCGCCTTCCAGATGACCGGCATGGAGCTGTCGACCGCCGTCCGCAACGGCCTGGCGCCGATCGTCGTCGTTCTGAACAACAAGGGGTACACGACCGAGCGGTTCATCCTCGACGGGCCGTTCAACGACATCCTGGACTGGGCGTACCACCGGCTTCCGGAGCTGCTGGGCGCCGGGCTCGGCCTGGAGGCCCGCACCGAGGACGAGCTGGACGACGCCCTGTCCCGGGCCGTCGCCCACAACTCCGGCTTCAGCCTGATCAACGTCCACCTCGACCCGATGGACCGGAGCCCCGCCCTGGAGCGTCTGGCCGAGCGGCTGGCGAGCAAGGTCTGAGCCGTGCCCGGGTGGACGGTCAACGGACGAGGCCGGGCCGCCCCCCGGGGGAGCGGTCCGGCCTCGACGGCATCCGTCGGGAGTATCGGCCTCAGACCCGTCGGGCCCTGAGCGCGGCGAGCTGGGCCCGGAGCCCGGTGGCGCCGGGCGCCCGGAACTCGCCCAGGGGGATCGTCCGGACGCCGTGGTTGATCGAGCCCGTCCGCTCCCCGACCTTGAATCGGCCCCGGGTGAAGACTTCCTTGGGCAGGGTGTAGATGCCCCGGTTGCCGTGCTTGCTGGCCGCGAAGTTGCGGTCGACCGCCTGATCCGGGAAGAAGAAGTTCCGGGTCCTCAGCGCGAAGCCGGGCCGGGAGAGGAACTGCTGGTAGGTCGCCCGGGAGAACGGCAGGGGCCGGTAGAAGGGCAGCCCGGAGAGGGCCTCCGGCGTGGGGGCCAGGGCCTCGCCGTAGGCCGGGGCCGCGGCATTCGGCGGCGGGAAGCCGATGTTGGCGACGCCGGACGCACCCCCGCCGGGCGGCGGCGGCGGCGGCGGCGGGGGAGGCGGCGGGGGCGTCGGGGTGGCCAGGTCGACGAACGAGCCTTCGATGACGAAGGCGCCGCCGGAAAATGAGGTGCCGTTGGCTGCGCTGTTATAGACGGGGTTGTCCAGCGGCGCCCCGACGATGAAGTCGCCGAAGTCGTCGTTGTCGACGGTGATCGTGGGCGTGAACGGCGAGGCGTTGAAGGGGGACGTGCCCGAGACGCTCGTGCCGAGGTACGCGGTCACGGACCCGGGCCCGGTCCGGAAGTTCTGGGCGCCGAGGAACCGGGAGACGGGCGGGTTGGTCGGAGTGGTGTTCCGGGACCTCGACTCCGTGTTAGCGAAGACGTCGAGGGGGACCAGCACTGGGACTTCCTGCCCGGTGCCGGCGACGAGGTAGACCGCCCCCCGCCGGTTCTGGCCGCCGAAGCCCGGGGCCCCGATGAGCAGCTCCGGCAGGGCGTCGTTGTTCATCGTGATGGTCACGCCGACCGACGCACCGGTCAGGTCCCCGGGGTTCGCCCCGGCGAAGGTGACCGTTCGGAGGACATCGGGTTCGATCGAGCCGATCGTGAAGATCCGCTCGTCGATCGGGGGCCTGGTCTCGTTGCCGTAGACGAGGGTGGCGATCCCGACGGAGTTCCCGAAGCCGGGGGCCCCGAAGATGAGGTCGAAGTTGCCGTCGCCGTCGTAATCCCCCGCCGTCGAGACGTCGTACCCGACCAGGTCGCCGTTGTTGACGCCCGCGAACACCAGGCCCTCGATCAGCGTGTCGTTGTCCTGCGTGAGGTTGAGCTGCCCCAGCGAGTAGAAGGGGACGGCGGTGGTGCCGAACTGATTGAGCAGGTCGCTCGCCCCAAAGATCAGGTACGTGCGGCCCTGCCCCAGGACGCCGCCGAGGGGAGCGGGGGCGCCGATGAGGAGGTCGCCGTTGGAGGCGTCGTTGTCGACGTTCCCCGCCCGGGCCAGCGAGAATCCGGCCTGGCTGCCGGCGGCGGCCCCGGCGAAGAGGATGCCCCGGTCGTCCCCGGCGATCGTGCCGAAGTCGTCGAGGGAGATCGTGGCGGGGGGGTCGACCGGGAAAATGTCGCCGCTGAGCAGGAAGACGCCGCCGTTGTCGACGATGACCTGGCCCTGGGCCAGCGGGATGTCGGCCAGCGGCGCCCCGATCGCCAGGTCGGGGATGCCGTCGGCAATCACGTCGCCGGCCTGGGAGATCGCCTGGCCGAACCGGGAGGCGACCAGACCGGTGGGCGGGGTGATGATGGTGAAATCCAGGTTCGGGTCGATGCCCGAGGGCTGGTCGAAGTCGACGTCCCTCGCCCCTTCCGGCAGGCCGGAGATGGTCGAGGAGCCGTAAATGACGTAGACCCGGCCCGAATCGCCGTTGGCGCCCGGGGCCCCGATCAGGATGTCGGCGAACCCGTCCCGGTTGATGTCGCCGGCCGCCCCGACGGAGGCGCCGAACTCGTCGTCGTTGGTGGCGCTGGTCCGGAACGTGACGCCGTTGAAGGCGTAGATGTCGCCGCCGGCGTTGTCGGCCGGGTCGACCGTGGCCGGCCTGGGGCTGGTCTGCTGGGCGTTGCCGAGCTGCTGGAGGTCTGCGACCCGGTTGTTCTGCGCGGTGATCGAATCGTCTTCGACGTCGAAGGTGTTCGTCAGCTCGAGGTAATCGATATCGGCGTCCGCCGGGTTGGCCGACTGCGACCCGAAGACCAGGAAGACCTGACCGGTGCCCTCGGTGACGACGGGGATGCCGGTCTGCGCCGAGATGGAGACGCTGGTCGGGGCGCCGATGACGAAGTCGTTGAAGCCGTCGCCGTTGACGTCCCCCACGAAGGTCACGTCGAAGCCGGTGTCCAGCCCCGTCGTCGAGGGGATCGTGAACTGGACCCCGAGCGGCTGCTGGGGCTGGACGGGGGTGTCGTTCGGGTCGGTCGGGATGCCGTCGATGAAGGGGGGCGGAGGGGTCGTGTCGTCGGTGGGGGCGTCGAACACGCCGTTGTCGAGCGGGAAGTTGGTGAGCAGATCACGCCGCTCCAGCGGGGTGACGCCGACGCGGAGCGATCGGGAGCGTCCCCGGCGACTGGTCATCGATCCTGGCTTCGGGAAGCCGAAACGCATGAGAGACTCCTTCCGTGTACTCCGAGACCGCTCCCGCGAATACCTCGGACGGCGGTCGGCTTCGTCCGGGGCCGAGGGACGGCCGGGGCCGGGGCGGGAATGGCGTGGTTCCCGGTATCGACCGGGGCGATCGGCGAAACCATTCGCGCCGACCCGCCGCAGGACCCCGCACGGTCCTCCGATTCCGCTGTCTATTTCGGCCCCGGCGGCGTCGGGGCTCCACGGCCCGACCCCGGGGCGGGCCGGCCCCGCCGGCGCAATCGGCTCATCCCGAACAACCCGGTCGTCCGATACCCAAGACCGTGACGCGATCGGGGTCGGGTCGTCGGCGGACCCGTGCCGTCGTCGGATCCCTGTCTATAACGTCCCCGGGGCCGGTCTCGGACCGGCCGGGCAAACCGGGGCCCCCGGGAACTCGGAGGATCGAATCGTGAGCACGTCCAAGACGCGGAGGGCATCGGGCAGCCGGTCGGCTCGGCTGGCCCTGGCCATCGCGGCCCTGGCCGCCTCGCCCGGCTGCACCCGGGAATTCTTCCGGAACTGGGCGGACCAGGACGTCACCGAGGCGATCTTCGAGAAGAGCCGGGACCCCCGGCACCGGATCGACCTCTTCACGATCACCCCGCCGCCGACGTCCCGGTTCTCCGACCCCTACGACCCGGACCGGCCCCCGGCCCCGCCCGACGACTACGTGGCCCAGGAGCTCAACCCGCAGCCGCAGCGGCCCCGGCACCGGCTGATCACCCCGGCCGAGGGGACCGGCTACCTCGACCTGCTGGAGCAGTGGCGCCGGGAGCGCGGCCCCAGGCGTCGGCCGGTCGACGTCACCGTCGACACCGGCCCGAGCATGGACGAGGCGGCCCCCCCGCCGAGCCGGACCCCCTCCCCCTTCCCCCCGGATCCGAATCGGGGGCCGGGCGAGCCCGGGATGTCGCCTATTCCAGGGGAGACGCCCGGGGAGGTCGCCCCGCCCGACCCCCGCCGCCTCGCCCCGGACGCGGACGCCCCGCCCGAACCCCTTTCCTCCTCCTCGATTCGGGACAATTCCGTGCTGACGGCCTCGCTCCAGATTCCCGAACCGGTGATCCCCGGCCTCGAGCCGGAGCAGTCGCCGTCCGGGGTCGAGGACGTCCCGCCCCCGCAGGTCCCCCCCGATTTCGAGCCGGGCCCGTCCCTGTTCGGGGATGAAGGTGACTCCCCCGAGGCGATCTCCGGCCTCTCCGAGAGTGCGGCCGAGGGGGCCGGCGGCGACCGGGACCTGATCGAGATCCTCAAGCCCGACGCGGTCGTCTTCGACGAGGCCCGCGCCGCCGGCCTCGGCGCGGGGATCGACCCCTACATCGTCGACGGCCGCCAGATCCTCACCCTGGCCCTTCAGAACAGCCGGGCCTACCAGTTCCGGCTGGAAGACCTGTACCTGCAAGCATTGAACGTGACGCTCCAGCGGTTCCAGTTCACGCCGCAGTTCGCCGCCGGGCTGAATCCCGGGGCCCCGGCCTTCGGCGGGTTCACGGGCCCGACCCCGGGCAATTCCTACATCTACCGGACCGAGGAAACGGGCTCCCCGTCGTCCTTGCTGAGCGTGGGCGGGCTGGCCGGCTTCGGCAAGCTGCTCTCCTTCGGCACGTCGGTCACCGGCAACTTCGCCAACCAGACGGTGATCAACTTCGGCGGCCCCAACGCGGTGGAGACGACCTCCCAGTCGTTCCTGCCGCTGAACCTGGTGATCCCGTTCCTCCGGGGGGGCGGCCGGGCCGTCACCCTGGAGCCGCTGACCCAGCAGGAGCGGGCCCTGCTCTACGAGGTCCGGGACTTCGCCCGGTTCCGCAAGGAGTTCTTCGTCAGCGTGCTGGCCGGCGGGGGCATCACCGGCGGCGGCGGCGACCCGCTCGTGGGCTTCCTGGAAATCCTCCGGCAGATTCAGGCCCTGGAGAACAATACCAAGAACGTCGCCGCCTACGAGCGCGTGCTGGAGGTCTTCCAGGAGCTCTCCCGGGGGGCCGCCTCGACGGTCCGCCCGCTCGACCTGGTGAACGTCGAGATCGACCTCCAGAATCAGCGCCTGAGCCTGCTCTCGTCGAGCGTCCAGTACCGCAACCAGCTCGACAACTTCAAGCAGCAGCTCGGCCTGCCGCCGGACGTGCCCATGGTCCCGGCGACCGACCTGCTGGAGGGCTTCCGCCGGGTCTTCGACGAGATCGACGCCCTGAAGACCAAGCCCCGGCCGGTGCTCGAGGAGCTCATCGGTCGCCTGCCCGCGCTGGAAGACGTGGTCATCAACGGCCGGCCCGTCATCGCCCGGTTCCGGGAGGCGGCCGAGATCGCCCGACGCCGGCAGCCCCTCCAGCAACGGCTGGCCGACCGCCAGCTCGCCCGCAGTTCGGCCGAGCAGCAGATCACCCTGCTGACCGACACGCTGAGGCAGGGACTGGGCATCCTCAGCGACGAGGAGATCCGGACCTACGAGCGGGAACTCGACCAGGCCCGCGAGGTGCTGGCCGGGCTCGGCCCGGAGCTCGACCGCCGCGACCAGCAGGAGATCTCCGACCTGATCGAGGCCGAGCGTGAGGTGTACAATCAGGCCAACGACCAGCTCGAGGACCTGCTCCGCTCCGGCCAGCGGGTCGCCCTGGAGAACCGGCTCGACTTGATGAACGCCCGGGCGACGCTTTATGATGCATGGCGCCAACTGGCCGTCACGGCCAACGCCCTGCAGGGCATCTTCACCGCGACGCTCTCCAACCAGTACCTCACGCCGCTCGCCACCAGCAACAACCCGTTCGGCTTCGACGAGCAGACCAAGCAGTTCAACCTGGCCCTGCGGGCCGAGCTGCCGCTGATCCGGCTCTCCGAGCGGAACCAGTACGTCGCCTCCCTGATCGCCTACCAGCGGGCCCGGCGCTCACTGATGCAGGTCGAGGACTCCCTGAAGAATCAGCTCCGCCAGAACCTCCGCCAGCTCCAGGTGCAGTATCAGGGGTACGAAATCCAGAAGACGTCCTACATCGCCGCCCTGGTGACCCTGGACCAGTCGTTCCAGAGCTTCCTGGAACCCCCCCGGAGCACCGGCGGCAGCTCGGGGGGCAGCCAGCTCGTCCTGACTTTGCTCCGAGGCCTCAACGGCGTGAACAACGCCCAGAACGGCCTGATCTCCAGCTGGGTCCAGTACCAGACGACCCGCCTTGCCCTGTATCGCGACCTCGGCATCATGCCATACGACGAGTGGGAGGCCTTTTATGAACTTTTCCCTGCAGCAAGCCCCTCAGCATCCCTCGGCGACGGCGCCGGAGGAGTCGAACGTGCCCCCGCTCCGCCGATCGTCCTCGGGCCAGACGCCGGCCCCGAAGCGTCGGGGCTCTAAGCTGGGCCGCCGTCTGGCCGTGCTGACGATGGGATGCGCCGTCGTCGGCACCGCCGGCTACTTCGCCCTGACCCAGGCCGACTCGGCCGGCGGCGCCACCCTCTCCTCGATCCCGGGCCTGGCCAAGTGGCTGGGCCCGGCGGCGCCGACCGTCCTGACGTATGAGGCCAAGCGCGGCCCGCTGATCGTCACCGTCAAGGAGCGCGGCAACCTCGAGAGCACCAACAACCTGGAGGCCAAGAGCGAGGTCGAGGGGCAGACCACCATCATCATGATCCTGCCCGAGGGGACCAAGGTGGTGAAGGACCAGCTCGTCTGCGAGCTGGACTCGGCGGCCCTGACCGACAACCTGGCCAACCAGCAGATCGCCACCGAGCGGGCCCAGGCCGACTACGCCAACGCGATCAAGACCCGCGAGGTCGCCGAGATCAACGTCGAGGAATACAAGAAGGGCATCTACCCCCAGGAAGAGAAGACGGTAATGGGCGAGATCAAGCTCGCCCAGTCGGAGCTGGAACGCTCCAAGGACCGCCTCGACTGGTCCAACGACATGCTCGGCCTGGGCTACATCAGCCAGGCCCAGAACCTCAGCGACAAGTACGACCTGCAGCGGGCCACCTTCAACCTGGAGCAGGCCGAGAAGAAGCTCGAGGTGCTCAAGCAGTACACCTACGAGAAGCAGATCAAGTCGCTCGAGGGCGACGTCGAGAAGGCCAAGGCCGACGAGCTGGCCAAGAAGTCGACCTTCGAGCTGGAGAAGGAGAAGGAGGAGCGGCTGCGGCGGATGATCGAGAAGTGCAAGATCTACGCCCCCGGCCCCGGCATCGTCGTCTATCACCAGGAGGAAGGCCGCTGGGGCAGCCAGGAAGGCCCCTCGATCATGGAAGGGGCCACCGTCCGCGAGCGGCAGACGATCTTCAAGCTCCCCGACATCGACAACATGCAGGTCAATACGAAGGTGCATGAGTCGATGATCGACAAGGTCAAGCCGGGCATGAGCTCCCGGATCCGGATCGACGCGTTCCCCAACAACGAGCTCAGCGGCACGCTGCTGGAAGTCAAGCCGCTGCCCGACCCCACCAGCTTCTTCAGCTCCGACGTGAAGGTCTACACCACGCTGGTCAAGGTCGAGAACGCCCACGAGGGGCTCCGCCCCGGCATGACGGCCGAGGTGACGATCCTCATCGCCCGGATGGAGGACGTGGTCAGCGTCCCGGTCCAGGCGATCATCGAGTACGGCGGCCGGCACCACGTCTGGGTCGTCCGCCCCGACGGGGGCTGGGAGAACCGGCCGGTCGAGGTCGGCATGTCCAACACCAAGTACGTCGAGATCGACGAGGGGCTGGTCGAGGGCGAGCGCGTGGCCCTGGATCCCCGGTCGATCATGACCGAGGCCGAGAAGCGGGACGCCTTCGGGGCCGGCGGCGACCGGAAGTCCGCCGAGGACCTGGGCAGCTGGAACGACGAGGACGCCGCCAAGGCCAAGGCCGCCAGCGAGCAGCCCTCCGCCAGGGCCGCCGCCGGTGCCGGCGGGGCCGCCGGCGGGATGCGCGAGATGTTCTCCAAGATCAGCGCGGAGGACCGCCAGAAGCTCTTCACCGGCACCGACGACGAGAAGAAGGAAATCCTCAAGAAGGCGGGCATGGACGACGCGGCCGCCCAGCAGGCCCTCGATCGGATGAAGTCGATGGGCGGGGCCGGCGGCCCTCCCGGTGGCTTCGGCGGGCCCGGTGGCGGCGGACCCGGCGGAGGTGGCCCCGGCGGGCCCGGCGGCGGTCGTCGAGGCGGCCAGGGTGGCCCCGGCGGCGGAGGTGCCCAGCAGTGACCGTGATGGACGACTTCCCGCTCATGGACGAACGGCCGGGTACCTCCGGGGCCCAGCCGATCGTCCGCCTCCGGGACATCCGCAAGCAGTACGTGATGGGCAAGGCCGGCGGTCGCCACGAGGCGATCGTCGTCCACGCCCTCCGCGGGGTCTCGGTCGACTTCTACCCCGGCGAGTACGTGGCGATCATGGGCGCCTCGGGGTCGGGCAAGAGCACCATGCTCAACCTGCTCGGCTGCCTCGACCGCCCCACCAGCGGCCAGTACCTGCTCGGCGACCAGGACGTGGCCCAGCTCACCGACGACGAGCTCTCGGAGATCCGGAGCCGATACATCGGCTTCATCTTCCAGGCCTACAACCTGATCCAGCAGTACACGGTCCACGAGAACATCCAGCTCCCGCTGACCTACCAGGGCTCGGGGAAAGTCTCCGAGGAGGACGACGCCCGGACGCTGGAACTGGCCGAGATGGTCGGGCTCGGCGACCGGATGGATCACCGCCCCAACCAGCTCTCCGGCGGCCAGCAGCAGCGGGTGGCGATCGCCCGGTCGCTGGTCAACGACCCCTACATCATCCTGGCCGACGAGGCCACCGGCAACCTCGACAGCGCCACCAGCGACGAGATCATGGCGATGCTGGAGCGGCTCAACCAGACGGGCAAGACCATCATCATGGTCACCCACGAGGACGACATCGCCGAGCACGCCCGGCGGGTCATCCGGATGCGGGACGGACAGATCATCACCGACGCCCCGAGCGAGCGGATGAAGGGCGAGCCGCCGGAGGTCGTCGGCCTCGGCCTCGGCACCGGCCTGCCCGGCGCGGCGCTGGCCCCGGCCTGACCACTCACGGCGAGAGAACCGAGCGATGGGACGCATCTGGCGAAGCGTGAATCTGGGCGTCAAGAGCCTGCTGCTGCACAAGCTCCGGTCGTCCCTGACGATCCTGGGCGTGGTCTTCGGCGTCGCCGCCGTGATCATGATGCTGGCCGTCGGCGAGGGGGCGGCCCGGGACGCCCAGGAGCAGATCGCCCAGCTCGGCGCCACCAACATCATCTACCGGTCGGTCAAGCCGAGCCAGGACGCCCAGAGCCAGGGCACCGGCGGCCGCCCCTCCCGGGTGCTCAACTACGGCCTGAAGTACGAGGATTACGACCGGATCCTCGCCACCGTGCCCACCATCACCCGGGCCCTGCCGATCCGGGAGATCCGCCGGGAGGTCCGCCGGGCGAACCACGCGATCGAGGCCCGTGTGGTCGGCACCACGCACGACTACCTGGAATTCAACCGCCTCCAGATCGAGCGCGGCCGGTTCCTGCTCCCCTCGGACAACGAGCACTACGAGAACTACTGCGTGCTCGCCGCCGAGACCGCCAGCCAGCTCTTCCCGTTCGAGAACCCGCTCCGGCAGTCGGTGAAGATCGGCAACGACTACTACACGGTGGTGGGCGTGACCCGGCGACGCGGCTCGACGGCCGCCATCGGCGGCAGCCTCGCCGCCCAGGAGTACGACAAGGACGTCTACATCCCGCTGAACACCTGCCGGGTCCGCTTCGGCGAGCGGATCCTCTCCAGCCGGGCGGGCTCGCAGGAGGCCGAGGAGACGCAACTCTCCCAGATCACCCTGCAGGTCAGCGAGATCGAGGAGGTCCCCATCACCGCCCCGGTGATCGAGGCCGCCGTGAAGCCGTTCCACGAGGAGAAGAAGGACGTCGACATGGTGGTGCCGTACGACCTGCTGGAGCAGGCCAAGCGGCAGGCGGCCATCTTCAGCCTGGTGCTGGGCTCGATCGCGGCCATCTCGCTGATCGTCGGCGGCATCGGCATCATGAACATCATGCTGGCGACCGTGACCGAGCGGACCCGGGAGATCGGCATCCGCCGCGCCCTGGGGGCCAAGCGTCGGGACATCACCCAGCAGTTCCTCATCGAGACGGTCGTGCTCTCGGGCATCGGCGGCCTGATCGGCGTCGCGATCGGCGTCTTCGTCCCCCCCCTGATCACCCAGTTCTCCGAGATCAAGGCGGTGGTGACGCCGGAGTCGGTGATCCTCTCGTTCGGCGTCTCGGTGCTCGTCGGCATCGTGGCCGGGCTCTACCCGGCGAACCGGGCGGCCAAGATGGACCCGATCGAGGCCCTCCGGCACGAGTGATGCATGCCGGGCCGGGCGGCCGACGGGGGCTTGCGTCCCCGTCGGCCAGGCACTACGCTCATCCGTACGGAAACGCCCCCAGCCGCGACCCGGAACCTTACTCCGGGTCGCGGTCTTTTGCATTAACGTGATCGAGGTTTCCGAGATCCACCGGGCCATCTCGGTCGGCCCGGAATCTCACCCCACTTCGGCGGCGTCGGCCGCCCCGACCCGTCGTCGCTCGCCGTCCCCCGGCCGGGGGACGTCAGACGCATCAGGAGACTCGCGGCATGTCCACGGACCGCATCCCCGTGTCGAAGGAAGGCTACGAGAAGAAGAAGGCCGAACTCGACCACCTGAAGAACGTCGAGATGACCAAGATCACCGAGCAAGTGGCCGAGGCTCGGGCCTTCGGGGACCTGTCCGAGAACGCCGAGTACCACGCCGCCCGGGAGAAGCAGGGGGAGCTCCAGGCCAAGATCGTCCTGCTCGAGGACCAGCTCGGCCGCGCCTACATCGTCGACCGCTCGAACCTGCCCACCGACCGCGTCGTCTTCGGCTCGAAGGTGAAGGTGCTGGACATGGACCTCGACGACGAGGAGGAGTTCACCCTCGTCGGCCCCGGGGACGAGGACTACGACCGCAACCGGATCCTCACGAGCAGCCCGATCGGCGAGGGCCTCATCGGCAAGAAGGTGGGCGAGGTGGCCGAGATCGCCGTCCCGCAGGGGACGATCAAGTTCAAGGTCCTGGAGATCGGCATCGGCGAGGACTGAGCGACGCCCCCGGCGTTCAGTCCCCGGGCGGCGTGAACCCGGCCTCCGACCAGTGCCCCGGCACCGGGGCCCGGAATGAAAGCTCGGTCCGGAGCATGGGGTGCCGGATCGCCAGCGACCGCGAATGCAAGGCGATCCCGACCGGGAAGGCCCGGTCGGAGCCGTACGCCCGGTCCCCCAGGATCGGCCACCCCCGGGACGACGCCTGGACCCGGAGCTGATGCGTCCGGCCGGTCCTCGGCCAGAGCCTGAGCCAGGAGCAGCCCTCGGGGGCGGCGCCCGGCGGCTCGACCCGGTAGCGGGTGAGCGCGTGTCGGGCCCGGGGGGCGTCGGCGAGGCAGACCTGGACCACCGGCCCGAGGCCGGTGTCCTCCTCGCAGAGCCAGTCGTCCCAGAGCCCTTCGGGGGGGGCCGGACGGCCGGGGACGATCGCCCAGTACTGCTTCTCGACCTCCCGCCCGGAGAACTGCTCGTGCAGGCGACGGGCGGCCTTGGGCGTCTTGCCCCAGATCATCACGCCCGAGACGGGCCGGTCGAGCCGGTGGACGGCGGCGAGGTAGACCTCGTCCGGGCCCTGCGGCGCGAGGTAGCCGCGGAGCACCCCTTCCAGGCTTATCCCCTCCCTCGGGCGCCCCTGGGTGAGCATGCCCGCCGGCTTGACCACGACGAGGCAATGGACGTCCTCGTAGAGGATCGTCGGGGTCGGCGTCGATGGCGTGTCGGGGTCGGTTGGGGCCATTAGGGGTGGGATCGACCAGGGGGGCGCCCCCGCGATCGGTCGCGAGGAGACACCCCCCGGACGGGTACCTCGGGTCGGGGTCCGGCCCTCGGGGGGCCGGTCGGGGTCAAGGCATCGGGGGCAGGTCGCCGGGGACCGGGGGCGCCGTGATGCCGCCGTCGATGGCGGGCAGGTCGGCCGGGCCCGCCGAGTAGGAGGAGCCGAAATCGGAGACGTCGGCCGGCCCGGCGGCCATCCCGGCGCTCATGGGGTCGTATCCCGACGCCGACGAGGGAGACGCGAAGACCCCGGCGGAGGAGGCCGACGGGTCGTAGGACATCGGGGCGGTCGATGCCGACGGGGAGGCGCCGTAGGGCGACCCGGCCGGGTCGGCATAGGCGTCGGCCCCGGCCGGGGCCGCGTACGGGTCATACCCGCCGGCGACGGGGTCGTACGAGCCGGAGGTCGGGGCCGCGGCGGGGTCGTAGCTGCCGGCGGCCGCCCCGTAGGGGCTGCCCGCGTAGGGGTCGATCGCAGTCGGGTCGAGCGCGGGGGCGGCGTAGCCGGCCTCGGGCACGGCGGCCCCGCCGTCGGAATAGTGGGTCGGCGGCGGGACCCGGAGGTTCCGGTCGCGACACCCCGTAGCGGCCAAGATCAGGGCCATGCCGCCCAGGGCGACCAGGCCTCGCTGCATCAGAAGCCGATCCATCGGCATTCCCTCCCTTCCTGAATGGCGCCGGGCGGGCGAAGCACCCCGAAGACGGAAGCCGGTCGGGGGCGTCGAGCGTCCCGGTTCGCCCGGGCCGGGCGGGTGTCGATCGGAGGGAGCGGCTCGGTCGAGCGAGCGTCAACGGGGCCCGGGGCGTCACGGACGTGGAACCTCCCCGGACGGGTCCGACCCGCGGGGCGATCGGGATCATAGCCGATCCTCCCCGGCGGTCAAGCCGGGCCGCCCCGCCCCCCCGAGGCGGGGGGCGGGGCCCGGTGATCGGGTCGGACCGCCCGGGGGGACGATTAGCCCTTGGCGGCCCGGAAACGGCGGTCGACCTCGTCCCAGTTGATCGTGTTCCACCAGGCGGCGACGTAGTCGGGCCGCTTGTTCTGGTACTTCAGGTAGTAGGCATGCTCCCAGACGTCGAGGCCGAGGATGGGGGTCCCCGAGCCGTCCATCAGGGGGTTGTCCTGGTTCGGGGTGGAGGTGATGGCGAGCTTGCCCCCCTTCACCACCAGCCAGGCCCAGCCGGAGCCGAATCGGCCGGCGGCGGCCTTGGAGAACTCGTCCTTGAAGGCGTCGAAGCCGCCGAAGGCGTCGTCGATCGCCTGGGCCACCGCCCCGGTCGGCGGGCCGCCGCCTCCCGGCTTCATGATCGTCCAGAAGAGGGAATGGTTGGCGTGGCCCCCGCCGTTATTCCGGACGGCCCCCCGGGCCGACTCGGGCAGGGCGTCCAGGTCGGAGATCAACTCCTCGATCGGCTTCCCCTGGTGGTCGGGGTGATCCTTCAGGGCGTCGTTGAGCTTGGTGACGTAGGTGTTGTGGTGTTTGCCGTGGTGGATCTCCATCGTCTGGGCGTCGATGTTCGGCTCCAGGGCGTTGGAGGGGTAGGGCAGCGGCGGCAGGCTGTACTCGGCCATGGGTGTCGTTCCTCTGGAGTGGCAAGAAATCTCGGCTTCGGGAGGCCTCGCGTGGACCTCGACCCGGGCGGCGTCGACCTCGACCCGGGCCCGTGTCCGACCCCTCGATGCTCATGGCATGCCGGGACGCCTCGATCGCCCGTACCTTACCACAGCGGGACTCGGGCCTACAGGCCGTCGAACGTCCGGGGCGGCCACCCCGCCGGGCGGCCCCGGGCCCGGACGCCGCAGGCCCCCGATTCGACCTCACGACACATCCATCCATCGCGATCGGATCGGGGGCCGACGCTTGACCAGGCCCCCAGTCGCCGGTAAGACTGTTGATAGATCGAACGAGCCAATTTCTCGACGGCCGATCCCCGGGCCGTCCGATCCGTCCTCCCGGATCGTTTGACCGATCTCCTCCTGTCACTCGGAGCGGCTTGATGTCGACGGGCGCCCCCCCCACGGTCGTCACGCGTGCGCCGCATCCCCGGCCCTCCCGCCGGCGATCGACGTTCGTCCGCCTGGTCGTGGCCCTCGTCCTACTGGGGTCGGCCGGCGCCGCGGCCTTCGCCTTCCGAAACCAGATCAGCTCGATGCCCCTGCTGGCGGCGGACGACGATCGGGGGTTGCCCAGCGTCCTGGTCGATCAGGGGACGATCCGTTCCTACCTCGTCGAGAGCGGGTCGCTGGAGAGCGCCAACAATACCACGATTTATTGCGAGGTCGAGGCCCTGCTCGGCACCGTCGGCGGCCCGGACGGCGGCTCGATGGGTGGGCGGGGCGGCGGCGGGGGGGGCGGCGGATCTTCCCGGGGTTCGGGCGGCACTTCGGGAGGGACGCGCGGCGGGACGTCCTCGACGGGAGGGGTCGGCGGGACCGGGGGAACGGGAGGGATCGGCGGGACCGGGGGAACGGGAGGGGCCGGCGGTACGGGAGCCGCCGGGGGAATGGGTGGCTCGGGCGGGGCCTCGGGGGGAAGTGGGGGTAGGGGCGGCTCGGGCGGCGGCTCTGGTGGGGGCGGGGGCGGCGCGGGCGGCGGCGGCGGCGGAATGGGAGGTGGCTCCCAAGCTTCGGCCCTCGCGGATCGACCGAATATCCGCAGCTTCTCCTTCCGCGCCACCCCTCATATGCCCTTGAATCCGGGAGGGATGTCCGGCTCCGGCAGCTCGACGACGATCGCGACCCTGGGCGGAGCCGGTGGCGGCGGAGGTAGCGGCGGCGGCGGAGGCGGCGGTCGAGGCGACGAGGAAAATGAGCGGGCCGGGGCGACTCGGATCATCTGGATCATCGACGAGGGCAGCCGGGTCGAGCCCGGTACGCTCGTCTGCGAACTGGACAGCGCCGCCTTCTTCGACGAGCTCCAGTTGCAGCGGATCCGACACGCCCAGGCGCTCTCCTCGGTCGTGCAGGCCGAGACGATCCTCCAGGTCGCCGAGATCGAACTCCGGGAATACCGCGACGGCATCTACCCGCAGGACATCAAGCTCGTCGAGCAATACCTCACCAATTGCCGGACCAAGCAGCAGGAGGCCAAGCTGACCTACGAGTGGGCGCTGGACCTCAATCGCAAGGGCCTCAACTCCGACTCCCAACTCCTCGGCGACCGATTGCTGCTGGAGCAGTGGCAGATCGAGCTGGAGAACGCCCGGGAGATGCAGCGCCGCCTCATCGACTACACCGGCCGTCGGATCATCACGAGTCTCGAGGCCAAGGTCGAGGCGGTGAAGGCCGACCTGTTGAGCCAGAAGGCCGCCTTCCAGGTCGAGGACGATCGGCTCAAGCGGCTGGAGCGGGCGATCGCCAATTGCAAGCTCTACGCCCCGGCCACCGGGGTGGTCGTCTACGCCCGCAACACCAACTCCTGGGGCAGCGTCGAGGACGAGATCGCGGAAGGCTCCACCGTCCGGGAGAACCAGGCCGTCATCCAGCTGCCCGACCCGGACAACATGCAGGTCCTGGTCAAGATCAACGAGTCCAAGATCAACTCGGTGAGGGAGGGGATGGAGGCGTCGATCCGGATCGACGCCTTCCCCGACCGTCCCCTCCGGGGCGTGGTCAAGGAGATCAAGCCGATCCCGGTGCCGGCCAACATCGTCTCCGACGTGAAGCTCTACAACGCCACGGTGGTCATCACCGGGGGCTTCGAGGGCCTCCGCCCTGGGCTCAGCGCCGAGGTGGCGTTCCACCTGGGGGAGCGGTCCGAGGTGACCAGGGTCCCGCTCCAGGCGATCCGGTGGGTCGAGCAGACCCCCTTCGCGGCGATCTCGTCCCGAGACGGCAGCGTCACCTGGAAGAAGCTCGACGTCGGCCTGAGGAACCCGGTCTATGCCGAGATCCTGGGCGGCCTGGAGCCCGGCGACCGGATCGTGGCCGACCCCCTGGCCCTGCCGGCCCCCGACTACGCCGCCCCGCCGGACGGTGCGCGGATCGCCCTGGCCCCCCCGGCGGGGGGGTGACCGCGGCCGCCCGGCCGTCGGGGATCCCTTGGGATCTCAGGGGACGTAGGGCACGGCCAACGCATGCTCGGGGTGGACGTCGAGGTAGCGTCGGACCCGGTCTACTCGGGTCATCGCCTCCGGCAGGAACGCGAGGGCCCGGTCGATCTGCTCGTCGGGCTCGGCGCAACTGAACCGGAGGAATCCGGCCCCCTCCGGCCCGAAGCATTCGCCGCCGAGGCAGGCGACCCCGAAGCGGTCGTCGGCCCCTTGCAGCAGGTACATCGCCAGGCCGTGTGAGGTCAGGCCCAGGCGATTGCAGGCCTGCCGGACGTCCGGGAAGACGTAGAAGGTGCCCGCCGGCCGGTCGACGGAGACGCCCTCGATCGTCGCCAGGCCGTCGGAGAGGCGCTCGACCTTGCGGCGGAAGCGCCCCATGTACTCGTCCCTCGTCTCGGCGTCCCGCTCCAGGGCGGCCACCGCGCCGAGCTGGGCGAACGGCGGGCTGCAGGAGGACGAGGTGTTGATCAGCTTCCCCATCGCCTGGATCACGTCCGGGTGGGCGACCGCGAAGCCGATCCGCCAGCCGCTCATGCTGTAGGACTTGCTCATCGTGTACGCGGCGACGACGTGCTCCATCATCCCCGGTCGGGAGAGCAGCGACTCGTGGGTCCCCTCCCAGACCATGTGGCAGTATGGCTCATCCGAGAGGACCACCAGCTCCGTGCCCCGGACCAAGTCGGCGATCGCGTCGAGGTCAGCCCCGGTCGCCACGCCGCCGGTGGGGTTGTGGGGGGAATTGAGGATGACGGCCCGGGGGCGATGGTCCTCCCGGAGGAAGGCGGCGACGTGCTCGGCCCGGGGGCGGAAGCGGTCCTCGGCCCGGAGCGGGACCACGACCGGCCTGGCCCCCACCCGATTGAGGTTCGGCACGTAGGTCGGGAACTGGGGGCCGAAGATCAAGACCCCGTCGTCGGGCTCCATCAGCGCCTCGGCGAAGTACGTCTCGAAGGGCTTGGCCCCGGACGCGACGATCACGTGATCCGCGTCGGCCTCGATGCCGAATTCCCCCACGAATCCCGCCGCGGCCCTGCGAAGCTCCGGCAGCCCGAGGCTGGGGCAGTATCCGGTCCGGTTCTCCTGGATCGCCCGGATGCCCGCCTCCTTGGCGTTCGGCGTGCTCGGGAACGGGCTGTCGCCGATCTCCAGCTCGACCACCTCCTTGCCGGTCGCCTTGAGCGACCGGGCGACGGCCAGGACGCTGAAGGCCGTCTCGGTGGTCAGGTTCCGGGCCAGGGAGCTGAGGCGGGGCATGGGAAGGACATCCGGGTCGGGGAGGCGGGTCTCGGGTTCGCTCCGCGCAGGGAAGCGGCCCCTGCCGGCCCTCTGGGAGGGGACCGGCCCGGGGCCGCGCTCGATTCTCGATGGATCCGACCGGTGGGGCAAGTCCCCCGCCCCGGCCCGGCCCGCAGGGCCCGGGTCACCGCGAGGCGATCGCCTGCGCCAGGGGCTGCACGATCCGGGGGATCACCTTCTCCTGGACCAGTTCCTCGCCGATCTCGCACTGGCGGCGGAACGAGTCGACGAAGCTCCGCTCCGGCCCCGTGCCCCAGTATTGCCGGACCGTGAAGTAGACGCTGATCTGGTCCTCGGCGTACTCGCCGGTCCGGATCTGATAGGCGTTGGTCCGGGTCTCGACGCTCAGCCGGCACTGCAGCCGGCACGACTCCTCCAGGGCCAGGGTGACCGACGGCTCATAGTGGATCACCCGGCCGCCGGCCACGTCGAGCAGGCCTTCCGGCCCCCAACCGATGCCGAGGGCCTCCGCCACGACCTCGTCGTGGTTCCCCTCGTAGGTCAGGTCGAAGCCGAACATCACGTCCAGGGCCTCGCAGTCCAGGACGCTGATCGTCAGCAGGTGGGGGGCCAGGTCCAGCACCATCTCGTGCTGCCGGTAGACCTCCTCGGGGGTCGGCGGGTTGACGAAGCCGGAGCAGAGCCGACGCTGTTCGATCGCCAACCAGCGGTAGCTGCCCCGATCCTTGTCCCCCTCCAGCACCAGGTCGCCGTTCTCCCTCGTGTAGAAATTCTGGAGCTCGGGGAACCCCTTCTTCATCTGCTCGAAGAAGTGCAGCACCGTGTCCCGGGCGGTGGGGAGCTCCATTTCCGTATTCAAATTGACATTGATATAAAAATCGTCCGCGTTGGATTGCAACCGATTCATGGTCTTCTGGTCCTGCCGCTTGGGGAGCCCGGCTCGCCCCCCCGACGGGGACGGTCGGAGGAGACCGGGCGAGAGCCGCCGTCCGTGCTCGATCCGATCCATTATAGCGGTTCCGGGTGCCGAAGTAATGCGACCGGACCGCCCCTGGCCCCGATCCCGCCCCGGGACACCCCTCCCCTCCCCGTCGAGTAACGGGACGGCGATCGCCGCAACCCATAATCGTGCAATGGGTTCGGGAGCGCATTCCCTCGGAGGCACGGATCCCATCCGAGACCATTTCGGGCACGCTTGCATGTGTGGTTGGGTCGCGTGCCTCGAACGACCGTCCTCGCCGCCCATCGGAGCGTAAGTCCCTGCCCTGCAAGGACCAAGCGACAGGCGTCTGCGGGCGATGGGGATCAGACGCGCGTCCGCTCCGCTTCGGGGTGACGGAGGCGGATTGGGGGAATCTGGTCGATGGGGAGAGTGGGATCAACAAAGAGGCGGAGGCGGAAATCGCTGATTCGGTGAACTGGGGGGATCCGGAAGGAATCACCCCCGCGGCCCGAGGGGATCGCCGCGATCAGCTCGCCGTCGTCGGCCGTCAGGGGGACGGTCCGGGGGTGGCCGACGAGGACCATCGGCGGGACCGGGGAGCCGGGAGGGTCGGTTTGCACGGCGAGGGCCCAGGGGCGGCCGGGGAGCCGAGGCCGTCGGATGCTGTAAGAGACGCTGACCTCCGGGGAGGGGCCGGGGACGACGGTCCGGGCGGTCGGTTCGACCCCGGGGGAGTGGAGGATCCGGCCGTCGACCTCGGCGAGGCCCAGGACGGTGATGTGGTACGGCGCGACCTCGCCGGGGGGGAGGTCCAGCGGGGCGAACCCCTGGCGGCCGTATTCCAGTTCGGAGACGACCAGCCGATCGGCGGCGGGGTCGTCCGGGCCGTCGGCGGGGGCCCCGGCCTTGAGCAGCACGAGCGACTGGGAGGTCGCCGGGCTCCATCGCCATCGCAGGTGCACGCGGCCCGAACCGCCGATCCGGACGGCCCGGAGCTCGCTCGGGTCGGGGATCCGGGTCGACGCCACGGGGCGGCCGACGGCGCAGGTGCCGGCCCAGAAGGTGAAGGGGGTGTAATAGCAGAGGCCCGAGGTCGGCGGCCGGGCGTCGACGGCGTGGTCCGTCGCGGTGGTCGCCAGCCAGTGACCTTCGAGGGCGTCGGCCTGCCCGGCCGGGATCCGCTGGCCTTCCAGCAGGGCCGGGGGCCGATCGGACCGGAGGATCTTGACCTGGCCCCGCTCGGGCTCCTCCCAGGAGAAGTGGACCCGGCCGTCGGGCATCGGGGCCGGCACCAGGGAGATCAGGCCGGAGACGGGCGGGTGGGGCATCGCGGCGATCGAGACCCCCCGGGAGAGGCGTTCCTTCCCCTCGGGGGTCCGGTAGCAGGCGAAGATGCGGTAATGGTAGACGCGGTCGTCGTCCAGCCCCCGGTCACCGGCCCCGTCGGGGAGGGCGTCGACCCGGACCCCGTCGTCGGGCCCGGTCGGGGGGGACCCCTGCTTCCGGGCGACACGGACGCCGGTCGCGCCCCGGGGCAGCCGCCAGGAGAGGCCGACCTCGCCGCTCCGGGCGTCGACCCGGACGTCCTGCACGTCGGCCAGCACGAGGACCGGCCCGACGACGGCCGGGGCCACCGAGTCGACCCCGTCCCTCCGGCCGAAGGCCGCATAGCCGACGACCTCGCCGGGGGAGGCGGCCGGGTCCCGGCACTCGGTCGCGTCCGTCTCGGCGATGACGGTGCCGTCGGCCGGGGAGGCCGGGACCCCCCGAGCCTTGCGGACGACCCGGATGCTCACCGGCCCGAGCCCGTCGGGGGCCGGCGGGGTCCATCGCAGGACCACGGCATCGCGCTCGACCTCGGCCCTTAGGTCGGTCGGGGGGTCGGGGGGGCATCGCCGGAGGGCGTCGCGGGCCTCGTCCAGGTCGGCGGACCACTCCAGGGCGCGTCGGAGCAGCGTCCGGGCCTCGGCCGGGTCGCTGCCGAGCAGCGACGAGCCCCGGGCCGAGAGGGAACGGGCTTCCCGGAGCCCCCGGTTGACCTCGTCGAACGCCTTGCGGACCTCGGGGTCGGTGGGGTCGACCATCGAGGCCCAGGCCCTCAGGGCGGACTGGGCCTTGAGCAGGTGCCGACGGGAGAGTTCCTGCTCGAAGCCCGACCGGGCCCGCTCGATCTCCGAGAGGCGCTGCTTGACCCGCTCGACCGCCTTCCTCGTCCCGGCGTGGTCGGGGGCGAATTCCTGGATGCGATGCAGGTGGGCCAGGGCCGAGGCGTAGTCCCGGGCCTTGTGGGCGCGGCGGGCGGCCTCGAAGTGGCGGAGCATCGGCTCCCGGAGCTCAAGCCGGAAGCCGCAGGCGCATCGGGGCTCGTCGACCCAGCGGCCCCGCTTGCAGATCGGGCATTCCCAGCGGAGGGAATCCCCGCAATGCCGGCAGGCCCGGCCGTTCTTCTCCGCGTCCCGATGCTGGGTGACGCCCCGGCAGGACCGGCACCGCAGCAGCCGGATCGGCCCGGCCGGCTCGGTCCGGGCTTCCGGCGCCTCCCCCGAGGCGACTCCCATCCCCCGGCAGGCGCGGCGGATCAGCCGATCGGCCCGGTCGGGGCCGATGCCGAGGCTCTCCCCCTCGACCACCAGGGCCGCCTTCGCCCCGGACGCGAGCCTCGCCTCCCCCTCGAGGCAGAAGCGGACGGCGCCGAGGAACCGCTCCTCGGCCTCGAACTCCAGGGTCCGGTCGTACCGGGCCCGGGCCCCGGGGGTGCCCAGGTGGGACTGGGCGTAGGAGACGGCCTCCAGCCAGGCGGTCATCTCGGCCGTGACCCGGGACTTCTGCCGCCATCGCCGGCGTTCGTCGTCGGCCCGGGAGACGACCTCGGCCTGGGGGGCATCGCGCTGGAGCCCCAGGGCGTCGTAGAGATCCCGGCGGCCGAGGTGTTCGAGGGTCCTGCGGATCTGGCCCCGGGTGGCGGAGTCGATCACGTCGGGGGTGGGCTCGTCGGGCTCGTCGGCCTCGGCGGGGGCCTCGGGCATCGGCGCGATCGGTTCCAGGAGCCGGTCCAGCTCCTCGGCCGGGACGCCGATCCGGTCGGCCTCGCGCCGGAGGCGGTCGCGGTCGGAGACGGTCAAACCGCCTTTGGAGGCCCGGAGGCGGACGAGTCGCTGGATCTCGTCGAGCTTGCGGTCCAGCTCGGCCCGGCGGAGCGCGGCCAGCTCGGCGTCGTACGACGCCCTGGCGGTGGGGTCGCCCAGCAGCGTGGCCCGGATGGCGGGGATTTGGTCGAGGTACGAGTGATAGGTATGCCGGTGCTTCGGGTTGCGGGCCCCGGCCGACCACTTCGGCTGGCAGCGCGCAAGGGCCTCCTCGACGGCGGCCCGATCGGCCCCCTGGGGGATGCCGAGCATCTCGTAGTAATCGGCGACCATGTTCCGACGCGATAGGGTCCCCGCCCCGGTCGCCCCCCTCGGCCCCGGGGGGGGCCCGGAAGCCGCGTCGCGTCCTGCCGGGGCCGTTGTCCGAGGCATTGTTGCGCCCCGGCCGATCGCTGTCCAGTCGGGGGGATCCTCGGGGCCCGGGAAATGACCGCGATTCCCGGCCGATCGGGGTCGTGATTCATCAACTACCGTAGTGGAAGAGTCCTCGACCAGGACCTGCGGAGGGTCACCATGGACGCGTCTCGAGCTAGACGGACCCGGGATCCCGCCCGGAGGGCGTGGTACGCCCGATATCGGCAATGGCGGTTCGCCCGGCACTACGGTTTCCTGGAGCGGCTCCCCCCCGATCCGGCGTCGACCTTGACGTCGAGGGCCAGGCCCTGCTCGCCCTCGACCTCCTGAGGCCCGGCCGGCCCGGCCGAGTCGAGGCCCCTCGGACCGCCCCTCAGGCCTTCAGGAACGCGATCCGGAGGATCTCCGCGACGACCAGCACCAGGGCCGCGACCCCGACTGCGCCGAGGACGATCCCCCGGACGGCCCGACGCCCGGGGTGGAACCGCTGCTCCGTCAGGCTCAGGAACAGGCCGACCGCCGCGACGATTGAGGAGAGGAACACCCCGAGCGAGCCGACCACGAAGACCAGGACGACCTGGATCGCCTTCGGGCGCGACACCGGATCCCCCGGCATCGCCTCCTCCGGTTTGAGCATCAGATACAGGGCGATCGTGACGACCCAGCAGGCCAGGCCCAGGAGCGAGAGGCTCGGGCCGAGCCGGCTGGACTGCCGAGACGCCCCGGTCCCGGGGGTCCGCTCGGGTTCGGGCATGTTCAGCTCCCCTCGTCGATCGATTGCAAGGCGACGCCCGGCCCCGGCGTCCCGAGGTGCTCGGCCGCGGCCACCCCTCCCCACTGTACACGAAATTCGGCGACACGTGGCCGAGCGATCCGCCCCTCCTCGGCATCAGGGCGCGGGATCCCCCGATCCGCCGACATCCCGGTAGAACGCCCCGAGGCGTCCCACCTTGTCCCAGTCACTGGCGAGGCCGCCCCAGGCGAACACCGTGACTCCGGTCGACGGCCCCCGGGTCCCGTGATCGAGCACCTCCCCGACCTGATCGACGGGGACCGCCTCGCCCCAGTCGGAGAGCTGGACGATCGGCCAGACCCTCGGGCGCCCCCCGCCTTCGCCTTCGACCCCGAGGTGGCCTCCCAGCCAGGAAAGTTGTCGGGAGATCCAACCCGGGTCGTCGGCGTGGCCGAATCGGGCGTGGTAGGGCATCGGGCTGAGCACGTCGAATAGCGGTGCCTGCGCGTGCAGGTCGATGGCCAGCGTGCGGCGGAGGGCGCCGTCGAAGTCGTCCTCGGACCAGGGGCAATGGAAGGTGCCGAGCAGGGCGTCGGGCCGGACCTCGTCCCGGATGCGGCCGAACTGGCGGACCCAGTCCGTGAACAGGTCGCATCGCCAGCGGACCCACTCGTCTCGGAGGGGGCCGAGCAGCCGGGCGGAATTCTCCGCGGTGGGCGCCTCGGGAAGGCCGACGCCGGTCTGGTCCCGGAATAGGTCGAGGCAGCGGTCGCAGAAGCAGGTGTCCGGCAGGATCGGCTCCTCCCGCTCCCAGTTGGCCTGGGCGTGGTGATAGTCGAGCCAGATGCCGTCGACCTCGAAGGTCTCCAGGACCCTCCGGAACTCGTCCATCCGGGACCGCCGATAGCCCGGGTGCGACGGGCAGACCCCCTGCCAGCCGTCGGGAGGGGGACTCGGCTCGCCGTCGGGTCCGACCGGCGCGGCGTCGGGGTGCTGCTCGACGAACGAGGCGACGTGCATCGAGTTGAACTCGGCGAAGACCGACGCCCCCTCGGCTTTCAGCAGGGCGATGTCCTCGTCTCGGAGGGCCCCCGAGCCGATCCAGACGGCGTTGATGCCGTAGTCGTCCAGGGTTTCGCCCCGCTCGAAGATCTGCCTCGGCACCCCGCCGTAGATCCCCCGGATCTCGATCGGCCGGGAGGCGATCGGCACCGGCTCTTCGGCCGGGGCGGTGGGTGCCGAGGAAAGGCATGAGAGCAGGGCGATCAGGGGGCGACTCATGGGTTCGTCTCCTCCGGGGCGGGCTCGATGGGGCCGATCGTATCGCCCGAAGCGGTCCGGAGGAAGTAGATCAGCGCGACCAGGTCGTACAGCCCGTGGGCGACGACCGGCACGGTGAGGTCCCCGGTCAGCAGGTACAGCGCCCCCAGATATGCGCCGATCAGCCCGGCGATCAACGCATAGGCGGGCGTCAGCGCGTGGACCAGGCCGAACGTCACCGACGCCAGGATCAGCCCCGAGGCCGGGCCGAGCCGGTCCGCCGTCCCGGCCTGGATCAGACCGCGGAACAGCGTCTCCTCGCCGATCCCCGCCGCCGCGGCGAGCGCCGCGAGCTGGAACGCGGGTCGCCCCCTCAGGAAGGGCAGGATCACTTCTCCCAGGATTTCCCGGATCCGTCGCATCGGCCGGAATGAATCCCGGTCGCAGAGCACCAGCAGGAGGACCAGGGGCGCCGTCGCGAGGATGCCGGTCGCCAGCCCCCGGCCGGTGGGGTCGAAATCCCGCAGCGGGTCGATGCCCAGCGGCCTGCCGACGAGCCAGGCCACGCCCGCCAGCCCCAGCTCGAAGGCCAGGGCCGCCGCGAGGAAGCCGTCCCGGGGGCGGCCGCTCATGGCCGATCATCCGGCCGGCCGGGTGGGATCGGCCCCGGTACGTCGCGTGCGGGGCGGAGAGGTCGGTCGAAACCGGAGTTCCCGATCGGGAGGCCGCTCATGCGATGGCTGTCACGCTGGTGGGGGGAGTTCACGGGGTTCGCCCTGAAGGGCAACGTGCTGGAGCTGGCCGTGGCGGTCGTGCTCGGCGGGGCGTTCCAGGGGGTGGTCGACGGGCTGGTCACGCACATCATCATGCCGACGCTCAGTTACGTGACGCCGGGGGCGGATTCCTACGCCTCCTGGAAGATCGGCCGAGTCGAGGTCGGCGGCTTCCTGGCCTCGGTGGTCAACTTCGCCCTGATCGCGCTGGCGATGTTCCTTGTCATCAGGAAGGTCGTCGGCTCGATCCGCAAGGCCGTCGATCCCCCGGATCCCTCCGGGCCGACCACCAAGGAATGCCCCTACTGCCTCTCCAAGATCCCCGACCCCGCCACCAGGTGCGCCTATTGTACCGCGGATCTCCCGGCCCCCCCGGCAAGCCCGAAGGGCCGATCACCTTCGAGAGGGTCGGGGAGGAAATCGAAGCCCTGACCCGACGCGCCGAGTTGACGAGGGCCCGGACGAGGATCAGACTCGGGGCCGTCCCCCGCCCTGGCCCGACCGCCCCCCGCCGAGGACGCGATGCGCTACAGCCTGAAGGAGTCCCGGCTCGGCCTGAGGAACTCGACCACCCGGATCCCCTTCCGCTACGGCGCCGCCACCCTGAGCCGATGCCCGCAGGCGGTCCTCGAGGTGGACATCGAGGTCGACGGCCGCGTGCATCGGGGTTGGTCGGGCGACTGCCTCCCCCCCGGCTGGTTCGACAAGACCCCGGGCCGATCGTATCGCGACCAGGTCACCGACCAGCTCTCCTCGATCCGCCTGGCCCGGACGGCTCTCTCCGAGCGGGCCGGGCGGCCGGGCGCGTTCTTCGAATCCTGGGTCGACGCGAACCTCGAAGTCCGTCACGCGGCGGCCGGCCTGGGGTTCAACCCGCTGCTTGCCTCCTTCGGGATCAGCCTGGTGGAGCGGGCCGTGATGGATGCCCTGGCGAGGGCGAGCGGGCTGAGCTTCGCCGACGCGGTCCGGGGCGACCTCTATGGGATCGACCTGGGGGTCGTCGAGCCCTCGATGTCCGGGACGAGGCCCGCCGACTGGCTGCCCGGGGCGCCGAGGCGGTGGGTCTTCGTCCGTCACACCGTCGGCCTCGGCGACCCGCTCACCCGGGCCGAGATCCCCGAGGAGGATCGGGTCGACGACGGGCTCCCGCAGGCGCTGGAGACCTACGTGGAACGGGCCGGGCTCCGCTACTTCAAGGTCAAGCTGTCGGCCGACCCGGACGCGGATCGGGCCCGGCTCGTCGCCGTGGCCGGGGTCGTCGAGCGGCATCGGGGCCCGGATTACGCCGTCACGCTCGACGGCAACGAGCAGTTCACGTCCGCCGACGCGTTGCTCGGCCTGTTCGAGGTCCTTCGCAGCGAGGCCCGGCTGCAAACCCTCCTGAACAACGTCGTCGCGATCGAGCAGCCCCTGGAGCGGTCGATCGCGCTCGACGAGTCGGCCGCCGAGGGCGTGCGGTCGCTCTCGGCCTGGCGTCCGGTGATCATCGACGAGTCGGACGGGACGACCGACGCCTACCGGCGGGCCCTGAAGGTCGGCTACCGCGGCGTGAGCAGCAAGAATTGCAAGGGGCCGACGAAGGCGATCCTCAACTCCGGCCTGACCTGGCTCCGGAACGACCGGGGCCGGCGGTCGGGCTTCCTGATGACGGGGGAGGACCTCTGCTCCGTCGGCGTGGTCCCGGTCCAGGCCGACCTCTGCCTGGTGGCGACCCTCGGCCTGGGGCATGTCGAGCGGAACGGCCACCACTACCATCCCGGGCTCTCCTACCTGCCGGAGGCCGATCGCCGGGCCGCCCTGGCCGCCCACCCCGACTTCCTCGCCGAGCAGGGCACGATCATCGGCCCGGTCGTCCGGGGCGGACGGTTCGAGATCGGCTCGATCGTCGACTGCGTGGGCTTCGGCTTCGCCGTCGAGCCGGATCCCGGCTCATACACCGGCGAGGAGGTCTGGGACTTCGATTCGCTCGGCCTCGGCGGTTGAAGGGTCGCGGGTCAGTCGGACAATCCGCGGCGCCGGAGCGAGGGGCGACAATATTCGAGCAGGCCGAGGTCGGCGAGCTCCTCCTGGATCGACCCCCGGGTGGGTATCTCGAGCGAGGCCCGGACCCCGTCGACGAGGGCCCCGACGTACAGGTCCCGGGCCCTGGACAGGTTCTCCCGGACCCAGCCGGCCGAGACGGGCTTCCCCATCGCCCGGGTGAGGAGGGACGCCAGCCCGGGGGACTTCTCCTCGGGGTGCTTCATCCGGTGCTGGAGCACCGTGTGCAGCGGCTGCCCGGTCTGCTCCTGGTGCCGGGCGAGGGAGGCCCAGGCCTGGGCCATCAGCTCCCGCTTCCAGCTCTCGGTGAACTGGCGGTCGAAGTCGGGTAGGCCGCCATCCGGGTCGGGCGGCTCGGGGACGCCCCCTTCGCCGATCGGCACCTCGACCCGGCGGCGCTTCCGGTGGTGGTCGACCATCAGGTTGCGCAGGGCCCGCTTGATGAAGTCCCGGAATCGGCCCCGGCTCGGGTCGGCGCGGTGGAAGTCGCCCCGGAGGAACCGGAGGGCGAATTCCTGGTCGAGATCGGCCGCGAGGTCCGGATCCCGGACCGCCCCCAGCAGATAGCGATGAACGGCGCCGGCGTATCGGGCCATCAGCTTCGTCTGGGCCGAAGAGACGACGTCGGGGGGCCCGTTGTGGGCCTGGAAGACGAGATCCCACTCCGTCGAGATGCGGCTGAGGTGGACGGACTCGTCCCGCATCGCTCGCCCTCCCGGACCGGCACTCGGGGATTCATGGACGCCGCGCAGCAGAGAAGCCATCCCAATTCTACAGGATCGCCGAGCCCATGTGATGCGCGGAGCGGTCGCCCCGACTCCGCCATTTTTCTGCAAACCGAAAGTCGTTTATCGAGAATGACTTGCGAAAATCTCCCGTCTTAAGACTCCCCGATTGCGTTAAAAAAATGACACCGAATCCTGACACTCCGGGAGGGAGACCGTACGGGGAATGGGGAGAGTCGGCCCCGGGGACGTCCCCGGGGCCGCCGGGCCGGGACGGACGATCGCGAAGGCCCGCCGAGGACGGATCAGGACGCATCAGCCCACCGGGCATCCGGCGGGGAGGGTCGTCGTCCGCCCGCTTCGGGGCGGGTCCCGAACCCAGACGAGAGGGCAAGCCTGTGGAGACGGTCTCTCTGGTGCTGCCGGACGATCACCCGCTGGTCCAGCTCGGCTTCCGCGGGAAACTCCGGCTGGTGCACGGCGTCCAGGTCCGGGTGGCCGGCGTCTCGAGGCGGCCGAGGCACCGCCGACGGCTGCCGCCGACGAAGCGTCGGGCCCTGGTTTTAATGGCCTTCGGTTTCGGCCCGGTCGAGCTGGCCGAGCGTCTCGACCTCTGCCTGGAACGGGCCGAGGCGCTCCACGAGGAGCTGACCCGGAAGCTGGGGCTGGACCGGATCGCCCGGCAGGTCCGATCTGCGATCCTCGCCGGGATGGTCACGCCGATCGGCCCGCAGCCCCCCGAGATCCCGAACCGGCAGCACCCATCCTCCGACCTATCCCGGCCGACCGGCGAGGGGGCTTCGATGATCGACGAGGACCTGGTCCGGGTCTTCTTCCCGGACGCCCTGGCCGCCTCCCGGGGCGATCGGGGCTGGCAGATCGTGCTCAACTCCGCCGCCCGGCCCCGGACGATCGGCGAGGGGACGACCGAACGCGAGGCCTGGGCCGACGCCTCCCTCCATCTCTGGGAGGACGAGTGGTTCCGGCCGATCCTCGTGCAACTGCGGACCATGTGGTCGGAGCAGCCGGGGCAGGCTTGACCCACCACCCCCGGCCGGGCGATCCTCGACCCCTCGGCGCCCCCATCGGGCCCGAGGGGAACCCCCGCCATGATCCTCAGCACCGTCGTCGGCAGCTATCCCGTCCCGTCCTGGCTCCGCGCCTTCCCCTCGCTGGAGGCGAAACGGGACGCGATGCTCGCGGTCCTGAAGATCCAGGAACTCGCCGGGCTCGACCTGATCGGGGACGGCGAGCTGGGCCGCTTCGACCCGAACCATCCCGAGACCAACGGGATGATCGACGCCTTCATCCGGCCGATGGGGGGGATCTCCACCTCGCCGACCACCGCCCAGGTCCGTCGATGGCGGGCCGACCCGGCGATGCGCTACCGCTCCCGCCCCGCCGGGGTGGTCCTCGGGCCGATCGACGAGGGCTCCCTCGACCTGCCCGCCGAGGACGCCGAGGCGGCCGGGATGACCGACCGCCCCCGCAAGTTCACCGTCACCAGCCCCTACATGCTCGCCCGGGTCCTCCTCGACGACCACTACGGCGACCGGGAGGCCCTGGTCGACGCCCTCGCCGGGGCGCTCGCCCGGCAGGTCGAGGGGATCTCGGCCCGAGTCCTCCAGGTCGACGAGGCGAACGTCACCGGCAACCCCGACGACGGGCCGATCGCCGCCTCCGGGATCAACCGCGTCCTGCGGGCGTTCGCGGGGGAGAAGGCCGTCCACCTCTGCTTCGGCAATTACGGCGGCCAGGTGATCCAGCGCGGGACCTACGAGAAACTGGTCGCCTTCCTCAACGCCCTGGAGGCCGACCACGTCGTCCTCGAACTCGCCCGGAGGCCCGGCGACGACCTGGAAGCCCTGAAGGGGGTGGAACCCCGGATCGGCCTCGGCCTGGGGGTGATCGACATCAAGGACAACGTCGTCGAGGCGCCGGAGGAAGTCGCCCGACGGATCGAGCGGGCCTCGGAGGCGATCGGTCCGGATCGGATCCGCTACGTCCACCCGGATTGCGGCTTCTGGATGTTGCCCCGGGCCGTCGCCGATGCCAAGATGCGATCACTCGTGCTCGGACGGGACCTGTTCGAGGGCCGCTGAGCCGAGGTCCCCTCGACGCGACGTCGCCTCGCCCCGACCCATCGAATCGGAGTCCCCCTCCATGCCTCGTGCCCTGATCGCCCCCACCTTGTTCTTGCTGATGAGCGGCGCGGTGAAGGCCGACCTCACGTCCTACGTCCTGGCCCCCGACCCCAGCTTCTCCTGGGAGCTCTCGAAGAACGACACGACCCCGACCGGCACCGTCAACCACATCGACCTGACCTCCCAGACCTGGCGGGGGATCCCCTGGACCCACCAGTTCCGCATCTATGAGCCGACCCGGGTCGACCACGAGGATTTCATGGTGCTGTTCATCACCGGCGGGAGCAGCCGGTCGGAGCATAAGCCGTCGGACGACCTCATGGCCTTCGCGTTGGCCAATGCCGCCGGCTGCCGGGTCGCCGTGCTGCCCCAGGTGCCGAATCAGCCCCTACTGGGGGACCGCTACGAGGACGACCTCATCAGCGAGACGTTCATGAACTTCCTCAAGACCGGCGAGCACGACTGGCCGCTCCTGCAACCGATGGTCAAGAGCGCCGTCCGGGCGATGGACGCCGCCCAGGAGTTCGCCGCGTCGAAGGGCAAACCCGTCGAGCGGTTCGTCGTCACCGGGGCGTCGAAGCGGGGCTGGACCACCTGGCTGACCGGCGCCGTCGACGACCGGGTCGCCGCCATCGCCCCGATGGTCATCCCGACCCTGAACATGAAGGAGAACGTCCGGAACCAGCTGGAACTCTGGGGCAAGTACAGCGAGCAGATCGAGGACTACACCCGGAGGGGCCTGACCGAGACCTTCGACACCGAGGACGGCCGCAAGCTCTGGCGGATCGTCGACCCTTATTTCTACCTCGACGCGATCGACGTCCCCGTGGTCCAGATCAACGGCACGAACGACCGCTACTGGGCGCACGACTCGATGCGGTTCTACTGGGACGACATCCGGGGGGCCAAGTACGTCGTCAACCTGCCCAACGCCGGCCACGGGCTGGAGGAGCACCGCGAGTACGCGATCAACGGCGTCGGCGCCCTGGTCCGCCACGTCGCCACCGGCCAGGACGGCCCGGAGTTCTCCTGGAAGACGATCGACGGGGACGGCGAGGCCGGCCTGGAGCTGAGCACCCCCCCCGGCCGACGGCCGAAGGCCGTGACCGTCTGGGTCGCCCGGTCCGCCGACCGCGACCTGCGGGACGACGCCTACGAGCCCTCGACGGTCGAAGCGGAGGGCACCGGGGGCGAGACGACCTGGACCTATCGGGTCGCGCGCCCCGATTCCGGTTCCGTCGCCGCGTTCTTCGACCTGACTTACGAGATCGAGGGGATCGACTTCCACCTCTCCACCCCGATCCACGAATTCCGGGCCGACCCCGCAGAGGACACCGGAGTGGGGGGGGCCGACTGATGGGATCGGTCGTCTCGGTCAACGTCGGCCGCCCCCGGCTCAAGCAATGGCGGGGGCGGACCACCTCGACCGGCATCTTCAAGGCGCCGGTCGCGGGCCGGGTCGCCGTCCGGCTCGAGAACCTCGACGGCGACCGCCAGGCCGACCTCTCCGTCCACGGCGGCCCGGACAAGGCGGTCTACGCCTACCCGGTCGAGCACTACGACGCCTGGCGGGCCGACCTGCCGGGCGTCGACCTCCCCTGGGGCGTCTTCGGCGAAAACCTCTCCTGCTCCGGCGGCTGGCTCGAAGACGGCGTCCGCATCGGCGATCGCTTCCGGATCGGCGACGCCGAATTCGAGGTCTCCCAGCCCCGGCTCCCCTGCGCGAAGCTCAACCTCCGCTTCGAGCGCACCGACATGGTCAAGCGGATGCTCGCCTCCGGCCGGTTCGGCTTCTACTTCCGAGTCCTCCGGGAGGGCACGGTCGGGGCGGGGGATGCCATGGATCGGATCGCCGAATCCCCCTCCGACCTGACGGTCGCCGAGGCCGCCCGCCTGATGGCGATCGACCGGCGGGACCCCCGACTCCTCCGCCGGGCGGTCGGGGTCGAGGCCCTGCCCCGGGACTGGATCCGGGAATTCCGGGACCGGCTGGCGACGCTCGACGAGGAGCCTGCGACCCCGTCCGATTGACGCCCGAGTCGCCTTGCCCTCCGCGACCGCTTCCGTTAACGTCCCGCCCGGAGCCCGGGCGGGATGGTCCCGGCGCGAGGAGCGGAGCGGAACGATGAGCACGATCGCCCCGGAAGACGAACTGGCGACGATCCCCTGGTTCCACCGGATCGACCTGGGAGGCGGCGTCACCACGCCCGGGATCGACGACACCGCGACCAAGCTCTCCCAGATCCGCATGCCCAGGGATCTGGGCGGCAAGACCGTCCTCGACGTCGGCGCCTGGGACGGCTTCTTCTCCTTCGAGGCCGAGCGCCGCGGCGCCTCCCGCGTCGTCGCCCTCGACGGGGGCGTCTGGAACGCCCCCCAGATCGGCCGCCGCGGGTTCGACTACGCCCGCCATGCCCTGGGCTCGAAGGTCGAGGACGTCACGCTCGAGGTCCTGGAGATGGGCCCCGGCAACCCCGGCGTCTTCGACGTGGTCTTTTTCCTGGGGGTGCTCTACCACCTGCCCCACCCCCTGACGGGCATCCTCCACGTCGCCTCCTGCACCCGGGAGATGCTCATCCTGGAGACGCACGTCGACCTGCTCGACATCGACCGCCCCGCCGTCGCCTACTACGGCCGGGACGAGTGCGCCAACGACCCGACCAACTGGTGCGGCCCCAACGGGCTTGCCGTCGAGGAGATGCTCCGCACCGCCGGATTCGGCCGGGTCGTCGCCTTCCCCCCGATCCTGGACGTGCATTACCCGGTCCGGGGGGCACAACCGGGCACCTTCGGTCGGATGGTCTTCCACGCCTGGAAGTGACCGAGGAGGGCTTCCCCGCTCACCGACACGCCGAGACGAGCGCCCGGACGTAGTCTTCGAGCTGCGCCCGGCCGCCGAAGTCCATGCCCAGCGCCCGCAGCGTGCCCGTCTCGATCTGGTGCTTCGGGCGGGTCTGCTCGCCGAGGATCCGCCCCCCGGCGCCCGCCTCCCGGGCGATCGAGGCGACGTCGTATTCCGAGACGTAGAGGTCGTAGCAGTTGAACGACCGCCCCGCGACCGCCTCCGCCGGGGCGTCCAGCAGCACGCCGACGGCCCGCGCCACGTCGGCGGCGTGGACCTCCTTGCCGCCCGTCCGGCACGACACCTCGCGGCCTTCCACGAGGTCGCGGACGAGGCCGAACCACTTGCTCCGCTCGACCGGCCGGGCCAGCCCGTAGATGCCCGTCGGCCTCAGGGAGCAGATCGGCATCCCGCCCTTGCCGAAACTGTGGACGAACGCCTCCAGGGCCGCCTTGTGGGCCCCGTAGTGGCTCCCCGGCCAGGTCGGGTGCGCCTCGTCGAGCGGGCGATCGTCGAGGATCGAGTCGTAGACCGCACAGGTCGAGACGAACACGAACCGGCCGATCCCCGCCTGCTGTGCGGCCTGGAAGAGGCGGAGCGAGCCCATCAGGTTCGCCTCGGCGAAGGGGATCAGGTCCCCCTCGGCGCCGATGAAGCCGGGGCCCGGGCGGTCGAGCGCCGCGTGGACGACGCCGTCGCAGCCGTCCAGCAGCGGCAGCTCGCTCCCCTTGTCCCGGAGCGAGCCGGGGACCCACTCGATCGACTTCTCGAAGGGCTCGAATCCGCCCCGGTCGCTGCTCATCCGGTACCAGCAGCGGAGCGAGTGGCCCCGCTCGGCGAGGAGGGAGACGACGTATCGGCCGAGGAAGCCGGTCGCCCCCGTGACGGCGATGTGCATGGTCGGCCAACCCCCGGGGTCGGGACGGATCAGGCGATGATGTCGTGGACGACGTTCCCGTGGACGTCGGTCAGGCGGAAGTCCCGGCCGGCGTAACGGTAGGTGAACTGCTCGTGGTCGAAGCCGAGCAGGTGGAGGACCGTCGCGTGCAGGTCGTGGACGTGCACCGGCTTCTCCACGGCCTTGAAGCCGAATTCGTCGGTCGCGCCGTGCACGTGACCGCCCTTCACGCCGCCGCCGGCCATCCACATGGTGAAGCCGTAGTGGTTGTGGTCCCGGCCGTTCATCTTGCCCTGGTTGGCGCCGGGCGTGGGCAGCTCGACGGTGGGGGTGCGACCGAATTCCCCCCCCCAGATGACGAGCGTGTCCTCGAGCATCCCCGTCCGCTTCAGGTCCGCCAGCAGGGCGGCGATGGGCCGGTCGCACTGGCCGGCGAGGTGGCGGTGGCCCGACTCGATGTCGTCGTGGTTGTCCCAGGGCTGGCCGTTGCCGTGGTAGACCTGGACGTAGCGGACCCCGCGCTCCAGAAGCCTCCGGGCGATGAGGAGCTGACGGCCGTGCACGTCGTCGCCGTAGCGTGACCGGACGTGCTCCGGCTCCCGGCCCACGTCGAAGGCGTCGGCCGCCTCGGATTGCATCCGGAAGGCCAGCTCGAACGACTGGATCCGGGCCTCCAGCTCGGCGTCCCGGCTCCGGCGTTCCAGGTGCTGGCGGTTGAGCTCCTGGAGCAGGTCGAGCTGAGCCCGCTGGGCGGGGGTGGCGAGGCGGTCGTTGCGGATGTACTCGATGAGCCGGTCCAGCTCGGTATGCTCCGAGTCGATGTGCGTGCCCTGGTAGATCCCGGGCAGGAACGCCGACTTCCAGTTCGACGACTCCGCGATCGGATAACCGCCGGGGCAGAGCACCACGAACCCGGGCAGGTTCTGGTTCTCGGTCCCGAGGCCGTAGAGCACCCACGAGCCGACGCTCGGCCTCGGCAGCCGGGCGTCCCCGCAGTTCATGAGCATCAGCGAGGGCTCATGATTGGGCACGTCGGCGTGCATCGAGCGGATGACGCAGATGTCGTCGATGTGCTCGGCGACGTTGGAGAAGATCTCGCTGACCTCGATCCCGCTCTCGCCGTACTTCTTGAACTTGAACGGCGAGCCGAACGCCGAGCCGGTGCGACGCTCGGTGCGGAGGTTCTCCGTCGGCAGCTCCTGGCCGGCGTACTTCTGGAGCATCGGCTTGGGGTCGAACGTGTCGACCTGCGACGGCCCCCCGTTCATGAAGAGGTGGATGATCCGCTTCGCCTTCGGGGCCATCGGCGGCACCTTCGGCGCGAGCGATGTCCCCCCCGGCGCCGCCGAGGCGGCGGCCGTCGCGGGCCGGGTGGCCAGGCCGGAGCCGGCCATCAGGCCGCCGAGGGCCATCGCGCCGAAGCCCATCCCGGATCGGCAGAGCAGCTCCCGGCGGGTCACGGGCAGGTCACCCGGGTTCGGTCGGTCGTGGGGCATCGGCTCGACTCCACTCCGCGGGCCTTCAGGATCCCGGCCCGGGTCATTCAATCGACGTACAGGAATTCGTTGGTCATGAGCAGGGCCTGGGCATACTGCTCCTCCGGGCTCGGGGGCGGGGAGGGCGGCCCGCCGAAGTCGGCCCGGGCGTCGAAGCGGGCGACCGAGCCGTCGGGGGCCTCGGCCTGCACCTCGGGGGCCCACTCGAACGAGTCGAAGCCGGCTCCCCCGATGCAGTCGACCACGAAGTCGATCGCCTCGCCGGCCTTCACCTCGTAGCGGTCGACGATCGTCCGCTCCCGCCCGTCGTGCGCGGTCCACTCGCCGAGCAGGCCGCCGTCCCCGGCGACGACCCGGGCCCGGACGCCGTCCCCCTCGGCCGACCGGTGGGCCAGCCGGCCTTCGATCCGGACGACGGCGTCGCTCTGCGCGACCCATCGGCGGATCGCGGCCTGTTCCCGGCTGCTGCCGGCGTGCCCGCCGGCCTCTTGCAGGCGGAGATAGTGCCCTTCGGGGTGGGGATACTCGGGGCCGAATTGGTACGCCTCGCCGGTCCAGTGCGCCAGGGGGCGGAATGCGACGACCCTGGCCGATCCCTCGTCGAACGCGCCGAACCCGTAGGTCCAGGGGGAGACGGGGGCCTCGGTCCGATCGGCCTGGGTGGAGAGGAACCGGACGCCGACCTCGACCTCGCCCGGCTCGGGCGGCCGGCCGAGCAGGTGGCGGTAGAGCCATTGGATCCGGGCCTCGGGGTCGGTCGACCCGGGCTCCTCGGCCGACCGGCGGGCCAGGTGTCGCGCCTGCTCGGCCACGAACGGGCTGTTCATCAGGAAGAGGGCCTGCTGGGGGACGATCGTCGTCGGCCGGCTCGGGTTCGAGACCTCGGTGCTGCCGAAGTCGAAGGTGCGGTAGACGCCGTCCAGGAACGTGCGGTCGATCATCGAGTAGAGCGTCCGCCTGGTCCCGCCCGGGTCCGAGGGCGAGGGCGTCGGCCGCCCGCCGAAGCTGGGGTCGAGTCGCCCGGCGGCGGCGAGCATGGCGTCGCGCATCGGCTCCAGCTCCAGCCGACGGCGGTTCTGGCGCCAGAGGAGCAGGTTCTCGGGGTCGACCCGGGCCGCCTCGGGACGGTCGACGCTGGATTGGCGATAGGCGTTCGAGTTGACGATGAGCCGGTGCATGGCCTTGACCGACCAGCCCCCCTCGACGAATCGCCGGGCGAGGAAGTCGAGCAATTCGGGGTGGGTCGGCGGGTCGCTCCGGGTGCCGAAGTCGCTCGGCGTGCCGACGATCGGCCGGCCGAAGTGGTGCATCCAGATCCGATTGACCATGACCCTGGCCGTCAGCGGGTTCTCGGGGTCGGCGATCTTCCGGGCCAGCTCCAGCCGCCCGCTCCCCTCGGAGAAGGGCTGGCGGTCGTCGCCCTCGATCAGCCTGAGGAACCGGCGGGGCACCTCCGGCCCCCGATTCCCGGCGTTGCCCCGGAGGAAGATCACCGGCTCGCTCGGCCGCTCCGAGTCGACCATCACCATCGCCCGGGGGGGGGCGCCGGGGTGCCGGACCTGCAGCTCGTCGATCTTCCGTTCGAGGCCCCGGTGCTCGTCCCGCTCGTCCCGCTCCAGGTATCGAGTGACCTCGTCCCGGGCGATGGCCAGGGGCCCCCCGTCCCGGTCGAACAGGGCCGCGATCCGGTCCCGGCCCGGGTCCTCGGCATCGCCCGACTCGGCGAGGGCCCCGCCGTATCGGGCGACGACCTCGGCGAAGGTGGCCGGCGGGCCCGGCTCCCGCAGGGCCCGGGTGATGACCGGGTTGATCGGGCGTCCCTGGTCGGCTTCCAGGGCGTCGAGCACGCCGGGGGCCTCCTCGGCGAACCGCTCGGCGGGCAACTCGGCCAGTGCATGCCAGGGGGAGAAGATCGGGTCGTGGCCTCCCCGGGTCCGTTCGAGCAGGCCCGACCACTTCGCGAGGAAGGCGGTTAGCCTCCTGGTCGAGAGCTCCCGGGCCCGGGCCTCGGTGTCGACCTTCTGATCCCGGCCCCGGCCTTCGAGATTCAAGCCCTCGCCGAAGTCGAGCGCGAGGGCGGCGTCGAGATACCTCGGCAGGCGATCCTGGAAGTCCGCGTTGAACGCCTCCCATTTCGACCGCTCGAAGTCGGCGACGACGGCCTGCCGCTCGGCGAGTTGCTTTTGGAAGTCCTCCCGATCCGGGCCGCCGGCCTCGCCCGCCTCGGCGATCAGCGGCAGGGACTCCGGCTCGGTCGAGCTGTCGAAGACGCCGTAGAACGAGTAGTAATCGGCCGTGGGGATGGGATCATATTTGTGGTCGTGGCAGCGGGCGCAGGAGATCGTCAGCCCCATCAGGCCCCGGCCGACCACGTCGATCCGGTCGTCGATGATGTCGTGCTTGCTGTTGAGGAACCGCTGCCCGACGGTCAGGAAGCCCATCGCGGCCAGCGCCGGGTCGCCCTCGGGGAGGTCCAGTGCGTCGGCGGCGAGTTGCTCGACGACGAAGCGGTCGAACGGCTTGTCCTCGTTGAAGGCCCGGACGACGTAATCCCGGTAGGTGTAGGCGTAGGGGTAGCGGCGCTCCTCGGTGAAGACATACCCCTTGGTGTCGGCGTACCGGGCCACGTCGAGCCAGTGCCGGCCCCAGCGCTCGCCGTAGTGCGGGCTGGCCAGCAGGCGGTCGACGACCTCGGCGAACGCCTCGTCGTCCGGGCGGGGGTCGTCCAGGAACGCGTCGATCTCTCCCGGGGTCGGCGGCAGGCCGATCAGGTCGAAGCTGGCCCGACGCAACAGCGTCCGTCGATCGGCCGGGGGGGAGGGGGCGATCCCCTCCTCGTCGAGGCGATCGAGGATGAAGGCGTCGATCGGCGACTCCACCCAGGACGGGTCGGAGACCGCCGGCGGCTCGGGGTCGCCGACGGGCTGGAACGCCCAGTGGGCCTCCCCCGCGTCGGCGGCGTCCTCGGGCGTGGGGATGGTGGCGTCGTCGGGCCAGGGCATCCCCATCCCGACCCACCGGGTCAGGTCGGCGATCTCGCGGTCGTCGAGCTTGCCGTCGGGGGGCATCTTCAGGTCGATCTCATGCCGGACGGCCAGCAGCAACGGGCTCGCGTCCGGGTCGTCGAGGTAGACGCCCGGCCCCTCGATGAACCCGCCGTCCAGGATCGCCCCCCTCGAATCGAGCCGGAGGCCGGAATTCTGCTTCGAGGCACCGTGGCAGGAGAGGCAGTTCTCGGCCAGGACCGGCCGGACCCGGGCCTCGAAGAACGCGATCGCCTCCGGAGATCGGTCGACGGCCGCCGCCTCCTGGGCGCCAGCCGGGACGGGCAAGAGGCCCAGGGCGACGGCGATCAGGCCGATCCGAGGCGGGTTCGTGGCGATCGCGATCATGGCGGCCGATCCTCCAGGCGGGGGCAAGGGGCGGGAGCCCGGGGGGCCCTCGGGATGGTCGGGGGCGGATGCGGGGCGAGGCGGGACGGTCGCACGAGGCCCGGGGAGGGCCGGGCCGCCCCCCGGGGGGTATCGGGCGAGCATTGATTTATTATTGAACGCCGACGGCCTCCGGATCAAGGTGAGCCCGGCCCAGACGACCCGAGCCCCTCCCCCCGAACGGCCCCTGAAGTCGGCCCCGCGACGGGGTTTCCCGGCCATTTCGGGCCGCGAATCCGCACTGGTTTTCCTTTACTCGGCGGATCTCATCGGTTAAAGAATTGATGGAGGCGACGGCGGGACCCCCGCCTCGTCGTGCCCGAACTCCTCGACCCGCCGGACCTCCAGCCGACCCCAGGAGCGTGCCGTCGTGCGACGACTTCCCATCGCCATCGGGGGGCTGATCCTGGTCCTCGCGCATCCCGGATCCCAAATGCAGGCCCGAGCCATGGGGGGAGGGCCGGACTTCGAGGCGGTCCGGGTCGTCTTCAAGACGCGATGCCTCCGATGCCACGGCGCGGACGACCCCGCGGCCGGGCTCGACCTCAGGACGCTCGACACCCTCAACCTCGGTTCCGAGCTTGGCCCGGTCGTCGAGCCCGGGTCGCCCGAGGGCAGCGTCCTCTGGGATCGCGTCTCGATCGGCGAGATGCCCCCTGACGGCCCGCCCCTGCCCGACCGGCAAATTCAGCTCATCCGTTCCTGGATCGCCGCCGGCGCCCCCGGCGGGGATCGCGGTGGCGGCGCGGGCGACCTCGATCGGGTCCCGGACGCCCGGGCGATCGACGTCGGGACGCTCGACGCGATGGTGGCCGACCGGCTCGGGGCCTCGCCCGACCTCCCCCGGGCCGGGAGGACGACCGACGAGGTCTTCCTCCGCCGCGCCTCGATCGACCTGACCGGACGTCCCCCCACCCCCGAGGAATTGCACGCCTTCCTCGACGACGACGACCCGGACAAGCGGGCCCGGGCCATCGACGCGCTGCTCGACCGCCCCGAGTTCGGCGCCTCCTGGGCGTCGTACTGGAGCGACACGATCCGCCACCGCGTGCCCCCCCCGGAGCTGACCTTCCTCGACTACGACCCGTTCGAGGGCTGGCTGGCCGACCGCCTCAATCAGGACGAGCCCTGGGACCGGGTCGTCCGCGCCATCCTCGCGGCCGAGGGGACGGTGGCCGATCGGCCCGAGCTGGCGTTCGTCGCGTTCCACCAGGCCGACCCGGTGAAGCTGGCGGCCGAGACTTCCCGGGTCTTCCTCGGCTTGCAGATCCAGTGCGCCCAGTGCCACGACCACAAGTTCGACCACTGGACCCGGGACCAGTTCCACGGCCTCGCCGCCTTCTTCGGCCGGACCAAGACCAAGCTCTCCCAGAACGACCCGGGCCCGACGGTGGTCGAGGACGCCGGCAAGGGCGAGTACTGGATGCCGAACCTGGAGGATCCGACCCAGGCCGGCACGGTCATGGCCCCGACCTTCCTCGACGGCCGGTCGACCGGCCTCGGGGCCCCCGACGCCGACCGCCGCGCCCTGCTCGCCTTCGCCGTGACCGACCCGGAGAACCCCTGGTTCGCCCGGGCGTTCGCCAATCGGGCCTGGGCCCGGCTGACCGGCCGGGGCTTCTTCGAGCCGGTCGACAACATGGCCGCCTCCCAGCGGCACGACTGGCCCGAGGTGCACGACGCCCTCGCCGGACACTTCGCCTACACCGGGTTCGACGTGAAGGGCCTCCTGCGCCTGATCATGAACACCGACTACTATCAGCGTCGCCTGCCGGTCGAGGTCGAACGCGGGGCGCCCCCTTACGGGATCGCCGCCCCCCGTCGCCTCGGCGGCGATGAACTGTTCGAGGCCCTGGTCCGCGCCCTGGAACTCCCCGACGTCTCCCCGCCGAAGGTCGAGCCGACCAAGGAAATCCGCTTCCCGCCCCCGCCGAGGAGCACCCGGGACCTCGTCGCCGACCGCAACGATTTCGACCCCTCGCTCTGCCCCGAGGAGATCCCCCGGACGATCGGCCAGGCGATGATGCTCATGAATTTCGACCAGATCCAGGCCCGGATCGACGCCGACCCCGGGGCGGAGACCCCGCTGTCCCGGCTGCTCGGGGAGGAGCCGGACGACCGCCGGGCGTTCACCCGCCTGTTCGAGCGCGTCATGGCCCGTCGGCCGACCGGGCGGGAGGTCGAGATCGCGCTGGAGCACGTCGCCTCGGCGGGGGACCGCGCGGTCGCCTTCGAGGACCTGCTCTGGTCCCTGATCAATTCGGCCGAGTTCTCGACGAGGCGGTGACGACCATCGCCGAGGCACCGCCCCCGAATCCTGTCCCAGCGGAGCGCCCGAGATGCCAGACCCGATCGTCGACGTCCGGATCAACGGCGAGGGCGTCGTCAGCCGACGGGGATTCCTCCGGGGCTCGGCGGCCGCCGGGCTCGGCGTCGCCTCCGGGGCGGGCCTCGGCCTGCACGAGGCCGTGACCCGAGGCGCCGAGGACCTCCGGCGCCGCGGCAAGGCCATGATCCTCCTCTGGATGGACGGCGGCCCGAGCCAGTTCGAGACGTTCAACCCCAAGGTCGGCTCCGCGAACCAGGGCCCGACCGGCGCCATCCAGACCTGCCTGCCCGGCGTCCGCCTCTCGGAATTCTGGCCGAAGACGGCGAGGGTCTTGGACAAGGTCGCCCTGATCCGATCGATGGTCAGCGACGAGAAGGTGCACGACCGGGCGATCGCCCTGGTCCGGACCGGCTACCCGCCGTCGGTGGCGATCCAGTATCCGACCTTCGGCTCGGTCGTGGCCCGGGAGCGGGAGGACTCGCGGTTCGACCTGCCCGCGTTCGTCCGGATCGGCTCCCCCCGGATCAAGACCCGGGACGTCAGTTCCGGCGTCCTCGGCGTCCGCTACGCCTCGTTCGACGTGGACGAGCCCGGCTACCTGCCCGCCGACGTCCGGCCGAGGGTTTCGCCGGAGGTCCTCCGACGCCGGCTTTCCCTCTCCTCCCGGTTCGACGCCGAGTTCGCCCGGGACGGCGGCGCCCCGGCGGTCGCCGAGAAGCGGGACGTGTACGACCGCACCGAGCGGTTCGTCCTCAGCCCCCGGCTCGGCGCCTTCGACCTCTCCGGTGAGCCCGGACACCTGCGCGACTCCTACGGCCGGACCACCTTCGGCCAGGGCTGCCTGCTGGCCCGTCGGCTGGTCGAACGCGGCGTCAGCTTCGTCGAGGTGATCAGCACCGGGGGCCGCAACGACGCCGGCTGGGACACCCATAACGACGGGTTCCGGGACACGCCCCACCTCTGCAACGAGGCCGACCCCGCCTACTCGACGCTGCTGCTCGACCTCGCCGCCCGGGGGCTGCTCCGGGACACGCTCGTCGTCTGGATGGGGGAATTCGGCCGCACCCCGAAGCTCAAGCCCGACGGCGGCCGGGAGCACTACTCGACCGGCTGGCTCGCCGCCCTCGCCGGCGGCGGGGTCTCCGGAGGCCAGGTGATCGGCGCCACCGACCGGGACGGCGTCGAGGTGACCCACCGGCCCGTCACCGTGCCCGACCTGTTCCTCAGCGTCTGCCGGATCCTGGGGATCGACCCGGGGGGCGAGTACGTCACCGCTGACGACCGCCCCATCCGGATCGTCGAGGGCGGGGCCGAGGTCGCCGAGCTGTTCTCCTGAGAGCCTGGACGCCGCGCCGCTTGATCCGGGCCGGGCGATCCGATACACCTGGGACACTCCCCGGAGCGGTCGCCGAGGCCCAGTCTCGCCCCGGCAGTCCCCCGGGCCCTCGGAGCCGACGAGCACGACGATGAATCGACGAGCCTTCGCAGCACCCTTGGTCGCCCTCCTCGCCCTCAGCGTCGCCCCCCGCCCGGCCTCCTCCGCCGGTCCGGTGCAGGACGACGAGGGCTTCGTCCCTCTCTTCAACGGCGAGGATCTCTCCGGCTGGCAGGGCGCCACCGACGGCTACGCCGTCGAGGACGGCGTGCTCTATTGCAAGGCCGGCAGCGGCGGGAAGCTCTACACCGGGGACGAGTACGAGGACTTCGTCCTCCGATTCGACTTCAAGCTCACCCCCGGCGCCAACAACGGGATCGGCCTCCGGGCCCCGACCGAGGGGGATCCGGCCTTCGCGGCCATGGAGATCCAGATCCTCGACGACACCGCCGAGAAGTACTCCGGGCTGCAGCCCTACCAGTACCATGGCTCGGTCTACGGCATCGTGCCCGCGAAGAAGGGCCACCTGAAGCCGGTCGGCGAGTGGAACTCCCAGGAAATCTCCTGCATCGGCCGGCACGTGACGGTGGTGCTCAACGGCGAGACGATCGTCGACGCCGACCTCGACGAGGCCTCGGAGGGGGGCACGATGGACGGCCGCGACCACCCCGGCCTGGAGCGTTCCACCGGCTACATCGCCCTGCTCGGCCACGGCGACCGGGTCGACTTCCGGGACATCCGGGTCAAGGTCATCGACGATTCGGCCCCCTGATCGATTCGAAGGCGAAATGCGGCCTCCCCGCCTCCCCCGGCCCCGGGCCGGGCCGGGCCGGGGGGGTAATTCACGGGTCGGCGATCGCCGACCGGGCCGGCGGTCAATGGGACAGGAAGACCGGGGCCGGGCTGTCCTTCAGCACGGCCCGGGTCGTCGATCCGAGGAAGATCTCCCGGAGCGTCGACTTGCCGTAGGCCCCCATGACGAGCAGCTCGGCCCTGGCCTCGGCCGCCTGTTCGAGGATCACGCCGGCCGGCCCCCGATCGGACTTCAACGCGATCGGCCGGGCCGGGACGCCGTGGAACCCCAGGTACTCGACGGCCCGGTCGGCCTTCCGGGCGGCCTCGACCTTGTCCGGGCAGGCGGTGAGGACGAGGACGGTGCGTCCCTCATACAGCCCGGCGGATCGAAACGCCTGGAGCGCCCGGGCCGCCTGCACGCTGCCGTCGTAGGCGACCAGCACCGGGCCCTCCTCCGGGCCGGGTGCCCGGGGGGCGGCCACCACCGGCCTCGGGTTTTCGGAGAGGACCCGACGCAGCGTGTCGTCGGCCGAGTCGGACCACCCGAACCGGAAGTGGGTGCGCTGGCCCATGAGGATCAGGTCGTAGCGCTGGGCCTCGATCAGGATGCGCTCATGGGGGGTACCCACGTCCTCCAGCGGCTTGAAGGCGACGCCCGCCTCGGAGCAGCGCAGGGCGGCGCGTTCCAGGGTGAGGTCCACCTGCCGGCGGACGTCCTTGGTGAGGCGTTCGTTGATCTGCCGGAAGTAGACCTCGCCGAGCCAGGTCTCCTCGGCGCCGTGGATGCCGGGCTCGTCGACGACCCCCAGGCCGACCAGCAGCGCGTCGAAGCGACGGGCCCATCGGATCCCCAGCTCCAGCGCCGAGGCGGCGTCCTCGCTGCCATCGAGCCCGACGAGCATGCTCTTGAGCATCGAAGTCTCCCCGAGAGTTGGGGGGGCCGCTCCGGGGCCGACCGGCCCCGGCCGCGTCCCCCTCCGGGCGATCGGTTCAACCGGGGTGGGGCGCGCCCGGGGTCGGGTCGTCGAGCCCGTCCAGGTACTCCCGGATGTCGGCGATGGCGTGCTCGACCCGCTCCCGGTGTCGTGCCCCGCCCACGCTGTCCAGGTTCTTGAGGAAGAGGTTCAGGAGGTGCCCGGCCGCGACCCGGGGGGACTCCCCCTCCGTCCAGTTCTCGGGGAATTCCCGGTGGTGGACGCAGATGTGGGCCGTCCCGTGGGCCTCGCACGGGCCCTCCGACACGATGATCTGGTTCTGGGTGTGAATCATGGGAGGTCCCTCACGACCGTCGTCGCGTTCGCCCCGTGATCCCCTCCCGGTGCTCCCCCGGGCGACGCGGGCCGAAGTCTCCAGGAGCGGTGAAGGCCGGTCGATCCGATCGTCCGGCACGCACGAGGGGCCGAGACGAAAACGGCCCGCGGGACGCCTCGTGGCATCCTGCGGGCACGCTCGGCCGGTGGCGACGCCCCCTCACGAGCCGCCGCTTCCACCATGCAATTCTAACAGGGGCCGGACCCGAGGCAATCGAATTCCCCGGATGCGTCAACCCGGCTCGACCCGGCAATCCGGGGCCGGGACGTGAGGGGCGTCACCGTCAGGAGCATGCCCCCCCTGCCCGAGGCCGGGGGGGGTGCGAGCATTGCGGGGCGGTCCGGGCGGCAGTACGATGATCCCGACCGGGAGACGCCCGGGCAGGTCCAGGAGAGCCAACAAGTCGCGGCCCCCCGGCGAGCCCTTCGCCATGGGCCCCGGCCGTTGCGGGCAGGGTACGGAGCCGCCCGGATGGAGGAGACGGATCGGGTCGTCGCCCGACACCGAGACCTGAAGCGGTATCTCGACTGGGACGACCGCTCGGACGGCGACCGACTGATCGCCCTCGGCCCGGTGCTCGAGCCCGAGTTCGACGCCCTGATCGACGACTTCTACGCAGAGATCAGCCGACACCCCGATGCCGCCTCGGTCATCACCGGCGGGGACGAGCAGGTCAATCGGCTCAAGCAGTCGCTCCGGGGCTGGCTGGGGGACCTGTTCCGACTCCCCCCCGACGATCGGTACGCCGAGCGTTGCTGGCGGGTCGGCCGCCGACACGCGGAGATCGGCCTGGAACCGGCGTTCGTGATCGCCGCCATGGCCCGCCTGAGATCTGCGCTCGGCCGATCCCTGCGACGGCGATGGGAGGGCGGGCAGGGACCGCTCGCCGAGTCGCTCCGGTCCCTCGACCGGCGGCTCGACCTGGACCTCGCCCTGATCCAGGACGCCTACCAGGCCGAGAACGACGACCGACTCCAGCGGGCCGAACGCCTGGGGACCCTCGGCCAGGTGGCCGGCGGCCTGGCCCATGAGCTCCGCAACCCGCTCAACGTCGTCAAGACCTCGGCCTACTTCCTGACGCACGCGAGGGCGCCCTCCCCCGAGAAGCTGGCCGAACACCTGGAGCGGATCGGCCGGGGGGTCGACCGGGCCGACGCGGTGATCACGGCCCTCTCCAACTTCGCCCGGCTGCCGGCCCCGGAACGCCGGGAGGTCCCCCTGGTCGCCGCCGTCCGGGAGGCGATCGACGCCGACCCGCCGGGCGAGGGGATCGAGCCCCGCCTCGAGGTGCCCGGGGGCCTCGCCGTGGAGGTCGACCCCGGTCAACTGCAGATCGTCCTCGGGAACCTCGTCCGCAACGCCTGCGAGGCGATGCCCGGCGGGGGGACGTTGACCCTGAGGGCTCGCCGCGTCGGCGACGGCCGGGTGGAGCTGGAGGTCGAGGACACCGGCGTCGGCATGTCCCCGGAGCTGCGAGGCCGGGTGACCGAGCCCCTGTATTCCACGAAGGCCCGGGGCCTCGGGCTCGGGTTGTCCCTCACCCGGGCGATCCTGGAGAAGAACGGCGGGTCGCTGCGGATCGACAGCGAGCCGGGCGTCGGGAGCACCTTCACGGTCGCCCTGCCGGAGTCTCGGGACGCCGGAGGCCCCCGGCCATGAGCGAGCCCCCCCCGAACATCCTGCTGGTGGACGACGACGTCGACGCCTGCCGGAACGTCTCGGACATCCTCGGCGACCTCGGCTATCGGGTCGACGTGGCCCACGACGGCCCCGCCGCCCTAGAGCTGGCCCGTGGTCGGCCGTATGACGTCGCCGTGCTCGACTTCCGGATGCCCGGCATGGACGGCGTCACCCTCTCCCGACACCTCCGCAGGCACAACCCCGGCACCGTGGCCCTGATGCTGACCGCCTACGCCAGCCACGACACCGCCGAGGCCGCCCGGACCGCCGGCACCTGGCGGGTGCTCCGCAAGCCGGTCGACATCCCGGCCCTGCTGGGCCTCATCGGCGAGGCGGTCGGCCAGCCCTTGGTCCTTGTCGTCGACGACGATCAGGACCTCTGCGAGAACCTCCGGGACCTGCTCCGCTCCCGGGACTTCCGCGTCTGCACGGCCCACGACCCCCGGGAGGCCGCCTCCCGGCTGGCCGAGGCCCGGTTCCGGGCCGTGCTCATCGACATGAAGCTCCCCGGCGGGGACGGCCACTCCGTGTTCCGGGCCGTCCGCTCGACCGACCCCGACGCCCGGACCGTCCTGATCACCGGCAATCGACCGGAGACCGACCCGATGATCACCGAGGCCCTCTCGGAGGGGGCCGACGCGGTCTGCTACAAGCCGCTCGACCCGCCCGAGCTGCTCGCGTTGCTGGAGCGCCTGGTCGGCGCCTGCCCCCCCCAGTCGAGGTGACGGCCGAGATGGATACGGCCCGACGAGGCACCCCGCCCCCCCAGGTCCTGGTCGTCGAGGACGACCGGGACGCGCTGGCGAACCTCCGCGACATCCTGGAACTGGACGCCTTCGTCGTCGACGCCGCCTCCTCGGCCGCCGAGGCCCTCGACCGGCCGAGCGACCGCTGGTCGGCCTACGGCGCGATGATCCTCGACCGCCGCTTGCCGGACGCCGACTTCGACGAGGTCATGCCCCGACTCCGGGCCCTCGCCCCCGACGCCGAGTTGATCGTCGTGACCGGCCTGGCCGACCTCCGGGGCGCGATCGACGCCCTCCGGGGCGGAGCCTCCGACTACCTCCTCAAGCCGATCGACCCCGACGCCCTCCGGGCGAGCCTCTCCCGGGCGCTGGAGCGTCGGGAGCTGAGGCTGGCCAGGCGCCGCAGCGACGCCGCCTTCCGCACCCTGGTCGAGTCGGCCGAGAGCGTCATCGTCATCACCCGGCTCGACCGCTCGATCGTCTACTTCAGCCCGTTCGCCGAACGCCTGACCGGCTACCCCGCCGGGGAGGTGTTCGGGACGTGTTTCCACGAGCGGCTGGTGGACCCCGAGGACCGAGGCCGGGCCGAGGACGCCCTGAGGCGGCTCCGGGCCGGCGAGCCGGTCCGGGGCCTGGAGGGCCGCCTGCGACGCCGGGACGGGTCGACCCGGTGCCTCGTCTGGAACGCCCGGCTGCTGGACGACTACGAGGGCATGCCGGCGATCCTCTCCGTCGGCCACGACATCTCCGACCTGAAGGAGGCCCAGCAGCGCGCCGTGCAATCCGAGCGGCTCGCCGCCATCGGCCAGATGGTGACCGGGCTCGCCCACGAGAGCCGCAACGCCCTGCAACGAGGCCAGTCCTGCCTGGAGATGCTCGCCCTGAAGGTGGCGGACCGCCCCGAGGCGGTCGACCTGATCAGGCGGGCCCAGAAGGCCCAGGACCACCTGCACCACCTCTTCGAGGATGTCCGCAGCTACGCCGCCCCGATCCGGCTGGAGGCCGGCCGATTCGACCTGCCCTCGGTCTGGAGGGAGGCCTGGTCGTACCTCGACTCGGCCGCCCGCCAGCACTCGGCCACCCTGTCGGAGTCGGTCGACGCCCCGATCACCCGATGCTGGCTCGACCCGTTCCGGCTGGTGCAGGTGTTCCGGAACATCCTGGAGAACGCCCTGACCTCCGGGGCGGGCCCGGTGGCGATCGAGGTGAGCTGCTCCCCCGCCTCGCTGGAGGGGCGGGATGCGTTGCGGGTGGCGATCCGCGATAATGGGCCCGGCCTGAACGCCGAGCAGGTGGAGCGCATCTTCGAGCCGTTCTACACGACCAAGGCCCGGGGCACCGGCCTGGGCATGGCCATCTGCCGGCGGATCGTCGAGGCCCACGGCGGCCGGATCGCCGTCGGCACGCCCGGCGGACCGGGCGCCGAGATCATCCTGACCCTGCCCCGCGAGCCGACATGAACCGATCGCTCCGCATCGTCGTCGCCGACGACGAGCCCGACATGAGGGACTACTACCAGGCCATCCTCCCGGTGCTCGGGCACACGGTCGCTGCTGCCTGTGCCGACGGCGACGAGCTGATCCGACGCTGCCGGGAGGAGCAGCCCGACCTGGTCATCGCCGACATCAAGATGCCCGGCACCGACGGCATCGAGGCCGCCTCCCGGGTCGAGCACGACCGGCCGGTCCCCATCATCCTCGTCTCCGCCTTCCACGACGCCGAGACGATCGGCCGGGCCGAGGCCGACCACGTGCTGGCCTACCTCGTCAAGCCGATCAAGCAGGCCGACCTGGAGACGGCCATCGCCATCGCCCTCCGCCGCTTCGAGCAATTCCAGGACCTCCGCCGCGAGGCCGCCGACCTCCGCCAGGCCCTCGAAGACCGCAAGCTCATCGAACGCGCAAAGGGTGTGCTCATGAAGCGATCCGGCCTGGACGAGGCCGCCGCCTTCCGGCGCCTCCAGAAGCTCGCCAGCGAGAAGAACCTGAAGCTGATCGAGCTGACCCGGATGATCCTCACCGCCGAGGAGGCCCTGGGCTGAGCGGACGCCGATTCAGGTCGCCAGCATCCGGAGCAGCCCCGGCAGCTCGTCGGCCGAGAACTGGGAGCGGATCGCCCCGGCCTCGAAGGCGGCCTTGTTCATCCCGTAGATGATCGACGAGGCCTCGTCCTGGCCCAGGGTCGTGCCGCCGGCCTCGAGGATCTTCAGGCAGCCCTCCACCCCGTCCCGGCCCATCCCGGTCATCATCACGCCGACGGCGTCCGCCCCGAAGACCTCCGCCGCCGAACGGAACAGCACGTCGACCGACGGCCGGTGCCCGCTGACCAGCGGGCCGTCGGACAGGGCGACCCGCGCCATCGGAGGCCGGCCCGAGAGCGACAGGTGGCGGCCACCGGGGGCGATCAGGATCCGGTCCGGCTCGACCCGCTGGCCGTCCGTCGCCTCCTGGACCGAGGCCGGGCAGCTCCTGTTGAGCCGGTTGGCGAAGACTGCGGTGAAGGTCGCCGGCATGTGCTGCACCACCAGGATCGGCGGGAAGGGCGGCTCCAGCCGGGAGAAGATCCGGGTCAGCGTCTGCGGGCCCCCGGTCGAGATCCCCAGCACCACGCACTTGCGGACCGCCCGGGACGAGGGCGACGGGGGGGGCTTCACCACCCCGGCGGGGGCGGCGGCCGTCGGCGACCGCTGGCCCCGGACCTTGCTCTTCGAGGCCATCAGCACCTTGGCCACGAGCAGATCCCGGGCATCCCTCAGCTGCGAGAACCTCGAGCGGTCGGGCTTGGCCAGGAAGTCGACCGCCCCCAACTCCAGCGCCGCCAGGGTCACGTCGGCCCCCTCCTGGGTCCAGGAGCTGACCATGATCACCGGCACCGGGGCGATCTCCAGCAGGCGGGGCAGGACCTCCAGCCCCGAAAGGCCGGGCATCTCCACGTCGAGCGTCACCACGTCGGGCCGGAGCCGATCGGCGAGCTCCAGCGCCTCCTCGCCGTCCCGGGCGACGCCGACCACCTCCAGCAGGGGGCTGGACCGGAGCATCTCGCCGAGCAGCTTGCGGATCAGCGCCGAGTCGTCGACGATCAGGACGCGGACCGGACGGTCGGGCATCATCGCCATCCTCCCGGTTGGGCCGGGTCACGGGCGGACCGGGCGTCGGAGCTTGGTCAGCAGACCCCGCATCCGGTCCCGGTCGAAGGGCTTGACGATGAAGTCCAGGGCCCCGGCGCCGATCGAATCGGCCACCATCTCCTTCTGGTCCAGCGCCGTCACCACGAGGACCCGGGCCTCGGGGTCGTCGGCCCGGATCAGCCGGAGGGCCTCGATCCCCCCCATCTCGGGCATGACCAGGTCCATCGTCACGAGGTCCGGCCGGAGGGAGCGGTACAGCTCGACCCCCTGACGGCCGTCGGTCGCCTCGGCGACGACCTCCCACCCGGCGGAGAGGGCCACGTCCCGGATGATCTTCCGCATGATCATGGCATCATCGACGATCAGCAGTCGGTTCATCGGTCGGCGCCCCCCGGGCTCGTCCTGGAGATTCGGGCCGGCTCAGAGGTCATAGGTCGGCCCCCCGGGGACTCGGATCCGGACGACCCCGGTGGCGAGGTCGACGACCACGTTCCTCCCGCTCGAGCCCCCGGCGTCCCGGCCGATGACGGGGATCCCCATCCCCCCCAGGATACGGTCCGCGGCCTCCACGTTCAGCCGGCCGACGTCGGAGCCCGGCGCCGACTTGAACATCGCCGCCCCGCCGACGACCGAGGCCACGAGGCCCGATCGGCCCGCCCGGCCCCGGAGCCGGTCCAGGTCCGAGAGCATCGCGGGCACGGCCGTGTCGGCGTACTTGCCCGGGCTGTCCGCCCGGCCCCTCGCCTCGGGCAGGACGACGTGGGCCAGCCCGCCGACCCGGGCGGCCCGGTCGAGGACGATGATCGCCACGCACGAGCCCAGCAGCGTCCGGATCGTCGCCGGGGCGGCCGCCACCGCCCACCGGCCGATCATCACCGGGATGATCGTCGGGGATTGCCCCTCGGCCGCCCTGCCGCTCACGAAAGCCCCCCGGCCGGGCGCCCGCCCGGCCCCTTCGGCCCGGGACGCCCCCCCGGGCCCTCGCCCACCCCCAGCGGCCCCAGGCCGCCGGCCCCCGGGACCAGGACGAGGGACCAGCCGTCCTCGATCCCCTCGATCAGGAATCGGGATTCCACCAGGACGATTTGGTCGCTCCGGCTGGCCTGGTCGATCACCGCGGACTGGAGCAGGCTGCCGGCGAAGTCGAGGCGGAACTCCGGGGGGCCGGGCACCAGGGGCTCCCGGTGCTCGATCGAGCCGGCCAGCGCGTTGACGAACGCGCAGGCGACGATGTTGGTCGTCTCCTCGGCCGCCGACCGCTCCAGGTCGCCCCACTCCCGGGCGGTTCCCGGGGGCTGGCCGAGCAGGGCGTCGACCACGGCCAGCGCGGACTCGCCGCCGAAGCCGAGGAGGACGGTCCCCGAGAGGTCCCCGTGCAGCGCCATGCCGCAGGCCGCGACCAGCTCGTCGCCGGGGCCGAGCGCCTCGATCGCCTCGGCCAGGTCGCCCAGTCGGACGCCGCTCACCTCGATCCGGGCCTCCCGGCCCAGCCACCGCGAGAGGGCCGCCGAGGCCGCCTCGGCCCCCTCCCAGATCGCCTCCTCGACCCGGGGAGGGACCGCCTCGCTTCGCCCGCCCTCGACATTCATCCCGTGCCCCCCGTCGTCGCGCGTCGCTGGGCCCCGCCCCCGGTCCGGGTGGACGGGCCCCGGGTCGCCAGCTCGATCAGCGCGTCCACGTCGAGGATCAGGGCCACCCGCCCGTTGCCCAGGATACTCGCCCCGGAGAGCCCCCGCACCGGCCGATAGTTCTTCTCGATCGATTTCAGGACGATCTCCTGGATGCCGATCAGCTCGTCGACGACCAGGCCGACCGTCGCCGTCGAGCTCTGCACCACGACCACCGGCCGGGTGCGGGGGGCCCCCGGCGGTCCGTCCCCGCCCCGGGCCGGGTGCGGCCGCCCTCCCCACTCGAACACGTCGTCCAGGGCAAAGAGGGAGATGACCCGGCCCCGGACCTCGATCGCCCGGCTCCCCTGAACGTCGAGGATCTGGTCGGGACCGGCGTCGACGATCTCCCGGATCTCGGCCAGCGGCAGGGCGTAGATCTCGTCGAAGATGCGGATCAGGAGGCTGGGCATGATCGCGAGCGTCAGGGGGAGCCGGATGGTGAAGGTCGTCCCGCGTCCCGGCTCGGTCCGGACGGCCACCGAGCCGTTGAGCTGCTCGATCCCGTCCTTGACGATGTCCATCCCGACCCCCCGGCCGGAGATGTTCGTCACGGCCTCGGCCGTGCTCAGGCCCGGGTGGAAGATATAGGGGATCACCTCGGCGGTCGAGAGGCGGGCCGCCTCGGCCTCGGGCAGCAGCCCGCGCTCGGCCACCTTCTGCCGGATCCGGTCGACCGGCAGCCCCCGGCCGTCGTCGGCCACCGTCACCACCACGCGGTTCCCCCGGTGTGCGGCGGCCAGCGTCACCCGGCCGGCCCTCGGCTTGCCGGCCCGCTCCCGGGCCTCGGGGGATTCCAGGCCGTGGTCGACCGCGTTGCGGACCATGTGGATCAGCGGGTCGCTCAGCTCGTCGATCATCCGCTTGTCCAGCTCGGTCGCCTCGCCTTGCAGCTCCAGCGTCACCTCCTTGCCCGAGTCGACGGTCAGGTCCCGGACGACCCGCCGGAAGCGCTCGAAGAGCGGCCCGATGGGGACCATCCTCGTGTCGAGCACCCCCTTCTGGATCTGGTCGCAGACCCGGCCGAGCTGGTCGATCGCCTCGGACATCTCCGAGAGGCGGTCCCGGCCGTGCCGGACCCGGTCCAGCTCGGCCCGGAGATCCCGGATGTTCTCGGAGAGCCTGCGGAACTGGGACCGCCAGCGGTCGGCCACGCCCCCCCGGTCCGAGGAGCCGAGGACCGCGTCGAGCCCCTCGGCCAGGCACTCGATCCGGTCCTGCGAGTCGGCCGCCAGCAGCCGGGCGTCGGAGGCCCGGAAGACGTCTTCCAGGCCGACGGTAAGGTCGGCGAACCGGGCGCGGCTGATGACCAGCTCCCCGGCCAGGTTCATCAGCAGGTCCAGCCGCTCCACGTCCACCCGGAGCGTCTCGGCGATCTTCGCCCGCTTGCTCGACCGGCCGACCACCGCCTCGGTCGCCCCGGCGGGCTCGGGGCCGGGGGGCCCGACCCCGGCCCGGCCCGGCGTCGGCATCGGCGTCGGCGTCGGCGACTCGGGGGCCTCGGCCGTCGTCGCCGCGGGGGGGATGCCCGACGACCCGGTGGGCGGCCCGGCCTCCGGGCCCGGCGCGGTGCCGTCGCCGAATCGGATCGAGGCGACGCCGTCCACGTCGGCCAGCGCCCGGAGCTCGTCCCGGTCCGCCTCCGGCTCGACCCAGGCGATGAAGGTCGCCCGGGATTCCACCTCGTCGAGCCGGTCCGCCGGCGGGTCGCTCCCGAGCACCCGGACCCGGGAGGCGAGCCGGTTCAGGATCAGACGGGCCTTCATGTCCCGCCACTGGAGCGTCGGCACGAACTCGACCGTCACGGCGAGGCCCTCGGCCGAGGCCCTGCCCTCCAGCAACCCGGCCGCGTCCCCTGCGGTCCCCTCGTCGGCCGGGGGGCCCTCCCCGGCCGGGGAGCCCTCCCCGGCGATCGGCCCCTCGGCGACCCCGCCCGGGTCCGGGTGCGGAGGCGGGGGCGGTCCCTCGGCCAGCGGGGTCGCCTCGGCCGGGGGGGCGATCTCGTCGGGCTCCGTCCTCGTCCCCGTCCCCGCCCCGTGTCCGGGCCCGGTCGGGACGGCGGGCCCGGGGGGCGAGGCCGTCCGCTCCAGGTAGGCGATGACGAGGTCGACCAGCTCCCCCAGCTCGCCCCCCTCCCCTTCCTCCCGGAGCGCCTTGTGGAAGTCCCGCAGCCGGTCGAGGCAGCGGAAGCTCAGCTCCATCGCCTCGCGGTCGAGGGTCCGCTTGCCGGAGCGGAGCTGGTCGAAAAGCGTCTCCAGGTGATGGGCCAGGCGGTTCACCTGGTCGAACCCCATCACGCTGGAGGAGCCCTTCAGGCTGTGGACGATCCGGAACGTGTCCTGCAAGGCCGGGGCGTCGGACGGGTCCCGCTCCAGCCTCAGCAGCGAGTCGTTCAGCGCCCCCACCTGCTCGTCGGTCTCGTCGAGGTAGTAGGGCAGGAGTTCCGAGAAGTCGAAGCCCGACATCGCGGTCAGTCCCCCCCCGCCTTGCGGTAGAGCCAGCCCTCGACCCGCTCCAGCGGGTCGAGCATCGAGAAGATCCCCTCGGTCGGGCCGACCACCAGGTAGCCGCCCGGCGCCATCGCGTCCAGCACGTGCCCCACCGCCACCTTCTTCGAAGCCGGGTCGAAATAAATGAGCACGTTCTTGAGGAAGATGCAATCGAAGGGGCCGTCCCGCATCGGCTCCAGCAGGTTGTGGCGGCGGAAGGACGCCCTGCGCCGCAGCTCCTCCCGGAGCGAGCGGCGGCCCGGGGGGCCCTCGGCCGAGAACCACCGCCGCAGCACCTCCGGCGTCACCGACCGCAGCGACCGGTCGCCGAAGCTCGCCGCGCGGGCCGACTCCAGCGCGGCGTCGCTGATGTCGGTCCCCAGGGCGTGGAGGGCCCACCCCGAGGGGGGCTGGTGGGCCTCGGCTAACGCGATCAGGGCCGAATACAGCTCCTCCCCCCCGCTGCTGGCGGCCGACCAGATCGACATTGACCGCTCGCGACGGCCCCGGCGGGCCCGCTCGACCAGCTCGGGGGCGAATCGCCCGGCGAGCCATCGGAAGTGGTGCTCGTCCCGGAAGAAGTAGGTCTCCCGGGTCGTCACCGCGTCGATGAACCGGGCCTGCTCGTCCCGGTCGACCCCGGCGGAGAGCCGGGCGAAGTACTCGGCGAACCCGCCGACCCCCGTGGCGACGACCCGGCGTCGGAGGCGGTTGGAGAGCATCACGCGCTTGGTCTCGGGGATCCGGATGCCCGTCGCGCGGTAGATCATCGCCCGGAAGGACTCGAACAGGTCGTCGGGCAGCAAGTCCTGGTTCATGGCGCGTCGACCGCCCCCGATGCGGCCGGGCCCGGGGGGAGGGCGGCACGAACGCCGCCCTCCCCCGGCCGGGCCCCTGCCCGACCGGCCGGCTCAGACCTTGAATCCCGAGGCCGCCTGCCGGAGCGACTCCGCCTGGGCCCCCAGCTCCTCGGCGCTGGCCGACAATTCCTCGGCGCTGGAGGCGTTGGTCTCGGTGATCCCGGAGACGTCCTGGATCGCCTTGGTCACCTCCGAGGCGGAGTCCGACTGCTCGTTGGTGGCCCGGGCGATCATCGAGATGCGGTCGGTCGTCTCCTCCACCCCCTTGACGATGGTGGAGAGCGACTGCCCCGCCTTCTCCGAGAGCCGGGAGCCGTCGGCGACCCGCCGGGACGACTCCTTGATCAACGAGGTGATCTCCTTGGCCGCGGCGCTGGAGCGCTCGGCCAGCTTGCGGACCTCGTCGGCCACGACCGCGAAGCCGAGGCCGTGCTCGCCGGCCCGGGCGGCCTCGATGGCGGCGTTCAGGGCGAGCAGGTTGGTCTGGCTGGCGATCTCGCCGATCACCTGGGTGATGTCGCTGACCTGCTCGCTGGACTTGGAGATCAGGCCCATCGCCTCGATCGCCTGCTCGACGGCCTCGCCCCCCTGCCGGGCCAGGCCCCAGGTCTCCTCAGCTTGCGACCGGGCGGCCTCGGCATTCTTGTTGATCTCGACGATCGCCCGGCCGAGCTGCTCGATCGAGGCCGACATCTCCTCGACCGTCGCCGCCTGGTTCTGCGACGACTCGCTCAGGTAGGTGGCGCTCTCGGCGATGACCTGGGAGCCCTCGGCGAACTGCCGGGTCGAGTCGACGATCTGGGAGATGATCCCCTTCAGGTCGGTGATCATCGCCCCCATCGCGTCGCCGAGGCGGCCGAGGTCGTCGGTGCCGGTCACCGGCACCTTCACCGTGAGGTCGCCGGAGGCCGCCGAGGCGGCCACCTTCATCAGCGCGGTGACCTTCTCCTCCAGATCCCGCTTCTCCTGGTCGCCCCTCGCCTGGCGTTCGACCCGCTCCAGCGCCGAGGAGACCAGCCGGCCGATGCTCCGGAGCACGTCCAGGCGGTTCTCCGACGGGCTGATCCGCTCCCGGGTGAGGAAATCCATGACGCCCACCAGCCGGCCGCCCACTTGCAGCGGGATGGCCACCGCCGAGGCGATGCCGACCCTCCGGGCGACGCCCGCCCGGGGGCAATCGGGGATCTCCGAGAGGTCGGCCGCGAAGTAAAGATCCCGGGTCTCCCAGGCACGGCCGCTGAGCCCCTGGCCGATCGCGTAGCGGGACGCCTGGGTCGCCCTGCGGAACTCCTCGGTTGTCTCGCCCGACTCGACCATGAATTCGAGCGTCCTGCCCTCCCCCTCCCGGTGCCAGAACGACCCGTAGGCCCAGCCGAACGACCCCCGGACCGTCTCCAGGGCCACCCGCACGACCTCCTCGGTCGAGGAGGCGTCGACGAGCCGGGTGAGCATGTAGTTGACGGCGTTGGAGTCGGCCAGCATCTCCGACTCCCGGACCGCCTGGATGTGCTGGTCGGTGACGATCTTCCAGGTCAGCATCGGCCCGAGGTACTCCCCCGCGTCGTCGATGATCGCGCTGGCGACCAGGTCGATGAACTCGGGGCCGATCCGCATCGAGCCCTGGTAGGGCAGATTCGACGGGTCGGCCAGCAGCTTCCGCTGCCGCTCGGGGTCCTTATGGAAGACGTCGATCGGCTGGCCGATCATCTTGTCGACCGGCACCGGCAGGTGCGCCTGGAGCTGGGTGAGCGTCTCGATCGCCTTGGGATTGAGGTACCGCATGCGGAGGTCCCGGTCGGCGACGATCATGTTGATCGGCGCGTTGGAGACCATCCGGGCCAGCCGGGTCGACTCCCGCTGCTGGGCCAGCTTCGTCATCTTGTCGGAGGCGGTCCGGGCGATCGTCCCCAGCGCATCCCGGCGGAGCGGCCCGAACTCGATCGGCTCGGCCGAGGCGAACTCCATGATCCCGGCCAGCTCCCCCTCGCAGGAGACGGGGAGCGCGGCCATGCCCCTGAGCCCGGCGTCCCGGGCCTGTCGGTCGCTCGCCGCCTGCCGGTCGGCCAGCAGGTCCTCGATGAAGACTGCCTCGGACCGCCTCCAGGCCAGGCCGGAGGCGCCCTCTCCAAGCCTCAGTTCCCGCTCCCTGACGAGCTTCCGCATCGGCGGGGGGGTCGACCCGGCCTCCACGGCGAAGACGAGGGACTCGCCCTTGGGGTCGACCTTCCGGAAGCAGGCCACGTCCCAGCCATAGGCCTCCCGGACGGCGGCGAGGGCCTCCCGCATGATCTCCTGGGCGGACTCGGCCCGGACGACGGCGGCCAGCGCCTCGACCATCGCCCGGGTGTCGGCGTCCGAGGCGTCCAGCCGCTCCTGGGCGTCTTCGGCCACGGCGAGCGGGTCGGGCTCGGGCTCGGGCCGGGGTCGCCGGGTGCGGTCCTTGCGTCGGGCCTGGGCGGGCTTCCCGGCGGGACCGGACGGGGGACGGCCCCCCTCGGCCCCGGTCGGCTCCTGGGGGCGGTCGTCGGGCTCGAAGGGGGAGGGGGCGTTGCTCATGGCGTCCGATTCTTGGGTTCGGGGTCGCGGTCCGGGGTCCGGCCTCCTGCCCCGATCGTCGAGTCCGTCAGGGGGTCCGCCCGGGCTCGGGGACGGCCCCGGACCCCGGGCCCGCCGGCATCGGCTCCGCGTCCAGGTCGCCGCAGAGCCGGTCCACGTCCAGGGTGATGACCAGCCGGTCCCCCTCCTTCACCAGCCCCGAGATCGCCGAGACGGCCACGGAGGCGACCCCGGGGGGGGGCGGCTGCACCTGGTCCTCGGCCACCCGCATCACCTGGGAGACCGCATCGACGATCAGCCCCACCGTCCGGCTGCCGACGTTCACCACGACGATCCTCGTCTCGTCGTCGAACTCCCGGGGGGGCAGGCCGAACCGGGTCCGGAGGTTGACGACCGGCAGCACCGAGCCCCTCAGGTTGATCAGCCCCTCGACCTCGGCCGGCGTCTGCGGCAGTCGGGTGATCGGCGTCATCAGGATGATCTCCTGGACGCGACGGATCGCCACCGCGTAATCCGACCGATCCAGCCGGAAGCCGACGAATTGCAGGAGCCTGCCGTCGGCCCGGGGCTGGTCGGGCGAGGGGGTCCGGGCGTCGGCCTGGGTCTTCGCCGGGGCCATCGGGGGGGTCCGATCCGGGTGAGAGGATGGGGAGGGGGCGGCGACTCGACCGTCGGCGACGATCGGCGGCGCCCGGGAAACTCTACACCACGGGCCGGGGCCCGAGCGGGACCGGGCCCGGATCAGCCGGGATCCAGGTGGAGCTGGACGATCGAGAAGTCGTCGTCGAAGCCGGCCTTGCCCGAGAGGGTGCGGATGTGCTCGATCAGCATATCCATGCTCGACCCGGATCGGGCCAGCCCGGTGATGTAGGAGAGGAACTCCTGGAAGGGCCAACGCTCGCCGTCGACCTGCTCGATCTCGAAGACCCCGTCGCTGTAGAGGTAGACCAGCCCCGGCCCCTCGACCCGCTGCTCCCTCGTCTCGAAGTCCAGGCCGTCGAAGGCGCCGACCATCGGCCCGGTCGCCTCCAGCATGATCATCTCCCCGCCGCCGTCGGGGATGAGCAGTGCGGGGGGATGCCCCCCCCCCGAGTAGCGGATCACCCGGTTCGAGGGGGAGTAGACCCCGTACCAGGCGGTGAAGTACTTGTCGCCCTGCCTGGACATCTCGAACCGGTCGTTCAGCGCCGTGATGACCTGGCCCGGCTCCTTGAAGTCGGCCTGGGGGAGCGACTGCGACCGGATCGCGTTGAGGACCGAGACCGACAGCAGGGCGGCGCCGACCCCGTGCCCGACCACGTCGATCAGGTAGAAGGCCAGGTGGTCGTCGTCGACCTGATGGTAGCCGAAGGTGTCCCCCCCCAGGGCGGCCGAGGGGATGAACCGCCAGTCGGCCCGGACCGAGCCGGTCTCCATCGTCGCCGGCAGCAGCGACTGGACGTAGTGGGCCGCCTCGGCCACGTCGTGGGCCAGGGCCTCCTGGCTGGCGACCAGCGCCCGGTACGCCTCGTCGCGCTGGAGCTGGTTGATGTATCCCTTCGAGTGGTGACGGATCCGGGCGATCAGCTCCAGCTTGTCGGGGAGCTTGACGATGTAGTCGTTGGCCCCCAGGGCGAAGGCGTCGGCCTTGGTCTTCGGCTCCTCCCGGGTCGAGAGGACGATGACCGGCACGTCCCGGGTCGCCTCGCTCTCCCGGTAGAGCTTGACCAGGTCGAGCCCGTCGATGTCGGGCAGGACGAGGTCCTGGAGGATGATCGTCGGCCGCACCGCGATGGCGGTCTCCAGGGCCCGGTCCGGCTCCTTGCAGTAGTGGAAGGTCACGTCGGGCTCCTCGGCGAGCATCCGCTTGACCGCCTGGCCGATCAAGGGCTGGTCGTCGATGAGCAGGACCGTGACCGCGTGTTCGCTCAGGCCGGTGGCCATCGTCTCGGGGCCTCTCGGGTCGGCGTCTTCGGGGCGGGCCGTCGGGCGACGCCGCACCGAGTCTAGCCGACCGGGGGATCCGGGCGGAACACGCCACCGACCGATCCGGGGATTCTCGGCGCACGATCGCGCCGATCAGATGACCTGGCGGATCGGCTCGGCCCCCTCCACGCCGACGAGCTTCTGGTCGAGCCCGCCGTAGAAGAAGGTCAGGTGCTCGGGTTCGAGCCCCATCTGGTGGAGGATCGTCGCGTGCAGGTGCTTGACGTGGAAGCGGTCCGAGACGGCCGCCGCGCCCAGCTCGTCGGTCTCCCCCACCGAGGTCCCCCCCCTCACGCCGCCGCCGGCCATCCACATGGTGAAGCCGTAGGCGTTATGGTCGCGCCCGGTCCCCTTCTCGTACTCGGCCGTCGGCTGGCGGCCGAACTCGCCCCCCCAGACCACCAGCGTCTCGTCGAGCAGGCCCTTGCGCTTCAGGTCCTTCAGGAGCCCCGCGATCGGCCGGTCGGTCCGGCCGCAGTGGAAATTGTGGTTCGCCTCGATGTCGGTGTGCGCGTCCCAGTTGTCGTCGTTGTGCGCGCCCCCGGCGTAGAGTTGCACGAACCGCACGCCGCGCTCGACCAGCCGCCGGGCCAGCAGGCAACGCCGGCCGAAGTTGTCGGTCTTCGGGTCGTCCAGGCCGTAGAGCCGCTTCGTCTCCTCCGGCTCGGCGTCCACGTCGGTCGCCTCGGGGGCGGCCATCTGCATCTTGTAGGCGAGCTCGAAGCTGGAGATCCGGGCGGCGAGGTCGGACTGGTCCGCCCGGTCGGCCAGGTGGTCGGAGTTGTAGGCGTTCAGGGTGTCGATCAGGTGACGCTGGGTCGCGTCGGAGACCCCCTCCGGCCGGCCGAGGTCGATGATGGGCTCCCCCTGGGACCGGAGAATCGTCCCCTGGTAGCTGGAGGGCATGTAGCCGCTCGACCAGTTCTTCGCCCCCGAGATCGGCCCGCCGACCGGGTCGAGGCTGACGACGAACCCGGGCAGGTCCTCGTTCTCCGATCCCAGCCCGTACGTCACCCAGCTCCCCAGGCAGGGGCTGCCGCTGAGGATCTTCCCCGAGTTCATCTGCAGCATCGCCGAGCCGTGCAGCGGGCTGTCCGCCGTCATCGACTTGATGAACGCGATGTCGTCCACGCAGGTCGCCAGGTGCGGGAACAGGTCGCTGACCCACTGGCCCGACTCGCCATGCCGCCGGAACCCCCACTTCGGGCCGACGATCCTCCCCTCGTTCTTGGTGCCGCCCCGGCCCTTGGTCTTCACGGCGATCGTCCGGCCGTCGTGCTTGAACAGCTCCGGCTTGTAGTCGAACGTGTCGACGTGGCTCGGGCCGCCGTACATGAACAGGAAGATGACCGACTTCGCCTTCGGCCCGAAGTGCGGCGGCTTGGGCGCCATCGGGTTCACGTAACCGGCCGGGGCCACGCCCTCGGCCCTCGCCCGGCCGGGGAAGAACCCGCCCCGGGAGAGCAGGTCGACCAGCCCGAGCGAGGGGAAGCCCATCCCCGCCTGCCAGAGGAACTCCCGACGCGTCCGGCCGCAGAACGAGCCCCGGGGGCGCGAGTCGTGGTCCATGCCATCCTCCGATTCCGGTGCGGGTCGGCCCTAGGCCCCACGCAGGTCGTCAATCGACGTAGAAGAATTCGTTCAGGTTCAGCGCCAGCAGGCAGAACAGCTCGAAGGCCCGGTCGGGCCCGACCTCGTCCTCGGCGGCCGCCCGATCGATGAAGGTGACCCCCCGGGCCACCTCGCCCTCGGTCGGCGACCGCTGGGTCACCAACCGCAGCACCCTCCGGACCCGCTCCCCCGGGGCCTGCCCGCATTCCCCCCGGACCCGATCGGCCAGGTCCCGGGCCTGGGCGTTGAGGAACTCGCCGTTCAGCGTGCTCAGGGCCTGGGTCGGCTGCGTGGTGGCGAATCGGACCGGGCAGGAAAAGTCGGTGTCGGCAGAGTCGAAGCTGGCCAGGATCGGCGTGACGAGCGACCGCTTCACGTGGATGTAGACGCTCCTCCGGGCCCGCTGCCCGGCCGGGGAATCGCCCCAGCCCTCCCCCGGCCTCGACTGCCCGGCGAGGTACGCGGCGGGGATCTCCGAGTAGTACCCCGGCCCCCCCATCTCCGGGTTCAGCGCCCCGGTGACGGCGAGCATCGAGTCCCGGATCTCCTCGGCCGACAGCCTCCTCAGGTCGAACCGCCAGAACAGGTCGTTCTGCGGGTCGACGGCCAGGGCCTCCGGATCCCCCGCCGAGGACATCCGGTAGGTCCTCGACATGACGATCCGCTTGTGCAACGGCTTCAGGCGCCAGCCGTCGGCTACGAACTCGGCGGCCAGCCAGTCGAGCAGCTCGGGGTGCGTCGGCGCGGACCCCTGCACGCCGAAGTCGCTGGGGGTCCGCACGATGCCCCGGCCGAAGTGGTAGTGCCAGACCCGGTTGACCATCACCCGGGCCGTCATCGGGTTCTCCGGGCTGGCGATCCAGTCCGCCAGCGCCCGACGCCTCCCCGACGTCGACGCCCCCGCCGAGGGCCCCGGCAGCAGCGGGTCCGCCGCCCCCAGGACCTCGGGGAAGCCCGGCTCGACCGGGTCCCCTTGCGCGTGGGCGCTGCCCCGGATCAACAGGTACGACTGCGGCGCCTCCGGGCCCGGCTCCCTGGCGCTGAGCGCCGTCGGCAGCGGGGGGACCGGCGGGATCGCCCGCCATCGCCCGATGAGCGACCGGTACCGGGCCAGCTCGACGGCCGACAGCTCCGCCTCGGCGATCCCGTCCAGGACGTGCCGACGCTGCTCGAACGAACCCCGCTCCAGGTTCGATCGCCTCGGCTCGGGGACCGCCGCCAGCAGCGTCTGCTCGATCGGCGCCAGCTCCTCGTCGATTGCCTGCTCCCGCCCTCGCCGATCGGCCACCGCCCGAGCGTGATCGGCCCGCTCCCCGGGGGAGGCGATCTCCGTCAGGATGTGGTCCGGCTCGTACGAGTACGGCTCCAGGTTCGAGACGAAGGCGAGGAACCGGTAGTAGTCGCGCTGGGGGATGGGATCGATCTTGTGGTCGTGGCAGCGGGCGCAGTTGATCGTCAGTCCGAGGAACGCCTGCGAGGTCGTCGAGACGATGTCGTCCAGCTCGTCGAACCGGGCCTGGAGCGGGTCGGTCGGCTCGTCGTCCCAGGCGCCCAGCCGATAGAAGCCGGTGGCGATGATCGACTCGGCCGTCGGCCCGTCCAGCTCGTCCCCGGCCAGCTGCTCCCGGACGAACCGGTCGTACGGGGTGTCGTCGTTGAACGCGTCGATGACGTAGTCCCGGTACCGCCAGGCCGACGGCTTGTCCCGGTCGCGCTCGAAGCTGTTCGTCTCGGCGAACCGGACCACGTCGAGCCAGTGCCGGCCCCACCGCTCGCCGTAGTGCGGCGAGGCGAGCAGGCGGTCGACCAGCGCCTCGTACGCCCCGGGGGACTCGTCCGAGAGGAACGCGTCCACCTCCCCCGGCGTCGGCGGCAGTCCGGTCAGGTCGTACGAGAGCCGGCGGATCAACGTCGCCCTCGACGCGTCCGGCGCCGGCCCCAGCCCTTCCTGCTCCAGGCGATCGAGGACGAAGGCGTCGATCGGGTCGAGCACCCAGTCCGGGTCCTCGACTTCCGGCACCTCCGGCCGCTCGACCGGCCGGAAGGCCCAGTGCGCGCGATCGGCCTCGGTGACCCGGGCCCGGTCGTCGACCTCGGCCGGGGGGGCGGGCGCGGTCGCGTCCGCCGGGTCGTCGCCGTACGGGGCGCCCATCTCGACCCATCGGGTCAGCACGTCGATCGCAGCCGGGTCGAGCTTGCCGGATGGGGGCATCTCGACGAGCCCCTCGTAGGAGATCGCCTCCAGCAGCAGGCTGGCTTCGGGGAACTCCTCGTCGATCGCCGGCCCGAAGTCCCCACCCTCCAGGGCGCCCGCCCGGGAGGTGAGGTCGAGGCCCCCCCGGATCTTCTCCCCGCCGCCGTGGCAGTCCAGGCAGTGCCGCTCCAGGATCGGCCGGACCGACCCTTCGAAGAAGGTCACCCGTTCCGCCGGGGCCGGGCCGGGGGCCGGCGGTTCCTGGGCCTGGATCGGCGCCGAGGCGAGGATCCCGAGGGAGGCGATCAGGCCGATGCTCGTCATGGGGCGGCATCCCGGCGATTCGAGGTGGGCGGGGTCGGGGCGTCGTACCCTTGTTTAACCTAACGAGATGCGTCGCCGGGGTCAACCACGCCCGGGCCCGCGCGGCCCCCGGCCGGCCGCCTCAGACGAGGTACGTCCCCCGGAACTCCTTGAGCCAGGAGAGCAGCGGCTTGGGCCCGTGGTCGGCCCGGAAGAGCCCGGAGTGGGGGAAGAGGTGGGGGGCGGCATCGGTGGCGTGGGAGACGATCACCGCCCGGACGTACGGCTTGGCCACGGCGAGCGCGATCCAGCGCGAGGCCAGCTCGCGCTGCATCGCCTCGGTCGGCGGGGAGGCCCACTGGCGGGGGTCGACCTCGACCTTCGGGTCGGCGTTGGGGTCGGGATCGGCCGACGAGGGCACGGCGATCGTCACGTAGAGCGGCTGGTTCAGCAGGGCGAACAGGTCGAGCATCCGCGAGAACTCGAAGAGGTCCCGCATGTGGCTGCCCGGGTTGCCGTAGCCGGGCGCCACCTCCAGGCCGACGCCCGCCAGGCCGATCTCGGCCCGGGAGAGCGAGTCGGCCACGTGCAGGGGGCCGATCCGGTAGGGGCTCGTCCCCAGCCATTCGGCCCAGGGCCGGTCGAAGTCGACGATCAGGGGGGTGACCGGGTCGATCTGGTGGGCCACCTGGGCGCACCGGGCGGTCAGCCGGATCTGGTCCTCCTCGCTCATCCCCAGCACGTCCGTCGACGCCGGGCGGGCGACCAGGTGCCAGTTCCCCAGCTTCCCCTTGTAGCGGGTGACGGCCTGCCGGACCAGGTCCAGGGCCATCGAGCCGATCGCCTCCACGTCCCCGGCCCAGAGCCAGAGCCAGTCGGGCAGGGCCGAGGCCCGGAAGTCCAGCAGCGGCCCGGCCATCGGCAGCAGGTCGTTGGCCTGGCACCAGGCGATCCGGGCGTCCAGCGCCTCCCATCGGAACCGCCCCTCGGTCGGGGCGAGCTCGGCCCAGGAGCACTGGAGCCGGGCGGCGTTGATCGCCCCGGCCAGCGACTCGGCCCAGGGGGCGCCGGTCGGGTCGGCGTTGATCCCGCAGGCCAGCAGCGTCGGCAGGCGGGAGGCGTGCTCCAGCCGCTTGCGGATCACCTGCGAGGTGTAGGCGGCCGTCAGGCCCTGGCCGGCCCGGAAGGAGGCGGTCAGACTCGCGCGGGCCGACTCGGTCGCCAGGGCCGGGTCGTCGGTCGTGGCCGCCCGGGCGAAGGCGTGCCGGGCCTCGGCCAGCGGGCGCTCGACGTCCCGGGGCAGTTGCAGGCCGAGGTGCCTCCAGTCCCCCGCCTGGCCCCGGATGTCGTTCAGCTTCCCCCGGGCCAGCTCCACCGCCAAATCGAACGGGGAGGAACGCTGCGGCAGGGTCGCGGTGCTCACGAACGGCATCCCGAACCCCTCGACCGGGAACGGGACGTGCAACCGGCCGCTGTCGGGCGAATCGCGCTGGCAGACGAGCATCCCGGGCCGCAGCTCCAGCCCGACGGCCTCCGGGGTCCGGTCGAGGCCGGTGAAGTAGCCTCGGCGCAGCTCGGGCAGCCGCTCGGACAGTTCGGGAGGCGTCAATCGGAACTTCAATACGCCCATCGTCCAGTCCTGCCCTGCCGTTCGCCTCGCCCCCGAACGGGGGCGGGCTTCGCCCGAGATCGTCCTTGCCTGGCTGATGCGACCGCCCCGCTCCCGGCCCCCGATCGGCTCACGCCTCGGGGGGAGCGGCGGCCGTCCCCGGGATCCGTCGAATCCCGGCCCCCCCGACCGCCACCCGGTCGCCGACGACCGGGACGCCGGACCGACTCAGGATCGGCCGGCCGATCCCGATTCCCCGACCTCGGGCCGGGATCCGGGAGAACCCGGTCGGCCGGTCGGTGTCGCCCGCGGGGGGTGGAGATTCCTGCTCATCCCGGTCCGAATCCTCGAGTTCGCGGGCCGAATGCCCCCTCCTCGCCCGCCGGTCCGACCTCGACCGGCCGCGACGGGCGGCCGGAACGGCCGAACCGTCCCTCGGGTTCGATCCCGTCTCCGGGATCGATCGGCGGATGGTGAGGCGTCCGTCCAAAGGCGACTCCGGTCGAGGTGTGAAGGCGAGGCGGGGGCGACCCGATCGGGTCTCATCCCCAATCCTATCACCCTCCGGTGCGCCGTGCCCAGCACCAGGCATGCGAAACTCGCGCCGGGCGTGGCGGCGACCGCCAAGGTATCATGTCCCCCGGAGGCCCCGCGGTCGGTCGAGCCCGGCCCGGACCCCGCCCTCGGATCGGATCCCCGGCTTCGCCCCCCAAGAGTCCTCGACATGCCCACCGCCCTGATCGGCGCCGGCCCGATCCGAAATCGGCCCGGCCCCTTCCGAGAGTTGCTCCACCGGGCCGGATTCCGGACGATCGACCCCGAAGGCGGCGACGTCCTGCCCGAATCCTCGCTCCGGGAGGCCCTGCCCGGGTGCGAGGCGATCGTCGCCGGGGGCGAGCGGCTCCCCGCCGACCTGATCGCCGCCTGCCCGAGGCTCCGGGTGATCGCCCGGACCGGGGTCGGCTACGACGCCGTCGACGTGCCGGCCGCCACCGAGCGGGGGGTCGTCGTCACCATCACCCCGGGCACGAATCAGGAGAGCGTGGCCGAGCAGGCGTTCGGCCTGCTGCTGGCCGTCACCCGGCGGGTCGCGCTGAACGACCGGCTCATCCGGGCCGGGGGCTGGGACCGGACCATCGCCCTCCCCCTGCGGGGCCGGACGCTCGGCCTGGTCGGCCTCGGCCGGATCGGCCGGGCGATGGTCCCCCGGGCCCGGGCCTTCGGCATGCGCGTGCTCGCCTTCGACGCGGTCCCCGACCCCGCCTTCGACGCCGAGCATCAGGTCGGCCGGCGATCGCTCGACGACCTGCTCGCCGAGTCCGACGTGGTGAGCCTGCACCTGCCCCTCACCGCATCGACCCTGGACCTGATCGACGACGCCCGGCTCTCCCGGATGAGGCCCGGCTCGATCCTCCTCAACACCGCCCGGGGCGGCCTGGTCGACGAGTACGCCCTGCATCGGGCACTCCTCTCCGGGCACCTCGCCGGGGCCGGGCTCGACGTCTACAAGGTCGAGCCCCCGCCGCTCGACCACCCGCTCGTCGCCCTGCCGAATGTCGTCTCCAGCCCCCACATCGGCGGCGTCGACACCCTCTCCATGGCCGACATGGCCGAGATGGCGGCGCGGTGCATCGTCGACCTGAAGGAAGGCCGATGGCCCGCCGACTGCGTCGTCAACCCCGAGGTCGGGCCGGGCTGGGCCTGGTGAGCCGATCCCGAGGCCCCGATGGGACCAGGATCGCCGAGCCGATCGGGGAGGAGACCGGGGCCATGCCGACCGGCCCCCTCGTCACGTCCCCCCCCGGAGGCCGGACACCGATTCGAGGACGAGGTAGACCGCATACACCAACGCGGGTCCGAGTACCACGAGGGCGACCAGGACCCCGACGAGGATGACCAGCACGCGAACCACAGCGAGAAACCGGATCGATGCCTCCCCTCTCCCCGGGTGCCGTCGGCCCCCTCAGGGGGACCGGGTCGGGGACGAGCGGGTCGTCCCGCCCGTAGTCGACTGACCGCCCGAGTCCCAGATCAGGAACGCCCCCAGGAAGAGCATCGGGGCGGAGACGGGCAAGATCAACGCGAGCGACCAACGGAAGGCATGCGCGAGGCGCCCAGGGCCCCCCGACCACGCCTCCGGGGGAGTGGTCATCAGCTTGGCGGCCGCGATCGCCGAGACGACCGCCGCGATCAGCAGCAATGCGCCCCCCACTCGGGGACTTCGGAGCGCGACCAGGGACGCCGGCAGGAGTGCCAACGGGCCGGAGAACAGGAAGATCATCGCCCATGCGGCCCAGTCGCCCGGCCCGGCCAGCGGGCTGTAGCCACCGCTCGCCGCCCCGCTGGCGACGACCAGGCCCCCGAAGAACTCGACGGCCCCGAGGAAGATCGCCAGGCTGATCAAGATCGCCCGGGCGAGGCCGTCCCGCCGGTCCTGGTCCATGGTTCGCTCCCGACCCGGGCCGTGTTCCATCCATCCCCACCGAACCCGGTCCCGGATCCTCGAAGATGCCCGGAACGTGGGACGTCCGAGGAGGCCCCTCCTCGAGGGGCGGGGCGGTCGCCCGGAGCCGAGGCCCGGGGGGCCGAGTCACCGAGGTCCCTTCCCGATCGGTCGGCGGGAGGAACGCGAGGCGGCCCGCCGGGATCGGTTCTCCCGGGGGCCGCTGAGATGGGGTCGAGGCTCGGGCGCGGCGATCGCCTGCTCGGCCCGGCCGTCAGACCTGGAACGAGCTGCCGCAGCCGCAGCTCTTGGCGACGTTCGGGTTGTTGAAGGCGAACCCGCGGCGGCCGAGGTCGTCGATGAAGTCGATGACCGTCCCGTCGAGGTACGGGTCGAACTTCTTCTCCATCGCCACCCGGACGCCGTGGTACTCGGCGACCCGGTCCTTCTCGCTGGTCTCGGCGTCGAAGTTCAGGCTGTAGGAGAAGCCGCTGCAGCCGCCGCCCTGCACGCCGATCCGCAGGACCAGCTCCTGGCCGTTGCCCTGCTCCTCGATGATCCGCTTGACCTCGCCGGCCGCCTTCTCGGTGAGCGTGACACTCATCGGGTTCGAGCTCCTGATCTGGACGGTTCGATTCGATATCGGTGGGAGGGAGGGGGAGGCCCGCCGCCGCGTCCGGCCGCCTCCTCGGATCCCTCGACGACACTATTCTACGCGGCCGCCCGGCGATCACAAGCCTTGATGCCCGACTTTGGACGGACGAACACCCTCCGGGCCCCCCCCGGCCCGGAGCCGCCGGACCGCCTCGGCGATCAATCGGCCCGCCCGATCGACCTCCCCCTCTGTGGTGAACCGCCCCAGGCCGAACCGCAGGGTCGCCCCGGCGAGCCGCTCCCCGACCCCCATCGCCCGGAGGACGTGGCTCGGACCCGGTTCGGCCGACGAGCAGGCCGCGCCGGGGCTCGCCGCGACCCCCCGGATCGCCATCAGCAATGCCTCTCCCTCCACCCCCTCGAACCCCAGGCTCAGGTTGTTCGGCAGGCGGTCGGCCTCGCGACCGTGGCGACGAATCCCTTGATCCTCCAGGAGATTGCGGATCGAATCCTCCAGCCGGTCCCGGAGCCTTGCCATCCGGATCGCGTCTGACGGGCCCTCCTCGGCGGCCAGCTCGGCGGCCCTCCCCAGCGCCACGATCAGCGGCACCGGCAGCGTCCCGCTCCGCAAGCCCCGCTCGTGCCCCCCGCCGTCGACCAGCGAGACGAGGCGGGCCCGCGCCCCCCGACGCCGGACGAACAACGCGCCGATCCCCTTCGGCCCGTGGAACTTGTGGGCCGTGAGGCTGAGCAGGTCCGCCCCGACTTCCTCCAGGTCGACCGGGATCTTGCCCACGGCCTGGGAGGCGTCGGTGTGGAAGGTCACCCCGCGCTCCCGGCAGAGTCGGCCAATCTCCCGGATCGGGTTGATCGTGCCGACCTCGTTGTTCGCCGCCATCACCGAGACGAGCGCCGTCCGGTCGGTGATCGCCTCGGCGACCGCCTCCGGCGAGATCCGCCCGTCCGGGTCGCAGGGGACGACCGAGAGGGACCAGCCCTCCTCCCGGGCGAGCCTCCGCATCGGGTCGAGGACCGCCCGGTGCTCGACGGCCGAGCAGACGAGGTGCCCCCCCTGCCCCCGATGGGCCCGGGCCGTCCCCTTGATCGCCAGGTTGTTGGCCTCTGTCGCCCCGGAGGTGAAGACGATCTCGGGGGGCTCGGCGCCGATCAGCCCGGCGACCTGCTCCCGGGCCCGGTCGACCGCGTCGCCCGCCTCCCAGCCGAAGGCATGGGAGGCGCTGGAGGCGTTGCCGTACCGCTCGGTGAAGTAGGGGAGCATCGCCTCGACGACCCGGGGGTCGACCCGGGTCGTGGCGTGGTTGTCCAGGTAGATGACCTCGTCGGGCACGAGTCGGGCCTCCCGAGCGGTCCGAGGGCGGGAAATCCGCCTTGCCGTTTCCGCGGTTCTCGACCAATCTTATCCGAGCCCCCCCGGGATGGACCCCCTACTCCGACGGTCATCGAGGACCCGACCATGGGCTACGACAAGCGCCAGGCCACCGAGGAATTCGCCCGCTGGAGCCGGTCCTACGACCAGTCGGTCCTCCAGTGGCTGTTGTTCGGCCCCTCGCATCGGGCCATGATCCGCCGCATCCGGGACCGATTCGGCGACCGGCCGATCCGGGTGCTGGACGTCGGCTGCGGCACCGGCGTCTTCGGCGAGCGGATCGTCCGGTCCCTCCCCAACGCCCGGGTCTTCGGCATGGACCTCGTCTCCGAGATGCTCCGGGGCGGGGCCGCCCGCTGGGCCTCCCACGAGGGGACGATCTGCCCGGTCCAGGGGGACAGCGAGCACCTGCCCTTCGCACCTGGCAGCTTCGACGTGGTCACCTGCGCCAACAGCTTCCACCACTACCCCGACCAGGGCCGGGCCGTGGCCGAGATGCACCGCGTCCTGAAGCCGGGCGGCCGACTCATGCTCATCGACGGCTACCGGGACGCCCCCTGGGGCTGGTTCATCTACGACGTCTGCGTCGAGACGGTCGAGGGGAACGTCCACCACTGCTCCCGATCCCGGCTCCGCGACCTCTTCGCCGCCGCCGGCTTCGTCGAGACCGAGCAGACCGTCCACCGGGGCCCCGCCCCCTTCCTCCTCAGCGAAGGGGTCGCCCGGTCGGCCTCGACCCTCCGGCGCCCGCACATCGCCGTTTCAGGCCGGGCGGCCCGCCCGGTCGCCTCGGCCGACTGACGGGGCCGCCCGATCGGCGGACCCGGCTTCCTCCCGGCGTCAGGTCACGGCGCCCGAGGTCCCGGCGAAGGTGCGCCACGACCCGGATTCGAGGATCTCGGAGATCGCCCCGACGGCCTCCTCCAGCTCCTCGTCCCGGGTGTAGAAGTGCGGGGAGAGCCGGATCCCCGCCCCCGGCCGGTAGTCGCAGAGGATCTCCCGGGCCTTGAGCGCCCGGGAGACCGCCAGGCCGTTCGGCACGTCGAGGGCGACCGTCCCCCCCCGTCGGTCGGGATCCCGGGGGACGTTGCAGCGGTACCCCCGTTCGCCCGCCAGCGCGATGAGCTGCCCCGTCTGGCGGATGGACTTCTCCCGGATCGCCCCGATGCCCGCCTCCCGGATGATCTCCAGGCCCGGCCTCGCGGCGTGCAACGCCGGGATGTTCGGCGTGCCGTGCAGGAACCGCCAGGCGTCGGCCCGACGCTCCAGGGTCGGCTCGAAGGCGAAGGGCTTCGGATGAGCCATCCAGCCCGTCAGCCGGGGGGCCAGCACCTCCCGCAATCCCGGCCGCACCCAGAGGAAGGCCGCCCCCGGCCCGCCGCAGAGCCACTTCAGGCAGCCGCCGATGTAGGCGTCGACCCCCAGGGCCTTCACGTCCACCGGGATCGCCCCGACCGCCTGGTAGCCGTCGACGATCGAGACCGCCCCGACCCCCCTCGCCCGCTCGGCGATTGCGTTCACGTCGTGGATGAATGAACTCTTGAACAAGACATGCGAGACGTTCACGAACGCCGTCCGGTCGTCGATCTCCCCGGCGACCCGTCCCGAGTCGACCGCGATCCCGTCCTCCGAAGGCACATCCACCACCTCGGCGCCGAGGCCGCACTGCTGGTCGATCAGGTATTTGACCGAAGGGAAGTGCATCGCGTCGGTGACGACCTTCGGGCGCCCTCCCCGATAATCGAAGCAGCTGAACAGGACGGCGTGGGCGATCGTCACGCTCGGCTGGAACACGACCTCCCCCGGCCCCGCGCCGATCAGGGGGGCGACCAGGTCCCCGACGGCCGAGGCCATCTCCCACCAGGATTCCTCCCAGGCCCGCACCCCCCGGTCGGCCCAGGTCCGGAAATAGGCCCTGAGCGCCTCCTCCACCCCCTCCGGCACCGCCCCCAGGGAATTGCTGATGAGGTAATTCGTCCGCCCCAGGATCGGGAAACGTCCCCGGTAGGCCAGAAGCGGGTCGTCGGGCGTCGGTTCAGCCACGGGGCAAGGTCCTCAGCACGGCCCGGACGGGGCTCGCGTCGAAGCCCACCAGGCGAAGGGGCAGCGCGATCAGTTCGTAATCCCCCTCGGGGACTCCCCCGAGACACACCCCTTCGAGGATGGTCACCCCCCGCTCCAGGCATCTCCAGTGGGTGGGCAGGTCCTTGGAGTCGAACCGGTCGACGCTCGGCGCGTCGGTGCCGACCAGCACCACGCCCCGATCGGCGAGCGTGTCGATCAGCGCCGGGTCCAGCGGCGCGAAGACCTCCGGGAACGCCTCCGGATCCGGGTGTGTTCCGGTGTCGATCAGGACCCGGGGCGGGAGGGCTCCGTCCGGCAGGTGGCCCGACCCGACCGCCTCCCCCTGGACGACGCGAGGCCGGATCACCTGGCAGGGCCCCACGAACGTGTCCAGCGGGAGCGAATCGACCCCGGGCGCATCGAGCCCGTAGTGGTTCGGCCCGTCGACGTGCGAACCCAGGTGGACCGTCGCGTGCAGGGTCGACAGCGTGAGGCCGTCCCCCCGCTTCATGTCCGAGAGCACCTCCCGGCTCGGCGGCGTGTCCCCCGGCCAGACCTTGAGTCGGGGGGAGATCGGCGGCGAGAGGTCGTAGATCCGGCACATGGCCTCGATCACCCCCGCCGGACCTGGTCCAGGCTTGCTCGTAGGGTTCGCACCGAATGACGGAACGCCTCGGCCTCCTCGTCGGAGAGCGGTAGCTCGACGACGTGCTCCGCCCCCGACCGTCCGACCACCGTCGGCAGGCTGGCCGACATCCGCACCTCGATCCCGCAACGGCCCAGCATCGGCGAGCAGACGGTGATCACCGTCTTCTGGTCCCGGAGGATCGCCTCCACCACCCCGAGCAGGCCGAGGCCGATGGCATAGTAGGTCGCCTGCTTCCGCTGGATGATCTCATACGCGGCGCGACGGGTCTGCTCGGCGATCCGATCGCGGTCGACTTCCGATTTCTGCCGCCCGCCCGGCCCGACGAAGTGGTCGATCCGGACCCCGCCGATGTCCGCCAGGCTCCAGACGGGGACCTGGGTGTCGCCGTGCTCGCCGATGACGTAGGCGTGCACGCTCCTCGGGTTCACGGCGAAGTGCTCCCCCAGCAGCACCCGGAACCGGGCCGTGTCGAGCACCGTCCCCGAGCCGATCACCCGGCCCTCGGGCAATCCCGCGCAGTCGGCGGCGATCTGCGTCAGCACGTCCACCGGGTTGCTCGCCACCACGATCACCGAGTCGGGCGCGGCGGCCGCCACCATCGGCACGATGTCCGCGATCACCTCCGCGTTCTTCTGCAGGAGGTCGATCCGCGTCTCCCCCGGCCGCTGGTTCCTCCCGGCGGTGATCACCACCGCCTCGGCCCCGGCCAGGTCGTCGTAGTCCCCGGCCCGGATCCGCATCGGGCTGACGAACGGCAGGCCGTGGTTGAGGTCCATCGCCTCCCCCTCGGCCCTCCGGCGGTCGAGGTCCACGAGGACCAGCTCCGTGGCCACGCTCCGCTGCATCAGGGCGTAGGCGAACGAGCTGCCGACCATCCCCGTGCCGACCAGTCCCACCTTCCCCCGCCTCGCCCCTGCGGCCATCATCGCTCACTCCATCTCGACTCGACCCCCGGTCTCCCGCCTCCGATTAGCCTATCTCCCCCGCCCCCCACCGGCGAGCCCCCGTCCGGGAACCGCATCCGATCCGGCTCAGTTCCCCTGGGCGGTCGGGCCGAAAGATGATACGACTCTCCCCCGGCCGGGCCCTTCCCGGTCGTTGCACGCATGACGCGGAGCGATTCGAGGAGGATCGACCGATGGACCGGCGACAGGCGATCCGGGCGGCGGGCATCCTGATGGCCCAGGCCGCCGTCGGCAAGGTAGCGACGGGCCAGGACTTCGGCGCCCTGCTCGAGGACTTCGGCAAGGACATCCTCCGCCAGCAGCTCACCCCCGAGAACATCCAGCGGACCCTCAAGCCCCACCTCACCGGCGAGACGGTCCCCATCCAGACGGCCGACGGCTGGACGCTGGTCGCCCACCGCTTCCGCCCCGCCACCGGCGTGAGGCCCGGCACCATGCCGGTCATCCTCTGCCACGGCCTCAGCTACAACGCCCAGTTCTGGGACATCAGTCCCGAGGTCTCCCTCCCCAACTTCCTCGCCGAGCGCGGCTGGGACGTCTGGGTGGTCAACCTCCGGGGCTCGGGGCTCTCGTCCAAGTGGGTCGCCAAGCTCGACGCCGCCCCCACCATGGTCGTCGGCGGCCTGATCCGCCGGGCGACCAACAACAAGATCGCCCCCACCGGCTACGCCACGCTCGACCCCAAGTTCGCCCGCTGGAACCTCGACGACCACATCAACTACGACCTGCCCGCGCTGGTCCACCTCGTCCGGTCCCACACCCGGGCCCCCGAGGTCGCCTGGGTCGGCCACTCGATGGGGGGCATCATCCCCCTCTGCCACCTGGCCCGGTACCAGAACCCCGGCATCGGCCGGCTGGTCACGGTCGGCTCGCAGGTGACGATGCCCGACGGCCAGCTCGCCACCCAGTTCCTCATGGAGCTGATCGCGCTCCGCAACGGCCAGCTCGCCGGGCAGATCCTCCCCGAAGAATTGCTGATCGACTCCAAGACCAGCATCGACAACATGTTCTTCAACCAGGGGCACGTCTCCCCCCAGGTCTACCGGGCCCTGACCCACGACGGCATCGACGTGCCCTCGATCGGCCTCCTGCAGCAGTACCTCGTCCTGGCCGCCCGCAAGGAGCTGCTCGACGCCGGCAAGACGCTCAGCTACGCCTCGATGCTGCCCAACGTCCAGGTCCCGATCCTCGTCTCCTGCGGCGCCTCCGACCAGCTCGCCCCCCCCCAGGTCCAGCAGACGATCTACGAGCGGGTCGGCTCGACCGACAAGACCCTGCTCCCCTTCGGCCGGGCCCAGGGCTTCGCCGCCGACGCCGGGCACTCCGACGCCCTCGTCGGCCTCACCAGCCGCCAGCAGGTCTACCCCACGATCGAGAACTGGCTGCTCGGCGCCCGCTGATCGTCCCCGGCGGGGGCCGGGATGATATCCCCGGCCCTCGGGGGGCGCCTCCCCGCCTCGGGGTCGGCACGTTCCCGGACCCCCAGCCCTTCGAGGACGCAGCCAGTCCGAGACGCCGGCGGGCCGGCCGCCGGCGTCTCCCGACCGATCTCGCCCGGTTCAGGCCGATCGGGCCCGCACGCGGAGGCGAGACAGGCCGAGCGCGGCCATCAGGCCGAAGGCCGAGAGGGCCAGCGTGGCGGGCTCGGGGATGGCCGTCACGTTGTACCGCAGTTCGACCACGGCGTAGTTATTGACGTCCTCCTCGCCATAGTGGATGAAGTCGGCGGCGAAGGAGAGGACGTTGCCCGACGGGTCGTACGTCGCTTCCAGGATCTCGAAGCTGCCGCTCGCCAGGTTGTCCAGGCGGCCGGTGCTGCCGAACTCCAGCCCGGGGCGGTCGGGGTCCTGGAAGGGGAACCGCTGGAAGTCCTCATACGTCCCCGGGGTCAGGACGGCCTCGAACGGGGCCGCGAAGTTGAGGCTCCACCGATCGATCGACGTGCCCGGCAGCGGCGGGCCGAAGATCTCGAAGCCGACCCCGTTGTCGAAGTTCCGGGACGCGACGAAGGACCAGCCGTCGTCCGGCGAGACCGTGTAATCCTGGAGGCCGCGCGCGACCCAGCTCGTCGGCGAGCTGTCGACGACCGTCAGGCGGGTGACCGAGGCCGCGTCCGCCCCGGAAAGGGGCCCGATCCCCAACATTGCGATTGTGATCAGGCTCATGCGAGCAATCTTCATCCGACGCTCCTCTACTCAGGATGTCGTCCTACCGTCTCGTTCCGTACGCACGTTCCCGCTTGCCGACGACCCGAGCGATCGCCTCGCGGACGCGGGCCGAATCTACCGAGGCCGGTCCCCGACTGCAAATCGATTGATTCCTGAAATCATCAAGCCGTCAGGGATTGCATCCTACCTCCCCGAATATGTGACTAAAATTGCCATCCAACACGATGATTTAAGCGTGCGGCTCGCTCCCCGCTCGCGCCGATCGTGCCGGGTCGGCAGGATGAGGGAGGGGCCGGGCCCATCGCACCGAGCCGAGCATCGTCCGAGGAGAGCCCCCATGTCCGCCCCGACCGACCCCGCCCCGCCCGCCGGCCCCTGGACCGACGAGGGGAGACGCGACCCCGGCACCAACGCCATCACCCACGGCCTGACTGCCCGACGCCCGCTCTGCGAGGAGGAGGCCGAGCGGATGGCCCTGCTCGTCGAGCGGTGGACCGCGAAGCACCTGCCCGAGACGGAGCCCGAGGAGGCGCTGATCCAGTCGGCCGCGGTCGAGTACACCCGTTACCTCCGCTGCGTCGACGCCGAGGAGCGTCGGCTCTCCCCGGCCATCCGGGAGGCGCTCGACCAGTGGCAGGAGAAGCGTCGGCACGCCGTCCGCCGCAAGGCCCAGGAGCTTCGGTCCGATCCCGAGGGCACGGTCGCCGCGCTCGGCGAGAGTGCCTTCGGGATCGACTGGATGCTCCGGCACTGGCGGACCCTGCTCGGCCAGATTTCGACGAGACGAGGGTGGTCGGGGGACGACCTGGTGCTCGCCCTCCAGCTCCTCGGCCGGGCCCCGAAGCGGCCGTCGGCGGAGGACGCCGACGCGCGACGCCTCTGGGACGCCGTGGTCCTGGCCTTCCCCGCCACCGTCGACGCCACGCTCCCCCCCGGCCCCGCCGCCGACCCGCAGGCGGCCGGCCGGCTCCGGGCCCAGCTCGACGACCTCATCGGCCGCCTGGAGGCGCGACGGGCCGAGGCCTGGGAGGAGGTGGAAGGGCCCCAGGCGGTCGCCGTCGAGTCCGAGGCGATGGTCGACACCAGCCCCCAGGGCCTGCTCCGCCACCGGTACCGCCGGGATGCCCTCCGGGACATGCAAAAGAGCCTCACCCTCATCATGAGGCTGCGGGTCGAGCGCTCGAAGATGGACGGGCGTCAGGCCCTCCTCGAACGGCAGGGCGTGGCCCACCGGGCGTCGTCGGCCCCGACGAGCCCCCCCGAACCGACCCCGACCGTCCCCCCGCATGAGTCGGGCACGATCCCACCCCGGCCCGCCGCGCCGGAATGCCGAAACGAGCCGCCACCGGCCGCCTCGGGCACGGATTCTCCTCGCCCCAATCGGCAGGAGGCAAAGGAGTTCGGGAACACGACGCCCGGCCCCAACCCGGCGCCTCCCCGGCGCACCGGCGGCGCACCGGGCCCCGATCGATCGCCCACGAGGCGGACCGACGACCCCAGGATCGACCCCCGAGGCCCCTCCGGCGGGCCCCCGATCCGCCTCCGAAGCCCCGAACGCGACGCCTGACCGGCCCGACGACCCTCCCCGAGCCCCGATCCACGCCCCGGCCCCCGGCGGCGGCGCCCGGGGTCCGCCCCAGACCGCCCGGGAGCCGTATCCGACCCCGCCCCGATTCCGATAAGATCCGAGCCTGATCCGACCCGATCAGGACCGACCCGACCCGACCCGATCCGACACCCAGGAGCCCCGACCGTGCCCGACCGCACCGCCGAGATCGCCCGGAAGACCCGGGAGACGGACATCCGCCTCCGGCTCGACCTCGACGGCTCCGGCCGGTCGACGACCCGGACCGGCGTCGGCTTCCTCGACCACATGCTCGACGGCTTCGCCCGACACGGCTCCTGCGACCTCGACGTGCAGTGCGAGGGCGACCTCCACGTCGACGACCACCACTCCACCGAGGACGTGGGCATCTGCCTCGGCTCCGCGATCGACCGGGCCCTCGGCGACCGCTCCGGCATCCGCCGCTACGGGCACGCGATCCTGCCGATGGACGAGGCGCTCGTCCTCTGCGCCATCGACCTCGGCGGCCGGCCCTTCTTCGCCTGGGAGGCCCCGATCCCGAGCCCCAAGGTCGGCACCTTCGACACGGAGCTGGTCCCCGAGTTCTGGAGGTCGGTGGCCACCCTCGGCCGGATGAACCTGCACGTCCGGGTGCTCTCCGGGAGCAATGCGCACCACGTCATCGAGGCCATCTTCAAGGGCCTGGCCCGGGCCCTCCGCGACGCCTGGGAGCCCGACCCCCGCTGCGGCGGCGTCCCCTCGACCAAGGGGAGTCTCTGACCGGCCCGGTCTCCGCTCCGGCCGCCGAGCGTGTCGGGTCTCCTCCTGGCGATCCCAAACCCTCGCCCCCGTCCGCGGGGGAGAGGGTGGCCGGAGGCCGGGTGAGGGGGACCGGCGAATCGCGAGGACCCGCCATCACTCGAAGACCCCTCACCCCGGCCCTCTCCCCGCGAGCGGGGAGAGGGGGAGGGACTTCGACCCGTCCCCCAGATCGAATCCGGCTCGAACACGACCCCCACGCCCGACCAGCATCAGCGAGTCGCCTACCATGACGCGGAACGCCCGGAACCTGCTGATCCACGTGATCCTCTCGGCCGTCGCCCTCGGGCTGCTCGGGCTGGCGATCTACTCCAATCGGGACCAGATCGCCCGGGTGATGGAGCGGCCGATCGACACTCGGGCGTTCGTCCTGGCCTTCCTCGTCTACATGGCCGCCCTGCTGCTGACCTTCCTCCGCTGGTTCGCCCTGGTCCGGGCCCTGGGGCTGCCGTTCCGGGTGGTCGACGCGGTCCGGCTGGGCTTCATCGGCAACGTCTTCAACCTGGTGATCCCCGGCGCCGTCGGCGGCGACGTGATCAAGGGGGCCTTCCTCTGCCGGGAGCAGGCGAAGAAGACCCAGGCGGTGGCCTCGATGATCATCGACCGCCTCCTCGGCCTGATCGGCCTGTTCCTGCTGGCGGGCCTGGCGGGGCTTTGGGCGTGGTCGGGTTCGTCGGAGGACGTGAGGCTGTTGATCGGCCTGGCCTGGGCGGCGTCGGTGGCCGGGCCGGTCGGGCTGGCGGTGCTATTCAGCCCGACCCTGTACCGCCCGCTGCTGGACCTGGTCGCCGGCAAGGGGAAGCTCGGGGCCGTCGCCTCGGAGCTGGTGACGGCGGCGGGGGTCTACCGGAGCCGGTTGCCGATCGTGGCCGGGGCGCTCGGCTCGGCGATGGTCAGCCACGCCCTCTTCGTGCTGGCGTTCTACCTCGTCGACCTCGCCCTGTTCCGCCCCGACCTGCCGGGGATCGTGTCCCACTACGTCGTGGTGCCGCTGTCGCTGTTCAGCACGTCGGTGCCGCTGCCCTTCGGGGCCCTGGGCCTGAGCGAGCAGGTGTCCGACTTCCTGTTCGCCCAGGTCGGCCACCCCGGGGGCGCGGTGGCGATGATGGGCTACCGGGTCTTGATGTATGCCGGCGGCCTGCTCAGCGTCGTGGTCTACCTGGCCAACCTCCGCCAGGTCCGCTCCCTCCGGGAGGGGAAGGACGTGGCGGCGGGGGGCCTGGACGCGGCCTGAGCCCGGCCGACCGTGCTCAGGAGAGCTGCTTGACGAGGATCCGAGACCCCTGCACGTCGACCACCTGGATCAGCGAGTCCTGCTCGATGAAGTTCCGCTCGGCGATCACGTCCGTGATGATCTCCCCGAACCGGGCCTTGCCGGTCGGCCGGAGCATGGTCGTGGTCCGGCCGGTCTCCCCCAGGAGGAAGGCGAAGGGGGAGTCGGACTCGAAGAACGGCTTCTCCCCCGTCCCGTCGGGCGACCCGTCGGGGTCGCTGCGGAGGATCAGCTTGTCGAAGAACGGCAGGGAGGGGAAGAACCGGCCGAGCAGGACGGCGCCCACCACCACCCCGGCGATCGAGAGCACCAGCAGCGCCAGCGTCCGGCTCATCTGGCGGTACTGGAAGTCCTCGGTCGGGATGATGAACGTGTGGCTGGCCATCACCACGCTGAAGAGGACCAGGAACACTCCGCTCATGCCGAAGATGCCGAACCCGGGGAAGACGAACAGCTCCAGGGCCAGGCAGAGCAGCCCGACGATGAAGAGGATGATCTCCAGGCCGTCGGCCGTCCCCCCCAGGTACCGGCTCCAGAAGAACAGCAGGAACGCCAGGCAGGAGGTGATCGCCGGCAGGCCGATGCCCGGCAATTTCATCTCGACGACGAGCATGAAGAAGCCGATGAACAGCAGCAGACCGCTCATGAACGGCGTGTTCAGGACGCCCACCAGCGAGTCGACCCAGCTCGGCCCCCGGAGCTGGATCAGGTCGTCGCCGATCCCGTACAGCGCCTTGAACTGCTCGTCGTCCCCGACCACGACCCGGGACAGGCCGAGCCGCTCCGAGTCGTCGGCGGTCGCCGTCAGCACGTTCCCGGCCGGGACCACGGTCCCCTGGTCCACGAACCGGCCCGGCTCGTCGTCCAGGGCCGCCCGGTCGATCAGCATGACGTGGGCCGCGTCGGTGTCGAGCGCCTCGATCACCTCGACCCCCGGCAGGGCCATCGCCCGGGCGACGGCCACGGGGTACCCCTTCTGCCCGGCGAGCGAGGCCAACCGGTCGGCCACCACGTCCCGGTCGCGGTCCGAGAGCGGGTCGACCGAGCTGCCGTCGACCGTGGCGTCGACCTTGCCGAGCTTGCCGTCCCGGTGGAAGACGATCTCGTCGCAGGCCAGCGCCACCAGCGCCCCGACGCCCATCGCGCGATCCCTGACGTACGCGACGGTCTTCACGTCCTCATATCGGAGGATCGCCTGGGCCAGGTCGTCGGCCGCCCGGAGCTGGCCGCCGGGGGTGTCGAGCTGGAGGACGACGAGGTTGGCCCCGTCCCGGATGGCCCGGGACAGCTCGCGGCCGACGTACGTCCCGGTGGTCGCGTCGATCGCGCCGGAGATGCGGAGCCAGACGGGGACGAGCCGGCCGGAGCCGGGGCCGGTGGCGTCGCGGACGCCTTGGAGGTCGTACAGGCGGGCCACCTGGGCGCGGTCGGCGGCGAAACTGCGGACGATCCCCTCGCTGCGGGCCCGGTCGGCGTCGAGCCGCCCCCGGGCCCCGGCCTGCCAGAAGGGTTCGGCCTCGAGGATCGCGTGGGCCGCCTCGAACTCGGGGAGGCGGTCCTTCAGCACGTAGTCGACCCGGCCGTCGGCGGTCCGCACCCGGAGCAGCTCGGCCGCGGGGTCGAGCATGCCGACGATCAGGTCGGGGGAGCGTCCCTTGGCCCGGCCGAGCAGCTCGGCGAAGCCGAAGAGCCCGGGGTTGACCTCGCCGCCGTCCGGGGTGATCGGGCCGATCGAGGCGTCGGGTCCGAGCACGATCTCGTCGCAGGCCAGGGCGACCAGGGCCGCATAGCCCGAGAGGGGCTCGGGCACGTAGGCCACCGTCTTCTCCGCCCGGGCCAGCTTCCGGGCGATGAAATCCGCCACCTGGAGGCTGACGCCATACTCGCTCGAACCCGGCAAGACCTCGAAGATCAGGACCGGCTCGGGCCCCCGGGAGGTCGAGGACCGCAGCACCGCCTCGACGGCCGACCGGAGCCGGTCGGCCCGCTCGCTGTCGATCGGCTGCTCGACCTCGAAGAAGTACCCGGGCATCTCCGCCGGCTCCCGCGCCGGTTGCGGGGCGGCGGGCGCCGTCGAGGCCGGGAGGGACAGCAGGGCGACCGCGACCAGCCCCCGGCGGAGGATCGCCGGGAGGATCCCGGGCTGCTCGGGCGCATCTGGGCTCATGGAAGTCAATCTCCCCGGGCCTCGACCGCCGACGATCCGACCGGGCCTCCTTTCCCGCCCGGGGCGGCTGACCGCTCCGCGGGGGAGACGCCGGGCCATCGGGGAGGATCGGAGGCCGGACCGCCGAGGCGAGGCCGAACCGCCTCCGCGGCCCCGGACCGATGCCACGGCAGGCTGATTATAGGTCCGCCGTCGAGGGGGAGTCAAACCACGCCACGCCCGCCGATCGCCCCCGGCTCGCCGCCCGACGCGGCGGCCGATCGCCCCCGCGAGGCCCGATCGGCCGGGCCCGGCGCCCGGGGGGGCGGGAGGGGCTTCCCGCGTCGCGAACCGGTCGTCGACCAGTCCCGGCGGGCCCTGCTGGGTCGCCGTCGTCCTCGACGGGGGGATCGACCTCGCGCACTGATCCCCCGGCCGATCGATGGCCGATACTACCGACACAGGCGCCCGGATCACTCCGACCGTCCCGGCGGGACGAGGGCGGGACGGGGGCCCGAGTCGGCGGCCCGGTCGACCCTCCGGACTCCTCGGGTCGCATGAGCCGGGGAGGCCCCGCCGCCTTCCCGAGGACCCGGGGGATCGGATGAGGCTCAGAGAGGCGCTCGTGATCGTCCTCGGGCTGTTGGCTGTCGCCGCGGGGTCGGTGACGGCCCAGGAGTCGGGGCGGGCCCCCACGCCGGTGACCCCGGGCGACCCGAGGTCGTCGATGCTCGGCGAGGGCCCCGGCGCCACCGGCGCGGTCGATCGGGATCCGGGAGGGTCCGACGACGTCGTCATCCCGGTGGGGCCGGGCCCGGAATACCCCCGGGTCCCCCAGGGGATCACCCGGACCCCGGAGCCCTTCGAGCCCAGCACCGGGTTCCGACTCGGGATCGAGCCGCTCGCGCCGACCACCGACGACGGGGGTGCGGGCCCCGGGAGGCTCGGGGCCGTGCCGCTCGAGGAGCTGGAAGGGCCTGCCGACGGCCTGACGATCGACCAGGCGATGGACCGACTGCTCCGGTTCAACCTGGAGTTGAGGGCGCAGGCCATGGAGATCCCCAAGGCCCGGGCCGACGTGCTCACCGCCGGGCTCCGGGGGAACCCCCTGGTCTACGCCGACGCCGCCGTCATCCCCTACGGGGACTTCGAGGGCAGCGCGGGGGGCCCGACCGAGTACGCCGTGAACCTCACCCTCCCGGTCGACCTGAACGGGAAGCGTCGGCGCCGGATCGCGGTGGCCGAGGCCGCCCGGCTGGTGACCGAGGCGCTCTATCAGGACGCCGTCCGGATGCAGGTCGACACCCTTTATACAGCCTGGATCGACGTGCTCGCCTCCCAGGCGACGATCCGATTCCTGGAGTCGGGCCTGCGAGGCCTGGAGGAGCAGCGTTCGCAGGTCGAGCGTCAGGTCCGCGAGGGGACGTCGAGCCGATCCGAGTACAACACCATCGAGATCCTGATCGACAGCACTGACCTCACGCTGCTTGAAGCCCAGGAGACCTCCGAGGACGCCAAGCGGACCCTCGCGGCGCTGCTCTCCATCCCCGAGGCCGTCGCCGAGACGTTCCCGGTCCGGGGGTCGCTGCGGGGGCTGGAACTCCCCCCCCCGCCCATCGACCCGCTGATCCGACAGGCGCTCGCCACCCGCCCCGACCTGGTCGCCTTCCGGCTCGGGGTCGATCGGGCCCGCTCCGAGGTGAAGTTGGCCCGGGCCAACCGGTTCGAGGACGTCTTCCTGACCTACCAGCCTTTCACGGCCCAGGAGGGGCTGGTGGCGGGCGACCGGGCCTCCTACGCCTGGGCCGCGGGCGTGACGATCCCGGTGCCGATCTTCGATCGCAATCAGGGGAACATCGCCCGGGCCAACCAGACCGTGGGCCAGGCCATGGCCCAGCTCGCGACCCTGGAGCGTCGGGTGGTCCTGGAGGTCCAGCGGGCCGAGGCCGCCTACTCGGTCACCCTCGCCACCATCCGGAGGCTCCACGAGGAGACCCTGCCCGCCGCCGAGGAGAACCTGCACGCCAGCCTGAGGCCGGCGGGCCCCGACGAGCCCGACCCCGTCTCCAGCCTGGAGGCCCGACGGGCCTTCGACGACGTCTCCCGGCAATACCTCGACGCGCTCGTGAGGCACCGCCGATCTATGTTCCGGCTCAACACCGCCGTCGGCGCGCGGGTCTTCCCCTGACCGCCTACCGCCCATCGAGATTCACAACCATGACCACGTAGCCCGGACGTGAAAAGACCCCGGGACCCAGCCCGGAGGCGGGGTACCGGGGTCTCTCGAATCGGAAGCGGAGAGGGAGGGATTCGAACCCTCGGTACGGTTTGACCCGTACACGGCATTTCCAGTGCCGCACCTTCGGCCTCTCGGTCACCTCTCCGTTTTCCCAACTGTTTGCCACCGCCGACTTTGCGTGCATCTCTCCTGTAAAGGGATTCTGTAAAGGATTCTGTAAAGGATTGGGGCGGCAAACGGTTCGGTTGCTCTAGTCTAAGGTACGCAAGCCGCTCTCGCAATCCGGCTTTCCGACACGAGATTGGGCAGGGCGGAACTCGGGTTCGCCGAGGCCATCCCGTCTGACGAACCTGATGGCGACTCGCTGCATCCATCATGGTGAGGGGACGATCCGACGGCCATCAGCGTCCGCTGACAGATCGTTCGTCGGTCGGCCCCGCCGTGGAGGATGGCCGTGGAACCGCTCCTGCTCGTGGGCCTCGATCCGCCCGAGACCGCCGAACTCCGTCGCCGCCTCGACCGGCCCGTCCTGGCCTTCGAGACCCTGCCCCGCATCCGGGTGGACCGGGGCATCCTGCTCGTCGAGCACCCCCGGTTCATGGGCCACTTCGTCCCCGTCGAGCGGGTCGCCTACCACGCCATCTTCGAGGACGACTTCGACTTCCTCGCCGCCCTGGCGCTCTGGGAAGGGCCATGCCTGCCCGGTGCCCGAGGCATGATGGATCTGCGGCTCCGACTGCCGGGGTTGGTCCGGGCTCTGGCGGTCACCCGCTTCGGCGGCATCCCCAGGGGCTACGCCGACCGGGGCACGACCGTGCCCGCCGAGGGTCCGACGGTCGCCAAGTGGGGCAACTGGCACTGCGGCGAGGACAAGGCCCGCTTCGACGACGCCTGGGCCGCCGAGGTGCCGACGCTCTTCGAGCAGTTCGTCGAGGGGGAGGCCGTCCGCATCGTCCTGGTCGGCGAGCACGCCTGGCAGGTCCGCATGGCCGGCGATGGCTGGCTCAGGTCCATCCACGACCCTCGGGCCGCCTTCATGCCGATCGACCCGGAGCTGCTCGACGATGCCCGACGGCTGGCCGAGCATTTCGGCCTGGCGACCGTCGGCGTGGATTACATCGTGGCCCCGGACGGCGGGCGGTATCTTCTGGAGGTCAACCACGTGCCGAACGTGACGGTCTTCCCAGAGATCCGAGAGACGTACCTCGCTCTGGTCGTCCGCTGGGCGGACGAGCCGACCTCGGATTGATTGCTTTGGAGAACGGAGCCCGGCATGAGCACCCTGCAACGCCTGACCGACCGGGGACTCGTCAAGCCGCCGAGGTGGCTGCCGGGCAACGTCCAGCACGAGACGATCATGGGGTCGGTGGCGTATGGTGTCTCCTCGGACACCAGCGACATGGACGTGTACGGCTGGGCGATCCCACCGAAGGAGGACATCTTCCCCCACCTGCGGGGCGAGATCCCCGGCTTCGGCAAGACCGCCAAGCGGTTCGAGGTCTTCCAGGAGCACCACGTCGAGGACGCCGACGCCCTGGCCGGGCACGGGCGGACCTACGACCTGACCATCTTCGGCATCGTCAAGTTCTTCCAGCTGGCGATGGAGAACAACCCCAACGTCATCGACTCGCTGTTCACACCCACGACCTGCGTCCTGCACAGCACCAGGGTCGGCAACCTCGTCCGGGAGAATCGGCGGCTCTTCCTCCACAAGGGGGCCTGGCCGAAGTTCAAGGGCTACGCCTACAGCCAGCTGCACAAGCTGGCGACCAAGCAGCCGCAGGGCAAGCGGGCGGAGCTGGTCGCCGAGCACGGCTACGACACCAAGTTCGGCTACCACGTCGTCCGGCTGATCGGCGAGGTCGAGCAGATCCTCGTGGAGGGCGACATCGACCTCCAGCGGAATAACGAGCAGCTCAAGGCCATCCGGCGGGGCGAGTGGACCGAGGAGCGACTCCGTCAGTGGTTCGCCGAGAAGGAGTCGCAGCTGGAGCGGGCCTACGCCGAGAGCACGCTGCGGGCGACCCCCGACGAGCCGAAGATCAGGGCGCTGCTGCTGGCCGCCCTGGAGGACCACTACGGCAGTCTGGAGGGCTGCGTCGTCGATCCCGATCGGGCGGTCGTGGCCCTGCGGAACATCCAGGCCGAGCTGGAGCGGGTGAGGGACTTGCTATGAGCGGGGTCGTGACGGCGGATGCCCTGGGACGATTGCGAGCCGAGGCCGCCCGGCACCCGTACCCGCTGATCTTCGCCACGGTCAGCGGGACGCACCACTACGGCTTCCCCTCGCACGGCACTGACTAGGTTTTGCGAGGCAGCTCTCAGTGTTGTCAAATACCGAGTTCCTTGATCATTGCCTGGAGCTGCTCAAAGGCATCTCGTTGTGCCAATTCTTCGCTGCCCCCCGTTTCTTCGACGGTGACCTGTGCAGCCCAAACCGGACCAATCGAATCGATGCTCTCAAACTTCTCCTTGATCGCCTGCAATCCCTGGCGAGCCAGCTCGTGTTCGATTATTGACCCGAACTGCTTGGCGAGCTCAGATGGACCGCCTGGGTAATTTGCCACGCAAAAGTAAATGTCATAAGCGTCCTTCGGCTTCTTCCTTTCGGACAGAGTGATGCCTTTAATGCAAATGAAAGCAGCAATGGTTGGCACATGAACCCTAATCGTATTGACGCCTCCTTCCGGCAGCCTTCCCGTGATAGTTAACTCCTGGTGAAAATCGAGAGCTAGGCCGATCCCGTGCGCCCTCCAAACATGCATTCCTTGAAGGTAGGCGTGGCTATTGCTGCCCCGTCCACCGGTTTCACTCGTAATCAGATCGACTTTGACCTCTGAACCGCCCGGCAGCCTTTTTATAAATCTATTTGTCATGTCAGTTGATTGATAACCATTATTAATCAGATCACGTTGGATTGTTTCATAGACGTGATCTGGTAGTGTCTCAGGATTCAGAGCCAGATCGACATCCAGCGAACCGATGTGGCCGCTGTGTGGGAAGTAGAGTTCCGGCACCCAGCCGCCGACGACTACCATCTTGTCTCTGAACCGTCCCAAGATTGTCAGGACATCAATCAAAACGGACCTGGCAATGTCAGCTGACTCGTTTCCTTGCGAATGCTCGGTCATCTGTCCGGCTCCAAATATGTCCCGGCTGCCTTGTCGAACCTCGGGGAGAGGCACCTCTCGTATATCTCTTGGGCGGCTTCCTCACCTCTCGCCTTGGACTTCATCAGGTCGAGGTACAGTTGGATTGGCGATACCACATTTAGACCATGGTGCTTTTCTCCGCCATAGAAAACATAGTCGTCCGGTGCCAGCCTCAGCTTCAAATTCGATCCCGTCTCCACGCTCTTCGCTTTCAGACATTCTTGGATATCTTCAAGAATTAGGGGGCCGTTGCCCTCGGCCAGGTAGATTGTACTCCTTTCGTATCTAACCATCGGGGCGACCCTCCAAGCTCCAGAGAATTCGGTGAGCCCATATCTGTATCCCTTCTCCTCGCAAAGAGTCCCTACCCTCTCCTCGATGTCCTTTGCCTTTCCCATAACGTAGAAGTGAATTTCCTCGCCTTGGACTTGGTAGTGTTCGGACCATTCGGCCAACATGTCCTTCGGATTCTTGATCCGAACTCTCTTCCCCTCCTGGACTAGCAGAGCGTTCTGAAGCAACTCCTCTTTCACCTTAGAGGCCAAGCCCATGCTGACATTCGCTTCATCAGCCAGCTCTTGCACCTGCCAGGAGTATCCCGGCTTTTCGAGCATGACCCGCACAATGCGACTTGATTTTATCGAGTATGGGTTCAGTTTTGATTTGGTCCTCACTTCGGCTGCCGACTTGCCACTGATATAGATGAAGAGACCAGGCCCCGTCAGTCTGCAATTGCCAGCTTGGTCCAGATAGGCGACATCAGCCTCTCTGCACATTTCGGCGAGGCGTTTAGAGATCGCTCTCGTGCAAAGGAGAGGGATACCACCGCTCGCAGCAACCTTGAGCCTCGGCAGCACTTCCAAGGCTATCTGAGGTGTTATCTGATCACGAAATTCCACGTAGAGACGCACAGGGAAGCCAAAGGGTCTGAGGGCGGTCTCAATTACGTAATCCCACCTTACTTTATCGAAAATGCTCGCCGACATACGCTCCGTCTCGACGTGAAGTATCTGGAACGCCCCGGTTTCGTCGCCGAGACGCTTTAGCCATTCCAGTGCTCTGTGCTCGATCGACATGCCCGCCCTGATTTCCGGGAAAACCGCTCTTCACCCTTTGGCAAAGATACGACTTCGAGTAGAACTCGGCAAGAGGTTTCATCGAAACAGGCAGTTTCACTCTTCGTCGAAACCCCTGATTATCAGAAAACCGTCGAATCAATTTCGATCTAGCTGCTACCGAATTTTCCGCAAACTAAGCCCAGTACAAGAGATGTGCCACCGAGCGACTGGGCTTTGTCGAGGTTTCCACGAAACACCCGAACTAAGCCCCCGATTTACCGCTCCCTTGAAAAAATGAAGGCGATCCCCTTAAGGCTGGACTTTGCGATATCATGCAATCATTTAATTCATGGTTCTTGCACCATGGTACGTCGGGTTCGCTGCGAACCGAGACGCCTGGCCCGCCCACGGGTACTGTCCGGTCTGCCTCGCCGAGCGAGCCGAGGACCGGGCTTGATAAGCCCTCGGACCGTCCCCCGCTCCCCAGGCAACGTCACACCTCGTCGGCTGAGGCCGCCGAGGCTTGGCCGCCGGGGGGACAAGCATTGACACCACCGGGGGCGGCGGACGCCTCCCGACGGGGAGGCGACGATCGCTGTCCGCCCGGTGTCCCCCGCCATGTCCATCAGCCCGAACCCCGCCCCGCTGGGGCCGTGTCCCATCCCGTCGCCCCGGCAGATCGTCGAGCACCTGGACCGCTCGGTCATCGGCCAGGACCGGGCCAAGCGGACGCTGGCCATCGCCGTCAGCAACCACTATGCCCGGCTGCTGGATGCCGTGGACCGAAACTCCCCGACCCCGATCCTCGGCGATGCTTCCCTGCGGCACGTCACTATCGAGAAGAGCAACGTCCTGCTGATCGGCCCCAGCGGCTCGGGGAAGACCCACCTGGCCCGTGCCCTGGCCGAGTACCTGAGCGTCCCCTTCACCATCGCCGATGCGACCACGCTGACCGAGGCCGGCTACGTCGGCGAGGACGTGGAGACGATCCTCCACAAGTTGCTCGTGGCCGCCGGGGGCGATGTGCAGGCCGCCAAGGGGGGCATCGTCTACCTGGACGAGATCGACAAGCTCGGCGGGGGCCGGGTCCACGGCGTGAAGGACTTACGCCTGGGGGTCCAGCACGCCCTGCTCAAGATGATCGAGGGGACGGTCGCCAATGTGCCACCCTCGGGCGGCTACAAGCTCGTGGGCGAGACCTGCATTCCCTTCGACACGACGAACGTGCTCTTCATCTGCGGCGGTGCCTTCGTCGGCCTGGAGGAGGTCGTCGCCGGGCGGCTGGGCCGGGGGGCCTCCTTCGGATTCGACCGGTCGGGGTCGGACCATCACGAGGAGGTCGAGGGCGTCCTCCGGCACGTCCTGCCGGGAGACCTGGAGGCGTTCGGGCTGATCCCGGAGCTGCTCGGACGGCTGCCGGTGATCGCCTCCCTGGACCGGCTCGGGATCGAGGATCTGGTGCGGATACTCAAGGAGCCGACGAACTCGCTGATCGGTCAGTACCGGAAGCTGCTGGCGTACCACCGGGCCTCGTTGGTGATCAGCGACGGGGCCTTGCGGGAGGTCGCCCGGATCGCCCACGAGCGGGGCACGGGGGCCAGGGGCCTGCGGGCGATCCTGGAACGGGTCATGGAGCCCGTCCTGTTCGACCCGAGGCCCTGGGCCTGCTACGTCGTCACCGAGGCGGCGGTCCGGGGCGGCGACGTGGAGGTCATCCCCGGCATGCCCGGCCTGGGCCTGGCCCCGCTGCGGGCTCGGGTCGCCGGGCGTACCGCTGGCGGGATGAAGCCGTCATCCTGATGGCCCCGCCGAAAATCGGAGCCCACGCCCTACATAGGGCGTGGAATCAACCGAGACTTATCACATCCTCAACCTGGGCGCAGGAGTCCAATCGACCGCCCTCTACTTGATGTTCGTCAATGGCGAGTTCGACGAGCAGATCGACTACGCCGTCTTCGCCGACACGCATGAGGAGCCCGAGAGCGTCTACAAGCACCTCGAATGGCTCCGATCCCTCGGCGGCCCGCCGATCCTGATCGACTCAGCCGGCAGGCTGGGCGACGACCTGATCCACGGGAAGAACTCGACCGGCCAGCGGTTCGCCAGCATCCCGGCGTTCACCTCGGCCACGCCCGGCAAGACCGGCGGCATGCTCCGGCGGCAATGCACCGCCGAGTACAAGATCAACGTCGTCGAGAAGATCATCCGCCGCCAGGTCGTCGGCCTCGAATACCGGCAGCGGATGCCGAAAGGAGTCAAGGTCGTCCAGTACTTCGGCCTGTCGTATGACGAGCCCAGACGGGTCGCCAAGGTGAAGGCCCGCTTCGTGGGCCACCCGTGGGCCGAGGGCCGCTTCCCGCTGTTCGACCTGGAGATGAGCCGGGACGACTGCCTGGCCTACCTGAAGCAGCAGGCGATCCCGCACGAGGTGCCGAGGTCGGCCTGCGTGTTCTGCCCGTACCGGTCGAACGCCGAGTGGCGTCACCTGCGGGACACGGACCCGGCGGGGCTGGGCCAGGGCCGTCGAGGTGGACGAGGCGCTGCGGAGGCCCGGAACGGTGGCGAATCGGAACCTGGAGCAGGCGATCTACCTGCACCGGTCGTGCCTGCCGCTGGCCAAGGCGGACCTCGGCGGCAGGGACGTGACCGGCGGGGTCGCCGGGGGCGAGTGCGAGGGGATGTGCGGGGTGTGATCCGAAGCCCGTTGCGTCGGGGCTCATGACGGCCTCGGTAGCGAACGGGGCGATGCCGGCCGCCCTTCCGTGACTCGTGGACCAGCCGAAGGTCACCGGAAGTGCCCACCAGCGATGGGGATCGAGCCATCCGGCCGGATCTGATAGAGTGGGGCCTCGCCCCATGCAACGATGCCGACGGACGGAGCCCGCCGGCTCGTCGCCGTGCCGAGAGCCGAACGGCCCGATCATGCCTCATCCCGACCGCCCGACGACGCTCCGATACGGCGGGGCGGCCCTCGCCGTCCTCATCGCCACGATCGCCCGCCTGGTGCTCGACCCGGCGTTGGGCGACCTGTTCCCCTTCGCCACACTCTTCATCGCCGTGCTGGTCGTCGCCCGGTACGGGGGCCGAGGCCCCGCCCTGCTGGCGACCGCCCTCGGCGCCCTGGCCTCGGCACGCTTCCTCCTGCCGCCCCGTGACCGCCTCGCCGTGCGGGGGTTCGAGAGCCAGGCCGGGCTGCTCCTCTACCTGGCCGTGGGCGTCGGCATCGCCCTGCTCGGCGGGGCCATGCGTGCCGCCCGGAAGCGGGCCGAGGCCGACGCCGGGGAGGCCGACGAACAGCGGGAGCGGCTGCGGGTGATGCTGACCAGCATCGGCGATGCGGTCATCGCCGCCGACGCCCAGGGGCGGGTCGGATACCTCAATCCGGTCGCCGAGGCGTTGACCGGGCGGACGACCTCCGAGGCGACCGGTCAGCCGCTCGAAGCGGCCTTCCCGATCCTCGACGAGGAGACCCGCCGGGCGGTCGAGATTCCGGTCAGGAGGGTGCTGCGAGAGGGCGTCGTCGTCGGCCTGGCGAACCATACGGTCCTGATCGCCGCCGACGGCACGGAGCGGGCGATCGAGGGCAGCGCCGCCCCGGTCAAGGACGCCGCAGGCCGGCTGCGGGGCGTGGTCCTCGTGTTCCGGGATGCGACCGAGCGGCGTGCTGCGGAGCGGGCGTTGCGGGCGAGCGAGGCCCGCAACTCGGCGATCCTACTGACAGCCCTGGACGCCATCGTCACCATAGACCACGAGGGCAAGGTCGTCGATTGGAACCCGGCGGCCGAGGCGACCTTCGGCTACCGCCGAGCGGCGTCCTTGGGCCGGGAGCTGGCCGGGTTGATCGTCCCGCCGTCGCTGCGGGAGGCCCACCGCCGGGGCCTGGCCCGCTACCTTGCGACCGGCGAGGGGACGGTCCTGGACCGGCGGATCGAGGTCACGGCGCTGCGGGCCGACGGGTCGGAGTTCCCCGCCGAGCTGGCCATCACCCGCATCCCCGGCGACGGCCCGCCGCTGTTCACCGCCTACGCCGGGACTTTTCGGAGCACAAGGAGTCCGAACTCCGCCGCAGCGCCCGGCTCGCCGTCACTCAAGTCCTGGCCGAGGCGGCCACGGTCCGGGAGGCGGCCCCCCTCATCCTGCGGGCCGTCTGCGAGGGGCTCGGATGGGATCTGGGGGCGATCTGGGGGGTGGATCGGGATGGCGAGCGGCTGCGTTGCGTCGAGCTCTGGCATACGCCATCGCTCCGGGCCGAGGAGTTCGTGGAAGTCAGCCGGGAGATCACCTTCTCGCCGGGGGTGGGCCTGCCCGGTCGGGTCTGGAGCGGGGGCCGACCCGCATGGATCGCCGATGTCGGCCCCGACCCGAACTTCCCCCGTGCGCCGGCCGCCGTCGCCGGGGGCCTGCACGGGGCCTTCGGCTTCCCGATCCGGCTCGGGTCCGAGATCCTCGGGGTCATCGAGTTCTTCAGCCGGGAGATGCGGGAGCCGGACGACGACCTGCTGGAGATGATGGCGAGCATCGGCGGCCAGGTCGGGCAGTTCATCGAGCGGCGATGGGCCGAGGAGGCGTTGCGAGAAAGCGAGGGGCGGTTCGCCCGGTTCATGCAGCACCTCCCCGGCCTGGCCTGGATCAAGGACGCCGAGGGCCGCTACGTCTACGCCAACGAGGCCGCCGAGCGGGCCTTCCGCGCCCCTCGGTCGGACCTCTACGGCCGGACCGACGAGGAGGTCTTCCCGCCCGAGACCGCCGCCCAGTTCCGGGGGCACGACCGGCGGGCGCTGGGGTCCGGCGAGGGCGTGCAGGTGGTCGAGACGCTGGAGCACGAGGACGGGGTGCTGCATCACTCGCTGGTCAGCAAGTTCTCGATGCCCGGCCCGGCGGGCGAGGCGGCGCTGGTCGGCGGGATCGCCATCGACGTCACCGAGCGGCTGCGGGCCGAGGAGGCGCTGCGCCGGAGCGAGGAGCGGCTACGGCTGATCGTCGAGAGCGCCACCGACTACGCCATCTTCACCCTCGACCCGGATGGCAGGGTCGCCAGCTGGAACTCGGGGGCGAGGAACCTGCTCGGCTACGAGGAGCGGGAGATCGTCGGCAAGGATGGCTCGCTCCTGTTCATCCCGGAGGACATCGAGCGGGGCGTCCCCGAGCAGGAGATCCGCAAGGCGCTCGACCAGGGCCGGGCCGAGAACGAGCGCTGGCACGTCCGCAAGGACGGCACCCGCTTCTGGGCCAGCGGCCTGCTGATGCCGATGCGGGACGGCGGCGAGGTCGTCGGCCTGCTGAAGATCATGCGGGACACGACCGAGCAGAAGCGGACCGAGCAGGAGCTGGCGGTCAGCCGGGAGCGGCTGGACCTGGTGGTCAACTCCAGCGAGGTCGGCCTGTGGTACTGCGACCTGCCGTTCGATCGGCTGATCTGGAATGCCAAGTGCAAGGAGCACTTCGGCCTGCCGCCGGATGCCGAGGTGACGATCGACACGTTCTACGAGCGGCTCCACCCGGACGACCGGGAGCCCACCCGGCGGGCGATCGGGCGGTCGATCGAGGGCCGCAGCGAGTACGACGCCGAGTTCCGCACGGTCGATCCGCAGGGGCGGGTGCGGTGGGTCCGGGCCATCGGCCAGCCGTTCTACGACGTGGAGGGGACGCCGCTGCGGTTCGACGGCATCACGGTGGACGTGACAGGGCGTATCCGGCAGGAGGAGGCGCTGCGGGAGGCCGACCGGCGCAAGGACGAGTTCCTGGCGACGTTGGCCCACGAGCTGCGCAACCCCCTGGCCCCGATCCGCACGGCCCTGCACCTGATGGCCCGCCCCGACGGGTCCGGGGGCGGCCACGAGCCGGAGCGGGCGATGGCCGAGCGGCAGGTGGTCCACCTGGCGAGGCTGATCGACGACCTGATGGACGTGGCCCGCATCAGCAAGGGGAAGCTGGATCTGCACACGGAGGTCGTGGACCTGCACACGGTCGTGCGGCAGGCGGTCGAGACGGCACGCACCCACATCGACGACCGCCGCCACCGGCTGACGGTCTCAATCCCCGAGGGGCCGATCCTGCTGGAGGCCGACCCGACGAGGCTGGAGCAGGTCTTCTGGAACCTGCTGAACAACGCCGCCAAGTACACCGAACCCGGCGGGCAGATCGACCTGACGGCGGAGACCGTGGACGGCCAGGTCGTCGTGCGGGTGCGGGACACGGGCATCGGCATCGACCCCGAGATGCTGCCCCGGCTGTTCCAGATGTTCGTCCAGGTCGGCGAGCACAGGCAGCATGCCCAGGGCGGGCTGGGGATCGGCCTGGGCCTGGTGCGGACGCTGGTCGAGCTGCACGGCGGCACGATCGAGGCGCACAGCGAGGGGCCGGGCACCGGCAGCGAGTTCGTCGTCCGGCTGCCCATGCTCCTGGCCACGTCGCCCGTGCCGACCCGGCCGGGGGGCGATCGGCGTCGGGACACCGAGGCGGACGTGCCCCGACGCCGCATCCTGATCGTGGACGACAACGCCGATGCGGCCAACGTCCTGGCCAAGCTGCTGGGCAGGCTCCACGGCCAGGACGTGCGGGTGGCTCACGACGGCCCGGCGGGGCTGGAGGCGGCCGAGGCGTTCCGGCCCGAGGTCGCCCTGCTGGACATCGGGCTGCCGGGGATGAGCGGTCACGAGGTGGCCCGGACGCTCCGAGGGCAACCCGGTGGTGAACAGATGACGCTCATCGCCCTGACCGGCTGGGGCCAGGAGGCAGATCGCCAGCGGTCGAAGGAGGCGGGGTTCGACCTCCACCTCGTCAAGCCGGTGGACCCGGACGACCTGATCGAGCTGCTCCGCACGATCGCCCCCCGGACCACCCCGACCGACGGATGACGTCCCTCGTGACGGCACGATCCCCGCATCGAGCCCGACGGCCAGGGGACGCCTGACGGGCGTGCCTCCGACGAGCCGACCTGCTTTAATTCCGCTGTTGAACTATTTGACTCTCGAACTTGCGGTGCCTATCATGTCGGACGGCGGGGGAGGCGGGCCGGATGCCTGCGGGATCATGGCGAACCTCTGGCGGCTGATCCAGGCCGTCGTGGACGACTCGGAGCCGGAGCTGGAGGCGTTGGGCCTGTCGGCCAAGGCGTTCTTCCTGCTGGAGGCGGTCGGGGAGCACCCCTTCCCGGCCGTGCTCGCCCGCCGGATGCACCTGCCGCCGCCGACGGTGACCTACCTCGTCAAGCAGCTGGAGGAGCGGGGCTTCCTCGTGCGCCAACCCGAGCCGGGCGACCTGCGGAAGTTCCGCCTGGTCCAGACGGAGGCGGGGCGAGAGGCCCTGCGGCGGGGCCAGGAGGCGCTGAGCCTTGCCCTGGGCAAGCGCCTGGGGCGGCTGAGGCGGGGGGAGGTCGGCGCCTTCGACCGGATGGTCGGGCGGCTCGCCGGCAACGGCGAGGCCCCCGAAGCCTGAGCGGGCGTGAATCCGATCGCCGGGGAAACGCCGCCACGACCGTCGTGGGCGGCCCCGGAGATCGTCCGTACCGGAGGAGCGTCGTGATGGGACTCGAAGGGAAGGTCGCCGTCGTGACCGGGGCATCCAGGGGCATCGGCCGGGCCATCGCCCTGCGGCTGGCACGAGACGGGGCCTTGGTCTGCGTCAACTACCGGAGCAACGCCGAGGCGGCCCAGGCCGTCGTCGGGGAGGTCGAGGCGGCCGGCGGCGAGGCGTTCGCCCTGCCGGCCGACGTGGGATCGGTCGAGCAGGTCGGCCGGTTCTTCGAGGCGCTCGACGCCGAGCTGGACGCCCGCCGGGGCGACCGCCGGTTCGACATCCTGGTCAACAACGCCGGGATCGCAGAGATCATCCCGGTGAGCACGACCACCGAGAAGGCGTTCGACCGGGTCTTCGCCACGAACGTCAAGGGGCCGTTCTTCGTCACCCAGCAGGCCCTCCCCCGCCTGCGGGACGGCGGCCGGGTCATCAACGTCTCGTCGAACCTCTCCCGCAACCCGATGCCGATGGCGATGGCCTACTGCATGACCAAGGCGGCGATCGACAACTTCACCGTCGGCCTGGCGATCGAACTCGGCCGGCGGGGCATCACGGTCAACACGCTGGCCCCCGGCCTGACGGCCACCGACCTGAACGCCCCGATGCGGGACGACCCGAAGCTCGTCGAGATCTACTCGGCCATGACGGCGCTGGGGCGAATCGGCGAGGCCGGGGACATCGCCAGGGCGGCGGCGTTCCTGGCCTCCGACGACTCGGCCTGGGTGACCGGGCAATACCTGGAGGCCAGCGGCGGGCTCGGCCTGGTGGCCCCCGGTCACGGCTGAGCGACGAATCTCGATCCCGTCAATTCGATTGCGGGACTTCATTCAGGACGGAGACCGGACCATGCGCTATCGGCTGCTCGGAAACTCGGGCCTGCGGGTCTCGGAGCTGTGCCTCGGGACGATGACCTTCGGCGAGGACTGGGGCTGGGGCTCCTCGAAGGACGAGAGTCGCCGCATCCTCGACGCCTTCTTCGAGGCCGGCGGCAACTTCATCGACACGGCCAACGTCTACACCAACGGCACCAGCGAGGCGCTGCTCGGCGAATTCCTCCAGGGCCGTCGGGACCAGGCCGTGCTGGCGACCAAGTACACCAACGCCATGCCCGGCACCGACCCCAACGCCGGCGGCAACGGGCGCAAGACCATGATGCGGTCGGTCGAGGCGAGCCTGAAGCGGCTGAAGACCGACTACATCGACCTGTACTGGCTCCACATCTGGGACCGGATCACGCCCCTGGAGGAGGTGATGCGGGCCTTCGACGACCTCGTGCGGCAGGGCAAGATCCTCCACGCCGGGGTCTCCGACATGGCGGCCTGGGCGGCGGCACGGGCCAACACGCTGGCCGAGCTGCGGGGCTGGTCGCCGTTCGTCGGCTTGCAGGTCGAGTACAGCCTGGTCGAGCGGACGGTGGAGCGGGAGCTGCTGCCGATGGCCGAGTCCCTGGGCCTGGGCGTGACGGCCTGGTCCCCCCTGGCCAGCGGCGTGCTGACCGGCAAGTACGCCGGGGGAAAGGCGGAGGCCGACGCCCGGCTCCGCAACGACATGATGAAGGACTTCGCCCCGGCCGGCGACCGCATCGAGGCGATCGTCGCCGAGGTCCGGGCGATGGCCGAGGAGGTCGGCCGGTCGCCGGCGCAGGTGGCCCTGGCCTGGCTGCGGCAGCGGCCGACCCCGGTCATCCCCATCGTCGGGGCCAGGCGTTTGGAGCAATTCCGGGACAACCTGGCCTGCCTCGGCCTTCGGCTCGACGAGGGGCAGGTCGGTCGGCTCGATGCGGCGAGCCGGGTGGAGCTGGGCTTCCCGCACGACTTCTACGCCAGGGACATGGTGAAGGCCCTGGTCTCCGGCGGGATGGGAGACCGCATCGACGCCTGAGCCGGGCTCAGGGATGGGGGGCCGCCCCGATCGGCGACATGGGGCGAACCTCCCCCCGGCTCGGGGTGTCGCCCCGTCGGGGTTTGGATCGTGGCTTGGTCGGGAGGTGGGATTCTGGGCCGGCGTATCTGCCTGGGGGAGAATCGCTCCCATGGTGGAGCGTGGCGGGTCGATCGGCCCAGGCGAGGAGGCGAGTCATGATCGAGGATGGGGGATCGACCGGCGATCGGGCCGCCGTGGCGGAGGACTTCGTGGCCGAGGCCCGAATGAGCCTGGAGCTGGCTGTCTCCCTGATCCGGCACGGCGTCGGCCAGCTCGGCGACGAGCAGGTCTGGTGGCGGCCGAGGGAGGGGATGAACTCCGTCGGCAACCTGCTGCTGCACCTGGCCGGCAACCTCCGCCAGCGGTTCGGCTCGGTCATCGGCAGCGATCCCGACGACCGGGACCGCCTCGGCGAGTTCACCGAGCGGGGGCCGATCCCGAAGGATGAACTGCTCCGCCGCTTCGAGGAGGCCGCCGGTCGTGCCGACGTGATCCTGGCCGGTCTCACGTCGGAGCGGCTCGCCGAGACCTGCCGCTATCAGCTCCTCGCCGGGACGGCCGAGAAGTCGGTGCTCGGCGTCGTCCTCCAGACCTTGACTCACCTGTACGGCCATGCCCAGGAGATCCTGCACCTGACCCGGTTGCAGCTCGGCGAGGGCTACGTCTTCCGGCAGCCGGCGGGCGTGCCGCCCGAGCTGAGGGGCGGGGCCTAATCGGAAGCTGCAACGGCGGGATAGTTCGGGGGGATGGATGACCGACCCCTTCAGGAGCTGTTTGGAGTCGCCGATGGGCAAGGTGTACGACGGGATCGACGATCGGCTGGCGGACTTCCTCGTTCGACAGCACGTCTTCTTCGTGGGGACGTCCCCGACCGACCCGGACGGCCACCTGAACGTCTCGCCCAAGGGCCTGGACACTTTCCGCCTCCTCGGACCTCGCTCGGTGGCCTACCTCGACCTGACCGGCAGCGGCATCGAGACGGTCGCCCACCTACGGGACAACGGCCGGATCACCCTGATGTTCTGCGCCTTCGAGGGTCGCCCGCTAATCGTGCGGCTCTATGGGAGGGGCCGGGTCGTGGAGCCCGGCGACGGCGAGTGGGGCGGGCTGATCGCCCGGTTCCCGGAGTATCCGGGTGTACGGTCGGTAATCGTGGTCGAGGTCGAGCGGGTCGCCGACTCGTGCGGCTACGCCGTGCCGCTCTACGAGTACCGGGGCGAGCGTTCCCAGCTGATCGCCTACGCCGAGAAGAAGGGGCCGGAGGGCATGGAGCAGTACAAGGCCCGGAAGAACCGGGCGAGCATCGACGGGCTCGCCGGGCTGAGGATGGACCGCCTCGCCGACCAAGGGGCGACCGGGACATGAGCCGGGACGATATCTCGCAAGCCACGTCGGCCCCGATCGCCGTCGGGACGCTCACCACAGCCCCGGCATCAGGCGATACCGCACCCGCCGGGCGTAGCCGGCGTAGCCCTCCAGGCCCTCGTGCAGGAAGCGGTCCTCCATCGCCGTGCGCCAGAGGAACATCCCGACGAGGGGGGCCAGCGGCACCAGCGACCACCACGAGCCCAGCGCCACGCCCCCGCACAGCGAGCCGACGATCAGCCCCGTGTAGCCGGGGTGGCGCAGGCGGGCGTAGGGGCCGGAGCTGACGAGCCGGTGGCCCCGCTCGGCCTGGATGCGGACCACCGGCGAGAAGAAGCGGTTGGCGGCCATGGCCCAGAGAGAGAGCCCCATCCCGGCGGCGTAGCCGGCCAGGGCGACGGCTTGCACGACGGCGGGGATGGGGCCGGACCAGCCGAAGCGGCCCACATCGAGCCCAGCCACGACGAGATGGGCCAGGATCATCGGCAGGGCGAGCCATCGCACCTGGCGGCTCCGGCCTCCCGGCCCCGGCCGCACTCGCTCCTTGCGGAGGTCGGGGTCCATGAAGGGGATGCCGGCCAGCAGCATCGTGGCATGGAGGGCGAGTACGGCCCAGAGCCAGGGCAGGTCGATGCGGCCGGCCGAGGCGAACAGAATCGCCGCCAGGAGGAACTCCACCATCAAGGCCCGCAAGATCATCGCCATCCCCTTGCCTCCTCTGGTTCCACTGAGCCGAACCGTTGGTTCCTGGCTCCATCCTAGAGTGGTTTTAGTGATTGTCAATCTAATTTTTTGGTCATCCAAAAACAAAACGTACCGCCTACGCCAGCTGACTCCTCCGACGAATCGTCCGCCGGGGGCTTGGCGTGCGACAATCGTCGGCAGCGTCGGACGAATCACCGTCAAATGTCGAGAGAACGGGAGGGCACGGCGATGGGCTGGTTCGGGCCGAGCAAGGACGAGGTGTGGCGACGGTTGGGCGAGGAGATCGACGCCGACTTCATCGACGGCGGCTTCTGGAAGGGCAGCAAGGTCCAGGCCCACGTCGGCCCCTGGACGGTGACGCTCGATACCTTCACGGTCTCGACGGGCAAGTCGCACGTCACCTACACCCGGATGCGTGCCCCCTACGTCAACCCGGAGGGGCTCCGGTTCACCGTCTACCGCAAGGGCCTCTTCAGCGAGCTGGGCAAGCTGCTGGGCATGCAGGACATCGAGGTCGGCGACCCCGAGTTCGACGAGGCGTTCATCGTCAAGGGGACCGACGAGTCGAGGGTCCGGGAGCTGTTCTCCGACCCGGAGGTCCGGGCGCTGGCCCTGTTGCAGCCGAAGATCCGACTGACGGTCAAGGACAGCGAGGGGTGGTTCGGCCCGTCGTTCCCCGAGGGGGTGGACGAGCTGCACTTCCAGGTCGTCGGCGTGATCAAGGAGGTGGACCGGCTCAAGGGCCTGTTCGAGCTGTTCGCCGCCGTGCTGGACCGGCTCTGCCGCATCGGGTCGGCCCACGAGCAGGAGCCGGGGGTGTCCCTCTGACCCCCGTCCGGTACGTCAGGACGGGCTGCCATGACGTGACGAGCTGCCTGCCTCCCCCTGCTGACTGGCTGCTGACCGAGCCCGTAGAATACCCCGTGGGCGGATGACACACCGGGGGCAGGGTATGCGATACATCCTGGGGGCCAGGGTGAGGCCCGAGAGGCGGTCCGACTTGCTGCGGGCTCTCGAAGACGGCACGTTCGGCGAAGGCTTCCCCTACGGCGACCTGGGCGAGGTGCTCTGCGAGGGCCGTGTGGACGCCACGGGCACGATCCGCTGGGTCGAGGTCTGCTACTGCCGGGAGTATTACGGTGTGGCGATGCACGAGGAGCTGCCCTACCTGGAGGAGTACCTGACCGACATCGAGGTGGCCGACGCCCGCAGCCCGGCCCATTGCGAGGGCTACCCGGCCTGCAACGACTGCGACTGCACGAGGAAGGTGCGGTTCGAGGGTGAGCACCTTCTGGACCACCTCCGCCGCACCGCCGCCGAGCTGGTCGAGTCCCCTCCCGGAGGAGGTTGCCCGACCCGTTGGCTGGGCTGGAGGGGAGAAACGAGCCCCGAGGAGGACCGCAGGAGCCGGGCAGGATACACTCCTGACCGTTGAACGGCCGTCGGAGTGGGCCAGTCGAGGCAGCACCGCATGGGCTGGAAGGCGTCGTGCATCCTGGTCAACGAGCGTGGTCCGGGCTACCTGGGCACGATGCCGCCGCACGAGCCCGTTCGTGCCCGGAAGTTGATCGCCGGGCTGGGGCTCGGCCCGCATCGCAGCCGGGGGATGACGACCCTCGACCGGGGGATCTACCCGGAACATCTCGTCGTGGGTGCCTACGACGGGGCTGCGGTCATCGGCCATCCCGAGATCGGCGACTGCTGCCTGGACTCCGGGGCCGACCCGCTGACGGCCCGGATCTTGGCGGCCTTCCCGGAGGCGGCGGTCCTGCGGGTCGGCCTGCACAGCGTCGTCAACCTCTGGAGCTACGCCTACTTCGGGGCGGGCAGGCTGCTGCGAGCCTACGGCGGCTGTGCCGACAAGGGGGTCATGCTGGACGTGGGCGACCTGCTGCCCGAGGAGCGGCCACACTTCGAGCGGTCCGTGGTCCGGGACGGCGAGCGGTTCTTCTCCGCCGAGGTCGGCGGGCAGATGGAGGAGTTCGACGCCTCGGCCTACGGGGAGGAACTCGCCTTCGAGGTGATGGGACGGTTCTTCGGCTGCCGCCCGGATCGGGCCGACTCGGGGGCGGACCCGCTGGAGTTGCCGATGGAGTCATTCGAGCGAGAGAAGGCGAGGTGGTGGTCCTTCGGGAAGGGATGATCTCAGCAGGAGGCCGTGCTGCTCAGGAGGAGACGACCTCGCCGGAGCCGTCGAGCCAGTAGTCGTTGCCCCAATGGAGGACGAACTGATCGTCGGCGTCCCAGAGCCGCATCGACTCAAGAACGTCGGCCCTCTCGTCGTCGGATGCCTCGGGGTCGTCCAGGATCTCACCGAAGTGGTCGGGGCGGGCCTCGATGCCGATGCCGAGTTCGGGGATGAAGAACCGCTTCACCCGGATCGTCGCCGGTCGGAATCCCATCTCTCCCTGCCAGGCCCCGAGCCGAGGGGCAATCCGATCATCATCGATGTCGTAGTGGCCGACCATCCCCTCGATCGGCTGTCCATCGACAAGGACGCCGCTGCGTTGCAGGAACTCCAGGTGGCGTGCCTCGTGGCCGAGCATGTCGCCCGAGGCGTCGAAGAAGATGGCGACCAGATTGGGGCAGTAGACGCCCATCAGGACTTGCCTCCCGTCCCCGGTCATCCCGGCCTCGAAATAGCCCTGGTCGGGCCGGATCGAGTGGAGTTTCGCTTCATCCCGACTCATCGCAGCCTCTCCCTCGGCGCTTTTCGTGTCCGTCTCGGCGGGATGAACGGCCCCGGCACGTCTCACCCGGCATGAGGTCGATGAGCCCGCAGCCCTTGGCGTGCCGACCCAGACCACGGCAGCGACTCGGCACGTCCTCGTGGTCGCAGCCAGGGTCTTCGAGGGCATCCCCGAGAGGATCGGTAGGGCGGTCGAAGGCCGTCCTTGGTAGATCACCATGGTCAATGGGACGGATGTCTCCTCCCTCCTCCCGCCACAGCCCGGCTTCGAGGGAGGTCACGAAGGTCTCCCGCCACTTCTCCGGGCTGGGATGGAAGACAGATCAGCCTTCATCGAGTCGGCGACTACCGGCCCGCCCAGCGGGCGACCACCGGCGTGTACCGCTCCCCGGCCGCCGCACCGACCGGGAAGGCGGCGTCCATTCGGGCCAGCTCCTCGGGCGTCAGCTCCAGATCCACCGCCGCCACGTTCTCGTCCAGGTGGGTCCGCCGCTTCATGCCGGGGATGGGGATGACGTTCTCGCCACGGGACAAGACCCAGGCCAGGGCCACCTAAGCGGGCGTCTTGCCGTGGGCCTGGGCGACCTCCCCCAGGGGCCGCAGGAGGGCCTGGTTGCGGGCGAGGTTCTCGTCGGCGAAGCGGGGGTTGTTCGCCCGCCAGTCTCCCGCAGCGATGCGGTCCCGCCCCGTCACCGCCCCGGTGAGGAAGCCCCGGCCCAGCGGGCTGAAGGGCACGAAGGCGATCCCAAGCTCCCGGCAGGCCGGCATGACCGTCGCCTCGGGCTCTCGGGTCCAGAGCGAGTACTCCGACTGCAAGGCCGTGATCGGGTGGACGGCGTGAGCCCGCCGCAGCGTGGCCTCGGAGAACTCCGACAGCCCGAGGAAGCGGACCTTGCCGACGGCGACGAGATCGGCCATGGCCCCGACCGACTCCTCCACGGGCACGTCGGGATCGACCCGGTGCAGGTAGTAGAGGTCGATCACGTCGGTCCGCAGCCGGGCCAGGCTCGCCTCGCAGGCCGAGCGGATGCGCTCGGGGCGACCATCGACCTCGACGACCGCCATGCCGTCCGGCCCCGCCCGACGGACGATGCCGATCTTGGTGGCCAGGACGCACTCGTGGCGGCGGCCTTGAAGGGCTCGACCGATGAGGCGCTCGTTGTGGCCGTCGTCGCCGTAGGAGTCGGCGGTGTCGATGAGGGTGATGCCCAGGTCGAGGGCGTGGTGCAGCGTGGCGACCGACTCGGCCTCGTCGGCGGGGCCGTAGGAGCCGGACATGCCCCAGCAACCCAGGCCGATCGCCGAGACGCTGACTCCGCTCCTACCCAGTTCTCGTCGCCGCACCGATCCTCCTTCGGCATCCGCCACGGCTCATCGACGGTGAAGCGTCCCTCCAGGGTGGTGATCCTCGGTCACGCATCGTATCCTCGCCCGGAGGCATGGGCCAGGATGCCGGGCCACGAGTGCCGAAGACCATGAACAACGACGAGGATTCCAGGACGAGGACTGAGATGAGCTTCGGAGTACGGATGAGGACGACGATCGAGCCGACGGGGCCGTGGAGGAGGCCCGCCCGATCCCTCGGCACGGGCGGGACGTGGCTCCTCGTGGGGCTGATGCTCGCCTCATCGATGGCGTCGGTCCGTGCCGACGAGCCGCCGGCCGAGGTGGTCGTCCGCCCCGAGCCCGCCCCCGGACCGCTGGACAATCCGCTCAAGGGCTGGTGCCCCTACACCGACGCCGGGCCGATCCGCCAGCCCTACTCGATGGTCTTCCTCTACGCCCCCTGGAAGGAGTTGGAGCCCGAGGAGGGCCGCTACGCCTTCGAGCAATGGGAACGTCGGGCCTGGGCTGCGCCCGAGGCCCAGGGCAAGCACGTCGTCCTGCGGGTCTACATCGACTACCCCGGCCGGCCCTCGGGCCTGCCCGGCTGGCTCAAGGACCAAGGCGTCACGCTGACGCCGTATGAGGACCACGGCGGCGGGCTCTCGCCCGACTACGACGACCCCCGGATGGTGGCGGCGCTGGAGCGGCTGATCGAGGCGATGGGCCGCCGCTACAACGCCCACCCCAGGGTGGCCTTCCTCCAGCTCGGCCTGCTGGGCTTCTGGGGCGAGTGGCACACCTGGCCCCGCAGCGAGCTGTACGCCAGCCCGCAGACCGAGCAGCGGGTCATCGAGGCGTACCGGAGGGCATTCCCCGACACGCTCCTCCAGGCCCGCTACGCCAGGGACTTCGCCGGGGAGCAGCCGTGGCTGGGCTTCCACGACGACATGTTCCCCGAGGACACCGACAACGGCCGGGACTGGTCGTTCCTGGCCGGGCTCCGCCGGTCGGGCCGCACCGACAACTGGCAGCGGGCGGCCATCGGCGGCGAGATGGTGCCGCACCGGGCGACGGCGTGGCTCGGGCCGGAGTACCGCCAGACCGTCGAGATGCTGGAGCGGGGGCACTTCACGTGGATCGGCCCGTACTGCCCGGCTCTGGGACGCTCGCAAGGCCCGGAGTTCCGGGAGCGGGGCGAGGCCCTGGTGCGACGGATGGGCTACCAGTTCCGGCTCGACGAGATCCGGCACCCCGCCTCCGTCGTCCGGGATGAGCCGCTCAAGGTCGTGATCCGAGGCGAGAATGAGGGGGTCGCCCCGTTCTACTACCCCTGGCAGGCGGAGCTGGCCCTGCTGGACGAGTCGGGCGAGCCGGTCGAGTGGCTGCGGCTGGACTGCGACGTGCGATCATGGCTTCCGGGGCCGTTCCGGGTCGAGGAGGCGGTCGGCGTCCAGGCCCCGGCGGGCCGCTACCGCCTGGCCCTGGGCATCATCGACCCCTGGACCGATCGCCCGTCCATCGCCTTCGCCAACGAGCTGGACCGCCAGGGGGGCTGGGCCGTGCTCTCGGCGCTCGTCGTCGAGTCGAGGCAGGTCGGTGACCGGCCCTGATCCGAATGGCGGGCACGATCGACCGACCCCCGATCCGGCCCTGCTCGATGTCGCCTGCGATGTGGCGATCCGTCTCAAGGGCCACGGCGACTACAAAGGGCGGAGCGGGGCGCTGAAGGCGCTGGCCAGGCGAGCCCCCGGCTTCACCGAGGAAGTGTACCGTGACACCCTCGACCTGCTCTGCGGGGCCTACGACCGGGCCGTCGAGGCGATCCGAACTCACCGGCGGGAGCGGCCGGGGAAGACGAGTCGGTTCGCCGAGTTCGAGGACATCGACCTCGACGCCTGCCTGGTCGAGCTGGAGGCGATCGGGCCGGGCGTGGCGACGGAGCAGAAGCGGGCCATCCTGACCTGGGTGATCTACTGGCACGACCTGAAGTAGATGCCCATGGGTGCCCGGCGAATCGTGCGGATCATGGCCCGGTTGCCGACGCCGGGACCATCAGCTCGACGAGCCTGTGCCAATGCCGCTCCGTGGCGAACGTCATGGCCCGCCTCCCGATCCCGAGACGGACCAGCATACGTAGGATCGGGGTCCGCCTCCTCGCCCGCCTGGCCGCCTCATCGTAGAGCCACTCCCGGTCGAAACAGGCCCACTCCCCGGCGATGGACAGCAGGTTGGGGAAGACGACGGGAGCGACCTCGAAGAGGTAGATCTCCCTCAGCTCACCGACGCTGTAGCCCGACCGCCTCATGGCCTCGGCGATCCGCCGCAGGTCGTCCTCCGCAAGCTCCGTGTCGAGCCACAACTCGGAGAGTGCGGCCCAGACCGGCTCCCTCCGCCCGATCTCTGCCTCGACGAATGCCATCGCATCACCCCTCCCGGACGAATGGCCCCGCTCACTGGGCGAGGCCCACGACCGCCCGCATCACGAGGCTCATCAGCCCGACGACCATGGCCAGGGAGATCCCCACGGCGACGAGCGAGAGCCCGAGCCGGTCCGGGGGCCGCCATCGCAGCCGGGGCAGGAGCACCCGCACGACGAGCAGGGCCATGAGCCCAAGGACGACGCACGGCGTCAGGATGATGGCGAGGATCGACAACCGGTCCCCGAGATTCGAGGCGGACCTCGTGAACAGCGTCGGCGCAGAGGCCCGGTCGAGGGCGAGGCCGACTGCTACGGCCGCCACCATGGCCAGGACATCGGCCAATGAGAGTCGATGCCCTCCTGCCGTCCTGCCCGTTGAGCCCATCACGGTGCCCCCGACGGCCCTGGGCCACGGCCTTCGTCGGTGCTCTGCTCCCCGGTCGTCCGGGCGTCCCGGCTGCGATACTCGGTCGTCAGCATCCCGGCGAAGCCCCAGTTCTCGGGATCGACCTCCTCGATGATCACGTGGGTGTGCTCCGGCCGCTTCCCGAGCACCCGCCGGAGCGTCTGCGTAATCTCGGCGACGACCTGCCGCTTCTGCTCCGCCGTCACGCCGTCACGGGTGATCCTCACGTTGACGACCGGCATGGCCTAACCTCGATGAGGATGGAGGGATTGGGTACGGAGATGCGGGCGGTCGATCGATGTTCGGCGGCACCTCGCCGATCGACCCAAGGTATCATGGACGAGGCGTGAGCGACGAGGGCCACCACCGCCGGCCGACCGCCGATGTCGGTCCTCGGGAGATGCCTCCTCCCAGGGGAGCATCGTGATGATCGGCATCGAAGGCCCACTACCTCGTCTAGACAACTCCGATTCTCGTGCCGGGCGGGGTACGGATCGGTTTCGGGGCGAGCTCCCATGAACGACACGCCGCTGCACAGGGCCGAGACCGCCGAGGAGGCGGAGCGGCTCATCGATGGAGGCTGTCGGGTCGATCGCCCCGGCTGGATGGGGGCCACGCCGCTGTTCCGGGCGGCGGAACGGGGGCTGACCGAGGTCGCCCGTGCCCTGATCCGCCGGGGGGCCAACGTCAACGCCGGGCGGCCCGATCGCCCGACGGCCCTGCACTACGCCGCCAATGCCGAGGTGGCGGGCGTCCTGACCGACGCCGGGGCGGAGGTCGAGGCCCTCGATGGGATCGGCCGATCGCCCCTGCACTGGGCCGCTCAGTTCGGGCGGCCTGACGTGGCCGAACTCCTGATCCGCTCCGGGTCCGAGGTCAACCGCCCGGCGGCCGACGGGATGACCCCGCTGCACTGGGCCGCCCAGGAGGGCCGGGCCGAGGTCGTCCGGCTCTTGCTTCGTGAAGGGGCGGAGGCCGATCGGCAGGATGGCCGGGGCCGCACGCCGCTGCATCGGGCCGCCTGGCGGGGCCAGGCCGAGGTCGTGGAGGTGCTGCTCGACGCCGGAGCCGACGCAGGGATACGGAACAAGGGCGGCCAGACTCCCCGACACGAGGCCGAGTCGAACGGCCACGAGGCGACGGCGAAACGCCTGGAAGCAGCCCAGGGCAAGTCGGTCCGAGCGGAAAAGGTGCTCACGGAGCCACCGGCGAGGAGGTCGCTCGCTCTGACGAAGGTCAGGACGCACCCGCTGCGGCCCGAGGCGGTCACCGTCGCCGATCAGGCGGCCCTGCACCGCTGGGGACTCGGGGAGCCGCCGGGGGTCGTCACCGGCCTCCAGGCCCATCACCCCTGGTTCACCGACATGGCCGTGGACCCGCAGGGCGACGTGTTCGCCGTGACCACGCCCGGTCAGGCGATCGAGCTGCGGCGGTGGGATGACCTCCGGGTCGTGGCCCAGGTCGCCTGCCCCACCGAGGGCCGGTCCGGCTGGCAGGCCCTCGACTTTTCCCCGGACGGGCGCTGGCTCGCCGTCGCCGGCTCCTACGAGCTGGTCCGGCTCATCGACCGGGCCACCGGGGAGGTCGTCGCCACGGAGGAGGCCGGGGAAGGGACGTGCTGCGTGCGGTTCGACCCGTCGTCCCGCCTGCTGGCCACCGCCTGCTCGTTCCAGGGCGGCGGGCACGTGCGGATCGACCGGATCGAGGGCGGCCGGCTGGTGCCGGTGGCCGAGCTCGACCGGAGCGATCATCGGACGCCCGGCAAGCGATTCGTGGACACGCTGGCCCACCTGGCATTCAGCCCCGACGGAGGGTCGCTGGCCCTGTTCGAGACCTCGGCGATCTACCCCGACGCCCGGCCGATGGGGTGGCGGGGCGATGTGGTGGTGTACGAGGCCGGGACGTGGGCGCAGCGGTGGGCCGCCTCGGTCGATGCCGAGGCGACCGGGGATGGCCGCAACCTCGCCCAGGCGGGGCACGAGTTGGGATTCCTCACCGAGGTGCTCTTCGTGGACGACGAGACGCTGGCCTGCGGGGCGACCGGCGGCCACGTCCTGTTCTACCGGGTCGCCGACGGCAAGCTCCTGCGGCGGGTCCGTGTCCACCCCGAGGCCCCGGTCGTGTCGCTCGCCCTGGAGCCTTCGGGACGGGCCGTCTGGGCGGCCCTAGGCGTGGGCGGCGGCACGCTGGCCCGTGTCCCCCTTTGACGTTCCCGTTCGGCCGGTGATCCTGATGGGCGGCCCCGGAGCGACCCCATGCCGACCTTCGCCGACCTCGGCATCCCGTTCCCGCTCTTCGAGGCCCCGACGGACGATGCGAGCGACTACGCCGGCCTGGCCACCTGCCGCCTCTGCGGCGTCGGGGGCCGGCACTGCTTCGAGCCGGGCGGCGGCGATGACCTGATCGTCCCCTGTGCGTCCTGCGGCGTCGAGAACCGGCTCTCTGCCGGTGCCCGGAGGGACGTGCCCTGCCGTGGTTGCGGCTCGACGGTCCCGTTCCCCGAACCGCTCAAGGCCAGGAAGCAGCTCCTCGCCTGCTACGACTGCCTGCGGACGGGCAGGGCGGCGATGGCCAAGGATACCGAGTTCGGGATGGTCTCGTGAATGGAGGCGAGCCGGGGCGTCACGCACGGCGTTCCGGGGCTGCGGACGGACCAGTTCGAGGTCGTCCCCATCGACCCGGACGAGGACTGGTACGGCATCCGTGTGCCGACCGAGCACCTGTGGGAGCTGCTCCGCACGCCCGGCTTCCACTCCTGGCAGGGCGAGCGATGGCTATTCTGCTGCCGGCAGCCCATGACCTACCTGGGCGGCTGGTGTAACGCCGTGGAGTCGCTCCGGCCCGATGACCCGAGCGCCTTCTATGAGTTCCACTTCGACCCCGACGACGAGGCGAGGGGCTGGGGCCACGAGGGGTTCGAGTCGGGGAGCCCCAGCCTGTACGTCTACCGCTGCCGCTCGTGCGGACGATGCCGGGCCACCTGGGACTGCGACTGAGCCGGGTCGAGATCCGTCAGGAGGCCCGGTCGAACCTCGCCAGGATGCCCTCGATGGCGTCGGCGTGGATCTCCCACGACTCCGCCGAATATCCGCCCAGCAGGAACATACGAACCGTGAAACGGGCCGGAGTCTCATCCCGCCCGGACCGGCCCGTCCAACACTGCCCCGCCCCGGTCGCCCCGGACGACGACTCCTCGCTCGTGCAGGTCGCCTACCGACTGGCCGATGATGGCGTGTTGGGCTGGTCCTTTCTCGCCTCTCGTTCGGCATCCAGGCTGGATGCCCACTCCGCCCTTGCCCGATCGTATTGGGACTCGGCCTCCCCCATGGCCGCCTCGCCGAGGAGCGAGGCCGTCGCCCTCCGGGCCGACGCACGGCACCGTCGGGACACCAGGCCGAAATCGGGCACATCACCGCACGCCGAGTAATACTCGCAGAGCTTGTCGTAGGCGAAGGAGTACACCAGGCCGAAGATGTCGGAGATCGACGCCACAGGGGGGCCGAGCGGCTGGCCGGGTTGCAAGGGGGCGTTTACGTCCCAGAGGTCGTCGAGGGCAGCCCCGGCGGCGACCAGGCAGCGGCGATACCGCTCGTCCGACGTATCCGGCTCGGCCTCGTCCCACCCGATCCCGAGGGCCGCCTCGTTGAAGAGCACCTGGGAGAGCAATTTCGGGCTGAATCGCTCGAACCCACGGAAGTCGTAGAGGAGCTTGGCGCAACTCCTGGCGAACTGCTCTGCCTCGTCAAAACTCCCGGTGTACGTATAGTTGCAGGCGTATACGCTGTGGTGAGTGGCCTCGACCATCCACTTGCCTCCCGCCGGGCCATCACCCGTCGGCGGCACGACGGAGAACGACCACGTTCCGATCCTGGCCTCGTAGTCACCCACTCCCGTCCGCCGCCAGTGGACGATGGCCTCGTCGATTGCTTCGACATAGTTGGCGTACTCGCCGGGTTCCAGGACTTCCGGGTCCGGCAACGAGTCCCCGCAGCCATAATGGCCCCGAAGATCCTCGATCCATTCCGGCTCGTTGACGGATGCGTCGTCGGCGATCTGGAGCCCAGGGTCCGATCGGCGAGTCTTGTCCGAAACCATGCTGCCCTCCTTGGCAGTTGTCCCTGCGATTCGCTTGGCGGCCAGGCAACGCTGCCTACTCGACGGAGGGATTATGGCACGGATCGACTCGCTGTTCAATGAGCCAATATGCGAGTCAATATCTTTACGAGAGATAGCTCCATGGCCAAAACGGGTGCCGTAGGTGTTGGTCTTTAGAGAAGAAAGATAGAGGTTTTGGCCTCTATCTACGCCTCCAAGGAGACCTACACCTCTGACCTGCTCGGAGGCCGAGGGCGGGCTGATATGTGACCGCTTAACCACGCCCCTAGCCCGTCCACCACCATGAAGACGACGGGCTCTACGGCAATTTGGTGGATCGGGGCGAGGCTGACCTTGGTCTGGGTGGGAGAGGGCCGTGAGCGTCCCGGTGGCCGCTGGCCCGGTGCGGTAGTGTCGCCCGCCTCCCGAGGTTTTTCCAGGGCGTCGGCTGCCTCAGACCGAGGTTCCGCACGCCCAGGTGGAGTGAGCCACCTGCTCTGTGGCCCGCATTATCGCATAAGTGTTCATCGCATTCAATGGCCGGACTCGCCCAGCTCCCAAATCCGAGGAGAGACGAACAACGGCCCTCGACTTTCGGGCCGGAAGGCGGGGTCAATCACGTGAACGAACTGGACGAGCAAATCCAGGATCGGCCTTAATGCTTTACCCTGCAAACTCCACTTTCGGGCCGAAAGATCGTCATCGGTGGAGACTCCACCTCGCTGGGTGGAGTGTAGACGTTTGACACTCAAAGTCGGCGGATTTGCACCTCGCCTCGTGCAGCAATGAAACAGCCCTTTTCAAACACAACAGAATGATCATTTGTAATATTGAACTTAACCTGCTTTCGTGGTAGTTTGCTGGTCCGGGCCGACGACGGGCCGGGGCTGTGATTCCAGGGATGGACGGGCGACGAGGCCCGCAGCCGAGAACCGAGTCCGCATCAAGGATGAGAGCAACATGCAAGCTGAGACGAGATGGGTCAGTCTGACGGAGATCTGGCGGCGCTACGGCAGGCCGAGGGGGATGAGGCCGAACGACTTTCGGAGGAGGGGGCCGGGCATGCCTGCCGACATCGCCTTCCTCCGTTTCGTGTACGAACTGCCGGACGGTGATCTGTTCAAGATTGCGAGCGGATACGGGACATGGGCGGACTCGGAGATCGCATGGGAATACGAAGGCTGGCTCATGGGGTCCAAATACCGCAGGGCCGGACGGGGCGATCGCCCGGACGACGATGCGGGGTCGGCCTCCGTGCGGATGCCGGAGCTGCCCGGTGACGGTACGTTTCAGGGGGCAGAACCGGCGAGGTGGGAACCGACGGAGCCCTTCGATGACGAGGCCGGGATGTGCCCGGACGGCGGCCAGCCGTGGATGGGCGACCCATGCTACGAGTTCCTGGTCACGCCGGACTACTCCGGTGACCTTGTTGCGGTGGCATGCTGAGCCGCCCTACGCCCCTGGGTACGGCCCAGGGGCGTCGAGTCATCATCGGCCGAAAGAGGTTTCATCGGGCCACCGGCCTGGGTCGAACCCCTCCCATGGGCGCAATCCCGGCGGCGGCGTATTTTAAGGCTCGACTCTCGCCTGGCCCGTCGCTTCGTCCCCGAGCCCGCACAGTTCATCGACCTGGGCTGCGGCGACGGCTTCCTGGCCCGTGCCGTCCTTTCCGAGTTCCACGCCGCCTACGCCCCGCTAATCGACCTCTCCGAACCGATGCTGGAGCATACCCAGGAGGCCATGGCACCCTTCTCGGGCCGATACAAGGTCATCCACGGCGACCTGTCCGACCCGCTGACTGGCCTCGTCGGCGACGGACCCTGTAGGTCAGCGGGTGGGCGACAAGGAGGTCGGCGCCGTCGGCCGCCGCCGTCGTGTCGTCGTAGGACTGCCGCAGGCCGGGCAGGACTACCTCCCGGATGATTCGGAACGTGCCCCGCCGGGGGTCCATCAGGCGTCGGGCGAGGCCGGGCTCGGCCCGCCAGTCGGGCAGGTCGGGGCGGACGGGCCGGAAGTCGAGGCCCAGGCCCTCGACCTTCGGCCGGTAGGACTCGTGGGTCGCCAGGATGACGTGGTGGCCCCTGGCCCGGAGGCCGAGGGCGATGGCGATGTAGGGGTGCAGGTCGCCGAGCGAGCCGAAGGTGGTGAGTACGATGCGTCGGGCACTCCCCCGATCCGGTGCGGCTGGCTGTCCCGACGGCGAATCAATCATCGACATCCCTATTCGTGATCTGGACTCGAACACGATCGCAGGTCGCAGGCCCCTTGGAGAGAGCCACCCTTCAGCGAGGGTCGAACCGGGCCAGGATGCCCTCGATGGCGTCGGCGTGGATCTTCCACGACTCGGCCGAGTAGCCGCCAGACAGGACCATGGCGACGGGGATACCCCGCTGACGCACGGTGTCCACGACCAGAAGGTCACGCTCGGCCAGGTCGCCCGCCGTCAGGCGATACCGGGCCAGCGGGTCGCCCACAAACGGGTCGGAGCCGGCGTTGTAGACCACGAGGTCGGGACGCACGGCATCGAGGGCCTTGGGAAGGGTCTCCCGCACGATGCCGAGGTAATCGGAGCCCGTCAGGCCGGGGCCGACCGGCAGCGGGAAGTCCTCCGGCTCCTTGCAGGCCGGGAAGATGTCCCGCTCGTACAGGTCGTAGATCGAGGCCCAGTGCCAGCCCCGGAAGACCGAGGCCGTGCCGTCGCCCTGGTGGGCGTCCAGGTCCACGACCAGCACCCGCTCGACCTTTCCCTCGTCGTGCAGCAGCTTCACCGCCAGGGGCACGTCGGCGTAGGCGCAGAAGCCGCCGCCCCAGGCCGAGGCCGCATGGTGGTAGCCGCCCCCGAGGTTGATGGAGACGCCGTTCTCCTGGGCCAGGCGGCAGGCCAGGATCGTCCCGCCGGTGGCGTACCGCATGGGACGCAAGATCCGCCAGTCGCTCACCCAGGCGGGCAGGCGGGCGACGACCGGCACCTCCAGGATGCCGGCCAGCACGTCGGGCCGCCGGAGCGACCGCAGGTACTCCTCGGTGTGGACCTTCAGGAGATCGGCCCGAGTGACCGGGCGTGGCCGCACGAAGCCCCTGGGCCGCCGCAGGCCAGGGGAGACGAGGGCCTCGTGGATGCGGCGGTACTTGCGGCCATCGAAGGGGTGGAGCCGCTCCAGGCCGAAGGCGGTGATGTTGTAGCGGGGGTGGTAGACGATCGGGATCATTCTCGCTCACAAGCCTTGCTTCGGACCATCAACTCCTCCCTCTCCGGGCCGGCACCGAGGGGGTCGGTCCGGGCATCACGTCGGGCTTGTCGATGGCCGTTGGGTTATAAACGAGGCAGCGGGAGCAGTTCACCTCCTCGGGGGAGCCGTACTCGTAGCGGAACTTGCCACCCCTCGTGCCGCACTTGGCCCTGCCGTCCTCGGTGAAGTGGACCGTGGAGAGGCGGTTCTTGGCGAGCACATATCTCCGCATCGACTTCGACGGTCCCACCGCCCCTTCCGTGAGCGACAACGGGCTGGGCCGCTCAGGATCAGAGGTGTAGCTCATCTCCCGGCACCGCTCGCACGTCACGTCGGCGACCGTCCCATACTGCCATTCAGCGACCTCCCCGCCGTCACACAGCCGTCTCGTCGCTTTGCCCTCGACCCCGGCGAGGTGGACCTCGCCCGTGACGTAGCCCAGGAGGGCCGATGCCGCTCTCGGCGTGTCGGGCTGCTCGACCCCTCGGGCCGGCTCGAATTCCGGCGGCAGCTCACGCAAGAGCACAGCCAGGAGGGCGGCCCGCCTGCCGTCGTGCTTGCCGCCCACGATGACGCACTCAACCTTGTCGTCCTTCATGAGGTTCGTCGAGACCCCCTGGACCCGCACCCTTGTCCCGGCGGATACCGCAAGCCAACGTTCCTCCTCGTCGCAGACGGACAGGGGTTCGCCGGCTTCCACCTCCAGCTCCATTCCGACCCAGCGGCGTCGATGGTCGGCGATCGCCTGATGGACGGCCCCCCAGCGGGCCTCGATCCTCGCCAGGTCGGCCCAGCTCACCGCCCCGTCCCTCTCCAGGGCATCGGCCCACTCGTCGAGGCGTTCCAGGTGCCGCTCGGCCGCAGCCGTCTTCGGGTCCGGCTCGGTGGCGGGCCGTCGCCTCCACCCTTCGACCGGCTCCTTGACCTTCGAGTCCGCTACTGGCTCCGCCGCATCGACCGCCTCCTCGCCGCCGTCCTCGGGGAAGTAGTCACCCACCTCCTCGGAGTCGTCGAAGGGCTCGTCCTCGCCGATCATCCGCACGGGCTCGTGCTCGTGCCCGACGTCGCCGGTGCAGGCGGGGTAGAGTCCGGGCCTGCCGAGCACGTGGCTGTCGCACCTGGGGCAGGTGTACTTGAGCCTGCCGGTCTTCCGCCTAGGCTTGCCCTCCTCCTCGCCCTTCTCCTCGACCAGGGCATCCCAGGGCAGGCGAGCCTTGTTCGGCAGGGAACCGAGCGCATCGTCGGCGGGGCCGTCGAAGACGACGCTGGTTGCCAGGTTCCACCCGCCCCTGGACGGCTCGCCGTCCTTGCCCCTGGGCAGCAAACCCGCTCCCAGGAGGATCTCCACCAGGCGGGCGTCGTGATAGCCACGGGCTGCGGTGGCCGCCGCCTTCCCGTCGCCCGCCTCGATGGCCTCCTGCCATCGCAGCTGGCGGGCCATCAGGCCCATGAGCGTGACCATCGTCGCCTCCATCCCCTCGGCGAGCAGGTCCGGGCTGAGGGCGATCTCGTGGACGCTCTCGCCAGCCTCGTTCGCCCACTTCCGGGGGGTGAAGTGGCCCCTGCTGCGTCCATTCCGGGCGATGGCCAGCAGCGCCGGCCCCAGTTTCGAGCCGAAGAGCCACTTGTTGAAGAAGTTGAACGCCTCGTTGTAGGCGCTGTATTGCTGGATGGTCGGGGCCTGGGCTTGCGGGGCGGTCTTCATGGTGTATGGTGCCCGAGATTTTGATTGTGCAATCAAGCCGATGAGTCCGATTATATCGACTGAGGCCGTTTGTGCGAAGCCAGATTTGATTGTGCAATCGAAATTATAGGGTGGCAGCTTGACCCCATAGGGATCGTGGTCGATAGCCGGTCCGGTGGCCCGCTGCCGGCCCATGTGATGCGCAGTTGCTACGATGCGATCGGCACGGATCGACCACTTGACCTGATGCGCTGGGCCGGGCTCTTCGCCGTCGAGCGGCTCGACGGCCGATTGTACCAACCGGCCCTGGTGAGCGGCCGAGAAGGTTGAGCCCGACCTGGCTCTTCAGTGGGGTCAGGCCCCGAGACAGTTTGTCAGGTGTTACTCGTAACGGGTCTCCCAGGGGAGCGCACGCCACCGACGGGCGGCCTCCCTCTTGGCGACCCTGGCGTCCCCTCTGCGTTGGTATGGTCCGCCCACGGAATGCCATGCTGACCCATCCTCGGCCAATAGATACCAGCCCGAACTATGCTGGACCTCGGATGCGTTCATCGTCTGGGCCAGCCTCTTCACTTCTTGCTTGTTCATCTGCACTGCCCTCCCTGGCAGTAACGCTGCGTGTTCAGTGGCGGAGCGGGCAAAGCACCCGACCGGCGAAAGCCATCATAACTGAATAAGATTGATTTGCAATCGATTGCTGCGACATGAGCAACATTCCGACGAAATGCCGATTGCCTCGATGAAGTCGAGGAGAACTGGTGGAATTGGGAGACACTTTCGGGCCGCAAACAGGTGGAGTGTGGAATCAGTTTTGGAATCGAAAGTCGAATGCCGGCCGGCACCCGGTTATGACCCACCACCGACTTCACCTCTCGCCGAACGAATGCCCGTCGGAAAAGCAACAGACCGTTGAGGCCGTCCGGGCATCGCAGCGACCACAGGCACTCGGGGTGTGGACTCGCAGCAGGTCGCTCCGGGACACCGGCCGGGGCCGCAAGAAGTCCCTGGGACGCCGAAGGCCACGGGCCACGAGGGCGTCGTGGATGCGGCGGTACTTGGGGCTATCGAAGGGGTGGAGCCGCATCGGGTGACGGCCACGATGGAATTCGGAGTAACTTTCGGCCCGATAGTTGGCCGGAGGCGTCAATGCTACAATGGAGAATACGTGATGCTGGTGCAAGTCTGCCACTGCCGTGCTACGACCGATGCCGGGAACTTGCCCCTCCTGTGAAAAATGTGCAGTGGAGCGGGGGTATTTTGATTTTGGTACACAAATCGACTACTATATGCCTACCGATGGTCTCGGCCCGAGGACTGGGCCGAGCGGTTTGTCGATGTGGTCTTAAGAAGCCCTGACAAAACCGTGTGGCATGGAGTTTGCGCCCTGGTGCTGTTTTCCTCCGAACCGAAGGAGACACCACCATGGCGAGCGCCCACATGCCGGACGAGTTCTTCGATCTGGTTGCCCACCACCTGCCGCCGGAACCGGCCATCGGCCCCTACGGCGGGCGTCCGCCGATCGGGCACCGGGTCGCCCTGCGTGTCATCTGGTTCGTCCTGGCCACCGGCAATCGCTGGGAGGATGTCCCGCAGGAACTCGGCTGCTCAGGTCGCACCGCCCATCGCCGGCTGCGGGCCTGGGAGGAGGCCGGCATCTGGGACCGCCTCCATGCCGACCTGCTGAGGCTGCTCCGCAAGGCTGGCAAGCTGGAGACCGACACGGTGGTCGTCGACGGCGTGACGGTGCGGGCCTCCGGCGGCGGCGAGGCGACCGGCCCGAGCCCCGTCGACCGCAGCAGGAAGGGCACGAAGCACACGGTGATGGTCAGTCGCACCGGAGTGCCGCTGGCGATCCGCACCGCCGGGGCCAACGAGAGCGACCACCGCCAGATCATCCCGCTGGTGCTCGACTTCCCGAGCGTCGCCGGCAAACCGGGCAGGCCGAAGCAGTTGCCGGATGACCTGTATGCCGACCGGGGCTACGACAGCGAGGGGACGAGGGCGTTACTGCGTTGGATGGGCATCGAGCCGCACATCGCCAAGCGTCGGACACCGCACGGCAGCGGGCTGGGCAAGGTCCGCTGGGTGGTGGAGCGGACGATCGGCTGGATCAAGGGCCTGCGGCGGATGCGGGTGCGGTACGACCGGCTGGGGGTGATCCAGGACGCCTGGACGACCCTGGCGGCCTGTGTCATCTGCTTCCGTATCCTCCACCAGGATGTGATGTGATTCACCCGGTTTTGTCAGGGCTTCTAATGCTACTCCGTTAAATCATACGAACGATCGACTGCTGCGGTTCGTACCGAGGGTATGAACCGGACCTACACCCCCGACTTAAACCCCGACGTCCTCGACCGCCTCGCCGCGTATGCCGCCTCCTTCCGCGCCGACTTCAACCGGCCCCGCCAGGCCGCCTGGTGCGGCGTCTACCTCCGCGGCCTGGTCCAGGACGGGGACCGCAAGAGCGTCGAGCCGATGGCCGCCCGCGTCCCCCTGTCGGAGGGGCTCGACGTCGCCGACCCCGACCAGGCCCTGCAGCAGTTCCTCGGCCAGAGCACCTGGGACGAGCAAGCGGTCCTGAGCCGCTACCGGGCCACGATGGCGGCGAAGTTCGCCGACCCGGCCGGCATCTTCGTGATCGATGACACCACCTTCCCCAAGCAGGGCACGCACTCCGTCGGCGTGCAGCGGCAGTACTGCGGCGCCCTGGGCAAGAAGGCCAACTGCCAGTGCGCCGTCAGCGTCCACTACGTCGCCCCGAGGGGGCACTACCCGCTGAACATGCGGCTCTACCTCCCGGAGGGCTGGCTGGCCGACCCGAAGCGACTGGATAAGGCCAAGGTGCCCGAGGCCGAGCGGCGGTCGCTGACCAAGGGTCAGATCGCCCTGGAGTTGCTCGACCGCATCCGCGCCGAAGGGCTGCCGGGCGGGCTCGTCGTGGCCGACAGCGGCTACGGCGTCTCGGGCCCGTTCCGCGACGGCCTGGCCGAGCGGGGCCTGCACTACGTCGTCGGCGTGACCGACGAGATGCTGGTCTTCACCGAGGAGCCGAGGTGGGACGAGCCCAAGGCCGGGACGGGCGGGCGGCCGCAGAAGCGGCGTCGCCTGGCCGAGGGCTCGCCCCGGCCGGTGGGCCTGAAGGAGCTGGCGGCGCGGACGCCGCGCCGGAAGGTGACGTGGCGGGAGGGGACCAAGGGCCCGATGTGGGGCCGATTCGCCTGGCTGCGCGTTTGGCCGGGCCAGGGATGGGCGACAGGCGATTGCGCCGGGGCGGAGCCGATCTGGCTGCTGATCGAGGAGCAGGCCGACGGCAAGCTGAAGTACGCCTTCAGCAACCTCCCGGCCGATACCAGCCGGATCCGCGCGGTGCGCCTGTGGCGGAGTCGCTGGCCGGTGGAGCTCGGGTACCAGCAGATGAAGGAGGAACTGGGGCTGGACCACCACGAGGGCCGCTCGTGGCGGGGCTTCCACCATCACGCCTGCCTGGTGATGTTGGCCTTCGGGTTCCTCACCCTGGAGCGACGCCGAGCCCGTCGGGGGCGATCCCGGCCGGGCAAAAAGGGGGAGGCCGAGCGCCGGTGATCACGGTGCCGGCGATCCGCCGGGCGTTGCAGCGGCTGCTGGCGCCGGTCAGCCGGCCGGACTGCGCGCACTGCCGGCCCTGGCTCACCCGCTCCAAGACCAAGCTAACGGAGTAGTACTAACCGTTGATAACGACCACCATAAAGATCAGCCTGGCTTGAACGGGGCAGGATGCCCAAGATCGGCCAGGAGGGAGTGAGGCGTGGCGTCCTGACCAGCCGCCATCGCTGCTGACCGTGCGGGAAACGGATTGCGGTGCAAGGTGTTTTACATCTCCCCCAGGGGAGCGTGGTTTTCCAGGCAACGGGCGAGTAGTCGATCTCGTACTCGGGGCTACGTCCTGGTCCGTCAACTCGGCTGAAAACACCATAATCTTCCGCAACACTCCTGATCACCCGGCTCGCCTGTGGAAAAGGGCAAATTGTCTGGAAGAACAGGCAATGTGTCTGACAGAACAGGCAAGGTGGGTGGAATGTCGCTTCAGGGAGCGAACGAACCATCGGCCATGGAGAGTACACATCCCTGATCCTCCATCTGGACTTCACGGGTATCTTCATCATCTTGAAGATAACCGAGGAGGGAAGCCCCCGGTGTGCATTGAAGATGGAATACAAGAGTGGAATGGCGACAATGTACCCGTTCCAGCTGGATGAGACGACTTGTTGACAAATAGAACTGGATGAGGAAGTAGTGCTCCAGGATGGACAAGCTGCATGACAACACCATGACCGATTCCATACCGTGTTGGACACGCTCCGAGAGCAACCTGACCTTCATGGGCCTCCACCACCATCAACGTCATCCAGACCTGCTCCGCAGCCCTGGTATGGGCTTCTCAGCGTCCGGGCCGAGGGGTCGAACCCTACCCATGACCGAAATCCGGCTGCGGCGTATTTTGGGACTCCGACTTTCCGTGAAAGTTCTCGGGCGTACAGAAATCGAGTGAAGGATCGACAATAACAAAAAGTGCAACCACCGTTGTCATCCACCGGGCGGGGGTATGGAACCAACTTTTCAGGAAACCTCCTGGAATTGATTGCCTCCAACTTTTGCAACACGACCGGCTTTGTCGTCACTCTACACCCCCATGTCAATTTCCTTTGACGATCCAGGCCGGCTGGGGAGCCGTCCGACTCCCCCTCGACCTTCCCGTTGGTGTCATCGGGGGCGGCGAATTATCCTACCGCCGCCCCCGTCTACCTGTCAGGCAGCGAGGTACTCTTCCAACGTCATTCCGGCCTGGAGCAGGGCGGCGGCGAGTTCGGCAGGATTGTCCGTCCGTGCCTGCCCTGTCCAGTCCAGGAAGCCGTTGATCCGGTCCGACCGCTCGTGCGGCCTGGGCTGGCCACGCTCGTCCATCAGGTGCCGTGTCATGCCGGCTCGATAGTCCTCGATATCGAGGTTGCGGGGGCGGCCGGCCAGTCTCCTGTCCATGTAGACCCACTGCTTCGCCCAGTGGATCAGCGGCCAGAGCATCGGCTCGGGGTCTTTGCCCCTCAAGAGGAGCCTCGCCCACTGGTCCCACATCTTCGCCAGGAATTCGGCCTCGGCGTCCGACCTTTTCCTCTCGTGCCACTTTTTGAACGCCCGCTTCGCCGCACGGACGGCGAAGGGATAGGCCACCTGCTCGAACCGCCGCTGCTCCGCCGCCCAGTCGATCGTCTCGCTCGTGCTCATCGCTCTCACCTCCGTCCAGGGCCGTTGGTGTTGTTCCGACGGCCCATCCGGGGGTGTCGATGGTCGTGTCTTCTGGCATGGATTGGTGGCAGATGAAGGGTCGTTTGACGCAGGCGAGCCGCTACTGGGACAATCGGCCACGGTGGGCCTGAGCCCGTCGATCCACGCAAGGTGACGACCATCACGGAGGGATGCCCATGACTGTGCTGACCCGCAAGCGGAACGAGACCGTCGTCATCGGTGACGACATCTCCGTCACCGTCGTCGATATCCGTGGCGACAAGGTGCGGCTGGGCATCGACCACCCCAAGGGCGTGAGCGTCCATCGCCGGGAGGTCTACGAGGCGATCCGCCCCCAGTCCGGGAGTCCTCCGCCCAAGCCGACGACCGGACCAGAGGCAGGTCAGCCGACGACGATCGCCCTCGCCGACCGGCACGTCGCCCTGCTCGACAGGCTCCGCTCCACGATCGAGGGCCGTGGCGGCACCGCCCCGAGCCGGGAGGAGGCCCTCGGTGCGATCCTCGACGCCTTCGAGTCGGCCCAGGCGTCGGTGGCCGAGGCGACCCTGCTGGCCCACCTGGAGGGGACTCTCGACGAGGATCATCGGGACGGTGGCTGACCGGGAGCGACTCCATGGGTCGCAGCCCCCGACCGCCCGGTCCGGGGCTCTTCCTCGTCATCCCAGGAGGAACAGCACGATCAGGCCGACGATGATCAGGAACCCGATGCGGCGTTCCCGCTCGACCAGTTGCCTCGGCGTCATGAATCCTCCGCTCGTCTGCCGACCGGCCTGCCGGCACGGTGCGGCCGGGCTGGTCACATCCGATTCAGTAAAACCACGGCCCCGGCCCTCCTCCTCGGCGAGCAAGCCTCGACGAGGAGGGCCTGCTTCCCCTGGCGTCGGACGATCGGTCGTCAGCCCCGGTGCGGCTCGAATCCGAAGTAGTACCTCGGCGAGCCCTGGAACATGACGCTCCACTTCACGCCGTCGGCCCGGCGGCGGACGGCGACGAGCGGGGCGGCAAAGCCGAGCACATCGAAGTCGGCCTGGAGCTGGGCGGTGTCCCAGACCTGCCCGTACTGTTGCTCCAGGTGCTCACGGATTCCGGGGGCGGCGTTGATCTCGGCCAGCATCTCACGGCGGATGTCCTCGGTCGGGTCGATCATGGTAGTCGTCCTCATTAAGGCACCAGAAAGAAGCTACGTCTTCCGTGGCCTGCCTCGCTTACGAGGGATCTTCACGAACCACTTCTCAAGCGACGGCAGGCGGATCACCTCGGCCTCCAACGCCTCCATCTCCTCGGGCTTCAGCCTGACCCCCTTGGCGTAGGTCGTCTCCACCAGGCTGACCACCGGGTGCTTCCGCTTCCAGGTCATCGATCGGGCGAATCCCAACACCGCCTCCACCGAGTCCAGCAGCGACCCGTTCCAGTGCATCTCCAGCACGCCCCAGCACCGCTCGATCGGGTTGTACTTGCTGTGGTACGGCGGGTAGTACGCCAACTGCACCACCAGGCGATACTTGCGGGCGAAGGCCACGATCCGCTTGAGGAACTGGCTCCGCCGGCTGTGGTTCTCCGGGCCGTTGTCCAGGTTGATCACCAGCGTCTTGACCCGCAGGAACCGCAGGCGGACGCCCTCCCACCATTGCTCCAGGCGATCGGCGATGAAGTCGCTGGTGACCTTCGACCGGGCCATGTACAGCCACAGGTCGTCGTGCTCGGGCAGGAAGATGCCGAAGGGGGTCAGCGTCGCCACGGGCTTGAAGTCGTGATCCGCCGCCTTCGTGCCGGTCCGGCTCCGGCCCCGCCGTGAGAAGGGGCCGACATGCACCGTCGCCTTGGCGTCGATCGAGAGCCGCAGGGTGCCCCTGGCCCGATCCGCCTCGGGGTTGACCGCCTTCAGTTGATCGAAGATGGCATCGGTCTGCGGGACTCTTTTTGGGGGCGGCACTTGGCCACCCTGGAGAGGCGATAGCCCAGCAGGTTCAGCTTGGTGTTGATGGTCTGCTGGGTGGGCAACTCCTCGTCGGTGTAGCCCTTCGTGGCGATCAACTGGCGTCGGACCTCGGCGGCACTGATCCGGGTGAAGAGCCCCTTGGTCTGGAACTTGGGGTCGGCCTGGCTCTGCCCGTCGGCGATGCTGCGGATGTCATCGAGGAGTCGGGGCAAGTGCTCCTCGGCGGGCTTGCGACGGCGGGCCGAGAAGGCGTCCACGCAGGTCATGCCCGAGCGGAGTTCGTGCGTGCCCTTGCGGATGGTCTCCCGGCACCAGCCGAGATGCTCCTGGGCCCAGCGTTGTCCACCCCGCCCCATCGCTGCGACGGTCTTGGCCATGAAGACTCGCTTCGGACTGCCCTTGAGGGCCTTGGCGGCATCGATGAGGACGGGGATCATCTCGGGGCTGGGCCGCATCTGCGTATCTCCTTGATCTCCTGGTGCGAAGGTCTCAGGATACGGAAGAGTTTTGTCCTTTCAATCCCCTAAGACCGCATGATGAAGAAGCGGTCGGTCTTCTCGTCGCCCTCCTCGCCCTGAACCGCCTTGGTGATCGGCGACCAGAAGACGATTGTCGTGCCCCAGCGGCCCGGCGGGACGTGCGACGGGCGGGGCATCACCTTGCCGCCGAGGTCTTTCCACTGGCGGAATGTGCCCCACCACTTCGAGGTGAGGTCGTGCCGAGCCGACGCCAGCTCCAAAAGGATCGGGTTGATCCCCCGGTAGGGCTTCTTGCTGACGACGTTGGCGGGGGAGCCGGCGTTGGGGCCGACCCGCCAGGGCCGCCGCCAGGGCGGGGTGTTGCCGCTCTCCAGGGCGGCGATGATCTGCTCGGTGATGGACGCTCGAAGTTGCTGCTGGCTCGCCATGACTGGCCTCCGGGTCGGTCGTGGTTGGTTATCAACGACCGATCCGCAGGTGTCGGGGGACAGAAGGACCATCTCGTCGGGACTGGCAGTCGGTTAATAGCACTGAGGAAGGAGGGATTGTATCCGAGGCGGTCCTGCCCGATCGGTCCCCGTCGGGTGAGGGTGACGGGATCACGGCAGCGACGTATTGATAACGGAAGGTGTACCAGACGCAGGCATCCTGACACCGGCGGAGGCGTTCTTATGGCGTCGGATCGACTTCCCATGAGATCGAGAGGCGATGCCCGATCCACGTCCGAGGCAGCCGGTGGGCGGAAATTACTGGTTCCTGACCCTGACCGATGGCCAATTGAACTGGGCCGTGCTGACGACCCGAGCGGGTCGTGGAAGCCCTCGGGGTTCGCTTCGTCGACCGTCGCTCTCCTCGAAGGCGAACGTAGGCCGGTCCCGGAGCGGGGTGCAAGTCGCCGTGATCCGAGCGGCCCATCGTCGTATCGACACCGCCGGACGTGCAGGCGTTTGTTGAGCGGGATCGCCCCCGGTGATCGTACCGGAAGCCGAGAACACGAGTCGCACGGGCCGAGGGCCGATGGGGCCCGGAAGGGGCGGCAGCGAGCGGCGGCGGGGCGGCGAGGAGCTTCTGTCGTGCAGGCGATCATCGCCACCGTGAGCCGTCGCTTCGCAAGGCGAGTGCTGGCAACCGGAGCACAGGCGGGGCGTCACTCCGGTTCGTGCCGACGATGGTCGGTGCGGCCGGGCGTCACCAATGTTGGTGCTGAAGGGGGATGGATACAACAGGCCGGCCCCCGGCCATCGTGCTGGTGATGGACGGCGGCAACCGACGCCACGATGTCCTCGCCCTGGTGATAGCTTGCTTCGACTGTCGACATCCAGGCATCGAGTTGATGATGGCTTGCCTCGACAGGCGACACCAAGTCCTCGTCCTGATGATGGCTGGCTGCGATGGGCATCTCCGTCCTTCGTGCTGGTGATGGCTTGGTTCCACAGTCGATGCTTGTGTGTCACCGTGATCCGGGCCGGCGTTAGCCGGCCTTCTGGTGCCGAAGGCACGGTCCTCCGAGTGATGACTCAAGTCATGATCCAAGAGTCACTATAGAGAGTTATTATTGTGACCAGTTATCCACCTCAAGCGATCAGTTATCCACCTCAAGTCGATCAGTTATCCACCCCAAAATGGTCAGTTATCCACCCGAACTGAGGTGGATAACTGACCGCCCCTCATTGCTGGTCGATCAGCACCGGCCTCTGGCTTGCGGCGAGTCGCTGCCCGGTGACCTTCTTGAGCAGGTGGAAGCAGGAGTCGTGGACGCCCTTGCCGCCGTGGACCTGGACAGCCTCGTTCCAGTGCGCCTCCCAGGCGAGGGCGACGAAGTTGAACGCCCGGTCGGCGTCAGTCAGCATGGGCAGGACGCCCGCCCAGTACTCCCGGACCTCTCGGCGGGTGAACCGCCCGGCGAGCATGACATCCGCCTTCTTCCCGAGGATGTCCGCCAGGAAGTCCCAATTCTCTCGACTGTCGGCGGGGTAGGCCCGGCACACCAGGGCGGCGAAGTCGATCGCCGACTCCTCCTCAGCCTCCCGATGCTTCTCCTGCTGTGTCTGGCTCGTGCCCTTCCGCTTCCGGTCCTGCCACCAGGCCGACGCCTCGGCGGTCGGCGCCAGCAGCGTGAAGCCATCGCTACGGGCCATGACCAGGCCGTTGCCGGCGAGCCGCCGGATCGCCGCCTTGAGGGTGTCGAGGCTGCACCCGAGCAGCGCCTTGAGGCCACGATTCGCCTGCCCGACGACCTCCGGCGTCCCCTTGCCCAGCGAGTAGAGCAGCCACAGGACGGCATTGTCCATCTCGGTCAGGTGGCCGCCCCGGTTCCAGCGGGTCCGCCGGGCCTGCTCGGTCAGCGGGTAGAGCCGGTACGTGGGCAGGCACTCCCACCAGCGTTCGCCCTCGTGCCGCCGGCCGAACCAGGAGGCCGTCTCGCCCATCGGTTCGACGGCGACGTGGCCCCGCCCGCTCCGGGCCGCCAGGCCGTGCGCCACCAGCGACTTGGTGGCGGCTGAGACGGTCTGCGGGTCGAGGCCGAGGGCGTCCGCCAGGTCGCCCCGGAGCACGGGCTTGCCGTCCCTCATCTTGTAGACGAGCCGGCTGGACACGAGCCGCTGGTGATGGGAGAGCGGGCAGGTCTTGGTGCAGGTCAGCATGCGGATGTATCGCTTGCCGGCCCACCACTCGTCATAGAGCATCTTGCTTTTATTCGATGATTTATTATGATCTGCCATAGATAGGTTGAAGGTTATTCAGGGTTGAATCGAATCCGAAAGGCCGCAGGGACTCCACCTCCCTGCGGCCTTTCTCGTCAGGCGACGGTCACCGGGCGTCACTGTTCCCTTCCTTGGGTCCGTAGAGGCTCACGAGGAGATCCATGTCCTCCTGGTTGTAGTACAGCCGTCGCCCGTCCGGCCCGGTCGTGCGGGTCGGGGTCGGGAAGCGTCCCGTGCGGACGTGCCCGTACAGCGTCCGGTAGGGGATCTCCAGCCTCCTGGCGAGGTCGGCCAAGGTGTAGTAGCCCAGTCGGTCCTTCAGTGCGGTCGTCATCGTCCAGCCCTCCGTCCTTGGATATTGCATTCTATAATCAATATAGTAGCGCAACTCAAATAATAGGTGGAAAATGTGGACGTGCCCTGTTCCTCATCCCGAAGGCTCGTTCGGGGCGGCGATGTCGGGAGTTGCGTTCGCAGGGCGGGGTTGCGGCACGGCCCCGTCGGGATGGACGGCTGGGGCCGAAACCGCAGGATGCGATGGGGGAGCGAAGACCTATCGTGTCCTGGATTCAAGGGTATGGCGATGAGGCATCGAGGCATCCTGCTCGCCCTGGGGGCGGGCCTCCTGGTCGGCTCCTCCTCGGCAGGTCTGGTCGGAGCCGTGGATCACGACGGCGGCACGGGGCTGTTCGACGGGCTCAAGGTCGGCCAGCCGGTCACGCTCAGGGATTTGGGCTTGGCCTACGAGGTCGGCGTGATGGGCGACCGGTTCCCGACCGGCTAGGTGGTCGCCGAGATCGGGCCTGACTTCCTCGTGGTCAGGGACGTGGCCGGGGCCGTCGAGACCCGCATCCCCGTGACCTCGATCAAGGCGGTCGTCCGGGTGGCAATCGAGCTGTGAGCCGATCTGATGGTCTACCCTCCTCGCCAACCTTGTTGAGGCCGATGCGGCACGACGTTCTCGTCACTCGGGCAGAGGAGTTGACATCCTCATCGCCGTCACCGACAATCGAATGACAATTTGGTGCCCTCCTGCGATGGGAACCCGGTCGTAGGCATTCAGGGGCAGGGCAACGATCGACGCAACGTCAAGCGTCGGAGCGGTGCCCTGTTTTTGTTTGCGTCCAACTTCGCCGGGGAGGCACGCAGATGTCCGCACAGAACGGCTACGAGCAGTTCATCAACGACGACGAGGGCTATCTCCGCTGGCTGGGGGAGCACCCACACGGCCTCGTCGTCAACTCTCACCGAGCCCCGACGAGCAGCTACCTGATCCTGCACCGGGCCTCATGCGAACACATCAACATCCCGGAACGCACGAACTGGACGACGACGGGCTACATCAAGACCTGTTCGACGGACTTGGCCGCCCTCGCCGAGTGGGGCGGGCGTGCGACCGGCGGAGCCCTCATCCCCTGCGGGGCTTGCAAGCCGCCGATGACGCCGGGGCTGGAGCCGCCGTCCCGACATCCTGCGGTCGCAGTGACGCCGGCCTCGGCCCCCATTGGGGCGCCAAAGCCTCCGATCGTGCCACCGCCGCCGGAGGGCAGGCGGTCACTACCGCCGGAGATCTCGACGGGCTGCCCGGAGCTGGACCGGGCGTGGGCCTCCTACGCCACGATGATCCTGGACCGCTCGCAGATCCTCATCTCCGACACGGACGACGACCTGACCTGGCACGCCTTCCTGGCCCACAGCCTTGACATGCAGGGCTTCCGGGCGGCCGAGTTCGCCGGGATCGATCCGCTGACGAGGGTGGCCCCGGAGTTCGTGCCCCTGAAGGCCAGGGGCATCGGCGTGCCGGAACTGGCCTCGCTCTGGGACGTGCCGGATATCCGGCAACACCTGCTGTCCGGGGTCGGGGGCTTGCCGCTGGAGGCGACCTTGGGCGTGCTGCGGGATCACGGCGGGGCGGTCGGCTCGTCGCTCGCCGAGGCGTTCGATCACTTCCCGTGGAGGAAGTTCCACTGGTCGGCGAGGGCGTTGCTCCAGAATTCGTCAGCCCTCAAGCCATTCGATCACTCGTTCCGACGATGGCTCGCTCACGAGTGCGACGACCTCGGCGTGTCCCAGTTCCCGCCCGGCGACTTCCGGCGGGGCGTGACGCAGGCAGGGGCCGTGCTGCCGCTGGAGCGGGCGTTGCGGATGCGGCTGGAGCGGACCTTCTACATGGTCGGCCCGGCGATGTCGGCGTACATGCTGTGCGACTGGCAGCTCTGGCTCTGGCGGGAGGGCCGCACGGCGGTCTTCGCCAACTTCAAGCTCGACTCGTTCCACGAGGCGTTCGTCAAGAAGTTCGGCCGGGGCGTGATCCCCGCCGACGAGGCCGGGTTCGCCCGGTGGTGGCTCGGGCTCTTCCCCGAGTTGCCCCCGAGGCTGGCGAACGAGTGCATCTGGCTGGCCGTGGAGGGCAAGCAGGTGAACCCCTGGTGACCCCTCACCGGCCCTCGGCATCCCGGTCCACGCCCCCGTCCGGGATGCGGTAGGACGCCGCCAGCCAACCGAGCTGTTCGCCGCCCTCGGTCGTCGGGATTTCGCCCTCGATCAAAGACTCGGAGGCGAGACGCCCCTCCGGCCCGAAGGCCACGGAGGCGTATTCCCTGGTCCGGGGCTGATCGGCGAGGAAGTTATTGGCGTGGACGAAGGCGAGCGGCGGCGACGTGCCGTCGGGATACGGAGTCCGCCTGGTGACGGTCCGGGCCATCGTCTCGCCCACACCGCCGACCCGGCCCACCTTGGCGAAGCCGGTCATCTTCGACTGCGGCCAGTAAGGGCTGTGGGCCGGGTTCAGGGCGACCCAGCCGTGCTCCAGCGCCTCGGCCAAGACAGGGCCAGGGCGAGCGAGCGTCGAGAGGCCCCGTCCCCTGGTGTTCAGGGCGTTGTTCTCGCCGCAGATGAGCAGGATCAGGCGGGTCCGGCGGCCCCGGAGGCGCAGGACGCCGCCCCCGGCCCCGAGCACGGAAGACAGCAGGTCGTAGCAGGCCGCCTCGTCGCCGCCCCGGACGACGATCTGCTCCGACCGGATCGGGCCGCTCCGGGCCTCTCTGTCGCCATGGTTCAGGAGCCATCGTGCGGTGCGTCCCGTGTCGTTGATGACCTCGAAGAGGACGGGCGACCCTCCCGTCCTGGCCCGGATCGCTCCTGGGGGTGGTTCGGCCGAGAGCGTCCGTCCCGAGGCGAGCAGCAAGTCCCACGGCTCCGGGTGACGGTCACGAAGCCGTCCCAGGGTCGTGAGGAAATCCTCGGGGCAAAGGAGGTTGCCGCCCCGCCGGGGCACGGACCAGGAGAGGGTCACGAGCCGCAGGGAGTCTCCAGCTTCGTTAGAAGCCCTGACAAAACCGGGTGAATCACATCACATCCTGGTGGAGGATACGGAAGCAGATGACACAGGCCGCCAGGGTCGTCCAGGCGTCCTGGATCACCCCCAGCCGGTCGTACCGCACCCGCATCCGCCGCAGGCCCTTGATCCAGCCGATCGTCCGCTCCACCACCCAGCGGACCTTGCCCAGCCCGCTGCCGTGCGGTGTCCGACGCTTGGCGATGTGCGGCTCGATGCCCATCCAACGCAGTAACGCCCTCGTCCCCTCGCTGTCGTAGCCCCGGTCGGCATACAGGTCATCCGGCAACTGCTTCGGCCTGCCCGGTTTGCCGGCGACGCTCGGGAAGTCGAGCACCAGCGGGATGATCTGGCGGTGGTCGCTCTCGTTGGCCCCGGCGGTGCGGATCGCCAGCGGCACTCCGGTGCGACTGACCATCACCGTGTGCTTCGTGCCCTTCCTGCTGCGGTCGACGGGGCTCGGGCCGGTCGCCTCGCCGCCGCCGGAGGCCCGCACCGTCACGCCGTCGACGACCACCGTGTCGGTCTCCAGCTTGCCAGCCTTGCGGAGCAGCCTCAGCAGGTCGGCATGGAGGCGGTCCCAGATGCCGGCCTCCTCCCAGGCCCGCAGCCGGCGATGGGCGGTGCGACCTGAGCAGCCGAGTTCCTGCGGGACATCCTCCCAGCGATTGCCGGTGGCCAGGACGAACCAGATGACACGCAGGGCGACCCGGTGCCCGATCGGCGGACGCCCGCCGTAGGGGCCGATGGCCGGTTCCGGCGGCAGGTGGTGGGCAACCAGATCGAAGAACTCGTCCGGCATGTGGGCGCTCGCCATGGTGGTGTCTCCTTCGGTTCGGAGGAAAACAGCACCAGGGCGCAAACTCCATGCCACACGGTTTTGTCAGGGCTTCTTAGGAGACTCCACCACAATCTCGCCCGCCTCGCCCAGGCCGGGAGGGGGATCAGGTGGGATGGCTTGGTCCTTGTACCTCATCTCGTCCGCCCTCCATCTGCTCTGACCTCAACGTTGCGCCCGCCCCATGATAGGCCAGTGACCCGTATGGCCCGGTACGCCGTCAGCGGGGGCCGCAGCCAGCGAGAGCGTTTCAGGCCCAGCAGCCGACGCACGTGGTCCGGCACCAGAATGCTCTGCACCCGGAGCAACGTCTCGTACCACCACCATCCGAGGTGGCGACGATACCGCCCGTAGGATTCCTTCGAGAGGTCGGAGTAGGCCAGATCCCGCTCCATATGGAGCCGACGGTCCTCCCGCCAGGCGTCGTAGGTCTCGGGCAACTCGGGAATCGCCAGTCCCTCCCCCACCCGGCGGAACACGTCGTAGAGTTCGGCCCGCTCCGCCTCGGTCAGCGGGCGATGGAGCAGCTCGAAGGCCCGCCCCGAGTAGTCGATGAGCATGTAGAGCACGTCCCGGTTCGCCCAGTCCGGGATGGTCTCTCCTCGCTTCCGCTCGACGGCCCCGTGGGCGGCCCGAATGCGGTCGAGGCTGCGGCGGGCCGTGTCTTCATCGACGAAGGCGATGTCCTGGGCGAACCGGGCGGTGGAGAAGAGCCGCCCAAACGGGTCGGCGGGCAACTTGCCGGTGTAGAAGAGCCAATCGACGGCCCGGTTCAGGGCGAACTCGGCCGCCGAGCCGGAGAAGACGAAGAGGATCGTGTCGGCATCGCCCCAGATCGAGCGGACGATGGAATCGGGGCGGACGAAGGGTCGCATCACGTCGCCATCAGGTCGGGGGAGCTGTGGGCCGGCGATGTCCCTGATCGCCCGGCACGGCTGCTCCGTCCATTGTGCCGCCATGGCCCGGATTCGTGCATCGGAGTCGGGGATTCGAGCGATCTCCCGAGCTGCTGGACGCCACGGCACGCAGGTTCGATCCGTCGGTTGGCGTCCTCGACCGATCTGAGGACCGGCCCCCGCCGGCAGGTGTCCTGCCCCCTCGGCCCGCTCCCGGCCGATGCGGACCGCCGGCACGGGCCTGCTGGTGCGCCCGGCCCTCGGACGCTCGCCGCCGGCCCATGCTCCCACCACATCGAGGCCGGCACCCGGCCGCACCCGGCGAGGATCAGGGACGATCGCCGGGACGATTTTGGATGGGATGCCGATCGAGACAGGATCGGCTCACGATGACCGGCGAATCATCGACGGCACCGGACTACCCGACGGGCTTCGTCACCGGATCGGCCTGCTCGGGTGCCGGATTCGGCTTGGCCTTGGGCCGGGGCGGGTCGGACTGCCGGACGGCGCACTGGGGATGGATGCCCCCCGGCGAATAGACGGCCTGATTGCAGACCGGGCAGCGGACCCTGGTCGAGACGGGCGGGGGCGGGGAGTGTTGGTATCTCGTGGTCATCGGCGCCTCCTGGGGGTGGTCGAGGTGGCCTCATGCCGGTGTGCCGGTGGGGCCACCCGGACGAGCGGCCTCCACCGGGGTGAGGGAAGGGCCACCGTGGCAGCCCCTCGGCGTCGAGCGAGCGGCCGAACGGTCAATACCGGCCGCCGCCGCCGTAGCCACCGCCACCGCCCCCATAGCCGCCGCCGCCACGGCCGCCGCCGTAGCCGCCGCCGCCCGAGCGGGGCTCACGGGGCTTGGCCTCGTTGACCGTCAGGTTCCGTCCGCCATACTCGTACTCGTTGAGGGCCTGGATGGCCGCCTGGGCCTCGGCCTCCGTGTCCATCTCCACGAAGCCGAAGCCCTTGGAGCGGCCCGACTCCCGGTCCATGATGACCTGGGCGCTCTGCACGGACCCGTAGTGCGAGAACAACTCCTGGAGGTCGGAGTCGCTGACGTTGTAGGTGAGGTTGCCGACGTACAGCTTCTTGGACAAGATCGGGCTCCGAGGCGGGGATGCGACGACCCGCAGGGTGCGTTCCGGGTCGGGGAAACGTGGCTCAGGGCGAGCCCTTGGGCCGGGACGGCGAGGGAGGGGGCGGAGACCGGATCGGGGAGAACCAGCAGTCGCTTCTCGATCGTCAGACCAACCGACAAGAGAATAACAAGTAATTGAAGAAACGCACAGGAAAATCCGGCCGACACTCACGGGCGGGCCGGGCCATTCGGCCGATATGATCCGCCTCGCCACTCCGGTTCGGATAGAATGACGGTCGGCCGATCCCGGTCCCGACGATGGGAGCCCCGTTCGCCTCGAAGGGCTCGCCCACGACCGGGCGTCGGCGTCGGAGCCCGAGGCAGCGGGATGGCGAGCCGTTCGTCGCCGTCGTCCTGCGGAGCGAGGCCGCAAAGGATAAGATGCCATGGATCGGACCGAAGAGGTCATCGTCGGCCTGTTCTCCCGGTTGAGGGAGGACTTGAGGGAGGAGCCCGGCATCGGCCTGGCGTTGAAGGCGCAGGGCCGCAACGTCACGCTGCGGATTCGGAGCGAGGGGTTTGCCGGCGATGGGCGGCAACCGTTCTTCGCCGTCGTCGTCGGCCTCGCCGATCGGGACGGGGAGTTCCGGGTCTCCTACAATCCGAGCGGAACCCCGTCCGCCGAGCGACAGGTCACGATCGTCGGGGCGGACTCCACCGATGAGTTGCACGGATTGGTCGAGCGCTACGTCGAGGAGGAGCGGCGACGGCTGATCGACCATCGACCGGGAACCTGATCGGCCCTGGTCCGGGTGGCCCTGCCGAGCCATGCCACCACTGAACTCCACCACGATCCCCTCCTCCCTGGCATTGTCACCGGCATCCCGCCGAGGAGGGCCGGGGCGGACGAGGACATGGCGAGAGACTCGAAGTTGCCGACGGTCGCCGGTCCGACTTCTTCACCTCAAGAACAGCGACGTGATCGTCGCCCGGCAGGGCCTGCCGCCCTTGTCCGGCGTGATGGAGAGTCGCAGGTGGGTCACGGCATCGGCGTCCACCTGCCATTCCTCCCGCTCGAAGGTCGTGCCCGGCGGGCTGAAGTTGTACTCCTGCCGCAGCACTTCCCTGTAGTCCTTCCCGCCGTCGGTGGAGAGTGCCAGCTGGAGTTCCTGGGTGCGGGCGACCTCCGGCTCCTCGACCTCCAGGGCAACCCGTCGGATCGTCTGCGGTACGTCGAAGGCCAGGATCAACGTCTGCTCGCCGGGCTCGCCTGCGACCCAGCGGGTTCCCCCAGGGCCTCGACTGCCGTCGAAGGCGTGGTCCACCGGATGCTGGGGGGCCTCGGATGTCACCAGCACGGTGGCCACGGCGGCGATGTCGATCTTGCCCGCCGTGGGGGCCGGAGCCTCCTCGTGAGCCTTGATGATCTGCTTGCGGAGCATGGCCTCTCCTTGCCTATCGGACGGCCTCCACCGAGTCGGCCTCGGCGATCAGCGTCCGCCCGTGCCGGCGACCTCCCGGACCAGGGCGGCGTCCTCGGCGACCTGATCGCCGAACTGCTGGTACATTCCGACGATCACCGCATCGGTCGGCTTGATGCCGGCGAACGCCTCCTCGAAGCACCGCCGCACCTCGGCCGGGCTGCCGATCCGCCGCCCCGCCGCCAGGATCTTGTAGGCGAGGCAAGGCTTGGACGTGGCCTGGATCGCCCGGAACATCCTCGGCGGGTCGGAGGGCAGGTAAATCTCACCCAGCGGCAGGTTCTCGCCGAGGATCTGCCGGGACTCCTCCTTGGGCCGGGTCAGGTAGTAAAGGCAGGTCATGTAGTAGTCGATGTCCCAGCCCTTCTCCTCGGCCGTCTCGATCAGCCTCGGGTCGTGGGCCGACAGGCCGACCAGCACCCCCTGATCCCGGATACGCTTCAGGAGGTCGGTCAGCACGTCGTACTTCTTCTCCCGGTGCAGCCGCTCGTTCAGCGCCCCGTGCGGCGAGATGCCGATCGGCCTCCGCTTGGCGGCGTCGTCGATGTGCTCGGGGTGCCGGTCCCAGTCGGGCTTGCCCAGGCACAGCCAGTGCATCGTCCCGCCGGCCTCCCGGTAGCGGTCCAGATCCGAGAGGGTCCGCTCGGCGTAGCTGTTCTGCCAGGTGTTGATGCCGCACTGCTCGCACCGCTTGAGCAGCTCGACGACCCGCTCGGGCGTATGCCAGTCGGTCAAGTGCTGGCTGAAGAGTTTGTTGTGGTGCGAGTGGCCGTAGATCGGGTTGCCGCCGACGATCAGCCGGGTGACCTCGTGCGGGCCGAGCCGGATCGTCGGCAGCGACGATGCGGAGGCCGGGGGCCGGCCGCCCGCCTGGGCGGCCGGGGCCAGGGCGGCGATGCCGGCGGTGAGCCCGGCGGCCTGGTGCAGGAAGTCCCGGCGGCTGGAGGGGGCGGTGTCGGCGTTCGGGGGGCGGGCGGGCTGGTGGTCGGACATGGGCGATCCTCCCCGGCGATGGGACACGGACCTGCGACCGCCTCAGCATACGTGCCCCGTGGCCCGGCTGCCAGCACGAGCACTCACCCGCCGAGGTCGGGGAGGTGCAGGCGTGTGCCTCCTCCTCGATCCGTCGGAGTCGGCGATGCAGATGCCGTCCAGGCCGGGGTTCAGGGCGGCGAAGCTGCCTCGCCTTCATGCAGGTCGATCTCGGGGTCCGCCACCGGTGGGCTCCCGGCGAGGTGGCAGTCGTCCTCGTCGCCGAAGTCCGTCGGGTCCGAAGGGGGATGGGCTCTCGTCGGGGCATCCGAGTCGGAGGTTCTCCTGCATCCGGCCCGAGGGGGCGTGCTGAAACGATGGGCAGGGCGGCGACCCCGGCGGGATCGGTTCGGCCTGCCCGTTCGAGCGATCACCTCGTCGTAAGCCGAAGGAATGATCGCCTTTCCGGGCGCCACCACCGCCGTCATCCCGACCGCCTCCCCGCCCCCGGTATAGCGTTCGCACCGGGCCGTGCGACCGCATCCCGTCGCCCGGTCGGCCAGGGACCATCCCCATCGGGGGCGGCCCCAGGCGCCACCGGCGGCGAGAGGCGGCACTGACTGACTCATTCGTCCGAGGAATTGACACCGGATGCTCGGATTCCTGATCGATATGGATGGCGTCATCTACCGGGGCGGGCAACTCATCCCCGGTGCGGACCGGTTCATCGCCGGGCTCCGCAAGGCCGATGTCCCCTTCCGCTTCCTGACCAACAACAGCCAGCGCACCCGGCGGGACGTGGCCACCCGGCTGCAACGCCTGGGCATCGACGTGGAGATGGAGCACGTCTACACCTGCGCCATGGCCACCGCCCGCTTCCTGGCCCAGCAGAAGCCCGGCGGCACGGCCTATGTCATCGGCGAGGGCGGCCTGCTCAACGCCCTGCACGAGAACGGCTACGCCATCGTGGACCGTGACCCCGACTACGTGGTCGTCGGCGAGGGCCGCACCATCAGCTTCGAGATGGTCGAGGCGGCCCTGGGCATGATCCTCGGCGGGGCGAAGCTGATCGCCACGAACCTGGACCCGAACTGCCCGACCGAGGGCGGCCTGCGGCCCGGCTGCGGGGCGACGGCGGCGATGCTGGAGGCGGCCAGCGGGACCAAAGCCTTCAGCGTGGGCAAGCCCAGCCCGGTGATGCTGCGGGGCGCCCGCAAGGAGCTGGGCCTGACGACCGACCAGACGGTCGTCATCGGCGACACGATGGAGACGGACATCCTGGGCGGGGTGCAGCTGGGGTTCAGGACGGTCCTGGTCCTCAGCGGGGGCACCCGGCGGGCCGACCTGGGCCGCTACGCCTACCGGCCCGACAAGATCGTCGAGTCGATCGCCGACCTGGACCATGGCGACCTGGTGCGGGAGTTCACCGGGTCCGACGCCCCGCCCCGGCCCCGCAGCGGCGGGCGGGCACGCCGAGAGCCGACCCCGGCGACGACACCGGGATGAGCGAGGGCGACGGTCCGGGGGAGGGCCTCCTTCTCCCCCGGACCTCCCCCGGCACTCGCCCGGTCCAGCCCCTCCTGGACGTATCCCGTCGCCCGCCGCTCGAACTGCTCACCGCCGATCTTCGCCCTCGGCGTCCGGGGATGCCCACGGCCCGCTTCACCCCTTCGTAAGAAAGCCCGTCCCGGACCAGCTTCTTCATCGTCGGCAGGAGCACGTCAGTGCCCTGCTGATTGCCCCCAATCGTCGGCGATCATCGTCCTGCGGCATCGAGCCGGGAGCCGCCACATGCGACCGATGGTTGTTCGGCCCTCTGGCCCCGGCCCGAGATCAGGTCGGCCAGGGCGACGACCGCACTCCTCGGCGTCGGGGCCACGGGCCTCCAGGTCGAGCACCATGCCCGCCTCGGCGGCCAGCCCCAGCAGGCCCAGGACACTCTTGCCGTCGGCCTCGGACCCGCCGCAGCGGACCCGGATCTCGGCGTCGAACCGCTGCGCCAGCCCCACCACCCGGCTGGCGGGGCGCAGGTGCAGCCCGAGGTCGATGCCGACCTCGGTTCGGAGGCGGGCGACGGGCGTCTTCGTCATCATGGTCGATCTCAATCTCAAAGGATCAGCGGGGTTGCGGCGGGTCCACCGCCCCGACGGCTCACGGGAGCCGGGCGGGAGATCCCCCGGTCATGAGGGGCTCGGAACCGAATGGGGTGGACCCTTCTCTCACCGATACCGACGTGGGCAGCTCACCGTCCGATCGATGCCGCACTCAGGCCCGATCGGTCGAGTCCCTTCGGGCATCGGCCGGGGCGACGGTGAGGGCGGGTGTGAGGAGGCATGAGCGAGTGGGTCATGCGATCGGCGTGGTGCATGGCGTTGCGCCTGCCGGGGCTCGACATCGAGCCGCCGGTACGACGATGGAAAGAGCCACGTGACGCCGGGCGACGGGATCGGCCTGGTGCGGGATCGTCGGATGGCATGCAGCATAGGGGCTTCCGGCACACAAGTCAATGACTGGATGCCTGGCATGAGGTTCTCCTTTTACTCCACCCGCCACGGAAGCGTTGTGTCCAACTCTCCCGAGATTTACCTCATACGGAAGTCATGAGGGCTTCGTCGCCGACGACGGACCCAGCTCGCCCCTAAAGGGACTGCTGCCCCGCCCTTCGTCCCGATACAAATCTCCCGTTTTACATTATTGAATCGACAAAAGTGACATATTAATATTTCGCCTGCTCTTGGCCGCCGGGTCCGAACAACGAGGGCCGGGATCGCTCCCGGCCCTCGTCGGTCATGTCATGTCCAGAAAACTCGCAGCGAAATCCGAAGACCTCGCCCTTATATATAAGCGTCATGCCATCAGAAAAAACTCGAAATCGCCGGGTCCGTGACCCGATCTGCTCGTTCCTCAAGTCGCTGATCAGCCCCTACGGCTTCGGCTGGGCCAAGCCCGGCGGCGTGGACCGCTACACCAACGACCAGATGATCGGGCAATACAACCGACTCGGCTTCATGGGCAGCCCCAACAATAGCGACCTCTACGCCCACTTCGCCGGGCAGACCACCTTCTACTTCTGGGCGGATGGCCGCAAGACCACGCCCCGGACGCTCAGCCTGATCGACATTGATTGCCACGGGAGGGGCACCGCCGCATCCGCCAGGGCCTTCGCCGAGTGGCTCGAAGACAACGGTTTCCCCGCCCTCTACCACGAGCCGTCCACGCACGGCAAAGGACGACACGGCTACTTCATCCTCGACAAGGAGGGGCTCGACGACGTGGCGGTCGCCAACCTCCTCAAGCGCCTGGACAAGGTGCTCAAGACGCTGCTGCGCCTCTTCCTGGCGACCCACCCCGAGCACGACATCGAGGATGTCGAGATCAAGGGGACGCCCCACATCCTCACCTGGGCGAAGGGCGAAGGGCGGCAGATCGAGCGCATGAAGTCGGGCCAGTTGGCCAAGTTGCCCAGGGACATCCTGGACCGGTTCGAGGAGTTCCGGGACACGACGGTCCTGTCGATCCAGAAAATCTACGAGCTGGAAGATCGGGCCGAACGGATCGTGATCCCCGGACCCAGGAAGCTGTCGGTTTTCAGGTTGAAAGGTTCCACCCGCAACCATCCACTGTCCACCGAGGAGGCGGAAGCAATCGGCGGCCCCTACCTGGAGTTCGCCCGGACCTGGGTTCCCGAGCCCCTGGCCACGTCGAGCCGTGCGAGGGTCGAGGCCGAGGACGTGGCGATCGGCCTGGTCATTGTGAAAGTTTGCACCTCAAAGTCCAACGCCGATGGCACCCTGCCGACCGCACGGATCAAGGCGATCTGGGGCCGGCTGTACCAGGACGGCGAGGTGGGCCGGGCGTTCGACTACCACCGGTGGAAGGCGATCCGGGACGTGATCGAGGCCCAGGGCGGCCTGGAGATGGTGGATCGGCGGTACTACAGCGGGTTCGTGGCCGACAACGGTCGGTACATCAAGGGCAAGGCTGCGAAGTGGCACATGGCGGGATGGCTGGTCGAGACGCTCGATGAAATCGTCGGATCTGGACAGAGGGCGGAATCGACGACCGGATCGTCATCCGATCAGGATCGGGGGGGAACTTCGCCGGGACAGGAGGAAGATCAGGCCGAGGAGCAAGTGATCTCGATGCCCATCCAGGATCGGGGGGAACTTTGCTGGAACAAGAAGAAGGGGACCAGCCCGACCGCCTGTTCGTTCTGCCCCAGGACATGAAGGGGGGAATACTGCTGGGACAAGGAGCAGAGGACGACGAGCATTCGGGGTTCGACGACAACTGGATCATCGAGTTCCGGCGAGACAACCAGGCCACGATGGGCCTGATCTGGGCCGGGTCGATCCAGGAGACCAGGCGAGAGGCGGGATGATCACGGTCCTCATCACTTCGACGAAGACGCCCGAACCACCACCAGCTCGCCCAGCCTATTGATAATCCGGCTGCTCCTCCCGTGTCATGAGAGCACTTCCTTCGCCTCCATCAATCCGGTTGACTCGGCCGCTCCTGCCCGTTGTTCGCACTCGTAGGATACACTGATGGAGAGTGTGTCACTTCACACCCCACACCAGTAGGGAAGAGCGTCATGGCAACCAGCGGCACCAACGGCACGAGCAAGACGGGCTTCGTCGAGGACTACCTCAAGAAGAACCCCGACGCCAACGAGAAGGCGGTCAACGAGGCATGGCGAGCGGCGGGCCACGAGGGCTCGATCAGCGGCACGCTGATATACAACGTCAAGGGCAAGCTTTTCGGCGGCAAGAAGGCCGCAACGGGCGACAAGGGCACGAAGAAGCCTGCGGCCACCAGGACCACGGCGAAGCGGGCCGCCGAGCCGGTCGAGCAACCTCCGACGAAGGTTGCCAGGCCGAAGGCCCGTGCCGGCACGGGGCCGGAGGATCTGGAGGCCGAGTTCGACCGGCTGCTCTTCCGGGTCATGGAGCGGGACATGCCCGAGGTCGAGGAGCGGATCAGGGAGGCCCGCCGGATGGTGATCCGGGGGCAGCGGTGACCTTCGGATCGGTCCCGCCTCTTCCCCACCCCGTCGAGATCGACCGCTCATGCGATGGTTCGTCGCCCTCCTCGCCATCGTCGCACTCGGCGATGCCGCTCCGGCCCAGTGGGTCGTCCAGGACTCCGGCACGACGGCCCGGCTGCGGGGCCTGTGCGTCGTGAGCGGTCGGGTCGCCTGGGCGAGCGGTGCGGGCGGCACCGTCCTCCGCACCGTGGACGGCGGCGAGACCTGGGAGCCGAAGGTCGTCCCCGACGCCGCCGACCTGGACTTCCGGGACATCGAGGCGTTCGACGAGCGGACGGCCTACGCCCTCTCCATCGGCGAGGGGAAGCTGTCCCGGATCTACAAGACCGCCGATGGCGGGGCGACCTGGACCCTCCGGCACGTCAACCGAGACCCCGACGGCTTCCTCGACGCCATGGCCTTCTGGGACGCCGACCACGGACTCGTCCTCGGCGACCCGGTGGGCGGGCGGTTCGTGGTCCTGGCGACGGACGACGGCGGCGAGACCTGGGATCGGATCGCCGCCGGAGGGATGCCCGAGGCCCTGCCCGGCGAGGGGGCGTTCGCCGCCAGCGGCACCTGCCTCGTCGTGCAAGGCGAACGTCACGCCTGGTTCGGCACGGGCGCCGGCCGGGTCTTCCGCTCCGAGGACCGGGGCCGCACCTGGACGGCCCACGAGACGCCGGTCCGGGCCGATTCGCCCTCCTCGGGCGTCTTCTCGCTGGCGTTCCGGGACGCCGAGCACGGTGTCGCCGTCGGCGGCGACTACGAGCGACCCGGCCTGGCGGGGAGGCTCGTCGCCCTCACCTCGGACGGCGGCCGGACCTGGAGGTCGCCGCAGGGGCCGGAGCCCGGCGGGTATCGCTCCGCCGTCGCCTATCTGCCGGACCTGGACGGGCCGACGCTGGTGGCCGTGGGGCCGACGGGGACGGACTGGTCGAACGATGGGGGCGAGACCTGGGCGAAGCTCGGCGACGAGGGATTCCATGCCGTCGGTTTCGCAGGGCCAAGGGCGGGCTGGGCGGTGGGGGAAGATGGTCGCATCGCCCGGTTCGACGCCGGGGTCGGGCAGGCCGATTCACGGGATTGATGGACCGCCCTCATCACACGCCATCGAGCCAGTGATCCCACAGGGCGGCCTTGCCCGGAGCAGGTTCGCCTTCCCGCCGGGCCGAGGTCGGCTTCCTGTTGGGCGATCCGATGGACAGGCGGACCAGCCCCCCGATGCTGCGACTGGCCGTGATAAGGACGACCAAGGCGACGAGGATGATGGAACCGATGAGGACGGGCAGCATCAGGGCGAAGAAGGCCATGCACACGCCGAAGAGGATTCGCATCGGCCACTCGGCGTCGTAGAAGACGCAGCAGGCGAGGATCGAGATCGGCAGGGCGACGACGATGCCGGCGAGCAGCGGGAGCACCAGGGACGTGACGAGCCACCGGCAGCAATCGCCCAGGAAGTCCCAGATTCCCCGCAGGAAGCGGGGCGGCTCCCAGGCCGGCGGCCCCTCGGGGACCGGGCCTGCGGTCGCCTCCTCCTCGTCGATGATGATGCAGCGGTCACCGGAAGGGAAGCACCGCTGATCCCGCTCGGCTTCGGGGACGCTCGACCGGGGGGCGAGTGCGTGGAGGCCGTAGTAGAGTGCCAGCTCGTCGTGATCATCGCCGCAGCGTCGGCATCGGTATCCCGGCATGGCGTCCGACCCTCCCATCACCTCCCGATGGAACGTCATCCTGAATGGAGACTCACCACCCCGTCACAGTCACATCGGCTCTCCCGACCGGTCATTTGGACGGATCGCACCGACGCTGCCGCCCGGCCAAGGTCTCCCGCTGGCGTCATACTTGCAGCCGGCATGTTACAGTGTGGAGAACGATCCCCAGATTATCCAGTGGAGTCACGATCATGGCCACCGGCAAAGGCGTCAATCAGGGCAAGACGGCATTCGTCCGGGAGCAGCTCACCAGGGACGGCAGCCTCAACGAGGAGGGGATCAACCGGGCGTGGCAGGAGGCGGGCAACGAGGATAACATCAGCGGCTCGCTGGTCTACAAGATCCGGTCCGAGCTGGGCCTGACGGGCAATCGGGGGGCCGCCGGAGGGGCCGGGACGGCGAAGGGCAAGGCCAGGCCGAAGGCCAGACCGGCTGCCGAGCCCGCCGAACGAGCCAGGGCCGAGGACAACGGGCAGAGGGCCTCGTACTCCGAGCCGTCAGCAGCCGTCGCAGTCCCCACCGGCGACAAGGAGCGGGCGCTCGACCGGGTGGAGGACGGCATCGACGACCTGATCGGCGAGCTGAAGGGGCTCGGGGGCATGGACGAGGCCCTGGAGGCACTCAGGAAGGCCAGGCGGGTCGTCGTCCGCAGCCATGGGGGATAACCGACGCACCTGCGATTCGGACCCTGCGGCGTCGGACTCGAACCGGGGTCGCAGGGGCCGATGCGGATACGGCGAGGTCGTCGATGGACTCCAACCGGGCTGCATGACGGGCGGGGCGATCCGACGCAGGCAGTCCGGGGGCTAATAAGCCAGCGGGGGATGATCACCTCCCCCGCCGGATCACCGAGAACCACGCCTTCGGCCCGCCCTCGCTGTACGATCGGTCCGCCAGATCCGGGCGGACCTCATACCTCGCCGCCCGGATCTCCTCCACGTCCCAGCCCACCGCAAACGCTTCCCGGATTTCGCCCTGGGAAATCCGTCTCGGACCCTGCGTGCCCGGCTCCTCGTCGCTGAATCAAAGCAGGAAGAGCCGACCGCCTGGACTGGTCACGTGGGCTAGCCCGGCGACGTAGCGTGCCCTGTCTTCGTCGGAGAAGACGTGGAACAGGCCGCTGTCGATCACGGTATCGAAGTGGCGGTCGAGACCCAGCAATGTCAGGGCGTCCATCCGGGCGAACTCGGCATCCAGGCCACGCTCCTCGGCCTTCCGCCGGGACTCCATGATCGGGCCTTCGAGGAAGTCGATCCCCAGCACGGGATGCCCCCTCCCGGCGAAGAACAGGGCGTTCTCGCCGGTGCCGCAGCCCGCATCGAGGACCGTCCCCGTCACCCGGTCGGCGACCTCGACCAACGCCCGCTGCGGCCTGCCGATGTCCCAGGCGGGCGTGCCGGCGTAGATCGACTCGAAGGTTTCACGGCCCAGCACGTCGCTCATCTCGATCTCCTCCCAGAGGGACGACGAGGTATTCCTCTCGGCCCAAGCCTCATTCAGACCGGGGACGCCAGGCGATCTCGCAACGATTGGAGCACTTGCACCGCCAGAGGCCCGGCTTCGGCCTGCGGACCCGCAGATGCACCGTCCCGCAGCCGGCACACCTCGCCTCCCACCGGGCCGACTCCTGGGCGGTCATGGGCCTGGCGGGCATCCGTGCCGGGTCGCCCACGTACTCGAACGTCAGCGGCGAGCGGGCCTCGCACCGGCAGCGGTATCCGCCCAGGCTCCTCGGTTGCCGGTAGAGGTGGACGGTCCGCTGACAGCCGGGGCAGGTCGCCTGCCAGTCGCCGGGCTGGACGACCACCTGCTGCGACGACTCGCAGGCACGAGGCGTGGCCCCCAGCCGGACGGCGATGGCCTTCCACTTCGGTCCGTGCTTGGCGGCGGGTCCGGCGATGGCATGGGCGATTTCGTGGAGCAGCGTGTCGAGGACCGTCTCCGGCGGGCTGTGCCGGGCGTAGTACTCGGCGACCTCGATCCGCTTCGCCCGGTACTTGCACACGCCCAGCCGACGCCTCGTCCTCGACAGTCCGAACGTCCATCCCCGCAGGCCGTGCCTCTCCAATTCCCGGCGGGCGATTGCGTCCAGTTGCTCCAGATCCATACCCCGTTCTCCGCACTCCCGGATCGATGGACTCAATCCACAAAGAACCGTCCGCTCGCAGATGCCGACGGCGGGGGCGGCGATTCATCCCAGGTCATTCGTGGAGAACCCGCCCGATCCGATCACGTCCTGCACCCGCCTGAAGAGGGTCTCACCATAGCCGATCCCCCGATCCTCGTCGGCCAGGAAGACCGTGAGCGGCGGGTCGGTGTAGAACCGGAAGAAACGGTCACGGGGAGGGTGGAACCAGTCCCGATCGCCGACCGGCAGCCATCGGGGCCGCCACCCGAGGCGGGAGAGCAGCCGCCAGAGCCGGGCGGGCCGGGGCCAACGGGCCATCTCGTCGAAGGGCAGGACGACCCAACGACCGCCTGATCGCAGTTCGAGACGGTCGGGCCGGACGACGACCTCGGAGGCGCCGGGCAGGCCCACGACACGGCTGGGGGCGAAGCGCAGGCACGGCTCGGCGTTGCGGGCGGCCTCCCGGCTCATCGGGCCTCCGGGCTGGTCGCCGCCCCCTGACATGCCTCCAGCATCGCCGCCAGCGGCTCGGGGTCGGCGAGCCGATGGTCGGTGCCGACGACGATCAGGGCCGACTCTGGGAGGCCGCTGGCCCGCACCAGCTCCCGGCTGTCGGCGATCGGGATCACGTCGTCGGCCTCGGAGTGCAGGATGGCCGTGCCCGGCTTGACCGTGGTGGCCGTGCCCCGGCGCCTCCAGGCCGGGCAGAGCAGGACGAGCGGGGTCGAGCCCGAGTCCAGGTTCATGGCCACGGACCCGCCACGGGAGGAGCCGACGATCACGTCGGGATGGTGCCGGTCGTACTCGGCCTGGGCGGTGCGGACGGCCTGGGCGAAGTCGTCGTCGTCCAGCGGCGGGTTGATGACCTCGTGGCCGTGACGGGCCAGGTAGGACGGCTTCACGCCGCCGGGGACCGAGTGCCAGCCGTGGAGGAAGAGGATCGTCATCGGGCGGATGGAACCTTCAGATCGGGGGCGGATTAGGCGTCGGGGACGGCCCCGGAGCGGAGTCACGATCGGGGTTGCGGGGAGGGAGACGGCATCGTCTCCGCCCTTGGGTCTCGGGCTGATGGTAATGCCTCCGACCCCGAAGGAGCGAGGTCAGGTCACGGTCAGGTAGCCCGGCGGCACAGCGTCGGTCAGCCAGACGCCGTTGGCCGAGACGAAGAATCGGTGCCCGTCCCGGTGCATCCGCCCGGCGGCGACTTCGAGGATGATCGGCTTGCCCCGCCTCGCCCCGACCCTGCGGGCCGTCTCCACGTCCCTCGACAGGTGGACGTGGTGCCGGTTGCCCCGCACGAGCCCCTCTTCCATGATCGCCGGCAGGAACCGCTCGACCGTGCCGTGGTAGAGCACCTCGGGCGGCTCCCTCTCCTCCAGGTGCAGGTCCACCTCGACGCTGTGCCCCTGGTTGGCCCGGATCAGCTCGCCCGACCCATCGAACGAGAACCGCCGCTTGTCGTTCGTTTCCATGACCTCGACCAGCTCGTCGTAGGCGATGGGGAAGCCGTGCTCCTGGGCAGCAGCGAGCAGGTCGTCCACCGGCACCCAGCCGCCGGGCCGGAGCGTCAGGCCGAGTTCCTGCGGGGCGTGCCGGAGGTACTTCGACAGGTACTTGCTGACCCGGACCAGCCGCTTCTCCATGAGCTGCACCCTTCTCGCCGGCCGGGGGAGTCCGCCTCGGCCGCCTCCCGACGATCCGAGCAGGTCGTCCCGAAGGCGATGACCGGCCGGAATCGCACGCCATCGTCCTCTACAATCGCTATGTTATCGTATCAGCCAACGGCCCTGCATCATCGACGGAAGGGCGACCGATGACCAGCTCCGAAGCGAGGGACGCCGGTCGGATGCGGGACGGTCCTCGTCTCGAATCGGGAGATCCCCGAAGGCGAGGAGTCGATCCTTGAGGCACGCCGCCTGCTGATCCGGGGGCAGCGGTGACCTTCAGACCGTGAAGAAAACGATCACCACGGGGCCGATGGAAATGATGGAGCACGCCCTCGCCCTTCGGTCCGGCAGGACGCTGGAGGTCAGGGAATACGGGGACGAGTCCGGGCACCCGGTGATCTTCTTCCACGGGCTGATCGGCTCGCACCACCAGGCGTCCTACATCGCCGACCAGGCGAGGCAGAACGGCCTGCGGGTCATCGCCCCGAACCGGCCCGGCGTCGGCCGCTCCGGCTTCACCCGGCGGACGACCCCGCTCGATGCCGTCCCCGACGTAGAGGAGCTGGCCGAGGCCCTCGGGCTGGGCGAGTTCAGCGTCATCGGCATCTCGGGCGGTGCCCCCTATGCCCTGGCGACCCTCTCCCGGCTGGGCCACCGGGTGCAGACGGCGACGATCATCAGCGGCATGGGGCCGCCGCAGCTGCCCGGAGCCCTGGACGGCATGGACCGCAGGCGACGGCTGCTCCTGGGAATCGGCTCCCGGAATCCCCGGCTGGCACGGCGGGCCTTCCAGGAGGCGGCGGATCGCTTCCAAGCCGACCCGGAGCGGTTCCTCCCCCGGCTGATCGCCACGTGGTCGGCCCCCGACCGGATGATCTTCCGCCGCCGAGAGGTCTTCGAGCTGTTCCTGCGTGATTTGCACTCGGTCTTCACCGAGGGGGTCGGGGCAGAGGGGCTGGCCCAGGAACTCGCCCTCTATCGCAACTACGGGTTCCCGCTCCGATCCTTGCCGAAGGACCGGCGGGTGACGCTCTGGCAGGGGCTCGCCGACACGATCGTGCCCCCGGCGATGGCCTGGGCGCTGGTCCGGGCGCTGCCGAATTGCGAGGCCCTCCTCGTGCCGGGCGGGCACTTCATGGCAGTGGACGAGGCCCACCGGATCGTCGCCCGCTTGAGGGAGCAGCTCGACGAGCCGGCATCCTTGGAGAATCAGACCTGATCGGCCTCTCGGAAAGTCCCTCACTCGCCGCTTCGCCGTGTTGACGAGGACACGGACATCCAGCGTGTCGAACGGGTCGGCGATTGCCCGACATCGGCCGGCGATCACGATGAGTCTCCGTGACGCTACGTCGGACACCCGGTCAGGGTCGGGCGATGGTGTTGGCGGGGCGGCGGAGCTTCATTTCCTCGGCGAAGTAGTACTCTCTCCGGTCGGGGAAGGACTGGACGAGGGACATGGAGCGGGCGGCCTCCCGGCGGTAGAGTTCCTCCCAGTCGCCGTCGGCGACCTTCTGGAGGCTGGCGGCGTCGGTGCGGTGCTGCTTGGCCTCTCGTCGGATCTCCAAGACGAGGGCGTGGGGCTCGCCGAACTCGGCGGCGAGGCGGTCGGCGAGTTGGTCCAGCTTGTCGGCCTGCCTGGTGAGGGCGTGGGCCTCGCCGGCGCAGACGTGGCGGAATTGCTCCAGCTCGGGGGACAACGACTGATGGGCGGCGTACACGGCGCTGGCGGTGATGGCGCAGAGGAGGGCGGCCAGCCAGCAAAGGGACGTTCGTGCGACCACGTGTAGCCTCCAGAAGGGGTCGGGGATCGGTTTGGCGTCGGGCAGCTCAACGCCCTATCCGACCCGTTCGATGCACTCGTCCACGTCGTTGGCCGGGCTGTTGACCAGCGTCGAGACGGGATATGCCTCCATCTCCTCGGCGGGGTAAGGCACCAGGAGCGGACGGAGCATCTTCGGATCGGTGACCTCGGGGTCGAGCCAGATGTCGTAATCCGAGTCGTGCAGGATCACGGGCATTCGGTCGTGGACCGGGGCCACGACCTCGTTGGGCTCGCCCGTGATGAGCGTGCAGCTCTCGATCGGCCCGCCGCCCTTGTCCCAGCGCTCCCAGAGCCCGGCGAAGGCGAAGGGCCGGTCGTCCTTCATGCGGATGAAATAGGGCCGCTTGTGCTTGCCCTCTCGCCTCCATTCGTAGAAGCCGTCTGCGACCACGAGGCAGCGTTTGGTCTTGAAGGCGTGGCGGAACGCCGGCTTCTCGGCGACGGTCTCGGCCCTGGCGTTGATCATCTTGTTGCCGATCGACGGATCGTCGGCCCACGAGGGGATCAGGCCCCAGTGCAGCAGGCAGAGCGTCCGATGACCTTGGTCGGGGCCGGGCCGGACGACGGGCACGTCCTGGGTCGGGGCGATGTTGTAGCGGGCCGGCAGCTCCGGCACCTCGGGAAGGTCGAACGCCTCGGCAATTGTCTCACGCTTGGCCCGGAGCGTGTATCGACCGCACATCGTCCGCCTCCCCGTGACTGGCAACCGCTCGATCTTGACCGACCCTGCCGGTCATCGACCCCCGGAAGATCGCTTGCGGAGGGCCAGGCACTCCTCCTCCAGCACGCCGCCGATCACTTCCGGGGCGGGACGCCACGGGTCAAGGTCGGCGGCAATCAGGATCGGGTGCGACGAGGTGATGCCCCCGATCAGGGGCGTGCTCCTCCCGTAGACGACGGAGGCGATGCGGGCCTGGCGGATGACGTAAGAGCACATGAAGCACGGTTCGGCGGTCGTGTAGAGCGTGCCGCCCGAGAGGTCGGGGCCGCCGAGCGTGTCCACCGCCCGCTGCACGGCGAGGATCTCGGCGTGCCCGGTGACTGCCCCTCCGGTCGGAAGCTCCTCGCTCGCCTCGGCGACGACCCGCCCGGCGACCACGATGAGCGAGCCGACCGGCGAGTCGCCCCGATCGCCGGCCTCCCGTGCCAGTTCGAGGCAGCGGCGCATGTAGGTCTCGTGGTCCATCGTGGGCAGCCCGCCGAAGCTTGAGATCGAGGCAGGCTCGTCACTCGCCGGGCTCGGTCAGGTAGCTGTCGAAGACCCGGACCTGGGCGAAGTGCGGCCGGTTCTCCTCGACGAACCGCTCGTGCTGCGGGTGGACGAGGTACGCCTCCTTGGTCGCCTTGTCCCGGAGGACGACGTGCAGGGCCACGTCGAAGTCCTTGACGCTGACCGGCTCCTCCACGTCCTCGGCAATCGTGCCCACGGAAAAGTAGGTCGAGCCCTCGATGTCGGCGAGGTACTTGTGGCAGGAATCGACGAACCGCTGACGGGACTCCTCGGAGCGGTCCTTGAGCGTGAAGAAGACCATGTGGGCCAGCGGCTTGCCGGCGTCCTGGGCGGGCATGGCGTTGGCCCCGAGGACGCAGAGGGTGACCAGGGCGGGCACGGACCAGCGGATCAGGGTGGCCTTCATCGGGGTCGCTCCTGGGCTTGGTAGCGGGTCATTCAAGCGACCCGCATGATGGCCGATGCCGCCGGAGGGGGCAAGCGACGGGCCGTCTTCGACTCGACCACGGGCCAGACCTCCTGCCTGCTCGACGAACGGCGGTCCGCTTCCCCGTTTCCTGCCCTCCGATTCCTCGTCGATGAAAGGGAGGACGACACGGATCAGGGAGCCGGGGAGTCGGCGGCCAGGAGCCTCTCCGGCGTTGCTCGGGGGCATCGCCAGGGACGGTCTCGGCCGGGCGTTTGCCCACGGCGGCCGGTCGAGCTAAGCTCGTTGCACCTGTTCAACCGTCGCCGACGATGACCGCCACGACGCCAGCCCGAGTCGTCTCGTGACGGGGCTTTGAGCAGAGCCGATCTCTCTGAACGAAAGGGCACTGAATGCACGCAGATTGCGGGCATTCGGTGTACAAAGGCGAGGGTCAAGAGCGTGACCTCAGCGACGATTCCCCCTCGATCGAATCCCGTGTCCTTGCCGTCGGACGCATCGGCCTGGCCCACGGACCGGCTGTCGGACGAGGCGGTGCGGGCGATCCAGACCTGCCGCAAGCACGGGAAGGCGGCGGCGAGGCACGCCTGGCAAGCAGGGGCTTACTTGTCGATCCTCCACGCCCGGCTGGTCAAGGGACGGAAGTGGGCGGCCTGGCTCCACAGGCACGAGGAGGTCGTCTCCGAGGACACGGCCCGCCGCTACATCCTGCTCTACGAGCGGACCGGGGGCCGGGCGGCGGGGCTGGACGGGATGACGCTGACCGAGGCATACGCCGCCTTCGGGATCACGAGATTCACTGAGGCCGCCTCGACTCCACCCGGATCGAACGGGGATGGCTCGATCCATGGCCACGAACGGTTGGAGGCCGATCATCGTCGCCAGTCGTCCCACGAGACTCCGATCCTGAACGGGTTCAACGGCAATCATCACCACCCCGTCGTGCCGAACGATCTCGAAGAGCCCGCTGATACCCTCGCAGGGATCGGCGAGAAGGCGATCCTCCGGGCCGCCAAGGAGATCCGGCAGCGGCAGAACGCCGGGCGGCTCCGCCGGCAGAGGGAGCGGGAGGAGGCGGCTAGGGCGCAGAGGGGAGGCAAGCGGACCTGGGTCGTCACCGCCGACCAGAGGGTCGCCCGATGCCACGCCGTCATCGCCGACCCGCCCTACGGGATCAGCGGGGAGCCGTGGGAGCCGGAAGACCTGGAGGGGTACACACGAGAGTGGTGCGGGCGGTGGTCGAAGTGCGGGGCCGACCTCGTGGCGATCTTCTGGAGCCAGGGGAAGCTGTTCGAGGGCCGGCGGTGGTTCGACGAATCGCTCTCGGGCTATACGTTCCAGCAAGTCCTGACCTGGCACGCCAACAACAACGGGGCTCACAAGAGTCGCAGGTGGCTCAAGCAGAGTTGGGAGCCCATCTTCCTCTATCGGCGGGGCGGCTCCGATCGGCTCATCCTGGCGGAGGACAAGGCGTGGAGCGGCGACCTGCACAACCTGGACTGCTACGTCGCTCCGGTGCCGCAGGTCAATTACAGCGGTCACGACCTGAAGCAACATCCGACGCAGAAGCCGGTGAGCGTGATGCGCTGGCTGGTCCACGCTCTCTCGGAGCCGGGCGAGATGGTCGCCACGCCGTTCTGCGGCGTGGCCCCGTGCGGGGTCGCCGCCGTACAGCTCGGGCGCAAGTACCACGGGATCGAGATCGACGAGCGGTATCGGCGGATCGCCGAGGGGCGGATCGCCATGTACGGGATGGCGTAGCACCGACTCGACCAGATCGACTGGCTTCGAGGGCTCGCTCCGGTTCGGCGTGGGCGGCGACAGTCCGTTGAACGGCGGCCAGGGGGTCGGCAGGACCAGCAGGGTGGCCCGAATCGGCGACGTGCTGGTGGCTCCCGTCGGGTCCAACGAGCCGGGGGTGGGTCACCCGGCCGTCTTTCCATTAACACTCGCCGATCAGCTGATCAGGACGTTCAGCACGGAGGAGGACTTGGTGCTCGACCCGTTCTGCGGCAGCGGGCAGACGCTCCTGGCCGGCAAGGGGTGCGGGCGGCGCTATCTGGGCATTGAGCGAGAGGAGCGGTACGTTCAGCTCGCATTGGGGCGGCCGGGGAGGTGATGCTCCGGCCTGCGATACCACCTCAAGCCGATCAGCGAGGTCGGCGAGAGCTGCCACGTGGTCGATCCGGTCGGAGACCTTCGACCGGCCTACCTGGACCGCCACACCGAGATCCACCTGGCCTCAAGTCATCGGGACGATGCGATCATGGCCCGTTCGGAGCCCGATGACCTGCTCGTGATCGTCCCGTGCGGCCAGGCGAAGGTCTGGGACGACGACCCCGGCCGGAGGCCGGTCGCTGCTCGGGACGCCTACACCGGCTCCCCCTTCAAGGTGAATCGGGCCTACGCCGAGGCGTTCGCCTCCCGCTGGGTCATCCTCAGTGCGAAATACGGCTTCATCCCGCCCGACTTCCCGCTCCCCGGCCCCTACAATGTGACCTTCAAGCGGAAGGCGACCGGGCCGGTCGGGGTCGCCACGCTGATCGATCAGGTCAGGGAGCAGCGACTCGACGAGCAACCGAGAATCGTCGGCCTCGGAGGCAAGGACTACCGGGCCGTCATCGAGGCGGCGTTCGCCCCGTCCGGCCGGATCGTGGAATTCCCGTTCGCCGGGCTGCCGATCGGGCTGGCGATGCAGGCGACGAGGCGGGCGATCCTGGAAGCCGAGCCGATTCCTCGGGAGGACACCGCCATGACCGTGCGATTCCCGATGAGGACGAGGTTCCTCGAACCGTTGCGGCTGGGCATCAAGCTCCACCGGCACCGACTCGACGAGGGGCGTCCGATCGAGGTCGTGCTGGGGCCGGGCGGCTATCAGGGCCGATGGGTCGTGGTCGTCCGGGAGGAGGACGGGGAGCGATTCGAGGCGGTCGGCTCGATGAACGACCCGTCCCGCTTCCCGCAGCGGATCAGGGCCGCCGCCCTGGCGTTGCACCGGGAGGGGGCCTACGGCCGATTCCTCGTCGAGCACGACCGGGAGGGCGGGGTCGTGACGATCCGCCGGGACGGCTGATCCATGACCGCAACCCAATCGGGACCAGGCGCCGATCGACTGCCCGCATCCGCCCATCAACGAGCGACGATTCGCTTGCATCGCCATAACAGACGGAGTACCCTGGACAGGAGCGAGCCAACCACCCACCCAACGACGGGCGGGAGTGATCGAGAACGACGCAAGTTCCTCGGGGACCATGATGTCTGTCGCCACCGCCGCTCCCCCGGAGCAGGGCCAGCTCGTCCAGGTCCGGTCCCGCCGCTGGGTGGTCAACGAGGTGAAGCCGAGCGGCCTGCCCGCCCCGGCGATGCAGCTTCCCGTAGCCCGGCGGCAGCACCTCCTGACGCTCGCCTCCGTCGAGGACGACGGCCTGGGCGAGGAGTTGCAGGTCGTCTGGGAGGTCGAGCCGGGCGCCAGGGTCATCGAGAAGGTCTCCCTGCCGGAGGGGACCGGCCTCGACGAGCCGGGGACGCTCGACGCCTTCCTCGACGCCGTGCGCTGGGGCGCCGCCTCGACGGCCGACCACAAGAACATCCAGTCGCCGTTCCGCAGCGGCATCGAGATCGAGGACTACCAGCTCGACCCGGTGGTCCGTGCGATCCAGATGCCCAGGGTCAACCTGCTGATCGCCGACGACGTGGGCCTGGGCAAGACCATCGAGGCCGGCATGGTCGCCCTGGAGCTGATCATCCGCCACCGGGCCAGGAAGATCCTCGTCGTCTGCCCGTCCGCCCTCCAGATCCAGTGGCGGGACCAGATGCGGGACAAGTTCGGGCTGGACTTCCGCATCGTGGACTCGGAGCTGATGCGTGACCTGCGTCGGCGCCGGGGCATCCACGTCAACCCGTGGGCGCACTTCCCCCGGCTGATCACCTCCATCGACTTCCTCAAGCGGGAGCGACCGCTGCGGCTGTTCCGGGAGACCCTGCCCGCACCCGGCGAGCCGGTCTACCCCCGACGGTACGACCTGATGATCTGCGACGAGGCCCACAACTGCGCCCCGTCGGGGGCCGGGCGCTACGCCGCCGACTCGCTGCGGACGCAGGCGCTCCGGGAGCTGGCCCCGCACTTCGAGCACAAGCTCTTCCTGACCGCCACGCCGCACAACGGCTACCGGGAGAGCTTCGGCGCCCTGCTGGAGCTGCTGGACAACCAGCGGTTCTCCAGGGGGACCGAGCCGGACCGCAAGCAGCTGGAGGCGGTGATGGTGCGGCGCCTCAAGGGCGACCCCGCCTTCGCCTTCAACCACCTGGGCATCCGCCGGTTCCCGCCCCGCATCCTGGAGCCGATCGAGGTGCCGTACACCGACGAGGAGCGGGAGGTCCACGCCGCCCTGCGTCGATACACCAGGCTGCGGACGGAGCGGGCGGAGGGGGCGGCCGAGCGGTTCGCCTCGGAGTTCGTGCTGAAGACGCTCAAGAAGCGGCTGTTCTCCTGCCCGGCGGCGTTCCTCGCCACGCTGGAGCAGCACGAGAAGACCCTGCACACCGCCCGCAAGCGGGCCGCCGGGCCGAGCTACCGGACGCTCCAGCTCGAACTGGACCGCATGGACGAGGACTACTGGTCGGCCACTGACGACTTGAGGGATGGGCTGCAATCGGTTCTCCTGGAGCCCTAACCGCTTCAGGAGCATCGACATGAAGAAGTACATCGTGACGCTCACCGCCGACGAACGCCAGGCCCTCCTCGATCTCATCTCCGCCGGCAAGGCCTCCGCTCTGAAACTGGCCCATGCCCGCATCCTCCTCAAGGCTGATGCCGCCGAGGGCGGGCCCGCCTGGCCCGACGACCGCATCGCCGAGGCCGTCGAGGTCTCTGTCGCCACCATCGAGCGGGTCCGCCAGCGGTTCGTCGAGCAGGGCCTGGAGGCCGCCCTGGTCCGCAAGACGCAGGCCCGTCCCAGCCGCCAGCGGGCCCTCGACGGCCGGGCCGAGGCGAAGTTGATCGCCCTGGCCTGCTCGGAGCCCCCCGACGGCCGCAAGGCCTGGACGATGCGATTGCTGGCCGACAAGCTCGTCGAGTTGGAGATCGTCCCCTCGATCTCCGACGAGACGGTGCGCCGCTCTTTGAAAAAAGCGAACTGAGGCCGCATCTGAAGCAGCAGTGGTGCATCCCGCCGGAGGCGAACGCCGAGTTCGTGGCGGCGATGGAGGACGTGCTGGAGGTCTACCACCGGCCCTACGACGAGACGCGACCGCTGGTCTGCCTCGACGAGGCGAGCAAGCAACTGATCGGCGAGACGGTCGTGCCGATCCCGGCAGCGCCAGGGCGGCTCGAGCGGTTCGATCACGAATACGTCCGCAACGGGACGGCCAACCTGTTCATGGTGACGATGCCGCTGCTGGGGTGGCGTGCGGTCCACGTCACCGAGCGTCGGACGGCGTTGGACTTCGCCGAGGTGGTGCGTTGGCTGGTGGAGGAGGTGCACGAGGAGGCGGAGAAGGTCGTGCTGGTGATGGACAACCTGAACACGCACAAGATCGCCTCGCTGTACGAGGCGTTCCCGCCGGAGCGGGCCCGTCGGATCGCCGGGAAGTTGGAGATCCACCACACGCCGAAGCACGGGAGTTGGCTGAACATGGCGGAGATCGAGCTGTCGGTGCTGGCGAGGCAGTGCCTGGACCGGCGGATCGGGTCGAGCGAGGAACTGAAGCGGGAGGTCGCGGCGTGGGAGGAGGACCGCAACGAGCGGATGGTGGGCATTCGGTGGCAGTTCACCACGGCGGATGCCCGGATCAAACTGCACCGACTATACCCGGCAACTCAATAGCGGACGACCACTACTCCGACGACACGGAGTACGACGAGGCCACGTCCGACGCCCTGGACACGGCCACCCGCCTCTTCGCCGAGCCGACGGAGGAAGAGCAGGCTCTTCTTCAGCGAATGAAGGACTGGGCCAGGAAAGCCCGTGGGCAGCGGGACTCCAAGGCCAGGCAGCTCGTGGCGTGGCTGAACGAGCATCTCAAGCCCGGCGGCAAATGGTCGGACGAGCGGGTCATCATCTTCACCGAGTATCGGGCGACCCAGAACTGGCTCCAGGAAGTGCTGGCGGTGGAGGGGTTCACGGCCGGCGACCGGCTGCTGACGATGTACGGCGGGATGGACACGGAGAAGCGGGAGGAGGTCAAGGCGGCGTTCCAGACCTCGCCGGAGGTCAGCCCGGTCCGCATCCTGCTGGCGACCGACGCCGCCTCGGAGGGCCTGGACTTCCAGAACTTCTGCCACCGGCTGATCCACTACGAGATCCCCTGGAACCCGAACCGCATGGAGCAGCGGAACGGGCGGGTGGACCGCCACGGCCAGAAGGCCGACGAGGTGCTGGTCTACCACTTCGTCGGCAAGGGATATAAGGAGCGGGCGGGCCGCCAGTCCGGCGGTCAGGCGTCAGACCTGGACGCCGACCTGGAGTTCCTGATGCGGGTGGCCCTGAAGGTGGAGACCATCCGGGAAGACCTGGGCAAGGTCGGCACGGTCATCGCCGAGCAGGTCGAGGAGGCGATGCTCGGGCGGCGGACGACGCTGAACACCGAGAAGGCCGAGGAGGAGTCCAAGTCGATCCGCCGGATGCTCCGATTCGAGCGGGACTTGCAGAAGCAGGTCCAGGCCCTCATGCAGCAGTACCGGGAGACCCGCAAGGAACTCCGGCTCTCGCCGGAGAACATCCAGAAGGTCGTCGAGGTCGGCCTGGCGCTGGCGGGCCAGCCGCCGCTCACCCCGACCAGGACCGACGACGGCAAGCCGTGCCTCCGGCTGCCGCCGCTGAAGGGGAGCTGGGCGGCCTGCACCGAGGGGCTGGAGCATCCGCACACGAAGGAGGTCCGCCCCGTCACGTTCGACGAGTCGGTCTCCAGGGGGCGGGACGACGTGGTGCTGGCGCACCTGAACCACCGCCTGCCCCAGATGTGCCTGCGGCTCCTGCGGGCCGAGGTCTGGGCGGAGCGGGGCCGGTCGAAGCTGCACCGGGTCACGGCCCGAGTGGTGCCGGACGGCGTGCTGGGCGCCCCGGCGGTGGTCGCCCACGCCCGCCTGGTCGTCATCGGCGGCGACAGCCACCGGCTCCACGAGGAGGTCATTGCGGCGGGAGGGCTGATCAAGGACGCCCGCTGGGGCGGGCGGCTCAACGTCGGCCAGGTCGAGGCGGCGCTGGCCGGGGCGACGGGCGAGCGGCCGTCGGAGCGGGTCCGGGCGAAGCTGCTGGAACTCTACCCCGCCCTGGCATCGTCGCTGGCCTCGGCGCTGGAGGCCCGGATGAGGGACCGGGTGGACGGCCTCCAGAAGCGGCTGGCGGAGCGGGCCGACAAGGAGGCGAGGGACATCGAGTCGATCCTCACCGAGCTGAGGAGGTCGATCGAGGCCGAGCTGAACGACCCGGCCTACATCCAGCCGATGCTCTTCGACGACCCGGAGATGGAGCGGTTCGAGCGGAACAAGGAGGCGATGCGGGCGAGGGTGCGGGAGATCCCCGGCGAGATCGAGCGGGAGACGGCGGCGATCCGGGCGAGGTTCGCCGACCCGCAGGCCCGGATGTTCCCGGTGGCGGTGACGATGCTGATCCCAGCGACGATGGCGTGAGGAAACAATGGCAATACGCCAGACAAGGATATATGCCTCTTCGAACGTCCCATACGATGACCAGCACTGGGCAGAGACGATCATGGCCAGGATTATTCAACCACTCGTTACCAACGAGAGTGGTTTGAGGTGGTTCTGGTTTACACGGTATGCCGATGTGGAGCCTGAGTTTGCCGACAGTGACGGAACGCATTATCCAGATGGATTTCACGGAGACAAATTATGCCGCAGTATTCGTCTCCGGCTCGACATCGACGACGATGCCAAGGAGTCCTTTGAAAGTAGAGGAAGCGAACTCATCGAGCGGGAAGGTTGTTGGATCGCAGACTGGAGAGACTATGGCATACAAGAACTTTGCTCGAACAGGTTTATTGGCGAAGACCGAGCAGAGGATCGTCGTGGGGAAAGGCTGAATATCGTCAAAGATTATCTAGGAAGCATTTCCCGATTAGCATTACATGCCCTCGTTCCAGCTGACGGGGAAGGTCGGTTTCGCTTCGAGCATAATGACGACCCATTGAACATGTACGGTTCGCCTTTCTTCAGCCTCCACCATTTATTCTGCAACACCACCGAAGTGCTGCTGACAGTCCTGATTGCCAACGACGGCTCCAACCTCGTCTGCGGTACTCGACAGTACGCTCCGCAGATCCTCTACCAGAATCCTGGTCATCCTTGCGTCGAACGAAGGGTTAGATTCTAGGTTACAATCATGTCCATCGCCCGTCACCACGCCGAATGGCTCTCGCTCGTGCCGGTCTCGGGTCCGTTCCTGAGCCTCCCGGTGCTAATGGAGGCGTTCAACGCCGGCCTGGAGCCGCACGACCCGGAGCATTCCCGGCTCCTGCGCCAGGAGTACGGCAACTGGCTGGAGGCGTTGGAGCGACGGCGGGGCGACCCGGCACCGCATCACCAGTGGATCAGGTTCGTCCTTGGCACCACGCTCGACCTGGACAAGCGGGTGCTGATTGAGGGGCAGGCGATCCCCCAGACGTTGCAGGTGGAGATGGCGGAGAAGCACGAGCTGCTGAGGCCCAGCTTCGTCGTCGTCGATCCCGGCACGAAGACGCCCAGGATGCTGGTGCAGGTGTACCCGAGGTCGCAGGAACTCACCAGCTACGTCACCGACTCGCCGTGGAAGGTATCGCCGGATACACGGATGACGGAGTTGCTCCACGGGACGGGCGTGCGGCTGGGGCTGGTGACGAACGGCGAGCATTGGATGCTGGTGGACGCACCGAAGGGGGAGACGACGGGGTACGCCTCTTGGTATGCGAACCTCTGGCTCGACGAGCCGATCACGCTGCGGGCGTTCCGCACGCTCCTCCAGGCCGAGCGATTCTTCAACGTCGCCGATGACCAGACGCTCGAATCGCTGCTGGCGAAGAGCGCCTCGAACCAGCAGGAGGTCACCGAGCAGCTCGGCTATCAGGTGCGGCGGGCGGTCGAGGTGCTGATCCACTCGCTCGACAAGGCCGACCAGGACTTCGGCCGGGAGCTGCTGGCCGGGGTGGGGACGGGGGTGCTGTACGAGTCGGCCCTGACGGTCATGATGCGGCTGGTGTTCCTCTTCTGCGCCGAGGAGCGGGGGCTGATCCCCAGCAAGCCGTTCCCGGTCTACGAGCAGAACTACTCCGTCTCCACGATCAGCAAGCAGCTCCGGGAGGTGGCCGACCAGCACGGCGAGGAGCTGCTCCAGCTCCGGTTCGACGCCTGGCCCCGGCTGCTGGCGGCGTTCCGGGCCGTCTACGGGGGGCTGGCGCACGACGACGCCCACATCCCGGCCTACGGCGGCAGCCTGTTCGACCCCGACCGCTTCCCGTTCCTCGAAGGCCGCAAGGCGGGGACGACCTGGCGGGAGGCCGAGGCCAACCCGCTGCCGGTGGACAACCGGACGGTGCTGCACCTGCTGGAGGCGTTGCAGCTCTTGCAGGTGCGGGTGCCGGGCGGCGGCCCCGCCGAGGCCCGGCGGGTCAGCTTCCGGGCGCTGGACATCGAGCAGATCGGCCACGTCTACGAGGGCCTGCTCGACCACACGGCCCGGCGGGCGACCGAGCCGTACCTCGGCCTGGCGGGGACTCGGGACAAGGAGCCGGAGATCACGCTGGCCGAGCTGGAGCGGCTGGCGGCCAAGGGCGAGGACGAGCTGCTCAAGTCCCTCAAGGACGAGACCGGCCGTTCGCTGCCCGCCCTCAAGAAGGGGCTGAACGCCGAGATCGACGACCAGCTCGCCCGCCTCTTCCGCACGGCATGCCAGGGCGACGAGGCGCTGTGGGGCCGGGTGCGGCCGTTCGCCGGGCTGGTGCGGCTCGACAACTTCGGCTACCCGGTCGTCATCCCGCAGGGGAGCGTCTTCGTCACGACGGGGACCGACCGGCGCTCCAGCGGGACGCACTACACGCCCCGAGAGCTGACCGAGCCGATCGTCAAGCACACCCTGGAGCCGCTGGTCTACGTCGGCCCCGCCGAGGGCAAGCCGAGGGACCAGTGGCGGCTGAAGTCGGCCGGGGAGCTGCTCGACCTGAAGATCTGCGACATGGCCTGCGGCTCCGGGGCGTTCCTGGTGCAGGCGGCCCGCTACATGGCGGAGCGGCTCCTGGAAGCCTGGGACGAGGCGAGGAAGAAGAACCCCGCCACGCCCGGCATCACGCCGGAGGGCGAGCCGTCCGGCGGCCTGGTCACCGAGGAGCTGATCCCCGACGAGCCGGCGGAGCGGGCGACCTACGCCATGCGGATCATCGCCCAGCGGTGCCTCTACGGCGTGGACAAGAACCCGCTTGCGGCGGAGATGGCGAAGCTGTCGCTCTGGCTGCTGACGGTGGCGAAGGACAAGCCGTTCGAGTTCCTCGACCACGCCATCCGCTGCGGCGACTCGCTCGTCGGCCTCCGCAGCCTCGACCAGCTGCGGCACTACAGCCTCAAGCCGGACGCCGACGATGCGGTGCTGTTCCGGGGGCCGCTCGACCGGGCCGTGGACGAGGCGATCGACCTGCGGCTCCGGCTCGAAGGGATGCCGGCCAACTCGATCGAGGATGTCGAGCGGCAGGAGGCGTTGCTGAAGCAGGCGGACGAGAAGATCGCCAGGTTGCGGTGTGCGGCGGACCTGCTCGTGGCAGGTGAGTATTGGGGAGAAGATGCCAAGGACAAGCTGGAACGGGTCCGGCACGCCGCCGTCGTGTCGGGCCATTACGTCGAGAAAGGGCCGACCGAGGAGTTCGAGCAAGTTGCTGCCAAGGAGCGTCGGGGCCAGACGTTGTTCCACTGGCCGCTGGAATTTCCCGAAGTGGCGGTCAAGCGGAGCGGGTTCGATGCGTTTGTGGGTAATCCCCCGTTTATGGCGGGCCGAGCAATCACGGGGCAATTGGGCGACCCCTATCTTGCCATATTAGAAGCCCTGACAAAACCGTGTGGCATGGAGTTTGCGCCCTGGTGCTGTTTTCCTCCGAACCGAAGGAGACACCACCATGGCGAGCGCCCACATGCCGGACGAGTTCTTCGATCTGGTTGCCCACCACCTGCCGCCGGAACCGGCCATCGGCCCCTACGGCGGGCGTCCGCCGATCGGGCACCGGGTCGCCCTGCGTGTCATCTGGTTCGTCCTGGCCACCGGCAATCGCTGGGAGGATGTCCCGCAGGAACTCGGCTGCTCAGGTCGCACCGCCCATCGCCGGCTGCGGGCCTGGGAGGAGGCCGGCATCTGGGACCGCCTCCATGCCGACCTGCTGAGGCTGCTCCGCAAGGCTGGCAAGCTGGAGACCGACACGGTGGTCGTCGACGGCGTGACGGTGCGGGCCTCCGGCGGCGGCGAGGCGACCGGCCCGAGCCCCGTCGACCGCAGCAGGAAGGGCACGAAGCACACGGTGATGGTCAGTCGCACCGGAGTGCCGCTGGCGATCCGCACCGCCGGGGCCAACGAGAGCGACCACCGCCAGATCATCCCGCTGGTGCTCGACTTCCCGAGCGTCGCCGGCAAACCGGGCAGGCCGAAGCAGTTGCCGGATGACCTGTATGCCGACCGGGGCTACGACAGCGAGGGGACGAGGGCGTTACTGCGTTGGATGGGCATCGAGCCGCACATCGCCAAGCGTCGGACACCGCACGGCAGCGGGCTGGGCAAGGTCCGCTGGGTGGTGGAGCGGACGATCGGCTGGATCAAGGGCCTGCGGCGGATGCGGGTGCGGTACGACCGGCTGGGGGTGATCCAGGACGCCTGGACGACCCTGGCGGCCTGTGTCATCTGCTTCCGTATCCTCCACCAGGATGTGATGTGATTCACCCGGTTTTGTCAGGGCTTCTTACGGTCAATCGCTGGAAGCAGTGTAGGACAGACAGACCTTTGTGCTTATTTCTTTAGACGATCGTATGACCTTCTTCGAGCTGAGTCGGCGTTTGCGTTCGTTGCCACGAACACCATCTGCCAAGGAGATACAAGTTCTGTTGCCCTCGCCAGCCTTCTCAGTCAGGGCGGCACAATCTTTCGTGCGATAGCCTCGCAAAGATGGCCCGGCGAGGCTGCGGTATTCATCAGTCTTGTGCATGTCTACAAGGGAAGTTGGAATGGCTCGTCGTTCCTGGACAACAAAACCGTTGAACTCATTGACTCTAAACTACAACCTCTCTCGATAGAGGCCGACCCACAACCGTTGGTGGTAAACGCTGGAAAGAGCTTCAAGGGCTACGATATTGGGGGCTTGGGATTCACCATGGCCCCTGACGAATACAAATCCTTCCTCGACCGCCACCCAGAGGAATTCTCTGTTATCCATCCCTACATTAACGGACTCGATTTCTATTCTTCGCCCACTCAGCATCCGAGTAGATATGCCATTAACTTCGTTGAAATGACCTTGGAAGAAGCGGCAGCCTTTCCTGCTTCTCTTCAACGTGTACGGGAACTGGTCAAACCACAAAGAGATAAGGCAAGTCCGCTAGGAAGCCGAGAGAGATGGTGGCTCTGCGCCAGAAACCGTCCTGCAATGAGGAGAGCCATCGAACATTGCGACCGTGTTCTGGCAAAAACTCAGACAAGCAAAACATGGGCGTTTTCGTTTCTACCATCTCATTATCTCTTTGATCAGAAGCTCGTCGTGATTCCGAGCGATGACTGGAAACTGTTCGCAGTCTTGCAGTCAGAGATTCATTACTTTTGGGCCGAGCGGCAAGGATCATCTCTAAAGGGTGACATGGCGTATACGCCGACGGATTGTTTTCAAACATTTCCGTTTCCCGTCTCTGAGTCGTTGTCTTCAGCAGGAGCTGATCTCATAGGATGCAACTACTATGACGTTCGGCAGGGAATTATGCAGGCCAGAGATGAGGGTTTAACCGCTACATATAATCGTTTCCACAACGCTGATGACACTTCCGCCGATATACAAGATCTTCGAGACCTTCAAGTCGTGATGGATCAGGCTGCCGCCACCGCTTACGGCTGGACTGATATCACCCTCGACCATGGCTTCCATGAAACCAAGCAAGGCGTTCGCTTCACCATCAGCGAACCCGCTCGTCGAGAAGTCCTTCAACGTCTGCTGAAGCTCAATCACGAACGCTATGCTGAGGAAGTCGAGCAGGGACTCCACGGCAAGAGTGGTACTTCCATGAAGGCGACGCCGAAACGGAAGGCCCCCAGCAAGTTGGGCAAGGCAATCCCTGCGCTCTTCGACGTGGAGGATGACGACGCATGATCCGGGCCACCGGGAATACCGTCCCATCCCCTCATCATCTCCGTGCCAGACTCGAAGTCTTGATCTTTGGCGACCTAGCGGGATGGGGAGGTCTCACGCTCGCATGAGTTCCAGGAAGCCCCGAGAACACTCTTCAGCTCAGACCTGCAATGCAGTGATGCTGGGCATGTTGCGTGACGCCCGAGCCTTGGTGCATCGGAATGCGGAGTCATTCCATGAGGCTGCGGCGATCCTCGAACACGTTGGGCAAATGCACGAAGGAGTCGTCAAAGATGGGTTGGGTGGCTACAAGGCCACGATCTGCAATCTGGCTCGACGAGCGCCGGTAATACAGAGCGAACGCATCGAAGCCCTGTTCGATACGGTAAAAAACGCCCGGAATGACTCCGTTCACTCGGGGGACTTCATTCGACACCATGCCATTCGCCTCGTGGAACTGCTCTTGGTGCTTGAGGAAGGGTTGTCGATGTCTGCGAAGATTGCCGAGGACTTGATGGTTCGGAACCCGACGACCGTTGAACCCTGGCACAACATCGCCGCCGTCCGCCGGGCGATGCTCGGAAACTCCTACTCGTTCTTGCCGGTCCGGGACACAAACGGCGTCTGGAAACTGCTCTCCGATGTCGCTGTCGTGAAGTACTTGAGGCCAGCCGACAACTCCGGGAACAAAAGCCTACGGAACAAACTGCTCGGGAAGCCGCTGAACGAGATCCTCGAAGCAGGCGACATCGAATTGACGGAGTGCAAGTGCTACGCTCCGAACAAGAACATCGGAGACATCAAGAAAATCATAACCATGCTGCCTGCGCTGATCGTCGAGAAGGATGGCAATAAGGAACGCCTCGTGGGAATCCTGACGGCCTTCGACCTCCTGTGAAACCGGCGGCGGGAACCACGCCGCCTTCAAGCGTTTGGGGCCTGCTCTATCGACCATCTGGCAAGAAAGATCGCCTGCGAGGAACTCATGAGTCAGTCCACACCGCCCCCCTCCCATCACCAGCTCCGGGCCGAACTCGAAGCCATGGTCCTGGGCGACCTGCTCGGCCCGGCCGGGGACGAGGATGAGGAGCTGACCGAACGCACGGTGCGGGACCGCTACCTCGTCGGCGTGCTGGCCCCCAGCCGAGCCGCTCCACCCGCCGCCCGGCCCCCGGCGGAGGACGACGAGGACGAGGACACCCCCCTGATCCCCGACGAACTCTCGGAGGGGGGCAGCGACTCGGCCGACGACGGCACCACCGACGCCGACATCCCGGTGGCCCAGGCCCACCTGCCATCCTCCTTCGGCCTGACCTTCTGCGTCGATGACGGCGAGCCGTCCATCCGGGTCGCCGCCTCCTGGGGCCAGTACCGGCGGGAGAAGCGGGACGACCGGGAGGACCACCGGGGCAACCCGCTGCGGGTCTGGAAGCGGTATCCCAGGGGCGGCGTCGTCGAAGTCCCGCTGGCCGACGGCCCGGTCCGGCCGACGGCCCCCGACCCCCTGTTCCCCGACATCACCGTCCAGGGCCAGGTCCGCAGGCGGGACGGCCACTTCGCCGTCACGCTCTTCCTCGTCAACGCCCAGGAGGAGGGCCGCCCCAAGGACGAGTCCCACGTCTTCCAGCCGAAGCTCGTCGTCACCGGCGCCGGCGACCGGGCGATCTTCCGCAAGCGGGGCGCCGTCGGCCCGAACGACGACCTCGAAGAGCGGCTCACGGCGATGCTCTACCGCCGCCACGTCGAGTTCGCCGTCGGCCACGGCGTCAGCGTCCACGCCGAGGTCGCCGACGGCTCGCCCGGCACGGCGTCGAGGATCGAGACCGAGGTCGTGCCGAGGCACGAAGTCCCCCGCACCGCCCCGCCCACCGAGGACGACGCCGACGAGAACCCCGCCTTCGGCAGGCTCGCCGGGCTGGCCCTCGACATGAGGACGCTGGCCGAGGCCGACGCCAAGAAGCTCCCGGCGATGCTGGCCCCGCTGGTCGCCGCCTACCGGGACTGGATCGACCGGGAGGAGGCGAAGCTCGACGACCCCGCCGAGGGCCTCGCCCACTTCGGCGATGCCGGCCGGGTCGCCATCGACAACTGCCGCCTGACCCTCAAGCGGGTCGAGGAAGGGCTGCAACTGCTGGCCGACGACCGGCAGGCGTTCGAGGCGTTCGGCTTCATGAACCGGGCCATGTGGCTCCAGCGGACGCACACGATCTCCTCCGAGCGGGTCCGGCGGGGCGAACAGTTCGAGTTCGAGAAGGACGTTGACCTCCCCGAGAACCGGAGCTGGCGGCCGTTCCAGCTCGCCTTCATTCTGCTCAACCTGCCGGGCGTCACCCGGCTCGACCACCACGACCGGGGCGTCGGCCCCGAGGCCCTGGCCGACCTCCTCTTCTTCCCCACCGGCGGCGGCAAGACCGAGGCGTACCTCGGCCTCTCCGCCTACACCATGGCCCTGCGGCGGTTGCAGGGGACGGTCGCCGGGCGGGTCGGAGAGGAGGGCGTGGCCGTCCTGATGCGGTACACGCTCCGGCTGCTGACCATCCAGCAGTTCCAGCGGGCCACGGCGCTGCTCTGCGCCTGCGAGTCGATCCGCCGCAAGGCCCTGGAACACGGGGACGCCCGCTGGGGCAAGACGCCCTTCCGCATCGGCCTCTGGGTCGGCCGCCGCACCACGCCGAATCGCACCGACGACGCCGTGGAGGCGATCAAGCAGGCCCGAGGCAACCAGTTCGTCGGCGGGGGCGTCGGCACGCCGTACCAGCTCACCACCTGCCCCTGGTGCGGCAGCGCCATCGAGGCCGGCAAGCACCTCGACGCCAAGCCGTATCCCCACGGCCCGGCCCGCACGATCACCTACTGCGGCGACAAGTTCGGCCAGTGCCTCTTCAGCCGCCGCCAGGCCGCTGACGAGGGCCTGCCGGTCGTCGTGGTGGACGAGGAGATCTACCGGCGGCTGCCGACCCTGCTGATCGCCACGGTGGACAAGTTCGCCCAGATGCCGTGGAAGGGCGAGGTCCAGATGCTCTTCGGGCGGGTCACGGGCCGCTGCGAGCGGCACGGGTTCAAGTCGCCGGAGATCGTGGACTCCACCTTCCACCCCCGGTCGAACATGGGGCTCCCCTCGGCCCGGCTCGTCGAGCACCCGCCGCTCCGCCCGCCCGACCTGATCATCCAGGACGAGCTGCACCTGATCAGCGGCCCGCTCGGCACGCTCGTCGGCCTCTACGAGACGGCGATCGACGACCTTTGCACCTGGGAGGTGGGCGGCAAGAAGGTCCGCCCCAAGGTGATCGCCTCGACGGCGACGATCAAGAACGCCGACGTGCAGGTGCGGAGCCTCTTCCTGCGGACGGTCAACGTCTTCCCGCCGCCGGGCCTCGACGTGCGGGACAACTTCTTCTCGGTCCAGCGGAAGCCCTCGGCGGAGGAGTTCGGCCGCCTCTACCTCGGGATCTGCGCCCCCGGCCGTCGCCTCAAGGCGGCCCTGATCCGGGTCTACGTGGCCCTCCTCTGCTCGGCCCAGTCGCTCTACGAGAAGCACGGCAGGGCGGTCGATCCCTGGATGACGCTCGTCGGCTACTTCAACTCCATGCGGGAACTCGGCGGGATGCGCCGCCTGGTGGACGACGACGTATTCACCCGCTGCCGCAAGCAGGACCGCCGTGGCCTGGCGAAGCGATTCTTCAACGGCGAGTACCTCGGCGAGCTGACGAGCCGGATGCGGTCGGAGGACATCCCGCAGACGCTCGACCGGCTGGAGGCCGTCTTCGACCCGGAGCTGGAGGAGCGGCGCAAGGAGGCGTTCAAGACCAAGGACTACAAGAACATCCCCAAGAAGCCGCTCGACGTGCTGCTGGCCACGAACATGATCTCCGTCGGCGTGGACGTGAAGCGGCTCGGGCTGATGGTCGTCGCCGGGCAGCCCAAAGCGACCGCCGAGTACATCCAGGCCACCAGCCGGGTCGGCCGGAGCTTCCCCGGCCTGGTCGTCACCGTGTTCAACTGGGCCAGGCCGAGAGACCTTTCGCACTACGAGACCTTCGAGCACTACCACTCGACGTTCTACAAGCACGTCGAGCCGCTCTCGGTGACGCCCTTCTCTCCCGGTGCGTTGCAGCGGGGCCTGGCCGGGCTGCTCGTCTCGATGGTCCGGCTGCGGGGCACCGAGTTCAACGCCAACGAGACCGCCTCCCGGATCAGCACGAGCAACCCCTACGTCCAGGACGCCATCGAGGCGATTGCCCGGCGGGCCGAGTTGATCGGCGACGGCTCCAAGACCGGCGACTCCTGCCGGGCCGAGCTGCTGGCCAAGGCCGACCTCTGGCAGGCCGAGGCCCAGAACGACACCGGAGGCCGTGTCCTGACCTACACCGAGCCTTACGGCCCGGACGGGCCGAAGAAGGGGACGACCGTCAAGCTCCTGCACAGCCCCGGCATGGACCGCTGGCAGGAGTTCACCTGCCTCAACTCGCTCCGGGAGGTCGAGCCGGGCGTCAAGTTCATCGTCAGCGACGGCGGCCTCGACGAGGTGAACGCCAGGGAAGCCGAAACGACCCCGGAAGGGGCCGGGGAGGTGACCGCATGAGTCTCTCCAGCCACATGAGGAGGTCGGAGGTCGGGGAGGTCCGGCCCAGCCAGGCCCTCACGACGTTCGGGGTCGGTTCGCTGGTCGATCTGCCGAACCTCTCGGTGCTCGTCATGGGCCTGGACGACTGGCAGGCCGCCCACGCCACCGAGATCGCCGAGGAGCGGCTCCTGCGCTCGGCCCGGTCGATCCTGGGGCCGCAGGTGTCCCGGTTCCTGACGCCGCCTCGGGGGGAGGAATCCCAGGGGTCGCAGACGAACTGGTTCGACGAATCCCGCCAGATCGGCGTGCCGGTGGCCCCGTTCCCCCGCTGGATGGTCTGCTCCGGTTGCCGCCTCCTGGCCCCGATCAGCTCCGGGCTCTTCGAGCCGAAGACGCCAGCCTATAGGCCGGACAAGGCGAGCTACACCCATACGTGCAATAATCACAGAAACAATAGGATCGGGACGCATCTCGTCGTCCCCGCCCGCTTCATGGTGACCTGCGAGCACGGCCACCTGGACGACTTCCCCTGGATCGAGTTCATCCACCAGGGCTCGATCGACTGCAAGGGGCTGCTCTACCTCTACGAGGTCGGGGCCAGCGGCGAGGCCCTGGACGTGGAGGTCAAGTGCGACGGGTGCCAGACCCGCCGCCGGATGGGCCAGGCGTTCGGCCCCAACAACCGCACGTCCATGCCCGCCTGCCGGGGGAGGCGGCCCCACCTGCGGGACTTCGACCCCGGCGGCTGCGACCAGGAGCACGTCAAGCCGATGCTCCAGGGGGCGTCGAACCTCTGGTTCCCCATGCTGATCTCGGCTCTGTCGGTCCCGCAGGCCACCGACGATCTCGGCAGGCTGGTGGAGGAGAACTGGGTCGTGCTGGAGAAGGTCACCAGCGCCGAGGTGCTCAAGGCGTTCCGGCTCATCGGCCAGCTGAAAGACCTGAACAAGTACGGCGACGAGCAGGTCTGGGAGGCGATCCAGAAGAAGGCCGAGGGGACGGTCGAGGAGCCCGACGACCCGGCCGACCTGAAGTCGCCCGAGTGGCGGGTCTTCTCCAACCCGTCGAAGGCCAAGGAGAGCCGCAGCTTCAAGCTCCGCCCGGTGGAGCCCCCCGCCGACTACGCCGCCTCGTTCGAGAAGGTCGTCCTCGTGGAGAAGTTGCGTGAGGTCCGGGCGCTCGTCGGCTTCACCCGCCTCGTGTCGCCACGGGACTTCGACAGCCCCGCCGAAGTACCCCCGGAAAACCGGGGGAGGCTCGCCCGCAGAGACCCGGCGTGGCTGCCCGCCTGCGAGACCCGGGGCGAGGGAATCTTCTTCCAGTTCTCCGAGCCAGCGATCGGGGCTTGGGCCGGGCGGAACCACGCCTTCGAGCGGGAGTTCGAGCTGGCCCACCAGGCGTGGCGGATGGGCAAGGGCCTCGACCCGAACACGGGCTACCCCGGTATCCGCTACGTGTTGCTGCACACGTTCGCCCACGCCCTGATCCGCCAGCTGGCCATCGAGTGCGGCTACACCAGCGCCTCGATCGCCGAGCGGATCTACTCCAGGAACCCGGCCGACGGCGAGCCGATGGCGGGCGTGCTGATCTACACCTCGGCGCCCGACAGCGAGGGGACGCTCGGCGGCCTCTGCGCCCTGGGCGAGCCGGACAAGCTCGGGCGGCACATCCGCCGGGCCTTGGAGAAGATGGGGCTCTGCGCCTCCGACCCGCTCTGCTCGGAGCACCCGGCCGGGGGCGGCGAGAAGCTGCACGGGGCGTCCTGCCACGCCTGCTCGTTCCTGCCTGAGACCTCCTGCGAGCGGGGCAACAAGTACCTGGACCGGTCGGCGCTGGTGCCGACGGTCGAACGGGCGACCCTCTCCTTCTTCAGGCCCGAGCCATGACCCCGGAGCGGTGGATCGTCGAGGCATCCTACGCCCTGGCGTGCGGCCTGCCCGGCGGCACGGTGGAGGCGCTGGCCTCGGCAATCCTCGCCTGCCCGGCGGGCTCGCTGCGGTCCGAGGTCGCCCGGCGGATCGCCCACCACGAGCACCGGGATCTGGCGCTGGCCTTCGTGGACCGGTGGCGGGAGGAGTCCGGGGAGATCGACGCCCGGACGGTCGCCGTGGCGATCCAGACGGCGGCCCATGCGGAGCGGGCACATCGGGATTCGCAGTCGGTCGAGCCGATCTGGACCGGACCCGACGCCGGGGTCGTGCCGTTCCGCCGCACCGAGCAGGCGATCCTCCAGGTGCTCGACGCCGCCCGGACCCGAATCACGCTGGTGAGCTTCGCCGTTTACAAGATACCCAACGTGGCGAAGGCCCTCGTGAAAGCGGCGGGCCGGGGCGTCCGGCTCACCGTCGTCGTGGAGACGCCCGATCGGATCGAGGGCCAGGGCGAATACAGCACGATCCGGGCATTGGGGCAGGAGGTGGCGGGCTGCTCCACGGTCTATTTCTGGCCCCAGGAGAATCGCACCGTCGGGGAGAACGGCAAGGTCGGCATCCTGCACGTCAAGTGCGCCGTGGCCGACGGCGAGTGGATGTTCCTCTCCTCGGCGAACCTGACCCGGCAGGCGTTCACGATCAACATGGAGCTGGGGATGCTCGTGCGGGGCGGGTCCATGCCGAGTCGTGTGGAGCGGCAGTTCGACCAGCTCGTCCACGACGGGCACCTCAGGGAGATCTGAAGCGATTGCAAGTTCGTGGAGGGTCGATCTCACCGGTCTTGGAACATCGGAGCCAGCCCGTTGGACATCCCCAGCCTAAAATGGCGCCGCATCTCGCCCGGCTGGTATCAGGCCGAGCTTCAGTCCCCCACGGGCACGACGAAGCTCTCGATCGAGCGACAGACGAGGTTCAAGATCCACCACTGCCGGATCGACTATCCCGACGGGACACGCTGGACAAGCGATCGGGATTCCCTCGACAAGGCGAAGTTCGCCTGCGAGTGGCAGCTCAACGAGGACGTGGAGTCCAAGCTGGGCTGGAAGAAGTCGGATTACACCGAGATGATCCAGCGGGTCACGATCCACCCCGGCAGCGAGGCGAGCGTCGGACCGGTCGTCGATGCCCTGAAGGGCCTCGGGTTCGCCGAATCCGAGATCCGGGTGCTGCGACTCGGCGAGGGCGACTCCATCGACCGCATCCTGGCCTATCGGGATGATTCCGTCGATGGCCCTCCGGGCAGGCTCGACTTCGAGAGAAGCTCGGACCTGTTCGAGGAGATCTGGAGTCGAGTCGGCTACGTCCGCATCCAGCTGGACCTGTTCCGCAAGGGCGGAGAGACCATCAGCGGACCGAGCCTGTTCGAATGGATCGACGACAGGAAGACCGACGGCTGAAGGTGCCGAACCCTCCCTTGACACTCGTCGCCGAGTGCTGGGCTCATCACCACCGCACCAGGATTGAGAAACTATGTATCAGACCGGCGGCACCATCAGGGAGACGCTCCAGGCCATCCAGCAGACGAAGTTCGTCCTCCCGGCGATCCAGCGGGAGTTCGTCTGGAAGCCGGAGCAGATTGCCCGCCTCTTCGACAGCCTGATGCAGGGCTACCCCTTCGGCACGTTCCTGTACTGGAACGTCGATCGCTCGAACAGCAGCAGGTACAAGTTCTACGCCTTCGTCTGCAACTACCACGAGCGTGACAACCCCCACTGCCCGCAGCTCCCCGTGTTCCACGAGACGGACCTCAAGGCCGTCCTCGACGGCCAGCAGCGGCTCACGGCGCTGAACATCGGCCTCTGCGGCTCGATGGCGTGGCGACTCCCCTACAAGTGGAAGAACAACCCGAACGCCTACCCGGTCCGACACCTGTACCTCGACCTTCTGGCCGACGAGGGCGGTGCCGACGAGGGCGGGATGGAGTACCGCTTCGAGTTCCTCACCGAGGAGCGTGCCGGCTCCGCCATCCCAGGAGAGTGCTGGTTCAAGGTCGGCGACATCCTCGGGATGCAGAGCGGGCCGCCGATGCTGAGGTGGCTCAACGAGCGACTGCCGCAGGAGAGGCTGGACCGGGCCTTCTCCACGCTCGACCAGCTCTTCCAGGTCGTCCACAACCGGAACCTGATCTCGTACTACGAAGAGAAGAGCCAGAACCTCGACAAGGTGCTCAACATCTTCATCCGCATGAACAGCGGCGGGACGGTCCTCTCGTACTCCGACCTGCTGCTGTCCATCGCCGTCGCCCAGTGGTCGGGGGACGCCCGCAAGGAGATCCACACGCTCGTCGATGAGCTGAACGACACGGGCGAGGGGTTCGCCTTCTCGCAAGACCTCGTGCTCAAGGCGGGCCTCATGCTGGCGGATATCGGCAGCGTGGGCTTCAAGGTGGAGAACTTCAGCCGGGAGAACATGCAGGCCCTCGAAGGTAAGTGGCCCGAGGTGAAGCGGTCCCTCAAGGTGGCCGTGCAGCTGCTGGCCGGCTTCGGCTTCCACGAGAAGTCGCTGCGGGCCGACAGCGCCATCCTGCCGATCGCCTACTACATCAACCGCCGAAATCTCGATGGTCACTACGTCACGAAGGGCGGCTTCGCCCACGACCGTGAGGCGATCCGCACGTGGCTGATCCGCAGCCTGCTCAAGGCGTCGGGCATCTGGGGGAGTGGTCTGGACACGCTGCTCACCGCCATCCGGGAGGTCATCGCCGAGCACGGGCAGGACGGCTTCCCGGTGGAGAAGCTCCAGGAGGCGATGGCCAGGCGGGGCAAGTCCCTCATGTTCGGCGACGAGGAGATCGACGAACTCGTCGAGATGCGGTACGGCGACAAGCGGCTGTTCGCCCTGCTGACGCTCCTCTTCCCGTTCGTGGACGTGACGAACCACCACTTCCACATCGATCACGTCTTCCCCCGGTCCCGCTTCACCAGGGCGAGGTTGCAGAGGGCGGGTGTGCCCGAGGGCGACATCGAGGCGTTCAAGGAGATGGTGGACTGCCTGCCGAACCTCCAGCTGCTTGAGGGAGCGGAGAACGTCGAGAAGCAGGCCGCAATGCCGTCGGAATGGATCAGCGGGTCGCTCTCGCCGACCTCCCGGACGAACTACTGCGACAACCACCTCCTCGGCGAGCTGCCCGAGTCGATCGCCGGGTTCCGGGAGTTCTACGAGGCCCGGAGCTGTGCCCTCCGCTCCCGGATCGTGAATATCCTCGGAGCGAATGCCGCCGAGCCCTGATCTCGATGCCCGGAGCCAGCCATACCTTCTGGTCCGTGGTGACCCGCCGATCGGACCGGTCAAGATATACCGTCGCTGGCCCGAGGCATTTGTTTCAAGTTTGCACGAAGTGTAGACTGCATGGCCGCATCACGCTCGATCCGGGATGAGGGCGTCAGGGATCGGGATTGATCCCCGACCACCGCTCCTTGAGGGACGCACAGGACGGCGATCGTGATGTAAGCCGAACATCCATCTTTAATTGCTAGATTCGGTGTTGTTGTTCAACTCCCGGTCGGCGAGGAATTCTCTCTATGCCTCCCATCGTCGTGAGCCTGATCAATCTCAAGGGCGGCGTGGGCAAGACCACGACGACCGTCCAACTGGCCGAGTGCCTGGTGTCCGAGTACGGCAAGCGGGTCTTGGTCATCGACCTGGACCCGCAGACCAATGCGACGATATCACTGATCGAGGAAGAGCGCTGGGAGGAACTCGACGACCAGGGCCTCACGATCTTCCAGCTGTTCCAGGACAAACTCGACGGCACGAGTGTTTTCGACATCCGCAGGGCGATCCAGAGAGGGGTCTCGAATCTCGGCCTCGACGGCCTCAGCCTCCTGCCATCCAGCATCCGACTGATCAACGTCCAGGATCGCATGAGTGAGATCCCGGTGAAGCTGGGGTATGCGATCACCCCGATGGAGGTGCTCAAGGCGGCCATACACGATGTCCCAGGACAATTCGACTACGTGCTGATCGACTGCCCCCCGAATCTCGGATTCATCACCCGAAACGGGATCGAGATCAGCGATTACTTCTTCATTCCGACGATCCCCGACACTCTCTCGACCTACGGCATCCCCCAGATCGTCAAGTCGATCGAGCAATTCAGCAGGGAGCGTCCGCTGCTCAAGATCCGTTGCCTCGGCTTGGTCGTGACCAAGTTCTATTCCCGGTCGGAGGCCCATGTCCGAGGAATCAACAACCTGCCGGCCCGGTTCACGAGGGTATTCGCCAAACTGGGCCTCCCCCCGGCCCCCATCTTCAAGACCGTCATCCCGCTCGCCAACACGTTTGCCGACGTTCCCCTCACCGACAATAAGCCGAAGAGCTTCAAAGAGAAGTATGGCCGGTCGAGGTCGGGAGACCGCTACCTCTACCAGTACGTCATCGACCTGACGAAGGAGTTCATGGATCATGCGGGGCGATGATCGGGAGACCCTGAAGGCCCTGGAGATGAAGCTGGGCGCCTTGGTCCGCTGCGTGGTGAAGAAGGCCCAGGACGATCCGCAGTTCGCCGAGCAATTACAGGAGATCCTCCTCTCCGACAAGCTCAAGGCGGGCCTCAAGGAGAGGAAGCCCGCCGAGACGAAGCCCACGTTCAACCCCGTCTCGCAGCTGCAGGCACATGGACGTGACGGCTTGATTCGCATGCTGGACGGCATGCCGACATCAGATTTGTCGGGCGTCGTTCGTTTACAGCGAATCATCAAAGGTAAAGCGGCCAAGTCCCTGGACCGATCGGCGCTCATCGAGGCGATTGTCGCCTATTCGGAGAGGTCGCTCAGCCAAGGATCGGCATTTCTGAGAGACAGGGGAGGTGAAGGAGCAGCTGGTTCGGATGATCCGGCGACGGAGGCGTCCGAGATGCTTGGCAAGGGCGGCATGCCCGAGGTCGGGCCGCATGCCGAACGACAGCCAGGCAGAACTGAGCCTTCGGCCGAATCGCCATCGGTGGACTCCGCTGCTGAATCAGACAAGGACTAACTCGACACCGACGTGAAGCGACACGGCTTTGGAGGGCGATGGAACTACCTCGCCCGGTGGTGCTTCCTAGACAAGCGGAGTTCGAGGCGCCGCTGGTGGGACTACGTGACGACCAGGGTCGTCGGGGACATCCCGGCGAGGGAGATCAGGCTCAAGGCGGTCCGGGAGAGCCTCGAAGCCGAGACGGGGCGCCTGGGCCTCGGCTGAGGGATCGCCCCAGGAGATCGTGAGGGATCGATGCGAGACGACTTCACGAGGCCAACGATCGAGACCCTCGCAAAGCGGGTCGGGCAACGTTGCTCGAACCCCTCGTGCCGGAAGGCGACGAGCGGCCCGCACAGCGAGCCGTCGAGGTCGGTCCTCGTCGGCGTGGCGGCCCACATCACCGCAGCCTCCGCCGGCGGTCCCCGATACGATCCTTTGATGAGTTCGGATGACCGAAAGGGAATCAGGAACGGCATCTGGCTCTGCCAGTCCTGCGCCAAGCTCGTGGACAACGACGAGGGGAGATACACGAAGAGCCTGCTCCTCCGGTGGAGGCGGGACGCCGAGCAGGAGGCCCTCCAAGAGATCGAATCCACTTCGGGCGGGAGGAGCCCCTCCGACCTTGACGCCCTGAAAGAGTACAGCGCCCAGTTCGACCGGGCGGCGCTACAGGATGCGCTGAAGAGCTGCGGGAGCTACAAGAAGTTCGCCGAGTCGCTGGGCGATCTGATCAGCCTCCTGAACACGGGGACTGTCCAGGGTCGGACGCTGACCAAGCGGCGGGCCGACTTCACCGATCCTGCGTGGCGGATGCTGCTCGAAGCCCTGTACCACGAGTTGAGGAATCTGCGTGGTCTCTATACCTCACTCGTCAGATTCGGGGAGATCGACGAGGAGAGATGCACCTGCGGGTTCAGGCAGCACACGATGTACCATGACTTCGAGGCGAGGAAGCAGGCGGTGACCGACCGACTCAACGCCGTCTTGGCCGAGGCCGACCTCCCGGCAATCAAGGGCGTGTGGAGCGGTGCGACGGCGATTCCGTGGAAGCCGAAGTCCCAATGAACTGGGAAGGTGGACCATGGCGAAAACCAAGTCGAAGCCGCCGTCCCCCTTCGCCGGTCGCTGGCGGATCACCTCGATGAGCGCCTGGGATCAGGACTTCGTTGACGAGGAGGAAGAGGGCTACTTCGAGTTCGACGGCGAAGGGAGCGGCGAGTTCCACTTCGGCTATGTCCACGGGAGCATGGACTGCCGACCGGGGACACGGGAGGGCAAGCCGGCCCTCGAATGCACCTGGGACGGCAACGACGAGATGGACCCGGCGCAGGGGCGGGGCTGGGCCGTGGCGAGCGGCGACGAACTCCACGGGATGATCGTCTTCCACAGCGGCGACGAATCGGAATTCCGGGCGACCAGGAAGGGACGCTGACCCGTGACGACGGCCATCGGATGCTAGGGAGCACAAGCCCGAGGGATGATCCTGGAGGAAGTGGTGGCGAACGATCAAGGAAAGGATGGCCGAACTTGCCTACCAGGACCGACCCCGAATTCCGTGCGGGCCTCCGACGGGAGGGTTGTGACCGTGCCGGAGGGCTGGGTTTTCCTGCCGCCAGGGGACGCCGGGCTCACCCGCCGGGTCAAGGCCGCCGGGGACCACTGGGTCGTGCAGGAGAAGGTGGGCCGCAGGATGTTCTACAGGGGCGTCTGGGCGTCGTCGGCGACGATCGATCGGATTCGTGCCGAACTGGAGGCCGAGCGTTCAACCGAGGGCTACGCCAAGCGGAAGGAGGCGGCCTCACGTCGCCGAGAGGTGGACCAGGCCGGGTACGTTGAGGATTTCCACGGGGCGGTGCTTGCGTTCCTCGCCTTCCACCCTGGTCACGCCGACCTGGCCGACCGCCTCGCACGGGCGGTCACTGAGCACGCCACGCCGGTCGGCAGCGGCACGGTCTCCCGGACGGAGCGAATCCCCGTCGAGCAGAGGGCCGAGGCCGCCGTGATCGCCTGGATGCGGCACCGGACCACCGGCTACGACGGCATGGCGATCCCCACGGTCAAGGGGAAGCGGCGGGAGGTCCGCCGGATGCTCGCCCGGCGGTCGCAGGAGTTGTTGCAGCGGTATCGCCGGGGAGAGCCGGTCGGGGTTGACTGCCCGCTGAAGAAGGCGCTGGTGCCGAGGGCGGGAGCCGGATGAGATGAAGGGGGCTGAGATGGCGGCCGACCGCTTCGAGCAGCAGATCCTCGACCGCCTGTCGGGCCTCGGAGAGGTCACCGCCCGGCCCTTGTTCGGGGGCCACGGCCTGTACTGGCGGGACACGATCTTCGCCATCGCCTACGGGGGTCGGCTCTACCTGAAGGTGGACGAGGGCTCCAAGGGCGACTACCTGGCCAGGGGCATGGGGCCGTTCCGCCCCAACGAGCGGCAGACCTTGAAGTCCTACTACGAGGTGCCGCTCCAGGTGCTCGCCGACCCCGAGGCCCTGCTATCATGGGCCAAGGAGACGATCCGGGCCGGGCAATCCTCGTCGAGGCCAGGTTAAGGGCGGTCGCTCGTCTTGTACCTCCCGAGCGGTTGGGGCGGGCCTCGGCGGCCTCTCAGGATCACCAGGAGTGACTCGATGGCCCGGAAGAAGCCCAGCAGCCCCGGTGATCCGCCCCCCGCAAGTATGACCGACGCCGCCGGCATGCTGGCAACCTTCGCAGCGGGCGTCCTGGCGCAGCCGGAGAGCCGCTCCCTTGCGGCCGACCTGAAGCTCGGCCGCTCCGAGCGGGCCGTCATCGCCGGGGCTCCCGGCCTGGATGTGGGCTTGAAGGAGCAGCTGGACATCCCCTCGACCGCCACGAAATCGATCCCCTTCACGATGGACGAGCTGGCCCGCATCTGCCTGGCCCTGTCCGAGGCCCTGCTCGACGCCGAGGGCCGGGACGCCGTGAAGCTGCTGAAGGTGACCGGCAAGGTCACCGACCGGCTGAACCAGGCCATCGACGAAGTGGAGCAGGCCGGGAAGCCCCAACGGGCCGCCCCGAAGTCACAGAGGACCACGCCGAAGTCACAGGCTGCCAAGGCGGCGGGCTCCGTCTACCAGCTGAAGGTCACCCTCAAGGACATCCGGCCGCCGGTTTGGCGGCGGTTGCTTGTCCCCGACTGCTCGCTGTCCATGCTCCACGAGGTCATCCAGGTGGCGATGGGCTGGGAGAACTACCACCTCTACGACTTCGAGGTCGGCGGCGAGCATTACACCGACCCCAGGGGGATGGCCGACCTGGACATGGAGGACGCCAGCAGGGCGAGGCTCGGCCAAGTCGCCCCGGAGGCGAAGGCGAAGCTCCGCTACACCTACGACTTCGGCGACAACTGGCAGCACGAGGTGCTCGTCGAGAAGGTCGTGTCGCCGGAGGAGGGGATGACTTACCCGGCCTGCATCGACGGCAAGCGGGCCTGCCCGCCGGAGGACTTGGGCGGGCCGTGGGGCTACATGGAGTTCGCCGAGGCCATCCGAGACCCCGAGCACGAGCAGCACGAGGAGTTCCTGGAGTGGCGGGGGGAGTTCGACCCCGAGGCGTTCGACCCCGACGCCGTGAACAAGAACCTCCGGCGGCTGCGATAGCGAACCGCCCGTCACAAAGGAGCACCCAGAGGCCCGCCGGCTCCCCCGAGAACGAGGTGATCAGCCGGGCAATCACCGTTGTCGGAACAGCCAGCGGAGAGCCGTGACGCCGGTCGGGGCAGGCTACGACTCGATCCCCGCCGTGCAGGGGCCTCCTCATCGGCGGGCACGAAGACCACGGCTGCAACCGACACGTCGCATCAAAGGACCATGCCGGGATCGATCGCATCGAGCGTCCACACGAGTTCTCCCAGCAGCCGGAACTGGCTGTCGATTTCGTGTGCTTCCTGGGCTACATCTCGTCCGTCAAACAACAGCATTAAATAATGCGTACACGTGGCTTTCCTCAGTTCGTCTTCTGTAATAAGGAGGTATCCGGCCAGAGTCCTCATCATGTCAGCGAGTTTGTCTTTCAAGGACTGGACCGAGCCGATCAATTGTTGACGATCAGAAGCAAGGTCTCCTCCACTCCCGGCAGGGTCACAGAGCTGCGGCCGGTCCCGAGTTGGGAGACCGTTGGAGTCCCCGAGTGTGGCCCAGAGATCGATCCCCTGCTGCACCCTCATCCTGGCCTCACGCCTCGATGAGAATGACCCGGCGACACGGGACCAATGGCCTGGGCCATCCTGAACGATGAGGCACCAGCCCTCCTCGTCTCGGACGATCTGGACCTTGGCCAGCGGGTCGCTTGCCGGGCAGTCGCACTGATTCCACGGCTCGCCGAACTCGGGGCCGGGGGAGTGGGTGGCGTTGCTGAATTTGCACGTCATGTTGATTGCCTTCCTTGGCCTTTGTTGTGCCGCCTTCCTGGGCAGCCGACCTATTCTAATATCGAAAAACTTACAATACAATAACTGCATAAATTTTGACGAAACCCCACATGGTGTGTCCATGTCGGGATCGCCCGTTCGACGATCCGAGAGGTTGCCCTTCCGGGTGATATCCGCCTCGCAATCCTCCATCCGTCACCAGCCGACCAGATCGAGCCCCCATGGACATCTCCATCGTCACCGCCCGGCGAGGTGCAGGTGGAGTACCACGATTCCATTTGCGAACTGAAAGTGGAATACTCCATCAGTCCTCCCCCTCAACATCAACGTCCGGCTTGAGAGACCGGCGCCCGCAGCGGCATCGGCCATCTCCCCTGGGCGAGCGTCCTGGCGTGCCTCGACGCCTCACCGACCATGGAGAACCCGACGACCCTTCTGTCGTCCACGAAGACGTAGGCAATACGCCCAGCAGGCCCGGCCTGCGGCTGCCGTCGATCTCCCTGGGCAGCCGTGCCAGGTACTTGGCGATGCCCAGCCGCTCGGCAAGCTCCGGCGGCATCACGGTGTCGGGCGGGAAGTAGACGACCCGATCGCCGGGCTTCAGGGCCAACGCCTTCTGGACGATGACCTGCCATCCCTTCACCGTGACGAACTCCAGGGCATCGGCGTTGGGGTGCGGGTGGACGGCCTTGACCTCGCAGACCTCGACGACCAGCGTGCTCATCGGCTCCGTGCCTCCTCGTCCGGGCGATGCGGGACTCCTCCCATCGGAGGCGTCATGCGGCGGATCGGTTCGGGGTCGTCCGGGGTGAACGGACGCCGGTCGTGGTATCCTACCGATCCGTCCGGGATCACGGGACCGATGACGGCTCCCGTCCCAGACGAGCCGAAGCTACGAGAGGCGGATTCATGAACAGCATCGTCCTGCGTGCGGGCGAGGGCCGGACGGTCTGGGTCGTCGGCGACCGCTACACCATCAAGGCCGGCGGCGAGGAGACGGGCGGAGCCTTCGCCCTGGTCGAGGCCATCTTCCCTCCCGGCGGCGGACCGCCGCCGCACATCCACCGCCGGGAGGACGAGGCGTTCTACGTCCTGGAGGGCGAGCTGGCCTTCCACGTCGATGGGCGAGACATCGCCGCCGGGGCCGGCTCCTGGGTCACGCTCGCCAAGGGCAGCCTGCATCACTTCAAGAACGTCGGCGACCGGCCCGCACGGATGCTCATCGTCGTGACGCCCGCCGGGCTGGAGCGATACTTCCTGGAGGTGGGTCGGGCGGCGAGCGACGAGGACGGCGATGCGGTCGCTCCCACGCCCGAGGACATCGAGAAGCTCGTGGCGGTCGCCCCGCAGTACGGCATCGAGATCCGGGTGCCCGAGCCGGCCTGATCCCCGTGGTGATCATCGCCTCATTCGCCGGAGGACCGACCATGGCCGAGCCCTCACTCCGAGACCCGTTCATGCAGGCGGCGATCGACGAGGCGAAGGCCGGGCTCGCCGAGGGTGGCATCCCCATCGGCTCGGTCCTGGTCATCGACGGCCAGGTCGTCGGCAGGGGCCACAACCGCCGGGTGCAGCGGGGCAGCGCCATCCTCCACGCCGAGATGGACGCCATCGAGGCCGCCGGGCGGCTCAAGGCGAGCGGCTACCGGCGGGCCACCCTACACTCGACGCTCAGCCCGTGCGACATGTGCTCGGGCACGGCCTTGCTCTACAAGATCCCGAGGATCATCATCGGCGAGAATAGGACGTTCCGGGGGCCGGAGGACTACCTGCGGTCACGGGGCGTCGTCCTGGAGGTGCTCGACCACCAGGAATGCGTCCGGCTGATGGAGGAGTTCATCCGGGCCAGGCCCGACCTCTGGGATGAGGACATCGGCGAGTAGAAGGGCAGTCTGGTGTCCGCCTCACGTCTGACGGATACGATCGCTCGGGCATGTCCGCAAGCTCAAGTTTGCCTGAATGCCCAGATGGAGAGAACGAGCGAGGAGCTGACGGGCTGGCCGGACTTGACGATGACGAAGTAATCGAGTGTTCGGGTGACGAAGAGGACTGCATGATGGGCGACTTCTTCGGGAAGAAGCGGGACTGGTCCAGGTACAAGGACTTCATCCTCGGCTACTACCTCGAACCCTACGTCCCCAAGGTCAACACCCTGAAGAGGCCCATCCTGGTCGTCGATTGCTTCGCCGGGCGGGGGGAGTTCGGCGACGGGCAGCCCGGCTCGCCGGTCATCATCGGCTCGACCATCGAGAAATGGCGGGCCAAGGGCGTCCCGATCCGGGGCCTGTTCATCGAGGCCGACCCCGAGAACTATCGCTACCTCGTCGCCGTGCTCGACCGATACGGTGAGCATGCCGAGCCCCGGACCGGCACCTTCGACGAGCACCTCCCCGAGATCGCCGCCCTGGCCCGCAACCACACCGTCTTCCTCTACGTCGATCCCTACAGCGTCCGGGGCCTGGTCTTCGACCGCATGAAGGCGGTCTACGACCAGATCCGCTCGTCGAGTTCCAGCGTCGAGGTGCTGCTGAACTTCAACTCGGCCACGTTCATGCGGTGGGCGCTGGCGGCCTTGCAGCGGCACCAGGACATCCCCGCCGAGACGGCCGACGAGCCGCTCGACCAGCTCGAAGACGCCTCGGCCGGCCCCGTCGAGCTGGCCACGCTCGACGCCATCGCCGGGGGCGATTACTGGAGGGCCATCGCCCTCGACCCGGACCTCGACTTCCCGCAGAAACTCGGCCGCCTCACCTCGGAGTACATGGGCCGGATGCTGCCGTCGTTCCGGTACGTCGCCAGCTGCGCCATCAAGGCGAAGTATCACCACCGAGTCCCGAAGTATCACCTGATCTATGCGACCCGCCACGAGGACGGCCTGGAGTTGATCAACGACGCCATGTGCAAGGCCCGGCGTGAGTTCCTCGGGGCCGAGTTCACGGAGGGGACGCTCTTCGACCTCACCCCCGATGAGGAGGTGCCGGACCTCTCCGAGCTGCGGAAGGGCCTCCTCGCCCTGGTCCCCGAGGACGGTCGCCTCTCCCGAAAGGCCCTCCGGCTCAGGGGCCTCCTCGCCCACTTCGGGCGGCACGAAATCAAGGACCACAACGCTGCGATCGGCGACCTGCTCAAATCCGGCAGGCTTCACAGCGACACCGGCAAGGCCCGCATCAACGACAACGTGCTCCTGGCCAGGGCGCCGTTCATCCCACCGAGGCCCTGACCGTCGCCGAGGCGGGGAGCCGGCGGACCCGCAGGCCGGCGGGCCACTCGTCCCAGTCGCCCGCATGGCCGTCGGCGAACTTCAGCCGCCGCCCGCCCTCGACGACGTGCGAGCCCAGCTGCTTCAGAAAGTACGGCACGCCCCGCTCGCCGCATCGATCGATCAGGGACTCGGCCCAGGCGATGTTGAATGGCCGGGCGCTGCGGCCCGACTCGCCGCCCTGGATCACCCAGTCGATCCGGGGCAGCCAGGCCGACAGGTCGATGGCCTCCACCTGCGGCTCGACGGAGAGGAACCGGACCGTCCGCTCGTCGCCGACCCGGACGAGGTGCCGGATGCGGCACGTGGTTGCCTGCGACGTGACGCTGGTGCCCGCCCACAGGTTCTCGGGCCACTCGATCGCTTGATCGTCGAGCCAGCCCGAGAACTTCGCCATCCGGTCGGGCCGCTTGGTCAGCCAGAGCCAGCGGTGCCGACGGCCCCGCTCGCCGATCACATTCGGGATGATCTCGTCCCGCAGGAAATCGAAGGGCACCGCCGCCGAGAGCGAGTCGCTCATGTCCGAGACGAAGATCAGCCGGGGCATCCCGTCGAGCCAGGGCTTGTCGGCCCTCCGCTTCCCCGCCAGGTCCGACCAGCCGCACGCCTCGGCGACCCGGCCGGGGAAGGGGGTGACTTCCTCGAACCGGGGCGCATAGCCGGGCGTGACGCCGCCGAAGCGGACGTGGAGCGTGCCGGCGTAGCAGGTCTTCCGCTGCGCCCCCCAGATCTCGCAGCCGTCGCAACCCATCGTCGGGTTGACGGTCGAGTCGCACCACTGGATCTTGGTCTTGCTGCTCATGAGTCGGATGGCCCCTTGTCAGTGTACATTTTGCCAGAACGTCCACGGCTTGTCCATCTTGCCGTGGTCGTCCGGGGAACCCATTCACGCCACGTCGGACCGCCTCTCGGGGAGGGCGTCGTACCGAGCCCTCCAGGGCGGGGACAGGCGACCGAGGAGGGCTTGGAACTCGGCCTCGGATCGCTTGGTGACCATGGTCCAGACCTTGAGCACCATGGAACGGGAGGGTTTCCTGAAGCCCTCGGCGTCCTCGATCAGCTCGTGGACATAGGCAGTCTCCGGGTCCGGGGCCTGCTCCTCGGCCGAAGCGGCGGTCCGCTTGTCCGGGAGGGCCTGATATTGCCGCTGCATCTCCTCGGGCAATTCCTTCAGGCGGTCGTAGAACGCCGTCTTCTTCTTCTCGCTGAACGCCATCCAGCCTTCCACCACCGCTTCCTTGCTCACTCCGGCCTCGGCCGCTTCCTCGATGAGGTCCACGATCCGGTCCTGCTCCAGGTGCTTGCGGTCCTCTCGGTTGATCGCCGGGGCGGGCGAGAAGTGATCCTGCAAGCTCGAAACGACGAGATGCCTCCAGTGGAGCTTGACCTCGCCCCGTTTCCACTGGATGTAGTCGCTGATGGCGTGCTTCAGGAGCCGGAGGTCGAGCTGCTGCTGGGAGTGCTCGCACTCCGAGATGATGAATTCGCAGATCTCTTGCCGCTCCTCCAGATCGACCTCGTAGCAATCGACCACCTCGGCCAGGTGCCGCAGCATCGCCACCAGCTCGCTCGTGGTGGGGCGGAAGTGGTACGTGCGAATCCGGCCCTGGAGCGCCCGGAGCACCGGCATGTTCGCCAGCCGGACGTTGTTCGTGATGACGACCGAGCCGGTGAACTGGCATCGCTCACGGCCCTTGGACTTGACGTTGGAGATCGTCCTGACGTTCCTCCCCGTCTCGGGGTCGATGCGCCCGTCGCCGCAGAGGTGCAGGAGGATCTGCTGCGACAGCCGGTCCTGCACCAGCATCGGGTCGTCGTCGATGAAGAGGATGTGGTCGGGGAAGTCCCTCGCCAGCTCGTACAGGCCGACCGGGGTGCATTTGCCCTCCAGCTTGCGGTAGCTGCGGATGCCCCGATCCTGGGCCTCTTCCAGCGTCCTCTCGATGCTGAAGGTCTTCCCGACCCCCGTCTCGCCCCAGACGTAGTTCCGCTGGCGTGAGACCCGCCGCCAGTACCGCTTCCACCCGTGGGTGGCCGCTGAGGGCCTGGAATCCGTCCTGCCCGATCTGGCCTCCATGAACCACCCCTCCGGCGTGGTCACGACCTGGAGGGCGGCACTGGAGGGGGGCCAACGGGCGTGCAGGGTGGTTGCAGGACACCCGCTCAACATCTACTGCTCGGCGAACCCCAGATCCCGCCACGGCGGGTCGTCCCGGAATGATGTCCGGCTGGCCCGCTGCCTGTTCTCGGACCTGGAGCACATCGGCGTGGAGGCCGCCGTGGAATCGGCCCTCGGTGCCGGTCTGCCGCCCCCCACGATGACGGTGGGTTCCGGGCACGGGGTCCACCTGTATTGGAGGCTCCTTGAACCGATCATCGACCTGTCCCTGTGGACGGTGATCCAGAAGCTGCTCATCCGGGCCTTGGGCTCCGACCCCGGCATCCACGACCCGGCCAGGGTCATGCGACTGCCTGGGTTCATGAATGTCAACGGTGACCCGGCCCCGGCGACGATCGCCGAGGCCGATCCCTCCCGGCGGTACGAGCTGGACGAGATCCTGTCGGCCTTGCCGCCCCTGGGACCGTCCCCGGAGCTTCCCGGCCCGGCGAGGTCGGCGTCCCCGGCCGCAAAGACGTTTCCTTTATTCGGTGAAGAACACCAGACGAATCTCCAGGCCCGGATGACGGCCTATCTGGAGGAAGTAGAGCCCCCCTCCGACGGCGAGCGAAACATACGACTCTTCGGCCAGGCCGCCCGGCTCGTGGAGAAATACGACCCCGAGGAGGACGATCTCCTGGCCGCCATCGGGATGCTCAACGCCCGCACCGCCGAACCGCTGGATGACAGCGAGGTCGATCGAGTCGTCCGCAACGCCTACCGTCACGTCCACGCCAAGGGGATGCCTCGGGGGACGCTGCTCAACGTCGTCCACGAGCCATACCAAGAGCCGGAGGGGGAGATCTTCTCTCTCGCCCGGCTCAGGGAGTCACTCGCCGAGGCCCGGCTTGAGGGCCTCGGGAAGCCCGGCTCCGTCTTCTACGACGGCTCGATGACCGGCGTGGGCAAGTCAACGGCGGACCGGGCTGCGATGCTCGAAGCGGGCAAGAGCCTGACCGTCCTGCCCACCCACCACGCCTGCGAGGAGCTGGCCCAGGCACTCGCCGGGGCCGGGCTGGACGCCGCCTCCTACCCGCCCATCGACGCATCGACCTGCCGGAAGTTCGAGTCTGATGGCGGCTCCGGGGAAGCCCGTATGGCACTGGACGCCGGCCTGAACGTCGGCGAGGCCGTCTGCCCGGATTGCCCGCACCAGCGGTCCTGCGAGTACCAGCGGCGACGGGAACGGGCACGAAACGCCGCCCACGCCGTCGCCACCCACGCTCGGGCCTCCAGCGGCGGGTTCTCCATCGCCGAGGGCAGGCCCGTCGTCTTCATCCACGAAGACCCGCTGGCCCTGCTGCGTCCCATGGTCAAGGTGACGGCCAGGCCCGTCGGCCCGCAGGCGTCCCACGTGGATCACCTGCGTCAGGTGGTCCGGCTCGCCAGGGCCGCCGTGGAGGTCTCCGAGCAGTTGGGCGACGTGCAAAAGGTGGTATTTACCCGCCACCTGGCCCGGTCCGCTCAGGGACTCGTCGTGGAGCTGGAAGATCAAGCCGTCGTCGAACACTTCCGAGCCGCCGAGCGGGACGGGGCGAAGTCGGAATTGCCGAGGGTGAGGGCGATCCCAAGCAAGGAGCCGATCCGGCGACCGGAACGCTGCGACTACCTGCTCTACCGTGCCATGCGAGCCTCGGGCATCGACCCGGACAGGGACGCCCTGCGCCTGGCCCTGGCCCACGCCTGCGGGGAGCTGGCCCACCTCTGCGTGGTCGTCGAGGACACGTACACGAAGGCGAAGGACGGGGAGACCGGCGGCAGGCGGGATTACCACAAGGCGCTGGTCGGCGTGTGGAAGGTCGATCCGCCCGAGGGGGCCGTCGCCTGGTTCGAGGACGCCACCGGCGACCGGGCGCTCCTGGAGGAGATGCTCGGGCGGCCCGTCCAGGACCGCACCCCCGCCGGGAGGCCGGAATATCGAGTCCCGCCCGTGCAGTACACGTCGGCGGACGTGACCCAGAAGACCTCGGAGAACGTCGTCCGGGGCCTCGTCCGGGGCCTCATCGCCGGGCATCCCGACGCCCGGAAGGTCGGCGTGATCACGCACCGGGGCCACCTGGCGGCGCTGGAATCGCTGGAGCCGTCCTGGTCGAGTCGCATCGCCCGCAAGGAGTACTTCCGCTCGGGGAAGGACCGGGCCAGCAATTCATGGATGGACTGCGACCTGATCCTGGTCCTCGGCACTCCCCGTGTGCCCCCCGCAGCCGTGCGGGACTGGCTTGTTCGCACCGGGCGGATCGACGCAGCCGGCAAGGACGGGGGCTGGGGAAATCGCCGCTGGGAGGGGAAGGCGGCGGAGGGGTCGCTGATCCGGGTCGATGGGCACGGCTACGCCGACCCGTCGTGGCGATCGATGAACAACTCGTTGGTGAGGGCGTCCCTGCTCCAGGCGGTAGGTCGGGGGCGAGGCGTCACCGAACAGGGCGTCCCCGTCGTGGTCGTCAGCGACGAGAACCTGGGCCTGCCCCTCTCGGCGATCCCCGTCCCGGAGATCAAGGACTCCGAGGCCCGTACCTTCTCGGCCTTCCGGGAGCTAACGGCAATAAACGCTAAATATGATATTGTAGGAGAAATTGCCGTTACGGCCGCCGAGCTTGCTCGACACCTGGGTGATGTCAAGGAACGGCAGGTACGCAATCACCTCACCCATCTCACCCAACTGGGTCTGCTCGCCAAGAAGGGGGAACGGGGCGGTTGGACGCTGGCACGGTGACCGAGGCGGTCCTGGACCGAGCCCCTCGGGCCTCTTTCGCCGCACTTCGCCCCGACGCACCGGGGCCTTGATCACCCGATGCTTGCGGCATTCCCAGTCTCGCAAGACGATCAGGGCCACCGGGCCAACTCGCTATCCCGATCGCCATCCACAGCCTTGGAGCGGATGGTGAGTGAGGCATCGAGGTCATAGCGGTTATCAACGGGCGGATCGATCCGGCTTTCCGACTTTCCGGCGATTATCAACCGATTGGCGACGAGCCCCGGTTGATAACGATGGCTGAAAGGCGGGCCGGGTGCTGATGCGGCCCCCGGCCCGCCCCGTGCTCACGCCCCGACGAGCCACGAATCCATGCGGCGTCGGTACTCGGCCTGGGCGTCCCGCATCCGCCGCAGGGCCAGATGATAATAGGGCTCGTGGACCTCGAACCCGAGGTGGCGGCGGTGGTTCAGCAGGGCCATCTTGCACGTCGTCGCCGCCCCGCAGAAGGGGTCGAGGATGAGTTCGCCGGGGCGGGACCAGGAGACGATGTGCTCCAGGGCCATCTTCTCGGGCATGAGCGCCGGGTGGCCCTTGAGGGCGTAGTGGTCCTTCGTGGAGACGTTGCGGCCCACGGCGTAGCTCCATACAGCCCCCCGGACGCCGAAGGCTGGGACTGTCTTCGCTCCACCTGCCTTCTCCAGGAAGCCGTCAGTCCGCCGCTTGGTGAAGGCTTGAGTTTTGCCTGCGTGGCGATTCGGTCGGTCCCGGAGGAGTTGTAGGGTCTTCGGCTTACCCTTGGAGAGGATGATGGCGTATTCGAGGGGATGGCCGTAGCGGTTCCTCCCCGGCCAACGGCAGCCGATCCGATCCATCACCATCGTGTGATGGAGCCGGAACCCGACCTCCTGGAAGTAGAGCCGCTGTCGGGAGCTGTCGCCCGTCTCCCCCTTGCCTCGGGGGGCCTGCTCCCGGACGACCCAGACGACCACGCCGCCCGGCTTGGTCAGCCGGAACAGCTCCTCGGCGACGGCCCGGAACTTGGTGAAGTCGAAAGCCTGCCCCCCGTAGGTGCGGATCTCGCCGTAGGGCGGCGAGGTCAGGGTCATGTCGATGCAGCCGTCGGGCAGCCGCCGCATCCCATCGACGCAATCGCAGCGGATGATCCGGTCGAGGTACTTCGGTGCCGTCTTCTTCACGATTGGTTCTCCAGGTTGATGGTGTCGGGCAGGTTGATAATGGCGGAGCTTCCACGCCCCTCGGGGGCCAGTCCCCCGAGGGCTTCACGGCCACGACTTGCAGCTCGGCTCAGGCCCCGAGCAGGTCGGTGTCCAGGCGGCGTCGGTACTCGGCGTGGGCGTCCCGCATCCGCCGCAGGGCGATCTGGTGGTACTGCGGGTTGATCTCGAAGCCGAGGTAGCGGCGGTGATTGAGGAGGGCCATCTTGCAGGTGGTCGCCGCACCGCAGAACGGGTCAAACAAGAGGTCGCCCGGATTGGACCAGGACAGGATGTGGTCCTCGGCCATCCGCTCGGGCATGAGGGCCGGGTGGTCGAAGGCGTAGCGGTCCCTCGTGGTCGTCCGGCCCCCCGCCGGGTAGGTCCAGACCGCCGAACGGACGCCGAGGGCCGAGATCGGCCTGCCCTTCACCGACGGCAGCGGGCGCTCCCGCTGGGCCAGCGGCCGGGGGGCATCCGTGTAGACCAGGCCCGCCTGACGGTTGGGCTTGTCCCGGAGCAGGTTGACGGTCCGGGGCCTGCCCTTGGACAGGATGAAGGCGTACTCCAGCGAGTCGCCGTACCGGACCCTGGCGGGCCACCGGCTGCCGGACCGGGCCATGATCATCGTGTGATAGACCTTGAAGCCGACCTCCCGGAAGAAGAGCTTCTGCCGGGCGCTGGTGCAGCTCTCGCTGTGATCCCCGATGCCGTCGGCGACGACCCAGGCGACGACACCGCCGGGCATCGTGATGCGGTGCAGCTCCTGGGCGACGGACCGGAAGGTCTCGTCGTCGAATGTGTGTCCGCCGTAGGCCCGGACGTGATCGTAGGGCGGGCTGGTGACGGTCAGCGGGATGCAGTCGCCGGGCAGCGTCCGCATGCCTTCCACGCAGTTGCCCAGGACGATTCGGTCGATCAGGCTCAGGTCGCTCTCGTTCATGGATAGCCTCGTTTCATTCGGTGAAGACGAACCCTCTACGTCTCCTCGGAGTCCATCTCCGAGGGGCCTCACTGCGACGACGGGGTGACCGGCTCAGGCCCCGGCGAGCCAGGCGTCGAGCCGCCTGCGGTACTCGGCGTGGGCGTCCCGCATCCGCCGCACGGCGAGCCGGTAGTACGGGCGGTGGGCCTCGAATCCGAGGTAATGCCGGTGGTTCAGCAGCGCCATCTTGGCGGTTGTGCCGCTGCCCAGGAACGGGTCGAGGATGAGGTCACCGGGCCGGGACCATGAGACGATGTGGTCCGTCGCCATCGCCTCGGGCATCAGGGCCGGGTGCTCGAAGGCGTACCGATCACGGGTCGTGCCCCCGAAGCCGGCCAGGTACTCCCAGACCGGCCCCTTGAGGCCCATGGCTGGGACCGTCTTGAACCGGGGCGACATCCGCTGCCCACCATCCCGACGCCTCGCTCGGTACTGGTAGAGCTTGCCGGCGTGCTTGTTCGGCCTGTCCCGGAGCAGGTGGACCGACCGGGGGCGTCCCTTCGAGAGCACGAAGGCGTACTCGACCTTCCCGTAGTGGTTGACGCCGAACCAGCGGCCTCCCGTGCGGGCCATGACGAGGATGTCGTGGAGGCGGAAGCCGATCTCCTGGAAGTGGAGGGCCTGGCGGAAGCTCGTCCCCGTGTGGCCTCCCCTGATCTCGTCGGCGACGACCCAGACGACGACACCGCCGGGCATCGTGACCCGCCACAGCTCTCGGGCGACCCGCCCGAACGTCTCGTGGTCGAACCGGTGCCCGCCGTACACCCGGTGGCCGTCGTAGGGCGGGCTGGTGAGCGTCATGGGGACGCAGCCGTCCGGCAGCATCTCCATCCCGGAGACCGCATCGACGCAGCAGATCCGGTCGGTAAACTCCCCGCCCTCCACGATGGCGGCGCCGGGCGGGGCCTCCGGCACGTTGGTGGCAACTCCCGACACGTCGGACTCGAACATGACTCCACCTCCAGGTTGAGTGACGAAGATCCCGACCGAGGCACCCAGCACGCCCGACGGCCTCGCCAATACGACGTATGTCATAGGGCTGGTGGCACGGCGAGCTGACCGCCGCCCCCCGACCGTCGGGGGGAGGAGTCGCTCGGAGGAGCTGCCGGGTCAGGCGGCCTCGGCCACCGGGGCGACATCGCCCTTGATCCGCAGGAGCGTGGCCATGGCCCGGTCGATCAGGGCGTGGGCCTCGTCGCCCAGGTCGCCGCCCCGGATGTCCCGCTCCAGGGTCTCCAGCCGCCGAGCGATGATCAGGAGCGTCTCTGTCGCCGGGGGCGTGGTCGGGTCGGCCTGGGGCTCCTCCACCTCCCCGTCCTGGCCCGCCTCGGACAACTCCGGGCCGGGGGCCGTGGCGGACTCCTTGCCGTCCTGATCGGAAGCCAGCCGGAGGTCGAGCGACTGCGGGGGCGTGTCCTCGGTGGAGGCCGGGCTGCCCGACAAGGGGGCCGTGCCGACCGCCTCGGGGGCCTCGCCGCCCCCGGCATGGCCCTGCTGCGGCTGCACCTGCTTTGGCTTGGTGATGCCGTACTTCTTGAGGGCCTGGGTGCGGGTCAGCCCGGCGACCGCCTCCTCGCCCTCGGCCTCTTCGTAGAGGCGGATCGCCTGCCAGGCCGAGGTGATCGAAATGCCGTTGTCCCTCTGCCAGCGGGTCCAGGCCCGATTGCCCTTGCCCTTGAGCTTCTTGCGGGCGCACCAGAGCGCCCGACCGGCCCGGTAGAAGGTGACCGTGGAGCGTCGGGCCAGGCCCACCGCCTCGGCCTGGAGCTGGCGGGAGTCGCCGATCTCCTTGCTGGCGATGGCCGCCAGCTCCTCCAGGGTCATCCCTTCCAGGGCCGCCAGCCCCGAATCTTCACGATCCGAAGAAATCCTTCCGTCGATCGCCCGCCCCTCGCACTCACGCCCGTGCCCACCAGTACTGGAGTTGTTCACCATCGCCCTACCTCCGGGATTCGAGCCCGTCGTGGGGTCACTCGCCCCGCCGACGGTCGTGCCCGGTGGTGTCATCCCCTCTCGGTGAGCTGTGGTCCCAGTCGTGATCCCCTCGCATCCCGTCCCGCTGTCGTCGCTGCTCATGTTGCGAACCATCGTCCGTCCCTCCAAGGTTCGAGCCCGTCGTGGGGTCACTCGCCCCGCCGACGGTCGTGCCCGGTGGTGTCATCCCCTCTCGGTGAGCTGTGGTCCCAGTCGTGATCCCCTCGCATCCCGTCCCGCTGTCGTCGCTGCTCATGTTGCGAACCATCGTCCGTCCCTCCAAGGTTCGAGCCCGTCGTGGGGTCGTTCGCCCCGTCCGACGGTCTAACCCGGTGGTGTCAATGCTCATTGGCGAGTCGTGATCCGAGTTGCGATCTTGCAGCTCTCGATCGTGAAGGCGGGCCGTGCCCATTCTTCACTCGGTGAAGAATCGGCATCATGTCGCCCCCGGTGTCACGCCACGCTCGTCGCCACTGGCGGGGTGTGGCACCAGCACGCCCGGTCCCGCTTGCACATTTGCGGAGTTGCAAAGTGCAAAACTGCAACGCCTACCCGCCGGAACGATCGAGGTCTCGCTTGCGACGGTAGAGCGAATCGGGGCTGCTCCCCACAAGCCGATTCCACTCTGCATCCCGCTGGGCCTTGTCGTCGGGGAACCGCTCGAACAGCTCTTGGGCGACCTTTCGCTCCCTGGCGAGCCGGGCGGCCCGCCCTTCGTGCCTGGGCCGGTCCTCGCCCACGAGCCTCTTCAGGCTCGACCGCACCAAGTCCTGCCAGGTCCGGTTCGCCTTGCCATGGAGGTCCAGGCGGTAGTCCTGCCACGCCTTGTTCATGGCCCGCAGGTCGAGCCGGTGGTCGCAGGCACGGGTCTCGGCGATGACGAACTCGGCGACTTCGAGGCATTCTCCCGGCGACACGTCCTCGAAGCCCTTGAGGGCCTGCGACCTCATGAAGGCGGCGATCATCTCGTCGCTCGGCTCGTGCTCCAGCCGGGCGACCCGGCTGGCCACGGCGTCGGCCAGCGGGTCACGACCCAGCGGCAGGTTGCTGATGGCGATGACGCCTCCGCTGAACTCGAACGACTTGCGCTCGTCCCTGGTCGTGTAGGTGACGGTGCGGCCCTGGCCCGGCCTGCCGCCGAGGGCGGCCATGAGGATCTGGAGGGCGGCGTCCTGGCCGAACAGGGTATGGATATCGTCCAGGACGACGACGTGCTCGGGGTGCTCCTCCAGGAGGCAGTAGAGCCCCATCGGGCTCATCCGGCTGTTGCGGTACGTCCACGGCGTATCGAGCCGCTCCAGCGTCTCATGCACGGTGAAGGTCTTCGACGACCCCGGCCTGCCGACGAGGTAGGCCCCGGCCTGATAGCGGTCGGCCACGCTCCGGGTGCGGTCCCGGATCAGGTCCAGCATCGCCTCGAACTCGTCGAGGCATGCCCGGTCCTCCTCGGAGAGGATCAGGGTCCGGCCTGACTGCGTGATGATCTCGCTGCTCGTCGTCGTGCTCATCGGCCCTCCTCTGTCTCTGGATTTGTCCCACCTGACGACCCGCCCGGTGGTGTCAGCCGACGTAGACCGGCTGCGATCCCAGTCGTGATGTCCCCAGGAAGGGTGGGGCGAATCGACCGCCTGAATCCCCGGCGTATCGACTGTCCGATCCGTGAGGCGGTCGCCCCCTTCACGGCCTGCCCGGTGGTGTCAGTCCCTGCCGACGGGTCGTGGTCCGAGTCGTGATCCGCCCCCTGGCCACGCCGCCGGGGGTCGATTACGATGGGTGAGTTCACGAGGCTCGTGCGAGGGGCCGTTCGATGGAGAACGAGCGGAAGTGGCGGAAGATCCGGTTCGCCAGGCACCTGAGCGGCCTGATCAAGGGCACGGGGCTGAGCCGCACCCAGTTCGCCGAGCGGGCGAAGGTGCCCTTCCCCTGGCTCCAGCGGGCCACGACCGAGGGAATCACCCGGTTGGACTGCCGGGGCCGAGAACACCTGGACAAGATCGCCCGATGGTTCGGCGTCAACGATGTGGACCGGCTCTGGGACCGGGACTTCGTGGCGCCGCCGCCCTGGAACACGAGGGAGGCCCGAGCGGGCCGGTTCGCCGAGGACTTGAGGCGGCTGGTCCTCGAACGGGGCGAGGACGCCGAGCCGGTCAGGACCGTGCTGAGGCTGATCCGGGAGGCCGGAGGGCCGCAGGACGAGGATCGACACGACGTGGAGACCGCCGCCCACGCCTGATATAGAGGCTGTCGGTCATCGGCAGGGCGGCCTCGCCGTTGAGTCGGTCGAAGGGGCTGACACCGTTGTCGAGCAGCAGGTGCTCGTCGTAGAGGTCGTTCGGCACGTCCACCGTGCGGTCCTCGTCCCCGAGGAAGCCGTTGAGCGACAGCAGGGAATCTCCCCGCTGGCCCCGAAGCCAGGCGAAGAACTCCGGGAAGTCGATCATGCCGGAGTAGTACTTGCCGTCCTCGTTGAGATACGGCGGGTCGAGGTACAGGAGGTCGCCGGGAGCCGACGAGACCTCCCGGTAGTCCCGCACGGCGAAGCGGACCGGCCTGGTCCCCAGCCTACGCCACCAGTCCGCCAGGACGGCCTCGACCGTCTCGGGGTCCATCCCCGGCCTGGCCCCGTGGAAGCCGGAGTTGAACAGGCCGTCCCGGTTGAAGCGGACCAGGCCGTTGCGGCAGGTCCGCAGGAGGAAGAAGAAGAGGTAGGGGTCGCCGGTGCGATTGAACCGGTCCCGGACCTCGTAATAGCGGGCCTTCCCCTGGGATCGGAGCGTGGCCCAGCCCTCGGCGTACTTGCGGACCAGGCCGTCAGGGTCGTCCCGGACGACCTGCCAGAGTTCGATCAGCGACACGCAGGTGTCGCCGCACTCGATGCGATCGACTTGGATGTCGCTGCCGAGCAGCTCGTAGAGGACGGCCCCGCCGCCGAGGAAAGGCTCCTGGTAGGTGGCGATCCGGCGGGGGAAGTGCTCGACGATCCGCCTGGCCTGACGCCGCTTGCCGCCCGTCCATTTGACGAGGACGTGCTGGAGGTGGGTCTTCTCGCTCGGCTCGGGATCGTCCGCTCTCCCCATGGGGAGCAACTCCGTTGGCGGGATATGAGGCGGGGCCGCTCAAATCATCCCAAGATCGTTCCTCACAGGTCCGCCGAATCGCCCCGATCCGCCGGCTGGATCTGCGTGATGACCTGCGAGCGTAGCCACGCCAGCGCCTCGAAGAAGATCTCCTCGGACGGCGTAACGTAATGTTTCTCCCCCAGCGACTTGGGCGAGTGGGCCAGGAAAAAAGGGTAGAACCGGCCGTAGTCCTTGTGCTTCTCCAGGATGTCGGCGGAAGTCTTCCTGAAAACCTTCAGCGGCTTGTCGATTCCGACCCGCTTGCGGAGGTTGCGGTACGCCTGGGCGATGAGGTCGTATCGGTCGAGGTCGCCGTCGGCCGCCGTATACTTGACCAGGGGGTTGCCGTCGTCCGAGAGCAAGACCCTCTCCCCGTGCCGGTTCCCGAACCGGGCGAGCAACTCCAGCGTCTCCGGCCACAGCTGGTAAGTGACCACCAGCCCGCCCTTTCGCCGCTTGCTCCGCCTCCTGGTGATGACGCCCCGCTCCCAGTCCACCTCCGACGGCTTCAGGTCGCTGATGTCCGACTGGTACATCCCGCAGTTCAGCATCAGCAACAGGAACAGCCTGGTCCGCTCCGAGTACCCGTCGCACCCCTCCAGGAGCCGACGCACCTCGTCATTGGTGAAGCGGGGGATCGCCTTCGGCGTGTCGTCGAAGGTGAAGTCCCGTGACCGGATGTTCCCCGGAAGTGGGATCAAGTCCAGCTCCGCCATCCGGCTGATGAAGTTCCTTGCGGCCCCGAAGAGGGACCGGGCATACGCCGCCGAGAACCGGCCCGACCCGATCTGGGCACAGAGCCATCCGTGGTAGTCCCGCAGCCTGGGGGCGGTGACCTCGGCGATGTCGGTCCCCGGCCTGATCCAGTCCCGGAAGACGGCGACGTTCCGCTCATAGGCGTCCACCCGACTCGCCGAGATCTTCCCTGCGACGTGGCGGGAGCGTTGGAGACGCACCCATGCCTCCACCTGGCCGCCGACCGTCCGCTCCGGCGGGGCGGGTTCCGGCCCGATCTCCTCCACGAGCCGGCGGAGTCGCTGCTCCCGGTATTCGGGGGCCATCTCGCCCGAGAACCCCTGACTCAGCACCAGGCTGATGACGTGGGCCGGGATGCCCTCGCCCGCCTCCAGCCGGGCGAGGGCCGTAGCGGAGGAAGGGGTTGCGGCGGCCCCCGGCGGCGGAACCGCCCCTTCCACGCTGGCTCGGTCGAGGATCTCCAGCACCTTGCGGGCGGCGTCACCCTGCTGCTCCAGGCGGCGGAGGTCGCCGATGGAGTAACGCCCGGCGATGTCCCGGATCGTGGCCGAGGCCGGATCGAGGGGCGTGGCGGTCGGCCGGGATCGGGTCTCCAACTCCGACTCCCTGGCCTGCCACCAGGCATTCGCCGCCTGGTAGCTCGCCTCCTTCGTGGGCTCGACCCCCAACTGTCGGCAGGAGACGGAGTAGTTCTTCCCCCGGTGCCACTTCATCCACCCCCGGCGGGCGGGCACCCAGGTCATGAGGTACGTGCGGGGCATGGTCACCACCCGGCTTGCGTCGGGGATGACTGTACAGGTGACCGGAAGGTTTGTAAAGGGATTTGTAAAGGAGAGGGGCGAGCAAAGGGGAGGGGCTTTACAAAAACCTCAAAAAACACCGACAAATTCGATATCAAGCGGCATTTCCAGTGCCGCACCTTCGGCCTCTCGGTCACCTCTCCGTGTCGCGAAAACCCTGATCTTACAGTGACTTGGATCAATCTTCCTTGTAAACCCAGGCGGACCTGGGAGAATTGTAAACCGGAGGTTCGCTTGAGCCCCTACTTTACAGGCACCCTGAGAAAAATTCCAGTATTTACCCCCTAGCTGCCAGTAACCATAAGTCTTTTGCATCATGCACTGATGAATGCCGAATCTTCGAGAAGCCAGAAGTCGCCGCATCGCTCGATCGCGGACTTCGATGATGAAGTGCATGTTAGTGCAACTTCGTTTCTGTAATTTCCCGGCCCAGCGGCGGGTCAGTCCGGCTCCATCGTCAGGTACCTGCGGTTCGTCTCCCACTCCTCGCTGATCTCCATGGCCACGGCACTGACGAGGCGCAGCGCCGACGCCTCGTTGGGGAACGGCCCCGCCACCCTCGTCCGCCGCTTGGGCTCCTCGTTCAGCCGCTCCAGCATGTTGATCGTCCTCAGTCGACGCCGGTGCGACGGCGGCGGGGCGAAGGCCGCCAGCCCCTCCGGCACGTTCTGCTCCAGCCACTCGGCCGGCCTCGGGGCCCTGGCCCGATGCCTCTTCACAGCGATGTCGAGTTGCCGCTCGACCTCGGCCCGATACGGGGCGTCGAAGGCCGCCCGCGGGCTCGCCACGACCTCCTCCCGCATCGAGGGCCTGGGCGCGAAGGCCATGGCGTTCTCGATCAGGTGGAACTGACACCGCTGGCGCAGCACGCCCGTCGGCCGGGCGGCCGGCGCCTCCTTCGACCCGGCGTGGTCGTCGGCGACGACGAGCTTCACGCCGTGCAGGCCCCGGCCCGCCAGCGAGGCGAGGAAGCCCCGCCAGAGCGCCTCGGCCTCCGACGGCGAGACGCTCACGCCGGGGATCGACCGCTTGCCCCGCGGGTCGATGCCGATGGCCACCAGGACCGCACAGGAGCGGGCCCTGGCCGCCGTGCCGGACTTGCTCTTAGCGGGCGTCCAGGATCAAGTAGGGTGTCTCGCCGATCGGCCGGGCCCGCCACTTCTCCAGTTCCCCGTCGAGGGCCTCGGCGGCCCGGCTGACCTGCGAGCTTGTGACCTCAAGGCCGCGGGGCTTCTCCGTGATGGCGGCGACCTCCCTGGTCGAGACGCCCTGCACGTCCATCTCGGCCACTGCCAGCTTCAGGGCCCGCTCGCTCCCGATCCCCTTCCCCAGGGCCGAGGGGTAGGACTCGACGCCTCGGGTCTGGGGGACCTCGACGGTCAGCGGTCCGATCCGGGTGTGGAACGGCGGGGTCCTGAACCCGTTGGCGTGGCCGGTGCGGTGCTCGGACCGCTGGTAGGGTGCGGCCACGAGGGCGTGGGCCCGCTCGACCATCATGACCTCGTTGAGCAGGACGGTGACGGCGGAGGCGAGGCCGTCGCAGCCGTGCTCGGCCAGCAGTTCCGCGATCTGGTCCAGGGCGGTCGTCGGCATCGGGCGGGTCATCGTCGGTCGGCCTCCTTGGTGTTGGTGGGCACCTCCCAAGGGAACCGGCGGTGGCCCGCCGCTTCGAGACCGGGCGAATTTACAGAAGAGATGATGCACTACCATGGAAAAGGACCGCGTACGTCTCAACAATTGCCGGATGTAAGCGGCCGGAACATTCCAATGTCACCGGAAGGATAGCGCCATGAGCGCCGGCGGTACGGACCAGGTCGGGGGAACACTCCCGCGTCCATACGGCGACGAGGAGCTCGGGCGGCTCTTCCCGGGCGAGAGCGAGCTCGCGCGGCGGATGCGCTCCTTCGACTGGTCGGCCTCCGACCTCGGCCCGCCCGGTCGCTGGCCGGAGAACCTGCGGACCGCCGTCAGCCTCTGCCTCACTTCCCGCTTCCCCATCCTGATCTGGTGGGGGCCGGACCTGGACGTCCTCTACAACGACGCCTACATCCCGTTCCTCGGCGGGGCCAAGCACCCGAGCAGCCTCGGGCGGCCGGGGCGGGAGGTCTGGGCCGAGATCTGGGACACCATCGAGCCGATGCTCGAGGGAGTCCTCCGCACGGGGGCGGCGACCTGGTCGGACGACTTCCTGTGCTTCATCGATCGGCACCTCCCGCGTGAGGAGGTCCACATACGCTTCACGTACGGCCCGATCCTCGCGGCCGACGGCCGCACGGTCGAGGGCGTCTTCTGCCCCTGCACCGAGATCACCGACGAGGTCGTCGGGGCCAGGAGGCTGGAGACGCTCCGCAAGCTCGGCGCCAAGTCGCCGGAGTCGCGCTCCGTCTGGGCGGCGTGCGACGAGGCGGCGCGGGTGCTCTCGGGGGACCCGCACGACATCCCGTTCGCGGCCATCTACGTCCTCGACGAGGAGGGCGACCGCGCGAGCCTGGTCGCCTCGGCCGGCCTGCCCGAGGATCATCCGCTCCCGCCCTGGGCGTCGCTGGCCGCGGGCGATGCTACCCCCTGGCCGCTCGCCGCCGTTCTCCGCACCGGGCGGGCGGAGGAGGTCCAGGACCTGCGCCGGCTCGCCGGGCCTCTCCCCGGCTCGCCCTGGCCGGAGCCACCGAGCCGTGCGGTGGTCCTGCCGATCCCCGCCCCGAATCATGGCGGACCGGCCGGCCTGCTCGTCCTGGGCATCAGCCCGCGCCGCGTGTGGGACGCCCCCTATCGGGCCTTCTTCGACCTCGTGGCCGGTCAGATCGGCACGGCGCTGGCCAACGCGGGGGCGCATGAGGCGGAGCGACGCCGGGCCGATGCGCTGGCGGAGGTCGACCGCGCGAAGACGGCGTTCTTCTCGAACGTCAGCCACGAGTTCCGCACCCCGCTGACCCTCATGCTCGGACCGGTCGAGGACGCCCTCGCCGACGCGGACGGGCCGCTGACTCCGGGCCAGCGCGAGCGGCTGGAGACGGCCCACCGCAGCGGGCTGCGGCTGCTGAAGCTGGTCAACACCCTGCTGGACTTCTCGCGGATCGAGGCGGGCCGGGCCCGGGCGTCATACGAGCCGACCGACCTGGCGGCGCTGACCGCGGATCTCGCCAGCAATTTCCGGTCGGCCTGCGAGAAGGCCGGGCTGCGGCTCGTGGTCGACTGTCCGCCCCTGCCCGAGCCGGTCCTCGTGGACCGCGACATGTGGGAGAAGGTCGTCCTGAACCTGGTCTCCAACGCCTTCAAGTTCACCCTCGAGGGGGAGATCGTCATCCGCCTCGGGCCCGTCGGCGGCGCGGTGGAGCTGTCCGTCCGCGACTCCGGGACCGGCATCCCGGCCGGGGAGCTGCCGCGCATCTTCGAGCGGTTCCACCGGGTCGACGGGGCGCGCGGCCGGACGCACGAGGGGACCGGGATCGGCCTGGCCCTCGTCCACGAGCTGATCCGGCTCCACGGCGGCTCGGTCCGGGCGGAGAGCACCCTCGGACGGGGCAGCACGTTTGTCGTGTCGGTCCCCCTGGGCAACGCCCATCTGCCCGCCGATTCGGTCGGGGCGTCCCGCCCGCCGACGGCCACCGCGGTGGGGGCGACCGCCTTCGTCGAGGAGGCGCTCCGCTGGCTGCCCGATGAGGAGGCCTCCCACGCGTCCCCGAGCACCGCCGGTGACGCACGCGGGGCGTCCCCGACGGCCCGCTCGGCCCCGAAGTCGTCGGGCCTGGGCCCCGCCCCCGAGGGAGGGGATTCGCGCCGGCCTCGGATCCTCTGGGCCGACGACAACGCGGACATGCGCGACTACGTCCGCCGGCTCCTGGAATCGCGGTACGAGGTGGAGGCCGTGCCGGACGGCGAGGCGGCCCTGGCCGCGGCCCGGGCGCGCCCGCCGGACCTGGTGCTCTCCGACGTGATGTTGCCGCGACGGGACGGCTTCGGCCTCCTGGGCGCGCTGCGGGCCGACCCCCGGACGGCCACGATCCCCGTGATCCTGCTGTCGGCGCGGGCCGGCGAGGAGTCGCGCGTGGAGGGCCTTGAGGCCGGCGCCGACGACTACCTGGTCAAGCCGTTCGGCGCGCGCGAGCTGCTGGCCAGGGTGCACGCCCACCTGGAGATGGATCGGCTCCGCCGGGAGGCGTCGCGTCGCGAGCAGGCGCTGCTGGAGGAGACCCGGGCGGCCAAGGAGCGCCTCGAGGCCGTGCTCCGGAGCATCAGCGACGGGTTCATTGCCCTCGACCGCGACTGGCTCTACGTGAGCGTCAACGATCGGGCCTGCGAGAGCATGGGGATGCGCCGGGAGGAGATCCTGGGCCGGAGGATCTGGGACCTCTACCCCGACGCCGTCGGCACGCGCTTCGGAGCCGAGCTGCGGCGTGCCGCCGCCGGGCGAGAGACCAGGGTCTTCGAGTACCACGACCCGGGGCGGGACCGCTGGTACGAGAACCGGGCGTACCCGTCGGAGGACGGCCTTTCGATCTTCTTCGCCGAGATCACCGGGCGCAGGCGGGCCGAGGCGGAGCGGGAGCGGCTCGCCCTGCTCGTCGAGAACAGCAACGACTTCATCGGCATCTGCGACCTCCGGGGGACCCCGACCTTCGCCAACCCGGCGGCCCTGCGGATGGTCGGCCTCGACAGCCTCGAGCAGGTGGAGGGCTCGGCGATCGGGGCGTTCTTCTTCCCGGAGGACCGGGCGTTCGTCATGAACGACCTCGTCCCCCGGATCATCCGGGAGGGCCAGGCGAAGGCCGAGATCCGGTTCCGCCACTTCGTGACCGGCGAGCCGATCTGGACGCTCTTCTCGGCCTTCGCCGTCTCCGACGCGAGCGGGCAATTGGTGGCGCTGGCGACCGTGAGCCGCGACGTCACCGAGGAACGCCGCGCCCGCCTGGCGCTGGCCGAGAGCGAGGCGCGGCTCGCCGCCGAGCTGGCGGTCATGAAGCGGCTCCAGGAGCTGAGCACCCGGCTGGTCAAGCACGGCGACGGGGCCGGGCTCCTGCCGGAGATCGTCGATGCCGCGATCGGCATCACGGCCGCCGACATGGGGGACGTCCAGCTCTATGACGTGACGTCCGACTCGTTGCGGATCGTGGCCAGCCGCGGATTCGGGCCCGAGGACCTCGAGGTTTTAGCGGTCATCCGCCGGGGCGAGAGCACCTGCGGCACGGCCCTCGAGCGCGGCGAGCGGGTGGTGGTCGGTGACGTCACCGCCAGCCCCATCTTCGACGGCAATCCCATCCTGGGTACGATCCTCGCGGCCGGCATCCGGGCGCTCCAGTCGACCCCCCTGATCAGCCGGTCGGGCCGGCTCGTCGGCATGCTGTCCACCCACTATCGCTCCCCGCGATCCCCCGCCGGGCGGGACCTGCACATCCTCGACCTCGCGGCCCGCCAGGCCGCCGACTGGATCGAGCGGACGCAGGCCGAGGCGGCCCTGCGGGAGAGCGAGGCCCGATTCCGCAACATGGCCGACCACGCCCCGGTGATGATCTGGGTCACGGACCCCGCGGGGGCCTGCAACTACCTGAACGAGCGGTGGTGCCATTTCACCGGCACTTCCCCGGGGCAGAGCTTCGACCTCGGCTGGCTGGACGCGGTCCACCCCGACGACCGCGAGATGGCCGGCTCGGCCTTCCGGGCCGCGAACGCGGGGAACGAGACCTTCCGCGTGGAGTACCGGCTCAGGCGACACGACGGCGCGTACCGTTGGGTCATCGACTCGGCCGCCCCCCGGTTCGCGCCGGATGGCGCGTACCTCGGGTATATCGGCTCGGTCCTCGACGTCACGGACGAGAAGCGGGCCGAGGAGGAGATCCGCCGGGCTCGCGACGAGCTGGATCTGCGGGTCCGCGAGCGGACGGCCGCGCTGTCGGAGGCGCTCGCGGCCCTCGGGCGGCAGGAGGAGGTCCGCAAGGAGCTGCTCCGGCGGGTCGTGACGGTCCAGGAGGACGAGCGGCGGAGGATCTCCCGCGAGCTGCACGACCAGATGGGCCAGCAGCTCACGGCCCTGATGCTCCGCCTGCAGCTGGCCAAGGACGCGGCGGGCGAGGACTCCCCCCTCCGGGAACCGCTCCGGTGGCTGGAGGGCCAGGCCGCCCTGATCAGCCGGGACGTCCATCGCGTGGCCCTGGAACTGCGCCCCCCCGCGCTCGACGACCTCGGCCTCCCGGAGGCGCTGGCGCAGTACGCCGACGAGTGGACGCGGCGGTCAGGGGTCGCCGCGGAGCTGAGGGTCAACGGCCTCGTCGAGGGGCGGCTGCCGCCGCTCGTCGAGACGACGATCTACCGGGCGGTCCAGGAGGCGATGACCAACGTCCTGAAGCACGCCGGGGCGACCCGCGTCTTCGTCACCCTCAACCGGCTGAAGGATTCCGCCTCGGTCATCATCGAGGACGACGGCAAGGGCTTCGACGGCGAGGGGGCGATGGAATCCGACACCCGAGCCCGGCTCGGCCTGATCGGCATGAGGGAGCGGGTGGCGTTCGCGGGGGGTACACTGGCGATCGAGTCGAGCCCGGGGGCGGGGACCAGCGTCCTGATCCGCATCCCGCTCCCGTCCCCCGAGGAGGGGCAACGATGACCAGGATACGCGTGCTCCTGGCCGAGGACCACGCCATCGTCCGCGAGGGCCTCCGGGCATTGCTCGACGCCCAGCCCGATCTGGAAGTGGTGGGCGAGGCGGCCGATGGCCGCGAGGCGATGGACGCCGTCAAGGCGCTGGGGCCCGACGTGGTGGTCATGGACATCTCGATGCCCGGCCTGAATGGGGCGCGGGCCACCGAGGCGATCCGGCGGGACTGCCCCGGGACGCGGGTTCTCGCGCTGACCATGCACGAGGACAAGGGGTATCTCCGCCAGCTCGTCCAGGCGGGCGCCTCTGGCTATCTGCTGAAGCGGGCCGCGTCGCAGGAACTCATCCACGCGCTGCGCGCGGTCGCGGCGGGCGGGACTTATCTCGATCCGGCGCTGGCGGGCGATGTCCTCGTGGGCTTTGCCGGCAAGGTTGCGGGCCGGGGCTCGAGGCGGGAGGACGAGCTGAGCGAACGTGAGGCGGAGGTGGTCCGGCTGATCGCGCGGGGCTTCAGCAACAAGGAGATTGCGGCCCAGCTCGATCTCAGCTCGAAGACGGTGGAGACCTACAAGGCCCGGTCGCTGGAGAAGCTCGGCCTCACGAGCCGGTCGGACCTGGTGAGCTACGCCGTGCAGCGGGGCTGGATGGACGTCTGAGCCGGCTGTCAGCGGGCGCCCCAGGCCGGTTTCCTGCCAATCCCGATCCCGCCCCGCCTCGTGCAACCGGTCGCCTCCGCCTGATCCCCGAGCGGAGAGCCCGGCCCGTGCCGCGCCGCCGCGGCATCCGCTGCGGGACTGAGAGGGCTGGGCGGCGGCGCGGCCGGGCGGGGCATTCGGCCGGGCTCGTGTCATCCACGGTCCTACAACATTTCTCGGAAACTGCTGACGCCCTGGGGCGGCGCGACGGCCCGCGGATCGCAGAGAACTCGGCCCTGTGTCGGACATCCCGTGTCTCGCGACCGCGGGGGATCGAGCGGGACGCGTGACGACACCGGACGATTCGGGGGCCGCAGGCCGCGACATTCCACCAGGATTTCACAACCGGTGCGTCATGAAAGCATTCGCTCTGGCATGGCTCCCCTACGTCCTTGCCCTGGCCCGGATGCCGTCGCCTCGACTGCGTGAGCGTCGACACCCTGGTCGACGCCCGCATCGACGACTCCCGGGTGGCGAGCACGGTCCAGGACCACGGCGAGAAGGGCCGTCCGACGGCCTGGAGTCGGACGACCGGGGGCGGATCTACGCGACGAACGACGAGCAGAATCTCGTGGTCCGCCGCTCGCCCGACGGCCGTTTCGAGACGCTGGTCCACGACCCGCGCGTGCTCTGGCCGGATACGCTGTCGGTGGCCCGCGACGGGCACCTCGACTTCACCTCCAGTCAGCTCCACCACCAGGCACGCGATCACGAGGGGAAGGACCTGCGGCAGAGGCCGTACGTGCGCTTCGCGTCAAGACCGCCGACGGGCCGGTGCGGCTGACTCGCTGAGGGACGCCGGGAGCCGGCATGACTCGCGGGCGTAACGAACCCCCAGGAGCCCGGGGGGGGACGCGTCGATGTGACCGACTTGACACCAATGGATCGCGGGGCGGCCCCGGGAGCCCCGTCGGGAGGAGGAGACATGGCGACGACGAATGTGCTGTTCCGGGAAACTCCCGTGACGACGGGCGGGACCCGGCACCTCTCCCTGAGGGAGGCGGGTCGAAGGACGTCGGGGGCCAACGTCGGCCAGGCCGAGCGCGTCGCCTCGGCGGCCCTCGGCGGGACGTTACTCCTGCTCGGGCTCGGCCGGCGTTCGCTCGGCGGGGCGGCGGTGGCCGCCCTCGGCGGCGGGCTCGTCTACCGGGCCGCCACCGGGCACTGCCATCTCTACGAGGCGCTCGGGGTCGACACCGCCGCCGACCGCGGGGCGGCGGCCGGGGCCTCGGAGGACTCCCCGGAGGCGGTGGTCGCGATCACGATCGGCAAGCCCGCCGAGGACCTCGAACGCCTCTGGCGCGATCCGCGGACCCTGACGCGGATCACCTCCGGGTTCGCCGAGGTGACGCCCGCGGGCGACGGCCGCATGCGCTGGAAGGTCCGGGGCCCGCTCGGGCGGGACTTCGAGTGGGACACGCAGGTCGTCGAGGACCGGCCGGGTTCGGGGCAGCGCTGGCAGTCGGTCGACGGGGCGTCCCTGCCGAGCGAGGGTGAGATCCACTTCCGCCCCGCGCCGGGCGACCGGGGTACGGAGGTCACCCTCCGCATCCGCTTCAACATGCCGGGCGGGGCCCTCGGCCTGGCGGCCGCCAAGCTCCTGGGCTTCGTGCCCAAACTGTTCGCCGAGCGGGCGATCCACTACTTCCGGGCCCTGGCCGAGACGGGCGAGATCCCCACCACCGAACGGCAGCCGGCCGCACGCGCCGACACCCGCTGAGGAGGACATGCCGATGCGAGCGCTCTACTGGAACGGCGTGAACGACCTGCGGGTCGGGACCGTCCCCGACCCGACGATCGTCAACCCCCACGACGCCATCCTGAAGGTGAGCCTCTCGACCACCTGCGGCTCGGACCTGCATTTCATCGACGGCTACCTGCCGACCATGAAGCCCGGCGACGTCATCGGCCACGAGTTCATGGGCGAGGTGGTGGAGACCGGCCCCGAGGTCAGGAAGGTCAAGGTGGGCGACCGCGTGGTCGTCCCGTCGTTCATCGTCTGCGGCGAGTGCTGGTACTGCCAGCACCAGCTCTTCTCGCTCTGCGACAACACGCACCCGAAGCCCGAGCTGCAGGTGCCGATGTTCGGCTACGCGACGGCCGGCATCTACGGCTACACCCACGCCTTCGGCGGCTACGCCGGGTCGCACGCCGAGTACGTCCGGGTGCCCTTCGCCGACAACGACTGCTTCCACGCCCCCGAGGGCGTGCCCGACGACCAGGTGCTCTTCCTCTCCGACGCCGCCCCCACCGGATACATGGGCGCCGACTTCTGCAACATCCAGCCCGGCGACACGATCGCGGTCTGGGGCTGCGGCGGCGTCGGTCTCATGGCGCAGCGGAGCGCCTACCTGCTGGGGGCCGAGCGGGTGATCGCCATCGATCGCCTCCCCGAGCGGCTCCGGCTGGCCCGGGAGAAGTGCGGCTCCGAGACCATCAATTACATGGAAGTCGACAGCGTCGTCGAGACGCTCAAGGAGATGACCGGCGGCCGCGGGCCCGACGCCTGCATCGACGCCGTGGGCATGGAGGCGCACGGGACCGGCATCCAGCACGCCTACGACAGCGTCAAGCAGGCGCTGCACCTCCAGACCGACCGGGGGACGGCGCTGCGCGAGGCGATCATGGCCGTGCGCAAGGGCGGGATCCTCTCGATCCTCGGCGTCTACATGCTGATGGACAAGTTCCCCATCGGCGCGATCATGAACAAGGGGCTCACCGTGCGGACGGCCCAGCAGCACGGGCAGAAGTACTTGCCGCGCCTGCTGGAGCACGCGGCGAAGGGGGAGCTCGACCCGTCGTTCCTGGCGACGCACCGGTTCTCGCTCGAGGACGGGCCGCGCGGCTATGCGATGTTCAAGAACAAGGAGGACGGCTGCGTCCGCTCGGTCTTCGCGCCGTGACGGACGCGCCTTGCAGCCCTCGGACGCCTCGCGGCCCGAGGCGTATCTCAAGCACCATGGGGGCAGAGCATGAACGAGATGAACGTGGCTCGCGGGCTGGGGTGGTTCAGCCTCGGCCTGGGCCTGGCCGAGATCGTGGCGGGCCGGGAGATCGGCCGCACGCTCGGGATGGAGGACCGCACCTGGCTGATCCGGGCCTACGGGATCCGCGAGATCGTTTCGGGCGTCGCCATCTTCTCGCAGGACACGCCCCGGGCCGGCGTGTGGTCGCGGGTCGCCGGAGACGTCCTCGACCTCGCGACGCTGGCCTCGGCCTGCACGGACGACAACCCGAAGCGCGCCAACGTGGCCGCGGCCATCGTGTCGATCGCCGGGATCACGTGGGTCGACTACTGGTGCGCGAAGCGGCTCCACAGCGGCCGGCCGCACGCGTCCTACCGCGTCCATCAGCAGTATGTCGCCGACGGGCCGAGCCGCCGCAACGCCTCGGGAGAATTCCCGGCGGCCCACCGGTAGGCGCTTCCGGGGCCGCCCCCGCCGGGGTCAGACCGGGCTTCGGCCGGTGCGGCGGCCCACTCGCCAGCGGCGATCACCCGAACTCCGAGGCCCCCAACACGAGAGGAGCACCCATGAGGGCCATCTGCTGGCACGGCAAGAGCGATGTGCGCGTCGACACGGTCCCCGACCCGAAGATCGAGGACCCGCGCGACGCGATCGTCCGGATCACCTCCACCTGCATCTGCGGCTCCGACCTGCACCTCTACGACGGCTACATGCCGACGATGGAGGCCGGCGACGTCCTCGGCCACGAGCCGATGGGCGTCGTCGAGGAAGTCGGGAAGTCGGTGACGAAACTCAAGCCGGGCGACCGCGTGGTCGTCCCGTTCACGATCTCCTGCGGGACCTGCTGGTTCTGCGAGCGGCAGCTCTACTCGCTCTGCGACAATTCGAACCCCAACGCCGAGATCGCCCGACAGGCGATGGGCCAGTCGCCGGCGGGCCTCTTCGGCTACTCGCACATGCTCGGCGCCTACCCCGGGGGGCAGGCGGAGTACCTCAGGGTGCCCTACGCCGACGTCGGCCCGGTGGTGATCCCCGACGGCATCCCGGACGAGAAGGTCGTCTTCCTCTCCGACATCTTCCCGACCGGATACATGGCCGCCGAGCAGGCTCAGATCGAGCCGGGCGACGTCGTCGCGATCTGGGGCTGCGGCCCGGTGGCGCAGTTCGCCATCCGCAGCGCCTGGATGCTCGGGGCGGGTCGGGTCGTCGCCATCGACCGGGTGCCGGAGCGGCTGAAGATGGCCCAGGACGGCAAGGCCGAGACGATCAACTTCGAGGAGAAGGACGTCTACGACACCCTGATGGAGATGACCAACGGCCGCGGGCCGGACCGCTGCATCGACGCCGTGGGGGCCGAGGCGCACGCCGGGGGCAGCCTCGACGCGGTGATGGACAAGGCGAAGGCGTCGGTCGGGCTGGCCACCGACCGGCCGCACACGCTCCGCGAGGCGATCATGTGCTGCCGGAAGGGTGGCACCGTCTCGATCCCGGGGGTCTACATCGGGTTCCCCGACAAGGTCCCGATGGGCGCCGCGATGAACAAGGCCCTGACCTTCAAGATGGGCCAGACGCACGTCCCGAAGTACCACAAGATGCTCCTCGGGAAGATCGAGGCCGGCGAGATCGACCCGTCGTTCGTGATCACGCACGAGGTGCCCCTGGAGAAGGGGCCCGAGATGTACAAGACGTTCCGGGACAAGAAAGACCACTGCATCAAGGTGGTCCTCAAGCCCTGAGCACCCGGAGTTGCGACGCGCGGGGGCGGCTCCCGGCCGCCCTTGCGATGGGAGGAGTTTCCGAACCGAGGACGGGAGAGAAGGGAGGGAGGAGGATGGACAACAGGCGGAGGGATGGCGCCATGTTGGTGTGGTTGTCGAGCCTGGCGGTGCTCGCCGTTGGCGCGGGCCCCGGGCGCGCGTCCGCCCAGGACGCGCCGGGCACCGAGCGCAAGCCCGCCGGCATGACGGTCGCGATCCTTGTCGCCGACGCGTTCGAACAGGTCGCGTTGACCGGCCTGCGCAAGGCGCTCGACGCGGTCGGGGCGAAGACCGTGCTGGTGGCCCCGCACCCCGGCCAGGTCCGGGCCTGGAACCTGGCCAACTGGGGCGACATGTTCGACGTGGACCGCCCGCTCGGCCAGGCCCGGGCCGAGCAGTTCGACGCCCAGCTGCTCCCCGGCGGCGTGGGCAACACCGACCTGCTCCGGGTCAACGGCGACGAGGTGAAGTTCGTCCGGGCGTCCTTCGACGCCGGAAAGCCGGTCGCTTCCATCTGCCACGGTCCCTGGTCGCTCATCGAGGCGGGGGTCGTGAAGGGCCGGAGGATGACCGCCTGGCCGTCGCTGAAGACCGACCTCCAGAACGCCCGGGCGACCTGGGAGAACAAGGAGGCGGTGACGGACAACAACCTCGTCACCAGCCGGATGCCGGCCGACATCCCGGCCTTCAACCGACACATGATCGACCTCTTCGCAGCGGGCAAGCCGGGCACCGGTTCTGCCCCCTCGGGTACCGCTCGCCGGTGAGCCGTGTGGATGGAAAATCCTCTCCGGCCGGTCGGGCGATCCGACCGAAGCGTAATCAGCAATATCCCCTCAGCAGAGTCGCGTTTGCAGCGCTCCGGGCGGCTGGCTCGGTGGGTTCAGACTCCCCGACCGCACGCCTGCGCGATCACACACCGTCCGTCGTCCTGACCGTGACACGCCACCGCCTCGGCATACGCGTTGCCCCCAATCGGCTGCGCGCAGTGCCAACGCGCGGCGCGTTCAAACGACAAAGGAGCAGACTCATGCTGCTGGACCAAGCACGACGATTGTACCGGGGCAAACCGCTCGCTGGTCGGCGAATCGCGATGCTGGCGACCGACGGGTTCGAGATGGTCGAGCTCGTCGTCCCCGCCGCCGCCATGCGGCTGGCTGGCGCGACGGTCGACGTGATTTCCATCCACCCGGGCCGGATCCGCGGGATGAACCTCCACGAACCGGCCAGCACGGTGGGCGTCGACCTGACGCTCGACCAGGCCGACCCGGCCGAGTACGACGGGCTCCTGATCCCCGGCGGGTTCGTCAATCCCGACCTCATGCGGCAGTCCGCCGGCGCGCGCGCGTTCGTCCGCGCGTTCGGCGAGAGCGGCAAGCCGATCGCCAGCCTGTGCCACGGTCCCTGGGTGCTCGCCTCGGCCGGGCTCCTGGAGGGCCGGCGTCTGACGTCCTGGCCCGGGCTCCGCGACGACCTGGTCAACGCCGGCGCCACCTGGCTCAATCAGCCGCTCGTCCACGACGGCAACCTCGTGACGAGCCGCGGCCCGCAGGACCTCAAGCCGTTCGTCGCCGCGATCACGCGGCTGTTCGCCGGGGCCGACCGGGAGCTGGAGCAGGAGTTCCCGTCGTCCCGCGCGACGCAGTCCTCGCCGCCACCGGACGAGCCGCCGCGCCTGGTCGTCGACGTGATGCGCTGGATGCCCAAGCCCTCGGTGCGCACCATCCTCGGCCTGGCCGTCGCCGCCGTCGCCGTCTCCCTCTACCTCCGTCGACGACAACTGGGCGTGCGGTCCCTGGCGGCCCCTGCCGCCGAGAACGCGCGGCCGTCGTCGCCGGGTCGATTCGCGCTGAGCCGGTGACGGCGCGGCGGAAAGTTCGCCGCCAAAGCCGCGACCCGCGGCCGCTGCATCGGGTATGAGCGATCATGAGTCGGAAGGCAGGGGGAGGGGCAAACGGATATTCCGGTATCCCCGTCCCGAGCAGGCGGCCGTGGGCGGAGCACCGAGAAGCTCAGCGGGCCCGGCTTAATCCAAGCCTCGATGACCATTTGGCCACGCGGCCGGGGTCCGCTGGGGCGCGGGTCCTGCCGGGCTCAGCTTCAATCCGCGCGCCGGGCCCGGCTCGCCGCCGGCTCGGCGCCGCCACCGGATTGATGAGCACCACATTATGCAGGAGGTCCACGCGGCCGTCCACGCCGCGGGGCAGACCAGGAGGGCGAGTTGCGACACCTTCGTCCTGCACCTCCCGGAAGCCGACTCCGACGTCCGCGCCGTGCAGCAGGTGCTGTGCCACCGCGACGTCTCCACGACAATGAACGACAGCCACGTGCTCCTGCGCGGTGGCTGCATCGTCATCCCACTGGACCGGCTATAACGCATCAGGGATCCAGGCGCCCCTCCCGTCGTCCGACCCGAAATGCGGTCAGTATGCCGAAGCGCAAAGCGCGTCGGTCCGAAACGCCGCGGGCCGATTACACCGACGCAGGTCGGGATACTGGATTCGGCCGGGGCGATTGCGCCGTCCGCCGCGATGGGAGTCGCGCGAGGAGCCCGAGCACGCGATCCTTCGCGGAACGCGCACCGTCTTTGATCATGTGGCCGCGGTCCCCTCGGCAGGCCTGGATCAAGCCCTGCTGGGGAGCGAATATCGAGGCACGTGCCCGGACGGCTCCGCTCGCAAGTCAGCCGGACCATCTCCGGGTCGAGGCCGAACCTCGGTGAGGGTGGGCCGCCGGCCCGACGATCCGTCTCCGATCCTCGTCGGACCCCAGTGGACGACGACCCCCGCGTCCCGGATCCCAGATTATGGAGACCAGCAAGGTGGCCAACCCGAGCGACACCGACGACCTCCTCCGCCGCGCCCTCGATGGCGACGAGGCCGCCTTCGTCGCGCTTTTCGACGCCGCGCGCGACCGCCTCCGCCGCATGGTCCGCCTGCGGCTCGACCGCCGGCTCTCGGGCCGTGTCGACGAGTCCGACGTGCTGCAGGATGCCTACCTAGAGGCCCGCAGGCGTCTGGCCGACTACGCCCGCGACCCCGGGACGATGCCCGTCCACCTATGGCTCCGCCTAGTCACCGGTCAGACGCTGACCGACCTGCACCGCCGCCACCTCGGGGCCCGGATGCGCGACGCCGGCCTGGAGGTCGCACTGCACCGCGGCGCCCCGCCGGCGGCCAGCTCGGCCTCGATGGCGGCCCAACTATTCGGCAAGATGACCAGCGCCTCGCGGGCCGCCATCCGGGCCGAGCACGCCGCGATCGTCCAGGAGGCGCTCGACGGCATGGACGCGATCGACCGCGAGGTCCTGGCCCTGCGACACTTCGAGCACCTGAGCAACGCCGAGGTGGCCCTTTCGCTCGGCCTGACCCGGACGGCCGCCAGCAACCGATACATCCGGGCGTTGAAGCGGCTCAAGGAGATCCTGTCCTCGGTCCCCGGCCTGGGCGATCCCCTGTAGCGCCTGCCTGAGGACGGCCCGAAATGCCGCCGGACCCGGCGGAGGAACACGTCGATGGACCAGCTCGACGAATCGCGGAACCCGGTCGAGGCCCTGGCCGAGGAGTTCATCGAGCGTCGGCGTCGCGGCGAGCGGCCCTCGCTCGAGGAATACGCCACGCGGTACCCCACCCTGGCCGTCGAGATCCGCGACCTGTTCCCGGCGCTGGCGATGATAGAGGACCTCGGCGAGGACGCCGCAGCCGCCCCCGCCGACGGCCGGGCCGACCGGGGCACGGACGGCGGCCACCGGCCGACAATGCTGGGCGACTACCGGATCCTCCGCGAGATCGGCCGCGGCGGCATGGGGGTCGTCTATGAGGCGGTGCAGGAGTCGCTCGGCCGGCACGTGGCCCTGAAGATCCTGCCGACGCTGAGCCTGGCCGAGCCGGTGCAGCTGGAGCGGTTCCGCCGCGAGGCTCGGGCGGCGGCGAAGCTGCACCACACCAACATCGTGCCCGTCTTCGGCGTCGGCGAGCACGGCGGAGTGCACCACTACGCGATGCAGTACATCGCCGGGCAGCCGCTGGACGAGGTGCTGCGCCAGCTCCGGTCTCTCCGCGGGTGCGACCGCCGCGAGGAGGCCGACGCCCCGCCGGCGTTCTCGACGCTCGCCCATGGCGCCGGCGAGGCGCCCTCGGCCCTCGACTTCGCCCGATCGGTCGCCAGCGGTCGGTTCGCGTATGATCGCGGCAGAGAAGCGGGCGAGGAGGTGCCCCCGGCGCCGATACCCCGCCCGGACGGCGACGCCACGACGAGCCTGGCGATCCCTCGGCCCCAGGGCGGGCCGGCGTCGGCCCTGGGCCCGCCGACGCCCCCCGGATCGTCCTCCCCGGCCGCGTTCCCGGGGCGGGGGGACCTCTCGGGTATCGAATCGGACTACCGCCTGTACTTCGGGAGCGTGGCCCGGATCGGCATCCAGGTCACCGAGGCGCTGGCCCATGCGCACGAGCACGGCATCCTGCACCGCGATGTCAAGCCGTCGAACATCCTGCTCGACGCCGGGGGCCGCGCCTGGGTGACCGACTTCGGGCTGGCCAAGTCCGAGGGGGACGCGCTGACGAACACCGGTGACATCGTCGGCACGGTCCGCTACATGGCGCCCGAGCGGTTCCGGGGCGTCTCCGACGCCCGGGGCGACATCTACGGCCTCGGTCTGACGCTCTACGAGCTGCTCGCCCTGCGTCCGGCGTTCGACGGGGCCGACTGCATGCGGCTGATCGAGCGGATCGGCAACGTCGACCCTCCCCGCCCGAGGTCCATCGACCCGCGCGTGCCGCGAGACCTGGAGACGATCGTCCTGAAGGCGGTCGAGAAGGACCCGGCGTGCCGCTACGCGACGGCCGCCGCCCTGGCCGAAGATCTGGGGCGTTTCCTCGAAGACCGGCCGATCGCCGCCCGCCGCGCCAGCCAGGCCGAGCGTGCCTGGCGGCTCTGCCGGCGTAACCCGGTCATCTCGGGCCTGGCGTCGACGGTCGTCGCCATCCTCTCCTTCCTGGCCGTCGCCGGGCCGATCGTCGCGGTCCGGCAGGCGAACCTGGCCGCCTCCGAGTCCGAGGCCAAGCGACGCGCGCTCACGGTGGAGCATCAGACCCGACTGGCCCTCTACGCCTCCGACATGAAGGTCGCCCATCAGGCCTGGGAGGACGGCGACTTCCGTCGCCTGCTCGACCGGCTCGACCGTCATCGACCCCGGCCGGGTGATGCGGAGGACCTTCGTGGCTGGGAGTGGTACTACCTCTACGAACGCTGCCGGAGGGGCCTTGAGACGCCTCGCATCGACCACGGCGTCCCCCTCTGGGCCGTCGCCTATTCTCCCGACGGCTCGACCCTCGCCCTCGCCGACGCGGACGGGGTGGCGACGCTCTACGACGCGGATACCCGGCGGCGCCTCCACATCATCGATGCCCATGCCAGCTGGATGCAAGGGATGGCCTTCTCGCCCGACGGCGGACTCCTGGCCACCGGGACCGAGGACCGGACGATCCGATTCTGGGCCGTCGAGGCCGGGACGCTCGCCAAGGGCCCCATGACGACGGGGGACGTCGAGTCCTTCGCCTTTTCGCCCGACGGCAAGCGGCTCGCCGTGATCGGGCATGGCGGCCTCGGAATCTGGGACGTCGATGCCGAGGTGCTCCTGAGCCCCCCTGACGGTCCCGGATGGCTGGAGGGAGTCCATGCCGTCATGTATGCTCCCGGCGGCGCGGTGCTCGCCGCGGCGCAGGGCGCTCATTCCGTCGCGCTGCTCGATGCGAACTCGGGAGAGCGGGTGGGCGGGCACGAGGGGCACGAGGCGCGGGTCCTGTCGCTCGCCTTCTCGCCCGACGGGGCGACGCTGGCCACCGGCGATGCTGAGGGCCTGGTCGTGCTCTGGGACGTCGCCTCGGCCGAGCCCCGCACGACGCTCGCCGGGTCGGCGGACCCCATCTGGGCCCTCGCCTTCTCGCCCGACGGGGCGACGCTGGCCTCCGGCGGCGGCAACGGTGTCGTCACGCTCTGGGATGCGGCGACCGGGCGGCGGGTCGACCGGCTCGTCGGGCACGGCGGTGCGATCATGGCGCTCGACTACGCCCCCGACGGCGAGGTCCTGGCCTCCGGCGGCGGCGACGGCACGATCAGGCTGTGGGCCCTCTCACACGCCCGGACGGAGGAACTCCTCGAGCCGAGCTACGACGACTCCCATTCGGGGGGACACCCCCAGGTCGCGGCCTTCTCGCCCGACGGCGCGATCCTCGCCCTGGGCGTCGGGTCGCCGGTAGGCGACTACGGGAGCCTGGACCTTATTGATCCGCGTTCGCTGGAGCCGATCGACGCCGTGAAGGACCACACCTGCTGGACGGCCGGCTTCTCGCCCGACGGCACGACCCTCGCCGTGGGAGGGCAGGAGCTGATCTTCTGCGACCTCCGCTCGGGCCATCGGCGGGCCATCCTCGACCCCCACGGCGGTCGGGTGATCACAGCCGGGGGTTCCCACTATCACCCCGTCGCGATCCGGGACCTCGGATTCTCGCCCGGCGGCACGACGCTGGCGACGGCCGGCAAGGACCGCACGGCGAAGCTCTGGGACGTCGCCTCCGGCTCATGCCTGGCCACCTTCCCCCTCGCGGCCGAGGCCCACGCCGTCGCGTTCTCCCCCGACGGCGAGACCCTGGCCACCGGGGGTGTCGGCACCGATGCCCTGACGCTCTGGGACGTGGACACCCAGGCGCGACGGGCCCTGCTCAAGGACGCCGGCATCCGGGACGTTGCCTTCTCGCCCGACGGCGCGATCCTCGCCTCGGCGCACGAGGACGGGACGATCATGCTCTGGGATGCCGCCACCGGCCGACGGCGAGCGACCCTCAAGGGGCACACGGGCTGGGTCCTCTCCGTAGCGTTCGCGCCCGGCGGCAGGACCCTCGCTTCGGGGGGCTGGGACGCCACGGTCCGGCTCTGGAACCTGGCGACCGAGGAGGAGCTATTCACCCTGAGGGGACATACCCAATCCGTCACCGAGGTCGCCTTCGCTCCCGACCGCACATCGCTGGTCTCGACCAGCACCGACGACACCGCCCGCGTCTGGAGGGCGGTGGTCGTCGGAGGGGCCGGTCCCTCCGGCCCTCCCCCCCTACTCTCGATCCCGGGATCGGACGCGGAGCCGTACGTGATCGAAGTCAGCCGGACGGACGACGCACCGGTCGCCGACGGCCACATCGAGCCGGGAGAGTACGGCGGCCCGACGATCGCGTTCGACTTCGCGGAGGATCGCAATCCCGGCCGGGTCCTGAACTGGAACCGGACGAGGACCAAGAGCCCGGAAGACCTGAGCGTCCGTTTCTCCTCGGCCTACACGCGGGACGCACTGTTCCTGGCTTTCGAGATCCGCGACCAGTCAATCGATGCCGACGGGCCCGACGAGCCGAACTCGTTCCCATGGGAGAACGATTCGGTCGAGGTCCTGATCGACGGCGACCGCACCTCGAATGACCTCTGGTGGGGCGACCGCATCGGCAGCCGGGAGGGCTTCCAGGTCATCGCGGATGCGCTCGGGGCGCAATTCACCGCCTCATTCGCCGACGATCTCTCCAACGGAGACTGGACGGCCAAGTCGGTCCTCGTCCCGGGCGGCTACGTCATCGAGTTCGAGATCCCCCTCGCCCGGATCGACACGCGGGACGGCCCCGAGACCGTCCCGGCCGCGGCCGGCTCCAAGCTGCGCTTCAACATCGCCGTCAACGACGTCGACGACCCCGAGGCCGAGTTCCGCGACCAGGTCTTCCTCTGGTCGGAGCACCCGGAGACCCTCCCCCTGCCGTTGGGGGCGTCACACTTCGGCCTCGGCGAGGACGCCTGGCCGGTCGTATTGAGGCTGGCTCCCTGACCCGATTCGCCGGGTGGGCCGTCGGCCCGACCCGGCATCCCGGCAGTGTGCCGGCGGGCGATGAGTGCTTGATGGACGATCGGACCGGCTCTGAGGGGGCGCATCGACGAGTCCGGTTGCGCGGACCTGATCCGGAGCGGAAGCCTCTTGCGAGGGGCGACGGGAGCGGTGCGCGTGGACCTGATGTCGACCTTGATTGGGCCCAACTGCCCGAGGGGAGCGTCTGCCATGCCGAATGAGATCGATCGATCCGAGCTCGTCCGGACGATCGGGGCTCGCTTGATGTCACCGAGGCTGGCGATCGTGCTTGCGGGGCTCGTCCTCGCCCGCTGCTGCCTGCCGGCGCCTCGGTCGCAGGGCACCGACCCGTCTCAGCGGGCCGCCTTCCGGCTGCACGACGGTGTGATCCGGGCGATGGACGCCTCGGCCGACGGTCGGGTGCTGGCCGCGGTCGGGGGCGACTCCGCCCGGCTCTGGGACCCGATCACCGGCCTGTCCCCTGCCCCGCCCCTGGTCGGCTCCGGGCCGCCCAACTGCGTGGCGCTATCCCCGGACGGGGGGACGCTCGCACTGCCCGGGTGGGACTACGCGATCGAGCTCCGCGACGCCGCCACGCTGCGTCCCCTCGCAACCCTCCGGGGGCACGACGCCCTGATCACCGCCCTCGCCTTCGCACCCGACGGTCGGGCTCTCGCCTCCGGGAGTCGCGACGGGGAGATCATCCTCTGGGACCCCTCCACCGAGGTGCCCCGGGCGACCCAGCTCGGCGGCGACCGGAGCGTGGTCGCCCTAGCCTTCGCCCCCGACGGCCTCGTCCTGGCATCGGGAAGCAGCGACGGCGCGATCCGGCTCTGGGATGTCGATTCCGGCAGGCTGCGCGTGGCCTTCGGCGGGCACGTCGCCATGTGTCTGGCCTTCGGCGCCGACGGTCGGACCCTGGCCTCGGCCGGCTTCGATCGGCTCGTGCGGCAGTGGGACATCTCGACGGGGCGGCTCCGCTCGGCCTTGCGGGGGCATGGCAGCCCGGTGATGTCAGTGTCCTATTCGCCGGACGGGCAGACGCTGGCCTCCGGCGATGATCGCGGTGCGATCCGTCTCTGGGAAGCGGCGAGCGGACGGCCGCGAGTCGAGTTCCGCGGCCACGAAGGCGGAGTCGTCTCCCTGCGGTTCGGCGCCGACGGCAGGAGTCGTCGCTGTCCGAGGCGCCGTGGAGCAGGTAGATGACAGGGTACGTGCCATCCCCCTCCTCGTATCCGGGAGGGGTGTAGACATGCATCCGCCGGGGACGGCCGAGCGTCTCCGAGCGGTACGTCACCTCCGCCACCGCGCCGTGAGGGACGTCCCGCGTGTCGGAGAGGTCCGACCCCGGCACGACGACCAGGCTCCACGCGGTGCCGTTGGACTGGCTCGTCGCCGGGTTCTCCGGGTCGACTACGGGAACGCCATCCACGTCGAACCGATACCGATACGCCCCGGCGGGCACGGGGCCGAGGTTCAGCTCCCAGACGCCCTCGCCGTCCCTCTGCATCGCCCCCTCGTCGGGGATGCCCGGGATGTCGCCGCCGACGAGCCGCACCGCGTCGGCCGAATCGGCCCGGAGGCGGAATGTCACGCGCCGGTCCTGCTGCACATCCGGCGAGGCGGGCGGCGGGGGCTGCCTCTCCTCCTGAGCCTCCGTCGTCACGGCCCACCTGGACGGGGCGAGCACCAGGAGCATCACCCAGGCGGTGGTTCGTCGATTCATCGCACTTCTCCCTCTGGCCAGGTTAACGGGCGCCTCCGATCCGGCCTCATCCGACCGGAGAGGCCGGGGGCCTCCGGACAAGCGATGCTACCACGGCATCCCGGCCTGGGGGATCAGCCTCCGACCGACCGGTGCCGGCGGGAGATCACGGCGTCCCCGCCGGCCGGGACGCGGATGAGGCCGAGTTCGCCGAATCCGTCCGCCTTCGGGACGACGAGACAGCGGCCGGCCCCCGGGCAGCGGGCGGACGGGTGGCACAAATGGGCCTTGATGTGGATGACGCTGGAACTGCCTGTGCTCCGGTCCGTCCCGGTATCGATAGAGCCCGTGGCATCCGATCGACGACAAGCCGGGCCTGACCGCTGGTCGCAACGGACCCATTCCGCGGTTCGCTCGACCGGGGCGTTCGCCCGTTTAGCGCGGTCCCATGTTGATTGGAGCTCCCGGTCAGCGGCGATCGGACTGATCCGGGTCCGCAGCCCGGCCTGGCAACGACTCCGATCGTAACCCTGTCGACAGCACCTTCCTCCGCCGAAACCCTGGACCTGGGCACCCATCCCGGGTCCAATTCGTGTCCCGGGAAGCGGATCCAGACGCCGAAGGCGAGCTCTGCAACCTCCGAGATCCCCCGATCGAGCTCATCAGAATCGACGCAACCACCTTCCGCCGCAGAAGAAGCGAGCACGCGACCTTCGGTGATATCCCTTCGAACGTAAGGTCCCCCATGACCGGACGCAGTAACGCCTCCCTGCTCCGCATCGCCGGTCCCTCCGGCCGCGCGCTCCCGCTGGAGTCGGGCAGGACCTACCCGCCTGGGACGCGGGTGGAGGTCATGACGGGCCGCTTACGGGCGCGTGTGGCCACGGACGGCTACGTCTCGGGGATCGCGGGCGGCTCGTCCCTGGACAGGTGGACCGGGGCCCGCGACCTGGGCTTCGGGCTGGATGTCGTCGACTTCCTGCTCGAGCCTGCACTCGAAGGGGAGCCGATCCCCGGAGGGCAGTATCACTTCGGGGACCTCGTGCACGGCGACATTGTCAGACGGTATGTCGAGGGCCCGCAGATCTGCACGCAGTCGAGGCGGCTGGCGCCGACGGTCTTCGTCGGCGAGGGCTTCGCGGCCGTCCGGCTACGCCACGAGTGGACGGTCGCCTACCCGCCGCACGAGCGGGCGGGATCGGCCTGGGAGCAGATACTGATCCTCCCGGAGAGGGAGCGGGTCTTCCTGGCCGCCGACCGGGCGACGACGGTGGCCAAGTTGCCCTGCCTGTCCCTGCGGATCGACCTGCCGGGGCACATCAAGCACCGGGGCGGTAAGGGGTTCGAGCACGTCTAACTGAGCTACCACGACCCGGAGACGCTTCCCTCTACGGAGTTCGCCGCCGGCTTTCCGCCCATCGCGCGGTTCCTGTACCGCTGGGGCGAAGCCCCGCCCCCGGAATGGTTCATCCGGGACTACCAGGTCCCTGAGGGCCCCTGGACGGCGGGGATGACGCTCAACCCGGCGGACGTGTACCAGGCGTGGTGCCACCAGCGCGGCTACGTCTGCCTGATCCAGGAGATCGGCGGCCGTCTGACGCGGCCCGGCGACACCTTCGGCGCCGCGTACGTCGTCGGCTGCTTCGACGACTTGGACGCCATGGAGCGGGCCTACGACAGCCATCGCGGGGCCAGCGGCTGGGCGCTCGACGGCCCCGCCGGACTACCGACGGGGTATCGGGGGGTGGATGGGGACGGGTCGGGGCCGGACGATCGATGACGGGGTTACCGGGCGATCGGCTTGCCAGCTCCCGGCACCCGGGCGGACGCGACAGCCATCCGGGTCCCTGTCGCTCCTGACCAACCTGACGAACGCAACGTGGAGCCCCCCATGCTCACCCGCCGCGACCACCTCCGACTCCTGCCCTCTTCGGCCCTCTTCCCGGCCACCTCGCGGGAGGCCGCCGAGGCCGGCTTCGTGAGGGTCGATACCCATGTCCATATCCATCAGGACGCCCCCGAGCTGGTCGCCGCCCTGGGGGAGTCGGGGTGGCGGGGGCTCGACATCGTCATCTGCCCGGCCGTCGGCGACGAGCCGTTCGACCTCGAGGCGAAACTGGAGGCGACCCGGCGGGTCGCGCAGCGGAGCGGCGGGGTCGTTGCCTCCTAGTGAAGCGTCACTCGCTGATTTTCGGGTAAAATGACCCCCCTTGTCCGGCCGCATCGTGGCTCGCCGGGGGGGTTGCCATGGCAAAGAAGTACGTCCTGAAGCTGACGGCCGAAGAGCGGGCCGAGCTGGCTCGCCTGGTCCGCAAGGGCAACATCGCCGGCTGGAAGGTGCAGCGGGCTCAGGCCCTGCTCAAGTGCGACCAGGGGCCCGACGGGCCGGCCTGGCCCGACGCGAAGATCGCCGAGGCGTTCGGCGTCACGACCCGCAGCCTGGAGTCGTGGCGCAAGCGGGCCGTCGAGCACGGGCCGATGGCGCTGCTGCAGCGCAGGCCGCGGACCCCGTCGGCGGTCCCCAAACTCGGCGGCGAGAACGAGGCGCGGTTGACGGCCCTGGCCTGCTCGCAGCCGCTCAGGGGCCTGGCCCGCTGGTCGCTCCGGCTGCTGGCCGAGCGCCTGGTGGAGTTGGAGGTCGTCGCGGCGGTCTCGCACGAGACCGTCCGCCGCTCTTTGAAAAAAGCGCGCTGAAGCCGTGGCTCAGGCGGATGTGGTGCATCCCGCCGGAGCAGGACGCGGCCTTCGTCTGCCAGATGGAGCAGGTCCTGGAGGCCTACCGGCGCCCGTATGATCCGAGGCGCCCCGTCGTCTGCATGGACGAACAGCCCAAGCAGCTGATCGCCGAGGCGCGGCGGCCATCGCCGGCGGCGCCCGGACGCCCGGCCCGGGTCGACTACGAGTATGTCCGCGAGGGGACCTGCACGGTGTGGATGTTCGTCGAGCCGCTGGCCGGCTGGCGCGACGTGCGCGTGACCGAGGCGAAGACGGCCGTGGACTGGGCCCACCGGGTGCAGCGGCTGGTGGACGACCCGCGCCACGCCGAGGCCGAGCGGATCACGCTGGTCTGCGACAACCTCGTGACCCATTCGCTGGCGTCGCTGTACAAGGCGTTCGAGCCGGCCGAGGCCTTGCGGTTGGCGCGGCGACTGGAGCTGGTGCACACGCCGAAGCACGGCAGCTGGCTGAACGTCGCCGAGATCGAGCTGTCGGTGTTGACGCGGCAGTGCCTGGACCGGCGCATCGCGGTGCAGGACGAGGTGGCCGGGGAGGCCGGCGCCTGGGGCGAGCGCCGGAACGCCAAACAGGTGGGCGTCGAGTGGCACTTCACCACCGAGGACGCCCGGATCAAGCTGAGGCACCTCTACCCGAAGATTAACGAGTGACGCTTCACTAGTGCAGGTCCAAGGATGATCCTTTGCGGGCCGATCGTCGTAGGAGTGGTATGGTCCCACCTCTCTTCGTCCGACCGCTGACCCCCGACGAGCATCAGGCGATCCGGGCCGGCCCCCGCTCGCCCTCGGCCTTCACCCTGCGCCGCTGCCGGATCCTGGCGGCCAGCGCCGAGGGCCTCAAGCCCTCGCAGATCGCCCCCCGGTGTGGCCGCCCGTCCCAGACCGCCCGCAACGCCCTGCGGGCCTTCGCCGCCGAGGGCACCGACTGCCTGCGCGAGAAGTCCCACCGCCCCGCGTCGGCCCGCCCCGGGATCGACGACGCCGGGTGCGAGCGGCCGCGGGCCCTGCTGCACCGCAGCCCCCGCGACTTCGGCGAGCCGACCTCGTTGTGGACCCCGGAGCCGGCCGCCGGGGCGGCCTTCGCCGAGGGCCTCACCGCCCGGCTCGTCAGCGGGGAGGCGATCCGCCAGGCCCTGGAGCGCCTCGGCGTCGGCTGGAGACGGGCCGAGGACTGGATCACCAGCCCCGGCCCCTCATATCTGCGCAAGGAGAGAGCATGAAGGCCGGAGCCGTTCGGGAGGCAGGCTTGAGCGAGTGACACGCTCGTCCCCTTCCCGGAGACCTCGGCCATGACCACCACCACCAAGAAGAAGGTCCGCTTCGTCCGCCCGAACTCCTCGACGTCCTCGACGCCCCGCCTCGACTCCGGCGAGACGGCCCACGTCGGCGTCGACGTCCACAAGGCCAGCCACCACGTCGCCGTCGTCACCGACCTGCGGGGCCTCGTCGCCTCCCGGACCCCGCCCGCCGACCCCGAGTCGCTCAGCGAGCGGCCCAAGCCCATCGGCTCGCAAGTCGCCCGGGTCGTCTACGAGGCCGGTCCGACCGGCTTCACGCTGGCCCGACGGCTCAGGTCCTCCGGGCTGCGAGCCGGGGTGATCGCCCCGTCGAAGACCCCCACCATGCCGGGCCCCGAGGCCGAGAGCGACCGGCTCGACCGCCGCAAGCTGGCCGTCTTCGCCCGGAAGGGGCCGCTCCAACCCGTGCGCGTCCCCGAGGAGCGGGAGGGAGCCGACCGCCGGGTCCTGCGGCTGCGTGAGCAGCTGGCCCGCAAGCTCCGCGCGGCCCAGCAACAGGTCCAGGCGTTCCTCCTCCAGCATGGCATCGCCGAGCCGGCGGGGCTGACCCGCTGGACGGCCGCGTCGGTCGACGCCCCTCGCCGGCTGGAGCTGACCCCCGAGCCGCGGCTCCGCCCGGACGTGATGCTCGACGAGCGGCAGCATGATCGGGAGCGGGTGGCCCGCGCCCCCCGACGCCTGGAGGAGTCGGCCGGGGCGGGCCGCCATCGCGAGACGGTCGCGACGCCGCGGACGGCGCCCGGGGTGGGGCCGATCACGGCGATGACCTCCCGCGTCGAGCTGCACGACCCGGCCCGGTTCCGCGACGGCGGCCAGGTGGCGCGGGTGATCGGGCTGGCGCCGCAGGTCTCGCAGGGCGGCCCGACGCGCCGCGAGGGGCGGCGGCTGAAGTCGGGCAACGCCCGGCTGCGGACGGCGCTCGTCGAGGCGGCCCGGAGGTGGGTCGCCGGCGATGAGGCGGCGAAGGCGCGATACCGCCGGCTGGTCGCCACGACCGGCAACGGCAAGAAGGCCATCGCGGGGATGGCCCGGCGTCTGGCGATCCTGCTGTGGCGGCTGAGCCTCAGCGGTGAGCCCTACCGGGCGGCCGCCTGGCGGCCCGGCCCGGCCCCGGCAACCCCGGAGCGGCCCGGTTCGCGGCCGCGACCCCTGCCCGAGCGACCGTCGAGTGGGGCAGGACGACCCCGAGCCAGTGAGGATCTGCGAGTGAGGTGACCGCGTCGCGCCCCCGGCGGGCTGAGGCCCGCGGAAGAAGAGGGCGGCCCTCGTTCGCGATCGCAGACCCTAACCCGTGCCCCGAGCACGAAGAGCAGGCCGATCCTCCCACGCCTCGGGCTCCGCATCTCGCCCCTTGACAACCGGCCTCATAGCAGGGGGATCCCCAGCGCCGGTGATCACGCTGCCTGCCATCCGGCGAGCGTTGCAGCGCCTGCTGGCGCCGGTCAGCCGACACGACTGCGCGTACTGCCGGCCTTGGATCGCCCACAGCGAATCGAAGCTAACGGAGTAGCACTAATGCTACTCCGTTAGATCCTACGAACTGTTGGGCGGCCCGGTTCGTACCACAGGGTATGAACCGCACCAACACCCCCGAACTTGCCCCCGACGTCCTCGACCGGCTGGCCGACCACGCCGCCGGCTTCCGCGACGACTTCAACCGACCCCGCCAGGCCGCCTGGTGCGGCGTCTACCTCCGCGGGCTGATCACCGACGGCGACCGCAAGAGCGCCGAGCCGATGGCCGCCCGGGTCCCCCTGCCCGAGGATCTGGAGGTCTCCGACTCCGACCAGGCGCTGCAGCAGTTCCTCGGCCAGAGCACCTGGGACGAGCGGGCGGTCCTGAGACGCTACCGCGCCACGATGGCGGCGAAGTTCGCCGACCCGGCGGGGATCTTCGTGATCGACGACACCACCTTCCCCAAGCAGGGCGAGCACTCCGTCGGCGTCCAGCGGCAGTACTGCGGCGCGCCGTGCAAGAAGGCCAACTGCCAGTGCGCCGTCAGCGTCCACTACGTCGCCCCGAGGGGCCACTAACCGCTGGACATGCGGCTCTACCTCCCGGAGAGCTGGCTGGGAGATGCGAAGCGGTTGGACAAGGCCAGGGTACCCGAGGACCAGCGGCGTCCGCTGACCAAGGGCCAGATCGCCCTGGAGCTGCTGGACCGGGTCCGCTCCGAGGGGCTGCCGGGCGGGCTGGTGGTGGCCGACAGCGGCTACGGCGTCTCGGGGCCGTCCCGCGACCGCCTGGCCGAGCGCGGGCTGCATTACGTCGTCGGCGTCACCGACGAGATGGTCGTCTTCACCGAGCAACCGCGGTGGGTCGCCCCGGCCGCCGCCACCGGCGGCCGCCCGCAGAAGAGGCCCCGGCTGGCCGAGGGCTCGCCCCGGCCGGTGAGCCTGAAGGAGCTGGCGGCGCGGACGCCGCGGCGGAAGGTCACCTGGCGGGAGGGGACCAAGGGGCCGATGTGGGGCCGCTTCGCCTGGCTGCGGGTCTGGCCGGGCCAGGGCTGGTCCACCGGGCAGTGCGCCGGGACCGCCCCGATCCGGCTGCTGATCGAGGAGCAGGCCGACGGCAAGCTCAAGTACGCCTTCAGCGACCTGCCGGCGGACACCAGCCGCCTGCGGGCGGTGCGGCTGTGGCGGAGCCGCTGGCCGGTGGAACTCGGCTACCAGCAGATGAAGGAGGAACTCGGGCTGGACCACCACGAGGGCCGCTCCTGGCGGGGGTTCCACCACCACGCCTGCCTGGTGATGCTGGCCTACGGCTTCCACACCCTGGAGCAGCGACGAGCCCGCCGGGGTCGGTCCCGGCCGGGCAAAGAGGGGGGCGCCGAGCGCCCGTGATCACGCTGCCGGCGATCCTCCGGGCGCTGCAACGCCTGCTGGCGCCGGTGAGCCGGCCCGACTGCGCGTACTGCAGACCCTGGCTCGCCCGCGGCAAATCGAAGCTAACGGAGTAGAACTAATATTACAGCGCAGGTTCCCTCGTCCTACTTTTCACGCCGCGCTGGCGCAGCACGGCGAGCCGCCGCTTGCGGTGGCTGGCGGCGGCCCGCCGGTTCCGCTCGCGGCGCCACGCCGACCACCGCAGGATCTCGCCGACGTCCCACGCCCACACCTCCAGCAGGTGAGTCAACAGGGCACGCACCTCCGGCACGCTCATCTGCGACGCTTTTCCCCCCCAGCCGCACCCGCTGGAGCACCAGGAATGCCAGGGCCAGCATCGACAACGCCGTGTGGTGATGCCAGCCGACCCAGCCCCGGGTCTCGTACTCGTCCAGGCCGCATTCCCCCTTGGCCGACTGGATGTCCTCCTCGATCGTCCACCGCGTCGCCCGGACCTGCGCCAACTTCGACAGCGGGACCTCCGCCGGGGCGTGGGAGCGGTGATACTTCAGCTCCGGCTCCTGCCCCAGCGACCGACGCACAAGCAGCCGCTCGCGCGGGCCGGGCAGGCCCCCTTCGCTGAACCAGGCCCACAGCTCGGCGTATTCGTAGACCCGCGGCCCCTGACTCCCCTCGGCCACCGTCAGCCGGCGCCAGGCCGTCGCCGGCAGGGCGGCGACCACCTCGTCGACACGCTTCGCCTCCCCGACGACCAGCGGCTGGGTGCACGGGCGTCCGCGCCTCGGCCTGGGCCGCTCCTCGGGCGGGATCACCCGCGGCTCGCCGGTCCAGACCCGGGCATCGGCCGAGCTGTCCAGCACGTACCGCTTGCCGAGTTGCCGGACGCCCTGCACGAAGGTCGGGCTGTCGCCGTAGACGCCGTCGCCGCCGACCCAGCGGAACGGCACCCCCTCGGCGACCGCGTCGGCGGCCATCGCCAGGGCCAATTCCGGCTTGGTGCGGAAGATCACGCCGGCGGGCACCCCGGCCTCCTCGCGGCGTTCGCCGTCGCCGGCCCACTCCTCGGGCAGGAACAGCCGCCGATCGAGGAAGGTGTGGCCCTTGGCCGAGCAGTAGTCGGCGAAGACGGCGACCTGGCAGTTGTCGGTCCGCCCCAGCGTGCCGGAGTACTGCCGCCTGACGCCGACGGACTTGGTCCCCTTCTTGGGGAACCCGGTCTCGGCGGCATTCCAGGCGGCGTCGTCATCGGCCAGCAGCTCCAGGACCGCGCCGCGCATCTGCCTGAGGATCGCGCCATCGGACCAGGCGCCGGTGCTGATGAAGGCTTGCAGCGAGCGCACCGGGCCGCCGCTGGTCGCCTGGGCGATGTTCTCGATGCTGCGACGCTCGCCGCCGTGGAGCAGCCCCTGGACGAAGCGGCGTGCGTGGACCTGATTCTCGTCGCGGCCGAAGAGGGGGGCGAAGCGGTCGAGGAAGCGGTCGAGTTCGGGCTTGAGGGCCAGGAGTTGGTGTTCGTCCACGAGCGATCGCCTCGGGAGGTCCGGCGGGACTCACGAATGATCGCTCTTGTACCCGAAGCCATCGCGGCGTAGAAGAGCAGACCGCCCTGCGCTGTAGTACTAAGCCTTCCACCAACGGTTAGCGACCTGCCAGGAGCCCTGCTTGGTCGGTTCGGCGCCGAGTTGTCGGGCCGAGATAGTGTAAAGCTTCCCACGGTACTTCTTGTATCAACCCTTGCGGGCGGGAATCCACGACATCAGGAGCTTGTGTGGCATGGTCTGCAAACCGTTTTTGCTGACCGTCACGGATTTTGGGGGGTAGCCGAGCGGTATCCGCCGAGGGAGGCGGAGATGAGCAGGTTCTGGAGCCAGTCGTCGTGGTAGCGATGGCCGTTGTGACGTTCGGCGGGGCATCGCCATCCCTCGTTTGCTCTCGCGACGGCCGGGTGCCAGGGGGCATAGTTCGCCAGAAGCGCCCAGGCCCGGCCGTGGAGTCGGCAGGCGGCAGGTGAGCCATGTAGGTGCTGGCCGCGGTCGAAGTCGCGGTTCATCCCGCGCATCATCCGGTCCAGCATGTTGCTCGTGCGGTGGCCGCCGGGGTGCGCGTACGCCGTGGCGTATTCCTTCGACCGGCCGCACAGCTTCTCGACCTGCTCCCGCAGCCACGCCGACATCGCCTGCCGCCGGGCCCATTCGCGCAGCCGCCGCAACCGCTGCGCGAAGCTCCGGCGCGACGGCGCGTGGTACGATTCCCAGACCCGCTTCGACAGCTCCCGGAACGGCTCGCTCAGCTTGCCCCGACTGCGGATGTCCAGCCAGCCATGCAGGAAGCAGCGGAGCAGCACGACCAGCGGGAACAGCGTCAGCCACGCCTGATGCGTCGCGGCCCAGCCGTCGACGCTCACCGTCCGGGGCGCAAACTGCGGCTCGACGTCGCGGCCCTCGGCCTTGAGGACGCCGTAGGCGTCCGTCAGCTCGGCGGCCCCGGCCGACGCGGCCGGCTCGACGCCCAGGACGCAGCCGTCGCCGACGGTCGTGGCCAGGTAGACCTTCTCACCGTCGATCGTCTGGTGATGCTCGTCGGCCAGGAGGTGCTCGGGCAGCCGGGCCCGTCGCACGGTGGTCCCCACGATGCTCGACCGGCCCAGGCCGCACGTCAGCCGATACCAGGACATCGGGTCGCGGCCGAAGACGCGGGCCAGGGCCCAGAACGGGACGCCGAAGGTCCGCAGGAACAGCGGGCCCTCGGCGTCCGCGACGCGAGCCGCCATGTAGGGCATGAGGAAAGAGGGCCGGACGCTGTTGGCGGCTCCGTCCCGCAAGCGGATGCGTCGGATCGGCAGTCCCCGCTTGGCCGATGTCCGCTCGTCCTTCAGCTCATAGCCCCGGGCGAACCCCGGCGGGAACAGCTCCGGGGACGCTCGGAAGCCCTCGTCGAGCAGCCGCCGGAACGCGGCCGGATCGTCGACGGCGTGCGCGTAGGAATCTTCCGAGATGGGCAAGCAGATGGTACGGTGCCCTCGCGAGGACCGCGCCACGGTCCCGTCGGCCATGATCCACCTCCTTCCGTGCACCGTGGATCATGGCCGTTTTGTCGGATCACGTCAGCACGCCGGCAGCCATCCCCCCAAAATCCGTGACGGTCAGCGTTTTTGCATACCGGCGGGATTCTCGCCGGTCAAGTCGGTATGCAGACTCGAGAGGTGCGGTTGCCGGAACCTGGCAAAGAAGAAGGACTTGAAAACGGATCAGAGGCCACGCATAAAGACCCATTTCTCTTTGCAGTGCCGTACCTTCGGCCTCTCGGTCACCTCTCCTGGCAACGGCCGGTCGATCTATCGTTCCCGAGCGGGGCGTTTCGGTCAACGGGAAGCCTCCCCGGGGCGACCGGGGGGCGACGGGAGCGTATGGGAATCGAACCCACCGGCGACCTGTCTCCAGGCCGCCCGACTGGTTTTGAAGACCAGGGCCGGCACCAGCCGTGCGCCCGCTCCCCGAGGGCCGTCCCAGCATAGCCCGGCGGGAGGCCCGACGCGAGGATCCGGGTCGGCTCTTCGCCCAATCCGGCCCGGGGTCCGGCGAATAGAGCGGGGGACGGCGGGGACTATCCCGGTGCCTGGGCCGTCGTTACCATGCTCCCGTCCCGGCGGCGGCGTGAGTTCACGCCGATCCCGCCGACCCGGATCCGGATCACGCCCCTGGCCTCGAGGAGTCGCTCGCGATGGCTGCGGACCCCAAAGCAGACCGCCCCGCCCCGCCCCCGGAGATCGATTCGGTCAAGATCTTCTCCTACCCGAAGGTCATCTTCCTCTGGCCGACGATGGTCTTCGCCTTGATCTGCGGCCTGGGCATGCTCGTCGTCGGCAGCGGGGAGCCGGTCCGGGGGCCGATGGAGGCTGATCCGGTGATCCAGGTCGAGGGGGAGGAGGTCGCCGGGGCGGATGCGGTGGCGGGCGCCCCGATCGATGATGACCTGCCGCCCGAGAAGGTCCGGCGCTTCTCCAGTTGGCAGAACATCATCGGCGTGGTCTTCCTGATCGTCTTCGCCGTGAACATGATCGTGATGTCGCTCGACTTCCCCAGGTTCACCCTGATCGCGGTGATCCTCTTCGTCTTGATGATGGCCTTCCTGCTGCTGTACCTGGCCTCGCAGGGGGTCGACTTCCTCTCCCCGCTGACGACCCTCTCGAGGTTCCTCTACTTCACGGCCAACGCGGGCTTCTACTTCGCCATCGCCTCGGTCCTGGGCGTGATCTTCCTGATCATCTGGGCGACCCGCCGCCTGGACTACTGGGAGGTCCGGGCGAATGAGGTCCTGCACCACCACGGCCCGCTGAGCGATCTGGAGCGCTACCCGACGATCCAGCTGAAGTTCTCCAAGGAGATCCCCGACATCCTGGAGTTCCTCTTGGGGCTCGGCGCCGGGCGGCTCGTCCTCAACTTCAGCACCGCCGACCGGCAGATCGTGCTCGACCACGTCCTCTTCATCAACGCGAAGGAGGAACAGTTGAAGCAGATTATGTCCCGGCTCCGGGTCGACGCTTGATCCGTTCGCGGGGCGGCGAGGCCTCAGGCCGCCCCGCGATCTGCCGGCCTGTTAGCCTCGGTCCCCGCCCCGGCAGGGAGGCCGAGCAGTTCGTCGAGGACGGGACCGAGCAACGCCTCCTCCAGGTCGGCCAGCCTCCGGGCGACCTGGGCGCCGTCGAGCACGCGGTGGTCGTAGATCAGCTTCACGGTGACGAGACCCGAGGCGTCGATCGGCCCGTAGGTAAGCGTCGTCGTCAGCGGGCTGATCGGGTGGTACGACTCGGCGCCGAGGGCCCCGTAACTCGACAGGCCGAAGGTCCCCAGCCGCTTGGCCCGCTTCGGTCCGGAGCAGGCCAGGGTGCTCCACCAGAGGAATCGGCGGATCGGCGCCGGGTAGCCGCTGATCCGGAGCATCTGGCGGAAGAAGCCGACCCGCTCCAGGGGCCAGGACCGGTACTCGTCCAGCGCCTCCTGCAACTCGGAGATCGACTGCCGCTCCGGGGCCCGGAACAGGCCGACGCAGATGCAGGGCTCCCCCTCGTGCTCCCGCTCCATCGCCAGGGCGGCGATCGAGTACGGATGCTCGTAGAGCCGGAGTCGGGGCACCGTGAGCAGGGCCCGCCTCAGGCCCGGGTCCGCGTCGCAGACCAGGCCGTACGCCTTGAGGAAGAGCACCGGCCAGGACGGCCGGATCGGGTGCGATCGCCGGGCCTCGGCCAGCGGGCCCAGGCGCATCGCCCGGCCGACGGGGACCGAGGGGACTTGCCGGGCGAAGTGCATCATGTCCAGGATGAACCGTCGGGGCCCGGACAGGGGCAGCGTACGACCCTTGGGCTGGGGCATCCGATCACCTCGGGGCGGGACGGGGACGGACCGGCCTCGACCATACGCACTCCCCCGGATTCCGGGAAGGCGAACCGCCCGACCCGGTCGGCCGAATCCCGAGGCGTCGGGCGGTCGGATCGGCCCTCGCAGCGACCTCGATCCCGGCCGACCCCCGGACGGTCCCTGACGGAGCGACCTCATGGATTCCCGCCCGAGCATCTTCGTCCATCTTCTCCCCTCGCTCATCCCCGAGGGCGCCCTGGGGGGCGGGGTGGCGGTCGTCCTCGACGTGCTCCGGGCGACGACGGTGATGGTCCACGCCTTGGCCTCGGGGTGCGAGGCGATCGTCCCCTGCCTGGAGATCGAGGAGGCGGAGGAGGTCGCCGCCTCGTTCCCGCCCGGGACGGCGATCCTCGCCGGGGAACGGGGGGGGCTCCCCATCCCCGGCTTCGACCTCGGCAACTCCCCCGGTGACTTCCACCCGGAGGTGTGCCGGGGGAAGACGCTGGTGATGACGACCACCAACGGGACCCGGGCGATCCTCTCAAGCCGGGCGGCGGATCGGGTGCTGATCGGGGCGTTCCCGAATCTCGGGGCGATCGTGGGGGAGGTGGGAGTGTCCCGGCAGGACATCCACGTCGTCTGCGCCGGGACCGACGGGCTCGTCAGCTTCGAGGACACGATGCTCGCCGGGTGCCTCGTCCTGGAGCTGGAACGGGGATCGGGGTTGTCCGCGGGGAATGACGCCGCCCTGATCGCCCGGCGGTGCTGGGAGGCGTCGGGCCCGGGGCCGGGCCTGGCGTCGACCCTGGCGACCGGGAGGGGGGGGCGACGGGTCTCAGGGTTGGGGCTGGGGGCCGACATCGAGGCCGCCGGCCGGGTGAGCCGGTCCGACCTCGTCCCCGAACTGCGACCCGGGCCGCTCCGAATCGTCGCGGCGGGGGCGACCCGGGGGGGCCGGATCGGGTAGAATCGGCGACCGGGCCAAGCGAGCCGGCGACCGGCCCCGCCCGCTTGTCCCGTTCACGACCCTCGATCGAACCCAGGCACCGGGGCGGGCCAGGCCAAGGTCTGCCCCGAGGAGACGCGACCCGATGGACATGGAGAAGCTGGTTTCCCTCTGCAAGCGACGCGGGTTCATCTTCCCGTCGAGCGAAATCTACGGGGGCCTCAACGGGTTCTGGGACTACGGCCCGCTCGGCGTCGAGCTGAAGCGGAACATCAAGGACGCCTGGTGGCGGGACAACGTCACCGGTCGGGACGACATGGTCGGGCTCGACTGCTCGATCATCATGAACCCGAGGGTCTGGGAGGCGTCCGGCCACGTCGGCGGCTTCGTCGACCCGATGGTCGACTGCCGGCAGTCCAAGGAACGCTACCGGGCCGACCAGCTCTACGTCTTCGGCATCGCCCGGGAGATGGCGGGAGCCGGGGATGAGCACGTCCACGAGGGGGCGACCGGGAGGGAGTTCCCGGCCTGGGTCGAGCACCGCGTCTCGGCCGTCGGCGCCTCCCCGCTCGACGCCTGGGAGGCGGCCAGGCCGAAGGCCGCCAAGCTGCTGAAGACCAAGCCCGCTGGCCTCGGCGACCCGCCGGCCGGGACGACGGCACTCTACTTGCATCTGGCCCCTGAGGAGCGGGCGAAGGTCGTCGGGCCGGCGGCCGACGAGCCGGGCACCCTGACCGAGCCCCGGCAGTTCAACCTGATGTTCAAGACGAGCGTCGGGGCCCTGGAAGACGCGTCGAGCGTGGCCTACTTGAGGCCCGAGACCGCCCAGGGCATCTTCGCCAACTTCAAGAACGTGCTCGACACCAGCCGGGTGAAACTCCCCTTCGGCATCGCCCAGATCGGCAAGAGCTTCCGCAACGAGATCACCCCGCGGAACTTCACCTTCCGGTCCCGCGAATTCGAGCAGATGGAGATCGAGTTCTTCTGCCGCCCCGAGGACTCCCAGGAGTGGTACGCCTACTGGCGGAAGGAGCGGTTCGACTGGTACGTCCGCCACGGCCTCCGGAGCGACCGGCTCCGGCTCCGGGACCACGACCCGGACGAACTGGCCTTCTATTCGCAGGCGACGGCCGACATCGAGTACGAGTTCCCCTTCGGCGTCAGCGAGCTGGAGGGGATCGCCCATCGGGGGCACTACGACCTCGGCCAGCACCAGAAGTTCAGCGGCCGGGACCTGACGTATTTCGACGAGGAGACCAAGCAGCGGTTCCTCCCCCACGTCATCGAGCCCTCGGCCGGGGCCGACCGGGGGACGCTGGCGTTCCTCTGCGAGGCCTACGCTGAGGACGAGGTCGGCGGCGAATCCAGGACGGTCCTGAAGTTCCACCCGAGGTTCGCGCCGATCAAGGCGGCCGTCTTCCCGCTGGTGAAGAAGGACGGCATGCCCGAGAAGGCCGACGCGATCTATCGATCGCTCAAGCGGCGGCACAACGTTTATTATGACGAAAAGGGCGCCATCGGCCGGCGGTACCGGCGGCAAGATGAGGCGGGGACCCCCTATTGCCTCACCGTCGACGGCCAGTCGCTGGTCGACGGCACCGTGACGATCCGGGACCGGGATTCGCTGGTGCAGAAGCGCGTCCCGTCGGACAATCTCGCGGGGCTGATCGGCGACCTGCTCGACGGCACGGTCGGACTCGACACGGTCGGCTCCTGATCCCGCCGACCGGCTCGGCCGGATGTGGCCGACCTCCGCCGCCTACCACGCCCCCGGCCCCGTCCCGGGGGATCCCCGCCCGATCGCTCGGATCGGCACTCATGAGGCTGGACCCCGTATGCAGCCGTGCATCAACCAGGCCACGACGCTCGGCACCCCGTTCGAGGAGGACATCCCGGCGTTCGGCCGGGCCGGGTGGAGGGCCGTCGAGCTCTGGCTGACGAAGCTGGAGGAGTTCCTCCGTTCGAGGCCGGTTTCGGAGGCCCGTTCCTTGCTCCAATGCGAGGGGATCCGGCCCGTCGCCGCCTCGTTCCAAGGGGGGCTGCTGCTCTCCCGGGGGGAGGAGCGACAGGCCCACTGGGACCACTACCGGAGGCGCCTGGATCTGCTCGCCGAGCTGGGGGTTCCGACGTTGGTCGTCGTGCCGGACTTCGTGACGGCCCCGGAGACGGACGACCTCCGACGATCCGCCGCCTCGCTGAATGAGGCGGCCGAGCTGGCGGGGTCGAGGGGGGTCCGGCTGGCGGTCGAGTTCCAGAAGACGGCCCGATTCTGCGCCAGCCTGGACACGACGGTCGCCCTGATCTCCCAGAGCGGTGCCCCGGGGGTCGGCGTCTGCTTCGACGCCTTCCACTACTACACCGGGCCGAGCAAGTTCGAGGACTTGGGCTACCTCTCCGCCGAGAACCTCGCCCTGGTGCAGCTGAGCGACCTGAGTGGGGTCCCCCGGGAGCTGGCGACCGACTCCGACCGGATCTTCCCCGGGGAGGGGGACTTGCCGACCGGGCCGATCCTGGACCACTTCGCCCGGGTCGGCTACGACGGACCGGTTTCGCTCGAGGTGCTCAACCCGATGATCTGGCAGATGCCGGTCGACCGGGTTGTCGGGGTCGCCTTGCAGGCGATGGAGCGGGCGCTGGGAGATCACCTGACATCGCCCGGGCCTCCGGATGCACCGGGGGGGGAGGGCTAGCCGTGTCGATCGCGATGGTGAACCGGCCCCCGGTGGCCATCTACCGCGAGGAACAGTGGTTCAGCCGCTGGATCTACGCGGCCCTGGCCGGGGTGGTGGCCGTGACGATCGGGTACTTCGCCCGCACCTACGACCCCGCAATCGGGCTCGGGGGCTGGTCTCGCTTTCGGGAATGGCCGCTCCTGGTGGCGATCGGCCTGAGCCTGCCGCCGATGCTCGTGGTCGGCCTGCTGAAGATGACGACGGAGGTCCACCCGGGCGACCTCCGCCTCTGGTTCGGCCTGCTGCCCACCTACCGTCACGTCGTGCCCCTGGCCGAGATCCGGGCCGTCGAGCCGGTCCGATATCGACCGATGGCCGACTGCGGGGGCTGGGGGATCCGACGCTGCCGCAACGGCGAGCGCGTCTTCACTGCCCGGGGGGATCGGGCCGTCCGGGTCACACTCCAGGACGGGTCCACCCTGCTCATCGGCTCGCAGCGTCCGGAGGAACTGGCGAGGACCCTCGAGCAGGCGGTGCGGAACCTCCCCTGAGCGGGATCGGCGGACGGGGTCGGTCAGATGGTCAGGGTCCGGTCCCGGGCGACGACCTCCCAGCGATCGACCACCTTGCCGCCCTCGATGACGACGGCCTCGCGATGCAGGGCGCAGGTGGGGCAGATGTGGGTGGGGACGGCCAGGACCGCGGTTCCGGGGGGGAAGTCGCCGGAGGCGGGGGTCTCGACGAGGAGGTGCTCCTCGTTCTGGGACTTCTGCCTCGCCCCGGGGATCCCGAGCAACAGGACGCGGTCCCCGGCAGGGTCGGAGGCGACCGCCTTGGTGCCGATGTCCAGGCAGATCAGGCCCTCCCGGGGCCGGCTGACGACCCGGCCGAGCAGCAGGGCCGCCGGGGTGAACCCGAGGTCGGGGAAGGGCAGGTCGTAGCCGGCGTCGTGCAGGACGATCGTGCCCGGCGAGCATTCGAGGCCGGGCAGGTCGAGCGCGGCGTAGATCGGGAACGGCGGCGTCCCCCCCATCACGAGGCGGGGGACGGGGAGTCCCCTCGCCTCCAGGCGATCCCGGAGCCCGACCACGCGGTCGACGACCCCCGCCACCGACGCCTTGCGGTCGTCGAGGGCGGGGGCCTTGGTGTGGCCGTCGTAGGCGTGGAGCCCGTCGGGGACGAGGCCATTCAGGCGGTCGATCTCGGCGTAGAGCTCCTCGGCGGCGGGGCCGGGGGGGATGCCGGTGCGGTCCATGCCGACGTTCAGGTCGACCAGGGTCGGGAGCGGTCGATCGAGCCCTGCCACGGCGTCGGAGAGCCGCCGGGCCGATTCGGGGTCGTCGACGACGGCCCGGAAGGTCGTTTCCGGGAATTCGGCCATGAGCTGGGCCATTCGGGCCGGATTCGGCCCGACCAGCGGGTAGGCGAGCAGTACGTCGGGGCCGCCGGCCCGGGCGACCATCTCGGCCTCGGCGATGGTCGCGCACTTGGACTTAGTGATCCCCATCTCCAGCGACATCCGGACGATCGCCGGCATCTTGTGGGTCTTGACGTGGGGCCGGAGCCGGTCCGGGGATCCGACCAGGTCGAGCATCCGCCGGAGGTTCGACCGGACCAGGTCGGAGAAGACCACCAGGGCGGGGCTAGGGAGGGCGGAGGGGTCGTCGATCCGGTAGCGGGGGTCGTCGGCGGCGGGAATGCTCATGGTCGTGCGGCCTTTGGCGATCCGGCCCCCGTCGGCGACCGCGAACCCGGGCCGGGCCGCTGGCGTCGGGGCCGATGATTCGGGACAATATCGGCTTTCCCGAGACCGGGCACAACCCACCGCACACTCTCCTCCCCGCGCGAGGCTTCACCCCCGATGGAATTCGACCCACGACACCGATCCCGCCTGCTGCTCGACGGACCCGGCCGCGCCGCCGCCCGCTCCTACCTGAAGGCCGTCGGCTATTCCGAGGAGGATTTGCAGAAGCCGATCGTCGGCATCGCCAACACCTGGACCGAGACGATGACCTGCAACTTCCACCTCCGGGACCTGGCGGAGGACGTGAAGCGGGGCATCCGGGAGGCGGGTGCGACCCCCATGGAGTTCAACACCGTCGCCATCAGTGACGGCATCACCATGGGCACCGAGGGCATGAAGACCAGCCTCGTCAGCCGGGAGGTGATCGCCGACTCGATCGAGCTGATGGGACGCGGCCACTACTTCGACGCCGTCCTCTGCCTCGCCGCCTGCGACAAGACCATGCCCGGCTGCGCGATGGGGCTGCTGCGGCTCGACGTGCCGGGGATGGTCGTCTACGGCGGCTCGATCGCCCCCGGCCGATACAAGGGGAAGGACGTCACCATCCAGGACGTCTTCGAGGCGATCGGCGCCCATTCCCGGGGCCGGATGACCGACGAGGAGCTGAAGGAGCTGGAAGGGGCCGCCTGCCCCGGGGCCGGCGCCTGCGGCGGCCAGTTCACGGCGAACACGATGGCCCTGGCCTTCGAGTTCCTCGGCCTCTCGCCGATCGGCACCGCCAGCCCCCCGGCGATGGATCCCCGCAAGAAAGAGGTCGCCTACCGGGCGGGCAAGCTCGTGGTCGAGCAGCTCCGCCGCGGGCTCAAGCCGAAGACCATCCTGACCCGGCTCGCCTTCGAGAACGCGATCGCCGGCGTGGCCGCCACCGGCGGGTCGACCAACGCGGTGCTCCACCTGCTGGCGATCGCCGGGGAAGTGGGCGTGCCGCTGTCGATCGACGACTTCGACACCGTCAGCGCCCGGACCCCCACGCTGGCCGACCTGAAGCCCGGCGGCCGGTTCGTGGCCGCCGACCTCGACCGCGCCGGCGGAGTGCCGCTGGTGGCGAAGCGGTTGATCGAGGCGGGCCGGCTCGACGGCTCGCAGCTCACGCCCAGCGGCCGGTCGATCGCCGACGAGTCGGCGGTGGCCGTCGAGGAGCCGGGCCAGGAGGTGGTGCGGCCGCTGGACCGCCCGCTCAAGCTGACGGGGGGCCTGGTGATCCTCCGTGGGAACATCGCGCCGGAGGGCTGCGTCATCAAGGTAGCCGGCTCGGAGCGGAATTCCCACCGGGGCCCGGCCCGGGTGTTCGAATCCGAGGAGCAGGCGATGGCCGCCGTGCTCTCCGACCAGATCCAGCCGGACGACGTGGTGGTGATCCGCTACGAGGGCCCGGCCGGGGGCCCGGGGATGCGGGAGATGCTCGGGGTGACGGCGGCGATCGTCGGGGCCGGGCTCGGCGAGACGGTCGCCCTGATGACCGACGGCCGGTTCAGCGGCGCCACCCGGGGGCTGATGGCCGGGCACGTCGCCCCCGAGGCCGCCCGGGGGGGGCCGATCGCCGCGCTCAAGGACGGAGACGTGATCACCTTCGACATCCCCGGCCGTCGCCTGGACGTGGACCTCTCCGACGAGGAGATCGCCGCCAGGCTCGCGGGCTGGGCCGCCCCGAAGCCCCGCTACGAGGCCGGCGTGATGGCCAAGTACGCGGCCCTCGTCTCCTCGGCGTCGGAAGGGGCCGTGACCCGGGTCCCGGTGCCCACGCCCGGGTCGTGAGCCGGGAAGGCCAGAGGTCCGGTGCGGGGATCGGCCTGCCCTCCCCGCTCCAGGCGCTTCCGGTCGTCGGCGTGTCCCGGGTCCGTTCGCTGCGACCACGGCCAGAATGTGTTTGACACGCCCCGGCCCTCCGGTAGGATTGATCGTACGAACCCGCCTCGCGTCGTCCCTGTCGAGACGCATTGGCCTCGGTCGGCGCCGATCTGTCGGGCCCTCCGCATCGAGGTTCGCTCCCCCTCCCGTGCCCCGGACGACCCTCCCCATCCCTGTCACGACCGGCGATTGCGCATCGCCCGCCGCCCCTCGGACTTCCCCCGAGCCCGGCCCGGGGCGGCCGGTGCCATCTTGGACCCAACCGGGATTGCCGGCGAGGTTCCGCCGTGTTCTGGAAACTGGCCTTCACCGTGACCGTCGTCCTGCTGATCGCCGGGCGGTCCTCGACCCTGCGCAATCCTCTGGTCCGGCTGATCCTGCCGAGATCCTGGGTCGCCGCGCTGTCCGCCCTCCCGGCCCGGAGGGCGGGCGAGGCCGCCCGATCGGGGGCCTCGCCGCCGTCACCGGGCCGGAACTGGTTCGATCGCCGGGCCCGGTTCATCCTGATCGTGATCGTCCTCTCCGGGGTCGCGGCGCTCCTGGCCACCCGGGCGATGATCTCGAACCGGGCCGACGCGGCGGCCGGGCCGATCGGACCCCGACCGGGCGTCGCCACCCCGACCCGATGAGTTGACCCAGAATCACCGCCGACCCCATCGCTGACCCGACCCCGACCCGGAGACTCCGCCATGTTCCAGGACCTGTTCACCGTCGCCCTGCTCCCCTCGTTCGGCCCCTGGGAACTCGCCGTCATCGGCATGGTCTCCCTGCTGATCTTCGGCAATCGCCTGCCGAGCGTGATGCGGTCGCTGGGCAAGAGCGTCGTCGAGTTCAAGAAGGGGATGAACAGCATCGAGGAGGAGGTCGACGAGGCCTCCAACGCCGACCCCAAGAAGCCGGAGCCCGCCGTCAAGGACGCCTGAGCAGGGCTGACCGATGGTCGGCCAGGATGCAACGTGCGTGGGCCGTCGGCGACCGGATGACCGTCTCGGGGCGGCCCGCCGGGCGTCGAGGGCTCGACATCAAGGGATCGACGTATGACTCCTGGAGTGCTACCGATGCTCTACGCCTTGCTCCCCGGGATCGGCCCGCAGGAGATGGTCATCATCGGCATCCTCGGCGTGCTCCTGTTCGGCAAGCGGCTGCCCGAGGTGGGCAAGTCCCTGGGCAAGGGGATCGCCGAGTTCCGCAGGGGCTTCAGCGGAGTCGAGGACGAGATCCGGTCGATCAACCGCCAGGTGACCACGACCAACTCCTCCTCGACCCGCCCCTATACCGGCAGCAGCCCGACTGCGTCGGCCCCCGCCGTGTCCAACGACCTGGCCCCCGACCCGGCCGTGCCCAAATTCGAGCCGCCCACCGCTGCGCCGTCCCCCCGGGCCGAGACGGCCTCGGCGTACGACCCGCAGCCCTACGGCGATTGATCCCCGGCCCCGTCCCTCGACCCCCATGAGCCAACCCGCCGGGAATCCCTACGAGCCGCCACGCCCCGCCGCCGAACTGCCGATCGGCCTCGTCCCGGGAGGGGCCGATCGCGTCACCTCGATCACGTTCCGCTACTCGGAAGATGATTTGAGGAGGGCCGCGACGAAACCGGGCCGCCCCACGCTCATCGCCGCGATCCTGTCCTTCGCGGCGGCCTCGGCGATCGGGCCTTACCTGTTCGACGAGGTCCGAGGGGCTGAGTTCAATTCCAGGGTTGCCAACCTTGCCACGGTCTCGGCGGGGATTGCCCTGCCCCTGCTCGGGCTCTCGTACCTCATCGCCATGCGATTCCGGGGCAGCGGCGCATCCGAGGCCCCCTTCGAGACGACCATGATCGTCTCGGCCGAAGGGTTGAAGGTCCGGGAGTCCGGGATCGCGGATCTGCACCGGACCTGGCCGAGCATCGCCGAGGTCTCGCACGATCGAGACCTCATCCGCTTCGTATTCCTCGTCTTCGACGCGTCCTCCGGCACCTATTCGCCCCGGACCGGGGCGATTGCCCCGATCCGGGCTTTCGCCACCGAGGCAGACGCCGCCTCATTCGTGGCCGCTGCCCGGGAGTACCGGGAAGCGGCCGGGCCCTCGATTGACCGACGGTGAGGGTCGGGGCCCCGTCCCGATCATCGAGAAGTCCCCGCCACTCCGCGTCCGGTCGCCCCTCCGCCGATCGCGGCGAGGATCGCCTCGGGATCGTACACGCAGCCCCCCCAGGTCCCGCCGCCGACCGCCTGGAGGGCGGCCCAGAGGCGCGTGTCGGCCGGGAGGTCCGGGTCGGGGGAGAGATCGGGATGCGAGGTCCGGCCTGCGAGACGCCGTTCGCCCTCGAAGGGCCCGAACTCCTCGCCGTCGCATCCCACGAGGTCGACCCGGCCGGTGAGGCGGATGCGATCGACCTCGATCCGGATCAGGTCGCCGTCCCGGACCCGGCCGATCGGGCCGTCCGCGAGGGCCTCGGGGCCGACGTGGCCGATGCAGGCCCCGGTCGAGACCCCGGAGAAGCGGGCGTCGGTGATCACGGCGACCTGCTTGCCGAAGGCCAAGTGCTTCAAGGCGGAGGTGACCTGGTAGGTCTCCTCCATCCCCGCCCCCATCGGGCCTCGTCCCATCAGCACGATCACGTCTCCGGCACTGATCGGTCGGGCCCCCCCCTGCCCCTTGATCGCGGCCACGGCGTCCCGCTCCCGGGTGAAGACACGGGCCGGGCCGACCTTGCGGTAGACGCCGTCGGGGTCGACGACCGAGGGGTCGATCGCCGTGCTCTTGACCACCGAGCCGAGCGGGGCCAGGTTGCCGGTCGGGAAGGTCACCGTGCTGGTCAGGCCTCGCTCGGCGGCGAGGGCCGGGGACATGATCACCTCGTCGGGGTCGACGCCGTCGAGTCGGTTCAACGCGTCCCGGAGCCTCGACCGACGGTCGCTCGACCGCCACCAATCGAGGACGCGGCCCAGCGGCTCTCCGGTGACGGTCAGGACCGAGACGTCGATCAGCCCGAGGTCCCGCAGGTGGAGCATCACCTCGGGCACCCCACCGGCAAGGTAGGCGCGGACGGTCGGGTGGTCGAAGGGGCCGTTGGGGAGGACGCTGACGATCCGAGGGACCCGCCGATTGACCTCCTGCCAGTCCTCGACCGTCGGCCGTGCCAGGCCCGCGGAGAAGGCGATGGCGGGGATGTGCAGCAGGAGGTTGGTCGATCCCCCGAAGGCCGCATGCACCGCCATCGCGTTGCGGACGGCGGCGTCGGTGAGCACGTCCCCCAGGGTGAGGCCCTTGCGGGCCATCGCCGACACGGCCCGGGCCGATCGCCGGGCCATGTCGAGCCAGATCGGCTGGCCGGAGGGGGCGAGCGCGGCGTGGGGGACGCAGAGTCCCATCCCCTCGGCGACGACCTGCGTGGTCGCCGCCGTGCCGAGGAACTGGCATCCCCCCCCGGGCGAGGCGCAGGCCCGGCAACCGAGGTCGGCCGCCTCGGCCAGCGACAGTTCGCCGTGGACGTATCGGACCCCGATCGTCTGGATCTTCCCCGCGTCCTCACCCCGGGAGGGCGGCAGGGTCACGCCCCCGGGGACGAAGACGCCCGGGAATTGCTTCGACCCGGCCAGCGCCATCAGCATCGCCGGGGCCCCCTTGTCGCAGGTCGCCACGCCGAGGACCCCCCGGCGGCGGGGGAGCGACCGGATTAGGCGCCGCATGACGATCGCCGCGTCATTGCGGTACGGCAGGCTGTCCATCATCCCCGTCGTGCCCTGGGTCCGGCCGTCGCAGGGGTCGGTGACCGCCCCGGCGAAGGGGAGGCCGCCGAGCGACCGCAATTCCTCGGCGGCGGCCCGGACGAGCAGGCCGATCTCCCAGTGTCCGGTGTGATAGCCCAGGGCGATTGGCCGGCCGGAGTCGTCCCGCAGGCCGCCTTGGGTGCTGAGGATCAGGAACGGTTCGTCGGCGGTCGTCGACGGGTCCCAGCCCATCCCGGCGTTCTGGGAGAGGCCGAAGAGGTCTCCCGAGGGCCATTCGCGGAGCATCTCGTCGGTCAGCGGCAGCGAGCCTCCCGGGCCCTCGGCCCGGGTCCGCACGTCGAGCGCCTCGGCGGGCGACTCGACGATCGCGGCGAATTCATCGGGCGTGTTCCGGTCCATGGCTCGGCCTCGATCGGCAGGGGATCCACGTCGCGCGACCGCCGACGACGCTCGCCCGATGATACCGCGTCCCGCCTCGCGACGCACGGCTTTGGCACGGGGAATGCACGCCCTGAGATCAAGACATGACACGACGGCGACCGGGACGGGCAACGGTGCCCGACCACCGCCGGGAGATCGTATCAACTGAGGCGAATCATGGAGATGATCGGGAGCGTCATCGGCTGGGCCTTCTTCGGGCTGATCGTCGGGGCCCTGGCACGGCTCCTCCACCCGGGCCGCGACGCGATGGGCCTGTTGGCGACGGTCCTGCTGGGGGTCGTCGGCTCGCTTGCCGGCGGCGGAATCTGGTACCTGCTCTCGGGAGCGGACGAGCCATACAGCGCCGGCGGTTTCTTCTCGGCGCTCATCTGCTCCATCGTCTTGCTGGCGATCGGGCTGTTCGCCAACGAATCGAACAAAGCCAGGATCCGCGGCCGCTGACCCGGCCCGGCCGGCGAAGGTGACGAGCGACCGGGGCCGATCCCCGAGAACGGACGAGGGAGGATGAGATGGCGACCGTGAAACCGACCCGGGTCCAGCCCGAGCGTCTCGCGCCGGAACAGGATCGCGTCGACGCGGTCCTGGAGCAGCTCGCCTGGCTGCTGGACGCGAAATTCCGATTGCCCGGCACCTCGATCCGCTTCGGCGTGGACGCGATCGCCGGCATCCTGCCGGTCATCGGCGACGTGCCGCTCGGTCTCGTCCAGGCCGGCCTGATCGGCCTGGCCATGCATCACTACAAATTGCCGAAGGGGGTGATCGGCCGCATGGTCTTCAACGTCCTGCTGGACACGACCGTCGGCTCGATCCCCGTGCTCGGCACGATCTTCGACGTCGGCTACAAGGCCAACCTCAAGAACGTGAATCTCGTCCGAGAGGCGATCAAGGCGAAGCGGGCCCGCTGACCGGAGTTCGGCGACGGGACGACTCGGGGCGGGGCCGAGCAGGCCCCGCCCCGCCTGATTCGCGGTCCGAGGGCCCCGGATCGATCAGGAGAACAGTTCGTCGATCGCGTGGCCGCCGTCGACCAGCCGGATGGGCTGGCCGTCGGGAGTCTGGAAGCGGTGCTCGGGATTGATGCCGAGTGCCGAGTAGAGCGAGGCGGCGAGGTCGTTCGGAGTGACGGGGCGGTCGCTGGGCAGGTCGCCGATCGCGTCGGTCGCGCCGAGCAGCAACCCGCGAGGCATGCCGCCCCCGGCGAGCAGGACGCTGCTGGCCCGGCCGTGGTGATCTCGCCCCGCGTTGCCGTTGATCTTCGGCGTCCGGCCGAACTCTCCCATGACCACGACCAGCGTCTCGTCCAGCAGGCCACGCCCGTCCAGGTCGGCGATGAGGGCGGCGATGCCCCGGTCGATCGGCGGGGCCAGGGTGTCCTTGAGCATCGCGAAATTGTCGACGTGGGTGTCCCAGCCGACGGGCCCCGCGCCCTGGTCATTGACGGTGACGAAGCCGACCCCCGCCTCGACCAGGCGCCGGGCGAGGAGCATCGACTGGCCGAACTGGGTCCGCCCGAAGCGGTCCCGGACCTCGTCGGGCTCCTGTTCGATCCGGAATGCCTCCTGGGCCTCCCCTGAGGTGAGCAGGTCGTAGGCCTGCTCGGCGAACGAGTCTCGGCTGGTGGTCAGCGGGGTGTCGACGACCGACCCGGAGGCGAAGCGGTCGAGCGCGGAGACCATCTCCCGGCGGCGCCGGAGGCGGTCGAGCGTCAGGCGGTCGGGAGGGGTGAGATCCCGGACCCGGAAGCCGGCTTGATTCGGATCTCCGCCCACGGAGAAGGGGTCGAAGGCGGGGGTCAGGTACCCGCTGGAGGAGAAAAGCGGGGCGGAAGGGATGGCGGCGTAGGGGGGCAATGTGCTGGCATCGAAGCCACGGACCTTCGCCACGACGCTCCCGAAGCTCGGGTAGACCAGGGCCGGGCTCGGCCGATAACCGGTCAGCATATGGTGGGAGGCGCGGTCGTGTTCGGCCTCCGGCGAGGTGATGCTGCGGACCAGGGTCGCCCGGTCGAGCATCTTGGCGATCTCCGGCAGGATCTCGCTGATCCGGACGCCGGGGATGCTCGTCTCGATGGGCGAGAACTCGCCCCGGACGTCGTCCGGGGCGTCGGGCTTGGGATCCCAGGTGTCGATGTGGCTGGGGCCTCCGGAGAGCCAGACGAGGATGCAGGACTTTGCCCGGGGAGTCCCCGAGAGCGTCGCCTCGGTGCCGTAGCCGTCCCGCGCCCGGGCCCGGGAGCGGAGTCGGAGGAGGTCGTCGAGCCCGAGGCCCAGCATCCCCAGCACGCCGACCCGCAGGAGCGCCCGGCGATTCGGTCCGAGGCACGATCGGTCTGCGTCGCTCGGTCTCATGGCGAGCCCCCCTTCCCGATCCGCCTCGGAATCGGTCCGGTATGGTTTGGTTCGATCGGGATCAATGATTGAACGCAAATTCCCGGGAATTCAGCAAGGCCCAGAAGAGGTCTTCCGAGGCATCCCGGATCGAGTCGGCCTCGTCGAGGACGGCGGACCAGTGCCCCGTCTCCTCCTCGGTCGGCTTCCGGCAGAGGGTCCGGAGGTAGAGATTCTCGACGACCTCCCCGGGCATCGGGTCGAATTCGAGCAGGCCAGGGAGGTACCCGTCGAAGCGGCCGATCCGGTTGTCGATCTCGTTGCCGCCGATGAGCAGCAGCGCCTGGCGGAGGCTCAAGGTCGGGGAGGCCACCGGCGAGCAGCCGCCGACCCTCGGGCAGCGGCCGAAGGTGTCGAGCAGGGTGCTCGGGATGGCCGGATCGCTGACCTGGACCGCCTTCATCGTCTCGGCCTGCCCCTGCCCGCCCCCACGGACCAGGCTGAAGCGGAGGTCGGTGTCGGTCGCCTGCGCCAGGGCGTCGGCCATCTGGTGGGCCGTCAGCGGGCGGGGAATCTGGTGGGAGAACAGGCGAGTGTCCCGCTCGTTGCCGGGCACCGGCGTCGACGAGAGCCCGTAGGCCTCAGAGGTGGCGACCGTCCGGATCAGGTGCCGGAGATCGAAGTCGTGGGCGACGAAGTCGCTCGCCAGGGCGTCGAGCAGCTCGGGGTGGACCGGGGGGTTGCCGGCGCTGAGGTCGTCGGCGGGCTCGGCCAGGCCTCGACCGAAGAACTGGGCCCAGACCCAGTTGGCCGTCGATCGGGCGAAGAATGGGTTCTCCGGGGCGGTCATCCATGCGGCGAGTGCGGCCCTGGGATCCTCATCGGTCGGCAAGTCGACGGCGGGCCCGCCGGGGAGGACCGGATGTGCGGGCTCGCCGGTCCGCTGATGGTTCACGACGCCGTCCGGGTCGACCGTCACCGCGTCGCCGGCCATCATCATTTGCCCGGGCACCGGGGCGGGGCGCCGGACCTTGGCGAAGAAGGCGGCGAGGCCGTAGTAATCGTCCTGGGTCCAGACGTCGAACGGGTGGTCGTGACACTGGGCGCAGCGGAACCGCTGGCCGAGGAACCGCTGGGCGGTCAGCTCGGCCCGCTCCCGGGCGTCCTGTCCTTCGAGGGCGTAATTGACGGGTCCGCCTTCGAGGTCGTTCGGGTCGCCCAGCGCGGTCAGCAGAGTGGTGACGAATTCGTCCCAGGGGGTCTCGGACGCGAGCTGGTCGCGGACCCAGTCGTTGTAGCGGTAGACCCCGGCGCCGAACCGGGCCTGACTGATCTGGAGCAGGTCGCCGAGTTTGTTGTGCCAGAAGTCGACGAAGAGGGGATTGTCCATGAGTCGGTCGACGAGCTTCGTCCGCTTCTCGGGGTCCTCGTCGTCGAGGAAGGCCCGAATCTGGTCCGGACGGGGCTGCTGGCCGATCAGGTCGAGCGTCACCCGGCGGAGGAAGCTCGCGTCGTCGGCCGGGGGGCTCGGGGGGACCTTGAGCGAGGCAAGCCGTTCGAACAGGTGACCGTCGATCAGGTTCCGCCTCGGGAGGGCGTCGAAGTCGAAGTCGAGGTCCGGGTTGATCAGGGTCGCCAGGCGACTGGAGACCACGGACGTCCGGTAGCGGACGATCACGTCCGTCTCGGCGCGACGGAGCAGCTCGGCCCGGCCGTTCACGTCGATCGCGGCGGTGCTGTCGTCGCCGACATCGAACCGGGAGAGCCGGGTCACGTCCCGCTCGTGGCCGTCCTCGAACCGGGCGACGACCCGGAGTTGTTGCGGGCCCGGGTCGCCGAGGCGGGCATCCCGGGGCCGGACCTCGACCGAGGCGACTTCCCCGTGGCTCGTCCCGTGCCGCTCGTGGGCACCGTCGGCGATCCAGGCCCGGAGGGTCCGGTAGTCGTCCGAGCCGGCCAGCAGCACCCGGCCTCCCCCGTGGGGGGCTCGGCCGGCCGCCTTGCGGAGCAGCAAGCTCTCGTCGGGGTCGAGGGTCGAGAGTCTTCGGCCGCCGGCCTCCCGTGTGATCGCCCGGTAGTCGCGCTCGGGATCGTAGCCGAAGAGGGAGAGGTGGAAGCCGTTCTGGCCGTCGGCCTTGCCGTGGCACCCGCCGCCGTTGCAGCCGTACTTGGTGAAGATTGGCACGACGTCGGCCTCGAAGTTCCAGGGCCGATCGATCGAGGAGTCGACCGTGATCTCGGTCGTCGCCGCCGATCCATCCTCGTCGGTGGCGGTGACGGTGGCGACGCCCTCCCGGACGGCCTTGACGTAGCCGAGCGAGTCGACGGCGACGACCCCCGGGGGATCGACGGTCCAGTTGACGAGTCCCGTCAGGTCCCTGCGGCCTCCCCCGACTTCGGTGATCGAGGCCACCAACTGGATGCCGGGGTCGTCGGCCAGGAGGGTCGACCGAGGCGGCTCGATCTCGACGACGGCTTCGGGTCCGGGCACCGGCGGATCGCCCCGATCCGCGAGGCGATCCGGTTTCTCGAGCACGGGCTGAACCGTGGAGTCTCGTGCCGGCGGAGTGGCCTGACCCATCCCTCCCTTGGGGGGGTTAGAACCGCCGCACCCTGCCATCGTGCCGACGACGAGCAAGAGCGCCCAGACTCGTCGCGTCGGTGGGAGTCGCATCGCACGGCCCTCGGGGGCGGTTTCGGGATGGGGACGCTGGGCCGACCGGAACGATCGGGGACGTGAGTTCGCCGGTTGGTCTTCGTCCCTCCGATCCTAATCTTATCGTGGAATCGTCGCAAGCGAATCCCGACACTCGTCGGAGGGGGCCTGTACTGCGGCCTAGGCGGATCGCGAAGGCGGGCCGCCTCCCGAAACCGCAGGGACCCACGGTTGACGTACCGGACCGACGGGATATGATCAAACAGAAGTTTCTGACCGGACCGAAATGGATGAACGAGCCGTGGAACTGACGCCGGCTGGGTTGAAATTCGTGCTGCATTGGGGCGAGATGGGCCAGGCGTGGGGGATCAACCGCACGATGGCCCAGGTCCATGCCCTGCTGTTCATCTCCCCCGAGGCGATCGACGCCGCGACGATCAGCACGCTGCTGGGCGTGAGCCGATCGAACGTCTCGACGAGCCTCCGGGAGCTGATCACCTGGGGGGTGGTGCGCCGGGTCCACGTCATCGGCTGTCGCTGCGACCGATTCGAAGCCCTGAAGGACGTCTTCGAGACGTTCCGGGTGATCATGGCGGAGCGGAAGCGTCGGGAGATGGACCCCACGATCGCCTTGCTGGAACACTGCGTCGGGGAGGCCGAGGCGGCCGGCCCGGGCGAGGCCTACACCCGTGAGCAGCTCGAGAAGATGCTCGACTTCACCCGGATGGTGACCGTCTTCTACAGCCACATCGACCGGCTCCCGACCCCGGCCCTCCAGGCGTTGTTCCGGGGAGGCTCGACGCTGGCCCGGGTCTTCGGAGGCCCGGGCACGCCCCGTCGCCCCGATCCGTCCCGAGAGGCGGAGACGGTCCCCCCGGAGGCCGAGATCCCGGGGCCCGGGACGGACCGCGTCTAGAACGGGATCGAGGTCCCCGATTGCGCCTTGGGTTTTGAGGCGGGCTCCGGGGCGGGGACGCCAGTCCCACGACCGGGCGCCGGTGGCGGGGGGGCGTCGGGTGCCGTCGACTCGGGCGGAAGGTTAGCCGGTTGAGACCCCCCACGGGGGGCGACGGCCGGGGGCGCGGACGGGGATCGGGCGACGAGGTTCGACGAGCCCGACGAATCGGGGGCTCCCGCCTGCTGCTGGGATTGGCGGTACGCTTCGAGATAGGCGTTGTATGCCTCGTCGTCGAGGTAACGCTCGACCAGGGCCCGGACCTCGGCCAGCTCCGACTGCGCGGTCCGGGTGAGGATCGGGACGCCGAGTTCGGCCTGGTCTCGCCGGGCGTCCTCGGTCAGCCGGGCGAGCCGGTCCTCGAACTCACGCCTCGGCGTCAGCCGGAGGTACTCGTCGAGTAGTCGTTTCACCTCATCCCAGGCCTGGCCCGAGGCCCGGGAATCGAGCCTCGCTTCCAGGACCCCGCGACGGGCGATCAGGTCGACGACTTCGTCCTGGAGGGCTTTGAGGCGGAACTCCAGCGCGACGGCCTCGGGGCGGGGCTCGACGGGGACCTCGCGTTCCTCGGCGGTCTCCCCGGGCAGCACGGGGAACTCCCGGAGCGGCTCGACGCCGCCTGCCATTAATCGGAGCACGACGAGGTCGTCGGAGAACCGGGGGGGCAGGGAGACTCGCCCCTCGCGGTCGGTCGTGCCTACCTCGGTGACGACCCGATCCCGGATCCCCCGGGCGGTCAGGACGTAGCCTGCGGCCGGGTGCTGCCGGTCCCCTTCCCCGGCCACGAAGCGGAACCGAGTCGGGACGTCGGCAGGAGTGATGCCCAGGGCGACGAGCCGGTAGCGGCCCGCGACCTGCTTCGGCAACGGCCGTCGAAGCCCGCTCACCACCTCGCACCTGGCGGTCGGGCCGTTGACGTCCTCGACGTGGAGGTAGGTGAATGGGATCGACCGGATCTCTCGCACCGAGTTCTTCGGCCCGAGGAAGACGTAATAGGGGCGGAAGACCGTCCCGGGGACGACCACCCGGCCGACCGGATCCGGGCCGGGCAGGGAAGCCCCCTGCACCAGCAGTTCGACGCCCCCCTCGGTGCGCTCGATCTCGGCGATCGGCGAGAAGACCCGTCGGGACAGCTCGAAGAGGGACCGGGGGGCGTCCCCCGGGAAGGGGGCGGGCTGCCGGTAGAGCGGGCCGAACTGCAGGGTCGTCGCGTCGAACTCGCGGCCGACCAATGTGTATCCGCCCCCGGACCCGGACGGCTCGATCCGGAGGAACCAGCCCTTCTCCGCCCCGTCGACCCGGGGTGCGACCGCCTCCTCGACCAGATCCGCCGGGGTCCTGCCCCGAAGCGGGCCCTCACCGTCCTGGAGCTCGATTTGCCAGGATGACCCCACGAACCGGCGGGCCAGTTCGAGCCAGTCGTCGACCAGATCCCGGGCCGTCGCGGGGCCCATCCTGGCGCCGGGATCGACCGACACCCAGGCCCGGATCGAGTACGGGCGCCCGGCCAGGTCGGGGGGAGGGCTCGATCCCTGTTCCTGCGAGATCGCGACCCCGGGGACCAGGAACCAGGCCATCGCGAGGGCGATCCCGAGGGGGGAGAGGCTCAGCGCTCGTCCGGCTCGAACCAGGGTTCGATGGTCCACGACTCGATCCCCTCGTAGAGGGCGTCGGCCTCCTCGGCCGGGCCGGTCAATCGGGTGCGCCACGCGTAGTGCTCCTGGAGTTGCCAGAGCGGGAGGATCGGCAGCTCGTCCCTCGCCTCTCGGTCGAGGGCGATGACCTGATCCCGGGCGGTCGGCAGGTCCTGGACCTGCTCCAGGCCTAGTAGCAATTGGAGGATTCGAGGGCTGGCGATCGCGCCCAGTCCGTCGCTGCTCGTCGGCGCGAGGTAGCCCGGGCAGAGGACGGGGCCGGCATCCCGGATCGGGTCGTCGACCGGCGCGGCCCGGTATGCCAGGTCGAAGCGGCCCCCGCGCCGGAGTTCGCCTTCCAGGTCCGATTGCGGCCGCTCGGCGGGAGTGACTTTCACCCCCGCTTCGGCGAACGCCTCCACCAGGCCCGGGACGACCGCCCGGGCGGCCGGGATCGCCGGGTAGGCGAGGGTCAACTCGATCTCGTCGAGTTCCATCTCCTGCTTGGCCGCCCGGACCAGCATCTTCGCCAGCAGCGGGTCGTGCCCCAGGGGGGCCACGTCCGAGGCGTCGGCGAAGCTCCCGACGGGGAACGGACCGTCGCTGGGGACCGTCGACGTCTCCAGGGGCCTGCGGAGCACCCGCTCTTGAAGCAACTCGACGCGGTCGACGGCGAAGCTCAACCCGCGTCGGAGCGATCGATTGCGGAGGACCGCGTTCCGGCCGTCGATCGCGATCCAGTGCATCCGAGGGGATCGGTAGCGCCCGACCCGAATCTCGGGATCCCGCCCCAGTTCTTCGAGCCGGGCGAGGGGGACCGACTCCAGCAGGGACACCTCCCCCCGGAGCAGCGCGGCGACCGGGTCGGCCTCGGGGGAAAATCGTCGCTCCTCGACCCGGGCGATCGGGATGGTGCCCGAGGACGAGACTTCGGCGCGGTCGAGTCGGGCGGTCCTCGGGGTCAGCGGGCCCAGGACGAACGGGCCGCTGCCGATGGGCCGGGGGCCGTCCGGGGTCCAGACCAGGCCGTCTCGCCCGGCGTGGGCCGGGCCGACCGGGATCAGGAGCCATCCGGCCGGGTCCAGGGGGGCCCGCCGCAGCGTCACCTCGACCTCCCGCTCCCCCAGGATCGTGACCCGGGAGAGGAGGTCGGCCCATCGGGCGTCGAAGCCGATCGTGCTCGGCAAGGCCCGGTCGGCGAGGGCCCGGGCCACGTCGGCGGCGCCGATCGCCCGGGAGTCGTCGTTCCAGGAGAACCCTTCCTTGATCCGGAGGTTCAGGCGACGGCCGATGTCGCCGCTCGTCAGCTCGGCGGCGAGCTGGTCGGGACGATCGCCGAGCGTGGCCGCCTCGGTGGTGTCGGCCAGGATCGGCAGGTAGAGCAACCGGATGACCCGGCCGTCGGCCGGGCACTCGACGAAGGGGCCGGGTCGTCGGGACACGTCGATCACGGCCACGTCGAGCACCGGGGCCTGCCGGAAGGCCTCCTCGTACTGCCGGGCGATCTCCTCGTCGTCCGACCAGATGCGGAGCGCCTGGGCCAGCCGCTCGACCCGGTCGGGTCCGGTCAGGTCGTCGGCCTGCTCCGCGAGGCGTCGGGCCCGGGTGATGAACCGCTGCTCCATCTGGGCGGCTTCGGGGCTCTCCGGTGCCAGGGACCGGAGTTCCGAGAGGACCCGACGACCCGTCGCGAACGCCCCCTGGTCGAACGCCGATTTGATCCGGCCCGAGTATCCCTCGGCGAGCAGCTTCGGGAGGCCGGGGTATTCGGGGGATCTCTTATAGAGCTCACCGAGCAGTCGGAGGCCTTCATCGACCCGCCCCTTGGTCAGGGCGTCCCGCCCTTCGAGCAGGGCGATCCGGTCCGCCGTCTCCCGGAGCCCTCGCCAGTCGGCGTCGCGCGTCTGGACGGCGAGGACGAGCTCGAAGGCGCGGTCGAAGTCGCTGGAATTGGCCCGTCGGAGCGCGTCGGAGAGGAGGATGTCCTCGAAGTAGTCGGCCCGCTGGATCGAGGTGATCTTGACGTAGTAGTCCTTGGGTTCCTCGTCCTGGGTCCGGATGACGATCGCGTTCTCGCTCGGGTCGCGCTTCAGGTCGGGTGCCTTGCTCACGAGCAGCCCGCCGACGCGTTCGAAGGGCGGATCCTCTTTCGCCTCCGCGGCCCGGATCGCCTCCTTGTCGGGGAGGGGGCGGGGGCTGACCGGGTCGACGAAGAGGACCGTGCCGTCGATCAGGGTCAGGCGGTCGAAGGGCGGGTCCCGGAGCAAGTCTCGGTCGGTGGGGATCGGGACGTCGGGCAGCTGCGAGGCATCCAGGCCGCCGCCCGCGATTGAGATGACGACGACGAGTGCGACCAGGCCGGCCGCCAGCGGACGGGGGGCGAGTCGGAGGGGGTGCATGGCGGTCCGATCGTCGCGAGGTCGGTTCCGTTGGGTGGGAGGCGCCTGCCTCTCCAATCCATCATATCTCCCGGGACGACTCCCGGGAACCAATCGCCCCGGGGGGATGTCGGGCCATGTCCCGTGACCTCTCCCGCGGTCGATCGTAGAATCGACCCGATTCCCGGCCGGACACGCCCCGGTCGGGGCCGGACGGCACCAGGTGCCCAGGAATGACTCGCCCCGCGACGGAGACGCACCGACCATGACGCGACCCCGGACCTTCGCCCTCGGGATGATTGCCCTCGCCGCCCTCGCGGCGTGTCCCGGCCGGGCGACGGCGCAGACCAAGCTCCTCCGGTTCCCGGACCTCCACGGCGACACCGTCGTCTTCACCTATGCCGGAGACCTCTGGACCGCCCCCGTCTCCGGGGGCCTCGCCCGTCGTCTGACCGCCCATCCCGGCCTGGAGCTGTTCGCCAAGTTCTCCCCCGACGGCTCCCAGATCGCCTTCACCGGCCAGTATGACGGCGACGAGCAGGTCTACGTTGTTCCCAGCACCGGGGGGGAGCCGAGGCGGCTGACCCACTACCCGGCACGAGGACCGTTGCCCCCCCGATGGGGCTACGACAATCAAGTCTATGGCTGGGACCCCGACGGCTCCTCCGTGCTCTTCCGTTCGATGAGGGACGGCTTCGACCTGACCGACACCCGGCTCTACACCGTCCCCTCCTCCGGGGGCCTCCCCGAGCCGTTGCCGATGCCCGTCTCCGGGGGCGGCGACCTCTCCCCGGACGGCGAGAAGGTCGTCTACTCCCCGCTGACCCGGGATTTCCGCTCCTGGAAGCGCTATGAGGGGGGATGGGCCCAGGACCTCTACGTCTTCGACCTCGACTCGGCCGCGATCTCGCCCGTCTCCCACTCCGATCGGACCGAGCGCGACCCCATGTGGATCGGCGACGCGATCTACTTCGCCTCCGACCGCTCCGGCACGCTCAACCTCTACGAGTTCGACATCGCCACCGGCGAAACGACCGCGATCACCGAGGAGGAGGTCTGGGACGTCCGATGGCCGAGCAAGGCCGACGATTCCCGGATCATCTTCGAGAAGGCGGGGGAGCTGAGCGTCCTCGACCTGGACTCGGGCGAGGCGAATGCGATCGCGATCAACGTCCCGCACGATGCCCTCGCCGGGCGGCCGCAACGGGTCGACGCCTCCGACGTGCTGGAGGACTTCGAGCTGAGCCCCAAGGGGGAGCGGGCCCTGTTCGTGGCCCGGGGAGACGTCTTCAGCGCCCCCATCGAGCACGGACCGACCCGCAACCTCACCCGGTCCCCCGGCGCCCACGACCGGGCCGCCCGATGGTCGCCCGACGGGGCCGAGGTCCTCTTCCTGTCCGACCGATCGGGCGAGGAGGAACTTTACCTCATCGCGCAGGACGGCCTCGGCGAGCCCACGCAACTGACGACCGGCGGCGAGGCCCGGAAGCTCAACCCGGTCTGGTCCCCAGACGGATCTCGGGTCGCCTTCGCCGAGCAAGACGGGAAAATCTTCGTCCTGACCGTGGAGTCCAAGGAAGTGGTCGAGATCGCCGACGAGGCCGAGGGCGAATCGCTCGATTACGCCTGGTCGCCCGACGGCAACTGGCTCGCGTTCAGCCTCAGCGACCCGACCGATTATCGATCGCTCTACATCTGGGGCGTCGAAGATGGTGAGGCGCGACGGGTCACCGGCGAGATGTTCAATGAGTACGGCCCCTCCTGGGATCCGGAGGGCAACTATCTCTATTACCTCAGCGACCGCGACTACGCCCCCCAGATCTCCAGCATCGAATGGAACTACGCCCTCGACCGAGAGGTCGGCATCTTCGCGATGGCCCTGCGCAAGGACGTCAAGAATCCCTTCCCCCCCGAGATCGACGAGGTGACGATCGAGGAGGAGCCCGAGGAGGGCGAGGGCGACGACGAGAAGGACGAGGACGAGGATGAAGGCCAGGACTCGGACGACGAGGACCAGGATGAGGAGTCGGACGAGGGTGAGGACGAGTCGGGGGAGGGCGAGGATGGGGAGGCGATCAAGATCGACTTCGACGGCCTCTCCTCCCGATCCGTCAGGGTCCCCGTCCCGGCGGACAACTACTCCGGCCTGACCGCCATCGAGGGCCACCTGCTCTACGCGCGGTCCGGGGCGTTCTTCTACGGGAGGGACTCCGAGGATCCGACGACCCTGGTCGTCTACTCGGTCGAGGACCGCGAGGCGACCGACCTGGCCGAGGACATTCAGGGTCATGCCCTTTCACTCGATGGGAAGAAGGTCCTCGTGCAGTCGGGAGGCGGATTCTCGATGCTCGACGCCAACCCAGGCGGCAAGGATTCCGCCAAGCCCGTCTCGACGGACGGCCTGAGGGTCGATCGCGTCCCGTCGGAGGAATGGCCACAGATCTTCGACGAGGTCTGGCGCCGCTACCGCGACTATTTCTACGTCGAAAACATGCACGGATACGACTGGGAGGCGCTCCGAGACCGCTACCGTCCCCTGCTCTACCACGTCGGCCACCGCTCGGACCTGAACTACGTCATCAGCGAGATGATCGCCGAGCTGAACGTCGGCCACGCCTACATCACCGGCGGGGATTACGAGGTCCCCGACCGGCCGAGCGTGGCCCTGCTCGGATGCCGGTTCGAGCTGGACGAGGAGGCCGGGCGGTACCGGATCTCGGAGATCTTCGAGGGCCAGAACGAGGAGGAAACGTACCGGTCTCCGCTCACGGAAGTCGGGGTGGACGTCGACGAGGGGGATTACCTCCTGTCGATCGACGGCGTCGACCTGACCGCCGACCGCAACCCCTTCGAGCTGCTCCGGGACAAGGCCGGATCGCCGATCACGCTGGAGGTCGCCGATGGGCCCAATCGGGAGGAGGCCCGCACCGTCACCGTCCAACCCCGATCGAGCGAGGCGGAACTGATCTACCTGGCCTGGGTGGAAGGGAATCGCCGGGAGGTCGCCGAGGCGACGGGCGGCAAGGTCGGCTACATCCACATCCCGGACATGGGGGCGAACGGCCTCCGGGAGTTCATCAAGACGTACTACCCGCAGATCCGCAAGCAGGGCCTCGTGGTGGACGTCCGCAACAACGGCGGGGGGAACGTCTCGCAGATGCTCATCGAGCGGCTCGACCGGAGGCTCCTGGGCACCCGATTCAGCCGGAACGGCGACCGAGCGGGCACGTACCCGGAGGCGGTCTTCCACGGCCACATGGCCTGCCTGATCAACTCCAACAGCGCCTCCGACGGCGACATCTTCCCGGCCCGCTTCCGGGCCGCCGGGCTCGGTCCGCTGATCGGCAAGCGATCCTGGGGAGGCGTGATCGGCATCACCGATCACGGACCCCTGATCGACGGCGGCGGGGTGAACGTGCCCGAGTTCGGGACCAACGACGTCGACGGCTCCTGGATCATCGAAGGCTATGGGGTCGAGCCCGACATCGAGGTCGACAACGACCCGGCCTCCGTCATCGCCGGGAAGGACCCGCAGCTCGAACGCGGCATCGCCGAGGTGCTCGACGCGATCGAGGCCGATCCCAGGCGCCTGCCCGAGCGGCCGGCACCCCCGGTGAAGCTCGATTGACCCCGGGGGTCCGGCCCGGTGCCGTCGACCCGGGCCGGCCCCCGAGTGTACCCTCGGGCGTTGTTCCGTCCCACCGCCAGACGATCGAGGACCCCGTCATGTCGTCGAGCCCGACCGAAGCGTTCTACGAGGGCCGGGGGATCCCGGTCGAGCTGGCCCAGGTCGAGGACACCCTGGATCGACTCTGGGGCCCCGCGGCCGAGAAGGCCGGGGGGCCGGAACTGGACGACCCGGCCGTGACCCGGGTGGTGCTGGCCAACGTGGTGATCGCGTCGCTCGGCCCCGATCATCCCGGGCTGGATGCGACGATCGGCGCGATCACCGAGCGTTACCCCTCCCGACTGATCGTCCTGCGATCGTCGGGCGATCCCGGGAGGCACCTGGACGCGGAGGTTTCGGCCCAGTGCCACCTCCCCTCCCCCGGCCGCCCCCAGGTCTGCAGCGAGGTCATCATCCTCCGCGCGAGCCCGGAAGGTCGGGATCTCCTCCCCGGCGCGGTCCGCTCGCTGAGGGAGTCTGATCTCCACTCGGTCCTCTGGTGGTGCGGCGATCCCCGGGAGGCGTCAAACCTGTTCGACGAGTTGTCGGAGGGGTCGACACGAGTCCTCCTCGACCTGCCCGATCCCTCGGGCGATCCGGCCGCGTTGGCCTGGGCGAATGAGGTCGACCCGGCCCATCGCGTCCGGGACCTCGCCTGGTTCGGCCTCACCCCCTGGCGCGAGCGCGTCGCCGACCTGTTCGACCCGCCTGCCACCGGAGAGCTCGGCCGGGTCGCCTCGATCCGGATCCGGGCCCAGGCCGAGTCGACCGGGCGGCCCCCGAGGGCGGCGGCCTGGCTCGTCGCCTGGCTCGCCGGGCAACTCGGCTGGGAGCCGGTCGGATCGCCCCGGGTGGGAGGCGCCGGCCGGATCGAGGCGACGCTCCGGAAGCCAGGAGGGGAGGTCTCGGTGCGGATCGAGTCCGAGGCGAGTCCGGACTGCCGGCGTCCCCGAATCGTCTCGGTCGAGCTGGGACTCCCCTGCGATTCCAGGCCCGGCGGGGGCGTCCGCGTCGAGCGATCCGGATCCGAAACCTGCGAGGTGCACATCGCCCTGGCCGACCGCACCGAGCCGGCCTTCCCCCGGTTCGTAGTGGCGCCGGAGTACGACGCCACGAAGCTGGTCGCCGCGGCGTTACTCACCGACCGGAACGACCCCCCCTACCGCCGGGCCCTGCCGATCGCCCTCTGGCTGCTCGGCCGCTGAATCATCCCAGCTCCAGCGGGGGGACGAACCTCCCGAGCGACTGCGACATCTCGTCCGCGATCGCGAACGGCTCGGGGAACAAGTCCTTGAGGTCGGGCGCCGGCGCGATCGCCATCGCTTCCTGGCCGAGGTTGACCCGGATCAGGGCGAGCGGGATGATCCGGGAGCGTCGCTCCCTCGGGATCGCGGAGGCGAGCGACTCCTCGTCCGCCGGTCCGATCGGCTCGGGGGAGATGACGACGCTCGTCAGGCCGATCACCAGCCCCGGCCCCCCCTTCGGCCACGGAGGGTAGCGGCCGTGGACCGCCCGTCCGATCCGATCGAGCAGCCGTCGCAGGTCCGATGAAGATGAGGAAAGGTCGGCCGGCTGCCGGACGAAGGCGACCACGCTCAACGCGTGCCCGAGCACCGGGAACCAGTGGAGTCGGACCGGTCGGAGGTCGTAGCGGATGACCTCGAGCGGGGGGTCTCGATAGTCCTCTCCGTCGTCTGGCCGGCAGCCGATCGGCCCGAGGATGCCCGAGATCCGATCGAAGAACTCCTCGTGCGTCATGCCGTCCCGCCCCCTCGCTCCCCCCTGGCGATCCCCGACGGGGTGGCCGTAGGATAACCGCTCGGCCGGCCCCCGGCCACGTCCGGGACCCGAGGCCCCGGACCTCCCACCCCATCCCGTCCGGATCTCGGAGGATCTCCATGGTTTGTCGCCTTCGATGGGCGCCCGTGCTGCTGGTCGCGCTCGCCTCCCCGGCCGCGATCGCCGGCGAGCCCAAGCTGGTCATCCGGGGTATCGGGCTCGACCTCGGGGAGACCCCCGTGTTCGCCCCGGTCGACGCCCCAGACCTCGAACCCGGTCCGTTCCTGCTCCGAAGGGCCGACGGAGGCGGTCCGACGATCGCCGCCCAGGTCGTCCGAGACGGCGAGCTGACGGCGATCGCCGCGGTCCTGCCGTCCCTCGGTGCCGACGAGGTCGCGGAGTTCGAGCTCGCCCACGCCGACCCCGCCTCGTCGGGGGCGGACGAGGGCGTCCGGATCGAACCCGAGGGCCGAGACCTCCGCGTGACCATCGACGGCGAACTCTTCACCGTCTACCGGGGGGACGACGGCCCGAAGCCATACTTCTACCCCGTGATCGGGCCGACCGGCTCCCCGATCACCCGGGCCTATCCCATGGCCGACGTCGAGGGCGAGGACCGCGACCACCCCCACCAGCGATCGTTCTGGTTCACCCACGGCGATGTGGACGGGACGGATTTCTGGGCCTCCGACCCCCTGAATCGCCCGAACCCGAAGTTCGGGACGATCGAGGAGGCCGATCGCCCGACGGTGGTCGAGGGACCGGTGGTCGGCATCATCCGGACCAGCAACGCCTGGAAGTCCCCGACCGGAGACCTCCTCTGCACCGACGATCGTTCCTGGCGGACCTACGACACTGAAGGCGCCCGGATCATCGACTTCGACGTGACCATCAATGCCGGTGACGGCCCCGTCACCTTCGGCGACACGAAGGAGGGCATGTTCGGCCTCCGCCTGGCATCGAGCATGAACGTGAGGAATGAGACCGGGGGCCGGATCACCAACGCCGAGGGGATCACCGATTTGGACGCCTGGGGCAAGGCCTCCCCCTGGGTCGATTACGCCGGGCCGGTCGGGGGCGAGACGCTCGGCGTGGCGATCCTCAATCACCCCGACAGCTTCCGATACCCGACCACCTGGCACGTCCGGGACTACGGCCTCTTCGCGGCCAACCCGTTCGGCTACGGCGACTTCAAGTACGGCGGCGGGGAAGGAGCCCATACCATCCCCGCGGGCAAGTCGATCCGGTTCCGTTATCGGGTGATCCTGCACGAGGGCGACACCGAACAGTCCGACATCGGCCGGGCCTTCCGAGCCTACGCCTCGCCTCCCCAGTTCGAGGTCGTCTCGTCCGAATGAACCGGCGAGATCGATCGGTGTCCTCGGTGATCCGATGGCCGGTCACCGAGGACCCCGAGGGAGCAGGGAGCGACGGGCCACTCCAACGACGCCGTCGACCCGCTGGTCGTGCGGCTCGTCCGGGACCTGGTCGATCCACTGGAGATCGAGGACCAGCGAGTATCGGGGTGCCTCGGGGCGGAGGGTGGGGAGGAGCCGGTCGTAATAGCCGGCCCCCCGGCCGATCCGATACCCTCGGGGGTCGAACGCGATCCCGGGGACGAGGGCCCAGTCGACGGCACCCGGCTCGACGACCGAGGTCCCCGGGGACGGCTCGGGGATCCCGAACGGCCCCGGCTCAAGGTCACGTTCCAGGTCCTCCACGAGGTGCAGGCGGAGCAGGCGGGCCTCCCGGTCGACCCGGGGGCAGGCGACCGCCTTGCCCTGCTCCCGAGCCCATTGAACCATGCCCCGAGTCTCGAACTCCTCGGGCAGGTGGGCGAGGTACAGCAGCAATACTTCGGCCGAGTCGAGGCCGGGGAGCCCCGGGAAGAGCCGTCCGAGCGCCTCCTCCTCCCGTCGCCGATCGGTGGGATCCATCGCCAGGATCCGGCCCACGACCTCGCGTCGGAGCCTCCGCTTCGCCCCTCGGGCCGGGTCGGCGTTGGACACGATGGCGACCCTCGGGGTGGCTAGACCAGGAGCCCGGCCCCCGCCGCTTTGAAGAAGAGGCGAGGAACGGGCTCGATGGTAAGTCCTCCACCGAAATGCCGTCCGGGGCGGTTTTGAGAACCCGCAGTTCAAGTGGGGCGCTCAGATCCGCTGGCCAGGCCGAGGGATCGTTCGGGCCCCTACGGGTTTAGCGTTGGTTCTCCAAATAGCGACGCCCCTCGCGAACATGGCAGAGGGCCCGGCGAACCGGACAAGTGAACTGTAGCACCGGGCCGCCCTGGCTTCAAGGGGAGGGGTCGGGATCCGATCGGCTGGCGGCGACCCCGTCCTGGAGGCGACGAATCTGATCCCGGATCCGCGCCGCTTCTTCATAATCTTCCCTGGCGACCGCGTTGCGGAGCTGGTCGTCGAGCCGCTCGACCGGGTCGACCTCCCGGCCGCGATCGATCTCCCGGCGCAACTCTCTCAGGAGGATCAGCTCCTGGCAACCGGCGAGCTTCTCCTGCTGCTTGTGCTCGCGGTAGAAGGCCTTGATCGCGGTGATCCCCTCGTCGATCCGTCGCATCGCGTCGCGGTGGGCGCCCCGATCGACGGCCTGCTGGGCCAGGGCCCTGGCCCGCATCATCGTGACATAGGGGCGGTACTGGTCGAAGGCCGCCTTGTCCCGGTCCCGGGCCGCGTGGGACCGGACGAAGTCGAAGAGCTTCAGGTTCCGCTCGGTGTCCCGGGCGACGAGGTCGTATCGGCCGAGGTGGAACAGGGCGACGTAGCGGTGGTAGTACTGGATGCCCTCCCGCATCAACTCCTCGCAATCCGAGGCATCCAGGCCGTAGGGCTCCCCGTCCGAGTCGAATTCCCGGGCCCGGGACTCGTGGAAGTCCAGGAGCGACTCGACCCCGAAGGGTCGGTCGCCGTCGGGCCTCCCGGAAAGCTCCATCTGGAGCAGCCCGAGGTCGAGTCTCATCTGCAGCTTGTCCCGGCCGTCTAGGCCCGAGACGATCCGGACCTGGAACTCGTCGGGGTCGTGGTCCCATCCGGCCAGGATCGGCGTGATGTCCCTGCTCAAGGGTCGAACCTCCAGGTCCCCCGGCGGCCGAGCGGGTCGGGACAGGCCCGGCCTCGATCCGGTCCCGGTCCCGGGGGCGACTGATCGAAGTGTATGTCCGTGATGGCGTCTCGACAAACGAGAACGCCGCGCCCCCCCCTTCGGGGGTGGAGGCGCGGCGTTCGCTGGGGAGGAGGGCCGGGGTGGCCGGGTCGATCAGAGTTCGTTGCCGTCGTGGATCATCGGCTCGAGCTCCTTGGTATTCCGCTCGACGGCCAAGACGATCGTCCGCTCCTCGACCCCGTCGGGGCTGGAGGAGACGGCCGGGATGATCTGGCGACTATCCGGGAGGCTGAAGCGGACGGAGAAGGAGCCGTCGGGCCGGAGTTTCACCGGCTCGCCCTGGAGGGTGACCTTCGCGTTGGGCTCGGTCGTACCGTAGACGATCAGCTCGGCATCGATCTCGAAGTGGAAGTCCCGGCCGCAGGATCCGTTATGCAGGGCGCCGGTGCCGAGGCTGGAGAAGTTCAGCGGGTTCATCGGCCGCCGCAACCGTTCCTCGAAGATTTCCTGCAGATCCCGGGAGGCCGAGCCGCCGTGGAGCGACTGCTTGAAGATGGTCTGGTACTGGGCATCGACGCTCGCCCAGTGCTCGTCGAGCAGGTCGGAGCAGCCGGCCCTGGGGGTGGTCACGACATTCGACCGGGCGAGGACGAAGAACCGCCCCTGCCGGGAGAGGTAGCCGATGTCGATGCGATAGGACCGCGGGGGGTCGCAGACGTCGATGTACCAGTTGTTCACCCCGCCGTGAATCGGGATGTCGCGGACCGCCCGCTCGGCGTTCGAAGTGGTGTCCTCGCTGGTCACGTCCATCACGCGGAGGATCGGCCGGGCGGTGTGCCACTCCTGGCCCATGGCGGCCTGGGCCCGGCCGAGGGTGGCCCGGCTGAGTTCCCAGTAGGTGTGCAGCCAGTAGGGGTCCCGGACCGAGGTGATGATCCGGTCCTTCACGCAACCGTGGTCGAGCGTCCGGGGCGGGGTGAGGGCCGAGGACGCCTCGTCCTCAGTCGCCGCCATGGGGCGGGCCCGGCGGCGGGCGTCTCGCCCCTTGACCTCGGACGTATGCTGCTTCCGAGTGCCGACCTTGCGGGATGGTGAGGGCGGAGGGGCCGTGGCGGCGGTGAGGGCTCGAACGAGCTGGTCCTTCCGCATCGCGTGCCAACCGGGGATCCCCCGGTCCTTCGCCATCCGGGCCAGCTCCTTCTTATTGCAGTCCTTGAGCGTCTCGACAGTCATCTGTGGCCACTCCGTCTCCGGGCCGCGGGGCGGGACCCCGCGGCCCGTCGTGATCATCGCGGGCATCATCCGTGAGTGGGCCGATCCGGAGAAATCCGTGCCTCCCGGACTGCGGACTGGCGATCGACGCCAGACGATCGGCGTACGATGGGCGCGAGACCGGATCCCGATGGACTGTTCGCTCCGAAAACACCGAGGGCGGCCATCCGATCCCCCGACCTGGGAATCAGACGCCGCCCGTCCTGTCGATTCGGTGCTGGAGCGAGCCTGTGCCCATCGGCAGGTCCCTCTCATCGCTCTGCGGGATCGCGGGCGTAACTTCCAGCTACCGTGGTGATACCACGGACGGCAATCCCCTGTCAATGAAAATTTGGGGACAACTGTCCGATGCCGGACAGTTGCACCGCCTCGATACAGTTGCGCGGGCGCCGGTTCCCGGGCCACGGTCCCTCTTGTGAAAAATTTCTCAAAGTCATCCCCTGGGGAGTTGACAGCGCCGTCCGCGGCACGGTATCACCGTTCCTCATCGGCGGGACGATCGTGGGCCCAGCTCGGTCCCTACGACCGGGAGGCTTGGCGCCCGGGTCCCGTTGCCGCGATCGACGCGGCCGCAGCCCCGGGCGAGGCGGGGCCAGGAATCTGCCGTGCCCCCCGAGCAGCCCCAGAGCCCCCTATCCGTCGGCGTCTCCTGGGCCTACCGGATCACGGCAATCGGCCTGGAGTTCTCGCTCCCGACGCTCGCCGGGTACCTGCTCGATCGCCGATGGGAGAGTTCGCCGGTCGCCACGCTGATCGGCGCTTGCCTCGGCTTCGCCGCCGGGCTCTACCACCTGATCCTGCTGACCGGTCACGGCCGGCACCCGGGCCGGGGCGAGTGACCCCGGCCCCCGAGCGACCCGGACCGAGATCGATCGCCCCCTCCCCGAGCCTCACCGAAGACCATGGCTGAAGAACACGCCCACAGCCCGCTGGACCACGTGGTCGACCATCCGACCCTGGAGTTCCCGTTCGTCGGCGAACTGGAGCTGCCGGTGATCCAGGGAATCCAGGTGACGCGCTTCATGGTGATGGAGGCACTGGCCGCGGTGCTCGTGATCGCCGTATTCGTGCCCCTGGCTCGGCATGCGGCCAAGAACCGCGTGACGAGGGGGCCCCTGCTGAACACGTTCGAGTCGATGGTCCTGTTCATCCGGGACCAGATCGCCCGGCCGGCGATCGGGGGCCACCACGCCGACCGTTTCCTGCCGTTCCTCTGGACGATCTTCTTCTTCGTGCTCTTCTGCAACCTGCTGGGGATGATCCCCGGCGGGGCCTCGGCCACCGGCAACATCAACGTGACGGCCGTGCTGGCGTTGATGACCCTCTGCGCCGTGATCGTCGCCGGGGTGGAGGAGATGGGGGTGGCGGGCTTCTTCAAGAACCTGATCCCTCACATGGATTTGCCCGTCTACTTCAAGGTCGTGCTGGTGCCGCTGATGTTCGTGATCGAGGTGGCCGGCCTGCTGATCCGGCACGTCGTGCTCTCGGTGCGACTCTTCGCGAACATGCTGGCCGGCCACATCGTGCTGGCGGTGATCCTCGGTTTCGCCCTGACGGTGGGCCAGGCGGCCCTCTACATCAAGGGGCCGGTGATCGCCGCCAGCGTCGGCGGCGTGGTCTTGCTGAGCCTGCTTGAGCTCTTCGTCGCGTTCCTGCAGGCCTACATTTTCACGTTCCTGTCTGCCCTGTTCATCGGCTCGGCCGTCCATTCCCACTGACCCGTACCCGAACCCCGGCGGGCCGACCGGCGGCGGGCGTTCGCCGTGCCCGAGGCCCTCGATCGAACGACCCCAATCCCCCTACGGAGTGTTCCCCGCCATGTCGATCGCGAAGATCGCCGCCCCGGCCCTGGTCCTCGCCGCCGTGCTGCTCATCCCCGCCGCCTCGGCCCTCGCCCAGCAGGACTCCGCCCCGGTCGTCACCTACCAGGCCGCGGACGCCGACGAGGCCGCCCGGGTCGCCAACGCCGCCTCGAACAAGGGCGCCTTCTACGACACGCGGGCCATGGGCGTCGGCCTGGTGATCATCGGCGCCGGCCTCGGCATCGGCTGGCTGACCCGATCGGCCGTCGAGAGCATGGCCCGCCAGCCGGAGCTGGCCGGCAACATCCAGACGGCCATGATCATCTCGGCCGCGCTGATCGAGGGCGTCACGTTCTTCGCGCTGATCATCATCGGCTTCATCCTGACCGCGTACTGACGGACGGCCCGGGGCGTCCCCACCCTTCGGGCGCCCCGGGGGTCGTCCGGTACTCGCCAACTCCCCCTCCCCGTCGCCCCGAACCGATCGCCGAGAACCGACCCGATCGCGAGGCCCCCCTGCGATGCTCCGGAGCAAGACCCCGGCCCACCGGCCGTCGATCCTCACTCTGATGACCCTGACGCTGCTCCTGATCGCCGGCCCCCGATCGTCGGCCGTCGCCCAGGACGAGACCGCCCCGGGCGCGGAGGCCGGCCACACCCCGGCCGCCGGCGAGGAGGCCCACGGCGGAGGCGCCGAGGCCGCCCACGGCGGGGACGACGTCAACATCCTCGCCCCCCAGCCCACGCTGGCCGTCTACACGCTCGTCGTCTTCCTGATCCTCCTGGCCGTCCTCTGGCGGTTCGCCTGGGGGCCGCTCTCCAAGGCCCTGCACGACCGGGAGCATACGCTGGAAACGGCGTTCCAGGACGCCGAGAAGGCCCGGGCCGAGGCCGCTTCGCTGCTGGAGCAGCACCGCAAGCAGATGGAGCAGGTCCAGGACCAGGTCCGCCAGATCATGGAGGAGGCCAACCGCAAGGCGCAGGCCGCCTATCAGGAGCGGCTCGACCAGGCGCGGGCCGACGCCGAGGCCACCGCCCAGCGCGCCTCCCGGGAGATCGCCGGGGCCAAGGAGCAGGCCCTCACCGAGATCTACGAGAAGTCGGCCGACCTGGCCGTCACCGTCGCCGGCCGGATCCTCCAGCGGGAGATCGGCGTCGACGAGCAGCGTCGGCTGATTGACGTCGCCTCGCTGGAACTCCAGGCGGTCGGACCCGACGGCCGCGGAGGCATCTCCTGAGATGAGCAGCACCGCCCATCACACGCCCGACGTGACCGGCACCGCCCTCGAGGAAGGTGCCGACGAGATCGCCCGGACCTACGCCGTGGCGCTGCTCAACTCCGCCGAGTCGCAGGGCGAGACCGATGCCGTCCTCGACGAGCTGGACGAACTCTCTGCCGACGTCTTCCGGGACCAGCCCGAGTTCGCCCGCCTCTTGAGCTTCGGCATCAGCGACCCGGAGCGTCGAGACCAGCTCTTGACCTCGGCATTCGAGGGCCGGGCCCTCCCGACGGTCCTTCGCTTCCTCCGGGTGCTCAACCGCCGAAACCGGCTCCGACTGATCCCGGCGATCGCGGTGACGGCCCGGGCGATCTGGGACCGGCGCAACAACCGCGTGCCGGTGGCCGTCAAGACGGCGGTCCCCCTCGACGACAGCCAGCGTGAGTCGCTCAAGCATCGTCTCCTCGCCCTGACCGGGGGCGCGACCCCGATGCTCTCCGAGGAGGTCGAGCCCGAGATCCTCGGCGGACTGGTCGTCCAGGTGGGCGACCAGCTCTTCGACGCCTCGATCCGAGGCCGGCTGCGGCGAATCCGGGCCGAGCTGACCCGAGGCCGGGCCGGGGAGATCCGCCGCCGGACCGATCTCGTGACCGACTGACCGTCACCGAACACCCCAAACGTGACCCGAGCCGGCGGCATGCCCCAGCCGAGCACCCGGCCCCCCGAGCCAGCCCCCCCTTCCAAGGTCGACCCATGAAATTCCGATCCGACGAGATCACCTCCATCATCCAGCGGGAGATCCAGGAGTTCCGGGCCGATGTGGACCGCGTCGAGGTCGGCCGGGTCCTGGAAGTCGGCGACGGCATCGCCCGGATTCACGGCCTCTCGGGCATCATGGCCGGCGAGGTCGTCGCCTTCGAGAACGGCATCCGGGGGATGGCGCTGAACCTGGAGGAGTCCTCCGTCGGCGTGATCATCCTCGGCGACTTCAAGCAGATCCAGGAGGGTCAGGTCGCCACGGCCACCGGCGAGCTGCTCAGCGTCCCCGTCGGCGACGCCATGGTCGGCCGCGTGGTCAACCCGCTCGGCGAGCCGATCGACGACGCCGGCCCGATCCTGACCGACCGAACCCGGCTGGTCTTCTCCCCGGCACCCGGCATCGCCGAGCGTCAGCCGGTGGACGAGCCGCTGCAGACCGGCATCAAGGCCATCGACTCGATGATCCCGATCGGCCGAGGCCAGCGTGAGCTGATCATCGGCGACCGCAAGACCGGCAAGACCGCGGTCGCCCTCGACACGATCCTCAATCAGAAGGGCCAGGGGGTCATCTGCGTCTACGTCGCCATCGCCCAGAAGGAGTCGACGACCGCCCAGATCGTCGACATCCTCAGGCGGGAGGGGGCGATGGACTACACGATCGTCGTCGCCGCCGGCGCCAGCGACCCGGCCCCGCTCTCCCACATCGCCCCTTACGCCGGCTGCGCGATCGCCGAGTACTTCATGTACGAGCAGGGGATGGCCACCCTCTGCGTCTACGACGACCTCTCCAAGCAGGCCGTCGCGTACCGAGAGCTCTCCCTGCTGCTCCGCCGCCCGCCGGGCCGCGAAGCCTACCCGGGGGACGTCTTCTACATCCACTCCAGCCTCCTGGAGCGCTCGGCGAAGCTGGCCGAGCGCTACGTCATCGTCCCCGAGAGCGCCCCGACCGACACTCCGAGCGACCCGGTCACCGACGCCTGGGCCGTCAACGGCAAGGTCTACGTGGGCGTCCCGGGGAAGGAGGAGGCCGAGCACGACCTGAAGGCGAATTACGCGACGGGCCACAAGATCGCCAAGACGGCCAAGTCGGGCGGCTCGCTGACGGCCCTGCCGCTGATCGAGACGCTCGAGGGGGAAGTCTCAGCCTACATCCCGACCAACGTGATCTCGATCACCGACGGCCAGATCTACCTCCAGCCCGACCTGTTCTTCGCCGGCGTCCGCCCCGCGGTCGACGTGGGCATCTCCGTCTCCCGGGTGGGCGGCAAGGCTCAGATCCCGGCGATGAAGAAGGTCGCCGGCGGCCTCCGCCTTGACCTGGCCGCCTTCCGAGAGCTGGAGGCGTTCGCCCAGATCGGCACCGAGCTGGACAAGGCCACCCAGCAGCAGCTCGACCGCGGGTATCGGATGGTCGAACTGCTCAAGCAGCCCCAGTACCAGCCGATGCACGTGGTCGACCAGGTCATGAGCATCTTCGCCGGCGCCGAGGGCTACCTCGACGACATCACCAACTCCCAGGTCCAGCTCTTCGAGCGCGAGTTCCTCCGGTTCGTCTCGACCGAGAAGAAGGAGGTCCGGGACCTCCTGCTCAAGGACAAGAAGTTGACCGACCAGGTCGTCTCCGGCCTCCGGGCGGCCCTGGACGAGTTCAAGACCCGGTTCCGGACCGCACACCCGCTGCCGAAGGCCGGGACCCCGGCCACGGCCGCCGTTTGATCCGATCCCCATGCGTTGACCGTCCCACCCCCGGTCGTCTGTCCCCGGCCCGGCAACGGGCCGGGGGGCACGTGCCCCGGGGGTCGACGGGTTCGGTCACCCGGGCGAAGGCCCGCCACCACCCGGCCCGTTGGAACCGGCCCACCCCGAGACGAGACGCCACCGACCATGGCCAAGGCCCGAGCGATAATCAAGCGCCGCAAGGCGGTCCAGAACATCAAGAAGATCACGCGGACGATGGAGTTGATCGCCACCGCCCGCTTCCGAAAGGCGTTGGACCGCGCCACCCAGGCCGAGGCCTATACCCGGAAGATCGCCGAGATCGTGGCCGACCTGCGCGGCACCTCCTCCCAGGTCTCGCACCCGCTGCTGGAGGAACGGGCTCCGGTCCGCCGGGTCGCCGTGCTCGTGCTCACGAGCAATCGGGGACTCGCCGGCAGCTACAACGGGAATGTCCTCCGGATGGCGACCCGGAACTACGAGGAGCACCAGGAGTCGGGCAGGCCGGTCAACCTCGAGGTCTCCGGCAAGCGCGGCATCGCCTTCCTCAAGTTCCGTCGAATCCCGATCGACACGACCTACACCACGTTCGAGGATCGCCCGCAGTTCGAGGAGGTCGAGGTCCTGGCGAATCAGTACATCGGCCAGTTCCTCCGCGGGGAGATCGACAGGTTGGAGGTGGTCTACACGAAGTTCCTCTCCTCCTCCCGGCAAGTCCCCGTCACCGAGACGCTCCTGCCGATGACGGTCGCCCAGGTCGGCGAGGACACCTCCCGGCATCCGGCGAAGGGGGCGGCCCCCGGCCGCAAGGTGGCCCACGTCCCCTACGAGTTCCTCCCCGACCCGGCGAGCATCCTCGAGGAGATCGTCCCCGCCTCGTTCAAGGTCCGGCTGTTCAAGTGTTTCCTCGACGCGGCCGTCAGCGAGCAGATCATGCGGATGATTGCCATGCGGGGGGCGACCGAGAATGCCGACGAGATGGTCAAGACCCTCACCCGGCAGTACAACCGCGCCCGGCAGTCCCAGATCACCCGGGAGTTGTCCGAGATCATCGGCGGCGCCGCCGCCCTGGAATGATCACCCGTCGACGCGCCCGTGACGCCCCGCCGGACGAACCCCGGACACTCCCCCCGAGCCTAGTCGCATCCCGAGGACCCACCCCATGGCCACCGCCACCGCCACCGGACGGATCACCCAGATCATCGGCTCGACCTTCGACGCCGAGTTCGCCGAGGGCCACCTGCCCGAGATCTACAACGCCCTCCGCGTCGACGCCGAGGTCAAGGGAGTTACGGTGTCGCTGACCGGCGAGGTCCAGCAGCACCTCGGCGGCAACCGCGTCCGGTGCGTCGCCCTGGGCGGCACCGACGGCCTGGTCAGGGGGATGGGTGTGGTCGACACCGGCGGCCCGGTGAGCGTCCCGGTCGGCACCGAGACCCTCGGCCGGGTCTTCAATCTGCTGGGCAAACCGATCGACGGCCGGGGCCCGGTCGCGGCCAAGGAGTACTGGCCGATCCACCGAGCGGCCCCGTCGTTCGACACCCTCTCGCCGAAGACCGAGGTCTTCGAGACGGGCATCAAGGTCGTCGACCTGCTCACGCCCTTCGTCCGGGGCGGCAAGATCGGCCTCTTCGGCGGTGCCGGGCTGGGCAAGACGGTGATCCTCCAGGAACTGATCGCCCGGATCGCCAAGGTGCACAGCGGCTATGCCGTGTTCGCCGGGGTCGGCGAGCGGACCCGGGAGGGGAACGACCTCTGGCTCGAGATGCAGGAGACCAAGACCGGGACCGGGGCCGACGCCAAGTCGGTCATCGACAGCACGGTCATGTTCTTCGGCCAGATGAACGAGCCGCCCGGCGCCCGTCTCCGGGTCGCCCTCTCGGCCCTTACCAACGCCGAGTGGTTCCGTGACGCCACCGGCGCCGAGACCCTGTTGTTCATCGACAACATCTTCCGCTTCAGCCAGGCCGGCTCCGAGGTCTCCGCCCTGCTGGGCCGGATGCCCTCGAACGTGGGCTATCAGCCGACCCTCGCCACGGAGATGGGGGCCCTTCAGGAGCGGATCACCTCGACGAACAAGGGCGCCATCACCTCCGTCCAGGCCGTCTACGTGCCGGCAGACGACCTGACCGACCCCGCCCCGGCGACGACCTTCGGCTTCCTCGACGCCTTCATCGTGCTCTCCCGATCGATCTCCGAGAAGGGCATCTACCCGGCCGTCGACCCGCTCGGCTCGACCAGCCGGATCCTCGACCCGCAGTACATCGGCGAGGAACACTACGAGGTCTCGCGCCGCGTCCAGTCGATCCTCCAGCGATACAAGGAGCTCCGGGACATCATCGCGATCCTCGGGATCGACGAGCTGTCGGAGGAGGACAAGATCGTCGTCCACCGCGCCCGTCGCATCGAGCGATTCCTCTCGCAGCCGTTCTTCGTGGCCGAGGTCTTCATCGGCAAGGCGGGCAAGTACACGCCCCTGGCCGAGACGATCCGGAGCTTCAAGGAAATCTGCGACGGCAAGTGGGACCACCTCCCCGAGAGCGCCTTCCTGTACGTCGGCGCCGTCGAGGAGGCCGAGGAGCAGGCCAAGCGGATGGCCCGCTGAGCCCTTCCGACCTCGCCGTCGCCTTGCCCGAAGCGAGAATGCCCCGAGAACGAACCGGGAGACCCTGATCGGCCATGTCCACCACTGCGGCCCTGATCGACCCCGAGGATGGTTTCGACACCCCGCCGGGCAGCCCGGTGAAGAAGGAACATCGCGGAGTGCGCTGCGTCATCGTCACCCCCGAGGCGACCATCCTCGACGAGCATGCCGAGTTCGTCGCCCTGCCGCTCTACGACGGCGAACTCGGGGTGCTCCCGGGGCGGGCGCCAGTGATCGGTCGTCTCGGTTATGGCGAACTCCGGATCCGCACCGGGGAGATCGCCCGGCGTTTCTTCGTCGACGGCGGATTCGCCCAGATCCGGGACGACGTGGTCACCGTCCTCACGTCCCGGGCCTTCCGCGTCGATCAGATCGACGCCGATGCCGCCCGGTCCGAGCTGGACTCCGCCAAGTCTCGACGGGCGACCACCGACCTGGACCAGGTCGAGAAGCAACGGGCCGAGGACCGCGCCCGGGCCCTGTTGCGGCTCTCCGGCCGGGGTACCGCCTCCCCTGCCCGATGACCAAACCCGCCCCGGGGTCACGCGGCCCCGGATCGGAGCGACCCGCCCGCGTCGAGTTCGACGCGGGTCGCCGTATCAAGCAATATTCATGGCGTCCCGGGCTCACTCCGTCGAGGATTCGGCTCGAATCAACGGCATCGGTCGGACGGTGCCGGGCCCGACGGGGACGATGAGCGCGTCGCCGAGCAACGAGGGGCCTCCCGCGGGGAGCGGGGTCAGCCCGAATCGGTCGATCGATGCGCCGTCGAACAGCGATCGTCGATGCAGCGTGCCACCCAGGGTCAGCAGCCAGACCTCGTCGCCGCCGATCGAGGGCGGCCCGGCCAGCGTGTCTCCCTCCAGGTCGATCGTCCAGAGCCGTTCTCCCCCGGGGCCGAACGCGATCACCTTGCCCGAGGCGTCCGCGACGACGACGGTCCCGGTCGCCGCGTCGGTGTAGGGCCCGAGCGCCAGGGGGGCGTCCAGCTCCCAGGCACCGGCCGGGCTGAGGTCGCGGGCGGCGAGTGCCCGGATCCATCCGTCGGCGGTGGCCAGGATCACGGTATCCATGGTCGACCCCGGCGGGGCGACGAGTTCCTGATTGAGGTCCACCTCGACTTCGACCATCAGGCTCGGCCGCCCTCCGTCTTCCCGGACCAGGCGTCGGACGGTCCCGTCCCGGTCGGCCAGCGCGACGGCATCCCCATCGAGCAGGGCCGGGTCGAGCCATCGGAGTGGCCCGTCGCCGGTGAAGCTCGGCAAGAGAGGATCGGCCTGGGGGCCGCCGGTCCTCGGGTCGACGAGGTAGGCCCTCCCATCGACGCCCGGGACGAGCAGATTCCCCCCCCAGACCATGGGGCTGGCAGCCAGGGGTGAGGGGAGCACGACCCGGGTGAGGTCGCCGGGGCCGTCTCCGCGGACGTAGAGGTGGTCGGCCTCGGCCGGCGGCAGGATCAGCGTCACGTCACCGGCTTCGAGCCGCCTGAGCCGGCCGACCGGCAGCCGTCGATCGCCCGGTCGGGGCAGCATCTCCTGGACGAATCCACCTGCCTCGATCGACTCGATTGGCAGGAGGAGTCGGCGACCATCCCCGGAAAGCGTGTCGAGGCCCCGGCCGTCGGGCGTCGGCTCCGCGGGGGTCGGCCAGGGGGAGCCGAGCAAGGTCCTCCAGGCCACGGATCCACTCCGGGGCTCGACACACCAGAGCGATGCCCCCCGGCCAAGCTCTGGCTGCTGGGTGAGGATCATCCGGCCCTCGACGACCTGGGGGGGGGCCGTCGCGGCGCCGGCCTGGGAGAGGGTCCAACCGGAGGAGATCTTCCCCTGCTCCGCGTCGAGCTGGTAGAGGGCCGAGCGGGCCGAGGCGACCCAGAGCTCTCGATCGGTCCGCGCGTAGGCGAAGGTCGGCCCGAGGCGAGACCCTTCCGCGACGGTCCGGGCGATGAGCTTGAACGGGTCCTCCTGTTCATAGGGGCCGATCGCGTAGGACGAAATGCCCCCGCGATCCGTCGCCGACCAGATCACCTGCCCGGAGGAGGGAGGGGTCTCCCAGGTCCAGCCGAGGTGATCGAGGCGTTGCCTCAGGCGGAGACTCGTCCCGTCCTCACCGATCTGGAAGATCGACCATCGCCCCGAGTCGGGGCGGTCGTTCTCGGCCACGATGAAATACTTGCCGAGGCGGGCGGGCGGACACGCCGCGGCCCCGGACTGGTGGCCGATGTACTCGACGGCGACGCACTCCAGCGGGTCGCGTCGGATCACGAAGGCGACCGCCGAGTGGCCGAGGACGTAGTAATATCGCCCAAGTTCGTCGGAGACCGGCGTCCTGGAGAGCCTCCGGCCGAGGTCGACGGCCCCTTGGCGCTCGCCGGTCGACACGTTGAACAGGAGGAGCCTCCCCTCGATCGTCCCCTGGGCGATCTGATTGCCCAGGATGAGCGGGGGGTCGGCCACCGGCCCGCCGAGTTTCTGTCGCCAGACGAGCCGGCCGTCGGCCCCGTCGAGGCGGACGAGGTCGTCGTGGCGGGCATCGACCACGAGCACGTCCCCGCCGGCACCCGGGATCGGCACCGGGGGGAACGGGCAGTCGAGCCCGACGGGGACGTGCCAGACCGGGGCGCCGTGGTCCGGGTCGATCCCGTACGCCAGGCCGTCGGCCACGGCGAAGGCGAGCGACCCGTCGCCGTCGGCGGGCTCGAGGGTCGAGCGGAGGACCAGCGAAGTCGGCGGCCCGAGCGGGTCGGGACGGGGCTCGGTCGAGGCCCGGATCCGGTCGGCCTCGACGGAGGTCTCTTTTCGGAGCAATTCGTTCGCCGACCGCAGCCGGGACACGACCTCGGGGTCGTCCGCCAGGTCGGGATGACGCACGACCAGGGAATCCCGGGCGTCGTACGTCGCCTCGGGGTCGCCGGCCCGGAGCCCGGCGTCCATCGCCGCGAGGGCCTCCGCCCGGTGTCGGGACTTGGTCACGGAGGCCCGGGCTCCTTCGAGCTCATCGGCGACGCCGTTACGGTCGCGGGCCAGCGTCGCGGCGGAGCCGCCGACCCGGTCATGCAGGGCGATCGCGGCCTCCGCCTGGGAGAGCGCCTCGGCGTCGGCGAGCCGGCCGGCGCGGTCGATCAGGCCGGTGATGATCTCCATGACAGCCGAGGCGAGGTCGGCCCGGGAGTCGTCGAATGCGGGTTCCTGCCGGGTCCCCTCGAACATCGAACCGGCGGCCTCCAGGGCGCTCGCCCAGGCCGGGTTCCCCCCGGTGGTGAACTGCCGGACCCGGGACATGGCCGACCGGACTCGGGCGTCGGAAGCGTGCTCGTGGCCGGGATAGGAGTCCAGGTAGGCGTCGAACCGCTCGATCGCATTGCGGTATTCGGCATTCTCCATGCTTTCGTTCGCCCGGGAATAGGCGCGGTCCGCGGACATCTCGCGGATGATCCCGTAGAGCCCGAACCCGAGGGAGATCATCAGGACCACGGTGAGCCCGAGCACGATCACCACCGGTGAGGACAGGACGCGTTCCTCCCCCGGCGCCTGGTCCTTGCCGAAGAGGATCGACTGGACCCATCGCACCGGCGATCGGAACGGGCTTGGCGCATTGGGTGACTCGATCCCCGGCGGCCGGGCCTTCGAGGGGCTCGGCGCCGGGCGATCGCCACCACGTCGCCTCGGGTTAGGCCTGACCGGGGTGCCGGGGGGAGGATCGAGGGCCTCCTCCACCTCGCCGAAATCGGCCTCGAAGGAGGGAGGGGCCACCTCCCCCGGCATCCCGCCCATCTGCCCGCCCCAGCCGCCGCCGACCGCCGCGCCGGGGCGTGCCCGCACCTTGGTCTTCTCGAAATCGGCCGGGCCGTCGTCCGGGGTGATCAGGAAGACGCGGGCCTTGCCGACCCGAAGCTCGCTCCCCTGCCTGAAGCTGGAAGACACGACCTTCTTGCCGTCGACCTCGATCGCCCTGGCCTCCGGAGTCGCCTCGATCTTGTACCGGTCCGTCTTCCAGCGAAGCCGCCCGTGGAAGGGCAAGGCGGACGGGTCGCCGAGCACGATGTCGCACTTCGGGTCGGAGCCGATGAGGACCTGCTGGTCCCTGGTGATGGTCAGGTACTCGACCCGCCCCTTGCCGTCGTGGATCTCGAGGGTCGCCATGCGTCGCATCCGGGGGTGGGGATCGGACGATCGGGGCCGTCCCCGATCGGCGTCCGGGCTTCGGCTCGACTCGAATGAGTGGAGTTCAATTCAGGGGCTGCTGGTCGATGACCTCGAACGCGTACCGGTTGCCGGCCGGGACGACGGTGAAGCGGGTTGTGCGGATTTCCGCCGGCTGGAGCCCCTTGTACTGCTGCTCAAGCCGGGCGAGGATCTGCTCGACCTGGTCCGGGAAGAACTGGAAGATCGGCTCCCTCGGGCCGATCGCGATGCCGGCCTTGCGGAGCAGTTCGATGTCTGACTGCCGACGCCCTCCCCCCTGCCAGAGGAAGTAAAGCCGCTCGTCGTTGCCCCGATTCGTCACCCGGACGTCGGGCCTGGCCTTCGTGAAATTGGCGGCGTAGTGCATCTGGCCGTCGAGGACCGTCGCCATCTCCACCCCGAAGAAGTCGAGGAGGCGGGCGTATTCGTCGAGCGTCTGGCCCGGGTTGTAGAGGATACTCCAGCGCTGCTCCCGGGGGACGCCGCCGTCCCCGCCGCCGAGACCGTACGAGGCCGCCCCGGAGCCGAGCTTCGAGGCCCGGATGCCGGTGGCGACCGCCCCGCCCTGGGGCATCTCCTCGGCCAGGTCGGCGAACTGCTCGTCGGCCAGCGCCTCCACCATCGCCGAGGGCGTCTGCTGCACGGCGGGTTCCTCGAAATCCGCGGGGGACAGCTCGCTGTTAGAGGCGAAGGCCGCAGCCGCCGCATCGCTCACGTCGACCCGCTCGGTCGAGTCCTCCTCTCCCTCCGGCGTGCCACCGCCGCCGAACACCTCGATGATCCGGATCTCGGCCGGGACATTCTTGGCGTAGGACTGGTTCGTCAGGTAGATCAGCCCGAGCCATCCCACGACGATCACCGAGCCGATGATCACCGCCATAAGCAGCGACGTGACCCGGTCGTAGGCCGATTCCCCGTAGATGCGAGGGCCGATCGGCTGGAGAGCCTCGGAGGCCGGCCCGGGCGGGGTCGGGGTCGACGTGTCGGGAGTATTTCGTGCCGTCATGGGGCGGTCTCGCGTCGGATCGGCCCGGTCGCCGCCAGGAGTGGGGCCTAATCGACCAGTTCCGGGGGGCGGACCGATTCGTACCACGCCCGCCATCGCTCCGCGGATGCCCGCTTCTGCTCGGCGTCGGCGTTCGGGGGCGGCCCGAAGCCGTCGAGGCGCCGGCTGATCAGGCCGAGCCCGTAGCGGGCGGTCGCCACTACCTCGTCGTTCGGATCTTCCAGCGCGGCGATCAAATCCGGGACCACGTCGAGGTCCCCGGTCCGGGCCAGGGCCCAGGCGGCCGTCAGTCGCTGCGAGGGGATGCCGTCCAGCAACAGGACCCGGAAGCGGTCCTTGTAGGGCTTCAATGCGAGCGAGCCGCTCGTGAAGTAGCGGTCGATCAGGCCCGACAGGGCCGACTCGGTCCCGTCGGCCCGGGCGTCCTCCAGCACCGCGAGCATCTCGTCGATGGCCCCATTCATCGGCCGGACGACCACTCGACCCTGGGCGACCGTGAGGTTTTCGAGGTTCTCGGGTAACCCCCGGCCGCCGAGGAGCGTCCCCGAGGCGAGTCGCTCGACCTTGATCCGGGCCATCGACTTCTCCGTGGCCCGGGTCAGGAACAGCAGGGCCCAGGACGTATTCGGGATGGCGTCGTACTGGGCATTCCAGCTCCCGTCGCCCCCCTGGGAGCTGACGATGTACTGGCCGCCGACCCGGAACCAGTCGACCGAGCCGAATTGATCCTGCTCACCCAGGCCGCCGACCCGCTCGCAGCCGTAGAGGCCGTAATAGCTCGATGGGCCGAACAGCGTGTCCTGTCCCGGCCTGAAGTTGCGGGCGATCCAGGCAATCCCCTGGCCGATCGCCTGCTCGAACTGGGAATCGGTCAGGCCGACCCGATACTCCGCCAGGTCGCTGTCGGGGATCAGCGGGGTCAGCAGCGGGCTGATCGGCCTCGATCGGCGTTTCTTGTACGGGGCGAGTTGCATCCGGCAGATCATGATACTGCCGGTCCCGGCCGCGGTCATCGAGACGGTCGGCGGGCTGGGAGCATCGGGGTGATAGTTCCACCCCCCCCCTCGCTGCACCGACATGTACCAGCGGGCCGCCCGCTCCCAGACGCTCGGCGGCACCCGGATCCCGGCGTTCTCGGCCTCCCAGAGGCCGAGGACGGCGTACTGCGAGATCGAGCAGTCTCCCGTGTCTCCGGTCCTGGCGGAATAATCCCAGGCGCCGTTGCTCTTCTGCTTGCCGATCAGGTAGGCCGCCGCCGAGCGGAGCATCGGCCGATAGGCGACGGGGTCGAGATTGGCCATCATCATGCAGGCGACCCCCGTCTCGTAGATGTCCGCCCCGCCGGATCGGGCGGGGGCGTAGCCATCGGACGTGGAGGCCCTGAGCGCCGTCTTGACCGTCTCCTGCAGGGCCTGGTCGTCCTTCGGGACGCCGGCTTTGATCATCGCCAGGGCCGCGAGGGCGGCCTGGCCGGGATCGGTTTCCGGTCCCCTGGACTTGAGGAACTGGACCCCCTTGGCGACCTGAGCCCCCTGCCCCCTCGCGGAATCGGGGAAGCCGCAGGCGGCCAGGAGGACGAGCATCGGGATGGAGAGGCACGATCGAGCGGGCATGTTCGTGCGGTCTTCGGCCGGTCGTTCGACGGGGCATCGATCCGAGCATCCATCTTATTATGACTCGGACTCGACCCTCGGGGAAGCGCGACGCGTCGGGGGGAGGCCGATCAGTCCTCGGTCAGGGGCCGGACCTCGAACCGGCGGCAGAACAGTTCCGCCCCCTCGGACTGGAGCAGGATCTTGCCCTTGGTGAGGCTGGAGCCGGTGCCGACGTTGACCACGTAACCGTTGACGATGTTGGTGATCCGGTCGCCGTCGCAGATGACTTCCATCCGGTTCCATTCCCCGGCGGGCATCTCCACGTCCCGGGCGCCCCGGAAGCCGAGCACGTCTTCCCACTCGGGATCACGACCCCACCAGTTGAACCGGGCCGAATCGCGGGTCTCGGGGGAGCCGTCGACCGGGTCGAAGTAGAGCTGTCCCCCGTCCTCCCGGACCGAACAGGTCAGACTCGGCCGCCCGGCGCCGCCGACCAGGATGAAGTCGCCACAGCCTCCCTCAATGATCTGACACTCCACCGACTCCATCCACTGTCCGCCGGCCGCGCCGTCCTCGCCGACGCAGTGCAGCAGGATGCCCGAGTCCCGGGACCGTTCGGCCCGGGGGGCGAAGGTCTCATCTCCCCATCGCCACTCGACGATCAGGTGATAATCCTCGAATTCTTCCTCGGTCGTGATGCCGCCCCACTCCTCGCCGCTGATCCGGATCTCGCCGTCGACGATCGAGAAGACGCCCTCGGGATCCTCGTACTTGTGGTCTTTCAGATACGAGTAGAAGCCGGAGAGATCCTTCCCATTGAAGGCGAGGACCGGCTCCCCCGTCGAATGCTCAGGCAGGTCGTTCGCGAAGGGCGGCACGTCCTGGATCGGTCCCGAGGTCGGGGCCAGGAACGAGGAGAGCAGCAGGGCGGCTCCGGGGAGGAACGCTGGCGTCATGGGAGGGGCTCGCACAAGGGTGGGGAGGGTCGGATCAACCTCGCCGGCGATGGACCTCGGCGCCGAGGTCCCGGCAGAGGGTCGAGACCCGGTCGAGCAGGGCCGGATCGGGGCAGGGGATCGAGAGGAGCATGCCCTGGTTCCCCTCGATCTGATCCGGGGCGGTCACGCCGAGTCGATCGGCCCGGGCGCCGAGGCCGACGACGAGTTGGACCGCCAGGTTTCCCTGGGCCGAATTCCGGAAGTAGGCGAGGACTCGGGGGTCGTTCGCGGCCTCCGGTACGGAGCCGGGGCGAATCTGGGGGGATTCCATGTTGGAGCGTCGGTGCGGGCGTCCGGGCCGAAGCTGGCGGCGGCCGGGAACGCCCTCGGCGCCGCCCGAAGCTGACGAATCCGGACGATCCCGAGAGTGTGACCCGACGGGCCCGGCGACGCAAGCCGCCGGCGACAGATCAGCGGTCGTCCCCGGGGGCGTCCTTCAATTTCCGGAGCGCGACGGCGACCTCCGCCATCGTCGAGAACCGGTCTTCCTTGCGGCGAGCGAGGGCGCGATCGACCACCCCGCAGAGATCCGCCGGGAGGCCGGGAGCCACCTCGGCCAGCTTCATCGGCTCGGCATTCATCCGGTGGCGGATCATGGCCATTTGGTCGCCGGTCATCTCGTAGGGCAGGCGATTGGACACCATCTCGAAGGCCAGCACTCCGAAGGAGAATACGTCGATCCGGCGGTCGGTGGACTCGCGACGGATCAGTTCCGGGGCCATGTACTGGAGCGTCCCGGTGCGGTTGCCCGGCCGGTGGAAGCGGGGCTCGTCGGGCACGGCCAGGCCGAAGTCGATGATCTTGCAGACGTTCTCGCGATTGACCAGCACGTTCTTCGGGCCGAAGTCGTGGTGGATGTAGCCGCAGCGATGCACCGCGTCGAGCCCGTCGGCCGTCTGGATGAGCAGGTCGAGCTTCCCGGACAGGTCCCGGGCCCCGATCTTCCGGATCTCGTTGAGACTGACCCCCTCGATGAACTCCATCGAGAGCCAGTGCTCCTTCTTCGTGGAAAGCCCGAAATCGTAAGTGAGCACCACGTTGCGGTGCCGGATGGCGGCCCCGATCGACCCCTCGGGCGGCCTGCCTTCTTTCACGGCCCGGGCCAGGGCGTCCGCGGTCTTCTGCGCGTTCTGGACCTTGAGGCAGACGGAGCGCTTCTGGTCGTTGTCGAGCGCCTTGGAGACGTACGACATCGTCCCCTGGCTCGTCTCCGCCAGGATGGTGAAGCGGCGCGTGAGGTTGACCCGCTTCATCTTGGGGACGGCGGCGGGCTTCTCTTTCTTCGGGAGCTCGGGGGACTTCTTCCCGGGCTTCGTCTCCTTCGACTTCGACCCGAATAGCTTTCCGAACATGATGCCGTCGCCTCCCGAGGATCCGGGCCGGCCGCCGGCGGGCGACTCGGGCCTCGCGATCGGAACTCGCCCCGCCCCTCGATCCTATCCCGACCATCCCGGCCGGGGAACGGGTGGCCCGGGGAACGCCGCGGCGAGGTCCACGGGATCGGCCCCCCCGGGATCATCCTACGCGACCCGGGTGCCCCGGTGACTCGGCCCGGCGCTCCCCGTTTGGCCCATCTCGGGTTATCGCCGCCGCCCCTCCTCCGTTAGAATGGGAGGCCGAGGCGCACGAGGCGTCCTTCGCAGCCGATCCCTCCCCCTCTTCCTCCCAACCGGAAGGAGTCTCGATGAGTGACCTGATGGTCATGGCGTTGGGCGCCCTGCTGGTCGCGAGCCCAGCCGCCGCGCGGGCCCAGGACCAGCCGGCACCGAAGCAGGCCCAGGCATCCCAGGGCGACCCGTCGCCCCTGCCCGACCTCAACTCCAAGGCCAGTTACGGATTCGGCCTCAATATCGGCCGCACGCTGAAGACGCAGGCCGATCAGTTCCGGCTCGACGCCACGCTCGTCGCCCGGGGCATCGCCGACGGCCTGACCGACTCCCAGCCCCTGCTGACCGAGGAACAGTGCAATCAGGTGATGGAGGAGTTCGAGAAGCAGCTCCTCGCCCGGCAGATGGAAGCCGAGAAGGAGATGCTCGAGGCGAACAAGGAACAGGCCGCCTCGAACAAGGCCGCCGGCGAAGCCTACCTTGCCGAAAATGGCAAGAAGCCGGGGGTCAAGATGCTCAGCTCCGGCATCCAGTACGAGCCGATGAAGGCGGGGCAGGGGGCGACCCCGACCCTCACCGACACCGTCACGATCAACTACAAGGGCACGCTGCTCGACGGCACGGTCTTCGACTCGACCGACGGCAAGGGCCCGATGACCTTCCCCGTCGGCGAGTTCATCGAGGGCTGGAAGCAGTCGCTCCAGCTGATGAAGGTCGGCGACAAGTGGCGGGTCGTCATCCCCCCGGAGTTGGCCTACGGCGAGTCGGGGACCCCGGGCGGCCCCATCCCCCCCAACGCCACCCTGATCTTCGAGATCGAGCTGCTCGGAATCGCCGGCAAGTGATCCGCATCGGCCGCCGCCCGACTGGACCGGGGTGGGCACCCCTCGTCGGGCCACCGAACGAACATGGCGGCGCGCACGTAGAAGCCCGGGAGACCCGGGGTGGGGCGACAATCCCGGGCCAGCGATCAGGTCTGTCTTCCCTCTCGAATCCACCAGCAAATCGAAAGGATTTCTTCCCAATATGAGGATCTACGTCGGAAATCTTAGCTATTCGGTGACTTCGGAGATGCTGCGGTCGATGTTCGAGCCCTTCGGCACCGTGGACTGGGCCGAGGTTCAGACCAAGATGAGGACCGGCCGCTCCCGAGGGTTCGGCCTCGTCGACATGCCCGACGACGACCAAGCCCGCGCGGCGGTCGAGGCCCTGGACGGCTCGGAGGTCGAGGGTCGTGTCCTCTCGGTCAACGAGTCAAGGCCCCGACGATCGGTCCGAGACCTCTACGCCGGCGGCTGGTCCGCCTCGGCTCGTCGTTGAGCCGCCCCCACCGGCCTCGATCGCGGCCCGGCCCCCGGCCGGCCCGCGATCGGGGCCGACGACTCGGGATTGCGGGGAACTCGGCCGGGGCGTAGCGTATGCTTCGTACCATGGGCCTCCGCCGGTCCCCTCACCGATCCCCCCTGACACCACGCCCCACTGCTCCCATGAACGCCGACGAAGGCCGGACCCTTGCCGTCTTCATCGACCTGGAGAACCTCGCCCTGGGGTTCGAAAGCCAGAAGAAGCCCCGATTCGACATCCAAAAGGTGCTCGAACGGCTCGTCGAGAAGGGCAAGATCATCGTCAAGAAAGCCTACTGCGACTGGAATCGCTACCAGGCCTACACCGCCCCCTTCCACGAGTCGGCCATCGAGCTGATCGAGATCCCCCGGCGCAGCCAGACGGGCAAGAACTCGGCCGACATCCGGCTAGTGGTCGATGCGATGGACCTCGCCTGGAGCAAGTCCCACATCGACACCTTCGTGATCGTCTCGGGGGATTCCGACTTCTCCCCGCTCGTCTCCAAGCTCAAGGAGAATGACAAGCACGTCATCGGCGTCGGCATGAAAGGCTCGACCTCCGAGCTTCTCCGGGACAATTGCGACGAGTTCATCTATTACGAGGACCTCGAGCGCTACGAGCAGGACGAGCAGGAGACGGTCAAGCAGCTCGACTCCTCCATCCCCGAGAAGAAGCGGGAGGTCTTCACCCTGCTCATCGAGGCCTGCAACGCCCTGACCCGGGAGAATCACGACATCCTCTACGCGTCGATGATCAAGGAGACGATGAAGCGGAAGAAGCCCTCGTTCGACGAGAGCTACTACGGCTACAAGACCTTCACCCATTTGCTGGAGGAGGCCGACAACGCCGCCGTCGTCGACATCGCCCGGAGCCCCAAGAGCGGCACCTACGTCGTCACCCGGTTCGGCGACCGCAAGGCGATCCTCAACGGCCGGGCCAAGCCGAAGCGGTCGTCCTGAACCGGGCCGCCCGGATGCCCGACGTCCCCGGACCCGGCGAAACGATCGACGGCCCCCCGGCATCGTGGTTGCTCAGATCTTCTCATCAGGCCGGGGATCGTTGCCGGGGGCGGGTCGAACCCGAGGTCGCCCGCCGGACCTGACCAAGGAACCCCGGTCGGAGATCGACCGGGGCCCTCAGATGAGCCGCAGCACCCTGGCCGAAGATCGCCGAGCGGATTCGGCCGAGTCCCCGGGGGGATCGGATCCGAGGGTCCTTTGCATCCTCGTCCTCCCCCGCGTGGGGATCGAGCCGATCTTCTATTACGAGCCGAGACTCGGCGACGAGGACTCGGGGGATGACGACTCCACCTCCGGTTTGACGACGGCCACGGACGGGCCCCGGGCCCGATCCGACCGGCTCCTGACCTGGATCCGGGACGCCGAGTCCCATGCGCCCGCCTGGCTCCGATCGCCGATCTCCTGGCTCAAGGCGAAGCTGCCGGCCGACGAGCGACTGCTCATGGCCCTCCGCAACGCGAAGGCCATCACACTCGTCCACCCGAGCACCCTCCCCGCCGAGGAAGCCCGGCTGGCCTGGCGGGAGTACCTCGGGAATCGCCTCCGGTTCCGGCTCTCCTGGCTCCTGCTCGATCTCGTGATCCTGGTCCCCTCGATCTTGATCTCGGTCCTGCCGGGGCCGAACGTGGTCGGTCTCTGGGTCGCGTTCCGGGTGATCGCCCATGCGGTCGCCCTGTTCGGGATTTCCCGGGCGACCCGGGGGCGGATCGGCCTCTCCTCCCGCGTCTCCCCGATGCTCGACGGCCCGGTGATCTCCAATCGACGCGAGGCCGAGCGGGTCCAAAAGCACTTCAACCTGATCGGACTCCGGGGTCGATTGAAGCGAGAACGCGTGGTCGCCCGGATTCGGATCCGCGATCGTCGATCCGCCGGAGGGCTCCGCACCGAGGAGGCCCGACGGTGAGCCGATCGTCCCGGGCGATGGCCCACTTCCTGCCCAACATCCTGACCTTCGCGAGGATCGGCCTGGCGGGGATTTTCCCGCTGACCAGCCCCTCGTACTGGCCGACGATCCTCATCCTGTCCGCCGCAAGCGACGCCTTCGATGGCGCCTTCAGCCGCCTCTTCCATGCGTCGAGCACGTTCGGCCGGACTCTCGATCCGATCGCCGACAAGCTCTTCATCGGGGTCGTGCTGCTGACGTTGCTGGCCGAGGGGATCGTGACGGTCCCCGACTTGCTCCTGGTCGCGGCCCGGGATCTCGCCGTCCTCTCCGGGGTGCTGCTGGCCGTCTCACTCAAGGGTTGGCGGTCGGTCCGCCACATGCCGCCTCGACCCCTGGGGAAGGCGACGACGGCCCTCCAGTTCCTCTTCCTGTTCTGGCTGGTGTACACTGCCCGCTCGGCCCCGGTTCCGCTGCTCGCCCTGACCGGTGCGGTCAGCGTCCTGGCGGGGATCGACTACCTCCGCCAACCCCACCGGTCGATGCCCGAGGATGCGGCGCGACGCGTCGCCAGCGACGATGCGACTGCTGAGCTACAACATCCACAAGGGGATCGGCGGTCGTGATCGCCGATACGACCTCGATCGGATCATCGCCGTGATCTCCCACGAGCGGCCCGACCTGATCTGCCTCCAGGAGGTCGCCGACGGGATCCCGAGGGCGGGCGGCGGGGACCAGGTCGCCGCGTTCTCGGGGGCGTTCCCGGACTACCACCCCGTCTCCCAGACGAACCACCGATTCCGGGTCGGATCCTACGGCAACCTGCTCCTCGCCCGCTGGAAGGTCGAGCGATCGCACGACGTCTGCTTGCGGTACCTGAATCGCAAGAAGCGGGGGGCCCAGCTGGTGGTCGTCTCGACGCCGACCGGCCCGCTGCACCTGATCAACTGGCACCTGGGCCTGCATGAAAGCACCCGGCAGTGGCAGGCCTCCTATTTGCTCGAGCACCATTGCTACCGGGAATCGTGCCACCTGCCGACGGTCATCGTCGGCGACTTCAACGACTGGCGGAACACCCTGGCCAGGGGCCCGTTCGCCCGTCACGGCCTGCGCCAGGTGACGGAGCCGCTCCAACGCTTCCGATCCTTCCCGGCCTACCTGGCGATGAGTTCGCTGGACAAGATCTTCTGCTGCCCCCAGGTCGAGGTCGAGCAGGCCCACGTCGTCCGCTCGAGGCTCGCCCGGGACGCCTCGGACCACCTCCCGTTGGTCCTCGACTTCCGCATGAAGCACCGGGCCTCCCGGGTCGAGGGGACGAGTCAGGTCGAACCCGGGCATAAGCACCAGGAGGCCCGACACGCCTGACGGCCCCGGTCAGGCGACCCTCCTCGGCGTCCCCTTCAGGGCCTCGGCGACCGCCGGCCAGACTCGATCCGGGGAAAGCTCGACCATGCATTCCATCCGGTCGCAGGTCCGGATGCAGCTCCCCGCACACCAGACGCCTGCCCGGATCACGGTCGATCCGGGGCCGTAGGGGCCGGTCTTCGCCGGATCCGTGCAGGTGAACACCGCGATCACCCGGGCCCCCGAGGCGACGGCCAGGTGCAGCGGCCCCGTGTCGTTGGAGAGGACCAGGTCGGACTCGCTCGCGACGGCGGCGAGCCCCGAGAGCGTCGTCTTCCCGGTCAGGTCCCGGACCGGCAGACCGACCGCACCGAGGCGGCCAGCGATCTCCTCGGCCAGTGGCCGATCCTCCGGGGCGCCGACGACCACCACCCCCGCGCCCGCCGTCGTGATCGCCCTGCGGGCGACCTCGGCGAAGTGCCGGGGCGGCCACCGCTTGGTGACCCATCGCGCCCCGGGGTTGATCACCATCAAAGGCCGGGGGAGATCCCCGACCGCTTCCCTCGCCCACCGCCGATCCTCTTCCCGGATCGGGAGCGAGAATCGCGGTCGAGCGACATCCGCCCCGAAGGCCGATGCCACGTCGAGCAGGCGGTCGACCGCGTGTTCCGCCCGGGAACCGATCCGATGGGTGTAGGTCCACCCGGCCCCTTCCCTCGCGTCGGCACGGCCGACCCGCACCGGGGCCCCGGTGGCGAACGCCATCAGGCCGGAGCGGAATAGCCCTTGCAGGTCGATCGCCAGGTCGAATCGACGCCGCCTCAAGCCAATCAGGAATCGGGACGACACGCCGAGGCCCCTCGGGCCGACCCCGGCCCGGGAGCGGTCGAACGGGATGACCTCGTCCAGGTCCGGGTGCCCCTCGACCAGGCCGATGAGCCCCCGATTGATCACCCAGGAGAATCGGGCGTCTGGCCAACGACCCCGGAGGGCCGAGAGGACTGGCAACGCGTGGACCACGTCCCCGAGGGCGCTCGGCTTGATCAGGCAGACTTGGCCGGGTTCCAGCTGGGCCAGGTCTCGGACCGTTCTCGAAGTCGACATGGTCGGTCCCTCCCTCCCCGCCGCCGCCGCGGTCCGGTATCCTAGCGAGGGTCGGTGTCTTCGACCATGCGAAATACCCCGGGACGGACCGGATCGGAACCCGAATGATCGCCTCGATCGCCCTCGCCACCGTCCTCGGCACCATCGAGCGCGGGACCGTGACGTTCTCGCCCTCCCCGGCGGAAGCGACGGTCCCCGATGGGTTCCGGCTCGGGGCGGACACCTTCGCCTTCGAGCTTCGGCCGATCCGGAAGACGGCGAGCTACTCGGTCTCGACCCTGACCTTCCCCTCCCCGGTCGTCTCGCCGGACCCTTCGAACAACGTGGTCCACGCGGAATATTTCCGGCCCGATCGGCCGGGGGAGCGGCCCGGGGCGATCGTCCTGCACATCCTCGGGGCCGATTTCGCCCTCTCCCGATACATGGCCGCCAGGCTGGCCGATCGGGGCGTCGCCGTCCTGTTCGTCAAGCTCCCCTACTACGGGGAACGTCGCCCGGTCGGGATGGAGGCCCGGTTGCTGTCCTCGGACATCGAACGCTCGGTGCTGGCGATGCGGCAGGGGGTCTGCGACGTCCGACGAGCCTCGACCTGGCTCGCGGCCCGGGAAGAGGTGGACGCCGGCCGGATCGGCGTGACCGGGATCAGCCTGGGGGGCCTGGTCTCCGCCCTGGCGGCGGAGGCCGACCCGGGGCTCGACCGGGTGGCGATCCTCCTGGCCGGGGGCGGCCTGGCCGACATCCTCTGGAACCTGCCGGAGTCCGAGGCCCGGGAGTCCCGGAACGCCTGGATCGAGTCGGGACGGAGCCGGGAGGACCTGGAGGCATTGACCCGGCCGTTCGACCCGCTCACGTACGCCGACCGGCTCCGATCGAAGCGGGTCCTCATGATCGCCGGCCGGTCGGACGAGATCATCCCCCCCGAGGCGGCCTCCCGACTCTGGGAGGCCGCCGGCCGGCCGCCGATCCGGTGGTACGACTGCGGCCATTACTCCGCCGCCGGCTACCTGTTGCCCGCCGTCCGGGAGGTCGTCGACTTCTTCGAGACTCGACCCTGATCGGCCCGGAATCGGTCGATCCGGGCACGTCGCGTTGATCCACGGACACCGGCCGGGTATCTTCCGGCCTGATCGCCGGCCGAACCGGCCTCCAGGGGGTTGGAATGAACGCGAAGGTCACGAGCGTCTTCCTTTACGTCAGCGACATCGTGCGATCGCGCGACTTCTACCATGAGGTCGTCGGCGCGGGGGTCGTCCAGGAACTGGCCGAGTACGAGGGGGGGCCGATCGCCCTGGTCGTGCTCCGGTTCGGCTCCTTCACGATCATGCTCCACCCGCAGGACGCCCACGACGAGGAGTTCCGGGACCAGCGCCTCGGCCTGGGGATCCATCTCCAGATCCAGGTCGAGGACGTCGACCGCTTCTACCAGCATTGCATCGAGCAGGGTGCGATCATCGGCGTCTCCGGGGAGCCGGTCGACCAGTCCTGGGGCTGGCGAGAGTTCGCCCTGCGGGACCCGGACGGTTACGTCTGGTCGGTCTACCAGGACAAGTCCGACGGTCACTGGACCTCCTGATCGGGCGGCAATTCCCCGGGCCGCCCCGGCGCCTCGGCCTCCACCGGCAATGCCTTCGGCCTGGGCGTCACCCCGGCGGGGGCGAGCAGGAAGTAGGCGCCGCAGGAGATCAGGAAGATGCCGTAGAGGCGTTTCATCACCGGGGCCGGGAAGAGGCCGGCGATCATCGCCCCGCCGAAGATGCCGATCAGCAGGCCGAGTGCCATGCTCAGGCCGAAACCGATCCGGACGTGCCCGAGCTTGTAATACTGGATCACCCCCAGGATGCCCACGGGTAAGACCTGGGCCAGCAGCGAGGTCCCGGTCGCCGTCTTGATCGGGAAGGAGAAGAGGAGGATCATCGCGGGCACCATCACCAGGCCGCCGCCGATCCCGAACACCCCGCCGAGCACGCCGGCGAAGAGACCGAGCGCCAATCCGCCGAAGAGCAGGTCCCGGTCCATCACTCGAGTGTCCCCTCGTTCAATGCCAGGATCGCCGAGCAGGCCGCCAGGCCCGCCGTCTCGACCCTCAGGATCGTCGGCCCGAGGCCGATCGCGTTCCACCCGGCGGCGATCGCCCACCCGGCCTCCTCGTCGGTGAAGCCCCCTTCCGGCCCGATCGCCAGGGTCGCCCGCCGGATCGGCCCGAGCCGACCGATCGAGACCCCGCCCGGGTGGGCGATCAGCCCCTCCCCGTCCGGGCCGAGTTCCAGGAACTCCTCCCAGGAGATCGGCCCCGCCAGCTCCATCAGCCGGTCTCTCCCGCATTGCTTGCACGCCTCGATCACGACCCGACGCAGGCGGTCCAGCTTGCTCGACCTGGGGTCGACGACCGAGCGACCGGTCCGGAGCGGCACGAGGCGTCGGACGCCCAGCTCCGTCGCCTTCTCGATCAACCAGTCGAAGCGGTCCCCCTTGGGGACGGCGGTCGCCAACGTCAGCTCGGCGCTCGGCCCGGGCCTCGCGGGCGAGGACGCCTCGATCGCGACCTCGACCCTTCCATTCCCGATCGACTCGATCCGCGCCAGGAACGACCGCCCCCGGCCGTCGAACAACTCCACGGGATCGCCCGGCCTGGCCCGTCGGACCCGGGAGAGGTGGTGCGCCTCGGGCCCCGAGACGACCGCCCGGCCGTCGGGGATCGGTTCGGGGAAATAGACGCGTTCCATCGGCGGTCTTCGAGGCGGGGGGATTGGTGCAAGCCGGGGGGTCATCCTAACCGATCCAAGAGGGCGGTTCGAGGGCGGCTCGGGGAGAGTCGGCCCGATCGAGGTCGAAGCGGGATGGCCATGAGCTGGTTGCAGCACTGGGAACTCCGGTTCGATCCCTTCCGGCCGGGTGCGGCCCCGTTCGTCGCCATCCCGGGCCACGAGGAGGCCGTCCGACGGCTGGTCCACCTCGTCTCGAACGGCGAACCCCGGGGAGAGATCCGGGGAGAGGATGGGATCGGCAAGTCGATGACGCTCGATGAGGCCGTCCGGCGGCTCCGACGACCCGACCGGCGGATCCTCTCGGTCCGACGGCCGGCGGACGGGGGGAGCGTCCTCCGGGGACTCGCCTCCGCGCTGGGGCATCGACTCGACCATGGCCCGGGTCGCCCGGAACTCATCGCCCGACTGCTCGACTCGGCCAGGCTCGCACGATCCCAGAACATCGGCCTGCTGGTCGCCGTCGACGACGACGGGCTCCTCGACCTCGAGGAGGACCTCCGGCTGCTCGAGCGGGTCGAGGCAATCGGCCGGCAGTCCGGGTGCCGCTTCACCATGCTCGTCACCGGCCGGTCCACCCCCGATCGCGTCGCCTCGTGGCCCCTGGTCATCCGTCTCGATCGCCTGACTCATCGCGAAAGCTCGGCCTATCTCGCCGAGAAGTTGCGGGCCGCCGGGGCCGGGCGATGGCCGTTCTCCGACCGCGCCCTGCTCCGGCTCCACGCGCTTTCGGGGGGCGTCCCCGCCGCGATCGACCGGCTCTCGGGGCTGGCGCTCCGGGCCGGGGCGATCGACGAGGTCCCGGAGATCCCCGAACAGCTCATCGAAGGGATCGCCCGGGAGTGTGAGGGCCCCCGGCACGCGGCCCTCGGCCGAACCTAGGCAAGCGGGCCCGGGCCATGCTAGATTGGACGGCCGGATCGACCTGCCCCTCCCTCCCGGATCGAGCCCGAAGCCGCCGCCGATGGACCGATCGACGACCGTCACGGATACCCCCCTGAAGAATCGCTCCCTCGCGGCCCTGCTCGCCGCGACGTGGCCCGGCTTGGGCCACCTGTACCAGGGGCGTTACCGCAAGGGCTTGCTCTACCTGATCTGCATCTTCGGGCTCTACGCCGTCGGCTTCGCCCTGGGTGACGGCGCGAACGTCTACTGGAGCTGGACGAATCCGCTCCGGGACCCGGAACATTTCCGCCTGTACTACCTCGGGCAGTTCTGGGTCGGACTGCCCGCCTGGCCCGCCGTGCTCCAGGCGACGCTCGTCCATTTCGGCCATCAGCCGCTGTTCAACGGGTTCATGGCGGCCCCGCTGTTGGATCCGTCGATGGACGAGAATGTCCGGCGGGTGATGGAAGGGGTCGTCCGCCGCGCCTTCTCTCTGCACCAGAAGTATGGCGGACTCAAGGAGATCGGCGACATCTACACGACGATCGCCGGCTTGCTGAACGTCCTGGCCATCTACGACGCCTTCGAGGGGCCCGCCCACCGGGACGAGACGACCGCCGACGAGCCCGACCACGAGTCGTCCGGGACCAAGGCCGAGGGGGCGACCGCCTGATGTTCGTCCCCATCCTCGGCGTCATCAACGCCTACTGGTTCGCCTTGCCGCTCATCCTGGCAATCAGCCTCGTCTACGCCGCGTCCCGGCACGAGGCCTGGGGCCGCATCCTCCGGCACGCCGCCCGGCTGTTCGTCATGATCACCGGGGTGCTCGCCCTGGCCACGGCGATCTTGTTGCTGATCAACACGCAGGTCTGATCCCGGCCCGCCGGTCATCTAGACGAGGGGCCCTGACCCGATCCCATCCCGTAATCGTCCTCCTCCTCGGCCTCGCCTTGCCCGAACGACGGGTCGAGGATGACGGGTCCGAAGGCATCGAGGAGGGGGTCGTAGTCGACCTCGGGATAGCTCCCTTCGTGCAGCGGCACCGGGGGAGCCGGCGGGACGGGCGGCGCGGGGGCGACCCGGGGAGGGGGCTGGATGGCCGTCGGCTCTTGCGACTGCGACTGGGGTCGGTGCGGTTGCGGGACCGCCCGGGGGGGAGGCGTGTGCGGCGGGCGGTCGAGCAGGTGGCCGACGTCGGCCCGATCGCCGAGATAGTAGCGTCGGACGTCGGGGTTCTCCAGGAATTCGACCCGGTTCCCCTCGGCCACCACTCGACCCTGGTAGATCAGGTAGTTGCGGTCGGTGACTTCGAGCGTCTCTCGGAACTCGTGGTCCGTCAACAGGATGCCGATATTGAACCGCTCGGCCAACTCACGTATCGAGACCTGGATCTCCTTGACCGTCTTCGGGTCGATGCCCGCGAACGGTTCGTCGAGCATGATCAGGCTCGGCTCGGTGATCAGGCATCGGGCGATCTCCAGCCGCCGCTTCTCGCCGCCGGAGATGAACTGGGCCTTGGTCTTGCGGATGTGATCGAGGCCGAACTGGTCGAGCAATTGATCGCGACGCTGGCGTCGTTCTCGGCGGGAGAGGTCCGAACGGGTCTCCAGGATCGCCATCAGGTTATTCTCGACCGTCAGTTGCCGGAAGACGCTGGTCTCCTGGGGCAGGTAGCCGAGGCCGGCCCGGGCGCGGCGGAACATCGGCAAGTGGGTGATGTCCCGCCCGCCGAAGGTGATCGCGCCGCCGTCGGCGGCGATGAGGCCGATCGTCATGCGGAAGCTGGTCGTCTTGCCGGCCCCGTTGGGGCCCAGCAGCCCGACGACCTGGCCCTGCTCGACCTCGAAGTCGACGCCGCAGACGACCTGGCGCTTGCCGTACCACTTCTGCAGGTCGCGGACTTCCAGCAGGGCCATGGGGCCGATCCTCCCTGATCGGTGGCGGGGCGGGTGCGACGGGCGTGCGCCCGGCTCGTCATCGGATCCACTGCATCCGCTCGAGATAAGGCCGGAACGGGATGCGGAAGTCCCGGGAGAGGCGGATATCCGGTCCGAAGGGCTTGCCGTGGGGCCAGTAAACGAAGAAGGCCTTGCCGACGATCAGCTCCTCGGGCACCTCGTGGGGGGCCCGGTCGAACTCCGACCAGGGGCCGATCCTCCAGCGACGGCCGGCATCGTCGTCATAGATCCCTTCCAGGTCGAACCGGTCCCAGGCGCGACTGTCCTTGCTCCTGGGACTGTTGTCCCCCATCATCATGTACCGACCGGGTCGGATCTCGAAGGTCCGGGGCTCGTCGAGACGGGCGAGTTCGGGGAAACGACTCGGGTCCGACATCGCCCGGACCAGCCACCGGTACTCGTCCCAGCTCCGCAGGGTCCCGAAGCCCTCCAGGTCCGAGGCGTTCGGACTTAACGTATAGTAAATGTCGCGTCGGACCACAAGGTCGCTTACCCGGACCCGGGCCAGGGACGCGCCGATGCCGATCGGCGACAGGTCGGCCAGTTCCGGTTGCTGGGGTTCCTCGTGGTCGACCTCGTAGGAGACTCCCTCGCCGAACGGGGTCCGGCCGTCGACCCAGAGCGTGAGTCGGTCATCTACGTTGGCGAGGCCGACCCGGTAGCGCCCGGGGCCGTCGATCCCGCACGCCTGGGGCGTGCCGAGGATCACCCCATCCCGGGTCAGGGTCGCCTGCCCCTCGGCCAGGTCGATCGTGCAGCGCATCGGGACGCCCGCCTCGATCAGCTCGACCACTACCCGACCCCGGCCAGACTCGACCTCGAGGTCGAACTCGACCGCCAGGTCGCCGACCCAGTGCGGCTCGATGATCGGCGGGGAACCCAGCTCAGTCTTCCCCTGATTGGAGTTGTACGAGAGGAAGTCCTCGACCAATGAAGGGGCCGGCCCGCCCTCGGGCTCCTGACCGCGCTGGATCGAACGCCATTGCTCCTGGTCAGGCACGAGATGTCGGTAGCGGAGCCAGGAAAGCCGTTCCCCGTCCTTGACCGACGACGCGAAGGTGCCGGGTTCGTCCGCCGACTCCTCCCAGTCCCCCGAATCGAGCGCATCCCAGCGTCGCCAGGAGGGCATCGAGGTAAGTGCCGTCGCCCGGTGGCGGTCGTCGTAGACCGGCATCAGCATCGCGCGGAGATGCCGCAGGGGCTTGCGGAGGATCCGGAACGGCTCGTCGCCGCCCAGGGGGCGGGAGTAGAGGTCGCCCCCCCGGATCATCAGCTCCTCGCCGGGCAGGCCGATCAGCCGCTTGATGTAATTCTGCTCCGGGGCCTCGGGATAATGGAAGACGACCACGTCCCAGCGCTCGGGCCGGTCCGCGAAGGGCAGGAACGGCAACTTGTAGGGGAACTTCATCACGAGGATGCGGTCGCCATTGAAGCTGGGCAGGTCGTCGACCTGCGTCCGGCTCCGGCAGTTGAAGCAGGTGCCGAAGGTGACCGGTCGACCGGTCCGGGGCTCGTCGGCGGCGTTGACGGTGAAGGTGATCCCGCATTGCGGGCAGTCCACCTCCTTGTGACGGCCCATCAGGGTCGGGGCCATCGATCCGGTCGGGATCACGAATGCCTCGGCCGAGAACCCCCGGATGACCAGCGCGAGGATGAAGGCGACGACGATCGACTCGATCGTTTCTCGGTGGGACTCGGCCGGACGGGTCGCCTCGGGGCGCGGGGCGGGAGGGGAGGACGCCTTGCGTCGGGCGGCGGTCCGGGTCATCGGAAATCCTTGCGAGGCGCAGTGATCTGATCGGGTCGCGGCGACCGAGGCTATCGAATGTATCGGATTTCTCGGAGGTCGGGAACCCAGTAAGGCTCGTCGCCGAAGACGCGAAGCGGCACCCCTCGACTCGGCAGGTGGACCAGGAATGGCTTCCCCAGCATCATCGAGCCCGGCACCACGGGGCTCGTCGGCCAGAACCGGGAGTCGTTGGAGACGGGGCTGTTGTCACCCAGGACGAAATACTCTTCTTGACCGAGGGGATAGGGGGCCCCGACGCCGAAGGGCCGCCCCGGGGCGTGGCTGAGGCCATCGGTGTAGTAGATGTCGCGGAAGACTTTCAATCGGTCGATCCTCGCGTCCCCCCCCCGGAGCCCGAAGGCCAGCGGGGACGCTTCGAGTGGACCCGGTGCAGGAGTGGTCTCGGGAGGCTCCAAGTCGAGCGGCTCGAACGCGAGATCGCCGTCGAACGCGACGATCAGGCGGTGATCGACGAACGACGCCTCCAGCCTTCTTTCGCCGGGCCGAGCGGCCCATTCGCGGGCCAGTCGGGCCGCGCCCTCTTGCGTGCGGTACTCCCTGCCCCCGAATTCAGCTCGAGGGGGTTCCTGACCGTCGAGGGGGATCGTCAGCCGGAGCGCACCCGGCCCAACCCGGAAGCGGAGCGCGAGCGCCTCGACCCGCCCCGTGAATTCGAGTCGGGCGTCGATCGCCAGGTCGTCGACCCGGCTCCCGGAGCCGAGTCGGGCGCCGTTGTACGCGATGAAGTCGCGGATCGGGCCATAGTCTGCCCGATCGGGGTCGACGTGGCGGTATTCGATCCAGTCGACGGCCCGGTCGTCCCCGACGGTCCGATCGGGGGCCGCCTCATGATGCAGGACCCCGCGATCCTCGGACCAGCAGGAGGGCCCGCCGTCGTCACTCCGGAATCGCCAGCGGGGGAACCAGGCGGACTCGGGAGGCCGGAAGGAGCTGTCATGGACGAGCAGCCGCATCCCCCGGAGTTCCTTGAGGTCCTTGCGGGCGATCATCCCGTCGATGAACACGTCCCCGTGCTTCAGCTCGACCGACTCTCCCGGCAGCCCCACCACCCGCTTCACGTAGGCCTGATCGGGCTCGGCCGGGTTGAGGAAGACGACGACCTCCCATCGCTTCGGGGATCGCCAGTGGAAGAAGTTCTTCTGGACCAGCAGGCGGTCCCCCGTGCGCTCGACGGCCGGGGCCTGCTCCAGGTCGGCGCCGCAGTTGGGGCACAGGGGTTGACCGGCCTGCCCGTCCTCGTCGACCCCGAGCGCGAACTGGAACCCGCAGTCGGGGCAGGAGACGTCCCGGTGGATCCCGAGCAGGGTCGGGGCCATGGAGCCGGTGGGGACGATGTACGCCTCGGCGGCGAAGGTCCGGACCAGGAGCATCCCGATGAAGAGGATCGGCACCGACTCGATGAGCGGCCGGGAGGTCGTTCGCAGCGCCCCCTCGTCGGGTTCCGGGCCCCGGGACGTCGCCCTCCGCTCGACTCCCGGGGGCGGCAGGGACGACGCGGCCCGGGGGGCTTCGAACGTGTCGGATGCCTCGATCTGGTCCATAGACGCGCCCTGGACTGGCTCGATTCGAGAAGGCCGAGGGGGGCCAGGCAAGTCCCGGTCCCCGGGCTGCGGCGTCAGGCCTCACCGGCTTCGAGCACCGAGAGGAAGGCCTCCTGGGAAATCTCGACGTTGCCGACCTGCTTCATCCGCTTCTTGCCCTCCTTTTGCTTCTCCAGGAGCTTCCGCTTCCGGGTGATGTCGCCGCCGTAGCACTTGGCGGTGACGTTCTTCCGGAGTGCCGAGATCGTCTCCCGGGCGATCACCTTGGAACCGATCGCGGCCTGGATCGCCACCTCGAACTGGTGACGGTCGATCTCCTCCTTCAGCTTCTTGACGAGCTTGCGGCCCCGACGGTCGGCGAAGTCCCGGTGGACGACCACCGACAGGGCGTCCACCCGGTCCCCGGCCACCAGCACGTCGAGCCGGACGAGGGTATTCGGCCGGAAGCCGAGCAGTTCGTAGTCCATCGTCCCGAAGCCTCGGGTGGCGGACTTGAGCTTGTCGTACAGGTCGTAGATCATCTCGGCCAGCGGCAGCTCGTACGTCACGATGACCCGGGTCGGCGTGATGTAGTCGGTCTTGATGTAATCCCCCCGGCGTTCCTCGCAGAGGGTCATGATCACGCCGATGTTGTCCGCCGGGATGAGGAAATTGACCCGGGCGTAGGGCTCCCGGAACTCTTCGATCTCGCCGGGCTCCGGGATCCGGGTCGGGTTGGAGACGTAGAGCGTCTCCCCCTTCCGGGTGACGATCTCGTAGGTGACGTTCGGCGCGGTCTGCACCAGCGACAGGTCGCTTTCCCGCTCCAGCCGCTGCTGGACGATCTCCATGTGCAGCATGCCGAGGAAGCCGCACCGGAAGCCGAAGCCGAGGGCGTCGGAGGTCTCCGGCTCGAAGGTGAAGCTGGAATCGTTCAGGGCGAGCTTCTGGAGCGCGGTCCGCAGGTCCTCGAACTGGTTGTGCGTCGCCGGGAACAGGCCGCAATATACGACCTGGCTGGGCTCCTTGTAGCCGGCGAGGGCCTTCTCGGCACCCCGGTGGGCCGCGGTGATCGTGTCACCGACCCGGACGTCGACGAGCTGCTTGATGTTGGCGACGACGAAGCCGACCTGGCCGACCCCCAGCTCGTCGCAGGCCACCTCCCTGGGGCGGAATTGGCCGAGGCCGATGACCTCGTATTCCTGGCCCATCGCCATCAGCTTGATCTTCTGGCCGACCCGGATCGTCCCGTCGACCACCCGGACGTAGACGACCACCCCCTGGTAGTCGTTGTACTTCGAGTCGAAGATCAGCGCCCGGAGTGGGGCTTTCTGGTCCCCCGAAGGGGCCGGGATGCGATCGATGAGCGTCCGGAACAGCTCGGGGACGCCGACGCCTGTCTTGCCGCTGACGGCGAGGATCTCGTCGGGATCGAGGCCCAGGGTGTTGAAGACCTCCTCCTTCACCTCGTCCGGCCGGGCGGCCTGCATGTCGATCTTGTTCAGCGCCGCCACCAGGGTCAGGTCCCCGGCGATGGCGAGGTAGGCGTTGGCGACGGTCTGCGCCTGGACCCCCTGCGAGGCGTCGACCAGCAGGATCGCGCCCTCGCAGGCGGCGAGGCTACGGGAGACCTCGTAGTGGAAGTCGACGTGGCCGGGGGTGTCGATCAGGTTCAGCTCGTACTTCTGGCCGTCGAGCGTGTAATGCAGGCTGACGGCCCGGGCCTTGATCGTGATCCCCCGCTCGCGTTCGAGGTCCATGTCGTCGAGGAGTTGTTCTCGGAACTCTCGCTGGGAGATGGCGCCGGACTGCAACAACAGCTGGTCGGCCAGCGTGCTCTTGCCGTGGTCGATGTGGGCGACGATCGAGAAGTTGCGGATGAACTTGGGATCGTGGGCCATAGAAAGTCCGGGCTCATCGGGCCGGGGGGCGATCGGGCAGGCGGGGGGCGTCGCGCGGGATCGGTCCCGGAGGGGCCGACGAGGGCGTGCTCCACCCCCCAATAGTAGCAACGCCGGGGCCTTCGGGCGAGATGGGCCGGGCGGATCGGCGGAACTTCGGCCGGACCCCCGGCGCTCGACGGCGAGGTCGGGTCCCCTGGGCCGGGACGGTTCAGCCGCCGGAGTCGGCACCGAAGGCCATCCGGGCACACCCGGCGGCGCCGATGTACCCGGCGTCCCCGCCGAGCGTGGCGTAGTCGATCTTCGTGTGCGAGGCGGGCAGCGGGAAGGCCATCCGCTTGACCCCCTCCCGGATCAGGTCGATGAACTCGGGGCCGGCGTTGGACATGCCGCCGCCGAAGAGGACGAGGTCCGGGTTGATCGTGTGCATCACGCAGACGGCACCGACGGCGAGATAGTGGGCCGTCTCCCGCATCAGCCGGGCCGCCAGCGGGTCGTTCGCCAGGGAGGCCTCGTTGATCGACCGGGCGGTGAGGGTCCCGGCGGCGAGGTGGCGGCGGAGGGCCGTCGATTCGTCGGACTGCTCCAGGGCCTCGATGGCCCGCTTGACCAGCGCCGTGGCCGAGGCGTAAGCCTCCAGGTGGCCGTAGCCGCCGCAGCCGCACTGTCGGCCGTTCTCCATCTGGATGATGATGTGGCCGCACTCGCCCCCGTGGCTGTTCCGGCCCTCGATGATCCGGCCATCCTCCACGATGCCGCCGCCGATCCCCGTGCCCATCGTAAACAGGACCAGGCTCCTCACCCCCCGGCCGGCGCCGGCCCAGTACTCGCCGTAGGCGGCGGCGTTGGCGTCGTTCTGAAGGATCGTCCGCGCTCGAAGCACCTCCGCGAGGCGATCGCGCACCGGGAAGTGATCCCAACCGGGGAGATTCGGCGGCTCCAGGAGCATCCCGGCGGGGATGTCCATCGTGCCCGGCGTCCCGAGGCCGACCCCGGCGATCTCGCCCCAGGAGAGCCCGCTGGCCTCGACCGCCTCGCGGCCGGCCTCCGCCAGGGTGGCCACCCCCGCCTCCGGCCCGCGACTTGCGTGGGTCTCGAGGCTGACGGACGAGAGCGACCGGCCGTCGTCGTCGACGACCCCGCTCTTGACGTTGGTCCCGCCCAGATCGATCCCCAGGTAGAAGGGCGGGCGACGTTCCTTGACACTCATGCCGGACCTCGGACGATTCCCGGGAGGGCCGGGAAGGATCGTTGCAAGTTGTTTGAGCGAATCACTCTAGCCGCATCGGACGGCCCGGTCAATCGCGAGCCTCGCCCGGATCCCCGCCCACGCCCGGGTCCGGATCGGGCCGGGCGCCGACGCGAGGGCCGGTGGCTCGTCGGCGGCTCGCTCCCCTTGTAAAATCTCCAAGGGACGGCCGAGGCGACCGGCCCATCCCGGCGACGCACCACCTCGAGACGCATCCCATCATGAGACGCCGCAGGAACCTGGGTTGGGGCGTAATCGCCCTGGCCGCGATGTCGGTCAGCCTCGCCGCCGCCCAGCAGCTCCCGAAGGAGCGGCCGGACCCGGACCGCTCCGACGTGAGATACGGCCCCCACGGGCGGAACGTGCTCGACTTCTGGTCGGCCGAGTCGGGGACGCCCGCCCCCCTGCTCGTCTACATCCACGGCGGAGGGTTCCGGGGGGGGGACAAGAAGGGCATCCCCCCGGGCCTGCTCCGCGGCTGCCTGGAATCGGGCATCTCGGTGGCCTCCATCAACTACCGGCTCTCGCACCAGGCCCCCTTCCCCGCCCCGATGCTCGACGGGGCCCGGGCGATCCAGTTCCTCCGGTCGAAGGCCGAGGAATTGGAGATCGACCTCGACCGGATCGCCGCCTCCGGGGGTTCCGCCGGGGCCGGGATCTCCCTGTGGGTCGGATTCCACGACGACCTGGCCGAGCCCGAGAGCGACGACCCGGTGGCCCGGCAATCGAGCCGGCTGGCCTGCATGGCCGTCGTCGGGGCCCAGACCACCTACGACCCCAGGGTGATCGCCACGATCATCGGCGGCCGGGCCCATCAACACCCCGCCCTCCCCCCCTTCTTCGGCCTGCCCGAGGACATGCTGGACTCGGACGAGGCCTACGAGCTCTTCGAGCGGGCCTCGCCGGATTCGTACCTCTCGGCCGACGACCCGCCCGCCTACCTTTTCTATACCGAGCCGAGGGGCCCCCTGCCCCCCGACGCCCCGCCGGGCCTGGGGATCCACCACCCGAATTTCGGGGAATACCTGGGCGTCAAGATGGACGGCCTGGGGATCGAGTGCGTCACCCGTCATCGGGACGAGTTCCCCGAGGGCTCGGACGACGAGGATGCCGACCTGATCGGGTTCCTCCTCAGGCAGTTTGGGATGGACGAACCGGGCCGATGAGCCGGAGGAATGGCGGTGACGCGACCGAGAACCCCCTCCGATGCGGATCCCGGCCGACGCCGATGGCTGGCGACGGCCTTCGCCTCGGCCTGGATCCTGGCGAGCCGCGCGGAGGGCCGCCCCCGGGCCGAGGAGGCCGGCCCCGCCGGCGTGGAACGTGATCGGATCGCGTCGATCCGCGCGCGGGCCGAGGAGGCCGGGATCGCCGGGCTCCGGCTCGAGGAAGGGGACCGCTACGTCGCGCTCGGCACTGCCCGGGACGACTTCGTCCGGGGCGCACTCGCCCTCTGCGAGGGCCTCGCCGACGACTACCTCGACCACTTCAAGGATCGGGGGTTCGAGGTCACTGCCCCGACCGATCGGATGACCATGCTCGCCCTGGCCACCGAGGAGGAGTTCGGCCGGATCCTCGGCGCGGGGCGACACCCGCAGGTGACGGGGATCTACGAGGTGGGGGAGAACTACCTCGTCCTCTACGATGGCCGAGGCGGCGGGCCCGCCGGCCCCCGGGCCGAGCGGGCGAACACCATCACCTTGTTCCACGAGGCGACCCACCAGCTGACCTTCAACTCCGGTTTGCTCGAACGGTTCGCCGCCGACGTCCCCCTGGTCGTGAGCGAGGGCCTCGGCATGTACGGCGAGGTCCGACGGCCCGACGGCCGGACGAAGGTCGGTGCCCTGAACCGGGAACGGCTCGCGGTGATCGCCCAGGAGCTGCGCCTGGGGAGGTCGCTGATCCCCCTGCTTGAGCTGCTCGAAGACGCCACTTTCGAACGGGAGGAATCGGTCCAGCTCGCGTATGCCCAGTCGTGGCTGTTCGTCTACGGCGTGATGCGGAGCGACCCGGCGAGGGACCGCTTCCGCACCTATCTCAATGCCCTGCGGGCGGGTGCGGACGGCCCGGGGCGGCGGCTCGATCTGGCTCGGGAACATCTCGGGGACCTGGAGGAGCTGGATGACGGCCTGAGGGCCTATGCCTCCCGGCTCCTCCGGGGTCGTTGAGATTCGTTCGAATGGTCCGGCCGGGTCAGCCGAGGACGGGGTTGAGGCCCATATTCTCCCGCATCTCGGCGCGGTGCTTCTCGTAGTGCATGAGCAGGCGGCGGTCCTTGCGGTGCTGCCTCTCCTTCTTCGCCTGGGCCCGGACGAAGAGTCGTCGGGAGGCGGGGCTGGTCAACTCGCCCCGGTTGGCGTAACGGGTGCGGAGCCGCCGGGCGGGCTTCTCGCCGAAGGCCTCGAGCAGTTCGTCCTCGAGCGAGACGAAGAACTGGGCGTGGCCGGGGTCGCCCTGGCGGGCACACCGGCCGGCGAGCTGGCGATCGATCCGGAAGGATTCGTGCCGCTCGGTGCCGATGACGTGCAGGCCGCCGCTCCGGGCGACCTCGTCGCCGAGCTTGATGTCGGTGCCTCGGCCCGCCATGTTCGTCGCCACCATGACCCGCCCCGGCTGACCCGCCTGGGAGACGATCTGGGCCTCGATGGCGTGGTTCTTGGCGTTGAGGACCTGGTGCTCGATCTTCGCCTCGTTGAGCAAGGCGCTGAGCTTCTCCGACTTCTCGATCGACCGGGTGCCGATGAGCACCGGCACCCCCTTCTCGTTCAGTCGGACGATCTCCTCGGCGACGGCGCGGAACTTCTCATCCTCGGTCGAGAAGACGCGGTCCTTGATCCAGACCCGTCGGCTCGGCTTGTTGGTCGGCACGGGGAAGACGTGGACCTTGTAGGTCCGACGAAGCTCGGAGGCGTCGCTACGGGCGGTGCCGGTCATCCCGGAGAGCTTCTTGTACCGCTTGAAGAACTCCTGAACGGTGACGCGGGCGGCGGTGATCGTCTCCAGGGTGATCTCCAGCCGCTCCTTGGCCTGGATCGCCTGGTGCAGGCCGTCCTGCCACTGCCGGCCGGGCATGAGACGGCCGGTGAACTCGTCGACGATGACCACGTCGGGCTGGCCCTTCTCGTTCGGGGCCACGACGTAGTCCTTGTCCTTGATGTAGGCGATCTGGGCGCGGAGGGCCCGCTCGACATACTCGTACAGCTGGTCGACGGTGAGCATCGAGAAGGCCGAGAGCCCGGCCTTGAGCTGGACCTTCCGCCGGCCGGAGGCGTTCAGCTCGGCCTTCCGCTCCAGGGGGTCGTACTTGAAGTCCTTGGTGCGGACGAGGGTGGCGGCGATCTCGTCGGCGCCGTAATAGGCGGAGGCCTCCTCCTGCGTCGGCTGGTTGTTGGCGCCGATGATGAGGGGGGTCCGGGCCTCGTCGATTAGGATGGAGTCGGCCTCGTCGATGATGGCGAAGTGGTGGGGACGCTGGACGGGCTTGGCGGCGTCGGCGGTGGCCCCGGTGCTGACGAAGGCCTGCATGAAGGTCTTGCGGTGGTTCTCGCCGTGCTGGTGCTTCTTGAGCTGGTCCCGGAGGAAGTCGAAGCCCAGTTCCTTGCCGGTGCCGTAGACGACGTCGCAGTTGTAGGCGGCGCGTCGGATCGAGTCGTCCTGGCCGGTCTGGATGCAGCCGACGGTGAGGCCGAGCTTCTGGAAGATCGGCGCGTTCCACTCGGCGTCCCGGTGGGCGAGGTAGTCGTTCACGGTGACGACGTGCACGCCCTTGCCGCTCAGGGCATTGAGGTAGGCCGGCAGGGTGCAGACGAGCGTCTTGCCCTCGCCGGTCTCCATCTCCGCGATGGACCGGAAGTGGATGGCGATGCCGCCCATGAGCTGCACGTCGTAATGCCTCATGCCGACGGTCCGCTTGGCCGACTCCCGGACCAGGGCGAACGCCTCGGGCAGCAACTTGTTGACCGAGTCCCCCTGCCGGGCCCGCTGTCGGAGGGCGAAGCTCCGGGCGGCGACCTGCTCGTCGGACTCCCGTTCGAGCGTCGGCTCCAGGGCGTTGATCTGGTCGACCAGGACGGCGAAGCGCCCGTATCGAGCCGGGTAGGTCGGGCCGGCGATCGCCTTCGCGCGGTTCAGCCAGGAGGGCCCCAGTCGACTTGCCATCGCCCCGATCTCCTCGATGCTCCCGGTGTTCGGCCTCAGGGACGCGACGATCGGGCCCCCGACGGTCGGACCGGGGACGCCGTGCGCATCCGCTCTCCCCCCAACGGGACACGCCCCCCGGCCTCCTTCCCGGCCCCCCTCCCCGGATCGTCCCCTCGCCGCCCACCGGGCCCCGGACCGCGGCCATGCCATCGGGGAGCCGGTGCGCCCCGGTGCGCCCGCGATGATCGGGCGATTTCCCTGAACTGGCAATGAGTTCCGTCAAGTCAAATGGGTTCGTTCCGTCACACGCCACTCCACCCCGGCCCGGGAGACGAGGGCGTCC